>NZ_ABXW01000020.1:174-516 GCF_000173415.1 Providencia alcalifaciens DSM 30120 | reverse complement strand
TCTAGGCAACGGGACCNNCGTCGGTCACAAATTTCAGCCTNNCCCGGCCAGGTATCTGTGGCACGTTAAGCTTTTTTCATTTCACTTGCAGTCTGTCTGCTGGAATCTTTTTTGNNNNTTTGCCGTTGCGCCCCCACCGCAGGCTGCATGGAAACAATATATATTTATAGAGCCAGAAAGGCACTCTTTTCCCNNTTGNNTTAATTTTTTTTTTTTTTGTTTTAAATTCATTTTTTTTTCTTCCAAAGTTCCCATGCATGGCCTATCTATTTGTGTGTGTTCTAACTGATAGGTAACAGCTGTTAAAATAAGCACAATACAATTTTATTCTTGGACTTTTTT
>NZ_ABXW01000020.1:0-165 GCF_000173415.1 Providencia alcalifaciens DSM 30120 | reverse complement strand
TGTTCTTACCAAGGGGGTTGGGTTGGGGGATGGGTAATGGTGCTGTATACACAGAGGGAAACTGGTAGTTGTAATTATCAAACGCAAGACTACCCCAGTGCAGATAACCAGACGTTTCATCTGGCAAAAACTGGATTTAGCCTGTATAATATCTTCTTTACAAAA
>NZ_ABXW01000021.1 GCF_000173415.1 Providencia alcalifaciens DSM 30120 | reverse complement strand
GTAATTAAAGCTTACCCATGTCATATTCCTGTAGACTTTAGTTATATATATATTATTCCTTATCTAACAGTTTTGAAATTATATATGAAGTTGTTACCACTGAATTATAACAATATTATTATTGTTAATAATATGACCCCATGTAAAGAATTGTCAATATCAAGCACTCTCCAAACCTTTCCCCTATCACTGATGAATGCATGATTATGTTTTCCCTATTTTTGAAACCTGTAATGACTGGATTTGGCTAAATATTAGTCTGAATGGCAAATTCTATTCTATTTTCCATTTGGAAATTTGGTAAAAACAGTAAAAGTTTGTCACTTTTAGTTAGTGTCTTTGGATTTGGACAACTAAAATTAAGGATTTGGTTCAATATAAATCTTGTAAACAGTGTTGGTATTTAGCAGGAATTCTGTATTTAGAGCATCCAAGTTTTACAGCAGCTTCACCCTCCTTCATGCTCATTCACTGCACACTTCCATTTGGGGAATAAAAATAAAAAGTTAAACAATAATAATAAT
>NZ_ABXW01000022.1 GCF_000173415.1 Providencia alcalifaciens DSM 30120 | reverse complement strand
CAAAATTATGTTCTCATCCCTTGAGTCAATGCCCTTTTTTTATACAAGACAGCACTTTATTTGCTGTAGTAGCCACAGAATGACACTGCCTGGAATTAGACAACTTGTATCTAAACAAAAACCCCTAGATCCTTCTCCATTAAGGACTACCCCCAACACACTACCATTCAGTAGATAGTTCGCGTTTATATTATTCTACCAAAGTGCATAACTTTGCACTTGTCAACAATGAACCTCATTTTCCAGTTTGCTGCCCAGTTTTCCAATTTTGTCAAATCGCTCAGCAAAGCGGCAGCATCCTGCATGGAACTTATAGTTTTGCACAATTTTGTGTCATCAGCAAAAATAGAAACAGTACTGTCTATGCCCACCTCCAGGTCATTAATAAACAAGTTAAAAAGCAAAGGACCAAGGACTGACCCCTGCGGTACTCCACTAACCACACTGGCCCAATTAGAACAATCAGAATATCCAAGGCTATTGTGATACTAATATCTACAGTTAGTATTAG
>NZ_ABXW01000023.1 GCF_000173415.1 Providencia alcalifaciens DSM 30120 | reverse complement strand
TTTATTGTACGTGTGGTACATTCTCCACCAGCATTTTCAGCTGGCAGAGAAGTGCCTGAACTTGGAAGTTCAGCCTGTTATTTTGCTTTAATTAAAACCCTAACCTAAATAAATGTTGTCTTCTTTTTTATTCTGCACCATGTGTGACTCTGTGTTCCCTTTTATTGAAAATCTCTGTTCAGCATTATTAGAAATAGCTTGGGGCTGCATTTGCTACCTTGCCAGGTGCTACAACTGATGCTTATGGGTGCTTAGCAGCTGTCTAACCCGTGTTGTTAGTGGAGTACTGCAGGGGTCAGTCCTTGGTCCTTTGCTTTTTAACTCGTTTATTAATGACCTGGAGGTGGGCATAGAAAGTACTGTTTTGTTTTTTGCTGATGATACTAAATTGTGCAAAACTATAAGCTATATGCAGGATGCTGCCACTTTGCAGAGCAATTTGATAAAATCGAAAACTGGGCAACTAAATGGAAAATGAGGTTCAAGTGCAAAGTTATGCAC
>NZ_ABXW01000024.1 GCF_000173415.1 Providencia alcalifaciens DSM 30120 | reverse complement strand
AAAGAATTTCATTGGCAAAAACAGAGCCCTGGCCTCAACCCAACGGAACAAAAGAAAAAAACTATCAACAATGTTCCAGCAGAAGAGTATTGGTTAAGGTCTGTTTACTTTAGCAGCAAAAGCATGACCTTTACATTGGTTTTGGAATGAGATACTGTATATACAGGTGTGCACATATGTTAGGTCTTATAGTGTAGTAAGATTTAATAGACACACTGTATAGGGTAGTGTGTCTGCTTTTTTCAGTTATTTTTACCTATAAAATAGCAGCAGCAATGAACTGGTCACAAAAATTTCCAAGCACTCCTGACCCTAACCAGCTGCTTGCCAACCCAAACCAAAGTCTTAATTTCAAACTAATTTAAAAGCTAATATAAAACCAATATGCAACCCCACCCTCCCCAATAATGACACAAATTGGGTGGTTGGCATGATGATATCAGCAGAGGGGTGGGTGTTGCAAGTAAATCAGTAATCTCTGACATCTCTATAAAGTATTCTTCTTTAAAGTGTC
>NZ_ABXW01000025.1 GCF_000173415.1 Providencia alcalifaciens DSM 30120 | reverse complement strand
AACTTAGCATTTTCACACCTGGATAAACTTCTAAGTAAGCCCCAGTATGGTTTACATAAAACTTTGTTAGTTGCTATAAAGGCAGCATCACAGTCTAAATCTCTTTAATGGACGATCTGTAAACGAAAACAAACGGCGTAATGTTCCAAACCTGTGTTTGTTTGTTTTTTGTTAAAAAGTCGTTAGCAGGGGGTCAATGGAGAAAACAAGTTGCATTGTATGTTAACAAATAACAAAAAATGCTGCTGTTACATGACAAATCTTGAATTTGCGGTGGCTAATCAAATAAACATCGGCAGATGTGCTTACACTTCAATAATGCATTATATAGGGCTTGCCACAAAAAACAAATATTTTAGATATGCGTGTGGAATATATAAAATCTGTTTATGTATATATAATGCATGTGTGTTTATTTGAAGGGGAACTCCACCCAAACACAATTTAAGCTTTTGAAAAGTAAACATGATTTCAAGCAACTTTGCAATATGCACCAGTAAAAGAATACTTTTCATGATTTACAATGCAATAATATGG
>NZ_ABXW01000026.1 GCF_000173415.1 Providencia alcalifaciens DSM 30120 | reverse complement strand
GAAAGCTGGACTTGCTTTTCTGATTGNNTAGTGTTGTACAAAAACATTGTGGTTCTCCCACCTCCCACATATGGCCATCACTCAACAGTGTTATCACAAAGGTACTTTAATTATATTGGAAGATTTATATGGACCTAAGCCAAATTCAGGGTCCAGACACACAGGCTTCTGTTACCCATGCAGAGTCAGCAAGAAGAAACATTTATGATGCTGATTCATTTATAGCCAAACAAAACTTTTTTCAGGCTTCTGGATAAATTCATTAGCTAAATACAACATGCTTTCACATCCTTTGAAGGTTTGTTTCAATATATCAATGTTTGACACATTTATTTCATAGTAGCAATAGCTTTTTTTCAAGTAGGATCAAAAACACTGTTTGAGAACTCTTATCTAAATGCACATAGAAAGGAAACTGGGGATTTTCACTGCTAAATAAACCTTGATATTTTTTTTCAAGCCCACTCAAGTGTTTGACCAAATTGCCCTACTAACAATGATATGTTTAATAGAGAAGCATT
>NZ_ABXW01000027.1 GCF_000173415.1 Providencia alcalifaciens DSM 30120 | reverse complement strand
TCCTTGGGGGCCTACAATGATTGCCAGAATGTCACTTTTGTACAATTGGTGTCTGCCNNNTTATTTTATGTTCAGAACTTCCTCCTATTTGGAGGGCTTTATCCTAAAATATCAGTCGGAATGTTAGTTTCAGATCCTTGCATTTAAACGTATGACAGATAATTAAACGTTCATTGGAAGAAGACTATAATCTGAACATGTATGGCCAGCTTTATTTTCCTTGCAAGCCAAGGGAATGTTTATTCAATGCACTCCAGCAGCAATGAAAGCGCCAAACATGTAGAAATGTGGGAGTGATATGTAACAGCACATACATTAGAAATTGATATCATATTAGGGACTAACTGTCTCTATAGGTGGAACAATTGTGCTTAAGCTTTTAGAGACTGAGAAGGAACCATTCCACAACTCTGCACAGCTCTCCTGCAAGGTGAAAATGCCATTTCCTGTCCGTTCCTCACTTCCTGTTATGGATACAAAGTAAACTAGCTTCCAAAGTATGA
>NZ_ABXW01000028.1 GCF_000173415.1 Providencia alcalifaciens DSM 30120 | reverse complement strand
CTGTCCCACTTCAGGGGGCCTGAGATTCCATACATATACCTTAGTACCGTGAGACCCTTGGATCCCACCACCGGAAAGATCCCTGGTCTAGTCCTGGGCCAAATTCTGGGTTTCCCACTATCGGGACTGCTGGATAATGGGGGGAGAACAGTTTTGCTTTATGCTTTATCTTGTCCCATATAGTTAGTGTTTGTTCTAGCACAGAATAACCTTCAGGTCTGTGTACATAGGGAAGCCATATAATCGCTGCCAGTTTAGCTGGACTGATGAGTGTTTCCTCCATGGTTACCCATTTTGGAGGCGGGTTGGCGTATAGCATGGGAATGGATGCTATTTGAGCCGCTCGATAGTAATTACCAAAGTTCGGAACTCCTAGACCTCCCTTTTGTCTTGGTGCTTGCATTGTTGCTTTTGAGACTCTGGGGGGTCTAGTGTTCCAGATGTATTTCGTTACCTGTTGCTGTAATTTTTCGATGTCGGGGCCCGGTATTGAAATGGGAAGGGTTCTGAAATAGTACAGTACTTGTGGTAGAATTACCATTTTAACTGCATGG
>NZ_ABXW01000029.1 GCF_000173415.1 Providencia alcalifaciens DSM 30120 | reverse complement strand
GCCAGCTAGTGGTCTAGATCCCCATCAGTGGAAACTGTTCAGGAAGCAATAATCTAAGCCTGAATCCATTCACTTTAGACCAGTAATGCCTAACAGAGAGCTATCTTCAGCTTTGGATCCTTAGGTGGAGCACAAGCTGATCTTTTAGCTTATATTCCAAGAACATTCTCCTTACAAAGCTAGTTCTGTAACTTGTTCCACGATTTTCACTAGAATGGTTGTCTCTCTCTAGGGCAGAACTCGTTACTGGGCTTTATTGACACCAGGCCCACCAACACACCTCCACCTGGGTCAGAAGATGGAGGCCAAACAGGAAGAATAATTGTTAAAATTGTCATTAATATTGTTAAATTTTTGTTGAAATGTCGTTTTGTAATCACTTTACTGACAATTACCCCCAACTTATATGTGCCCCAATAGAAAAACTACAGAGGTGATTGTCAGCATTGCCCCCACCTTTAGCTGTGTCCCTTCTGTTCCCAGCCGCCATCTTGGTGATCAGCACATACACACTGGCACCCA
>NZ_ABXW01000030.1 GCF_000173415.1 Providencia alcalifaciens DSM 30120 | reverse complement strand
ACTAAACTCTGCATTATACAGCTGCAATCCTTCATGTCTATATAGATTGTGTCTAAAGTTGCATGTGGCATTGGTAAATTTTCCAAAAATATTACATAAAAAATCTTTCACTTACCATTAATTTTGCCATTAGTACCAATATGTACCAAGACAACTAAGCCACGCCCAGCCCCACCCCACTCAATTATTTGTATAGTTGATCAACCACATGCCAAACCCTGGCACCAGGAAGACAACAAACTGTTCAGTTGTAGCGCTATTGAATGGCAGATTACCCTATCCACTTGAAATTTATAATAACTGAATCTCCTATAACCACAATCTGTCTAGGCCTAGCCCTGCTTTCCTCCCCACCACTACTAGAGAGGCTGGACTCCTGGGTTTTAGAAAGATCAGTCCCATCTAGAACTGCCAGTGCTGTGTTCATGCTCCCACCAAACTTGTTATTTAGCACCCGAGAAAGCAAAACCTTGGACAAAATTAAACTTCAGCAATTAGAACTAAAG
>NZ_ABXW01000031.1 GCF_000173415.1 Providencia alcalifaciens DSM 30120 | reverse complement strand
AGATAAAAATGGCCAAGAGCTGCCTTTGGCGGAGGAAGTTTAGACCAGTTAGCCAGAATTGATGCCAGCGGCTTAGTTCCCCGCTTAAAAGAAGTTGAAATCATCCTGGCCAGCGACGTGACCAATCCTTTGACCGGACTCAATGGAGCATCTGCGGTTTTCGGCCCGCAAAAAGGGGCGGACAAGGAGATGGTCCAGAAGCTTGACGCTAGCCTTCGCCATTATGCGGCCGTTATCAAGGAGCAAGTTGGGAAAGACGTAGAGAACGTTCCTGGCAGCGGGGCGGCTGGCGGCCTGGGAGCGGGATTTTTTGGCCTTCAGCAAGTGCCAGATGAAGGCGGGCGCCCAGATCGTGATCGAGGAGAGCCATTTGGCGGAAAAGATGCGGGATGCTGACTATGTCTTTACGGGCGAAGGCGGGATTGACTTCCAGACTAAGTTCGGCAAGACACCCTATGCCGTGGCCCAAGTTGCCAAAAAAGCTTGGCATACCGGTTTTTGCCCTGGCTG
>NZ_ABXW01000032.1 GCF_000173415.1 Providencia alcalifaciens DSM 30120 | reverse complement strand
GTTAGGAATGGTTGGTCTCAACAATACAACTGTGATGGGAAATGCCAGAATGAAGAATTGGGGATCCTTTTCAAGAGTAGTGCGCCGATGGGGTTAGTGGGCTGTCACACAGAGGGACTGAATTCATGCAAGGGCAAATGGCAGGTGGACATGTATAAGTCCTATTGCTGTATGGCAGATGTAGTAGTGAAGCAGTCCCCAGTCTGATGTGTGAAAAAAGGTGGCACTCCTTCTCTAAAGTTAAAAACATTCCTTTATTAGTTTATTATAACCATGGGTGGCTGCTTTAATACAAAAGGTCTGATACATTTCGGTTATAAACCCTTAATTACTGGATACAACCTCTCATTGAGGAGGTCAGTGACTACTTTTTGTTTACAACAAAAGAGTTCCCCCATCCACTTGGGCCCACGACGTATTAGACCAATCAGATGTCAGCATTCAAAATGATGACCAAATGCAAAAAAAACCTGTACCTAGTGGTTTACCAAGGGTCTGAGTTTAATTCT
>NZ_ABXW01000033.1 GCF_000173415.1 Providencia alcalifaciens DSM 30120 | reverse complement strand
ATCTGATGATACCAACACAAAAGGTGACCTTGAGGGAGATATTCAGTGTCTGTGACCAGCCAGGTAGCTGTTGACAGATGAATTGCTATATGGTGACAAATACACTGAAACTGCTGTTCTACTTAGAATTTGCTAGAAGTATTTATCGTTACAAAGCATTCTGCACAGTTTCTATAATAGCTTCTATTGTTTTTGCTTAAAGAGTGGTTCTAATGTTACAAGGTTTGGCTGGTTCAACATTCCTTTTCGTCACAGATAAAGTCAAAGCAACCTTTCTCTGTTTTCTGTTTTCACAGCCTGAATCTACACATAATATCTATAGACCTGATGTATGTTTTGAAACTAGCAAACACGCACCAGCTTCAACTGAAAAAGTTACTAACACCCAGTGGCACATGGGACGATTTGACTGCTGCCATAATCAGGTGGAAAAGAGTGGCGATCAAAATGCCCCATTCCAGCTGTTACCACTTGTTCCATTCGGAATTTAGGGATGCCACCT
>NZ_ABXW01000034.1 GCF_000173415.1 Providencia alcalifaciens DSM 30120 | reverse complement strand
ACCTAGAGATGCTGATTACTATGCTTAGTTCATTATTAACTCAGACTAGTAAATTACAAGAAAATGATCAGCACTGGTCAAAAGGAACTGACTCTAGCACCCCAATTTCCAATATTCTTTTATGAAAAACTACAGTTTTTTTTTCACCTTGTGCCTGACTGTAACCCCTCAAAAGTTCTTAAGAGTGTATGTATTGCCACAACTTTTACATTAGAAGCTGGTTTCTTTTAACATTTCTATCAAATGCATAGATGAATATCAAATACACAGGAAAAGTGAATAAATGTGCCAGGTGTTAAATTAATATACTCTAAATGCCAAGCATGTAATATTAGATACGTACGTTACTCCCAAAAAGGAGTCTGCAGGATTTCTTTTCAAATCGTTTTGCACTAGATAGGAAGGGAGCAGCTGAATGCCTCTTTGGTTCATAAAATGGTTTGGGGTCATAGAGACCAGGCCCAGGATTACCCTGTAAAGCAAAATAGTGGGTAAAAGTCTCACATAAAAGGCCTGCACAAGGCATGTATACTGAT
>NZ_ABXW01000035.1 GCF_000173415.1 Providencia alcalifaciens DSM 30120 | reverse complement strand
GCCATAAATTGGTGACCATTGAGGCTACATTCCTCCCAATTNNGTACCAAAAAAATATAAAATCAGTTGCAGATTGTCTTAACACACCACTGTCTACAATATTCTAAAAGTTAGCTGACATGATTATACATTCCAATCATTGTGGTGCCAGCAATGTATGGACCTACTTGATGGCCACTTACAATGAAATATTTAGGATTCAATTAGGGTAAAGTAATAAAAAACTTTTATGTTATTTTAGTAACCCAAAGCAACCAATCAGATGTATGCTGACTGGAGTAAATACTACACGCAGGTTGCTATGGGTTGCTAAACATGTTGCAAAGCTGAGACCATTTATTACATACTATTTTTTCAGATGGAAACCAACACAGAGAAGGATGGGGGTGTACTTAAGTTCAAAATAAGTGAAACTGGTTTATTTTGGGTGTTTTTCCGATTTGGATCTGGGCAGCTGATGTTTAAGTATTTTGTGTACTTCTATGTCATGAATTAGAGTTCCCTGCTGAAAAGGTATCTTTCAAGTTTCCCTCTGTTT
>NZ_ABXW01000036.1 GCF_000173415.1 Providencia alcalifaciens DSM 30120 | reverse complement strand
GTGTATAGGCCATGCACAAAACAAACTAGTGATTTTAGTGCAATGTGGTGGAAGACAGAACAGACCAATGTGAATGTCACAGTTAGGGGCAGATTTATCAAATACCCACGTTCTATTTATTCCTATGGGTATTTTAGAAGGATATATATCAAATGGTGAGTTCTAACTTTCGCCCATTGATAAATACACTTACTAAAAATCCCATAGGAATGAATAGAACGTGGGTGTAGTTTTTTTTGTATTAAGCTCTAAACTCACATTTTTGATAAATCTGCCCCTTAGTCTATTTGGACTAATAATCTATTATATTAGTGCTGTGCTCACTGTATGCAATACTCTGGGCAGCTGTAATGCTCATTTATAAATGTTGAAATGTAAAAAAAACAGAAGCAACCCACTGTTATTCGTAGTTTGCCTACTGTCTTAGGCAAGTTTTTCCCTAGGCACAGATTTTTGTGCTCCATACATAGTGCAGCTGTCTTTCCCCATCAATACAGTACTGTCTGTG
>NZ_ABXW01000037.1 GCF_000173415.1 Providencia alcalifaciens DSM 30120 | reverse complement strand
CCTTCATTATCTTGGCTCCTCAGATGTATAGACAGATAAAATAAGNNGTTCAAAATTCCTGCTTTTTCCCCGTTCTCCCACTAGTAATTTTCTACTATTCACATGATTAAAAAGTAATTTTGGATTCTTTTTATTTCTAGCTGCAATATCCCTTTCAATCTCTATTTTTAGCTTGCCTGATAGCTTTTTTGCATGCTTTATTTGCTTCCTTGTACCTGATGAAAATTTCTGCTGCCCCAGCTAACTTGAATGCTTTAAAAGCACATTTTTTCTTAAGAACCTCGACACTAACACTTTTATTCAGCCATAAAGGTTTTGCTTTGTGATGCCTCTCCTTACTTACAATGGGTATATACTGTTGTGTATACTTGCAAAGAAATGTTTTAAAGATGTTCCATTTTCTTTCTGTGTTTAACCATATAAAAAGCCTTTTTCCAGTTGACACATTGCAGAGATGCCCTTATACTGGCAAATCTGCACGTCTCAAATTGAGCGTTTTAGTTAATCCCT
>NZ_ABXW01000038.1 GCF_000173415.1 Providencia alcalifaciens DSM 30120 | reverse complement strand
CGAAGAGTGGAGTCAAATAAGGTCTTTGAATCAGGCATCGCCAGATTAACCAACAGAACCCCCCACTTTCTCAAAATTTGGACACCCTGGGTACTATATGCCAATGAAAGCTGAAACCCTATTATACTTTTGCAGCACAACCACTCAATATGTGTTTTACTACCAACTCTCCCCTTACTTTTTTCTGAACTTTGATACCATGGAACTTACCAATGTTAAAATGTACCTATATCTTTCATAACTTTACCAGACTGCACTGTTAACATATATATGTCTACTTTTTGTTATTGTTACTGTACAATCAACAATGTCAAAAACTTAATAAAAATATAAGTTACAAAAAAAAAAACTCTAGAAGGGAGAACGGTAAGCGACTCCCGGGAGATTGCAGCCACCTTTGCCAAATTCTACCGAAATTTATACACATCCAAGGTCTCCTACACTAAAACCCAACTCTCACAATTCCTAGATAAAATTCCCATCCCCTCCCTCCCCCCAGCAGAAAGAG
>NZ_ABXW01000039.1 GCF_000173415.1 Providencia alcalifaciens DSM 30120 | reverse complement strand
AATTATGCTCTTTAACAATCTGGAACAAGCTGAAAATTGAAAACAACGCACATTGTTTATCGCTTAAACAATGTGAGAGTCTCTCAAAAATCTCAACTTGAAGATGTTGTCCACAGACACGAAGCCGTCGGGTTTCTTGTCGACTGACATAAAGACACCTTCGGGTTGTGAGGTTAAGCGACTAAGCGTACACGGTGGATGCCTAGGCAATCAGAGGCGATGAAGGACGTGCTAATCTGCGATAAGCGTCGGTAAGGTGATATGAACCGTTATAACCGACGATTTCCGAATGGGGAAACCCAGTGCAATTCGTTGCACTATCGTTTGATGAATACATAGTCAAACGAGGCGAACCGAGGGAACTGAAACATCTCAGTACCTCGAGGAAAAGAAATCAACCGAGATTCCCCTAGTAGCGGCGAGCGAACGGGGAGCAGCCCAGAGTCTTAATCAGCATTAGCATCAGGAGAACGGTCTGGAAAGGCCGGCAGTAAAGGGTGATAGCCCCGTATCCGAAGGTGTTAGTGTTGTGAACTCGACGAGTAGGGCGGGACACGTGTTATCCTGTCTGAATATGGGGGGACCATCCTCCAAGGCTAAATACTCCTGATTGACCGATAGTGAACCAGTACCGTGAGGGAAAGGCGAAAAGAACCCCGGCGAGGGGAGTGAAATAGAACCTGAAACCGTGTACGTACAAGCAGTGGGAGCACCCTTGTGGTGTGACTGCGTACCTTTTGTATAATGGGTCAGCGACTTATATTCTGTAGCAAGGTTAACCGTATAGGGGAGCCGTAGGGAAACCGAGTCTTAACTGGGCGAATGAGTTGCAGGGTATAGACCCGAAACCCGGTGATCTAGCCATGGGCAGGTTGAAGGTTGGGTAACACTAACTGGAGGACCGAACCGACTAATGTTGAAAAATTAGCGGATGACTTGTGGCTGGGGGTGAAAGGCCAATCAAACCGGGAGATAGCTGGTTCTCCCCGAAAGCTATTTAGGTAGCGCCTCGTGAACTCATCTTCGGGGGTAGAGCACTGTTTCGACTAGGGGGTCATCCCGACTTACCAACTCGATGCAAACTACGAATACCGAAGAATGTTATCACGGGAGACACACGGCGGGTGCTAACGTTCGTCGTGAAGAGGGAAACAACCCAGACCGCCAGCTAAGGTCCCAAAGTCATAGTTAAGTGGGAAACGAAGTGGGAAGGCTCAGACAGCCAGGATGTTGGCTTAGAAGCAGCCATCATTTAAAGAAAGCGTAATAGCTCACTGGTCGAGTCGGCCTGCGCGGAAGATGTAACGGGGCTAAACTATGCACCGAAGCTGCGGCAGCGATATGTAAATATTGTTGGGTAGGGGAGCGTTCTGTAAGCCTGTGAAGGTGTACTGTGAGGTATGCTGGAGGTATCAGAAGTGCGAATGCTGACATAAGTAACGATAATGCGGGTGAAAAACCCGCACGCCGGAAGACCAAGGGTTCCTGTCCAACGTTAATCGGGGCAGGGTGAGTCGACCCCTAAGGCGAGGCAGAAATGCGTAGTCGATGGGCAACGGGTTAATATTCCCGTACTGGTGATAATTGCGATGGGGGGACGGAGAAGGTTAGGCTGGCCGGGCGACGGTTGTCCCGGTTTAAGGATGTAGGCAGGTGAATTAGGCAAATCCGGTTCACTATATGCTGAGGTCTGATGACGAGTCACTACGGTGGCGAAGTAGCTGATACCCTGCTTCCAGGAAAAGCCTCTAAGCTCTAGATTATCATTAATCGTACCCCAAACCGACACAGGTGGTCAGGTAGAGAATACTCAGGCGCTTGAGAGAACTCGGGTGAAGGAACTAGGCAAAATGGTGCCGTAACTTCGGGAGAAGGCACGCTGGCATTAGGTGAAGTCCCTTGCGGATGGAGCTGAAGCCAGTCGCAGATACCAGCTGGCTGCAACTGTTTATTAAAAACACAGCACTGTGCAAACACGAAAGTGGACGTATACGGTGTGACGCCTGCCCGGTGCTGGAAGGTTAATTGATGGGGTTATCCGTAAGGAGAAGCTCTTGATCGAAGCCCCAGTAAACGGCGGCCGTAACTATAACGGTCCTAAGGTAGCGAAATTCCTTGTCGGGTAAGTTCCGACCTGCACGAATGGCGTAATGATGGCCAGGCTGTCTCCACCCGAGACTCAGTGAAATTGAACTCGCTGTGAAGATGCAGTGTACCCGCGGCAAGACGGAAAGACCCCGTGAACCTTTACTATAGCTTGACACTGAACATTGAGCCTTGATGTGTAGGATAGGTGGGAGGCTTTGAAGCGTGGACGCCAGTCTGCGTGGAGCCAACCTTGAAATACCACCCTTTAATGTTTGATGTTCTAACGTTGCCCCATTATCTGGGGTGCGGACAGTGTCTGGTGGGTAGTTTGACTGGGGCGGTCTCCTCCCAAAGAGTAACGGAGGAGCACGAAGGTTGGCTAAGCATGGTCGGACATCATGCGGTTAGTGCAAAGGCATAAGCCAGCTTGACTGCGAGAGTGACGGCTCGAGCAGGTACGAAAGTAGGTCTTAGTGATCCGGTGGTTCTGAATGGAAGGGCCATCGCTCAACGGATAAAAGGTACTCCGGGGATAACAGGCTGATACCGCCCAAGAGTTCATATCGACGGCGGTGTTTGGCACCTCGATGTCGGCTCATCACATCCTGGGGCTGAAGTAGGTCCCAAGGGTACGGCTGTTCGCCGTTTAAAGTGGTACGCGAGCTGGGTTTAGAACGTCGTGAGACAGTTCGGTCCCTATCTGCCGTGGGCGTTGGAAGATTGAAAGGGGCTGCTCCTAGTACGAGAGGACCGGAGTGGACGCACCACTGGTGTTCGGGTTGTCATGCCAATGGCATTGCCCGGTAGCTAAGTGCGGAAAAGATAACCGCTGAAAGCATCTAAGCGGGAAACTTGCCTTGAGATGAGTCTTCCCTGACTCTTTAAGGGTCCTAAAGGAACGTTTAAGACTAAGACGTTGATAGGTTGGGTGTGTAAGCGTAGCGATACGTTGAGCTAACCAATACTAATGAACCGTGAGGCTTAACCTGACAACACCGAAGGTGTTTTAGAGAGATAGAGTTGATTTTCGACGAGAGT
>NZ_ABXW01000040.1 GCF_000173415.1 Providencia alcalifaciens DSM 30120 | reverse complement strand
GTGCTTTGATGGATCTTCGCACGGTGTTTTCCTCTTCGATTGCGGAAATCTCGGGGCAATTAGGCGAGGAGTTATCACCGACTATCAGCGCCATGACGGATGATCTCGCCGCTTGGATGCGTGGAGGAGGGATCACCAACATTAAGTCGTTTGTGACAGACACGGTCTTTCCTGCTCTCAAGGGGTTTGGGCAGGGTGTTATTTTTGTGGGGAAGGTCATTCATGCTGTTGCCAAAAAGCTTGCCTGGTTGTTGCCTGATGAGCGTCAAGAACAACGGAATTTGCTTGAGATGATGGGGCAAACCAACAATTTTGATGTGATTCGTCGTGCCGCGGAAGAGAAGGGGCAAGGTGAGTGGCTAGATCAACAACTCAAGAATAACCCTGATTTACATAAAGATGTCCTGCAAGCTTATATCGAGGCAAAACGGAATCGTTTTTTTCTCGATGATGAGATGTTTAAACAGGCAACCGAAAAATACCTGACGCCCGAATCCGCCGAGTTTTCATTTCCGAGTCGATCGACTGATAACGGCGAGTGGGCATCGGCAATGTCGGATTTATTGCAAGGTAACGGTTCGTCATCTTCAACCTCGATGACCGATAACCGTCGGTACACCTATCAAATTGAGGTCAATGCGGCTCCTGGTCAAAGCCCTGAGTCGGTGGCAGAGGCGATTTTAGCCAAAGCGAAGCGAAATGACGTGTTTAATGGGCATAACGCCCTGCAAGACGGAGGTGATTTGTGGTGAGTTTCGTTGGGCAAGGCATTGCATTGGGCGACGATGTGCTTGCGAGACAACGCAGAGCTGCGAGTGAGACATCTCCGGCGCGTGTGATGATGATGTTGGGGGACTTTGCGTTTTCCATAGATACCACGGCGTATCATCAATTATCCCGAGAAAGCGCATGGAATTGGAGTGAGCAAGCGCGTATTGGTCGTCAAAGTTTACTTCAATATACCGGAAAGTCAGGGCGAACGGTTCGCCTTGAAGGGCAATCTCATGCGTTTTTGGGCAAGGAGGGGGTTGATGCGGTAGCGCGATTGTATACGCTTGCCGAACAGACTGAACCCCTTCAGTTAGTCAGCGGGGAAGGCGATATTTTAGGGTGGTGGGTCATTTTGGACTTTTCGGAGAGCACCAATCGTTTTTTACCCGGTGGTGGTCATCGCAATAAAACATGGAGTATGACACTGAAACATTATGCCGATGATTTATCAAACCCGTGAGGGGGATGTGTTAGATGCGATTTGTGCCGCACATTATGGTTTAGAAAATCTCGCAGAGACCGTGATTGGGGTGTTAGAGCACAATCCGGGGCTTGCCGATAAGGGGGCGATTTACTCAGCGGGAATACGTATTACTTTGCCGCAACTCACTCAATCGGTTGTCACGGCACCTTATTCGTTATGGGATTAGTACATGAGTCAAGTCAACGCCTTTTTACCGGCGTATCAAGTGACCGCCGAGGGAAAAGACATTACGGCGACCCTTCAACGTTGCTCCGCGGAGCTGACATTAACCGATTATGGGGGGGCGACCGCGAAATCGGATGAACTGACCATTTCACTCCATTCAGAAACGTTACCCTTACCGTCGAAGGGGGCGAGGTTACGGGTCGCTATCGGTTTTTTGGGGCAATTAGTCGATAAGGGGGAATTTGTTGTCTGTAGCGTGAGCAGCAGTGGTCCTCCTCGCCGTATTGATCTTTATGCGACCGCAGCCCCAATGAATGCACAAAAGCAATCCGGTAATGTACTTAATCAGAAAACCCGAAGTTGGGATAACCTTAGCTTGGGGGACTTGGTGAAAACGGTTGCTACCGAAAACGGGTTAATAGCTCGTGTGGCAGAAAAGCTCGCAGGTATCCCGCTGAGTCATGTTGACCAAGTCGCGGAGTCTGATGCGAATCTCTTGTCCCGCCTTGCTCGCACTTACAATGCGGTCAGTAAACCCACAGGGGGCTATTGGCTATTTTTGCCACAAGGTGCCGGTAGCACAGTTTCTGGGCATGCGTTGAACCCCGTCACGTTGACACCGTCGGTCGTCTCGACATGGCATTATCATGAAGGTGATAGGGGGAGTTCAACCGGCGGGACTCGGGGGATGGGGCGCGAGAAAAAGCCTCACCAAGAAACCATCACCGCGCGTTATTTTGACAAGGCAGATGGTCGGACGAAAACGGTGAGTGTGGCGCATGAGGGGGCGTCGGTGACGAATCCGTATACGCAGCCAGAAAAGGACACGGCAGAGCAGCAGGCAAAATCCAAAAAAACACACGCGCAGCGCAACAGCCAAAAAATGACGTTAACCGGACCGTGTCAACCGGAGCATGTGATATTGACGGCGGAATATCCTGTGACTACGTCAGGATTTGGGGGGCGAGAAGATAGGTCGTGGTTGGTTGAGTCATTAGTTTTTTCGCTCTCGGAATCCGGGCTAAGTTATACCTTAAATCTGGTTGTCAACCTTAATGCCCCGTCATTGTCACGCTCAGTTGCGTCCTCATCGAATGAAAAACACCCCGATTATTTTGGGGTACCCAAAGGATAATTAGACATGCATGGAGTGAATAGCCAGACAGGCAAACGCTTGTCGGGTGTGGCTCATTTACGTCAATCCGTCAGCGATATTTTAAATACCCCAATAGGAAGCCGAGTTTTAGTTCGTGATTACGGAAGTCGTTTACCTGAGTTGCTCGATCATCCTCGAGATGAAACGCTGCGATTGCAGTTGATCGCCGCCACGGCTTCCGCGTTATCGCGTTGGGAACCCAGATTGAGCCTTTCTCAGGTTACGGTCTTTTTTCCAGAGAATGCAGCGGGGTGTGTCATTGAGATTATGGGGCGGTATCGAGCCGATCAAACCGCAATAACACTAGGAGATATTGTCATTCATGGCGCAATACGATGATGTGATTAATTTATCACGCTTACCCGTACCGGATGCGATTGTGACACCGGATCCATCACGTCTTTTTGAGGCATGGTTAGCCAGACTGAGACAGTTAGACCCAACATTTGATGCGTTGGTGGAATCCGATCCTGCGTATAAACAAGGTGAAGTGAATGCTTATCAATTGATGTTGGCATTTCAGCGAGTCAATGATGCAGTGCGTGCCGTTTTTCTAGCTAGCGCGAAGGGGGCAGATTTAGACCAGTTAGGGGCTGCGTTTAATGTGCCTCGCATGGTGATAATTCCGGCGGAGCCGGATGCCATTCCCCCAAAAGAGGCTGTGATGGAATCCGATGAGGCATTCAGGGAGCGTATTCAGCTGTCATGGTCGCAGCTAAATACGGCAGGGGCACGAAATGCGTATCGTTTTCACGCGAAATCAGTGGATGAAGATATTTTAGATGCAGACGCGTATGGACCTCAAACGCATGGTCGTGCCGGTGAGGTGGATGTTTATGTGCTATCTCGATTAGGTAATGGGAGTGCGTCATCGGCGCTAATCCAGCAGGTTAAGGCACGCTTAAGTGATAACGAAATTCGCCCCTTAACCGATTATGTGACGGTGAAAAGTGCTCAGATTAAAACCTACTCAGTCAGTGCTGAGCTTGATATTCCTGAGGGACCTGATGCAGAAACGGTGCTCAATCATGCGATTGAAACCCTAAAATCGTATACGGCATTGGCGCACCGTATTGGTGGGATGGTGCCGTTGTCTGCCCTTTATGCATCATTGCAGCAATCCGGGGTTGCTCGTGTGGTATTAATGAGTCCAGCATCGGATATTGAGCCGCAAATGGGGGTTGCCCCGTATTGTTCGTCTATACAGGTCATACGGCGAGGTTAATCAGCATGGGAACCGTTTTTCGTTCTTTATTGCCTATTTCTGCGAGCGCCGCGGAGCGTGCTCAAGAGCAGGCGACGACCGAAACGATTTTGCAGTTAGACACCAACATGGTGCGTAAAGTCAAAAATCCAGAGACTTGCCCTGCACACTTATTGCCGTGGTTGGCGTGGGAGCGGGCGGTGGATTTTTGGGATGAGCACTGGAGTGAGGCACAAAAACGCCAAGTTCTGCGAGAAGCGCCGTATGTCCATCGGCATCGAGGAACAACGGGCGCTGTTCTACGGGCATTGCAAGCCATTGATATTCCCGCGACGGTGGTGGAGTGGTGGCAAGAGCAGCCGCGCGCTGCGCCGTATACCTTTCGAGTAGAATTGCAACTTCAACGTGGCGTGGATAGTGGCTTTTATCAACGTGTGACTGCCTTAGTGATGAAAGCCAAGAATTTACGTAGTCACTTGCGTTCGATAGGGGTGAATGCAGATGTGGGGCAGTCAGGACAATACTTTGTCGGTGGGGCGGTGACCGCCTATGTGGATGTCGTGATCTAGATTGGAGGGGAAAGGTGTTGACAAAGCATACCAGTATATTAACGCAAAAAGGGCAAATCTTAGAAGCCGCTTCAGTGGCGAATGGTCGCCCCGTATTACTCAAACAATTTGTGATAGGGGACGGGAATGGGCGTCCGGTTATCCCTTCGGCAACGCAGACTCAGTTGGTGCATGAAGTGTATCGAGGCACCATTTCCTCTCTTGAAGTCTCCCCTGAACAACCGAATCAGTTTATTGCGCATTTGGTGTTGCCTGAGGGGGTGGGGGATTTTGTGGTCAGGGAGGTGGGATTATTGACGGCAGAGGGCGAATTGTATGCGGTGGGCAGTTGTAGCGAGATAGAAAAACCACGTCAGGGGGTGACGGTGAGGTTGCAGTTCCGTTTGGCGGTTTCAGAGAGTGCACAAATCACCTTACAAGTTGCGACAGGGGATGGGTTATTTCTAAGACAAGATGCGAACTTGCAGGATGTGAAGGATAAATCACGCGCGATTGATAATTTGGGGTTGAGGGCAACGGTCGATAAAGCGAATAATGCGGTGCCATCTGAGCGTCAGGTGAATGGTCAGCCATTGTCTCAAAATATCACGATTACCACTATCACGGGTAATGCAGGGAGTGCGACAAAATTACAGACTGCGCGAAATATTAATGGGCTTGCGTTTGATGGGACGAAAGATATTCATATCACCACCATTAGTGGGAATGCAGGGAGTGCGACAAAATTACAGACTGCGCGAAATATTAACGGTGTGGCGTTTGATGGGACGAAAGATATTCACATCACTACCATTAGTGGGAATGCAGGTAGCGCGACAAAACTGCAGACTGCACGAAAAATTAACGGTGTGGCGTTTGATGGAACCCAGGACATTACCATCAGTGCAGGAAATGTGGGGTCTTATTCAAAGCTTGAATCGGATGCGCGTTATGTGCAGGGTATTCGATTAGGTGCCAAAACGCGTTATTCGCCTTCAGGTAATAGAGTGAGTTGGAATTGGGAGGCGCCCGCAGGAAATGTGTTAACTGGATTGGTGGTTGATGAGACGGGAAGTAATTCAGCGGATAACATTTCAGGTGCTTGGTATCGCCCATTACAGAGTCTTGTTAATGGGAAGTGGGTAACCATCAGCGGTTTATAGGGGGGAATATGATATATCAGAACTTTCAGAGAAGTCACAATCCTAAATTATTAGCCAAATACCCAGAATCCACGTTAGTGTTAGAAGATATTGAGGGAAATGATTGGTATGAGGTGCAAGCTAATTTCAATGGGGATACATTAAAAATCGTTTTTAATCCGGATGGCTTAATTATCTCTTACAGCCATGATGCTAGCGCACTCTTTCCCTTAGGTGGGTCTGTTGCTGAAATGAGTCCACATGAATTACCGAAAAACTTTTTTGATGAAAAGCAGTCTTTTGTCTTTATTGATGGAAAAGTGCTCCCTTATGAAATGTCAAAAGAAACGTTAGTTGCAAAAGCTGAAAATACATTACGTTTATTATTAAATGAAGCAACCATAAAAATTGACTCGTTACAAGATGCTGTTGATTTAGAAATAGCTACAGATGCAGAGATAGTCTCTCTAAAAGAGTGGAAAAAATATCGTGTCTTGTTAAATCGTGTTGACACGTCAACAGCACCGGATGTGTTATTTCCTGAAAAACCGGAATAGTTGCTGTCAAATTCCTAGAGTCGCGTTGTATGGGCTTTTACTTTAAATTCCGTTGAGCTATTTTAAATAGATTTAATGCAAAGTATTTTTGCATAATGTATCTGTTTATTTTTAGTTAAATGGGGCATTTAAAGTATGTATAGCATAAAACCTCACGGAATAGGATCAACGAATGTTAGTCGGTCTGAATCGATAAATCCGCATGTGGATAATTCGGCAAATAATTCGGAAAAAAATGGCGTAGTTGCAAAGGTTAGCGGTGTTTTTAATTGTGCGGACTTACCTACGGTGAGCTCTCGAGTTTCCATGGATGAAAATAGAGCTGCATGCCTTGTCACAAAATGTTTGCGGCAAGTTATCGCCAATACATCGTATAACCATATGTTTCAAAATGGGGTTATGTGGGCGGAGCGAGCGGAAGGACAAACTGAATTTGGTTTTAGAGCTATGCAGAAATTGTCATCTGAAAACATTCGGCAATTGTTTCGTGAGTTGGCTCCGTTGGCACAGGAAGAGATTGGTTTTTTAGATAACCTATTACAAATGCCATTTACGGCAACACATGCTTCTGACGCCAACATTGTGAATGAGAAGGGCATACTGTCGTTATTTTCGAGAAAGAAATTAGAGCAAAGAGGGATGGAATTTGATGAGAGTCATTCTGGAAAGACAGATATAAATAGATTATCTAATGATGATTTTGTGTTTTTTTCGTTGGAACCGGGAGATAAAATACAAAAATGTGGAAGTCGTTTTGGGCACACTCTTTATCGAATAAATTTTGATACTACTCCATTTTCTCAAGTTTCTTGGGGAAGCTTACAAGATCAGGTTCTCAATCATACTGGCGGATCTGTAGAGAAATATTTAGAGGGGTTAAGTGATGAAGCTTATGAAATCTTAACGTCCAGATTTATTGGTAATGAAAAGTCGATGTTTTGTGGTGAGAATATTAAAGTTGGTTTAGGCTTATCTTTGCTCCGACTATTACGTGAATTACCACAAGAAGATAGGCTAACTCTTTTAGCCTCAAGAAGTGTGACTGAGGTTAATCGGTTAGTAAATGGAATTTATCGTCCTGAGATAAAAGTTCCTAAGCATTTTTTTTCTAAATCTGTAGAAGCGGTTTTTTTGTGCGGGAATGGTCAGGTTTTATCAGCATCAGAGCTTGATGATAAAGATAAGGTATTAAATGTGGCTAAATCTGGTCCTGATACATTAATGCACGTATCTGAACGGTTAAAGGATGATGACGATGTTGTTTCGACTGCATTATCATGTAATTGTGATGCATTAAAATATGCCTCATTTAGATTCAGAGACAGTGAAGAATTAGTTTTATCACTGATTAAAAGAAATGCTGAGATTATCAAGCATGTCTCTTCTCGATTAAAAGATAATAGTAGTATTGTAAGGGAGGCTGTTTTAAAGAATGGTACTCTATTGCAATATGCTTCGGAAGGATTAAAAGATGATTTTGAATTAGTAAAGTTAGCAGTTCTAAATAATGGAAATGCTTTAGAGTTTGCGTCGGAGAGATTAAAAAATAACAAAGAGATAGTGTTGTTAGCGGTACAATCTCGAGGGACCTCGTTTAGATATGCATCGGATGCTTGTCGGGATGATTTTGATCTTGTTCTGGCGGCAATTGAAAATAGCCCACATTTTTCAGTTTTGAAATTTGCGTCTGAAAGAGTTAAGAATAACAAAGAACTTGTTTTAGAGGCGGTTCAAAACCATGGTTTATCAATTGAGTTTGCATCCGATGCTCTAAAGAACGATATTGATGTGGTTACTGCTGCGGTTGAGTCCAATAAGAAAGCGTTGATGTTTGTTAGCGATGAGATGAAGA
>NZ_ABXW01000041.1 GCF_000173415.1 Providencia alcalifaciens DSM 30120 | reverse complement strand
GGATACTACCTAAATAGATTGTTTTTGATGTAGTGATTGTTGTTTTTTTAAGTATATGGAATAGGATTTTATATGGTAACTGAATGATTTTACTCATATATGCTCGAGGTAGCATGGCGTTAAGTGTAGCTAGCTATATGGACTTGATACATTGATGTGTGCAACTGCACGATTCATGATTATGAAAAATAAGTTTCGTGTTAAAAAAACTATGCATAATTTACTATAGTAAATGACTAGCTAACGCCTAGTTAATTTGTTGATTTCAAATATAAAATTTACAATTCAAATGAATAGGTTAGTAACCTTGACTTATAGTTAGGTATAGTTATGTTGCAACCATCTAATATAAAAAACCACATTATTATTGATATTCCTGATTATGAAGATAAAAAGCATGAAAATGTAAGTCAAACAAAAGTAATATCAGTAAGTAATACTTGTGAGAGTACCACCTCTATTATGAAATCCACGTCTGAATCCGGACTGACTTATATTGGAAATAGTGTTAAGGGTAGTAATTCTAAAGAGGTTAGTTATAGTGATAGAATTAGTTCAGTATATTCGTTAAATGATTATTTGGATGCTATAGATTATGCATCATCTGATGCTGGGAAAGATGTTGTTATTGATATTGAACAGTATGAAGTATTAGGCGAGGGAAAAAGAAATAGTATAGAGTCTAATGAGCTCTCAAGCGTTGAAAGTTTATTGCATGATAATATCAAGATTGATATTGATGAGAAAATAATCAAAATATTAAATTGTAAATATACTTATCAGTTAGATGCTATTATTCGTGAAATTTTACCCTGCGAGCAAGATGGGGCAGATAAGGTTCGTCAAATAATGAGGATGTATGGTGAACAATATAATAAAGTTTATCAGGAATCAGGATGCTTTTATCGGACCTATTTGTCATTACATAAATTTATTGAAAGCAAATTACCATATGCGATGAGAACTGGTGGAAATATTAGTTTTCATCTCTTATTACAATCATTATTTTTTGATGGCAAATATCAAAATGATAATTTTTCCGATACTTTTATTGTATCAGATGATAATTTATTGAATAAATCACAAGGTTTTCTTAGTACGATATTACCGATGAGTTTATCTCAAGTAAAGATTTTTGGGGATTTGGTTTCGGCATTATTATTTCATTTTCCAACAATTTTTTATCAGTATCCTAAATTAATAGATGAGATTAACCAGTGTATTGAGTCACACAAGATCACTGGTTCTGTTATTGCTAGGTTTGCTTTATGTACCGCTAGTACTTTATTGGCAATTTCTCCTATAATTTCATTGGGAGGAGCCGCTCAAGTTGGAAATATAGTTCGTCATATTGGTCGTGCAGTAAGTTATGTTGATATTCCTATTGTATTAGTTGCTTTATGTGAGTCTTGGATGCAAGCGTATAAATACGGTTCAGACGCTAATGATAAGGAGGCGCAAAAATTTATTGCACAAGAAAGTACAATTAAAACAACTCATAGAATATTAACTCAAGCGATGAGTTTAAGTTCTTCGTTGGCTGGAAGTATAATGAGAAGTTTAGAAAAAGGCAGTGCGACAGAAATGTTGAGCTTATTCGTAATGAATACATTGAATCTTTTATTACATCAAAATCCATATGAAGGGGTTTCAATTTCAGGGAATTCATTAAAAAGAGCCACATATTACTATAATCAAAATGAGTTAAATATTCAGACTATTGGTTTATTGATGGATTTGAGTAATGTGAAAAATATAACATTACTATTGATAAATCCACTTGACCGATTGGGTTATAGTATAAACTTACCTAGATCTGATGCAGCAATCCAAATTAAAATATTGAAAGAGATAGTGATTGCTTGTTCATATGGGGAGAGAGCGATATTAAATGAAAATGACAAGCACAAGTGTTTATCTTTGATTGAATCGATTTATAATAATGAATTTCATGAACATGACGTTAATGGCTTGCCTGAAGAGTTTTCTTATTTTATTTTATATTTAAATGAATTAAGGAAAAAAGATATTTTATTTACCAGTCAAGGAAATGAAGTTAATGAAAAAATAATTGCTGTAATAATGAAAGTACTTGCGTTCAGAGAAACAGTTTTAACAGACACTAATGTTAAATAGTATATTGAGCACCTTTGTATGTCATGTTTTTATGATGATTAAAAATAATGTTATGTTAATATTATTTTAACTACAACTATTAAATTTAATATGTGAGATGAGAGTTCAGAGGGGGGGATTCCCCTCTTTTTCGTTCGAAATGGCACCTTAACTTATTGATGTATTTAGAGTAGAGTGTTGTATTTAGTAGTATAATAAATAAACTGTAATTTATTTAATTCATTGAAAAATAAGGGTGTTTGTTGTTTTTAAAACCTAATGGACTGATATGAGTAATCAAGTAACACTCCTTTACCCAATTGGGCTATTGACGCGTGAATTACATTGAAAATGATTTAAATAGCATTCTCTTAAATTACACTGTTTTTCAATTTAGTAGGTACTTATTGCCGTGCCAAACGACCCGTTTCAGGCTCAAATTGTTCATTACTGCGCCATGGATTGATATCCAATCCACCTCGGCGAGTATAGCGTGCATATACCGATAACTTTTCCGGTTTGCACAGTATTGTTATGTCGTTGAAAATGCGTTCCACGCACTGTTCATGAAATTCATTATGATGACGAAATGAGACGAGGTAACGTAATAACGCTTCGTGATTGATTTTCGGACCACGATAATGAATTTGTACTGAACCCCAATCAGGCTGGTTGGTGATCAAGCAATTTGATTTTAACAGATGGCTGACGAGGATTTCTTCGACGACCTCTGATTGGGTACAATCGACCAGATACTGACGATTAAATTCATAGTTATCGATGTCAATCTCTTGCTCATCAATGCAGACACCTTGGAATTGGTGAATGGCTTGCTGAGTGAAATCGTCAAGCTTATAAAGTGTAACCTTAACCTCGCCGTTAGCACAGCGGCTTAGGTCTTTTTGCAAAACGGTTCGCACATTTTCCCACGTTTCAAAACGGGTCTGGTTGAAACTGTTGAGGTAAAGCTTAAAACTTTTGGATTCCACGAGATTTTCACTTGTGGCATCAATACTAACAGAGCCTATAGCAACTTGAGGGACTCCGCGGGCGTTTAGCCAAGAAAGCTCATACAGTGTCCAGATGTCTGCGCCGTGAAATGGCAGGCTATCAGCATGAATGTCCAAAGGATCTCGATTAAGACTGCGTGGTACAGCTTGTAATAAAGCGGCATCATATTGGTCATGATAAGCCGTCTTCTTTCCCAGCGTTAAATTATCGAGAGCAGGGTTATTCTGATAGTGAGACATAGTGATCCTTATCTTTCGGCGCATCAGTCCTTAATAGGTAAACTGAGTACGTTTTATTCGTTTGTTAACTTCTGTCATAATACCACTTATCTGTAATATTGAGTCCGCCAATTTAAATTGGTTTAAATAATGTTATTTCTAACAGTTGAAAAACGATGAATACAATAATCTCTGATTTAATTAAAAATTTTACTAGCCAGTATGTAGCAAAGTGGCAAGACGTTACGGGATTACCGCCAAGTTCCTCTGAACTTTATGGCGTACCGTCTCCTTGTATCGTCCGTACTGGTGACGATGTGGTTTATTGGGAGCCTCAACCATTTCCATTAGCAGAAAAAAGCCTAAGTAATGTAGCTAATGGTGTCGACTTGCAATTACAAGATGACATCCATGCTTTTTATACTACGCAATTAGCCGGAGATATGTGTGCGACATTCAATGATCTGTCATTGGACTTGGTTCAAGTGTGGAGTGAAGAAGATTTTATTCGTTTACAAGAAAACCTGATTGGGCATCTGGTGACGCAAAAACGATTAAAGTTATCACCAACGCTGTTTATCGCCACATTAGATTCTGAATTAGAGATGATTTCCATGTGTAATTTAACGGGAGAAATTATTGTGGAAACATTCGGGAGTAAGCAGCGACGGGTAATTGCAGAAAATCTTGCGAGTTTTATTCAACAGTTGAAGCCAGTTATATCATCTCAGGGGTAAGAGATTAGCAGCATTGAACTGTAAGTCATTACCTACAATTGGGTTAAGCCATATCTTAATAAATTTTCATTTTACTGAAATGATAACTATTTAACTTTTAATTTCATGGCATTACTATCTATTTTAAGTTTTTTATTATTTTTTGAACTACATAAGAATGGAATACTAGGTTGTTTCATTAATGGATTTAATACATTCTTATCGGGCTGGACAGGGTAGTTGTTTAGCGATTTACATTTTAAAAACAAGGAAATGGATAGCCTAGCAGAGCAGTTAATTTGCTCATTTTTCTAACAGGATGTTAGGCGGCAGGAAGTCGCATTGCAGGATGCAAGTCAGTTGATAGATAAGTAGCCAGTTAGTTTTTAACTGGCTACTTTTTTTTATTTCTGCGCCGTGTTTGAGTAGAGGGTAAGGGATTGAACTATGTTCTGGAACATGGCTTCTCGTAGCGCCTCGCGTTTACGGAATTCAGAGCGTCTCTGGCTTTTAACGGATTCAATATCACGTACGGGTTCTTGAAGCGGTAACTGATACCATCCCGCAGAATTTAATACACCGCCACACTCTTCCCAAAACGTATCGTAGCTGGATTTTAAATGTTGGCTCTTGATATGACAGTTATTCGAAATCCCGTTAATGGATTTGATTTGGAAATAAGCCGCTACAGCATAAATGGCTGACATTAACAGATTTTTAGGCCTCATTGCGTGCATTTGTTTCGTGATAGATTTCACTTGCTCTACGCTCTGCTCGGTAGATGGTCCTTGTAGAGAACACACATAGAGTTGACCTTGCTCCCCGAATGAGAAACTCATTAGATAGATTTCATCGCCAGTTTCATTGAGTAAATGAATCGAGAGATCCCCTTCACGAGGATATTGGGAATAGATCATTTTTAATTGAGCAAAATCACCGGATTTTAGCTCAATATTAGCAATAGTCAGTCCTTCACGTTTATCCGAAAACATGGCAGTAATGGCTTCGGGGGTAAAGGTTCTTTCAATTAAGTCTAATGTGTAGCTCGCAGTTGATAACTTTTCTTTACCACTCCACGCTTTGTGCAGATATTTATTTATAGGACGCTCAATAAATTGTGGTACGCCATCAATGGACGCGGATAATAGAGCGCTCTGATAGTTGTCGCACATCGATTGATATTGCTGATATTGTTGTGAAGGCAATCTAGCAATGCGAATCTTTCTTTTTAGCTGTACATATTTGTTAGTGAAAGATTTCCATGTCTGATTTTGTTGACGCCACTGCTTTAATAGTCCCATAGATAAACCATCTTTATGTTAATAATGAAAAAAGCAAACTGTATAGAAAAACATTTGATAATAAATGCCAAATATACAATAAATGATAAATGATTATTAATTTTTTAATAAATATGAGCGAAAGGATATAGCGGAATAATTTGAGGGCGTTTGATTGCTTTTTACTTCAGCCATCCCCATGTTTGCGACAGAACCGTGCCATAAAATACGGTATATTTTGAATTATTACAGTCGAATAGGTTTTAGTATGAATATTGAGCAACGCATTCTAGAGAAACTCGGGCATCTCGAAATGGAAATGAGAGACAAATCTCTATGGGATGAGCTTCCACCAAGCCCTGAAGCGTTTGAAAGCGTAGAACCTTTTGCTATTGATACGATGGAAGCTGCGCAATGGTTACAGTGGATCTTAATTCCCCGCCTAACCGCAATGATAGATCAAGGTGCGATGTTACCGAACAATTTTGCTATTGCCCCTTATTTTGAGGAAATCTACAAAGAAGATGAGGAAGGGCGCTTTATTGTGTTCCTAGACCATCTTCGTGAGTTAGATAGCTATTTTCAATTCACTATGATGGGCGAGTAACAGATGCTGGAAATTATCTATCAAGATGAGTATGTGGTTGCGGTCAATAAACCTGCAGGCATGTTAGTTCATCGCAGCTGGCTCGATAGTAAAGAGACGGTGTTTGTCATGCAAACATTGCGAGATCAAATTGGGCAGCATGTTTTTCCTATTCACCGTCTTGATAGACCGACATCAGGCGTTTTGCTGTTTGCGTTGTCCAGTGATGTAGCAAGGCTACTGGCAGAGCAGTTTGAGCAGCATCGTATGGAAAAAGTGTATCATGCGATTGTTCGAGGCTATGTCATGGATGGGGATAGGTTGGACTATCCGTTATTGGAAGAGCTCGACAAAATTGCAGATAAAAATGCGACGAAAGAACCAAGGCTACAAGAGTGTGTTACTCACTATAAACCGTTGGCAACAGTCGAGTGCTCTGTCGCTATCGGTCGCTATGATACTGCCCGTTTTAGTCTTGTCGAGTTAAAACCAGAAACAGGTCGTAAGCATCAATTAAGACGGCATATGTCCCACTTGCGCCACCCAATTATTGGGGATAGCAAGCATGGTGATTTACGGCAAAATCGCGGTGTGGCTGAGCATTTTTCTGTCTCACGTTTGATGCTACATGCTAGTCAGCTAATATTTATTCACCCTATAACAGAAGAAAAAATACCCTTAGTCGCATCGTGGGATGCACAATGGCTATCACTCATTGAGCAATTTGGATGGATTGACACCGTCAATGAGCTCGACATCGATGTTATCAATCGTTCTATTTGATATTTTTTCATAAGGAGGGGCATTATGTCCAAAATCGGAATTTTTGTCGGGACGGTATATGGTAATGCATTAGCCGTTGCAGAAGTGGCGCAAGAGATTCTTGAACAGCAAGGTCATGAAATTGAAGTGTTTGATGAGCCGACATTGGCGGATTGGCAAGTCTATAATGCAGGTGAAGGTATTGCTTTGGTGATCACCTCTACCACTGGGCAAGGTGATTTCCCTGATACGATCGCGCCCCTATTTTATGAAATTAAAGATGTTATCGGTTATCAGCCTGAGCTGAGATATGGCGTCATTGCTTTAGGTGATAGCAGTTATGAAAATTTCTGTGGGGCAGGAAAGCAATTCGATGAGCTGTTAGCCGAGCAATCTGGCAGTCGTATTGGCGATATCTTATTTATTGATGCGACTGAAGTGGAAGAGCCCGAAGAGTTTGCTAAAGCATGGTTACAGGCTTGGGCTGATATGCTTTAAGTATGATAAAACAAGCATCTGCACTGTAAAAGTATTGGTGGTTGAATACCAAACGAGGATTTACAGTGCAGTGGGAAAACGCGATTATTTACGCGTTAACTTTTCAAGGTCGGCTTCAATTTCTGCGATTTTGTTGGATACCACATGCTCTAAATGACGTAAGTCATCCAAGATTTTGTGTTTTAAATCGATATCAGTGTGGTCGCTTTGACAAATTTGATCTAATTCTTCAATTACATAACGTAAGTTAGTATTGATTTCGTTAATTTCTTTGAAGTTATTGCTACCATCAGTGGCTGCTACCGTTTTACGCTGACGTGGGTATTTAAATTTCACGCTTTTAGCGAAGAACTCACCTTTATCTTTACGAAAATAGATTTTTAAAATGTCGTTATTAGCTTCTTGGCGCAGGGAATAGCGGTCGATATCTTGTGGATTGCTGATACCTAAACTTTTCAGATTGTCGTACATATTAGCTCGCTTAATCGTAAGGGACTATGTCAATGACCTTGGGGTTATAAACAAAGCGGTCTCTCTTTATAACCATTTACTGAGCCCTAATTGCTTATAGAATGATGAGTGACAAAATAACCATCTAATAATAGCAGTTAATTGACCAAGGGCGGTAAATTCTCGGTCATATTATGCGCGATTAATCGTGTTTGACCAACCTCTCTTTCTAATAAAAAATACTTTATTATTTAGGTTATTTATCTATAACCCAGAGGCTTCCGCTGACTTAACGGGGTATTTATGCTTAGGGGAAGGAATTTTTCATTGTGGATCAAGGGTCACTCGGCTACCCGATTTGCAGACAAAGTATGCGCTTCGGGGTAGCTTTGCGTTTGGCACCTTGTAACCCTTAAAATATAAGGGGGAGGTGAGAGTTTTGAGATTGGTTAAGTAGTTAGAGGATAATTATCCGCATATTACTCATCAATACTTCTTAATAACTCGTTGATACCCACTTTACCGCGGGTTTTTTCATCCACTTTCTTCACGATCACTGCACAGTATAGGCTGTAGCTACCATCTTTAGAGGGTAAGTTACCTGAAACTACAACAGAGCCGGCAGGGACGCGACCATAGAAAATCTCACCAGTCTCACGATCATAAATTTTGGTGCTTTGACCCAAGTAAACGCCCATGGAAATAACAGAACCCTCTTCGACGATCACCCCTTCAACGACTTCAGAACGTGCGCCGATAAAGCAGTTATCTTCGATGATAGTCGGATTCGCTTGTAATGGTTCAAGAACACCACCGATACCAACACCACCAGATAAGTGAACATTCTTACCTATTTGTGCACAAGAACCCACGGTTGCCCATGTATCAACCATTGTGCCTTCATCTACATACGCCCCAATATTGACGTAAGATGGCATTAATACGCTGTTTTTAGCAATATAAGCGCCTTGACGTACTGCGGCTGGTGGCACAACGCGGAAGCCTTCACGTTCAAAACGGGCTTTGTCGTAGTCAGCAAATTTCATCGGAACTTTATCAAAATAACGACTTTCTGCGCCTTCAATGACTTGGTTATCATGAATACGGAATGAGAGTAAAACGGCTTTTTTCAACCACTGGTGAGTGACCCAAACTCCGCCAATTTTTTCTGCCACGCGCAGTTTACCGCTATCTAATAATGCGATGGTTTCTGTCACTGCTTGTTTGACGGCAGGTGTCACGGTGTTAGGCGTAATCGATGCGCGATCTTCAAATGCTTGCTCAATAATTGCTTGTAATTGTTGCATTAATGCTTTTTCTCCTACAATGGTTCTCAGTCAGGGACATGCCATAAATCAGATTGGCACTATAATTTATCCTTCGATTTAAGGGCTTCTGTCAACCTTTCTGATAACTCTTGTTGCATATTTTTATCCAGCGCTTTGTGTTCTTTATCGGCGAGAACAAAAAAGTCTTCGACTTTTTCACCAATAGTGGTGATACGGGCACCGTATAACGAAATCTCCATTTGGGCAAAAATATGCCCTATTTTGGCAAGCAGTCCAGGTTGATCGAGGGCGAATAACTCCATGTAGGTACGACGTTCATGATTGGAGTGCAAGAAATTCACTTTCGTTGGTACGCTGAAATGACGCAATTTAGCTGGGATCATGCGCGGTTTTGGTAATGGGATTTCCGGTTGTTGAACGGCGAGCAACAAGGCTTTGCGAATATGTTCGTATCGATCTTTTGAAAGTGGTGAGCCATTGGGTTCAAGTACAACAAACGTATCCATCGCCATATTATCTTTATTGGTAAAAATTTGAGCGCTATGAATACTTAAATTGCGTCTATCAAGTTCACTCGCAACTGCTGCAAATAAGTGTGGCTTATCATGACACCAGATGAAAATCTCCGTTCCACCATGTTTGGGCTGCGTGCTGATTAATATCAATGGTTGGGTTAAATCATGTTTGAGCAGATGATTAGCATGCCAAGCGAGTTGCATGGGGGTGTGGCGTAGAAAATAATCCGCATGGCAGCGGGACCATAATTTGTTGAGCTGTTCTTCATCAATATGAGATTGGCGTAGCAGCGATAGTGCCTGATAACGATGATGGCGAATGCGCTCTCGAAGATCTGGAGTGCTTTGCATTCCTTGGTTAAGCTGATGCTCTGTTGAAAGGTAGAGTTCGCGAATCAGGCTTTGTTTCCAACTATTCCATAATGTACTGTTTGTGGCACAAATATCCGCAACGGTTAAGCACATAAGGTAGTTTAAGCGAGCGGTCGATTTTACATTTCCAGCAAATTGTTTAATCACATCAGGATCTTGAATATCTCGGCGCTGCGCTGTTACGGACATTAGCAGGTGGTTTTTCACTAGCCATGCAACGAGTTCGGCATCTTTGGTCGTAAAATCGTGTTGTAGAGCGAACTCATAGACAAATTCAGCTCCTAGCTCAGAATGATCTCCAGAGCGTCCTTTGGCGATATCATGAAACATGGCGGCTAATCGTAGGAGCTCTGGCTGCAAAATTTTCGGGTAAACACTGACGCAGAGAGGGTGCTCGCGGCGATTTTCTTCTTGTGTGAAGCTATCAATTTTTTGTAGAACGCGAATGGTGTGTTCATCCACGGTATAGGCGTGGAATAGGTCAAACTGCATTTGACCCACAATATTGCTCCAGAACGGGGTATAGGCACTGAGAACACTGTGTAAATGCATGGGCACAAATGCCCCTTTGATTGCTCTGGGGTGGCGCAATATTTTCACAAACATACGGCGCGCTTCAGGAATTTCACATAAAGGAACCTTAAGATCGCGCCTTGCAAACCGTAATTGGCGTAATGTTGTGGAATAAATACCGTCAATATTCGGATTGCGCGCCATTTGATAAAACATTTTTAAAATGGCTTCGGGCTGCTTGATGAACAGCATTTCATCAATAACATCGATTAAATTACCACGTAGTTGAAAATACTCATCGATAGGTCGTGGTTTTTCATTTGGATTCAACGCTAAGATGGCTTCATCAAAGAGCTGAAGTAGCATTTGGTTTAGTTCTCTAACGCGGCGAGTGACGCGATAGAAATCCTTCATCATACGTTCGACAGGCTGGTTCCGTTCACCGGTATAACCTAATGATTGTGCAACACTAAATTGGCGGTCGAATAGTAATCGGTTATCATAGCGCTTAACGACCAAGTGTAAGGCAAATCGAATTTTCCATAAGAATGTTAAACACTCTTTGAGCTCATGGCGTTCCTCTTCGGTGAGAAAGCCAAATCCAACCATTTCATCTACGGTCGTTGCGCCAAAATGACGTCGTCCTACCCACAGTAAGGTATGAACATCTCGTAATCCTCCGGGGCTACTTTTAATGTCAGGCTCTAAGTTGTAACTGGTACTGTGATAACGCTGGTGGCGTTCTTGCTGTTCTGCCAACTTAGCGGCGAAGAAAGTGGCTGAAGGCCAAAAGTCATCACTAAATATGGTTTTCTGTAAGGTTAAAAATAGCGCGATATCACCACAAATTAGACGAGATTCAATCAAATTAGTGGCAGTGGTTAAGTCTTGTTTTCCTGCCTCAATGCACTCTTCCAGTGAGCGAACGCTGTGCCCAATATCAAAGCGTAGATCCCAAAGTAAGGTGATAAATTGTCCCACTTTGGTGGCAATATTTTCAGGAAGAGGCTGTTGGCTTAGGACTAAAATATCAATATCTGACAGCGGGTGAAGTTCATGACGCCCGTAGCCGCCCACTGCAATCAGTGACATATTGGCACATTGATCAAATTGGTAAGATTGCCAGAGCTTGGTCAGTAAGGCGTCAAGGTAGTCGCTGCGCGCGTGCAGTAAATCCACGACATTTTGCCCTTGGTGAAAAGCGGATTCTTGCCAAGCATCAAATTGATCAACGTGTTGTCGAAGCGCTGAAAGCTCAAGGTCAGAAGGTTGGAACTGAGTGGGGGAGAGGTAGCTGTTTGAAGGTGCTGTCATCATGATCTGTCCGTGTTGAGAGCCATACAGAGATTATGATCAGCTTACGTTTTTTTAGCAGGGATGAACAGTAAAACTAAGCTCCTCATACGAGGAGCTTAAAGATGATTACTCGTTAATCAGAACAGCCGAAATAAAAGGCTCTTCTTCTTTACGTAGAGTTAAAATTTCACAGCCATTGTCAGTCACTGCTAAGGTGTGTTCGTACTGCGCAGACCAACCGCGGTCTTTGGTTTTCACGGTCCAGCCATCTTTCATGGTGCGGATGCGGTAATCGCCTGTATTGACCATTGGCTCGATAGTAAATGTCATTCCTTTTTGCAGGACAACACCGCTGTCATCTGCATCATAGTGTAGAACTTGTGGTTCTTCGTGGAAGCCTTCACCAATACCGTGTCCGCAATATTCGCGAACAACGGATAAGTCTTGTTTTTCAACAAATTCTTGAATTGCTTTACCGATAGTACGTAAACGGATACCCGGTTTAACCATGCGAATTGCCAAATATAAGCTTTCTTGGGTTACTTGGCACAGGCGCTCGCCTTGGATCGTTGGTTTACCGACGATGAACATTTTAGAAGTATCACCGTGGAAGCCATTTTTGATAACGGTAACATCAATGTTAACCACATCACCGTCTTTTAGAATTTTATCGTCGCTTGGAATTCCGTGACAGATAACATCATTCACAGAAATACAAACAGATTTAGGAAAACCATGGTAGTCAAGGCAGGCAGGGATCGCTTGTTGTTGCTCAACAATGTGTTTGTGGCAAAGGCGATCCAGTTCACCTGTACTGACTCCCGGCACAACATGCGGTGCAATCATTTCTAACACTTCTGCTGCTAGGCGACCAGCAACACGCATTTTCTGAATATCTTCTTCAGTTTTGATAATAATAGCCATGAGTTCAGTCCATATATGTCTGCAAGAATTTGAGACATGTTAAAAAAAGGGATTCGAAATGGGCAATTGTTGCGACATTTTTACTGTTGATGCTGAGTATGGTAACAGTCACCGCATTTTCTGCCAACTAGTAGGCGATATGTTTAGGCGCCTATAGTCGGGTTAAAAACAACGAATGAGGCATAGGGTAAGCCAAGCCTTAAGGTGGGTTTGTTCAAATTGAGCTTTTTAGAGCACAAATTGCCAAAATTGCTCATCTATTCTAGATGGAATAGTTTTTACTTCTCGCATTTTTCGCTATCGTTTTGTTGTCGTTCCAAATTTGCTAAATAGTGATTTTATTTTGCGGTAAAGTTCGTCGTGACGGGAATGACTATTTCGGTTTTTATCAGTGAAAAAAACAACAATTATTGGATTACAACTGCATTTTATGGTATAAAGCGCGCCGGCAATCCATATTTTTCTCTTTATCTCATTTTTTAATCCAATCTTGGGTTTGCGAATGAACATCGAAGACATCAATTGGATGTGCGTAAACTAAAACTCAATTGTGTAATAACACACACGAATCGGCACATGCGCCGGGGTGCTCTTATGCGTTTAGACGCAGCTTTAGAGTCGGTAGCATGGGATTCGTGGAGGCATAACCCCAATTACTTATATACAGAGGTATAAAATGGCAACTGTTTCCATGCGCGATATGTTACAAGCGGGCGTTCACTTTGGTCACCAGACTCGTTACTGGAACCCTAAAATGAAACCTTTCATTTTCGGCGCTCGTAACAAAGTTCATATCATCAACTTGGAAAAGACTGTTCCAATGTTCAACGAAGCTCTGGCTGAGTTGACTAAAATTGCTTCTCGTAAAGGCAAAATTCTGTTTGTTGGTACTAAACGTGCTGCAAGCGAAGCCGTTCAAGAAGCTGCTAACAGCTGTGATCAATATTTCGTTAACCACCGTTGGTTAGGTGGTATGCTGACTAACTGGAAAACTGTTCGTCAGTCAATCAAACGTCTGAAAGATCTGGAAGTTCAGTCACAAGACGGTACTTTCGACAAACTGACCAAGAAAGAAGCGCTGATGCGTACTCGTGAACTTGGTAAGTTAGAAAACAGCTTAGGCGGTATCAAAGATATGGGCGGTTTACCAGACGCTCTGTTCGTTATCGATGCAGACCACGAACACATTGCTATCAAAGAAGCTAACAACCTGGGTATCCCAGTTTTCGCTATCGTTGATACTAACTCTGATCCAGACGGTATCGACTTCGTTATCCCTGGTAACGACGATGCAATCCGTGCAATCAAACTGTATCTGGGCGCTGTTGCAAACACCGTTCGTGAAGGCCGTTCACAAGATCTGGCTGTTCAAGCAGAAGAAAACTTAGTAGAAGCTGAATAATAAGGTCACCCCTTATTAACTAGGTATTGCTATACAGGTACTGCTATATATAGTTAGAAGGGGCCTGATTGGGCCCCTTTTGTACTCTGTGAATCAGAACTATCCTCGTGAGAAAACTCTCACGGGGAACATCGAGGAATAAATCACATGTCTGGAATTACCGCTGCATTGGTAAAAGAACTGCGCGAACGTACTGGCGCAGGTATGATGGAATGTAAAAAAGCATTAGTTGAAGCTAACGGCGACATCGAATTAGCAATCGACAACATGCGTAAATCAGGTCAAGCAAAAGCGGCTAAAAAAGCAGGTCGCGTTGCAGCTGAAGGCGTTATTCTGACTGAAGTTTTCAACGACGGTAAAACTGGCGCACTGATCGAACTGAACTGTGAAACTGACTTCGTTGCTAAAGATGCTGGTTTCTTAGCATTCGGTAAAGAAGTATTAGCTTCTGTTGTTGCAGATAAAAATGCTGATATCGACGCTCTGAAAGCAAAATTTGAAGAAGCTCGTACAGCGTTAGTTGCGAAAATTGGTGAAAACATCAATATCCGTCGCGTTGCTATTCTGGAAGGCGCACAAGTAGGTAGCTACCTGCACGGTGCTCGTATCGGTGTTCTGGTTGCTGGCGAAGGCGCAGATGAAGAACTGCTGAAACACATCGCTATGCACATTGCTGCAAGCAAACCAGAATATGTGACTCCAGACAACGTTCCAGCTGATGTTGTTGCTCACGAGCACCAAATTCAGTTAGACATCGCTATGCAATCTGGTAAACCACGCGAAATCGCTGAAAAAATGGTTATCGGTCGCATGAACAAATTCACTGGCGAAATCTCTCTGACTGGCCAGCCTTTCGTAATGGATCCAAGCAAATCTGTTGGTGACTTACTGAAAGAAAAAGGTGCTACTGTAACTAACTTCATCCGTTTCGAAGTTGGCGAAGGTATCGAAAAAGTTGAAACTGACTTCGCAGCAGAAGTTGCTGCAATGAGCAAGTAATCAACTTAAAGGGCCGCCAATTGGCGGCCTTTCTTTAATACACTGCATATTTCAAGCTGCATGCTTTCGCACTCTTTTAGAGTAGCGACTTAACTTCCTGCAACTTGAACTATTTTTGTGTAGCATTCTGTATAAATACATTTTTCGGCATAGAGAGCGTGACTCTTTATGTATGACTCCAATAATGACCTGTTAGGACACAACTCATGGCAACCAATGCAAAACCCGTTTATCAGCGTATTCTGCTTAAACTAAGTGGCGAGGCTCTACAAGGTGCAGAAGGTTTTGGTATCGATGCTAGCGTTTTAGATCGTATGGCTCAGGAAATCAAAGAACTTATAGAACTGGGTATACAGGTCGGTGTGGTTATTGGTGGTGGTAACTTGTTCCGCGGTGCTGGCTTGGCACAAGCAGGTATGAATCGTGTTGTTGGTGACCATATGGGGATGCTAGCAACTGTCATGAACGGTCTGGCAATGCGTGATGCACTACACCGTGCATACGTTAACGCAAGACTGATGTCTGCAATTCCACTCAATGGCGTATGTGATAACTATAGCTGGGCTGAAGCCATTAGCTTATTGCGTCATGGTCGTGTGGTTATTTTCTCTGCGGGTACAGGAAATCCATTCTTCACAACGGACTCAGCGGCTTGCTTACGAGGCATTGAAATTGAAGCTGATGTTGTACTGAAAGCCACAAAAGTTGATGGCGTTTACTCGTCAGATCCTGCCAAAGATCCTGATGCCGTTCTGTATGAAAAACTGAATTATCAAGATGTTCTTGAGCGTGAATTGAAAGTTATGGACTTAGCTGCATTTACGCTAGCCCGCGATCACAACCTGCCAATTCGTGTTTTCAACATGAATAAGCCAGGCGCATTACGCCGTGTTGTGATGGGTGAAAACGAAGGAACTCTGATTTCTCACAATTAATACTCAGAGACATGACCTGAGTTTGAATGTATTATCTAGCATAAATTCAGACAATTTAAGCGAGGCTGCTTAGCGGCCTTTAATAACTAGTTCTTAAGGGTTGATAACGTGATTAACGAAATCCAAAAAGATGCTCAAGACCGTATGGAAAAGAGCCTTGAATCATTAAAAAGTCAAATCAGTAAAGTTCGTACTGGCCGCGCTTCTCCAAGCCTGTTAGACGGTATCACTGTTGAATATTACGGTTCTGCGACGCCTTTACGTCAATTAGCTAACGTGACTGTTGAAGATTCACGCACATTAGCTATTTCTGTTTTTGACCGCAGCATGTCTCCTGCAATTGAAAAAGCAATCATGGCATCTGACTTAGGTCTGAATCCTTCTTCAGCGGGTACTGTTATCCGCGTTCCACTTCCTCCATTGACTGAAGAACGTCGTAAAGACTTAATCAAAGTGGTACGTGGTGACGCAGAACAAGGTCGTATTGCTATCCGTAACGTCCGCCGTGACGCTAACGATAAAGTTAAAGCTTTACTGAAAGATAAAGAAATCAGTGAAGATGACGAGCGCCGTTCACAGGATGACATCCAAAAGTTGACTGATCATTTCATCAAAAAAGTGGATGAAGCATTAGCTCAGAAAGAAGCGGAGCTGATGGAGTTTTAATCCATCTTAATAATAAAGCCATCTGAACACATTTTTTAAAAGTGTGCTTTAGCATGGCTTTATTATTTATCATTTCTATTAAACAATCCTTTCTCATCACTAAGCTGATATAATCTCAGTATTGAATTAATACAGAGCATCTGATCACTATGAAACGTCTTACTATCCTGGGTTCTACAGGCTCAATCGGTACAAGTACACTTTCTGTTGTTCGTCAAAATCCTGATAAATTCCAAATTCTTGCATTAGTTGCAGGTCAAAATGTATCTGAAATGGCGAGCCAGTGCCTTGAATTTAATCCTAAATATGTCTCCATGTCTGATGAGCGTGCCGCGAAAGCATTGCGTTCTATTTTGACGGAAAATAACTGCAAAACAGACGTTTTATCGGGCAAAGAATCAGCAATTGAACTCGCGGGACTCGATGAAGCAGATCAAGTGATGTCAGCTATTACGGGGGTTGCAGGACTTTTGCCAACGCTAGCGGCTATCCGTAAAGGAAAAAGAATATTATTAGCGAATAAAGAGTCTCTGATTACCAGTGGCCGTTTATTCTTTAATGCGATTCGTGAGCACCATGCTACAGTTTTCCCAATAGATAGCGAGCATAATGCAATTTTCCAAAGTTTACCTGAAGAAATTCAGCTGAATTTAGGTTTTGCAGATCTAACGGCTTCCGGTATTTCCAGCATTGTTTTGACGGGGTCCGGTGGACCATTTAGGGATACGCCATTATCTTATTTTGACCAAGTGACGCCTGATGAAGCGTGTAACCACCCAAATTGGTCTATGGGGCGTAAGATCTCCGTTGATTCTGCAACGATGATGAATAAGGGGCTAGAATATATCGAGGCCTGTTATTTTTTTAATGCGACTGAACAACAGATGGAAGTGATTATTCACCCACAATCGGTGATCCACTCGATGGTGCGTTATCGTGATGGCAGTGTGATTGCTCAATTAGGAACGCCGGACATGCGTACACCAATTTCGTATAGCATGGCATACCCTCAGCGTATTATTTCTGGTGCTAAACCATTGGATTTCACTACATTATCTTCACTGACTTTCGTTGAACCTGATTATCAACGTTATCCTTGCCTGAAATTGGCTATCGATGCATGCCACCAAGGCCAAGCGGCTACCACAGTATTAAACGGTGCGAATGAAATTACCGTAGGCGCATTTTTGGAAGAGAAAATTCGTTTTACGGATATTGCAAAAATCAACCACAAGATTATGGATAAATTAGATTTTTCGGAACCCACATCCATTGATGAGGTCTTAGAAATCGATGCTTGTGCTCGTCGTGAAGCCGCTCAACTCATTACTCAAGAATTTTAATCTTGATATGTGATTTATTTAGTTGCTGATAACTATAATATATCTTTAATATGTGGCGGGTTGAGAATAAAAAGCATATCAACAATAAGTAAATTAAGGATGTGTCTTATCAGCAATTATAATTATAAGAGTTATGATTGAGCCGGATTTCCCAAGTAGTACAGACAAGGATTAACATTTAATGAACTCTAGTGGTGAAAATCTCTCTGATTCTATGATGCCTAAGCATGTTGCTATCATTATGGATGGCAATGGGCGATGGGCAAAGCAGAGAGGAAAATTCAGAATTACTGGTCATCGAGCAGGTGTTGAATCTGTACGTAGTTCTGTGCGTTTTGCAGTAAAGAATAATATTCGTTCTCTCACACTTTACGCATTCAGCAGTGAAAACTGGAAAAGACCCGAGAAAGAAGTCAGTTCACTGATGGATCTGTTTGTTTTTGCATTAGATAATGAAGTCAAAAACCTGCATAAAAATAACGTAAAACTAAAAATTATTGGTGATGTTGGTCGCTTTAGTGAAACTTTAAGAAAAAGAATTGATAAAGCCGAAGCATTAACAGCGAATAATACGGGGCTACAGCTGAATATTGCCGCCAATTATGGTGGACGATGGGACATCGTTAATAGTGTTAAACAAGTATATGAGAAAGTGAATCGTGGTGAGTTGTCTGTCGATGACATCACGGAAAGTACGATTAGTGACCACATTTGTATGCATGATCAAGAGTGTGTTGATTTGGTTATTCGTACAGGTGGAGAACATCGCATTAGTAATTTCTTGTTATGGCAGGTTGCGTATGCGGAATTTTATTTCACCAACGTTTTATGGCCAGATTTTGATGAAATGGTGTTTCAGGATGCAGTCGATGCTTTTAGCAAGCGCGAACGCCGTTATGGTGGGGCAGAATCAGATGACGAACTTGTCAAATAAAAGGGGATGGATGTGCTGAAGTATCGTTTACTCACTGCGGTGATTTTAATTCCAATTGTTATTGCTGCACTTTTTTTACTGTCTCCAGCGAATTTCGGTCTAGTTGTGATAGCTGTCTGTGCTCTAGGTGCGTGGGAATGGGCCCAATTTGCAGGATGGCACTCTCCAGCTAAACGTATTGGTTTAGCTGTTGTATTTGCAGTGGCACTACTCGCAATACAATTTTCTCTGCTTGATATGACTGCGTTAGCCAATTCCTCGTTTATTTTATATAGCCTATGGGCGGGTTTAATCTGGTGGATTGCCGCAATTTTATTAGTGGTGACTTACCCTGCATCGGCATCGTGGGGCAAATCAGTCATAATTCGATTGCTATTTGGTGTATTAACTATCGTACCTTTCTACAGCGGTATGATGGTATTAAGAACGATTGGTTATCAAGCGGATACCTCTGTTGGAGCATGGTGGCTGCTGTATGTCATGTTGTTGGTATGGGGAGCGGACTCCGGCGCTTACGCATTTGGACGTACGATAGGGCGTAATAAAATGGCACCGAAAGTGTCTCCGGGTAAAACATGGGAAGGCTTAATCGGTGGTTTGATTACTGCGGGAATTATCTCATGGTTATTTAGCCTGTATGCCCCAATCCCTGCAATGCCAGATTATTTACTAGTGACTTCAATTATTGTTGTTGTAGTATCAGTGTTTGGTGATTTGACAGAAAGTATGTTTAAACGCCAATCAGGTATTAAAGACAGTAGCCATTTGATCCCAGGTCATGGCGGAATATTAGATAGAATTGATAGCCTAACTGCGGCAATTCCCGTATTTGCAGGGCTGAATTTGTTAGTTTTTAACGGTTTTGGTCTTTAGGAAGATTAATGGGATTTATTTGGAGCTTAGCGGCGTTTATTATTGCAATTGGTGTGCTGATTACCGTGCACGAATTTGGGCATTATTGGGTCGCGCGTCGTTGCGGTGTTTACGTTGAAAAATTCTCTATAGGGTTTGGTAAAACACTCTGGCGTAAAGTTGATAAACATGGCACCGAGTTTGTTTTGGCACTGATCCCGCTGGGTGGTTACGTCAAAATGCTCGATGAACGCGTTGGTGAAGTGAGCCCAGAACGTCGACATTTGGCTTTTAATAACAAAACAGTTGGGCAGCGAGCCGCCATTATTAGCGCAGGACCTCTTGCGAACTTTTTGCTTGCTATTGTTGTCTACTGGATTGTCTTTATGATTGGGATACCGTCAGTTCGCCCAGTGATTGAGAGTATTAAACCGAGTTCTATTGCCGCTGAGGCAAATTTTGAGCCTCAGATGGAACTAAAATCGATAGATGGTATCGAAACACCTGATTGGAATTCAGTTCGTTTAGCATTGGTGAGTAAAATAGGTGATAGGGAATTTACTGCACAAGTTTTGCCTCAAGGATATAATGAGCCGGTTTCTAAAACAGTAGATTTAAGTTCGTGGCAATTTGATCCTGAAAAACAGGACCCAATTTTATCCATTGGCATTATGCCAGTGTCTGCGAAAGTTGATCCGGTTATCCATAAGGTAACGGAAGGCTTAGCGGGTGAACGTGCCGGTTTAAAGCCGGGAGATAGAATTATCAGTGTCAACGGAGAAGTGTTGGACGATTGGAATCCTGTCACGAGAATTATCCGAAATAATCCGGGGACACCACTAAAATTAGCCGTACAAAGAAATTCGCAATTGATCACTTTAACCTTGGTACCTGATGCTCAAGAGGGTAAAAAAGGTGAGCGCTTTGGTGTTGCGGGTGTCGAATTAACAGTGTTACCGTTAGCAGATGAATATAAAATGGTGCAACAGTACAATCCTGTTTCTGCACTATATCAAGCTAGCGATAAGACGTGGCAGTTGATGAAATTGACTGTCAATATGATGGGTAAACTGGTTGTTGGGGATGTCAAACTCAATAACTTGAGCGGTCCGGTATCTATCGCAAAAGGTGCGGGGGTTTCGGCGGAGTCAGGCTTGGTATATTATTTGATGTTTATTGCGCTGATTAGCGTGAATTTAGGCATCATCAATCTATTTCCATTGCCTGTGTTAGATGGGGGGCACTTACTCTTCTTATTAATTGAAAAAATTAAAGGGAGTCCGGTGTCTGAGCGAGTACAAGACTTTAGTTTTCGAATTGGTGCAATGGCATTGATTTTGTTAATGGGGCTTGCACTTTTTAATGATTTCTCTCGCTTCTAATTTTGTAAGCTTGGGACCAGTAAGGAATACGCATAACAACGATGGCGATGAAAAAGTTGCTCATAGCGTCGCTGCTTTTAGGTAGCGCCACTGCATACGGTTCAGACGGATTCGTAGTTAAAGACATTCGTTTCGAAGGTCTACAACGCGTCGCCGTTGGTGCAGCATTATTGAACATGCCTGTCAGGGTCGGGGATTCAATCGATAACGAAGATATTAGTCGTTCGATTCGTTCGCTATTCTCTACGGGTAACTTCGAAGATGTTAGGGTCCTGCGTGATGGAAACACGCTGATCGTTCAAGTTAAAGAGCGACCAACCATCGCGAGTATCACTTTTACAGGAAATAAATCTGTAAAAGATGACATGCTAAAGCAGAACTTGGAAGCATCAAATATCCGTGTGGGTGAGGCATTAGACCGCACTAAAATTGCGAATATTGAAAAAGGCTTAGAGGATTTTTACTACAGCGTTGGTAAATACAATGCAACAGTAAAAGCCGTGGTCACACCATTACCACGTAACCGCGTGGATTTAAAATTCGTGTTCTCTGAAGGCGTATCTGCAAAAATTCAGCAGATCAACATCGTAGGTAATAAAAATTATTCGACAGCGGAATTGGTGAATAAACTCCAATTACGTGACGATGTGCCATGGTGGAACCTTGCGGCTGACCAAAAATATCAAAAACAAAAACTGGCGGGAGACTTAGAAACTCTGCGTAGTTTCTACCTTGATCGCGGTTATGCACGTTTTAATATCGACTCAACACAAGTGAGTCTGACGCCAGACAAGAAAGATATCTACATTACGATTAATGTGACTGAAGGCGATCAATATAAGATTTCCGGTGTAGACGTTAATGGTAATACGGCTGAGCATTTAGCAGATATCCAAGAACTGATCACTATCACACCAGGCGAGTTATACAATGGTGCGCAAGTGACTCAAATGGAAAACCAAATTAAAGATTTATTTGGTCGCTATGGCTATGCGTACCCACGCGTCATGACCCAACCTGAAATTAACGATGCAGATAAAACCGTTAAATTACATGTGAACGTCGATGCAGGTAACCGTTTCTATGTTCGTCAAATTCGTTTCCAAGGTAACGACACCAGTAAAGATTCTGTTTTACGCCGTGAAATGCGTCAAATGGAAGGGGCGTGGTTAGGTAACGATTTAGTTGAATTAGGTAAAGAACGTCTGAACCGTACAGGCTTCTTCGAAACAGTTGATGTTGAAACTCAGCGTATTCCAGGTAGCCCAGACCAAGTTGATGTCATCTATAAAGTTAAAGAGCGTAATACCGGTTCAATGAACTTTGGTGTTGGTTTTGGTACTGAAAGTGGCGTGAGCTTCCAAGTTGGCGTGACTCAGGATAACTGGTTGGGGACTGGTAATGCGGTAGGTATTAATGCCAGCCGAAATGACTACTCAACCAACGTCGAGTTTTCAATGACAGACCCTTACTTCACTGTTAACGGTGTGAGTCTGGGTGGACGTATTTTCTATAACGACTTTAGTGCGAAAGATGCGGACTTATCTGGCTATAACAACAAAACGTATGGCCTAGATAGCACATTAAGCTTCCCATTCAATGAAAATAACTCCTTCCGTATTGGTGCGGGTTATGTTCATAACGACCTGTCTGACATGCGTGCGCAAGCAGCTATGTGGGATTATCTGCAATCTATGGGTGAAAATCCACCGGTGACTAAAGATGGTCGTAACAAAGAAAGCTTCAGGGCGGATGACTTTACGCTGAACTTAGGTTGGACGTATAACTCCTTAAACCGTGGTTTCTTCCCAACATCGGGTAACAAAACCAGCGTTTCAGGTAAAGTGACAATCCCTGGCTCTGATAACGAATACTACAAACTGCGTTTTGATACTGCCCAATACCTCCCACTGAATGATGATGAAACATGGGTTGTGTTAGGTCGTGCACAGGCAGGTTATGGTGATGGTATTGGTAGCAAACAAATGCCATTCTATGAGAACTTCTATGCAGGGGGCTCTAGCACCATCCGTGGTTTCCGTTCGAATAACATCGGTCCGAAAGCGGTTTATCTGAAGAATATTAATGGCAAAGATGGTCCTGAGCCAGGTAGCCCATCCAGCGATGCAGTTGGTGGTAACGCGATGTATGCAGGTTCATTTGAGTTGATCACCCCAACGCCATTTGTCGACGAAAAATATGCGAATACAATCCGTACATCCCTATTTGTGGATGCGGGTACAGTATGGGATACCAATTGGAATAGTATTAACCCAGCGTGGCGTGCAGGTATGCCTGACTACGGTACAGCAACCAATGTCCGTGTTTCTACGGGTATTGCTTTACAGTGGATTTCGCCGCTTGGACCTCTGGTCTTCTCCTATGCGCAACCTATCAAGGATTACGAAGGCGACAAGTCAGAACAGTTCCAATTTAATATTGGTAGAACTTGGTAATAGCCCAGTCTCTATCGAAATCAGCCCTCATAAGAGAATGAGGGCTACCAAAATTTCCAGCCATAAGAATGGGTTAAGGAGTTTAGTGTGAAAAAATTGTTGTGTGCAGCGGGTGTGAGTATTGCTTTAGCAATGTCTGCGGGTGCGTATGCTGAAAAAATCGCTATCGTGAATGTTGGCGAAGTTTTCCAAAACATGCCTGCTCGTGAAGCCGTTGCTAAGCAGCTTGAAAGTGAATTCAAAAGCCGTGCTACTGAATTGCAAAATCTGGAAAAAGATCTGCAATCACGCGTAGAAAAACTGCGTCGTGACGGTGCGACTATGAGCACTAGTGATCGTGAAAAGCAGGAAAAAGAATTAATCACTAAACGTGACCAGTTTGCAGAAAAAGCTCAAAAATTTGAGGAAGACAATCGTCGTCGTCAATCTGAAGAGCGTAATAAAATTCTGAGCCGTATCCAAGATTCTATTAAAGCTGTTGCAGCGAAAGAAGGCTATGATGTTGTTATCGATGCAAACGCAGTTGCGTATGCAAAAGATGGTATCAATATCACCAGCCAGGTTCAAAAACAGGTTAAATAATAGATGTCTTCAATTCGATTAGCTGACCTCGCTCAGCAGTTGAATGCACAGTTACACGGTGATGGCGATATCGTCATCACCGGTATCGCACCGATGTATTCAGCGAACAATCAACAGATTACTTTTTTATCTGATAGCCGTTACAGCGACAAATTGGCAGACTGCCAAGCTGCTGCTGTGGTTTTAACGGAAAAAGATCTGAGTGCTTGTAAGGTTGCTGCACTGGTTGTAGATAATCCTTACCTTGCTTATGCGTATATGGCACAAATTATGGATACCACTCCAGCTCCTGCGGAGAATATCCATGTTTCAGCCGTTATTGCTGATGATGCTCAGCTTGGTCAAAATGTCGCTATTGGCGCGAATGCTGTTATCGAAAGTGGCGTAGTGCTAGGTGATAACGTTGTGATCGGCGCTGGTTGCTTTATTGGTAAAAACACCCGTATTGGCGCAGGTACCCGTTTATGGGCGAACGTCAGTGTGTATCATCATGTTGAAATTGGTGAAAGCTGTTTAATCCAATCTGGCACAGTGATCGGCTCGGATGGCTTTGGTTATGCCAATGATCGTGGTAATTGGATCAAGATCCCTCAGTTGGGTACCGTGATCATCGGGTCTCGTGTTGAGATCGGCGCGTGTACAACAATTGACCGTGGCGCATTAGATAACACAGTCATTGGCAATGGCGTTATTATCGATAACCAATGCCAAATTGCGCACAATGTAACAATAGGTGATAATACCGCAGTTGCGGGGGGTGTCATCATGGCCGGTAGTTTAAAAATCGGTCGTTATTGTATGATTGGCGGAGCCAGTGTTATCAATGGGCACATGGAAATCTGTGATAAGGTTACCGTAACAGGTATGGGAATGGTCATGCGACCAATTACTGAGCCTGGAGTTTACTCTTCTGGTATCCCTTTACAGCCGAATAAAACATGGCGTAAAACTGCGGCTTTAGTCTTAAACATCAATGAGATGAATAAGCGTCTAAAAACAATTGAACGTGAATTAGATAGCCAAAATCAAAAAAATCAGTAATTATTTGGTAATTCAAGCTAAAATAGTTTCTTGAGTTACGTTTTTCCGGCCTGCCTGTTAACTCACCATTGAGTTAAAGCGGGCCGATTCATTAATTAAATAGTATTAATTGACAGGAAGAGTATTTCGATGAGTGATAATCATACTCTGAATATAGAAGAAATCTTAGAACTACTTCCGCACCGTTACCCATTCCTTTTGGTTGACCGTGTATTGGATTTTGAAGAAGGTAAATCTTTGCGCGCGGTAAAGAACGTCTCTTTTAACGAGCCATTCTTTCAGGGACATTTCCCTAGCAAACCAATTTTTCCGGGTGTTTTAATCTTAGAAGCGATGGCTCAGGCTACAGGCATTCTTGCGTTTAAAAGCGTAGGTAAACTTGAGCCCGGCGAATTGTATTATTTTGCAGCTATAGATAACGCGCGCTTTAAACGTCCCGTTCTGCCAGGAGACCAAATGATCCTGGAAGTCGAATTTATCAAAGAACGTCGCGGTGTTGCTCGTTTTAAAGGTGTTGCAAAAGTTGATGGAGAAGTGGCCTGCGAAGCAGAAATGATGTGCGCCCGTCGTCGTGAGGTCTGATATGATTGACAAAACTGCCTATGTTCATCCCTCATCTATTGTAGAAGATGGAGCTGTTATTGGTGCCAATGTACGCATTGGACCTTTTTGCTATATTGGCGCTGATGTTGAAATTGGTGAAGGTACTGAGCTGAAATCTCACATTGTTGTGAACGGACACACAAAAATCGGTCGTGACAACGTTATTTTTCAATTTGCTTCAATTGGTGAAATTAACCAAGACCTGAAATACCAAGGTGAGCCAACTCGTGTTGAGATTGGCGATCGTAACCGCATCCGTGAGAGTGTGACAATCCATCGTGGAACCACACAAGGCGGTGACTTAACTAGAATTGGTAATGATAATTTACTGATGGTTAATGTCCATATTGCACATGACTGCATCATTGGTAACCGCTGTATTATTGCGAATAACGGAACGTTAGGTGGTCACGTCACTTTAGGTGATTTCGCCATTATTGGTGGCATGACTGCGGTGCATCAATTTTGCCAAATTGGTGCCCACGTTATGGTGGGTGGGTGCTCTGGTGTTGCACAAGATGTGCCTCCGTACGTCATTGCACAAGGTAACCATGCAACTCCATTCGGTTTAAACCTTGAAGGTTTGAAACGTCGTGGTTTTGAAAAAGAGTCTCTACATGCGATCCGTAACGCGTATAAAACGTTATATCGCTCAGGAAAATCTTTAGAAGAAGCGCGCGAAGAAATTGCTGAAATGGCTAAAACGGATGAACACGTTAAAGTGTTTAGCGACTTTTTAGAAGACTCAGCACAATCTAAGCGTGGAATTATTCGTTAATTTTTTGCTGTTGTAGATGAAGATACGAAAAGGCCTTTAATAAGGAGCGAATTTTGGTAAATAGCAACCGCCCACTTACTATTGGCCTTGTTGCCGGAGAGACATCTGGCGATATCTTAGGCGCAGGACTCATCCGCGCCTTAAAACAACACGTTCCCAATGCCCGTTTTGTCGGTGTCGCTGGACCACTCATGCAAGCTGAAGGTTGTGAAGCATGGTATGAAATGGAAGAGCTTGCCGTCATGGGAATTGTTGAAGTCCTTGGTCGATTACCTCGCTTATTATCTATACGCAAAGATTTAACTCAGCGTTTTACTGAGTTACAGCCTGATGTGTTTGTTGGTATTGATGCACCTGATTTTAATATCACTCTTGAAGGTCGTTTAAAATCAAAAGGCATTAAAACTATCCATTATGTTAGTCCCTCTGTTTGGGCTTGGCGTCAAAAGCGTGTATTTAAAATTGGTCGCTCAACAAATTTAGTCTTAGCATTTCTCCCATTTGAGAAGGCATTTTATGACCGCTTTGATGTTCCTTGCCGTTTTATTGGGCACACAATGGCGGATTCGATTCCCCTCAACCCAGATAAATACGCGGCACGCGAGCGTTTAAATATCCCAGCAACTGCAAAATGCTTAGCCTTATTACCGGGTAGTCGACATTCTGAAGTGGAGATGCTCAGTGCTGATTTTTTAAAAACCGCTACACTATTAAATAGTCATTTCGATGATTTACATATTGTAGTGCCTTTGGTAAATCAGAAGAGACGTCAGCAATTTGATGAAATAAAGCAGCAGGTTGCTCCTGAATTGAATGTCCATATTCTTGATGGACAAGCTCGCGATGCGATGACTGCGGCTGATGCGACACTTTTAGCATCAGGCACGGCAGCGTTGGAATGTATGCTAACAAAATGTCCAATGGTTGTGGGGTATCGAATGAAACCCTTCACATTCTGGCTTGCAAAGCGCTTAGTTAAAACCCCTTATGTTTCTTTGCCAAACTTATTGGCAGGGAAAGAAATTGTCAAAGAATTACTCCAAGAAGAGTGTCAGCCACAGCAGCTTGCTGCGCAATTACTGCCATTATTGGAAGGTGGTGAAAAAGTGGAAGCGCTGAAGCAAACTTTCTTACAATTGCATCAACTCATTCGTTGTGATGCGGACCAACAAGCCGCAGAGGCTGTACTGGATTTGGTTAGAAAATAATGGAATTTATATACCCGAAAGCCAACTTAATTGCTGGTGTTGATGAAGTCGGTCGTGGACCTTTGGTGGGCGCTGTAGTGACAGCCGCAGTGATTTTAGATCCCAATAATCCTATAGAAGGATTGGCTGATTCAAAAAAGCTCAGTGAAAAGAAACGAGAAAAACTGTTCGATGAAATCAAAGAAAAAGCGCTGTGCTGGTGCATTGGACGTGCTGAACCAGAAGAAATCGATCAGTTGAATATATTGCATGCCACTATGTTGGCGATGCAAAGAGCCGTGGAAGGATTATTGATTAAACCGGAATTTGTTTTGGTGGATGGTAATCGCTGCCCTAAGCTAGATATGCCATCACAGGCAGTAGTCAAAGGCGATAGCTTAGTCCAAGAGATAAGCGCGGCATCTATTCTAGCGAAAGTCGTCAGAGATAGAGAAATGGTTGAGCTCGATAAAGCTTTTCCTGAGTATGGTTTTGCGAAACATAAAGGCTATCCTACAGCGTATCATTTAGAAAAATTAGCTGAATTTGGCGCTACCGAGTTTCATCGTAAAAGCTTCGCGCCTGTAAGACGTGCGTTAGACATTAAATAGTCGGCATAGAAAAATAGGTATAAGGTTAATGGCTTCTCCTCGTTTTATTCATCTACGTGTTCATAGTGACTATTCCATGATTGATGGGCTGGCAAAAACCGGTCCATTAGTCAAAAAAGTTGCCGCCATGGGCATGCCTGCATTTGCCATCACGGATTTTACTAACCTTTGTGGGTTAGTGAAGTTTTATGGTGCGGCTCATGGTGCGGGTATCAAGCCAATCATTGGGGCTGATTTTTATATGGAAAGTGAGCAACTGGGTGATGAGGTTGCTCACTTAACCGTTCTGGCTCGCAATAACGAAGGCTATCAAAACCTCACTTTACTCATCTCCGAAGCATACCAAAAAGGCTATGGCGCCATTGGTCCAACGATTCATCGCGATTGGCTTGTCAAACATAAAGAAGGTTTAATCCTATTATCAGGCGGGCGAAAAGGGGATGTGGGGCAATTTTTACTGCGCGGTAACCAAGCGTTAGTGGATGAAAGCCTTGAATTTTATCAAACATATTTCCCTGATGCTTATTATCTGGAGCTTATACGTACAGGTCGACCTGATGAAGAAAGCTACCTTCATGCGGCGGTTGAGCTGGCAACCCAGCGCGGCCTGCCTGTTGTTGCGACTAACGATGTCTGTTTTATTGAAAGCAGTGATTTTGATGCCCATGAAATTCGTGTCGCTATCCATGATGGTTATACATTAGCCGATCCGAAACGCCCTAAAAATTATAGTCCTCAGCAATACTTACGTACTGAAGAAGAGATGTGTGAGCTGTTTTCCGACATCCCTGAAGCATTAGAAAACAGTGTAGAGATTGCTAAGCGCTGTAACGTAACCATTCGTCTTGGTGAATATTTCCTGCCTAAATTCCCGACTGGGGATATGGAAACAGAAGACTTTTTGGTTATGCGTGCGAAAGAAGGCTTAGAAGAGCGACTCAAATTTTTATTCCCAGACGAAAAAGTGCGGGCTGAAAAGCGCCCTGAATACGATGAGCGTTTAGAAATAGAGCTTAATGTTATCAACCAGATGGGATTCCCTGGTTATTTCTTGATCGTGATGGAGTTTATCCAATGGTCGAAAGATAATGGTGTTCCTGTTGGACCAGGTCGAGGTTCAGGTGCTGGTTCTTTAGTCGCTTATGCCTTAAAAATTACAGATTTAGATCCTCTTGAGCTAGATTTACTGTTTGAGCGTTTCCTAAACCCTGAGCGGGTTTCTATGCCTGACTTCGACGTTGACTTCTGCATGGAAAAACGGGATCAAGTTATTGATCACGTAGCACAAATGTATGGACGAGATGCCGTATCTCAGATTATTACTTTCGGTACGATGGCTGCAAAAGCCGTTATTCGTGACGTAGGGCGTGTGCTTGGTCATCCATATGGTTTCGTGGATCGCATTTCTAAATTAGTTCCTCCTGACCCAGGAATGACTCTCGAGAAAGCGTTTGAAGTTGAGCCACAACTGCCAGAGATTTATGAGGCAGATGAAGAGGTCAAAGCGCTGATTGATATGGCGCGTAAGCTTGAAGGGGTAACTCGAAACGCCGGTAAACATGCGGGTGGGGTGGTGATTGCCCCAACTAAGATTACTGATTTTGCACCACTCTATTGTGATGCAGAAGGAAATAACCCAGTTACGCAATTTGACAAGAACGATGTTGAATATGCAGGGCTGGTGAAGTTTGACTTCTTAGGTCTCCGAACGCTGACCATCATTAACTGGGCATTGGAAATGATCAATGCCCGTCGAGCGAAGAAAAACTTAGATCCAATTGATATCGCTGCAATTCCATTGGATGACAAAAAAAGCTTCGATATGCTACAGCGCTCAGAAACTACGGCGGTATTCCAGTTGGAATCCCGCGGAATGAAGGATCTGATTAAGCGCCTGCAACCAGACTGCTTTGAAGATATGATCGCATTGGTGGCGTTATTCCGCCCAGGACCATTGCAATCAGGAATGGTAGATAACTTTATCGACCGTAAACATGGACGTGAAGAGATATCATACCCTGATGTGAATTGGCAGCACGAATCATTAAAACCTGTTCTAGAGCCAACTTATGGTATTATCCTATACCAAGAACAGGTTATGCAGATTGCTCAGGTGTTAGCGGGTTACACCCTTGGTGGCGCAGATATGCTGCGTCGTGCGATGGGTAAAAAGAAACCTGAAGAGATGGCAAAACAGCGCTCCGTTTTTGAGGAAGGTTCTATCAAAAATGGGGTAGATGGCGAATTGTCGATGAAAATCTTTGACTTGGTGGAGAAATTCGCCGGTTATGGATTTAACAAATCGCACTCGGCTGCTTATGCTCTCGTTTCATACCAAACCTTATGGTTAAAAGCCCATTATCCGGCTGAATTTATGGCAGCGGTAATGACCGCGGATATGGATAATACCGAAAAAGTGGTGGGACTGGTTGACGAATGCTGGCGTATGGGCTTAAAAGTATTGCCGCCAGATATCAATAGCGGGCTATATCACTTCCATGTGAATGATGAAGGTGAGATAGTTTACGGAATTGGTGCGATTAAAGGCGTCGGAGAAGGTCCAATTGAGGCGATCATTGAGGCTCGCCAACAAGGCGGGATCTTCAAAGAAATTTTTGATCTTTGTGCCCGAGTGGATATTAAAAAGATCAACCGCCGTGTGATGGAAAAACTGATCATGGCAGGGGCTTTCGATCATTTAGGTCCTCATCGTGCTGCGTTAATGTCTTCCCTTGAGGATGCATTAAAAGCTGCTGATCAGCATGCAAAAGCTGAAGCTATCGGGCAAGGCGATATGTTCGGTGTTCTTGCTGAAGCCCCTGAACAAGTTGAAAGCTCTTACGCAAGTGTACCGAAATGGCCTGAACAAGTCGTGCTTGATGGTGAGCGTGAAACATTGGGGCTGTATTTGACAGGTCACCCAATAACGCGATACTTAAGTGAGATAGAGCGTTATACGAATGGTTTGAGATTAAAAGATGTGAACCCAACCCCTCGTGGTCAAGTGACAACTGTGGTAGGTTTAGTGCTCTCTGCAAAAGTGATCACCACGAAGCGTGGGAACAGAATTGGGATTTGTACGCTTGATGATCGTTCCGGTCGTCTGGATATTATGTTATTTTCAGATGCGCTGGATAAATACCAACATATGTTGGAAAAAGACAATATTTTGATTGCCACCGGTCAGGTCAGCTTTGATGATTTCAATGGTGGTAATAAAATGACAGTGCGCGAATTGATGGATATCGGAGAAGCAAGGGAGAAATATGCGCGCGGCCTTGCAATATCGTTGTCCGATAAACAAATTAACGATCAATTACTGAATCGGCTTCGCAATGCTCTTGAACCTCACCGCTCAGGCACGATACCGGTTCATTTGTATTATCAGAAGGATGATGCCAGAGCTAAGCTCAAGTTTGGCGTTGTTTGGCGTGTGACACCCGTGGATCCCCTTCTGAACGACCTTCGAACTCTGCTGGGTAGTGAGCAGGTAGAATTAGAATTTGACTAAAATAGGAATATTATGAGTCTGGACTTTCTTGATTTTGAACAGCCGATTGCTGAATTAGAGGCGAAAATCGATTCCCTAACCGCAGTTAGCCGTCAAGATAACAATTTAGAAGTCAACCTAGATGAAGAGGTTGCCCGCTTACGTGAAAAAAGTGTTGAACTGACACGTAAGATTTTCTCTGATCTGGGAGCTTGGCAAATTGCTAAACTCGCTCGTCACCCACGTCGTCCTTATTCTTTGGATTATATTTCCCGTATTTTTACGGACTACCAAGAATTAGCGGGTGATCGTGCTTATGCCGATGATAAAGCGATTATTGGTGGTCTGGCTCGTTTAGATGGGCGCCCTGTGATGGTTATTGGTCATCAAAAAGGTCGTGAAACCAAAGAGAAAATTCGTCGTAACTTTGGTATGCCAGCGCCAGAAGGTTATCGTAAAGCACTGCGTTTAATGGAAATGGCTGAGCGTTTTAATCTGCCAATTATTACCTTCATCGATACCCCAGGTGCATACCCAGGCGTTGGTGCTGAAGAACGTGGTCAATCAGAAGCAATTGCACGTAACTTACGTGAGATGTCTCGCTTATCCGTTCCTGTGATCTGTACTGTAATTGGCGAAGGTGGCTCTGGTGGGGCATTAGCGATTGGTGTTGGTGATAAAGTGAATATGCTGCAATACAGTACTTATTCTGTTATCTCACCAGAAGGCTGTGCATCTATTTTGTGGAAAAGTGCAGATAAAGCACCATTAGCAGCTGATGCGATGGGAATTACAGCGCCTCGTTTAAAAGAACTGAAGTTAATCGACAGTGTGATCCCAGAACCTCTGGGTGGTGCTCATCGTAACTACGATGAAATTGCTGAATCTCTGAAAGCACAACTCACGCAAGACTTGAATGAGTTAGATACGTTGGATGTAGAAGCACTGAAAAATCGTCGTTATCAACGTCTGATGGGATATGGTTACTGCTAATTAGCTAACCTATTAAGTGCAATCCATTCTATTTTGAAACGGGAGTCGGTTTAGCCAGCTCCCGTTTTTTATTATCTTTAATATAAAATTGAATTAAGAAGTGAGTGGAATAAAGGGAAGATAATGGCGAAATCCTCACAGCATATTCTCGCAACAGTTCGAGAAAAAATCGGAAGCTACCGAAAAATTCTGGTTGGATTCAGTGGTGGTATCGACTCCACGGTATTGCTTCATGCTCTTTATCAGATAAAAATCAGTGAATTACCGTCATTAGAAATCCGCGCCATTCATGTTCATCATGGTTTAAATATACAAGCGGATAAGTGGGAAGCTCACTGCGCTTCATTGTGTCAGAAATGGGATATTCCATTTATTTGTCGACATGTGACGGTGGAGGGAAGCAATAAAGGGATTGAAGCAGCTGCTAGAGCCGAACGTTATCAAGCTTATCGCGAAGAGCTACTCGAAGATGAGATTATCGTGACGGCTCAGCATCTTGATGACCAAGCTGAAACAGTTATGTTGGCGCTTAAACGAGGAAGTGGTCCTACAGGGCTTTCTGCCATGCCGGAATCACTTGCTTTTCAAGCTAAATGTGGCAATACGGTCCTGCTACGCCCTCTACTCACGATTTCTCGTCATGCGTTGGAACATTACCGTGCTGAGCAGCAATTGCCTTGGGTTGAAGATGATAGTAACCAGGATGACCGTTATGATCGTAACTTTCTCCGTTTACATATCATGCCAAGGTTATCGGAACGCTGGTCACATTTTGCCAATGCAGTTTCTCGCAGTGCCTCATTGTGTGCAGAACAAGAAGCGCTATTGGATGAATTACTGCAAGATTCACTTGATGAGATTATCGATTATCGTGGCGGGTTATATATTGACGGGCTTGTTCACTGTTCAGTTGCCAAGCGTAACGCTTTAATCCGCAGGTGGATTGGTCTTCATCAGCTAGCCATGCCACCCTTTAATCAATTGGAACGTATATGGCAGGAAGTGGCACTTGCTCGGCAGGATGCAGAACCTATCTGTCGTTTGGGTAACGTGGAAATTCGCCGTTATCAAGGGGCTCTGTGGGTGGTTAAGCGCATTAATAGCCTGATGGGGAAACAATATCAGTGGAATTATCCTGAGGATTATTTATTACCTGAATCACTGGGGATGCTGGTTGTGATGGAGGGAGAAGGGCAGATCCGTCCCCCACAAGAAAACGAAGTTGTCACTATCCGTTTTGGTTTACAAGGTTCACTAAGTATTGTCGGTCGAAATCATTCACGTAGCAGTAAAAAGATTTGGCAAGAACTTGGTGTTGCACCATGGATGCGAGAACGAACGCCACTTATTTACTATAACGATACGTTAATTTGCGCGGTAGGGTGTTTTATTACACCTGATGGATTTGTGGGTGAGAACAATGTGGGTATTGCTATTGATTGGCAAAATTCTGAGCACTGGATAAATAACGGTGAGTTTTCAAGTGAGTTATTTCAGTAGCGGTTCTAAAATTAGAAACCCCTTATGACTGTGATTATCATAAGGGGTATAGAAGAAACTCAGAAAACGAGGATTAGTGAGAGTGGTCGACAACGATAGTGCCGATTTCAGGATGACTGAAGGATGAGATAATATCCAGTCGTAGCTCCTTGGTACCTTCCTGCGTAATTAGGACGAGGTACTCAATTTTTTTTCGTAGGAGCAAATCACTGGCTTGCCCTTCAATATTCTCGCCGTCATTAAGCTTAATTTGCAGCTTTAATTGACGCTGGCATGCGATTTCTAGATATTCGTAATCATCACAATTGATTGGTTGATATTCATTATCTGTAGACATATTCCCTCACCACTGTGTTAGTGGCGGTTATTGCCGCCTTGAACATGTTTGTCTTATCTAAAAACACTAAGCGTTTATCGACTCATCAAAAAGAACTAAGTCAGATGTGCTTCGTTCGATAATAGCATAGTAATTTAATAACTATAATCAGTGACGTGGGAAAAGGAAAATTCTTATTCATTAAACTGATGTCTTTAGCTGGTTATTTATCCTATTGTAAATTTTTGCATACCTTATTTTTTTATTCTTTGAGATGCTATGATGTCTTAATAAGCGAAACTGTGATAATTGAATGATCTGAAGGGAATTATAATGAAGAAAGCACTTTTATTGGCTCTTATTTCGGCGGGCGCCGTGGCACTATCCGGTTGTCAAAGTAGTGTGAATGAAGCGAATTTTGCACCTGTAGACCATGTTTATAGTGGTGTGCTTCCTTGTGCGGATTGTTCTGGTATTGAAGCGACATTATTGGTTAATCCAGATGGCAGTTATGTTGAGCAATTACTCTATTTAGAGACGCGTGAAGGCAACCAAATGTTCCATGAAACTGGAAATTGGTCCAGTGCTGACAGTGTATTAACGCTGACTAACTCAAAAGCAGAGCGTACCTACTTTGCTCAATCTCCAGATAATCAATCGATCACCCTGTTAGATATAGAAGGAAAGGCGATTGAAAGCTCAATGAACCATACATTGAAACAAGTTACGCCGAGTAAAAAACGCGGTGAATATCGTTATATGGCGGATGCTGCGGTATTTACTGAATGTGAATCTGGACGTAAATATGCGACATCAGGTATTGAGCTAGAAAAAGCATATAGTGATACTGATGTGGATGGCGGTACGCCAGTTTATTTAGAGGCGGATGGCTATTATTCTGTTCGCCCATCAATGGAAGATGGTCAATTTGATTCTGCATTTATTCCTACAGGGAATATTCAGTTTGATAAAACGAAATCTTGCAAATAATCTGAATTTATTCTGATCTCATCATAAAAAAGCTCAGAGACAGTGAACTGAACTCTGAGCTTTTATTATTTAAGGCTCAATTAACGATTATTTAGCTAATTTTTCTTTCAGGAAGCTAACCACGTTATCTAAGCCAACCAGTTGTTTATCATCACTACGGCGTGATTTATATTCAACTTGGTTAGTGTCTAAGTTGCGGTCACCAATAACGATAGTGTATGGAACACCAATCAGTTCCATATCTGCAAACATGACGCCTGGACGCTCTTTACGGTCATCGAAAATGACATCGATGCCTTGTGCTTTCAGGTCTGCATACAGTTTTTCTGCAACTTCTTTTACGCGATATGACTTATGCATGTTCATGGGTAAAATGGCGACATGGAATGGTGCAATAGCATCAGGCCAAATAATCCCACGGTCATCATGACTCTGCTCAATCGCAGCTGCGACGATACGCGTTACACCAATACCATAGCAACCCATTGTTACTATTTGATTATGACCTTCTTCGTTTTGCACTGATGCTTTCATCGCTTCAGAATATTTGGTGCCTAACTGGAAGATATGACCAACTTCAATCCCGCGTTTAATCAGCAGGGTACCTTTACCATCTGGGCTTGGATCACCCTCAACCACATTACGTAAGTCATAAACTTCAGGTAATTTCAGGTCACGTTCCCAGTTGATGCCAAAATAATGTTTGCCATCAATATTTGCACCCGCACCAAAATCACTCATCACCGCAACACTGCGATCAATGACGATTGGCATTGGCATATTGACAGGGCCTAAAGAGCCTGGACCTGCATTTACGACTTTACGGATTTCTTCTTCAGACGCAAATTGCAATGGGCTTGCCACTAACGGGTGTTTCTCTGCTTTTATTTCATTCAGTTCATGGTCACCACGAATTAATAGGGCAACTAAAGTATGACCAGAATCTTTTTCTGCATGAACAATCAGAGTCTTAACTGTTTTTTCGATTGGCAGATTAAACTGTTCAACTAATTCAGCGATCGTTTTTGCATTTGGGGTATCGACTAAATGCATTTCTTGGCTAGGTGCTGCACGCTGCACATTTGGTGCAACAGCTTCAGCAAATTCGATGTTCGCCGCAAAATCAGATTCGGTGGAGAACACTACGTCGTCTTCACCGCTTTGTGCCAAGACTTGGAATTCGTGAGAAGCATTACCACCGATAGAACCCGTGTCTGCGTGTACTGCACGGAAATCAAAGCCAATTCGGGTGAAAATCTTGCTATAAGCTTCATACATTGCATCGTAAGTTTCTTGCAATGATTCTTGGCTCGTGTGGAATGAGTATGCATCTTTCATGATAAATTCACGAGAACGCATAACACCGAAACGAGGACGAACTTCATCACGGAACTTGGTTTGAATTTGGAATAAATTCAATGGCAATTGCTTGTATGAAGTGATTTCGTTACGCACTAAATCCGTGATAACTTCTTCGTGAGTTGGACCTAAAACAAACGGACGCTCTCCGCGATCGACAAAGCGCAGTAACTCAGGACCATATTGTTCCCAACGTCCACTTTCTTGCCATAAGTCAGCAGGTTGAACGACGGGTAAAGATACCTCGATTGCGCCTGCATTTTCCATTTCCTCACGAACGATGTTTTCAACTTTACGCAGAACACGCACGCCAGTGGGTAACCAGTCATACAGACCAGAAGCAAGTTTACGGATCATCCCTGCACGCAGCATCAGTTTATGGCTGATAACTTCTGCATCCGCAGGGGTCTCTTTTAGAGTTGAGAGCAGATATTTGCTAGTACGCATTGTATAGGTTCCATTAGAACAACAAATTATGGTAGGCGTTGAGCCTACCCAATAATTTAAAGCTGCTAAGCAGCGGAATAAAGAGCTAGTCTACCAGTGACGATGCTTTGTCAAAAGAGGTTAACGCGATTTTTCGTTATGTTCGATGGCAAACACGTCAGTGATATTGTCAATCACTCGCCAGCGTACATTGAAATCTAATAAATGAACCGCGTAATCACGAGCTTCATTGGACTGTTTTTTATAGGCAGGACGAGGGTCTTGCTTTAATACTTGCTCAATAAAAGCCGCTAACCCAGGATAACGTGATTGATATTTAGCTAACTCAAGTTGAACGAGAGGGCTAAATATAACTTGCATATCTTCTGATGGAGCTTCTTGAGCATAACCGGCTTTCGCTGTTGTGACTGCTTCAGCAAAAGGAAGGTAAGGTTTGATATCCACCACGGGGGTTCCATCAACTAAATCAAGGCTACCAAGTTCAAGGATGACTTGGTGGTTATCGATAGTCACATCTTTTAACTCAACTAATGACATCCCAATTGGGTTAGGTCGAAATGTAGAGCGTGTTGCAAATACACCCATCTTATCGTTACCACCTAAGCGAGGAGGGCGCACTAAAGGTTTCCAACCCCCATCCATTGTTTGGTGAAAAACAAATAAAACCCAAATATGACTAAATTGAGTTAATCCTCTAACGGCATTTGGGTCATTGTAAGGCGAGTGTAGATGTAAGCGCCCAAAGCCGTTTTGGACCAGCCCAGGCTGGCGAGGAATGGCAAACTTTTCTTTATAAGGAGATTCGATATGCCCAATAACATTAAATTGAAAAGATTGCATAAGTTGATTATTCAACAATTTTAAGTGCACTACCTTCACATACCGTTGCTTGGTAACAACCCGGCGCTGATTTGGTTTGGCACTGATGTAATAACACGGCATCCGCAGCGATATAAGCGGCTTGCGTCAACATGCTGTTTTTTGCAGAGTCTAGATTAATAGGAGGACTCTTTGCATTTTTTCTGCATGACTCTCCAGAAACAATACCTAAATCACGAAATGGCATTCCTAATAATTCTTCAGGGCTGTTCATTAATTTAATGTTTTCTGCACTGACATCTTCTTCAGTTTCTACAGGTAAAGGTTTCGACAGTTTCATACTCGAAAACCCTTTATTCATGCTTGGACTGGTGTATTGATTAATTCCGCACCCAGCTAAAGCAAATGTAGCGAGGGCGAGCAAAAACAATCTCATAAATATTACCTTTTTATTATCTGCGCGAACGCATTAATTATGTAATCGGTTTAATAAAAAATGCTAGGTGACATAACGTCACCTAGCATTTTATACACATTCTATTTAAGAGAAAAGCTTACCAGCCTTTAACTGCACCACCATCGAATACTTCATTAGCTTTTTCTGCGACTTCATTAGATTGATATGCTTGAATAAACTTCTTCACATTCTCGCTATCTTTATTATCTTCACGGGTCACAATAATGTTCACGTATGGTGAATCTTTATCTTCAACAAACAGACCATCTTTTGCTGGAGTCAGTTTTGGTGTTGCGCTGCTTGCCCACGTTGTATTGATGATAGCCAATGCAATTTTTTGGTCATCCAGAGCACGCGGTAACTGAGGTGCTTCTAATTCAACAAATTTTAAGCCTTTTGGATTTTCAACAACATCCAATACTGTTGGCATTAAACCTGTGCCATCTTTTAACTTAATTAAACCTTGTTTTTGCAGTAACAGTAATGAGCGACCTAAGTTTGTCGGGTCATTCGGCAGAGCAACCTGCGAACCATCTGCTAGTTCATCAATAGATTTAATTTGTTTAGAGTATCCTGCGATTGGATAAATAAAAGTATTTCCAACAGGCACTAATTTGTAATTGCGATCTTTAATTTGTTGATCCAAATAAGGCTTATGTTGGAATGCATTAGCATCAATATCACCTTTGCTTAATGCTTCATTTGGTAATACGAAGTCATTGAAAGAGACGAGCTCAACATTCAGACCATATTTTTCTTTAGCAACTTTTTGTGCAACTTCAGCAACTTCAAATTCTTTGCCCATGATCACACCGACTTTGATGCTATTTGGATCTTTTTGTTTTTCACCACAGCCAGCGAGAGCTAATGTTCCTAACAGCGCGCCAACTACTGCAATTGATTTTAACTTAATAGACATAACTTACCCCTTTAGACACTATTTATAGCACCTTAACTACTGTGTAGCGTTTTTTGGCGCTGCTATTGTTTCTGACTATCTATATGACGGACTATTTATGTGACACTTTTTTCATTAGATATTCACCGGTGAACTGAATGATGAATACTAAGACAATTAATAGAACAAGTACGGTATTCATAACTAATGGATTATAAGTATAGTACCCATATTGCATTGCAATTTGTCCTAATCCACCAGAACCGACGGCACCGCCCATTGCTGAATAACCGACTAACATGATTAACGTAATGGTTGCTGCGTTAATTAATCCAGCTAAAGATTCTGGCAGTAATACTTTGCGAATAATCTGTAACGGAGTTGCGCCCATAGCGCGAGATGCTTCAATTAAACCATTTGGTACTTCTAACAATGCGTTTTCAACCATACGAGCAATAAAAGGAATTGCACCAACAGTTAGAGGAACTATCGCCCCTTCAATACCGATCGCAGAACCGACGATAAATTTGGTAAATGGGCTGATCCACACTAATAAAATAATAAACGGGATAGAACGGAAAATGTTTACTACAGCAGAAATCACACTGTATAAAACTTTATTTTCCATGACTTGACCACGACGAGTGACATACAGCAGGACGCCTGTCGGGATACCTAAAATAAAACCTAAAATTGCAGAAACGAAAGTCATGATAATGGTATCAATCGTTCCTGAAATAAGCAGTGAAATCATTCCCTCAGACATAACCTAAAACCTCAACTTTCACATGGTGCTCTTTCAAAAATGTAATTGTGGATTCCACGCTATCATGTAAACCGTGTAATTCAGCCAACATCACGCCAAATTTAACGCCACCGGCATAATCAATCTGAGAGCTTAAAATATTAATATCGATATCAAATTTACGAACAGCCATAGAAATTAATGGAGCATCTACGGATTGCCCTGTAAATTCCAGCTTCAGCAATGGAGATAAATCTTTACCTGGTTCACTTTGTAGGCGCTCTTTATAGTCATCCGGAATATCAATAACGAGTGTTGATTTAATAAATGCTTGAGCGACAGGTGTTTTCGGGTGAGAGAAAACTTCACTGACTTTATCTTGCTCGATGAGCTGACCACCGCTGATCACGGCAACTTGGTCGCAAATTCGTTTTACCACATCCATTTCGTGGGTGATTAATAAAATCGTTAACCCTAAGCGGCGGTTTATATCTTTCAGTAATTCTAAAATAGAACGAGTGGTCGCTGGGTCTAATGCGCTTGTTGCTTCATCACATAATAAAACTTTTGGTGAATTAGCTAAAGCGCGCGCGATAGCAACACGTTGTTTTTGACCACCAGACAGGTTGGCTGGATAAGCATCTTTTTTCTCAGATAAACCGACCAACTCCAGTAATTCATTAACACGCTGTTTAATCGTTTCTTTCGGTGTATTGTCTAACTCTAATGGCAATGCCACGTTATCAAACACAGAGCGTGAAGATAATAGGTTAAAGTGCTGAAAAATCATGCCAATACCACGGCGTGCTTTCGTTAGCGCTTTTTCTGGCAGAGAGGTTAAATCTTGCCCATCAACAATGACTTGCCCTGATGTTGGACGTTCCAGCATATTCACACAACGAATTAAGGTACTTTTACCTGCGCCGGATGCACCAATAACACCATATATTTGACCAGCAGGAACATGCAGGCTGATATCAGTCAGTGCCTGTATATTGCGGTTTCCTTGCTGGAACACTTTATTAATATTTGAGAGCTTTATCATTCTATCTTCTATTCTCTGACGAATTATATTTTAGATACTGTATCTAACATGTATTGGATGTTAAGGCGTCTAGACGTCTAAGTCAATAAAGTTTGATGGATTTATTCTATTCTCATTTCATTTCTTTTCGTGAGATACTAAAAACCATTTCAGTTTGAGGAGTAAAGCAGTGAGCAAAGGTATTCCAGCAGTCTTTCTAGATAGAGATGGCACAATTAATATCGATCATGGTTATGTACATCAAATCGATGATTTTGAATTTATCGAAGGCTCTATTGAAGCCATGGTTGAACTCAAGAAAATGGGATATGCATTAGTTGTCGTGACTAACCAATCTGGTATTGGGCGCGGTATCTATACAGAAGACCAGTTTATGAACCTCACTGAATGGATGGATTGGTCTTTAGCTGACCGCGGTGTTGATTTAGATGGTATCTATTTCTGCCCACATCATCCAGATGCAACAGTAGAAGAATATAAGCAAGAGTGTAATTGCCGCAAACCAAAACCGGGAATGCTATTAGATGCTCAGCAATTTTTAAACATCGATATGGCTTCTTCTATTATGGTTGGCGATAAACTTGCCGATATGCAAGCGGGTAAAGCGGCTCATGTTGGTATAAATGTGCTAGTGAAAAGTGGTGAGACCGTGACTGATGAAGCTATTACAAGTGCTGATATTGTGATTAATAGTCTTGCTGAGCTGCCAAACGCGCTAAAAAATATCAGAAAATAACCATTTTGAGTGATAAATCAACACTTAGAAATTATTTTTC
>NZ_ABXW01000042.1 GCF_000173415.1 Providencia alcalifaciens DSM 30120 | reverse complement strand
TCAAGGCGATAAAGGCAGTCTCAGTGGGGGCTATAGCTACAGCAATAATGCTCAATCCATCAATATGAACGCCAGTGGTGGCGTATTGTTACATTCTGAAGGGCTAACCTTAAGCCGTTCGATGGGCGATTCCGTTGCCCTGATTAGTGCACCGGGCGCCGAGGGTGTCAGCGTCAATGGCGGTACTGCCGTGACCGATTGGCGAGGCTACGCCGTGGCGCCTTACCTCTCCGACTATAACAAAAACAGCATTGGTTTAGACCCCAGTACGCTGCCTGAAAATGTCGATTTGCCGCAATCCAATACCAACGTTTACCCAACCAAAGGTGCGGTGGTGAAAGCCAGTTTCCGTACCCGTATCGGCTACCAAGTGTTAATGACCTTAAAACAGGGTGCCAAGTCTGTGCCATTTGGGGCGATAGCCACCTTAATAACCGATAACAGTGCTGACAACATGAGCAGCATTGTGGGGGATGGAGGGCAAGTGTACCTCACAGGGTTACCTGAAACGGGGGAATTATTGGTGAAGTGGGGGGACGCGACCGCACAGCAATGTCAGGTGAATTTTGATTTACGCCATGTGGACGTCTCCGCCGATATGCCTATCCGCCAAGTGTCTTATCGCTGTGTCAGTGGGCAGCCGCAAGCTCAACCTGTGGCAACGACGACACCCGAAGCTGCTCAGCAGATGACCATGCCGATGGAAAATAGCGCACCATTCACTCAAACACCACCCAAAACGCGTTGGTTACAGTCACCAGCAGGAGAAAAATAATGCGATTAGATCATAAAAAATACTGGCTACAGACACCTGCAGGGATAGCTCGCTCACACATGAGAATGAATCAGATCTTCGTAATAGCACTTATTTAATATAGTTAAAATAAATCTTTGCTTAGTTATATTTCCAAGACCTGGAAGGTAAAAATAATGAAACTGAATAATAATTTCTTAACTGATTTTCAGCACGAAATTGATAATAAGTCAGCGATTTATCAGTCATATAAAGCTGACAAATCATATCCGTTACTATCGGGAAAGAGATTGATGTGGGCGGCGATGGTCATGAATATGGCAATATTACACTCAGCTCAGGCAACAGAACTGACGGTTTATATAGGGTCTGGCTCGACTTTCTGGTCAAATGCTTCCCGCTCAATTACTGGGAATCATATTGCCTCCACTGATAGTACGGGCCCTAATGGTTGGGCATTTCGCTGGAATTTAGTTCCTGATACTAACATAAGTAGTGGTTGTGGTAGTTCTAGTTATGGCTTTGTTGATATCACTAGCCTTGGAATACCTCCGAAGGTTGGTATGAAAATTGCGGATGGTATAATTTTGTATTTTACTCAAGGTAATCTCAAAAGTTCATTAACTGTAACGGTACCACAACGACCAGAAGCGACCGCAAGCCTAAGTGCTGACGGCACAATGTCAAATTTAACAAACAGCAGCGCTGGCTACAATCAGAGATTATGCGCAAGCCTGCCTAGCAATACTGCAGTAAGGGATAATGCTACTGTTAATACGTCCCTGACTAACGGAAAATTAGCGGTCTATGTGGATAAATCTGCGAAATCAGGCATATACAATATCCCTGCTATATATCTTGTTTCTGACACTAAGTATGCTTTGTCTGGTCTTGTTGCTGCGGGGGGAACACTGACTGTAAAATATCCTCCATTATCCTGCTCTGTTTCCGCGCCACCTAAGATTGATTTTGGAAAAGTGAATATTTGGGAGTGGGAGGGAAATACTTCCGGCACGCCAGGAGGGAACCGCAAAGATATTTTAGGGTCAGTTGATGGGAATTTTACAATCAACTGTACTGCTGACGGTGATTCATATGCCCCTGCCAAATTGACGCTTAAGGGGGATGTTCAAGAATATGCAAACGACTTAAAAATGACCATGGATGCTACCGGTGAACTCGCTCCTGCCACGGTGCGTGCCTCCATAAAATCAATTATTGCTCCCTGTGAGAGTGGCGGTACTAGTTTTGGTACCGGAGGTAAAACCCCACCTTCAAACGAAGTGAATTTGGGGGAGCTAACTGTCGGTCAAAATTTAATCCCTTACCGTTTTAGCCTCTGTGCACTTGGGCAGGGCTTTAAATCCGGCGCCGCCTCTGCTTCTGCGACCGTCACCATTGACTGGGAATAACCCACCTCACCGCTTAGTGGTTTTCATCACACACCACTAAGCCCATATACTTCAACGATAAGAATCTCATGATAGCAACTCACCGCCACCGCTTTCTAACGCTACTGCTTATCGGGCTTCCAATGCTGTTATGCCGCCCTGCACTGTCAGTAACACCCTCAACCTCCCTTGAGCAAATTCACGACCTCGGCGTGCAATCCATCAATGGCGATGGCGTCCCTGTTGATCTCGCAAAAGGGCGTTACTATATTCAGCAATCCGCTTTGCAGGGTTACCCTCTCGGTCAATATCATTTGGGGATTTTGTTTTTTACCGGAGAAGGGGGAGCTCAAAGCTCCGCCTGTGCAATATGGTGGCTGGAAAAAGCTATCAAAGCAAATAATGAAGTGCGAGCGATGGCGCAAGAAGCGTTAGATGACATTCAGGACGAAATGCGTGTCACAGCAGATGAGTTTAATGCACAACTTTGCCAACAGTATTCATACTCCTTAGTCCGTTCTCCGATGACGGAGCCCGTTCAACCTGAGTCACAAGCTGACACGATGGAATTATCTTCCAAGGAAAACCATGCATTGCTAGAGGCATCGCAAAACCATAAACCGCACCGAATTTACACCTCTATTCGGGCATTACAAAATGCGCTGACGACAATATGGCAACCTATTGCCCAGTATCGAGAACGTCTGATGCTCGCCGCGGCACATAACGCCCACCTCCAGCAACAATTACCTCCCGTGATAGACGAAACTGTGCCTGACGAACCCACGGAAGTGATCATTACCCTCGTGCTACCCCCGTCCGAACAAAAAAGTGAAACTGAACAGATAGAATCGATACCAATCGACATGCCTAGCAAGCCGATAGAAGTCACGATCCCCACGACAAAAAAAACCGCTGAGAGCACCAATTTAGGCGGCGATATTCGATCTGTATCCTCTCGCCATTACACGCTACAACTAGGGAGTGCTGCCAGCGCTGAAGGGCTTTATGAACAAGCTCGCCGACATAAATTGAGTAATTATTTGGTGTATGAAACCGTCAGAAATAACCGCCAATGGTATGTGCTCGTGTATGGTGAATACCCGTCAATCCGCTCGGCCAAACACGCCATACACAATTTACCTTCTGCGTTTCAACGGGATAAACCGTGGGTGCGCAGCATTCAACATGTTCAATCTGAACTGAATTAATATATCGATGTTTAGGTAAGTGAATCTTGCTTACCTAAACCCTTCCCCCTCACCCATCCGCCGTAAAAACTGTTGTTGATAACGCCACAGCGTTTTGGCGTCAACACAATGATAATCCAAACCAAATTGCAGCGCGGTTTGCTGAATAATCTTAGCAAGAGCGGGATAATGCCGATGGTGCCAATTGGGAAAAACATGGTGCGTTAGGTGTAAATTCAACCCACCGAGCCAATAAGTCAACCATGTCGGTGTAGTTTGCCAATCGTAGGTGGTTGAAAATGTATGAGTATAAAATCCTTGTGCCATTCGTCCCGATTCTGGCGGTGTATAAAAAGTGGCTTTCGCCCAGTGAGTTCCGAGGATCAGCACCACAAAAATCAGTGATGCCAGCATCTGGCTCAGTAAATAAACCCCGAGCAGTGTGCCAATGCCGATGCCATAAGGGGACAGCACCCAATACGGTAATAATAATGCCAATGCAAGATGCAGCATTTTACTTAGCAAAAATATACCAATACCTTTGGCGCCCTGGTGGCGCATTTTGGGTGCCACCCGCGTGAAATGAAAGCGATCAAACCAATCAAATCCCCAAATCAGAGCGGGGAACGTCATTGCTGCAATCAGCGGCCAATACAGATGTTGCCAACGCATAAACGGATACCAGCGTTGATAAGGGGTTTGGCGCAGTAAAAAATTTTCTTCAATGTCTAAATCATAATGACGGATATTCGTATGAGTATGATGAAAAAGAATATGACGAACTCGCCAACAATCAGGGTCTAATCCCAGCGGAATTGTCACCCAGAAATTCAACCATCGATTCGCCCATCCGCGTTGAAATACCGCATTATGAGAGGCATCATGCACCACATTGATCGCCAATAATAAGGCAAAGAAAATAAACAGTGGGTAACCAATAAAAAAAGCCACACTCCCTTGAGAACTCAGCATAACAAAATAAGTGCTAAAACAAGCAATAACCAATAACGCACTTTTCAGAAAGGCTTTTCCATCCGCAAAGCGGTGCTCCCCGCGTTTTTGCAAGTATCCGTTAGCGGCTCGCTGTAACTCACGATGGAAAGCAAGGTCATCTTTCTGACGAAACGCCAGCGGAGGTAATGGGCTAGGCTTGTACATCATCGCTATCCACAACAGTTGATCCAATGCCGATGAGCACACACACACTGTGTAGCCATAACAGTGTGCTCGCCACCAGCCAGAATGGCGTTATCCATCCTGCCATCATGATCAACAACACCATCATACTGGCAACCACAAACCAGCTCCATTTTCCCCAATTCTGACCGCTAGATAGCCCTGACAGCGCCACAGTCCCGCTCGCCAGAAGGAGGAATAACCCAACTTGCTCAAGGGTCGTTCCATTAAAACCGTACCCATAGCGATACACATAGCCAATCACCAACGTGAACAGCAGCAATGTCCCACCCACTAGCCTCATTTTTCCGGTGTGATACCGAGGAGAATGGATCGGTTTATTCACTTTTTTCACACCCAAGATACGCAAAAATGGGCGATTACTGTCAATCAGTGGGTTTTCGGTAGCAGCTTCACCGCCGATACCGTATTGATGCGGCGTTTCAGGGGATTCAGAAAACGTCCCAAATAGCTTGTCCCAAATAATGAAACTGCCGCCAAAGTTACGATTGGCGTACCCGCCCGTTTTAATATGGTGAACCCGATGATGATGCGGTGTCACCATCCACGCTTCCAACCATTTAAAACGGGGAATTAACCCACTGTGGTTAAAAAATTGAATGGTGTAATGAAGCACAGATACCGTCATAAAGACGGTGAGCGGCACGCCCATCAACGCCAATAACAGAAAGAACGGAATCGAAGTGAGTGAGGAATACCACGAATTACGTACCCCTAACGAGAGATTAAAATGCTCCCCTTGATGGTGCACCACATGCACGGCCCATAAAAGACGGTAACGATGGTGCAAACGATGCAGCCAATAAAAGCCTAAATCCCAAGCCACCAACGTGAACAACCAGACCAACCACGTCGGCCAGTTATCGACAACGCCAAAAGAAAAATGTGTCACCACAAATCCGTAGCAAAATAGCTCTAATCCACGGAACAGCCATAACATGATATGACCGGAATTTAAGTTAAACACCACATCTTGCCAGCTAAATGAAACCTGTTTTTGGCGGGCAATAATCAGTGCCTCCACCATCACGATCAACACCATAAAAATAATGGGAAAGGTAAGTTCATTCATTGCATTCTCCGTGACGGATTGTCTGACAGTATGTGAACAACGGTTATCGCTATCCATGCACACATCATGCCGGCGACCACATCAATAAACAGATGCCGCTTCAACATTAAAACTGAAAAAATAATCACTAACGCCCAACACACCCACAGTAGATTTAGCGCCAATTTTCCTTGTCGCCATAACGCTACTAACGAAATGAGCGTCAAAGAGACATGTAAAGATGGCAGCATATTTTGTGAGGTATCTACCTGTAATAACCCAGCCAATGCCTGCTGAGTCAGCCCACTCCCTATATTTTGAGGAAATTCTGCTGTAGTTGGATAAATCAGGTATACCGTACCTGATAGCACCGCACAGAGGATCATCTGCCACATTAACGGCTTTACTTTATCGGCATTACTCAGCAGATAACCACAAGGAATAAAAAGGAAAAAAGAGAGATAGAGCCATACTGAGTTTGGCAAATAACCGATGGCATCATCAATCACGGTGGGGGAAATAATATGTGCGGAAGAATAAATATGCCCCGTCAAGGAGTAGACAAACCCAACGCATCCCCAACCTAATAACAAATGCCCCACTCGCTGCCATACTGACATCGACGTTATCATGGCGCCTCCCGCGTGATCCGCCGACGCTTGATTGCCATTATGGTCACGGGCAAGGTCGTGTTGAGTTGCCATTGAAGATGCTCAGTCACTGCACCTTGCAGTTCAAAGTAGTCAGTTAGTGCTTGCTTACACGCCAAGAGCGCCGCTTCCTCACAGTCCGCGGATAAGGTGAATAACTTCCCCTGTTGATGAAGTCGGTAATCTGTTTCAGCCGGTAGAGTATTGCATATCACTCGGTTACAGGCGTCCGCAAACAGGGTTATTGGCTCACCTTGTTGGTTGGTTAAGACCAATTGATCATCGCTACGCCCTTCAATACGTTCAATAGCCAGTTGTGCATCACCGCAGGGGCATGGGGTTTCTCTAGCAACCAAGATATCATCGAGTTGATAACGCACAATGGGCTGAGTTTGTCGCGTAAAATCCGTGATAATCGGTGAAAATCGACGTTCATCAATCCATCGCTTTTCGATATATAAAAAAGCCTCATTAAGATGCAACGTTCCATGGGCACAGGTGCACCCCAGAAAGCCCTCGGTGGCTTGATACACTTCACCGACATCAAGAAACACTGATTGGAGCAATGCCTTATCATCCGCTGCCAATACTTCTGCCACTGAAATCACTTTTTTCGGAGTTAGCGAGCACTCACCTCGTAGCTGACGCTTTGTAATTTCCACTAGCACCTGTGCAGGAGCAACAATAATAGTAGGCTGCCATTCATTAAGCGCAGCGAGATGCTCATCAAAATCCCCGAGCAGATCGTAAAACTGAAAAGAGAGCCAACGATTATTCACACTCTCATATAAGTTATTGTTTGCACGTAGAAATAATGCAATACGTTCACCCGCAAATAGCCCATCGGGTAACATTTTGGCTAACATGGTTCCCGACCAGCGAGCTTGTTCGTCAGGGCTGACCACAAAAATACCGCGCTTACCTGAAGTACCGGATGATAACCCCACACTGAATTGCCCAACTGTTGGCGAGAAATCCCGAGAAAACTCACTCTGTTTTGCGCAAGCGAATAACTCATCAACCTTCAGATTTTGAGTGTTCATGCTATCAAAATGCCGCATCATCAAGGCTTTATCCATCACGGGCCATTGAGTGAGTGCTTGCTCACAATACGCCGAAAAATAGGGACTGCGACGTAAAAAACGCTGAGTAAATCGCGATAATCGTCTCTGTTGATATCGTTCTAGCACCCCACGATCGGTAAAACGTAGTCGGCGAGCTTGCCAGTAATACCACAGAATTTTTAGCAGCCTCACAAATCACCTTCATGGCACAGTTGAATCGGTATGTGACGCTTATCAATGTGGTGTAATTTATTCAGCGTCTCGTAATACGCACGTTTATCATCCATGATCAGATTGGCAACCGCCATCGGACCGCGTAACTCTCGATAATTCGTCGGCGACCAAGCCGCATCTCCTGCAAGCAAAACCCAACCGTCATCCGTTGCCACGCACAATCCCGTATGCCCTGCGGCATGTCCCGGTAATGGCACCGCTATTACGGTTTTCTCCGTATTAAGGGCATACCCATCCCCCAATTCAGCTAACGCTTCAGGCAGTGCGGTACGTTCAAAACCTTCATAAAATTGCGCCCGACCTTCGAAATCTTCAGGGATCAGCCCCCGAACGAAGGCTTTACGTAATGCCGAAAAACCCGTTAATCCTCGGGTTTTCTCCCAGCCATCGCCAGAACAAATAAAAGGGACATTGGGAAAATCTCGCAATCCCGCAATATGGTCACCATGGAAATGAGAAATAATCACCCCAGTGATGTCGGCAGGCTCGATACCATCTGCCTTAAGTTGGGACACTAACGCATCCTGAGTATCAAAATAAACTGGCGTGACTGCACGGTACAACCGCATAATCCCCTCGCGGGTATGGTCATAGAAATGGTCAGCATACCCCGTATCGAACAGCCAACGTTGGTCGTGACCTTCAATCAACCATGCACGTGCAGGGAATTTGCACGCTTTCATACTGGCACCTTTGAGTGCAACACAGCCGGGATGGGTACAGTAACCAACTTCAAATACCCGAATATTCATCATTGAACGCCCTCTTGATTTTCTTGCAACCATTGTGCTGTACGTGCAATGCCTTCCGCCATCGAGTAACGCGGAGTATAACCGAGCTCATTTTGAGCACGTTCGTTATTCAAAATCATCGTGAAATAGGCAGCGCCAAGGCTATAACGGGTTAATAGCGGCTCTTTTTTCTGTATCATCGCCCATTTTTCTAAACCCAATGCCACCGCATATAACAACGGATAAGGCGCAGATTTAATCTGGCAGGATGTACCAGTTTGTGTAAAAAGTGCCTGTAATGTTGTGGCTAATGGCAGAGGTTCATGGTTCGTAATATTAAATATCGAGCCACTTTTTAGCGGTTTTTCTGTTGCTAATAACATGGCATGCACAACATTATCGACATAGGTGAGGTCAAAAGCATTTTTACCTCCCGCCGGTAAGACAAGTTTGCCGTGACGAGCGCGAATTTGAGCCATCAAACGTGGCAGTAAAACACGATCGTAAGCACCAAACAGTCCACGAGGTCGTAAGATCACAAAAGTGGTCAAGGGAGAATCGGGAACTAGCTTGGCAATCTCTTGCTCCGCAAGGAATTTAGTTCGAGCGTAATCGTTCGCAAATTGCGTGTTAGTCGTTGATTCACGAATATTATTTTGGTGCGTAAAATTAAAATAAATCGCGGGCGTAGAAATATGCACAAACCGCTCAATTCCTTCTTTTGCCGCTGTCTGTGCCAATGTTTTGGTTGCCAACCAATTAATTGCTTCGAAGGCTTTTTTCTCCCCCCAAGGAGCCGATAGCGCGGCACAATGCCAAACCCCCTGACATCCCGCCATTAATTCGCGAGCAGCTTCACAAGTAAGCTGTGCCAACTCTACGGGAATAAATGTCGCTCCCGCATCCATCAATGTCTGCCCGACAGCCAAATCACGCCCACAAGCCACCACGTCGTGCCCTTCCCGTAACAACGTTTCAGCGGCATTCCGTCCAAGCCCACTGGTTGCGCCGGTGACTAAAATTTTCATGGCACAAGTACCATCGCCGATAAAGCCAGCCCTGCTGCCGTTCCTACCAACATCACGTGTGATTTTCCATAAAAACGATCGGTCATAATCGCGTCATGTAACGCTGAAGGAATCGAGGCGGCCACTTGATTACCACGCGTTGCATAGATATCCACTAACTGCTCCGCCGTCACGCCAAGACGCTTGCGCATATGCTCCAAGGAAAGATGGCTGGCTTGATGGGGCACCACTGTATCAATTTGCGTTAAACTCACTCCCGCTTGAGAGAGTATTTTATGCATGAAATCCTCAACCATGGCGGATGCCATCTTAAATAATGGTTTGCCTTTCATGTGAAATAAAAAGTCACTGGGCTCCATACCTGAGCGCGGATTACAGCGTGTCCCCCCTGCACGGATCTCGCAGAGATCTAATCCTTCAGGATAGGTTTCCAAACGGAATGCTAAAATACCGCTCTTCCCATCGCCACGTTCGACGAGGGTACAGGCTGCGCCATCACCAAAAATTAAGGAAGATTCTTCATGATCCCAATCGATCCCCCGAGAAGCGATATCCGCAGAGACAATCGCAATTCGCTGATATTGGTGAGTCGCAAGCAATCCGCCAGCAACTTGCAACGCGGATAAGTAACTCACACAGCTGGCATTAATATCAAAGCAAGCAATACCGGAAGAGAGTTTACTATGAGCCAAAATATGTGCGGCACTACAAGGCAGTGCTTGCACAGGAATGGCTGATGCACAAATTAAAGCGTCAACAGTGGACGGGTCAATATGGTGGCGAATTAATGCATCATGAATGGCTTCGGCGGCGAGCTCCGCTTGGCTATCACTATTCGATGCATGATAGCGCCAGCGGATCCCTGAGCGTTTTTCAACATAACCGCTAGGCTTATTCAGCTGCTTATCCAAATCCACTGATAAAACTTTATGGGCTGGCAATGCAATGCCAGAAGCGATGATTTTCAGTGGGACAAATGTAGTCGGGTTAAGCATCGTTTACCTATTCTTTTTTGTTTATTGCTTTATTAACCCATCATTTACCAAATTACATCGCTACATGGTATCGGAAAAAGTGCATATAAAATAAATATCGGAAAAAACGCCATATTTTCCATCAGTAAATTTTTTAATTTTTATTCTTCAAATGACGACCAATATTCAAAACATTAGCCACATTAAAAGCAGCGTTCTCTAAATTCTCTGCACCCTGTTTGAGAACCTCATTGAGTGGGGCTAAGCGCGGTAAAATACTGAATACTCCCGTCACACCTTCTTGATACAACGCCTCAATGCCCTCGCCTAATACTCCGCTCAGTGCAATGACTGGAATTTGGTGTTTTGCTGCCAGTCTCGCAATACCTATTGGCGCTTTTCCTCCTGCGGTTTGCCCATCCATACTGCCTTCACCAATAATCACCAAATCCGTATTCTGCAAATGTTGCTCAAACTGCAAAGCCGCCATCACAATCTCAATACCTGATTTAAGCTCACCACCGAGTAATGCAGCAATAGCAACAGCTATCCCACCTGCGGCACCACCGCCCTCAAGGTAACGATAATCCGTTCCTGTTAAATTCTGAAGATGACCCGCAAACTGATCCAGAGCCTTGTCTAATTCCACAATCATTTCTGAAGTCGCCCCTTTCTGCGGACCAAAAACTGCCGCGGAGCCTTGCTTGCCAACTAAAGGGTTACTGACATCACAAGCCACGTCAATTTTGCAATGGGACAAGCGTGGATCAATATGCTGAATATCAATATAAGCAATCTGCGGGAGAATGTTACCGGAAGTCCCAAGCAGCTGCCGATTTTCATCATAAAATTTGACGCCGAGAGCCTGCAACATTCCCACGCCACCATCCACAGTCGCACTACCACCAATGCCTAAAATGATTTGCTTAACACCTTGGGAAAGCGCATGCGCAATCAGCTGTCCCGTTCCATAGCTGTTTGTCAGCATCGGGTTGCGCTGCTCAATAGGCACTAACATCAAGCCACTGGCTTGCGCCATTTCAATGACCGCAGTTTGACTTTCGGCTAATAATCCATAGTGCGCCGTCACCGGCATACCGAGAGGATTAGCGACTCTCACCGACACTTTTTTGCCATGCCGCGCAGCGACTAATGCATCAACCGTTCCTTCGCCACCATCAGCAACAGGTAACAACACATATTCCGCTTCAGGAAACACCCGTTGAAAACCATGAATGATTGACTGAGCTGCAATGTCCGCACTCATACTTTCTTTGAAAGAATCAGGTGCAATGATAATTTTCATTAATCTGTATTCCTTATTTACAATCTCTAATATTTATTATTATTCTTGATAAACTATTTAAAATAACATCGATAATCAATAAACAAATCTATATATTTATGACGAAGTAAATATAAATCTTTCTCTCGAAACATATTTATGAATAACATATATATAAATGTAACAGCACATGTCTTAATTAATATTTCATTATTATTTTCCTCGTTATTCCCATGAAAAACAAGCCAGTGTTTATCACAATAAAAACCCACCCAAAAACCAACAATCCAGTTTAATAAACTGAATAACTAAAGATGATTAAAATAAAAATCCACACAACTTTAATTTTGCACTCTTGATTTGCGTACTTAAAATAGCTATTAACTATCGAAAATAGCCTATCAATCCGTCATAAATATTGGTAATTAATTTAACTTAGCGGTTAAATATCCCCAAATTGATCTAGTCAATTTTCGATTACTCTCGCCCATTAAAGATAATAATATTTAATTATCTTTGAATAATATTGTCTTAATCATTCTCGCATGGAGGGATCATGATAACTAACCAACGATTCGATAATCATGAAGTGTCTACCTATATTGGTTCATTTCTCAAACGCCGCCGTAAAGTTGTTGGACTCACGGGTGCTGAATTAGCTTCTCGTTTAAGCATCAGCCAGCAACAAATTTCTCGCTATGAGCGAGGTGTCAATGCGATTACTATTCAAAATCTTTTGGGAATTTTGCATGCTTTAGAGTTAAAAAAGCACGATATTGATGAGTTCTTACAAAATATTTTCGATTTTTATCATATCGATATTGATATAGAGAGAAAATTGCTTAACTAGAAATAACTTTCTACTAAACAATTTGTTAGGTATAGAGAGGAGCCATCCTCTCTACCTCTTTTCAGTCCTTTTCTCCCTCAATTCCCCTCAATGACCGTCATACCTGTGACAAAATCAACGCCTATAAATCAACTTTGAACATTGCTATGATGGCAAAATCAGCAAATCTTGTGATGGAGATAACAATGAGTATCCAGCGCGACACTATTTTAAGCCATGCGTTAAACCAGTTAGAAAAACAAGGGTTATCCGCATCGACAGAGAGTTTATTGACTGAAGTTGAATCTGATTTTACGACCCTTCGCCAATTTTGGCCTGATGATGAGGCGCTCGTTTATGACGCTCTACGCTATCATGGACAACAAATTGAAGTATGGCAGCGTCAGACGTTATTAGATGAGCGACTAAGCCCACAATTAAAGCTTATGGCACGCTATCAACAGCTCACAGAGAAAGTCCGTGAAGGACGCTTTCCAGGCTGCTTATTTATCTCTGCCTGTAACTACTACCCTGACCCAGAACATCCTATTCACCAATTAAGCCGCCTACAAAAAGCCAATTCATTCAACTTTACTAAGCAACTCTTGGATGAATTAGATATTGAAGATGCCGAGTTAGTCGCCAATCAAATGGAGCTGGTCTTAGAAGGTTGTTTGAATCGCTTGTTGATTAATCGCGATGTCAATGATGTTGAAATTGCCCAACAGCTTTCAGAAGATATTTTAACTATCGCGTTATGCCGTAAAAAAGGCGCATTAAGTTAAATTTAACTCACTCGCGCGTTAAACAGACGTTTTTTGTCGAAAAAGAAAACACTCAGTACGAAAATGGTTTTTTTATTAAAAATGCATTGACGAGAACAGCCTAATACGGTTTAATGCGCCCCGTTGCCCGGATAGCTCAGTCGGTAGAGCAGGGGATTGAAAATCCCCGTGTCCTTGGTTCGATTCCGAGTCCGGGCACCACTATTTAAAAAACCCGCCCTAGTGGCGGGTTTTTGCTTTTCTGGCAAATCACGTTGATAAATCGTTCCGTCCTTGCTGCATTTTCACAATATCCATAAAAATAAAATCATACTAAAGGCTCTTTTGTAGCGCTTGACGGTAAGGTAATGCCGTCATTGCCCCTTTCGCAGTCGTGGCTAATGCACCACAAATTTGTGCTTGCCCTATAATGATACCAAGAGTGTTTTCATCATGGGGTAAACCATAGACAGCCAATCCAGCTAATAAACCAGCGACAAAAGCATCTCCCGCACCAGTAGTATCAACGACCACGACTGACCTAGCCGAATAATGCAGTATATTGCCCTGCCAACACGCCATCACGCCGTTTTTACCTAAAGTGACCAACAGTAAATCAAAAGAGTATTGCGCTGAAAGATGTGTAATACCTTGCTGAATATCGGTTTTACCACTTAGAAAAAACAGTTCCTCTTCGGATAACTTCACCACAGATGCACATGTCAGCGCTTTATCTAAGCACTCACGTAACAGGGTTTCATCCTGCCATAGGTCAGTTCGAATATTCGGATCAAAACTCACTCGGCCCCCTACACGGCGAATCATTTCCATGGCATGAAATGTTGTGCTACGACTCGGCTCAGCACTAAGAGCAATAGAGCAAGCATGTAACCACTCATTTTTCTGGAATACGGGTAAATCTTCAATTTCTAAGAAAAGATCTGCCGCAGGACGTACCATAAACGTAAAAGTCCGCTCCCCCTCGTCATCAAGTTCAACTACCACGGTCGATGTGCGATGTTGTGGATCTAACTTCATATAAGCGATATCCACATTCTCTTGTGCGAGTGTACGGCGCATAAAGCGACCGAATGGATCGTTCCCCACTCGACCAATAAACCCACTTTGACCATCAAGGCGAGCGATACCAACAGCGACATTGGCAGGCGCTCCCCCCGGAAGCTGTAATAAGCAACCATCTCTTTCAGGGATCAGATCAATGACAGCATCACCAAGGACCCACACTTTATCGGTCATAAATTACTCCACAGATAATAGTTAAAAATTAAATTGAATCCCTTGGTAGCCAAGGCGATGAAATATAAACGGTATCTCGGTGTGTCTCCCCATTAATGATATGCAACGCACTGCGCTTGCCTATCTCATAATGGGGAAGCTGTACCGTTGAAAGCGGAGGGATAAATAATTCACCGATCCCAACCATGTTGTCATAGCCAACCACCGCCACGTCTTTTGGGATCTTTAATCCACTTTCTAGCAAGATCTGATAAACAATAAAGGCGATCCGATCGTTTCCACAGATGACTGAATCAAAGTTCGCTTTACCATGGTGGATCTGCTGACGCACGATTTCAGGAATATCCGAATAATTGTCCATCATCAAAAAATGATGGATGAGCGTGTCGGCATGAATACCATGCTCCTCACAAGCACGTTTGACCCCAAGAGATCGACGGATAGTCGCTGGATGATTGGCAGGTAAATATAGACACAATGGTCGACGATAACCTGCATTTAATAGTGCATTAACCGCGTTATATTGCCCATCTTCATCATCCGGCACATAGCTAGCAGTCTGTACATTCAAACTTTCACAATTGGCGAGTACCAGTGGAACTTTCATCATGTGCTTGGTTATTTCAACCTGCCGTAGCCCCATTGTCGTATAAATAATGCCATCAGGGCGATGCGAAAAAAGCAGACTCGCGATGGCTTCAGGATCATCACCTTCTAGCATATTCACAACATAACTATTCCAACCATGTGAACGCGCCGTTTCTTCAATAGAGAGCGTAATATCGACAGAAAATGGCGAGGTCGCCGTATCAAGTGCTAACACGCCAATAGTTCGCGGTTTTTGTCCTGAACGCGTACCGCGTATCATGCGTGCAGAGAGGTCAGGGGTATAACCCGTTTCGCTAATTGCTTTTTGAATACGCGCCAGTGTCTCTTTTTTCAGTTTCTCAGGATTATTAATCGCTCTTGAAACCGTCATCATTGAAACACCAGCCAGCTTTGCGACATCTTTTAAGAGTACCATTTTGCCCTCTGCGCTCTAAATTCGACATGTGTCTTAAGCGATGAAATGACTTATCCAACGTCTTTTCATCGGAGTATATCAACCAAAAAATAGCCACATGATTGTGATAATAAAAAACCTGTGACACCCCTCACATACCACCAATGTTAATGTTAACATTGGTGATTAACATCATATTTATGCACAATGCCTTCTTTTCTAATGCTGATGTTAACATTAACAATATAGGTATTCTGACAGTAGGAGAATAGCTATGGGCAAAAAAACACGCGCTAACATACATGCCTATCTCACATTAAGCGGCTTATTATTTACATTCTTTTGGACATGGTCATCCGTGTTTTCCTTAGTCTCTCTGTGGCTCAGCCAAAAAATTGGCTTAAAGGGTACTGATACCGGCATTATTTTTTCAGTCATTAGTCTAACGGCTTTTTGTGCACAGCCTCTGTATGGATTTATTCAGGACAGACTCGGTTTACGCAAAAATTTATTATGGTTTCTGGGTGGGTTGTTATTAATCAGTGGACCTTGGTTTATTTTTGTCTGTACTCCGTTATTAAAATGGAACATTTTTGCGGGTGCCGCAGCGTTAGGGATTTATGTCGGAGCGACGTTCTTTGCTGGTATCGGTGCACTTGAATCCTACACTGAACGGGTTAGCCGCATCGCGAGCTTTGAATATGGGCGTGCCCGTATGTGGGGATCGCTGGGTTGGGCGGGCGCCACTTTCTTTGCTGGGCTGTTATTTAATATCGATCCCAACTTAAATTTCGCCATGGGGTCTGTCAGCGCACTGCTGTTTATCATTCTGTTATGGCGTTTACGTAACGTTCGTCCTCATACTATGAACGAACTTGAATTCGGTAAAACTCAATCGCTAACTGTCTCTGATGCGCTGGGACTTTTACGTATGCGCTCATTTTGGTCTTTAGTAATATTTGTCTGTGGTGTGAGTGTTTATAACGTCTACGACCAACAATTTCCAGTCTATTTTGCCTCCCTGTTTGCGAATCAAAATGAAGGCAATGAGATGTTCGGCTACTTAAATTCGCTTCAGGTCTTTTTAGAGGCAGGCGGGATGTTTTTAGCGCCTTTCCTTGTAAATCGTATCGGTGCTAAACGGGGTCTATTGTTAAGTGGTTTGATCATGGCGCTACGTATTTTGGGTTCAGGACTTGCCGATGACGCCATCACTATCTCATTCATGAAGCTACTGCATGCCGTTGAACTTCCTATTCTCTTAATTTCATTATTTAAATACATTACGTCTGTATTTGATAAACGCTTATCCGCAACCATCTATTTAGTCGGCTTCCAGTTTACGGCGTCACTGTGTGCTTCATTCTTATCCCCGTTAGCAGGGTACGGCTATGACACATTAGGCTTCGCCGATACTTATATGATCCTCGCCGCCATCGTCATTTCCATGACGATAATCTCTAGCGTACTTCTGCAATCAGAAAACACATCAACCGTCAGCAACCCCATGACAACGTCGAAAAAAACGGTGGAATTATGAAACAACAACTTCAGCAAGCACAGTTTGCTCTCGAGCAACTTAAAGCTCAGCGTGGCAATACTTATTACCCTGACTTCCATCTCGCCCCGCCTGCTGGCTGGATGAATGACCCAAATGGTTTAATCTATTTTGATGGCTTATATCATGCTTTTTATCAACATCATCCAATGAGTGCAGATTGGGGACCTATGCACTGGGGTCATGCAACAAGTCACGACATGATCCATTGGCAGCACCAACTTATCGCTTTAGCACCGGGTGATGACTATGATCGTGATGGGTGTTTTTCGGGCTGTGCCGTGAATGACAACGGAGTACTTTCGCTGATTTATACCGGACATGTATGGCTCAAAGAAGAAGGCGATGATAGCGCAATCCGCGAAGTTCAATGCTTGGCAACAAGCACTGATGGTATTCACTTTGAAAAACAGGGTGTTATTCTCACTCCCCCTGAAGGCATTATGCATTTTCGCGATCCAAAAATTTGGCAAGAAAATGGCACTTGGTGGATGGTGGTGGGGGCTCGAGATGCCGCTAATTGTGGACAAACGCTGCTATATAAAGGTCGTTCATTGCGAGAATGGCAGCTCGATAGGATCCTCGCACATGCGGATCTGGATGGCGGCTATATGTGGGAATGCCCAGACTTCTTCCCTTGTGGCAGCCACCACTATTTGATGTTTTCCCCACAAGGCATTCAACAAAGCAAAGGCTATCAATATCGTAACCGCTTCCAATCAGGAGTGATCCAAGGTCATTGGCAAGCAGGAAGTGCATTTATACAAAGCCAAAAATTGACTGAACTAGATAACGGGCACGATTTCTACGCTCCACAATCCTTCACTACAGCGGATGGTCGCCGTGTCATTATGGCTTGGATGGATATGTGGGAATCAGTGATGCCATCAAAACAAGAAGGCTGGGCGGGCTGCTTAACCTTACCACGCGAGTTATTTGAACGAGATGGGCATTTATGCCAACGCCCAGTGATTGAAGCCAACTCACTGCGCCAACAGAGCCAACCCATTAAGCCGCACTCGTTCAGTAAAACAGAAGTGTTACTCGACCATTCCAGCGCCATCGAGTTAGAACTCGTTTGGGATATACGCCAAAGCCATGCAGAACGATATGGCATAGCGCTAGGTAATAAAGTTGGCGATGGATTAGAGCTGTATATTGATAGCCAATCTCAACGCTTAGTGCTCTGGCGGCACTACCCAGAATATGAGTTGGACGGTTATCGCAGCATTCCATTACCTACGAGCGATAAACTTTCATTGCGTATTTTTATTGACCGCTCCTCCGTTGAAGTCTTTGTCAACGATGGTGACGCCACAATGTCTAGCCGTATATATCCCCAGCCTAATGCGCGCAAGCTAATGTTATTTGCTTCTCATGGCAGCGCGGTTATTTCTGAAGGAACGCTTTGGCAACTCAAATAATGATTGAGCAGGAATTAGGATAAACAAAAACGCCTCGTGATGTGCTTTATCACAAGGCGTTTTTAATCTTTTAGACTCTGGTTGAGGTCCGTCTCATTTTTATATTCTTAGCTTAAATAGATAAGTATTATTATCGACCTTATAAGTCATTCACATCAAAAAAAATCTCGGAAAACCTGCATAAAATACGGCTTTAACGTATAATCAACGCTGTTGAGCTTTTGCTCACTTCACACAGTGTCGATATCATCATAAATAACACGCGAACCCAGACTAAAATGGGCTTTTGATACTCTATTGATCAGGTGAGATATGCTGGATTTTCTAAAGAATTATGACAACTTAACCGTCAGTGAAAAAAAAGTATTAAAATATCTTACCGATAACATTGCCGATATTCCCTACTTAAATATTAATGAATTAGTTGCCAAAACATTTGTATCTAAAACAGTCATTATTAACTTATCCCAGAAATTAGGGTTTAGTGGGTTTAAAGAACTAAAATTCCAAATTAATAATCACATACTCTCACAGAATAAAGCTGAGAAAAAAAATCCAGCGTCATATAAAAAGCAGCTCGAAAATAATATTCATAAAACGTTCACGCTGATTAATGAAGACCAAATTCGGGACTGTGCGAAAATATTGCACGGTTCACGAAATATTTTCCTAGTAGCACGAGGAACCAGTAAAGCCGTCGGCTATTATCTCGAGCATTTACTCTTCTCCCTCGGATTACATTGCTTTTTTATCAATGATTACAACCTTTCTGACTCCTTTACTCGTCTGGTTAACCAAAATGATACTGTCATTTTTATTTCTCTTTCAGGCGGTACGAAAAAGATCATCGAAACCGCCAAAATCGTTCAACTGAAAGAAGCCAATATCATCAGTATGACCGCCTTTCATACCAATGAACTCACCGCATATGCGAATAACACGCTTTTCTGCTTTGCCGACAGTTATGACACCAAACGCGATGATTCAAAATCGAGAACCGGATTTTTTATTCTGGTAGATTTACTTATTAATGAATTAGAAAATCTACTGTAAATACGTTCCTCTATTCTCTTTTATTTAGCTTAAAGTTAGTTAATTACGCCTCACTCAATTATTTTTGATATTTTTAAAATAATTATTTATTTAAAAAATCCCTAATACATTGATAAGAAAATCATTATCAACATGATTTTTAAAGATTTACTTTATTTAAATGACCTAGGTCTTAAAGCATGACCTGAGATAATATTTAAAACCGTAACATCATTTCATTTAAAAAACCCAGTGCTAGTATTCCAGTTAATTTCAATAATTCTTCGTCATTAGGAAAAAATATGGCTAAAAGAAAGTTTGGTGAGTCAATCCAGCGCTTTGGTAGGACACTGCTCCTGCCAATCGGGGTTCTGGCTCCAATTGGTATGATACTGGGGATCAGTGGTGCATTAGTTCAAACCTACATGATTGCTCGATTCCCTTTCCTCGGCAATGAAACCGTTAACGCATTACTTGTCAGTATCCGTTCTATTGCGGGCGTTATCTTCGACAATATTCCATTACTGTTCGCCATGGGGGTCGCGTATGGAATGAGTCAGCGCGATAAAGGAATCGCCGTCTTCGCCTCCGTTGTGGGTTACCTTTCGTTGATCATCACCATGAATATTTGGTTGGTGCTCACCGGTAAACTGGCGGATCCGGCGATTATGGGTCAAGTAGGACAGATTAAGGTTTTAGGTATTCAAACCTTAAACATCAGTGCCGCTGGGGGGATTATTACAGGGTTAATTGGTGCATGGGCCACCGATAAATTCTATAACCTCGAGCTGCCAACCGCCTTCGCTTTCTTCTCAGGTAAAAAATCGGTTGCGATTATCATGGTCGGTTTAATGATCATGGTCGGAGGAACATTACCGTTTATCTGGGAAGTATTAGTTCAAGGCTTGATGAAGCTTTCTGCCGTTTTCCTAAGTCCTGTCGGTCCATTCTTTACCGCAGGGGGTGAACGCCTGTTTATTCCATTCGGGTTACACCACGTTTGGAACGTTCTGTTTAGATTTACCGAAGCTGGTGGTACCTATGTTATTGATGGACAGACCTTTGTCGGTGTCGTTCCAGCCTTAACAGAAGTGTTATTTAAGCAAGGTCCAAGTAGTGAATACTGGGCAATGATGCCAAGCCTGACGCGCTTTATGGCGCAGCAACAAATGCTGGTGACGCTGTTCCTGTTCCCTGCCATTGCATTAGCTATCTATAAAACATCGAAAAAAGAGAACCGCGCTGAAGTTAAATCAATGTTGGTGACCATGGTGCTCACCGCAATGCTCGGTAACGTTACCGAACCGCTCGAATTTACCTTCGTGTTTATCGCACCGCTGCTGTACTTAATCTATGCCATCATCGTCGGTATTGGTGCAGTGTTGTTGTCATTCGCTGGCGTTGCTATCGGGTATATCCGTGGAACCGTGTTTGACTTCACTATCTTCGGCCTGCTGTACGAACACACTAACTGGATATTCTTAGTGCTGATTGGTGGCGGTTTAGCGGTGGTGACTTACTTCATCTTCTACTGGGCGATTATCAAATTTGATATCAAAACTCCAGGTCGTGAAGAGTCTAGCAACCTGAAAAATACTTTAATTAAAGAAAAACGTTATGGCGAAATCGCCGAGATCCTTGTTGAAGCCTTAGGCGGTAAAGAGAACATTCGTAACGTAGATAACTGTATTACCCGTATGCGTATTGATGTCGCAGAAGTGAATAAAATTGATAAAGATTTAATGTTGGAATCAGGATGTACCGCATTCTTCTTTCCATCGGCAAACCACGTCCACGTAGTGTATGGACCGAAAGTTGAATTTGTTCGCAACGCTGTTGATGAGTTCATGAAGAAATAAAAGGATATATGATGAGAGCCTTATATGATTCTAAGAGTAAAACTATCGATGACCGTGGCATAAAAGCCCTGTTATCGGATGAAGCCAAATACAATACTTGGCTGATGTTTGAATCCATGTTAGCTCAAGCGCAAGCTGAAGCGGGGTTCATCCCCCAGTCAGCGGCCGATGAAATTAAAGAAAAAGCGGTTATTGAGAACATTGATTTTGTAGAGATGAGCCGCATTTACCAAAAAATTGGGCACGGCTTCGTTCCCTTCTTAAAAGTATTGGTGAATGCATGTTCTGAAGAGAGTGGTAAATACATCCATTACGGCATTACCACCCAAAATATTCAGCAAAGCTCGCAGCTGTACATGATGAAAACAGTCCATAATAAATTTATGCTGCTGTTAAGTGAGATCATCGAGAACTTATCAGGTCTTGCTGAAAAAACGAAACACATGGTGATGCCGGGTAGAACTCATGGGCGCCACGCTATCCCAATTACTTACGGGTACAAAGTGTCCGTGTGGATCAGCGATTTCATCGACTGCTACCAACGAATGAAAGAGTGTGAAAAGCGCGTATTTACCATCATGATGGGCGGTGCTGTAGGTGCATTTAACTCTATGCCGGGCATTGGTTTAGAAGTGCAAAAACGCGTTGCTGAACTGACCGGCATGCACGCAATGGAAGTACCATCGCGTAACCTAAGTACCCATAAACTCGAGTACATGGCAAACTTAGCGCTGATGGCGAATATCTGCCATAAAATCGGGGAAGAAGTTTACAGCACGACACTGGAAGAAATTGCGGAAGTGTCTGAAGGCTTCACCAAAGGTACCGTGGGCAGCAGCACCATGCCACACAAAATCAACCCGAAACTGGCGAAAGGGATTATTGCTAACTCCCAGAAATTGTATTCACTACCGAGTGTTGGAATGTACTCCGCAGTTAGACCGTATGAAGGTGATAGCAGTTCTTACATGCTATTTGATGGACTCATCGAAGAAGCACTTGAGCTCACGACGGAAATTCTGTTAAGAACTGAAGAGCTTTCTAGAACGATAGTGCCTCACGAAGAGAGAATGTTACACAACGTTCTTAGAAACAAAGGGTTAGATAATACTGAATACGTGATGATGAAAATGGCAGAGAAGCTGGGTAAAGATAAAGCGCACTCATTACTGTATGAAGAAGCCATCAAAACTGCGGCGGATGGTGAGGATTTTTATACTAACCTGACCAAAAACAAAACTATCACAGACGCTTTTAGCAATGATGAAATCAAAGCCATGCTAGACCCTCGTTCTTACATTGGTCTGTCCGTTGAAATTGCAGAAAAAGAAGCAAAACGTGGTTTTGCAGCCGCACAAGAAATTAAAAAGCTTTATAAGTAATTATTAGCTTCCTAATTTTATTTTAAAGATAGCCTTCATTTGAAAAAATGGGGGCTTTTTTTGGTTATAAAAATATGAATATTGCTAAATAATAGAAAATAATTAATTACCTTTAATTAAGTAGTCGTACTTAAATCCATTAATAAAAAACGCATGTTAATAAATAAAGCTAAATTGTTGCCACTCTTGATTTATTCTAAAAAAATATATTCAAATTTTAATTTCATGATGAAAAAGCAGAAGTTAGTTTAATTCCCCACATGAAATTGTCATTTTATTTGTTCTTTTTACGTGCCATTAATCTGGTTTTATTGTGATTAGCCAGTCAATAAATCTACTTTATGGATAAATGATAAAACTTTGCGATGACGCTCAAGTATTTATTTTTAGAAAAAATAGATTATCTCAGCGATTCTGTTTTTGATTCTTAATGATGGTTATTTATTGATAATAAAGGTATCAGAATGAACAAAGCACAAAAATTCGCTGTATCTTCACGCAATAAAAATAAAGCTGTAATAAATAAAAATATTTTCCAACTCTCGATTATTACCTCTGCTCTATTATTTTCTGGTTATACACTGGCTTACTCTGAAACTGGGCAACTCGGTGATAAAAATAGTTGGGAAAGCCAAGAATATAAAAATGATTGGGGCTTAGCCGCCATGAATGCTTCTAGTGCATACGCGCTGGGATATCATGGACAAGGCGCTAAAATCGGAGTCATGGACTCCGGTGCGTTATTATCTCACCAAGAACTGAGTGGTTCCCGCTTCCACGCCGTTAAAGCCAAAGGTGAGTACGGCTCAACAGGTATGCGTTACCCACAAGAATTAGGCGGTCACTATGAAAAAGGCCAAGCCTTCGATGTGACTGGCGATTGGATCAAAGGCGTGAATGATACTCACGGCACACACGTTACAGGTACTGTTGGCGCGAATCGAGATGGTGAAGGCATGCATGGAGTTGCATGGGGATCGGATGTCTATGTGGGCAATACCGGCGCTACCGATAGCAACAACTACGGACCTTATCAAGACTACCAATATTTCTATACTGGCTGGAAAGCCATGGTCGATGCGGGCGCTCAAGTCATCAATAACAGCTGGGGAACTAACCCAAGAATTATTGATGCTGGTAAAACCGTCGGACCGGATGGTGGTAATACTAGCGTGCATTTACCCGTAGATACCACTCAACAAACTGAATACGAATATTTTTACTTCAAAAAAATCTATGGAGATAATCCATCCTTTGTGGATGCCGCCTATGATGCAGTGAAAGATACCAATGTGGTACAAGTCTTCACGACAGGTAACCGTGATTTTAAAAACCCGTACTACCGCCCTCTCTACCCTTATTTCAATCCACAAGCTGAGAAACATTGGATTGCCGTTGCGGGTTTAAAACAGACCGCAGATAAGACCGGTTATGAAATTGAAGGTATGTTCAACGAAGCGGGCAACGCCAAATGGTGGACCGTGGTTGCACCGAGTCGTTATATCTATTCCAGTGTCGTCGATGCCGATGGTAATCCAGGTTGGGATACTTTCAGTGGCACCTCAATGGCTGCACCACATGTCACGGGAGCCATGGGTGTTTTGATGTCCCGCTACCAATCCATGAATGCTCTGCAAGTGCGTGATGTCATGTTCACGACCGCTAACCGTTATAACCCAGATGGTAGCCTCTATAAAGACTGGAAATCCGCTGATGGCGTACCCGATGAGCGCTATGGTTGGGGTACCCCTGACTTAGAAAAAGGCATGTATGGTCCGGGTCAGTTCTTAGGTAAATTCGAATACCAGTTAGATGCCGTACCACTTGATGTGTGGAGCAATGACATTACCCAAGCAGCGCTTGATCAACGTGAGCAAGAAGATCTGGCTTGGCTCGCTGACTATAAAGCCAATGGCATTGATGCAGGTGGCGATTACAATCTGGGTACCGATTTTGTGGTAAATGACGGTAATCCAGATCCAACCTCGCATATTATTGACAAAGAAGAGGCTAAAAAATGGCGTCAGGAGTATTACCAAAAACGTGCCGATGCTATTCAAGCAAAAATCGATGCGGGTTTATACGATGGTTCTTTAGTCAAAACGGGTGAAGGCTCGCTGGTAATGACGGGTGACAATAGCTACCGTGGCGGCACAACAGTTAAACAAGGCTCACTGTTCGGTTTCACTGAGTCATTTGGCACGGCTGATGTGAACGTCAATGGCGGCACAATTAGCGTACTCAATCACTATAATGACCAGTTTACTCAAAAAGGTCAGTTAGTCTCCAATGAAAGCCATAAAGCCAATATCAACATCAACGACAACGGTACCTATTTAGTCACCGCAGGTCACAATGTAAATGTTGGGAATATGACCTTAAATCAAGGGGCTAAACTGGATATTGCTGCGGATAACATTGGGCAACTGAAAGACGTTTATCTCAATGACAATACCGTACAAGGTACTGTGAATGCTGATAATTTAGCTGACAACCGTGCTAAGTCAAAAATGCTCGCGAATGCCGCACCTAATGCAGTAAATAATGACTATGCCTTATTCCAAAAAGAGGTTTCTGTCAAAGACAACACCATTACAGGCTCTCTGAGCAAAAAAGCGGATACCTCATTTGCTTCATTTGCCAATAATGAAAATGGTCGTTCAATTGCTAACGTACTAGAAAATAACGCTAAAGGTCAGCTATTTGATGCAACGCTACCAATGAGCGCACAAGATCTTCGTCATACCTATCAATCATTAGGTAGTGATATGTACCTCAATGCTAACACGGCTAGTGTGGTTAACGTTTTAGGTCTAACTCGAACAGTGAAAGATCAGGCAATCGGGATCGGTCATGGTCGCTATGCTAACCTTGAAAATAGCAATGCACGCATCTGGATGACAGGTGTTGGTCAATGGGGCAACCTTGATTATGGTTACAGCAATATGGATACCGATTTCTACGCGGCATTAGTCGGTGCAGAAATTGATGTTGCCTCACATACCAAAGCGGGGCTGTTCTTCGGGGCAGGCTCATCTAAATATAAAGCCCATGAGTACGGTAAAATTGACAGCAATGACCTGCATGTCGGTGCCTACGGTGTATCTAATATCCAGAATGTTGCTGCCATTAATTATGGTGTCACACATACTAACCAAGATCGTGATGCGAAACGCACATTATGGGTTGGTCAAGATTCAGGTTACAACTCCAGCAGCTATGATGCGAAAATTACTCAACTCTTCGTGGAAGGTGCGTATACCCAATTGAATAATGATCAATATTCGATTGAACCCTATGCTGGATTTAACTGGTTACATGTCACCAGTGACAATCTGCATGAACAAGTGGGTAATATGCAATTCACCACTAAAACTGACAACCAAGATATCCAAGTTGGTACTGTCGGTTTACGTGGTGGCTACCCATTCGCCGCGGGTAACGTTAATTTAGCCCTGAAAGGCGATGTTTCAGCCAGCCACTTATTTGGTGATAATCGCCCTGAAGCCATGCTGTTCTTATCAGATACTGGCGAAGCCAAAATCCGTGGCGGTAAGCTGGATAATCTGTTTGGAATTGGCTTAGGTATTGATGCTCAACTGAACAAATCGACGACTCTCGGCGTATCTTACCAAGGTCAATACAACAGTGATGTCAACTCAAGTGGTGTGAATGCGACATTAAAAATTAACTTCTAATACAATAGATTGAAAAAGGGCAGAGTTCACTGTTACGTTAACTCTGCCCTGTATTATTTTAGCGCATAGCTTGTATTTCAGAATGTGGTAACCCTGTAATTTTACTGATAATGTCAATACTTAAGCCAAGGTCCAAACTGGTAATAACTTGAGTGTAAGTTCGCTGTCTAGCTATCGCTTGCTCCTCTTGCCGAGCTTCTTCTCTTCCTTCTGCTTTTCCTTCTGCTTTTCCTTCTTCTCTACCTTTTATTAAGCCTTTTTCTAACCCTTCATTTCTTAAACGGTCAGCAATCGTCATGACAGTCTCCTGATACCCTTCGGTTTGTTCAATTAATGTTTTGACTATCTGAGTGTATGTCGGGGTATCCATCACACTAAACAGATAGTTAATGATTAAAATCACATCATCACGGTGGTTTTCATTCTCACTAATCACCTGAGCTAAACGCTCGGATAGCACTATCAGGTCATCCCTCAATGTAGAATGTTTAAGCACGAGCTCCATTGCAGCAACTTTTCGGTGATTCACAATTTCATCGTCACTCGCTACCGTCACGTCCACCAGCGGCAATGGATTGCAATAGAGGTCATAGGCTAAATCTGCCCACGGAAAACAATCAGTCCATACCTGTGAATAGGGATAAGGCGACTGTTTCCCATGATAAAACAAGATAGGTACCACCAGTGGTAATGCGTTATTTCCTTGCTGCAAATGTTGGTTCATTGCACAGAATGCATAGTGCATAAGCCGCCATCCCATCAGCTTATCGGGGGTAGATTGATGTTCAACTAATAGGTAGAAATACCCTTTTCCCTTGAGAGTTTGAACAGAATAAAGCATATCTGAAAAACGAGACCGCAAGGTTTTATCGATGAATGAAGCACTCGCTAGCTTCAGTGTATCCAAATTACAAAGTGGTTTAATGCGGTTCGGAAGATAGATTTCAAAGAAATCTCGCGCATTATCGACTTTGCTCATAAAACCTTTAAAAGTCGAATCATGGGGTCTAGCAATGAGCTGCATTGTCATATCTACTGCCATCCTTATCCGTGTGATGACGAGATACTAACCAATATTTTTAAGGAAAAGGAAAAAAGTTAATCCTAATTACCGATAATCACTTGACAAACTAACTCATTGTTTTTAATTAAATAAATTACTTGTTTACACAATGGAAAAGCTCCCCCAATAAGCAATAGGCTTATTGGGAGAGCTTTAAAAACAAAGGGATTGCTGTTCTACTTTACAGGGAAGTTTGGACCGATTAGATCAATACGATCGGTACAAATTGCATCCACCCCCCAGTCTAATAATAATTTAGCGCGATCAGGGTCATTCACGGTATACACCAAAATAAATAAGCCAGCACGTTTCAAAAGATCAACTCGCGCTTTATCCAGTAAAATGTGGTCCAAATGAATAGACACACAATCTAAGCGCCCCGTGAGTTCTCGCCAATCTTCACGCCACTCTTCGAGTAGTAAACCGCGTGGTAATTCGGGGGCAGCGGCCTGAGCCGCTTCAAGGGATTCAATTGAAAATGAAGAGAGTAATGGCGCTGTTTGCCCCTGCCACCATTGACGAGCAGCGAGAGCCACCACAGTTCCTGTTTCGGTTTCTAAGCCCGTTGTGGGTTTAATTTCGATGTTTGCCATCATGTTATGTTGCTGGCAACGCTCCGCGACTTGTGACAGCAATGGCAAGGGTTCATGAGCAAACTCTTGGCTATACCAGCTTCCCGCATCTATTTTGATTAGCTGACTCCAATCGAAATCCCCCGCAATACCATGCCCATTACTGGTGCGCTCAAGGGTATCATCATGAAGCAGAAAAATTTGACCATCACGGGATAATTTAGCGTCAAACTCAATCATCGTATGACCATATTTTGCTCCGACATCGATGGCGGCAAGGGTATTCTCAGGGGCTAATTTTCCACCACCACGATGAGCAACAATTTTAGGATAAGGCCAAAGATTCATAAACGGTGTCCATATTGAGTATCAAAAAAATGCTGATGGGCTTCAGGAAGATGAAGCCATAGTGTTGTACCTACTTGGGGTCGATGTTCGTGACCAAGACGTACAATCACTTTTTGTCCAGCCCACTGACCATGCACAAGATTATCGGCACCTAACATTTCGAGTGTGTCGACTTCAAGGGGAATCCCCCCTGATGATTCAGAGCCTAATTGCAAATGTTCCGGTCGGATACCTAACGTTAGCGCATGCCCTACCCACTGTAAATATGTTCTCTCTAGAGGTAATTGCATTCCACCGTTTAATTCAAAACATGCGCCATCAGTACTTATTTTTCCTTCCAACAAATTCATCGCGGGGGAACCAATAAAGCTTGCCACAAAACGGCTAGCAGGACGTTCATACACCTCGACTGGTGAACCAATTTGCTCTGCGATGCCTTTATTCATCACCATCACTCGCTGAGCCAATGTCATCGCTTCCACCTGATCATGCGTGACATACAAACTGGTAGTTTTTAAACGTCGATGTAGTTGCTGTAGCTCAAGGCGCATTTGCACGCGTAATTTTGCATCGAGGTTAGAAAGCGGTTCATCAAACAAAAATACCGCAGGATCGCGGACAATCGCACGCCCCATAGCCACCCGTTGACGTTGACCGCCAGAGAGCTCTCTAGGCTGGCGCTTTAATAAACCATCAAGTTCTAAAATACGGGCTGCATCCTGTACTTTTTGACGAATGATTTCTTTCCCAAGCCCGCGAATTTTTAATCCCCACGCCATATTTTCTTCAACACTCATATGAGGATAAAGCGCATAATTCTGGAAAACCATCGCAATACCACGCTCTTTTGGCTCCAATTCCGTCACGCGTTTTCGGTCAATCCAAATGTCCCCACTGGTCACTTGCTCTAGCCCTGCCACCATGCGTAATAACGTGGATTTTCCACACCCTGAAGGTCCCACCATAACAATAAATTCGCCATCGGCGACATCTATCGTAAGCGGCTTAATGACTTGATTTTTTCCGTCCCAACTTTTGGTGACGGCTTGAAGCTTTAATTCTGCCATGGTTATTTCTCACTATCGACTAAGCCACGTACAAAAGCACGCTGCATCGCTAATACAACAAGAATAGGAGGAATGAGTGTCAGCAACATTGCAGCCATCACTTGGTTCCATTGTGTTGTCCCTTCTCCAGAAGCAATCATGCCTTTGATCCCAGCCACTGCTGTTCCTAAACTCGGGTCTGCGACGATCAAAATCGGCCACAAATACTGATTCCAACCGTAGATAAACGTGATCACAAATAGTGCGGATAAGTTTGTTTTAGACAATGGCAATACAATGTCGCGGAAAAAACGCATTGGGGAGGCACCATCAATACGTGCGGCTTCAATTAACTCATCCGGCAACGTCATAAAAAATTGACGAAACAAAAAAGTGGCAGTGGCTGATGCCATCAACGGTAAGGTTAACCCAGAGTAACTATCCACCATGTTTAAGCTGGAAATGACCTCTACAGTAGGAAAAATACGGACTTCTACAGGCAACATTAACGTAATGAAAATCATCCAAAAAAATAGACTACGGCATGGGAAACGGAACCAAACAATCGCAAACGCTGATAGCATCGAAATCGTGATTTTTCCTATCGCAATTACCAGCGCCATAATGGCGCTATTCACCAGCATTAACCAAAATGGTGCACTGTTTGCTGCGACGCCGTTATTCCAGATATAGGTCAGGTTTTCCCATAAATGGGTACCAGGGATCAGCGTTATCGGAGTATCAAAAACCGCTTTATCGTCCAGCGTCGCGGCAACAAACGCCACATACAGTGGAAATAAAATCACCAAAATTCCAAGTATCAGCATTGAGTGACTAAATAGGCTCAACCCTCGATTTTTTTCAATCATTGGTAACGCACCTTACGTTCGATAAAACGAAATTGAACTACCGTTAAGATGACCACCAATCCCATCAAAATGACTGACTGTGCTGCGGATGAAGAGAGATCGAGTCCCGAAAAACCTTCACGATAAATTTTATAAATGAGTGTTGTGGTTGCTTGTACGGGTCCCCCTCCCGTTGCCGCGTCAATCACCGGAAAGGTATCAAAAAAGGCATACACCAAATTCACGACCAGTAAAAAGAAGCTGACAGGGGTAATCAGTGGTAAAGATATTTTAAAGAAGCGTCGAATAGGACCCGCACCATCGATTGCAGCGGCTTCCATCAGAGATTTAGGAATCGACTGCAACGCAGCAAAGAAAAACAAAAAGTTATAACTAATTTGTTTCCAAACTGACGCTAGAACCACTAAAAACATGGCTTGCCCACTGTTTTGTGCATGGTTCCAATCATACCCAATCGCCTCCAAACCATAGGTGATTAATCCTCTTCCTGGGCTAAAGAGAAACATCCATAACACCGCCGCCACAGCGGGAGCTACTGCATAAGGCAACAGCATCAATGTTTGGTAAAAACGACTCCCTCTCACCACATAGTCAACTAACGCAGCAAAAAAAAGTGAAACCACTAACCCACACCCCGCGACCCACGCGCTAAAAATCATCGTGGTATAAAAAGAGTCGACATAATAGCTATCGCTAAAGAGTTGAGTGAAATTTTCCAATCCTACAAATTCACTGGATAATCCAAAAGGATCAATACTTTGTAGGGAGTACCATAGGGCTTGCCCTGCGGGCAAAATAAAGAAAATGACCGTAATGATTAATTGCGGCAACACGAGGACATAAGGCAACCAGCGAGAGCGAAATACGGGACGAGATGATGACATAAGCAACCCAATAAATCAGATGTGATGCAGCGCCCCTCTGCATGCCATCAGAGGGGCGAAAGGACTCATTACTGAGTGGATTTTTCAAAGCGGCGTAATAATTGGTTACCCCGTTCAACAGAAGCATCTAATGCTTGCTGTGGGGTTTTCTTACCGGACCATACTGATTCCAACTCTTCATCCACAATGGTACGAATCTGTGGCATGTTCCCTAAGCGTAACCCTTTGGTATAAGGGAGAGGTGCCTTATTGAGCATTTGACGCGTGGCAATATCTGCACCGGGATTTTTGTCATAAAAACCCGACTTTTGGGTTAATTCATACGCCGCAGTGGTAATCGGTAAATACCCCGTATTCTGGTGCCATTTTGCGGCATTCTCAGGCTCAGCAAGGAACTTCATAAATTCAGCAACGCCTTTATAAGTTGCGGGATCTTTGCCCTCCATCACCCATAAACTCGCACCGCCAATAATGGCATTTTGTGGCGCAGTTGGAATTTGCGCGTCGTATGGCATCATACCAACACCAAAATCAAACTTGGCGTGTTTACGGATATTGGCAAGAGAACCGGAAGACCCCGTAATAATGGCACAATCCCCGTTATAGAATTTTTCGGTTGGCTCATCTTTACGTCCTAAATAACTGAACGTCCCTTTCTTATTCATGTCTTGTAGCAGTTCAATGTGCCTTACGTGATCTGGTGTATTAAATGCCAAAACTGCATCCGTACCATCAAACCCATTATTTTTCGTTGCAACAGGTAACCCATTCCATGCACTAAAGTTTTCGATTTGAATCCATCCCTGCCAGCCACTCGCATAGCCACACTTCATTCCCGACTCACGTAATTTTTCAGTGTATTGAGCAAGGTCTTGCCATGTTTTTGGTGGCTCATCTGGATTCAAACCTGCTTTTTTGAAAGCCTCTTTGTTGTAATAGAGAACCGGCGTAGAACTATTGAAAGGTTGAGATAACAGGTGACCTGTTTTTGCGTCGCTGTAGTAACCGGAGACGGTAGGAACAAACTGGGATTCATCGAAAGCAATGCCAGCCTCTTTAAAGACTTCATAGACTGGCTTAATGGCTTTAGATGACATCATCGTTGCCGTGCCCACTTCATAAACTTGCAAAATAGCAGGGGCATTACCGGAACGAAATGCGGCTATTCCCGCAGCAAGGCTTTGTTCATAATTCCCTTTATAGGTAGGAACCACTTTGTAATCAGGATGCGTTTCATTAAAGCGAGTGACAAGGTCATTCACTTCTTCACCAAGCTGCCCCTCCATTGAATGCCAAAATGGAATTGTGGTGGCTGCTATTCCCTGACTACTAAACGCAAAACCAAGCATCAGTGCTAGAGCCGACTGTTTTATCGATGCCATGCCAATTTCTCTCTTTTATGATGACTAAAATTTATTCGCTGAGATTTACACTGAAATGTGCGAATTCACGCAGCTTATGTTCGAGAGAGAATTTATCACCGAGAAATGACAGAAATATCGCCAACACATGACAGACAGATGACAGTCATATCTCTTGCGAATGACGTTTACATGACAATCGACGTATTTTATTTTCTCGCTATATTACCAATAAACACGCGATGTAATTTAAAGCATTTGTTTTTGATTATTGAAAAACGACAAAATAACAAAAAATAGGAAACATGAATAATAAAGTAAAAAAAGACACGAGGAATAGTTTTGCGGAAATTGTCATTCTATACATATTAATCACCCTTATTTTTATTTAAAACAACACATAAATAAAAACAAACTTGAGAACAAGTCTATTCTTGACGTAACCATGCAAATAAATTTAATTCCTCATTTAACTTTAGGGTAATAATAAGATAACAACAAATATTTAATACAATAGAACCAAAAAACCAATAATACCCTATCAAACAAGCCATCTAATGATTATCATTTTATGTCTACTTATAAATACATATATCAATAGAAGTAAAAAAGGGTAAATAGAAAGCTATTTACCCTTACAACCTAATCGTTTAATAATGTAACTAACTGCCCGGTGTGAAATAAATTGGTGAACCTGGTCCTACTGGCAGCCCTAAAATAAATACCCAGACAATAAAGAACAGTGACCATCCAATAAAGAAAATAATGGAGTATGGCAACATCATTGAAACTAAGGTTCCAATTCCAGCATCTTTTTTATATTTAACAACGATTGCCATAATCAATCCAAAATAACTCATCATTGGCGTAATAATGTTTGTCACGGAATCACCAATACGATATGCAGCTTGGATAGTTTCAGGGGAATAGCCTGCCAACATTAACATCGGAACAAATATCGGCGCAGTCACCGCCCATTGAGCGGAAGCCGAGCCAATCATAAGGTTAATAAAGGCACAAATCAGAATAAAGCCAACAAATAATATTCCACCGTGTAGGTCAATGCTATTTAAGAAATTAGCGCCTTTGACCGCAATAACTTGCCCGATATTTGTCCATCCAAAGAATGCAACGAACTGTGCTGCAAAGAAAATGATGACTAAATAGAGACCCAAGGTGCTCATTGCGCTTGCCATCGCATCAACCACATCTTTATCACTGCGCATGGTTTTTGCAATATAGCCGTAAACAATCCCTGGAACCGCAAAGAAAATAAAGATAAATACCACAATCGCTTTTAAGAAAGGTGAATTACTCACTAACCCAGTTTCTTGATTACGTAAAATTCCACTTTCCGGCACCACCATTAAGGCTAATACTGCCGCTAATCCCCAGAAAGTCACCGATGCCCAGAACAGCGCTTTTTTCTCAAGCGGCGTCACTTCAGCTGAAGCTCTGAGCTTATCTTCATCTTCATCAACACCACCGCCCTGATAGGGACCTAACTGTGGCTCAACAATTTTTTCGGTGATGAAGTAACCCAAAATAGTAATCAAGAACGTACTGGCGAACATAAAATACCAGTTCGCTTCTGCACCGACGATATACGTCGGGTCTATAATTCGTGCGGCTTGCTGTGTGATCCCAGACAATAACGGATCAACTGTTCCTAACAATAAGTTTGCGGAATACCCACCGGATACGCCAGCGAATGCCGCTGCCAACCCTGCAAGTGGATGGCGACCTAATGAATGGAAAATAATTGCGGCAAGAGGAATCAGCACCACATATCCCAACTCTGCGGCAGTATTCGACATGATTCCAGCAAACACAATTGCAACAGTCGTTAATTTGCGAGGCGCTTTAATCACAATTAGACGCATTGCAGCGGATAATAGACCTGCACGTTCCGCAATCCCCACACCTAACAATGCCACTAATACCGTACCTAATGGAGCAAATCCGGTAAAGTTGGTCACGACATTGGAGAGAATTTTACGAATACCCTCAGCATCTAATAAACTCACAATGTGAATGATTCCGTCTTCAGCGCGACCTTTCGCGCCTTCAGGGCGAGGATCAGGAACACTAATACCAAAATACTGACCGACTGCTGAAGAGACTAATAAAATCCCAATTAAGATAATGAATAGAATGACAGGGTGTGGCAAGGCATTACCCAACCACTCAACCGTACGTAAAAAACGGCTACCCTCTTGTTTTTTTTGCTCCATATTTTCTCCTTATAAACAAGAGAAATGGACATTACACAATATTTTTTGCCTCACCTAATCACAAATACACAATTTCAAACCAACAAATTTGATACAATTTGATACATAAACTAATAATTACTAGATGGATAATAAAATAACAGCATTAATTTTGTTAAATTTTATTTATGTAATAATCAAATTTTATAAAAATTAAATATCAGTAAATATAAAAAATGTGGTCAAGTTAACATTTTAATAATATTAAGGTGCCATTTTTTATTATTTAACACTATCAAAGTATCAAATTTAGTCGGTTTTATTTCATTTAATCTGTCTAATGCACATTTTTACAATACCTCAAAATCTGTGTCATTCCCCCCTACAAAAAAACCATTAGCCAGATTAATGTGCGTTTCTCATTCACACTAATCAACGTTATAATTCATGCTTATTGACAACAGAGCGAACAATAATGTCTGTAATTGATCTTTGGGCCGAGCGCCATATTCAAGACGCCTTAAACAAGGGAGAATTATCCAATCTCAATGGTGAGGGTAAGCCTTTGCAGCTTGATGATGATAGCCTCGTTCCTGAGGAATTAAGGGCGGGATATCGTATTCTCAAAAATTCAGGATATCTACCTGCTGAATTACAGCAGAAAAAAGAAGCGCTCAATTTATGCCATATGTTACAGCAACTCTCTGCCGATGACCCTAATTATGTGGCTATCAACAAACAGCTGGCATTACTTGAGTTGAAACTCAAACAAGCCAATATCAACACCGATTTTTTATACGGAGAGTACTCCGCGACAATTTCGCAGCACGTAGAGTCTAAATGACGTAATTTAGACATCATATCAGGGATTTTAGGCGATATTCCAACGGTGTTTTACCGTAAAATTTACGGAATGCGTGGCTAAACGCTGAATGGGAATCGTACCCGACAAGAGTGGCAACGTGCTCAATGGTTTGATTAGTTAATAATAAACTTCCAGCAGCTTCCATCCGTTTTTGTAATAGAAACTGCATGACTGTGCCCCCAGTCTCTGCTTTCATTTTACGCTGTAATGTACTGACAGACATATAAAATGCAGAGGCAATATCCTCGCAGCTTATGGGTAAATGCAAACGTAATTCAATCCAGTGAGTCAATTCATCAATCCAACGATTTTCAGGCGTTAACTGGGCTAATAATAGACGTGCGACGGCAAAGTTCTGTTCAGGTGCTTGAGGAAAATGCTGTAACCAATTCAATAACCCTATCGCAGCAGGCGTGAGCGCGAAGTGGGTCATTCGCTCACTTAATGCCCACTGTGCTGTTGCTGGCATTTCCAATACATAGTTTTGATTACCTTTTTGCCCACTAAAGGCATGACTCACACTCGGAGGGATCACCACCCCCTGACCCGCATTCAATAGCCAGTGTTGGCGATGCATATTGATTTCCATCGCGCCAGATACGGCAAATACCACCTGCCATTGCCCATCATGTTGATGAGAAATAACCTCTTGAGAATATTGGCGATAATGCAGTTCAGGTAATAACAAGGTGAGCTCCTACTGGGTGGCATACAGTAGGAGTATAACGGTTTTAATCAAGAAAATGCAGCCTTACGGCTTAAGCAAGACGAGAACCATTCGGCACGGGTAAATTAAATTCCGCTAATACAATCGCCCCTGTTTCATCTGGTGCTCCCGTAATTAACACTTCAGATTTTATGCCAGCAATACGTTTAACTTCAAAATTACACACACATAAAACCTGTTTTCCAATTAAACTTTCGGGAGTGTAATGCACCGTAATTTGTGCGCTTGAGCGTTTAATTCCTAATTCTCCTAAATCCACATCCATGACATAAGCGGGCTTCTTCGCTTTACTGTTCACTTCCGCACGAATAATGGTGCCAATACGCATTTCAACTTTCGTAAAGTCATCCCACTCAATAATTTGCATATCTCATTCCTAAATTAAACGATAGTCATACGTTAAATTAGCATAGGATAGACAATGACTCTTAGCGTTAAACATTCATTTTATGTTGTGAAACCGTCATTGATTATCACCTGAAAAAACAGGCAATAATCAATGGGTATACGAGAGATAAAACCGAAGATTACATCGTTGAGAAGGTGTTCATAATAATACCGCCAGAGATAATTAATCCCATCGCGAAGACAGCAGGCACATCGGGTTTCTGCTTATATAAAATCATCGAAACTAACGTTACACCAACAATACCAAACCCACACCATAAAGAGTACGCAACACCCACAGGGATATATCCCATTGCACGAGTTAACGCAAAATAGCACAAACAGTAAGCCACAATCACTAAAATAGATGGACCTAATTTACTAAAACTGTTGGTTTTTTTGATCATCGATGTTCCTGTAATCTCCGAACCAATCGATAATGCCAACCATAAAAATCCAGTAAACATACTATTCCTCTCTTCTTATTAATGAGCGACGTTGTTAGTTGAAGACAGTGACGCTTCTGAATTTTCAGCTGGTTCAGCCTCATCAGCCCCCATCTTAGAAAACAAGTTCATAATCACGATGCCAGACGCAATGACCCCCATTCCGATAATTGCCGCCATATCGGGATGCTGCCCATAAAAAAGCATACCTAAGGTAGAAACCATTAAAATGCCCGTGCCTGACCAAGTGGCATATGCTAATCCAACTGGAATATATTTCACTGCGCGAGAAAGAGAGTAATAACAAATAACATACAGAATCACTATCAGACCTAATAATAATGATTTGGTTGTTCCTTCACTATTATCGAACATTTTCAATGTGGATGTTGCTGAGGTTTCAGAAATAATCACCGCCAGCATCCAAAGCCATGATTTTGCTTTAGAAGACATAGATAATACTCCTACATAGATAGACGTTTAAAATATTAAATTGAAATGAAATCTATTTTTTTAGAGACTTTAAATAATCTATTGCTGAATCTGTTAATTTATTTTTATTTAGAGAGTATTCCTTTGGGTCATTCATTACTTCGTTCAAAGTAATATAGCGATTCTGATTAACTTTATTTTCACTCGATGCCTCATCATTTCTAATGAGTATTTTATTTTCAATATTATTAAATGTATCGAATTGAATACCTAATGAGATAGCCTTATTTATATTCTCTTTAATTAGGTCGTTATACTGTTCATTTTTATTCAAACCTAATATCTGGTTTAAATCACTATCAGGACAACAATGATATTTCAGCGCCAAAATAGGAATATTTTGAGAGAGTGCATGTAAGATAATTTCACTTTCTTCGCTAACGGATAATCCATTCACAACTTCACTAACGACCTTACTTCCCAGAAAAGGTAAAAACACACAATGGAATTCAGCCAGCTTGTCTACACTAAAGGTATTAATATCAAATTGTTGTCCGATTTCTTTCCATTGGTTCCCTGTCGATTGGTTTCCTGTCGATTGCGTTAACATTTCCTTGGTGGCATAGAAAGAAAAAGACATCGAGGATAACGACAATAAACGTTGATACACCGCCTGTTGATAAGCTTGGCTAGGGGACAATACCACTAATACTCGCTGTTTCAGCTGTTGCAGTACCTGTGACACTATCTGCTCAATTATTTTTTCGTTCATCTTGCCACCGTTCGCTAAGTATTTAGCTGACAACAAAAACACTGTCATTATTGCGTAACCCTGCTGCATTCGCTTCATCTGTATCAATATGAAATTCCAGAGAAAATCGTGCATCGACTCGAATAACAACTTCATCAAATACGAGGCTACGCTCACCCTCAGTCCGCACACATACCCGCTGTCCATTAACGACATTGAGCGCGCGAGCATCCATCAGGTTCATGTGAATATGGCGTTGGGCACAAATCACCTGTTCCGAGAGATTAACGTACCCAGCCGGACCAATTAACAGCGCATTTCCTGACTCATTTAGATCCCCAGACTCACGCACTGGTGCTTTAATGCCAAGCGCAAAACAATCGGCTTTCGAGACCTCAAGCTGAGTTTTGGGTCTTGTTGGTCCTAATACTCGCACTTTACTGATCGACCCTTTAGGTCCAACCACCATCACACACTCTTTTGCCGCAAATTGTCCCGGTTGTTTCAAATCTTTAAATGGCGTGAGTTGATAACCTTCACCAAAAAGAACGGTGACGTCCTCTTGCGAAAGATGAACATGACGGTTAGAAACGCCCACCGGAATAGCGATAGGACTCTCCATTATTGCAGCAGAGTTTGGCACGGCTAAGCGAGACAGAATTTTCCCCATTAGCTGCTGGTTTATCATGATTTCTTCCCTTTACGAACTTCCGCTTTTGGCTCTACAACAACATGATTTTCTAGCGTTTCTACAGAAGACTCACGCACTGACGCTTCACGACATTGCTCAATTTCACTCGCGGTATTCTTGGCAGATAACAGTTGAGTGATCACACTCTCCTCAGGGCGAGCAATCACTAGCGTACCTTTTAATAAATTTTGATGGCTGACAACCGATGCACCATGATCAACCGCTGTTCTTACTGCACTAATTTCCCCCTGAAAACAGACAGAAACTAAGCCAGAACCAATTTTACGATAACCAACAATCTCAACACTTGCCGCTTTACATGCCGCATCGGCAGCTTGTATTGCCGATGTCAGTCCGTAAGTCTCAATGACACCTAAACTTTTCATCTTTCTCTCCTACTTAGTGACGAACCAGTCGAATATCAAAATCGAATGTTTTAAAGAAAGCCTCTAATTGATCTAACTCTTCAACGCTGTAGGTTGGATCTTTCTTGATGGGATAAATCATATCGAGCTTGTCGTATTTCCCACGACCAAGCTGGTGATAAGGTAAGATATCAATTCGATTTAAATTACCGCGTTTCGACAATTCCATGGCGTACTCAATTGCGCCAGTTATGGCATCAAAAGAGTCGTTGTATCCGCGAACTAAAGGCATACGCATCACCACATTTGCCCCCAACTCCATTAATCTTTCGAGATTACGGCGCACATTTTCATTACCAATACCAAACAAGTTTTTATGCTCAACGGTATCGATATGCTTCACATCGAACAAGAATAGGTCGACAACTTCGGCTAACCTTTCATAATTGGCGAGTGACGTTGTTCCTTGAGTTTCAACGGCTGTATTGATCATCATCTTTTTACATTCACGCAGAAGTTCCACAGCAAAGTCAGTCTGTAAACTCATTTCACCGCCACCAATCGTGACACCACCGCCAGAGGAAATATAAAAATCGTAATCCTGCATAATGATGTCCATCATTTCAGAAACCGTGACATCTTTTCCCATAATGTCTAATGCATCAGAAATGCACACTTCCTCACATTTACGGCAGCCAATGCAGTCAATACTGCGATTCACGCGATGGATAGCTTCCCCTTGTTCATTGGTTGTCATGTAATGGATACCTGTCGGGCAGACATCCACGCATTTCCCACATCCCACACATTTGTCGTGGGAAAACATCACTTGAAATTGGCTACTGAGCCCTTCAGGGTTAGCGCACCAAGGGCAACGAATATTGCATCCTTTGAGAAAAATAAGGGTACGAATGCCATCACCGTCATAAATTGAGTATTTCTGGATATTAAATATCCGCCCTCTGATTTCTGCCGCTGTGTTCATCATTGCATCTCCAAAACAGTTTCAAACTTATTGTTTTTATTATGATGGGTAGGGAATAGCTATCTATCCCCACCCAGATTGGGTTTAGAACTTCTCAATCACGGTACGGCTAATGATTTCGTCCTGAACCTCTTTACACAATTCAACGAAGTAAGCACTGTAACCAGCAACACGAACGATTAAGTCACGATATTTCTCAGGTTCTTGCTGTGCTTTTTTCAGCATTTCGTTATCAACGTAGCTGAACTGCATTTGACCGTTACCCAAAATGGATGCCGTTCTTAACAAGGTGATTAATCCATTGCGGCCTTCTGGCGTATCCAATAAGCCTTTTAAGAACTTAAAGTTATGCACCATCCCGATATTCATCGTTTCCACGTTCATTTTACTGATGGACTTAATAATCGCCGTTGGTCCTTGTTTATCAGCACCTTGGGTTGGGCTAATACCATCTGACAGAGGCATCCATGCTAAACGACCATTTGCCGTCGCTGCGGTTAACTCACCAATCGGTGTATTGTTAGAAATGGACAATGTTCCGTGACTCAATGTGGAATACAGCATGTCGTATTTACGACACTCACGTTCAGTCCATTCAGTAATGTCTAAAGCATATTGGTCAACATAGTTGTCATCATTACCGAACTTAGGTGCATTCAGGCAATCACGACGTAACTCTTCATAACCTTCAAAGTTGGCAAGCAGGCCATCGCGCACTTGCTCTAAGGTATAGCGACCCTCTTCATAAACCACTTTGCGAATAGCCGCCATTGAGTCAACGTAAGTTGCTAGACCAGAGAAAATCAGCCCTGGACCGTGGTTAATCATTGCACCACCCGCCGCAACATCTTTCCCTTTCTCCATACAGCCTTCCACCAGCAAAGACATCAATGGCTTTGGCGCGACATCACGGTGAACACGCTGACTGATGACCGTACCAATCGCAGATAGGCGAACAATATGGGCAATTTGCGCTTTCACCGCGTTATCGAAATCTTCAAAGGTTTTCAGGTTACGCAGATCTCCGGTATCTAAGCCTTGGTGGCTATCAAACAGCACCATCCGACCACGATTCAGAACAAATTCAATCGCAATAGGCCATTGTGTGTAACCCGTTGATGTCCACTGATAAATTCGACCTGATTTTTGTGGTTCCACGCAACCCATTAAGCAATAGTCGCGCGCATCTTCGAAATCAAAGCCTTTACGTAGCATCATTTTGATATGGGAATCGTCAAAGTGGCAGGCAGGGAAGCCCATACCGGCTTTCACCACATCTACGATTTTTTCCATATATTTTTGCGGAGATTGGTTGTGAATACGGCATGCTAATGATGGCTGATAAACTTTAACGAAACGGACTGCATCCATAATTAAGTACGTTAAATCGTTACATGCATCACCACCCGAGCGTTTTTGACCACCCACAGTTAAATTGATAAACGGCTGATATCCAGCGAAATATTTAGCACCCAGCTCACTGGACATCCACATTAATTCCGCACATTTGATGATAAACGCCTGCATCATTTCCAGTGCTTGGTCTTGAGTTAAACGACCCGATTGAATATCGCTTTCATACATTGGGAAACAGTATTGGTCTAAACGACCTAATGACAATCCAGTTTGGTTTTCTTCAATTTCAAACAAGGATTCCACAGTCCAAATACTTTGCAGCGCTTCTTGCAATGTTTTTGGTGGGTTCGCTGGGACATTTTCGTTCACTTGAGCAATTGTCAGTAACTCTTCACGACGTTTCTGATCTGTCTCTTGAGAAGCCAGTTCACGAGCATGTTCAGCGATACGATGCGCATAAGCCACCACCCCCTCACAGGTTTCAATCGAGGCTTTATAGAAATAAATGCGGTCGATGTCCTCTGGATTTTGCATGCTTAACTCAGCCAGTCTTGCCTGAGCATCCGCTTTAATGCCATTCATGCCTTTAGTGAAAAGTAATACGTCATAACCTGGGCAAGTATCGCCGCCGCCATTGATTTGGTGATAGGACAAGTCACTCACAAAGGTTTCGCCGCTGAATTCCCAAACCCCCGCTTCACGGTATTGCGCTTCACAAATTTCATCCAGAGAACGACCTTCCCAAAATGGCGCGATTTCTTCACGAATCACTTTTTTATCTTCTTCAGAGATCACAAATGGATCTTGTGGGCGAGTGCTCATTGTATCGAGTTCGTCTACCACCCAGCGCCATGCGATATCAGGAGAAAATGCCCCAGCGCGTGCTTTACCGCATGGGTGACCGACAATCAGCTCTTCAGGTTGAATCAAGATAGGTGCGGTTTCACACGCACGACGGAACGCTTTTGCACGCAACAAAATCGGCGGTAAACCTGGATTATTCTTTACCACTTCCGTAAAGGCTAATGCGCGATAGATAGACACGCTTGGACGCGCTTCTAGATAACGGTTACGCAAACGCTGTAAGCGCGGCGTTAACCCTTCCATCACTTTGAATTCATTATCTTGTTGAGCCGTTGGTGCGACATAACTCGCTGAAGCCGCAGAATATTGAGGCTGCGTACTTGCTTGACCGCAATATAAACGGACTTTTAATCCAGCATTAATTGCGCTGATATTTTCATGAGCCGAAAGCATCATCGCGGAAAGTTCGTTGATGCAAACTTGCGGATCATTAAGATAGATACCGCCTTTAAGCGCATCAAACATCGGATAACCATCCATCGCGCGAGTTGCACGGACTTCCGACAATTCAGCCAGTTTCAACCATAGACTTTCAACAATCTCATAAGCCTGTTGTGGCGTTAAGCGGCCTTGCTCAATGTCGCGTTGGTAGAATGGATAAACCGCTTTGTCGAAACCCATTGGATTGACGGCATAGCTGCCATTTTCTAAATGCAAAATCAGTTGTAATAAGTAGAATGCTTGGCAAGCTTCTTTAAAGGTTTGCGCGGGTTTTGCGGGTACTTGGCGTAATACTTCTGCACTCTCTTGCAGCTCAGCACGACGATATGAATTCGCCTCTGTTGACGCGAGATTTTCAGCTCTTAACGCTAAAGATTGGGCAAAATGGATAGCAGCATCACAGGCATAAATCGCCGCACGGCAATTATTTGCCTCATCAATACTGTTACGACTGACCGCACTACCAATATTTCTGACGCGATTTTCCAGCTGGTTTTTAATTTCGGCGAATCCCACATTTAACACAACTAAATAATCGGGAGCGGCAATGGCACTATCACCGGCTAAAAACTCATAAATACTCTGGCTGTGCACTTCGTCTTCCGTATGAAAAATAGCACCACGCGGCGTTGAAGACTGGCTACCAATGATCAATTCATCTTGTGCGATAAACGCAGGGAAATGACGAATAAATTCATAAAACTGTTGAGCGGGTTTAATCGCTTGTGGTGCACCCGTCAGTTGGTTTCTCACGGTTTCAAGAATGTTGGCACGTTCGGTAATGATTGAGCAATTACGAGCACTTAAACGTTCAGCCAGTGTTTTTACTCGTGGGGTCAAAGCATATTTGGCCATGTTAGCCTCTCCTGATGTTCTTTCTCGTTCGTTATTCATCACATAAAAAGCGTTAACTATTAAAAAGACTGTCTGTACAGTGCTTCTATCTGCTTTTCATTTACGTCCCGTGGATTAGTCGGAGTGCAACTATCGCGCAATGCTTGTCCAACCATTTCCCCTAAACGGGCATTAAAATCAGTTTCATTGACGCCTGTCGCGTGGATGCCTTTCGGCATATTCATTTCATCTTTCAGTACGTTGATTGCCATGATTAAGCTCTCAACGCCTTCACGTACGTTCGATGCTGGTAAATTAAGTTTTTGCGCTAATTCGGCATAACGCTTAGCCGCAGTCGTTTCACAACAGCCTTCCAGTCCTGCGTTAAATGCCACCACTTGCGCCATCAATATTGCGTTGGCACGACCATGAGGAATATGAAACACACCACCTAGTGCATGCGCTAAGCTGTGGGTGATCCCAAGAGATGCATTGGTAAATGCCATTCCCGCAATACACGATGCGTTATGCATTTTTTCACGAGCCACTAAGTTGCTGCCGTCGCGATAGCAATCAATGAGATGGGCAAAAACTAACTGAACGGCTTTTTCTGCAAGTGCATCTGAAAAATCAGAAGCACTGCGTGACACATACGCTTCTATGGCATGACATAACACATCCATTCCCGTATCTGCGGTGATAGTGGCAGGAACAGATTTCACTAATACAGGGTCTAAAATTGCCACATCTGGCAACATAAACTCATCAACCAATACCAGTTTTTCTGAGTGAGACTTAATCACCGAAAAAGCCGTGACTTCAGAACCCGTTCCACTGGTTGTGGGGATTGCCACAAAATGAGGTTTGGTTCTATGACTGTCTTGGCGGGTATGCCATAAGGAGTAAATAACCGCTTTCGCAGCATCAATAACCGAGCCACCACCCAGTGCAATCACTAAATCTGGGTATTGGCTATCCATGATTTTCATACCCTTCACGATGGATGAAATTTCTGGATCTGGCACCACATCATCGTACAAAGAAAATGAGATACCTTGCTGGGTTAATCGACGAATCACTTCATCGGCTAACCCGAATTTCACCATCGCTTTATCGGTCACGATAAACGCGTGCTGGGCATTAACTTGAGATAAATAATCCAAAGCATTTGCACCGAATTGCACTCTTGGCTTAATGAAAAACTGGTTCATGCGTTATTTACTCCCTGCCGTCTCGATACACTTTTTCAACAATGGCAACCACGGACATGGCTTTGTATTTGTCTTTGTTCAAAGCGAAATACTCTTCCGCCAAAACAAGGTCATTAATCCCTGCGCCAACACTGTCCACCGCAACAAACGTTTTATCCTTCAACGGATTCAGATCATCGCCAAGTGCCGTGATCATCAGTAAGTTACTACCACTTAGCTCTTGGCATTTCTGCGTTGCGACAACATGTCCAATTACCTTTGCCAAAATCATGATTTACCCGCCTTATCTCAATGAATTACTTATTTAGGCGTCCGAGAACGGCCTTAATAATCTGCTCAACATTCTCTTCCGTGATATCGCCATGAGTCGCAACCGCTTCAGCGACATCTGCATGACTCACCGTGTTAGAAAACCGGTTATCCGTAGCGCTTGAATGACCTTGAACTTTTGCTGGTTGCGACTGACGGAAACGATCATCGTCCAGAATACTGACCGACGACTGACATCCATGAGTTACTGGCGATGTTGAATACGCAGGCGTGTTCACCGGTGCTGGTTGTCTCAAATCATCAATAGAACGGACGCCATAACCGACTTTACGAATGTTGAGTAAATTCATTGGACCGACGTTGTCAGAACTTGAACCCCCTCCAATCGCCCCACATCCTAATGTCAGCGCTGGCGTAATATTGGTGGTTGCCCCAATGCCACCTAATGCCGCTGGGGTATTAATCAAAATACGGTTTACGGGTTTTTCGAGGGAAAACTGACGAATAACATCTTCATTTTGCGTGTGGATCACCAGCGTGTGCCCCAAGCCTTCATTTGTCAGCAAATCGACAACGCGGTGGCATGCAGAGCGCCAATCTTCTTCAACGTACATCCCTAAGATTGGGCACAGTTTTTCGCGTGAATACGGATTTTTCGGTGAGACAGTATCTTGTAATGCAATTAATACTCTCGTATTAGCTGGAACACTAAAACCTGCACGTTGACTCAGCGTAATCGCATCTTTCCCCACGACATCAGGGTTAATGGTGCCATTCGCTCTGAGCAGCATTGAAGCCATCCGTTTTGCTTCATCTTCATTCATGAAGTAAGCACCTTGAGCTAATAACTCGCGGTGAACATCGTTGTAAATGCAACGTTCAACAATGATGGATTGCTCAGATGCGCAAATCACACCGTTATCAAAGGTTTTACTGGTAATAATGTCACTGACGGCTTTTTTGATATCAGCACTGCGTTCAATGAAAGCAGGACCGTTACCCGGACCGCCACTGATTGTGGGTGTGCCCGATGCATAAGCAGCACGTACCATGCCTTCACCACCCGTTGCCAGAATTAACGAAACGTCTTTGCTGTGCATTAATTCTTTTGTCGCTTCCAATGTCAGCATGGTGACACCATCTACGATGCCCGCTGGCGCGCCAGCTTCCAGAGCGGCTTTTTTAACAATGTCCAGAGTTCTGAAGCTACACGCTTTCGCGTTAGGATGAGGGGAGAAGACGATGGCATTACCCGCTTTCAAGGCAATCAATGTTTTATAGATAATGGTTGACGTTGGGTTGGTCGAAGGAACCAGTGCCGTGATCACCCCTAACGGAACCCCCACATCCATCACTTTATTGATTTTGTCATCATTAATGATGCCAACTGTTTTCAGATCTTTAATATGTTCATACACACGAACTGATGCAAACGTGTTTTTCAGGACTTTATCTTGCCACTTCCCAAAGCCTGTTTCTTCGTTCGCCATTTTTGCTAACTCTTCTGCATGGCGCGCAGATTCTGTTGCAATGTGTTTAACAATACTGTCAATTTTCTCCTGCGAAAAAGTTGCAAAGGTTTTTTGCGCTTGTTTCGCGTTTCTAACTAGCTCTCTTGCCAGTTGTCTGGATTGCAGATCTTTATCTAATGCAACCATGTCTTCCCCCGTACCGGAGTCAAAAGATTAAACTTACTAATTTGTTGTTTTTTCTAATGCTTCTAATGATTAAGCTTTGTGTTGCTGCGCGATTTTGCCGATATCATTATGTGGTCTTGCGATCACTCGAGACGTAACCACTGTACCGACACGTTTCGCCGCTTCTACACCAGACTCAACCGCTGCGTTAACTGCGCCCACATCGCCTTTGACCATGGCAGTCACAAGCCCTGAACCCACATTTTCATAGCCGATTAATTCAACATTGGCGGCTTTACACATGGCATCAGCAGCTTCAATACATGCCACTAAACCTTTGGTTTCAATTAAGCCAAGAGCTTCTTTCATAAGTAAATTTCCTATTTATTCTGCGACTTTATACTGAGAGACAATTTTCTGGATGTCGCTATGTGGACGGGCAATAACCAAAGAGGTCACTACCGTGCCAATACGAGATGCAGATTCAACGCCAGAATCAACGGCTGCTTTCACCGCACCAACATCCCCTTTCACCATGGCGGTGACTAACCCAGAGCCCACATTTTCATAGCCAATCAACACCACATTTGCGGCTTTGCACATCGCATCAGCGGCTTCAATACAAGCAACTAATCCTTGTGTTTCAATAAGACCTAATGCATCACCCATGATTTCCCCCGAAAACGCTATGCTTTATGCTTAATCACAATTTTGTTGATATCGTTATGTGGACGGGCGATGACTAACGACGTCACCACTTCACCAACACGCTGTGCTGATTCAACACCTGAATCGACTGCCGCTTTTACTGCGCCAACATCACCTTTCACCATGGCAGTCACGAGACCAGAACCCACGTTTTCATAGCCGATAAGCTCGACGTTAGCGGCTTTGCACATCGCATCAGCTGCTTCGATACAAGCCACCAAACCTTTTGTTTCAATAAGTCCTAATGCATCACCCATTGTTGTTTCCTCCAAGGAAGCCGTTACGTTTTTCTTTACTCCCAGCGCCTAAGAGCCATTCCCCAAAATGCTGATGCCTCTTAACTGTGAGTAAACATTTATGCCAATTGAGTCTGCGTGGTGATTAATTGAACGCAGCTTTTGGCTTCAAAATCACTATAATCCCCAAAAAATAAAACAAAATATAAATCCATGATATGAAGATAATTAGAATAAAAAACCACAATTTATAATTGTTAGCTTAAAAATTCACACATCTATGCTGAAAAATGAGAAAATTCACGTTTCCGTCCGGTAAGAAAAAAAGCGATAAATACACTTGGTGGGTTTATTGAGGAGATTGTTAACAAGATATGATTGAGCTGATGCTAGAAGGTAATTTGGTCAATAATAAGTGTGGTTTGCCTCACGCGGGGACCAGAGGTCAATGGTAAATAGGGGCTAAGAACAGAAGATGAACGGGAGAATCACTGTATTCCACAACGTGTGGCTGGATGTTAACACTCCATGTCATGCAGTAACGTTGTTATTCGTGCAGTAAAAACTGTCGCAGCTTGTTAGAGAAAATGGTGTGGTAAACCGATGAGGGGAAATGTGTAGATAAGCACCCTAGCTACGTAGGTTATCAATTAAACTTGCTACCTAACTTAGGCGTGCAGATAAACAGGGGGGAATTAATCGAACTCAAAAGTAGTGCTTTATCATTGAGTTTTTGGGCATTAATAAATAAGCCATCATGGCTATCAGACATTTCTCGCATAAAATAATCGAAAATCACATCGGGGGATTCATCAATCGAGGAGGCACTGGCTTCCCAGTGGCTAATATTATAGTGCCGCTCAGTCGGCGAAATGCGTTTGCTGGTGTATTTAAATTTCACATATCGTTGTAAATAAAGCCATCCTGCACTGGACGTCGTATAGCCCTCAACAACAATTGAGCCTTCGCCATTTGCACCAAAATTAAAGTGAATATTCCCGTTAACGTTTTCATCCTTCATATTTTCAAAGCGCATAATGCCTTTCGTTGAACATGCCATTTCACCGGAATTTTTATTGGATAGCACAACCGATTGGGTATAAATCACCACACCTGTAAAAATCAGCGCACTCAAGACACATAATAATTTTCCGGATATTTTCATTATGGCTTCCAAGAATAATAAAAATAATTATCACAATAACTAAATGGATTAGATTCATTCGCCGCACAGTGGGCAAGAAAGACCCTACCCAACCCATTTTTTTGTAATTTGTCCCCGTAGAAGAAGACAAAACGCTCTTTATCATTACATACGAGGTTTAAATTTTTTCTAACTTTATCAAAGTTTTGAACATAGTTATCTGCAACAACACCGTTGATCATTTTCTCATTCGATAACACATCACAGCTGGCGTGTTCTAATGTTGGCAAAATCATGGGCGCAGAAGGCTGAGATGAAAAATAGCTCATCGTCGCCAACAAAATGGCGCAACACAAAAAAGCGGCACTGGCTAAATACCAACAAATTTCCCGTTTTTGTTTTGATATTGCATGAGGTAATGGATCTGAAGGCGATTCGGTAGGTTTAGTTTCTGAGGAAGGAGCCAGCATCACTTCCGCTTTTTGTATTTGACTTAAGCTATTTAACAAGTGGGTCGTATTGAGCGTTTCTTCATCAAGTACTTCCAACAAAACCTCAGAGTTAAACTCTAATCGCCCACGCGCGACGGTGACAATGATATTTTCAATGCCGTATTGTCGAAACGTTTTTCTAAGCAAGCTAATGTATTGGTTTAAATTACTATTTGAAGACACTAGTCCATTATCATCCCAAATAGCTTTAAGCACTTCATCACGGGAAACGACGCCTTTTTTTTGGATCATATAGAATAACAGGGCATTTGCAGTGATGGATAACTGAGTATCCACCTCATCTTTTTTTAAAGATAAAGTGCCATCAACGGCATCATAAATAATGAAGGCATTGATCTTATATTTCATTATCGCCTCATTCTATTTTTAGACGTACTTTCCCTTGGAAAACTAATGCGTCTCTTCAAATGAAATTTGGGTTAACCGTTGAATGATTGCATCACGCTCTTGACGTGATAATGTAGGACCTTCCGTTAACGCGGATAGCCACAATCCATCGGCGGCATAGCGCACTAAAGCCCCCAAATAGCCATTATCAAACGCATCACCTTGGGCTAAATGCCCTAGCATCCAATCACGCCAGCATTTCCGCAAAACAGGTTCTGTCGGCATCGCCAATGATAAAAGTGCGAGCTGAAAACTTTCATCGGAGTCTTTTAGCTCGCCAACATAGTGCAAATAGGCGCGAGAAAATCGCCCATAAGGATCAGAATCATTCGCCATAATGGCGGCAATACGCACATCCATAATGTCTAATAGCTGGATAAACAAAGCATGAATCAATTCTTGTTTACTGGGGAAATGATGCATTAGCCCCCCTTTGCTCACACCGGCTTCTCTGGCCACCGCATTGAGTGAAAGCGCCGCAATACCTTCTCGACCAGCGATTACCCTAGCTGCGTTTAGCAGCTCTTCTTGTCGTTTGATTGGATCTTTTTTTCTTGGATGCGCGAGTGTGTTCATGGGGATGAATAATACCGACTGGTCGGTATGTTCTATTTTGACTCGTATCAATGAAGAGAATATTGAGAGGAATTAAATATGAATAGTGTAATTAACTTCACAGTATTTCTGTTTAATAGTTAAAAAACATAAAGTTAATTTTAAAATATAAACAAATACTGCAATGAATTATCGACGGTTTATCATTGGCAAAATTAAATTTAACTTAATTTAGCTTTAGTGAATTTTATTATGCTAAATTATTAAAGACATTCCTATTCCAAAGAAAATATGCGAATTCATTGTATTTTCACAACATAAGAAGAGGTTTTGATTATGTCCAATCAGTATAATATCGGTGTGGTTGTCGGTAGTTTACGTGCTGACTCTTACAATCTAAAAGTCGCTAAAGCCATCACTAAATTATTCCCATCTAATTTCACCTTTAAATTTATCAACATTGCCGATTTACCTCTCTATAACCAAGAAGCCGACCAAAATGTTCCTGCGGTAGTGGCTAATTTTAAGAGCCAAATAAAAGCGTCTGACGGTATTATTTTCGCCACACCTGAGTATAACCGTTCAATGCCTGGTGTATTAAAAAATGCGATTGACCAAGGTTCAAGACCTTGGGGTGATAACTCATGGGATGGCATTCCTGCGGGAGTATTAGGCGTTTCTATTGGTAATATTAGTACGGCAATCGCCCAGCAGCATTTACGTAATAGCCTCGCATTTTTAAATATGCCTACCATGAATCAACCTGAGTGTTATTTAAAATGGTATGACGGCATGGTTGATGACCACGATAATATTTCACCAAAAAGTAAGGACTTCTTACAACCTTGGGCAGATAATTTTGCCAAATTTGTTATCCATAATAGTGCGCGTTAATCACTGATTTTATGTATGAAAAAGGCATCACCAAGGTGATGCCTCTGACCATTTCCAAACAGAACCGAAATTAGCGCCCTGCTTTCAGCTTTTGGAAATACTCTTCATACAGAATATTGGTATTCCCCACATCGCTTTGCCATTCCCCTTTTTTCAATACCTCTTCCGATGGGTACAGAGATGGGTCATTGGCGATTTCCGTAGGCAGTAATTTTTTCGCTTCTAAGTTTGGCGTCGGATAACCAATAGACTCCGCTACTTGTGCCGCAATTTCTGGGCGTAATAAGAAGTCGATAAGCTTATGAGCCCCTTCTACGTTTTTAGCATTCGCCGGAATCGCTAGGCTGTCCATCCAGAAAATACCCCCCTCTTTTGGCCACACAACTTCAATCGGTAACCCTGCTTGTCTCGCGACAAATGCGGAGCCGTTCCACAGCATACCCACATCCACTTCCCCTTCAATGTACGGAGTCGCAGGGTTGTCTGAGTTAAACGCCAGAATGTTTGGTCGCAATTTTTGCAGCTCGTTATACGCTTCTTCGATCTGTTTTGGATCAGTGGTATTACCGGAATAGCCTAATTTTGTCAGCGCGACTTGGAACACTTCACGAGCATCATCCATCATCAACAAGCTATTTTTATATTCCGGCTTCCAAAAATCCGCCCAAGAGGTAACAGATTTCGGATCAACCGCATCACCATTAATCCCGATACCCGTTGCCCCCCAAATATAAGGTACTGAGTAATCGTTATTTGGGTCGAACTCTTTGTGGATAAGGTTTGGATCGAGGTTTTTAAAGTTAGGCAGTTGTGACTTATCAATCTTTTGTAACATGCCTTCTTTACTCATTTTGTCGATAAAATAAGTCGATGGCACCACTAAATCGTAAGCCCCTTCTTTGTAGGTTTTCAATTTAGTGTACATGCTTTCATTTGATTCATAGGTGGAGTAAATCACCTTGATGCCAGTTTCTTTAGTAAATTGCTCTAATAAACCGGGGGGAACATATTCTGTCCAGTTATAGAAATACAGTACGTTTTTGTTATCGTCAGCGGCTGTTGCCGTGCCAATGCTTGCAGCCATTAAACCTGCGGCTAGCAGATAGGACCATTTTTTCATCACTGATTTTCCCTCAACAAAGTGCTTTTTATCTATCTTAATAGGCTTCGCTAAAGCCTACCCTCTCGCCTGATGGCATGGAAAGATTGGGTGCTGACAGCACCCACCAAGTACAACTTAACGTTTTGATGGCTTAGCCACCGCATTTTTACCGTGTTTGTCGCGCATCACCCACTGGCTGAGGCACACCAAAATCAACGACATTAATAACAAGACCGTTGCTAATGCATTCACTTCAGGGGAGACCCCCACTTTAACCATCGAGTAAATTTTTAACGGTAAGATTTCATAACTTGGACCCGTCACAAAAGAAGAGACCACCACGTCATCCATCGATAAAGTGAAGCTCAGTAACCACCCAGCAACAATGGCGGGTAATGCTAATGGCAGGATGATTTTACGTAAAATCGTAAATTCCCCAGCGCCAAGATCTCGGGCGGCTTCTAACATTTTCACGTCAAAATCTTTCAATCTGGCGTACACCGTCACCACCACAAAAGGCAGGCAGAAAGTAATATGTGAAAATAGCAGTGACCAAAAACCTAATGAAACCCCAAGGATCATAAACAGCACCAGCAACGAAATTGCCATCACAATATCAGGAGACATCATGACCACAAACAGCATTCCGCCGACAAAAGGCTTGCCTCTAAAACGATAACGAAAGAGTGCCACAGCGGTTAATGTGCCGATAATTGTCGCAAATGTCGCTGAAAGTACCGCCATTGTTAATGAATGCCCAGCCGCCTCAAGCAAGCTGTCATTATTGCTCAGTAACTCATACCACTTAGTCGAAAAGCCTTGCCACTGGATCCCAAAACGCGATTCATTGAATGAGTTCACAATCAGAATAATGATTGGAATATAAAGATACGCGTAGATGGTGGTCATAAAGCCACCACGCAAAATACGTCCGATCATTCTTCATACGCCTTTTTATTCAAAAGCTTAGCAGCTCGGTAGTACACATACAGTAGCAGCCCCATCATCACCGTGAGGAAAATACTGGTTGCCGCCCCAAACGGCCAATCGCGAATATTCAAGAACTGGCTCTTAATGACGTTACCAATCAGCAGGTTTTTCGCCCCGCCCATTAAATCCGCCACGTAGAACAGCCCCATTGCTGGCAGCAACACTAATAAGCAGCCCGCAATAATTCCCGGCATGGTCAGTGGAATAATAATCTTCACAAAAGTTTGGCATTTATTGGCGCCCAAGTCTCGCGCCGCTTCTAAGTAGGATTTATCCAGCTTTTCAATACTGGAATAGAGCGGCATCACCATAAATGGCAATAAGATATAGATTAAGCCCAATACCACCGCTTCTGGGGTATACATTAATTTCAGCGGCTTATCGATAATGCCAACCCACAGTAAAAAGTCATTCAAATACCCCTTGGTACTTAAAAAGACTTTTAACCCATAGATTCGAATCAATGAGTTAGTCCAAAATGGCACAATCAGCAGAAACAGCATTAACGGCTGGATGCGTTTAGGCAACCTTGCCAAAATAAACGCAAAAGGATAGCCAATCACAAGACAGAAAAATGTGGCGATTAACGCCATATTTAATGAATGTAGCATCACTTGGGCATACATCGGATCCGACAAGCGGATATAGTTGTCCCAAGTGAAGACCAAATCCACCAGATTCGTATCACTGCGTGTGAAGAAACTGGTACCAATAATCATTAAATTTGGCAGAAAAACAAAGAGTAGCAGCCAAGCGACAACGCCGGTGATAATCACATTCTGCAAGATTTTATGCTTACGAATGATCATCCAGAACTACCTCCCAGCTTTCAACCCAAGTCACTGCAACTTTTTGGTTAAGCGAGTGGTCGACATCAGGGTCATCTTCGTTGAAAAACTCGCTGACCATAATAATTTTGCCATCTTCCATCTCAACCACTGAGTCTAACGTCATACCCTTATAGTTACGTTCTCGTACGTAACCAATCAGCCCAGGATGATTATCGGCATCGTTAACTTCTTCGACACGTAAATCTTCGGGACGCAGTAAAACGTTTAAATGCTGACCTTCGGTGACCGATAAATCGGTAAAAATATCACATTCATGCCCTTCAACATTGGCACGAATTCTTTGCTCATCAATACGATGCAATACTTTTGCATCAAAAATATTGATTTCACCGATAAATTGAGCAACAAACAGGTTTTTTGGCTCTTCGTAAATTTCACGAGGCGTGCCATCCTGCTCAATTTTGCCTTCACGCATCACAATGATACGGTCAGACATCGCGAGTGCTTCTTCTTGGTCATGGGTCACAAAAATAAACGTGATACCGAGCTTGCGCTGTAAGGCTTTCAGTTCATTTTGCATCTGTTTACGCAGTTTATAATCCAGCGCCGATAAGGACTCATCCAAAAGCAGTACTTTCGGGCGATTCACGACTGCACGGGCAATTGCCACACGTTGCTGTTGACCACCAGAAAGTTGATTCGGCATACGCTCTGCAAAATCAGCCAATTGCACCATATGCAAGGCTTGTTCCACACGTTTTTGAATGTCAGCTTTCGGCGTTTTTTGCATACGCAAGCCAAATGCGACATTTTCAAATACGGTCATATGAGGAAATAATGCATAGCTTTGGAATACAGTATTCACGAAACGCTGTTCCGCAGGAATATCAGTAATATCCTGACCATCAAGAATAATTTGACCGTCATCTACATCTTCTAATCCAGCAATCAGACGCAAAACCGTCGTTTTACCGCAACCAGAAGGTCCCAAAATGGTTAAGAATTCGCCATTTCGGATGGTGAGATCAAGCTCAGAAATAATTTGTTTGCCATCAAAACCTTTATTTAAAGATTTTAATTCGACGAGTGGTGTGAGAGAAGTTGTCTCAGTCATTTATAATACACTCTATCCCTAGGAATAATGCAGATAGAACCGCCACCGTTAAAGACTGTTAAGCCCCCAGGAAGATCCCCAGCAAAGCCCAAAACCAGTAGCGCCATTTTAATAAAACTATAAGGGCTGCATAATAAACACTGTTAATGAAAATTGAAAGCCATTTTCAACACTTTGTTTGCCTTTCATTATGAATTTAAAACAAATAAAAGCGATTTATGATGAAAATAAGTGACATTGCCCTATTTTTCATAGCTTTCCGCTTAACTATCATTTTTCATTATAAGACTTAAAATAATAAAAACATAAAAACACAATGTGTTCAAATGGTTATATTAATTACCGATCTTATTGATGATTAAGATAACTTATCTAAGTAATAATAATCACTCTTTTTTATTTAATCCTTGTGCTTCATTTTATTTATTATTTTCTAAATGCTAATAAACCATGAATGATTAATGAATCAGCTAACCTAGCATGATATTTATGGAAAAATTGAATGCATAAAATCTAAATTAACACCCTAGATATAACATGAATAACAAATAGTTAAATCTAATACCCATAATTAAATTATGTGATTAACTTCATACTTTGAATTTGAATTTGAGTTTCTCGGAAAAGTTTAACCAAAGTCATATTTTCTTTTACATCCCTTTGAATATAATGGGTAATTATTCTAATTGCATTCAGACTATTATCCCTATAAACGATTATCCCGCCTGACAAAACAAGCGGCATTTAGAACAAAAAGCCTATAAATAATTTATTTTTTATATTTTCCGCTAAAATTGATATGTGAGTGAGCAAAATGGCTAATAAAGAGTTTTTTTACCAAGAACCTTATCCGTTATCTGAGGATAAAACCGAATATTACCAAGTCTCTGATAAATATGTTTCTGTAGAGCAATTTGCTGGGAAGCAAATGTTAAAAATTGAGCCGGAGGCTTTAACCTTTCTTGCTGAACATGCAATTTATGAATCCCAGTTCTTTTTAAGACCAGCCCACCAAAAACAAGTAGCGGCTATCTTGCACGATCCTGAAGCGAGCGAGAATGACAAGTATGTCGCCCTGCAATTACTGCGTAACGCCGAGATTTCTGCGAAAGGTATTCTGCCAAACTGTCAGGATACGGGAACTGTTGCCGTAGTCGGGAAAAAAGGTCAACAAGTTTGGACTGGCTGTGATGACGAAGAATACCTCTCTCGAGGTATTTATAACGTTTTCCAACGCGAAAACCTGCGTTTTTCGCAAAATGCCCCGCTGGATATGTTCAACGAAGTCAATACAGGCACGAATTTGCCAGCGCAATTTGACATTTTTGCCACCACGGGTGATGAATACCATTTCTTGTTTGTTAACAAAGGCGGCGGCTCTGCAAATAAATCCGCCCTTTATCAAGAAACTAAGGCAACGCTGACCCCAGCTAAGTTGAAAAACTTCTTAATTGAGAAAATGAGAAACTTAGGGACAACCGCTTGCCCACCTTATCATATCGCATTCGTTATCGGCGGTACTTCTGCAGAAACCACGCTGAAAACAGCCAAACTGGCTTCAGCAAAATACTATGATAACCTGCCAACGACAGGTAATGAGTATGGTCGTGCGTTTCGTGATATTGAGCTAGAAAATGAGTTATTAGAAGCGTCACGCCATCTTGGCTTTGGTGCGCAATTTGGCGGTAAATACTTTGCCCACGATGTGCGTGTCATTCGCTTGCCTCGCCATGGCGCTTCTTGTCCGATCGGTTTAGCCATTTCTTGCTCCGCTGACCGCAATATCAAAGCAAAAATTACTAAAGACGGCTTGTGGCTGGAGAAAATGGAGCATAATCCAGCGCAATATATCCCTGAATCGATGCGTCATCAGACAGAAGGAACCGTGGTTCATATCGACCTCAACCGCCCAATGAAAGATATTTTGGCCGAGTTGAGTAAACACCCTGTGTCGACCCGTGTATCCCTCAGTGGTCCACTGATCATCGCTCGCGATATCGCCCATACCAAGCTCAAAGAGCGCTTAGATAATGGTGAAGAGCTACCACAATATTTTAAAGATCATATGGTCTATTACGCAGGCCCTGCGAAAAAACCTGAGGACATGGTGTCAGGTTCTTTAGGTCCAACCACCGGAAACCGTATGGATCCATACGTTGACCTCTTCCAATCCCATGGCGGCAGCATGTTAATGCTAGCAAAAGGTAACCGAACTCAAGCAGTCACCGATGCGTGTAAAAAACACGGCGGTTTTTATCTTGGTAGCATTGGCGGCTCTGCGGCGATTTTGGCGCAAGAATTTGTGAAAAGCTTAAATTGTCTCGAATACCCAGAGCTAGGTATGGAAGCCGTATGGAAAATGGAAGTGGAAGGATTACCTGCATTTATTCTAGTGGATGATAAAGGCAATAACTTCTTTGATATTGTCCAAAATGACTCTTGCAAGAAATGTGTTAAATAATTAAAAAAGGGTGAGCAATAATCATTTTGCTCACCCTGTTATCTTAACCAATCGTTATTTATCAGCTTTCTACTTATTATCGATTCTCTACTTATCAACGACCACGTTCTTATTCACCACATCCTGCTCGCTATTACCTACCATCAATGCAAATTTGCTAATAGGGTCAGTGCTATAGGCATATAATCGTTTTAATGCGTAGGGGTTATCGCCAAGTTTAACTTTGCCTTGAATAGTTGATACCGCAATATGCAAACCTGCCTCTTTCGCTGCCTCAATTGCCGTTTGGTTATAAGCGCCAAATGGATAGGCTAAATAACGCTGGTCTCGTTCAAACTTAGCAAGAGCTTTCATTGAACGCTTAAAATCCAACATTATCGTATGCTCTTTACGACTAAAGATAATCGGATTATTACGGTTATCTAAGCGATGCAAAAAGTGCGTATGAGACTGAATATGAAACACATCTTGGCTCTCTTTAATTTCCTGCTTACTCATAAATTGCAGAGAATCTGGGTCCCATTTTTGTGGCTGTGTTTTAATACGGGAAGAAATCACGAACAGCGTCGCTTGCTGCTGGTTTTCTCTTAGAATAGGCAACGCATAGCGATACACTGATTTCAGTCCATCATCAAACGTTAATACCACTGCTCGCCCCGGCAAATTTGCACTCTTATTTAAATACCCTTCCACATCGTCTAAAGATAGCGTTTGGTATCCCATCTCTTTGAGGTAATTCATCTGTTCACGGAATGCCTCAACAGAGGTGGTCGTCGATGTATGGCGAAAGTTTTTATTTTCGCTATCTTTGAGAACATGGTGGTAGGTTAAAATAGGAATGCCTTTATCTATGGCAACATCATCTAAACGGACATACCCAAGGCGATCACCTATACGAATCGTTAACCACGATGTTTTATCACCATCTTCATCGGTTTTGATCATCCGCGCGAGTACCGGATAACGTAAGTTTTCCCATAACGAGGCTATCTGCCGAGAATTCTCATCAGTTGCGCTGTATACCGGTGTTTTTTGGCTTGTAATCAAATAGTCATAGACCGGATTCTTTAAGTCATTTAATCGGTCATCCTCAGGAATATTTCGAGGTTTCTTTTTGGATATTTGGGTGTTTTTTACATAGGCAAAATCATTACCAAACTGTAAAGCATTATAGTCGCCATTCGGGCTATAGGCGTAAAAACCCGTATCCGGATTAATTTCCCCTACAACTCGCATTTGACCACCAACAACAGCAAAGATATTTTCTGGGACTTTTGTCTGAATCAATTTAGGCGGTACATCCACAAGCTCCCAATTATCAAGATTGATAGCTTTTGAACCGCTGATGATTAAATTATTATTTTTTATATCTGCAGCATGTGAAACAGAAAAAAGATTAACGCAAAAGGTCAAAAATAGAAAAAGTAATCGATTAGACATGTCCTTTCCACTCAGTGTCACCAATACACCGCGCCAGTTTAAACCGACTTACAATTTAACCCTATACCCCGATAAAAATATTTTTTGCACGACAAAGCCACGAAAATATTTCCGTGGCTTTTGGCATGGTGAACAGATAAAAAATGAATGAGCTAAAATTTCAATTAAATGAAAAACAACTTTAGCAATCAATTAACAATAAAAAGAATCTCTTTTAAATTATCAATTTAAAAATAAATAAAAACTATTTTTGCCCGTAATAGGCATTTTTCCCATGCTTACGTAAATAATGTTTATCTAACAGCTCTTGCTGCATATCACCAATTTGAGGTGTCAATTGACGAGTAAATAAGTTCATGTAGGCAATTTCTTCCAATACCACTGCATTATGAACAGCATTATGGGCATCCTTACCCCAAGCAAAAGGACCATGACTATGCACTAATACTGCTGGAATATCCTTTGCAGATACACCGAGCTGTTTAAATGTTTCAATAATCACATGCCCTGTTTCTTTCTCGTATTCCCCAGCAATTTCGCTTTCGGTCATTTTACGGGTACAAGGGATTTCACCGTAAAAATAATCGGCATGTGTTGTACCTAATGCACTCAGTGGTAGCCCTGCTTGAGCCCAAATAGTCGCATGACGAGAATGAGTGTGAACAATGCCACCAATCTCTGGAAATGCTTGATATAACGCTAGATGGGTATCAGTATCGGATGACGGTTTATATTTACCTTCAACCACTTCGCCAGAGCTTAATGACACAACGACCATGTCATCCGCTTTCATGGTTTCATAATCCACCCCTGAAGGTTTAATCACCATTAAGCCTGCTTCTCTGTCTACCCCGCTAACGTTACCCCAAGTAAACGTCACCAGTTTATGTTTTGGTAATTCAAGATTAGCCTCAAAAACTTGCTGTTTTAATTTCTCCAGCATGATTACCTCCCCAGGTGTGAAAATAAAATTTGAAAATAGCTATGAATATCAACGACAAAAACTTATTTTGTTGTCTCTTTTTTTGCCGATGTACAGAGGATGTTCTGGTATTAAGGTAAACAGATTTAGCCGAATTAAAAAGCTCGCAGCTTTACAAATCATTAACAAAACCATGAATTTCAGTCATAGTCGGTCATACTCAGTCAAACTAAAACAAAAATAGCCCTAGTAAAAATGACCGAGTTTGATGAAGTTGATTAAAGCATCGTCTGGTTTTTGCCTACACATCGCTATATTTGGTGATCTAAATAACCATTTTAATGAAAGCATATAATTAACTTTCATTAAAAAGGTGACTTATATCTCTATAAATAGCTTTGTTTATTTCTCTACACCGTTACATGAGTCGAGTCACGACAAAAAAAAATCAACGCAGGCACAATGCATATCATGGAAAGAATAGGAGTCTTGAGATGTTACAAGCTGAACGCCATCGATTAATTTGTTCTCATGTTTCACAGCATGGTTCAGCACTAGTGCGCGATTTAGCCCTGCTTTGTCACGTTTCTCAAGAAACTATTCGTCGTGATTTAACGGCGCTTGAACGCGAAAAACGTCTGCTCCGCAGCTTCGGCGGTGCCGTTGCTACTGAACAAGATGAAACTCCAGTACTGAGTGTCATGCCTTCTTCGGTCAAACTCAGTCAAATGGTGGATGGCGCAGAATCGTTTCGCAAAAGAACGGAAGAGAATCCAGATGCGAAAATGAAAATAGCAAAAGCCGCACTGAAATTTATCCAACCCGGTGATTGCATCATGATGGATAACAGCAGCACTTGCTGGTTTCTCGCGAGGCAAATACCGGATATCGATATTACGGTGGTTACGAATTCCGTCAAAATTATTCAAGCTCTTGCGTGTCGAGATCGCGTCCGAGTCATTGGAATTGGTGGGGAATACTCAGAACGCCATGATGATTTTCATGGTCCAATATCGGAAAGTATTATCCGTAGTTTTCAAATTAAAACGTTATTTTTATCGTGCCAAGGATTCAATATAGAGACTGGCGTGCGCGATGGTAGTGAAATAAATGCCAAATTAAAAAGTATTATGATTCAGGTTTCTGAGAACTGTGTGTTATTAGCTGATAATAATAAATTAGACCAATATGCATTTAGCCAAGTTTGTACCTTAAATGATATTAACGTGTTAATCACAAATAAACTAAATGACAAAAACTTTAAGCAAACATTTCCAAAATTAAACATTATTGAATGTGATAAGTAATCTTTATATACATCATAGTAGCAGCGTAAGTCAGTGAATTAAGCATCTTGTTTTATTTTAAATAAATGAATTACACCAGGCAGCAAAAAAACCTATTAATTAAATTAACGATTAATAGAAATTAATTATATCTATCTAATTAAACAAAACATTAACCCTATGTTGATGAGCATGGCTACATATGCGCATCATCTCTGAGGAATATAACGATGAATATGAAAAAATTAGTTTTACCTTGCTTAATGGGCGCAGCACTATTTTCCAACGTGGCAATGGCTGAATCTCAGAAAGCGCAGAAGCCATTTACTATGGGTGTCGTGGTGAAAGTTGGTGGTATTCCTTGGTTCAACGTAATGGAACAAGGGATCACCGAAGAAGGTCAAAAACTGGGTGTTAATGCATTTCAAGTTGGTCCAACAACCGCCGACCCTGCTGAACAAGTTCGCGCAATTGAAGATCTGATCGCGAAGAAAGTCGATGTCATCGGTGTTGTTCCTAATGATGCAAAAGTGCTTGAGCCTGTTTTAAAACGTGCCCAAGAAGCAGGCATCAAAGTGATCACTCACGAATCACCAAATCAAAAAAATGCAGATTGGGATTTCGAATTATTAGATACCCAAAGCATGGGTGCTAACCATATGAAAGATATGGCTGCATGCATGGGTGAAGAAGGTAAATACGCCATGTTCGTTGGTAGCTTAACAGTGCCATTAGTGAACGAATGGGCTGATGCTGCTATCGCTTACCAAAAAGCACACTATCCAAAAATGCAAATGGTCGATGATCGTTTCGGGGTTGCAGAATCCGTTGATGACTCCATGCGTACTGCAAACGACCTGCTCTCCAAGCATAAAGACCTGAAAGGCATCATGTCATTTGGTTCACAAGGTCCTATCGGTGCAGGACGTGCTATCGACAAACGCCGTAAAAATGCAGAAACCTGTGTATTTGGTACGTTCACTCCAGGTCAAGGCATTAAATTATTAGAAAAAGGTGCGATTGATGGAGGCTATATCTCTAACCCGAAAGTAGCCGGTCAAGTCTTCGTTCAAGTGGCTACCGCAATGATGAATGGTCAAGAGATCAAAGATGGCGTAAGCATTGGTGATATGGGTGAGATCAAAGTCAGTGGCAACACGATACTCAGTGATAAGCCCGTTAACCTGAATATTGAAAATACCAAAAAGCTGGTTGAAGTCGGTCTGTAAGTTCGCTCTACATAATAAAAATACGATAACAGTATTCTTTTGTTCCACATAGTTTAAGTGACAACAACGTCGTGACTTTTCCCCCTTTAGGTCAGTTATGGCGTTTGTTGTCGCTCTGAATATGACGACACAGTCAACACCAGGACTCCACTATGACAGCCGAAAAAAACTCCCCTCTCATCACATTACGGGATCTTTCCAAAAGCTTTGGTGGTCATCGTGCATTACGCAATATCGACTTAACGCTGAACAAAGGTGAAGTTCACTGTTTAGCGGGCACCAATGGCTGCGGAAAAAGCACATTAATCAAAACCATCAGCGGCGTTTACGCTCCCGATGAAGGTAGCGAAATTGAAATCGATGGCAAGCGCTACACCCGTTTAACGCCGGACAAAGCCAGAGAGCTTGGTGTACAAGTTATCTACCAAGATTTATCTCTATTCCCTAATTTAACGGTGGCTGAAAACATCGCTTTTGAGCTAAACCTAAACGGTTATTTTGGTTGGTTCCAAAAGGGAAAAATTAGGGAAAAAGCGCTACAAATCCTCAAAGAACTTGAATTTACGATCGACCCAGACACACCAGTACAGTTCCTCCCTATCGCACAGCGCCAACAAGTCGCTATTTGCCGTGCGCTCGTGGCAGAAGCTCGCTTAGTGATTATGGATGAGCCAACTGCCTCATTGACACGCACAGAGGTAAATCAACTTCTCTCCACGGTGAATTATTTAAAAGATAAAGGCATAACCGTCGTTTTTGTGAGTCACCGATTAGAAGAAGTGAAAGAAATCTCAGATCGAATCACAGTGATCCGCGATGGACAAAAAATGGGGACGTGGCCAGCAGAAGATCTCACCACACGAAAAATCACTGAGTTGATGACAGGACTCGACATTGTACATGAACGTAAGTTACCGAATAACGCGGAAGAAACTCATACGGTTCTAGAGCTGAAGAACCTCAGCCGTAAAGGGCAATATCAGAATATTTCCCTCTCGCTGAAACGAGGTGAAGTGCTTGGACTATGTGGGTTATTAGGCTCTGGTCGAACTGAACTCGCGCTATCTCTCTTTGGGATCACGCGCCCCGATAGCGGCGAAATGAGAGTAGAAGGCAAACCGATTATCTTCAAAAGCAATGCCCAAGCTATCAAGCATGGTATTGGCTATGTCTCTGAAGACCGGCTAACCCTTGGTGCCATTTTGCAGCAGTCAATCGCCGATAACATGGTAATTTCCATTTTAGATCGCTTGAAAACCCCTCTGCATCTAATTGACGAGCAAAAATGCCAACAAATCGTTCAAGAGTGGATTGCGGATTTAGATATTAAGGTCACGGATCCCAACAATGCCCTTTCCACCTTATCGGGGGGAAATCAGCAAAAAGTGGTGCTCGCTAAATGGATCCTAACTCGCCCCAAAGTGTTGATCCTCGATGCCCCAACCGTGGGAGTCGATATTGGTGCAAAAGACAGTATTTATAAGTTGATCCATCGCCTTTCTGGGGTTGGGATCGCCATTTTGTTGATCACGGATGAAGCTTCCGAAGCCTTTTACAACTGCGATCGCATTTTACATATGAAGCAAGGATCTATCGTCAAAGAAATTGTGACGGATTCCATGACTGAGCAACAATTGGAGGAAATCATCAATGACTAATTGGCAAAAACTTCGTCCACAGTCTGTTGAAGGCTGGTTAATCTGGGTGATCCTCGTGATGGTGGTATTTTTCACCTTAATGAGCCCACAATTTCTTACCATTCAAAACTTGCTCGACTTAAGTGAAAGCTATGCGGTCACGGGCATCTTTGCGCTAGGTCTATTCGTGGTACTGGTCACCGGAGGAATTGATATTTCCTTCGCCGCCGTTGCCTCGGTTGTCCAATATGTGATTGCCACTTTTTTACTACAAGGTTTACTCGAAAGCCCAACGCTTAGCATTGCTCTCGCCATCGTGATCGGGATTACCTTTGGTTTGATCAATGCAATTTTGATCTACTCCCTCAATGTAGTGTCGATCATTATCACCATCAGTATGCAATCTTTACTGTTCGGTATGCTGATGTGGCTAACCAACGGGCACAGTATCTACGACTTACCGGATTGGTGGGTGGATCCTGTGACCATCCTGCCTTTTGAGGTGGATGGTGAATATTACCAAATAGGCTTACCGCTCGTGGTGATGCTAGGCATCGCGTTTTTAACGTGGATTCTCATGAACAAAACCCACATTGGGCGCCAACTATACGCGGTCGGTGGTAGCCAAGAATCGGCTTCACGTATTGGTATCCGTGTTTGGGTTATCTATCTGTTTGCTTACGGCTATCTTGGTGCTATGGCGGCGATTGGCGGCATGTTGCAAACCTACCGCATGAGTGAAGTTGTTCCAAGTGCACTGGTTGGTGGGGAATTGGATGTACTTGCAGCGGCGGTATTAGGGGGCGCAAGTTTATCCGGTGGTCGAGGGAGTGTGATAGGCACCCTCATGGGCGTTTTCCTCATCGGTATATTGAAAAACGGTCTGAACTTGATCGGGGTTTCTAACTACTTCGTCAATATCGTTATCGGGATGGTTATTCTTATCGCCATTTGTATTACTCACTACAAAAAGCGTAAAGAGACGGACGTAGGCTTTGTTTAACAGGAATATCACCATGAAAAAACAAGATTTTTTTAAAATTGATGGCTCTGTTATCGGACTGCTTTCAATCTTTCTTATCGCGATTGCGGCATTTAGTATCGCCATGCCAGGGCACTTTTTTACACAAAATACCTTTTTAAGTATTACGTTTCAGTTGCCAGAGTTAGGTCTTCTGACCTTCGCCATGTTTGTTCCAATGCTAAGCGGTGGACTAAACCTCGCCATTATTAGCACCGCCAACTTAACGGGCTTATTTATGGCTTGGGTGTTTATCAACTACCTGCCTGTTGATGCGGGTACGGGCACACAGCTAATGTGGTTGGTTTTTGCGTTAATCGGTGCAACCGTCATTGCGGTGATCATTGGTTGCCTCACTGGATTGATGATATCCCACATTGGGGCGCACCCTATTTTGGTGACTCTCGGCTCGATGACGATTATCAGTGGTATTGGGGTTTATCTCACAAAAGGCGCAGCGCTTAGCGGCATGCCCCCAATCGTTCGCGCAATTGGCTCTGATACTGTCTTCGGGATGCCTATTGCCATGATTATTTTCATTGTGACGGCGATTATTTTAGCGCTTTTCTTAGGACGTACACGCCTTGGGAAAAATATCTACATGAGCGGCAGCAACATCAATGCGACTTGGTTCAGTGGTGTGCGTACCGACCGCGTAATGATTGCCATCTATACCATTTCCAGTTTGCTGTGCGTGTTAGCAGGGCTGATCATGATGGCGCGTTTTAACTCCGCGCGTATGGGCTACGGGGACTCTTATTTACTGCTGACTATTTTAGCCATTGTTTTGGGCGGTACAAACCCGTTTGGCGGTGTCGGAAAAGTCAGCCGTGTATTCTGTGCACTGCTTGTTTTGCAAGTGATAGCAACGGGTTTAAGCCTGTTAGGCGTCAGCTTACACTTCAACCTTGCCGTTTGGGGCATCACCTTAATCCTCGCACTCGCCTTCAAATTCTTTAAAGAAAAATGGAGCGCTAAGCGTGCAATGACACGTAATCAGCGTCTCAACAAAGCATCCGTACAAAATTAACTGACAGGGAATACAGATGAATACTTCACGAAAAAATCCGATTGGTATCTACGAAAAAGCCCTTCCAAAGCACAGCAGCTGGAGCGAAAAATTAGCTATTGCGAAAGCCGCTGGATTTGATTTTGTTGAGATGTCTGTTGATGAAACGGATGAGCGTTTAGCGCGTTTAGATTGGAGCTTAGAACAACGCCTTGAAATTGTCGCCGCTATCCAGAAAACACAAGTACGTATTCCAACAATGTGTCTATCTGGCCACCGCCGTTTTCCATTTGGTAGCCATGATGAAAATACGCGTCAAAAAGCTCGTGAATTAATGACAAAAGCCATCAAATTGGCACAAGACCTTGGTATTCGTACTATTCAATTGGCTGGCTATGACGTGTATTACGAAGAACAAGATGAAGGCACCATTGCCCGCTTTGAAGAAGGCATGAAATGGGTCTCTGAAATTGCCGCGGCTTCTCAGGTGATGTGCGCCGTCGAAATCATGGATACACCATTTATGAATTCGATTACTAAATGGCAAGCCCTTGCCGATAAAATTCGCTCACCATGGTTCCAAGTGTATCCCGATGTTGGTAACTTAACCGCTTGGGGTAGTGATGTGGCTGCCGAGTTAACCAAAGGCATCGAAAATATTGTTGCTCTGCATCTGAAAGATACCTACGCCGTAACAGACAGTTGCAAAGGTCAATTCCGTGATGTGCCATTCGGCGAAGGGTGCGTGGATTTTGTGGCACTGTTCAAACAGCTTAAGCAGCTCAATTATCGTGGCACCTTCTTAATTGAAATGTGGACGGAAAAAGCCGATGAACCGCTGATTGAGATCATCAAGGCGCGCCATTGGATTGAAGATAAAATGCAACAAGCGGGCTGGGGAAATTAAGGAGCACACAATGAGCACATTTTTCATGGGTGTTGACCTCGGAGGCACCGTTATCAAAGCGGGGATCTACAGCCCTGATGGTCAAGAGATTGTCGTGGCTGAGCATCCTTTCCCAACAGAAAGCCCACAAGCTGGGTTCAGTGAACGCAATATGGAAACACTGTGGCAAGTCACCTGCGGCGTGATCCGTGAGGCCATAGTCAAAAGCCAGCTGCATGCCTCACAAATTGCGGGAGTGAGCTTTTCCTCTCACGGCAAAGGGTTGTATTTGCTAGACAAGCACGGAAAACCCGTCAGGAACGGGATCGTTTCTTCAGACTCCCGCGCACAGGCGATTGTTGACCAATGGCATCAAAATGGCACCGCAGAGCAAGCATACCCGCTCAGCTTGCAGCAACTGTGGGCATCGCACCCAGTTGCACTGCTGAATTGGCTAAAACAACATGAGCCCGATAGCTACCGTGATGGCCGCTACGTTTTAATGGTTCACGACTATATTCGTTACCGGTTGACTGACCAGCTCACTTGTGAAGAAACCAATATTTCAGGTAGCCAATTATATAACCCAACCACATCCAGCTATGACCCTAGACTGTGTGAATTGTTTGGCATTGAAGAAGCTAATGAAAAATTAGCGCCAGTTATCAACTCCGCACAATCGGCGGGTTGCGTCACCACCCAAGCAGCCAAAGATTGCGGTTTACAAGAAGGCACGCCCGTTTTTGGTGGTTTCTTTGATGTGGTCGGCGCGGCGTTATCATCCGGTGTCAGCCAAAAAGATAAGCTGAGCGCAGTGGCGGGAACCTGGACTATTTCAACACGGGTTTTCGACAAAATTATGCCTGCTGATTATCCTTATGTTTGGGGAAAATATTGTATTCCAGGCACCTATTTTGTCCACGAAGGAAGCCCAACCTCCGCCAGTAATCTAGCTTGGTTTACACGACATTTTTTCAACCAACGCTTGCAGGATTATAACGTGCTTAACGCATGTGTTGCGGAAGGTGCAACTCGGCAGAATGACATCCTGTTTTTCCCTTGGCTGTATGGTTCCAATTATCACAGTAACCTGCATGGTGGATTGCTTGGTTTAAGCTCTCATCATACTGAGGGGGATATCGCTTACGCGATTTACCAAGGAATAGTGTTCTCTCATCTACTGCATCAAGATCGTATTGTAGGTATCGATAATTGCACTCAAGCTATCCGCTTTACTGGCGGACCGACTAACTCTGCGCTGTGGATGCAGATGTTCTGTGATGCAAGCAATTTACCACTAGAAGTTGTCGATGTTCAGCAATCAGGTTGCCAAGCGGCAGCACTATGTGCCGCTGTCGGCTCCGGCTATTACACTGGATTTGATGCTGCGATTTCATCCAGCCCCCCAAAAATCACAGCATATCAGCCAAGCCAAGCGGCTCACTTACAGTTACGGGATAAGTTTGCCCGCTTTAAAGCGGTAGCAGATGCATTGAGCCAATAACGTCAAAAATACCTCCTAAATTCGTCACATGACGAAGGTAGGAGGTATTTTTACCTGCCATAACCCCTCCAATGGCACCTCCTCTTATATATATTATTTCGTTACTCAAAATCTCATTTACCAATTTAACATTTTATTAACTAATTTTTTGTAAGTTTAAAAAGTACTCAAATGTTAAATAGCGAAATAAAGCGAAATTTTCCTAATTAATTTATTCGACCAAATAATAATCGAAATAGAAAAATAAATTCCCTTTCAATATAAAAAATGAAAATGCAGAAATTACGCATAAAAAAATATTACTGTGAGTCAGGTCAATAATCCCAGATTAAACGTGATTAATTAGCAACCAAATGCTCAGAAATTGGATTTTTTCCATATTTTGATTAAGTCTGGAAAGTCAGTAAAAATATCTAACATATATTTGACCGATTGTGCTAAAAAATGAGCACTTAAATTTAAAGTTAAATTTTTCATATAGATACAAACAAAAAATATCATAAAAAAAAGAAATCACTGAAGAAGAGTCGTTAATATGCATTTTCATTAAAAATAAATTAATTGGTTGAAAATACATCAAGTGATGATTAAATAACTAAAAAATTTAACTTAATATTTATTTTATGTCTCAAAAAAAATAATCTGACTTAATCAAAATTTAGCATAATCAACTAAGAATGATTATTTAATATTTTTCCAACCCACCCAACGAAATAATTAACTTATCTAAAATAAATCTATTTACACCTGTACACTTTTTCTGACATTAACAATTAAATTTCACTATTTATGCTATTTAAAAAATAAGCCAAATTGCGACAAACCCCCAACAACACTGACCAGATCAAATAATTCATTCATACATTTCACTCAAATTTATTAACAAGTACTAACCATACTTAACAATTTCAAAATATATGATAAGATCATTATCTCAATTTGAAATTATTTACTATATAAAAAACAAGATTGTTATTGAGGTTATAGATGAAAATCTCGAGAAGAAAACTATTATTAGGGGTTGGTGCTGCTGGTGTGATTGCTGGGGGCGCAGCTGTTGTCCCTATGATCCGCAGAGAAGGTCGTTTTGAATCTACTCAGTCTCGCGTACCTGCGGTTGCTGGTACAGAAGGTAAATTACCTGCGTCAGCTGATGCAGTAGTTATCGGTGCGGGTCTTCAAGGGATCATGACTGCGATTAACCTGAAAGAACGTGGCTTAAACGTTGTTATCTGTGAAAAAGGAGTTGTGGGCGGTGAACAATCTGGCCGTGCATATAGCCAAATCATCAGCTACAAAACCTCCCCAGCTATTTTCCCTTTACACCACTACGGAAAAATTCAATGGCTCGGCATGAACGAAAAAATCGGCGCTGATACCAGCTACCGCGTTCAAGGTCGTGTTGAAGTTCCTTCAAGCGAAGAAGATCTGGAAGTTTCAAGAGCGTGGATCAAATCTGCGTCTGAAAACCCAGGTTTCGATACCCCGCTGAGAACCCGTATGATCGAAGGTCAAGAACTGGCTAATCGTCTGGTTGATGCTCAAACTCCATGGAAAATTGGTGGCTTTGAAGAAGATTCTGGTAGTCTTGACCCAGAAACTGTTACCCCAGCAATGGCTAACTACGCAAAATCAATTGGCATTCCAATTTACCTAAATTGCGCAGTTCGTGGCTTAGAAACCGCCGGCGGTAAAATTTCTGACGTTGTGACTGAAAAAGGCGCAATCAAAACCTCTCAAGTCGTTCTGACTGGTGGTATCTGGTCACGTCTGTTCATGGGTAACTTAGGTGTTGATGTCCCTACTCTGAACGTTTACCTGTCTCAACAGCGTATTACTGGTGTTCCAGGCGCACCAAAAGGTAACGTTCACCTGCCAAACGGTATCCACTTCCGTGAACAAGCAGACGGTACTTACGCAGTTGCACCACGTATCTTCACCAGCTCTATCGTGAAAGACAGCTTCCTGTTAGGGCCAAGATTCCTGCACGTATTAGGCGGTGGTGAATTACCATTAGAATTCTCTCTTGGTAAAGACCTGTTCAACTCATTCACAATGGCAACATCTTGGAACTTAGACGAGAAAACACCATTTGAAGAGTTCCGTACAGCAACCAACACACCAAACAATGAACATTTAGATGGCGTGCTGGAAAGACTGAGAAAAGAGTTCCCAGTATTTAAAGAATCTAAAGTTGTCGAGCGTTGGGGTGGCACTGTTTCTCCAACTGATGATGAGATTCCAATCATTTCTAAAGTTGAACAATACCCAGGTCTGGTTATCAATACCGCGACCGGTTGGGGTATGACTGAAAGCCCGGCGGCTGGTCGATTAACGGCTGAATTGTTAATGGATGAAAAAACCTTTATCGATCCGACGCCTTATAAACTGTCTCGTTTTAACTAATTAAGACGAAACACTATTAAATTGAACCTATTAAATACTTAACAGTCTTAATAGGTTCTTATTCACATATATAATGGAGTTATTATGAGCTACAAAACTTTACTGCTTTCTTTACCTTTAGTTTTAGGTGTAGCAACTGCAAATGCAGCAGATGATGTGAAACGTGTTCCAGTTAAAGGTTTTCCAATTGCTGAATCCGTAGAAATCGGCGCAGGTAACAGCATCATTTTCCTGAGCGGAAAAGTCCCTGCTAAAATCTCTAAAGATGCTCCAGAAGGCGTTTTAGAATCTTACGGTAATACCGAAGCGCAAACACTCAGCGTCCTGAACCAAATTCAAGCAAACCTAAAAGAAATGGGTCTGACTATGAATGACGTTGTTAAAATGCAAGTTTTCTTAGTGGGTGGTGACGAAACTAAAGGAACTATGGACTTCGCTGGCTTCATGGCTGGCTACAACAAGTTCTATGAAACTGAAAAAGTGACTAATCTGCCAGCTCGCTCTACCTTCCAAGTCGCTAAACTGGCTAACCCAGCTTGGAGAGTGGAAATTGAAGTTACAGCAGTTCGTCCAGCAGCTAAAAAATAATTTTTAACTGACAACGAATTCCTAAAACGGCCGACTATTTATTTCCGCTTTGGCTTGGAAGTAAACCTTAGCGGCCGTTTTTGTTTCCTTTCTCTTTTATTCCCATTACTATTATTCTTCTTTGATAAATACTTATATCGAATTCACCGCCTATATACTTACAGTTAGGGCATACTGAGCACCAGTAGGAAGAATATGATTAAAGAATCTCTGAAGATCCATGGAAAAAAACAGTTTGAAATCAAACAGCAGGTTTTTTTTCCTCGAAAATCCAAAGAGATCCGATACCAAGTTGAGACTTTCTTTTTTCTTCCTGCATCGATGCAAGTTAACCCCGATCTCTACACCGCCTCAAATCTTCAGCGCAGTTTAAAAAACTATATTCGTTTACGGGCACCTACGGTTCAATTGTCCTCTATCCCCGCAGAGAATGGATTAGTCGATGAATTAAAAAGCTGGCTAGAGCGACTCGACCCAGAATTACCCCCAACATTAGATGAATACGAAAACCACCTAAAACGCTTCGCGCTTACCTTTAAGCGTAGCGTCAGACTCACGCTAAAAATGGTCGCTCAAAACGCGCAGAGGCAAACTGAAGAGTACATAACGGGGTTATTAGCCGACATTGAACATGGGCTTAAGCGCTATCGTGAACTGAGTACTTACACCGCTCCGATTGAAAATATTATTCACTCAAACGCATTCGCGTATTGCGATGAATTTATGTCTCATTACACGTTGTTTTACTTACACGATTTATTAAAAGAGAAACAACTTCCTCTGCGCGATGAAATTCGTCATCTGTGGTATCAAGAAATGCGTTATCTGAAAAAGCTGGCTCCCGATAACTTTCCTCACGATGAAAATGATGCAGAAATGGTGACCTATCGGCGCAATTTGCTGAAGAAATATATTAACCGCTACCTCTATTTAGACATTCGTCATAAGCGAGGACTCCCTCTACTTTTACACTCAATTTATGGTATCGCCGCCGCAATTTCGATGGTATTCGCTACATTTATTGCATTTATGTGGCAAGGAAAATATGGGGCACTTAGCGCGAATTTATTCTTGGCAATGGTCATTGGTTATATCTTTAAAGACCGTTTAAAAGAAATTGGACGTGAACAACTGTATCGTTTGTTCCAACGTTGGATACCCGACCGCCAGCTACGTATTTATCGTGAAGGCGTCAAAGAGCCCGTCGGGATATGTAAAGAGTCATTCCGTTTTCTAAAAGAGAGCACCCTCTCACCCGACATTCACGAGATGCGCCAAAAATCCCACTGGGTAAATTTGATCAATGTGCAGCGGGTTGAAGATATTTTGTATTATCGAAAAGATGTAACCCTGCACAGCCACTCCGCGGCGTTTATGCAGACTCAATCTTCCATTGTGGATATTACGCGGGTCAATATTTCGGATTTCCTGAAATATATCGATATTAGCTATGAAGAGTTAATGGTTAACGATGATGAGCCAGCCATCATTGGCGAGAAGGTTTACCATATCTACCTTTGCCGCCGCGTCATCATGAATAAAAAAGCTTACAATGAGCTGGCTCGGTTAGTGGTAAATGCAGATGGCATCAAACGCTTGGAAATTCTTCAGCCACTTGATGAATTAGACAGCGACGAAGATATTACTATTCCGCCACAATAAAACACCGCTCCAATATCGCCTATTGGAGCGGATATCACTAGTAATACAGTGCGATACGTTGCCCATCGAGCTCTTTGACTTCAAGAGGCGTATCAAAAATTTCCTCTAAAATCTCAGACTTCATGATCTCTTCCGGTGCACCATGATAAGATAAACGCCCATTTCTCAGCGCCACAATATAATCCGAATAAACGGAAGCGAAGTTAATATCGTGGATCACCAGAATGATGGTTTTACCCAGCTCGTCAGCAGCACGGCGCAATAATTTCATCATAATCACCGCATGCTTCATGTCTAAGTTATTCAGCGGTTCATCTAGCAGCACATATTCCGTATCTTGGCATAATACCATCGCCACGTAAGCACGCTGGCGCTGACCACCCGATAACTCATCAAGGTAACGATGACGAAATTCGGTTAAATTCAAAAACGCCAAAGACTCATCGATTTTCTTTTTATCATCCAGAGTTAGGCGCCCTTTGGTATATGGGTAGCGCCCAAAACCCACCAGCTCTTCCACCGTTAAACGGCTAGCGAACTGGTTTTCTTGGCGAAGCACCGATAAGCAGGTTGCAAGCTTGTCACTGGGTGTTGTCGACACATCGAGTTCGTTTACTTTGACATAACCATGGTCCGCCGATAATAAGCGACCAATGATCGATAATAGCGTTGATTTTCCTGCACCATTTGGACCAATGATTGAAGTAACACCACTATTTTTAATACTGGCAGTGACGTTATCTAAGACCTTAGTATCTTGATAACTTTTCGATATCTGATGAATTTCAATCATACTAAAACCTTCTTAACACCATATAAATAAAGAATATTCCGCCAACAAACTCCAGCACCACAGACAGAGTTCCGGCTTTATTTAATCCATATTCAAGAACCAGCTGCCCACCGACTAAAGCGATGACACCCAGCAAGAAAGAGACGGGCAGTAAATAACGATGCTGACTACTACCTGCAATATAGTAAGCCAAGTTTGCTACCATCAACCCGAGAAATGTTAGTGGTCCCACTAGCGCGGTAGAAATCGCCACTAAGACAGAAATCAGCAATAAAATGACCGTGACTTGCTGGCGATAGTTAATCCCTAAGTTCACCGCATTGGCTTGCCCCAGTGCTAACACATCGAAGCAGTAACGCATGCGCCAGAGTAGAATTCCCACAATCACCGTAATCACGAGTGTGAAGAGAATCAGCTCAGGCGTACCTCTGGTGAATGTCGCAAACATCCGGCTTTGTAGAATGGAAAACTCATTAGGATCCATTAAGCGCTGTAGCAACGTCGCCACACTACGAAACAGCGTACCGAGAATAATCCCCACCATCAAAACAAGGTTGATATTCATTTTGACGGAGATAAATAACCAGCGATACAGCAGCACAGAGAAGATAACGAGCAGCGACGATTCCAGCAAAAACTTACCAATATTCAATAACCATGATGCCGGAAAGCTATCGGTATAAAACACAAAGATAGTTTGCAGCAGAATAAACAGTGCCTCTAAACCCATAATAGACGGGGTAAGAATTTTGTTATTCGCGATAGTCTGGAACAGAACCGTCGAAACACCTGAGCCAAACGCCACAATAATCATCGTCAGTACGATATAACCACGATGAGGCAGAATGTAAGCTAAATTGCTGCCCAAATTAATGGTCATATACAGAATGATCGACAGCACCGACAGCGCAGCCAAAAGACCAATACGCTGCATGGGTGAGAAGGTTCTCTTCACGGGCAAACTTAATGAATTAACTTTTTCCATAACGCTGATGCTTTAACAAGAGATAAAGGAAGATAACCGCACCCACAACACCTAAAATCACGCTTGCAGGAATTTCAAACGGATAGCGAATTAAGCGACCAATAATGTCGCATAACAGCACCAGTCCACCACCAGCTAAGCAGATCCATGGGATAGTTTTACGAATATTGTCCCCCATCACTAAGCTGATAAGGTTCGGTACGATCAATCCTAAGAAAGGTAATGCGCCAACCACCACCACCACGACACCACTGATCAATGCAATGATAGATAACCCGATGGTCATGACTTTTTGATAATTTAAGCCGACGTTAACAGAAAACTCACGCCCCATACCTGCCACAGTGAAGCTATCTGCGATTAAACAAGCAGCCAGTGTCAAGCCACCAACCAGCCATAGCAGCTCATAGCGACCTTGCAAAATACTAGAGAAATCGCCACTCATCCATGCACTAAGAGACTGAAGCAAGTCAAAATAATACGCGGTAAAAATAGTGAGTGCGCTGATCACAGCCCCAAGCATAATGCCGACTAAAGGGACAATCAGGGCGGACTTCAGAATAATCCGTCGTAAAATCAGCATGAACAATGCGGTACCTAACAACGCAAAACCACTCGCAACCACCATTTTGGTCATGATAGAGGCCGTTGGATAGAGGATCATCACGAACAGTAAGCCAAGGCTTGCGGATTGTGTTGTACCGGCAAGGGAAGGTTCAATAAAGCGGTTTTGCGTGAGTAACTGCATAATGAGCCCCGCGACACTCATGGCGCTCCCAGCGAGGATCAGCGCGGCAGTGCGAGGAATTCGGCTCACAAAAAAGATATCTTGCATCTCGGGATCGGTGAAAAGCGAAACGGGTGACACGTCACCCGCTCCAATAAACAAGCTTAATACCGCTAATACCAATAACGCGAGAATACCAAAAGAAAGATAAAGCGTTTTCATTGATTAATTCGTTTTGTTCTTCTCTAAAGCTTTGTTTACATCATCCATTAACTGGGAATAAGTTTGGATACCACCCGCAATGTAGACTGATGAGGAATCTAAATAAGCTACTTGTCCTTTTTGCCATGCAGACGTTTTTCTCACTAATGCGTTGTCTAATACATCCGCAGCAGGTTGTGCATCTTTTGCACCGATAGCGCCATCACGGTCAATCACAAATAACCAGTCTGGGTTCAGTTTTAATAACAATTCTGAATTCACGATATTACCGTGACGACCAGTATCTTCTGTGAAGACATAAGCTGGTTCAAAACCTAATACATCAAAAATAAAGCCAAAACGAGAACCTGGACCGTAAGCAGAAATTTTACCGCCACTGACTAAGATCACCATGGCTTTACCCGCACTTGGGGCTTTACCTTTGATATCATTAATTTTGTTTTTGAAGTCAGTCACGACTTTATCCGCTTCGGCTTCTTTACCAAATAAAGAACCCAGCAGAGTCGTACGTTCAATCAGGCTATCAATAAAATGTTTGTTATCAATATCCAAAGAAATAGTTGGTGCGATACCGTTTAATTTATCGTAAGCATCACGAGCACGGCTACCACCTAAGATCACATCAGGCTTTGCACTGCTGATCGTTTCATATGCAGGTTCAAATAAGCTTCCACCATTAACATATTCTGAGGTGCTATATTTTTCTAAAAATTTAGGAAAATGGGCGTTAGTTTGTGGGACACCAATTACCGGAATACCTAGCGCATCAATGATATCTAGCGTTTCCATGTTCATCACAAATGCACGTTGTGGGTGGCTAGGAATTTCAGTCTTGCCTTGAGCATGTTCTACGACAATCGTTTGTTTTTCAGTTGATTGCTTTTCTGTTGTTTGCTGCTCAGTTGTTGGTGCCGCACCTTGTGTTTGCTTAGCGTCATCACAGCCAGCTAATGCAACAACAGATAATAAGGCAAACCCTGAAACTAATGATTTTGCGAACATCTAAATTCCTCCACCTTTCAATGTGATTATCGTTAGCCACGTCACTCATGACCCGAAGATGGCGGATATCTTACATGAAACATAGCGCTAATGATATTAGTTTGCATTTGCATTTCGAAAAACAATGATGTATCGCACAAAAACACACATTGCCTATATTTAAATCATCTTACTGTTACCTCGTTTTGATTAAGGAGAACGCAAATGACTCAAGCATGGTGGAAATCCGCTGTGGTATACCAAATCTATCCAAAAAGCTTTTATGACTATAATGGCGATGGCATCGGCGATCTGGCGGGTATCACCGCCAAGCTCGATTACATCCAATCCTTGGGCGCTAACGTCATTTGGTTATGCCCTATTTTTGAATCTCCAATGAAAGACAATGGCTATGACATTGCTAACTATGATTGTGTCGACCCCATTTTTGGCGATAACGACGACCTTGATGAACTGATACGCCAAGCCGCGCAGCGAGGGATTAAAATACTATTAGATTTGGTGCTCAATCACTCTTCTAACCAACACCCGTGGTTTAAAGCCGCACTTGCCGATCCTCAAAGCCCGTATGCAGATTACTATCAATTTATCGAGTGGGATCATCCTACACCTCCGAATAATTTACGGACATATTTTGATTGCCCTGTTTGGACGCAGGTTCCCAATAGCACGCGCTGGTACTTTAATTCGTTTGGTCCTGAGCAGCCTGATCTCAACTGGGAAAATCCACAATTACGCAAAGAAATTATTCAGATGATTAATCGTTGGATAGCTAAAGGTGTTGCTGGGTTCCGTATTGATGCCATTGGAAATATTAAAAAATCCACTGAAGCACTTTCACCTCATCACTTCCCTGCAGATCGCGAAGATGGTTCCGCCTCTTTAGTTCCTTGGGTCGTCAATCAGCCAGGGATCCATGATTTTTTAAAGGAACTCGCCAGCCAAACGTTCCATCCCGCCAATGTCATGACCGTTGCCGAAATTGATGTTCCTCCACATGACTTAGTCGACTATATCGGTGAAGATGGCGCATTTTCCATGGTATTCGACTTTAGTATTGCAGACCTCGATATTGCAAAGCAGCCTCCTTTTTCCATTTCTCCAATCACCGCTGAGCGTTTAAAACCCGTATTTTTCAACAACCAGCTAACAACTCAGCAAGTAGGCTGGGGTGCGCCTTATTTAGAAAATCATGATCAGCCACGCTCACTGAATAAGTTTCTAAACCAGCATGCTAAAAATCCATTTGCGGCGAAAATGTTGGCCACTTTCTTACTGACTCAGCGTGGAACACCATTCATTTATCAGGGGCAAGAAATTGGCATGACTAACTGCCCAATGACTTTAGATGAGCACGATGACCTCCACCTCTTCAAACTTTACCAATGGGGCAAGCATCAAGGGTACAGCGAGCCCACTATGATGAGGTATTTTGACCAACGCAGCCGTGACAACGCACGAACTCCCTTCCAATGGAATAACGCATCACAGGCTGGATTCACGACGGGAACCCCATGGCTAAAAGTCAATCCTAACTACCCTGAAATCAATGCCGCAGCTCAGCAACAGGAGCCGGATTCACTGTTTGCATTTTACCAACAGTTAATTCACCTTCGCCGCCATTCCGTCATTAGCCCCATTTTAGTAGACGGTGAATTTTCAGCGATTGATGCCCCCGCATCCGTGATAGCTTATCGTCGAACGCTAAATTCGCACTCGATTAATATCTATTGTAATTTTAGTGATAAGCCTCAGCCTATTCGCCAAAATTACGCTAAGGTACATTTAAATAACATGGCGACAATTAGCGACCACAATCAGCAAATTATCTTACAACCCTATCAATCAATAATTTTTGAGGTAGAGAAAAGTGAATAATTAAATACCCCACTCATAATCAGTGTAATTAAAGATATATTTTCACCCGTAAATTTGAAATAGCGCATAGTCGGGTGATATATCTAAAATAATAATTTTAATTACGGTGAATATTATTAATTGATAACTTAATAATACTATTAAAAAACAAATTAAATTGTTGTTATTTAAGGAATTAAATTCAACTCAAAGCTAAATATGTGAAGCCTATCAAATACAAATCAAATAATTTAAGTAAAGTCTAAACAGCTCACTTTACTTTTTTAAGGTTATTTATTTGCCAAATAAAAATTATGACGTTATTCCAAGAATAACTTCACGGTGTCGTACTGCGAATATTTCAGACGCAGAGACCCAAACAATTCACAAGCACACTGATGGCTTTGGCACACTCATTCGAGACATAGATGGTTGGCTACTGGCAGAAGGCACCCATCTACGTCCCTATGAATGTCTTGGTGCCCACCCTATCAACTTCGACGGTGTTGATGGGGTGATTTTTTCTGTTTGGGCGCCCAATGCCCAACGTGTTGCTGTTATTGGAGAATTTAACCAATGGGATGGTCATATTCATCCAATGGTATTGCGTCATGAGGTGGGGATTTGGGAACGGTTCATCCCAGAGGCTCAGATTGGGCAATCTTATAAATATGAACTGCAAGATAGCCGAGGCTATCGGCGAATAAAAGCAGACCCTTACGCGATAAAAAGTGTGCTGTTTCCCCATGTAGAATCCGTGGTGACCTCACTGCCTAAAAAATATATTCAGCCACAGTCGACCTTGGCATCAGCACCATTATCAGCACCAATTTCTATTTATGAAGTTCATTTAGGCTCATGGCGTCGACACAAGCACAATAATGGCTGGCTAAGCTATCGACAATTGGCGGAACAACTCATTCCTTATGTCGCCGAAATGGGCTTTACCCATCTTGAGTTTTTGCCCATCAGCGAACATCCCTTTGATGGCTCTTGGGGTTACCAGCCTATTGGATTGTATTCCCCAACTTACCGTTTTGGCAGCGTGGATGATTTTCTCTATCTGATTCAAACTGCTCATCAATATCACCTCAAGGTCATTCTTGATTGGGTACCTGCGCATTTTCCCACGGATGAATATGGATTAGTGCAATTCGATGGCACCGCACTCTATGAATACGCTGATCCTCGTGAAGGCATTCATCAAAATTGGCATACGCTGATTTATAACTACAGCCGCTATGAAGTGGCTAATTTTTTGGCAGGTAATGCCTTGTATTGGATTGAACGTTTTGGGATTGATGGGTTACGTGTTGATGCTGTTAGCTCGATGATTTATCGAGATTACAGCCGCAAAGAGGGAGAATGGATTCCTAATAAATGGGGAGGGAAAGAGAACCTCGAAGCTCTCGATTTTTTACGCTATACCAATCAAATCATCAAAGAAAATTGCCCTCATGCGCTAATGATAGCGGAAGAATCGACGGCATTTCCCCTCGTCACAAGTTCCGTAAAAAAACAGGGCTTAGGTTTTGATTTTAAATGGGATTTAGGTTGGATGCACGATACGCTCAGCTATATGTCCCTTGACCCAATCTACCGCCAATACCACCACCAACAAATGACCTTTGGTATGTTTTACGCCCACAATGAACACTTCGTTTTACCCCTTTCTCACGATGAAGTGGTACATGGAAAAGGGTCACTGCTGAACAAGATGTCCGGTGATACATGGCAAAAGTTTGCCAATCTACGAGCTTATTACGGGTTTATGTGGGGGCATCCGGGTAAAAAGTTGTTGTTTATGGGAGGCGAGTTCGCACAAGAGCGAGAATGGGACCATGACACAGGTCTTGATTGGCACCTATTAGAGCCCGAACATGATGGCTGGCACACGGGTGTACAACGCCTTGTTCGTGATTTAAACCATTGCTATCGCCGCTATCGCGCACTGCACCAGCTCGATTATTCTTCATGGGGTTTTGAATGGTTAGTCGTTGATGATCATCAAAACTCTGTATTTGCTTTCATACGCCGAGATGCCAACAACCATGAAATTCTGGTTGTGGCAAATTTCACCCCGATTGTTCGACATAATTACCGTATTGGCGTGCACCATCCGGGCCATTATCAAGAGATCATCAATACAGATTCCCATTATTATCGCGGCAGTAACGTGGGTAATCGAGGCGCCATTTCAACCCAAGCAATTGCCTCTCATGGCAAAGAATATTCTCTGAATTTAGTTCTCCCTCCTCTCGCCACCTTGTACTTAAAACGGGAGCAGACTAATGACGACATTTAATTTTCACCAAGGTCAGCCTTACCCTCTTGGTAGCCATGTTGATGAGCATGGTGTGAATTTTGCGGTATACAGCGAGCATGCAGAACACATTGATCTTTGTGTATTGAACCCTTTCGGCGACGAAACTCGATATCCTCTCCATCAAGGGGATAACCACATTTGGCACGGTTATTTAGCAGGAGCAAAAACGGGTCTGCATTATGGGTACCGTGCCAGAGGAAAATGGGTGCCGCTAATAGGATTACGTTTCAATCATCATCGCCTACTGGTTGATCCTTACAGCCGAGCCCTAACCGATAAGCAATCCCCTTACTCCATCGTTAATCACGAGCCTTATGACTGGCGAGATGATATTCGCCCCAACACCCCGTGGTCTAACACCGTCATTTATGAGGCTCATGTTCGCGGGCTCACGCAATTACATCCTGATATTCCCTCAACATTGCGTGGTAGCTACGCCGCGATTGCTCAACCTTGCATTATTCAGCATTTAACGAATCTCGGGATCACCGCACTTGAACTACTTCCAGTGCAATTTCATCTTGATGAACCCCATTTACAAGCCCGTCAATTAACGAATTATTGGGGTTATAACACTCTCGCGCCATTTGCCATTGAACCTCAATACTGGTCTGGGCTCGAAGGCTCTACACCCTTAAGTGAATTTCGCAATATGGTTAAGACGTTACACCGCGCAGGTATCGAAGTTATCCTCGATATCGTCTTTAATCATACTGCCGAACTCGATGACTCAGGACCCTGTTTATCTTTTAGGGGATTAGATAATCCCACCTATTATTGGTTAAATCATCGTGGGGAATATCTCGATTGGACGGGCTGCGGCAATACCCTGAAATTAGACCATTCCGCTGCCATTCAATGGGTATTGGATTGCCTGCATTTTTGGGCTATTGAATGCCATGTTGATGGATTTCGCTTTGACTTAGCCAGCGTGCTTGGAAGAACACCAATATTTAACTCACGCGCTTCATTACTCAATGCCATCACTCAAGATCCTATACTCAATCAGCTGAAACTGATTGCTGAGCCGTGGGATCTCACCAGTGATGGCTATCAATTGAGTCAATTTCCCAGCCCTTTTGCTGAATGGAACGACCGCTTTCGCGATGATATCCGACGCATTGTTCTGCATCAGGATGTTCCTATTGGCATCTTGGCAAGCCGATTAGCCGGTTCACGGGATTGCTTTTTTCAACCTCACCATTCTAGTTTTGTCTCCATTAATTACATCACCGCACACGATGGCTTTACGCTACGGGATCTTGTCAGTTTCAATCACAAGCATAACGAGGCTAATCATGAAAACAATCAAGATGGTCACGACCACAACAACAGTCACAATCATGGTTTTGAAGGGCTCAATGCCCCAGAGGAGATTCTTGTTGAGCGCCAACAGAGTCAGCAACATTTGTTAAGCTTGCTTTTATTGTCACTCGGAACCCCCATGTTACGCGCAGGAGATGAACTAGGGCACAGCCAACAAGGCAACAATAACGCCTATTGCCAAGATAACCCAATCAGTTGGATCAATTGGCAAGAAGCCGATAAGAACCTGATGGCATTTACGACTCAATTGATCGCCTTACGTCAACAAATTCCCGCACTTATATCAGGGGAATGGTGGCACTCTTTAGCTCCCAACAAAACCGTTGAATGGCTGAATGCACAAGGTATGCCGGTCACTCTTGAGCAGTGGCAGCACTCGTATCCACTACAAGTATTACTGTCAGGGCAATGGCTGTTACTCATAAATTTTACTGAACAACCTCATGAGATGACGCTTCCCCAAGGGGATTGGCAAATTGTTGCCCCTTTTCATCATCATTCGCTCAGCCCCATTCCCCCAAAAACCTTCGTGGTTATGCAACGCTACAGATTTTTGCCAAGCGCTTATTAAGGAAGTGATATGCCTGAGAATACGCCATTTTATTCCTACCCAAACTCTATACCGCGTCAATGGTTAGCCAAGGAGCTCCCTAACAATACTGTGGCGCTCATATTGGCTGGCGGTAAAGGAACTCGCCTCAAAGCCCTCACGCAAAAACAACCCAAGCCTTCACTTCATTTTGGGGGGAAATTTCGAATTATTGATTTTACTTTATCCAATTGTATTAATTCAGGTATTTATCGAGTGGGTATCCTCACACAATACTATTCCCATTCTTTAATTCAGCATATTCAACACAATTGGTCATTCCTCCATGGCAAACCCAATGAATTTATTGAAATCCTTCCTGCACAGCAAAAACAGCACACCAAAGGTTGGTATCAAGGTACTGCAGATGCCATCTTTCAAAATTTAGATGTGATTAGTCACTACCAAGCCAAATACATCATTGTATTAGCGGGAGATCATATCTATAAAATGGATTATTCTCGCATGCTACTCGACCATGTCGAAAAAGGCAGCCAATGCACCGTTGCCTGTATTGAAATCCCGTGTAGCCAAGCTTCTGAATTTGGCATTATGGATATTAATGACGACGAGCAAATCCTTAATTTTATTGAAAAACCTCAAATTCCCCCTTCTATTCCGGGTAAACCTTATGCCGCGCTAGCTAGCATGGGGATTTATGTCTTTGATGCTCAATATTTGTACCAACTACTCGCTGAAGAGCAAGACCAACAGAACACCGAACATGACTTTGGCAAAAACCTGATCCCAAAAGCGGTACAACAAGGTAAAGCTTGGGCACACCCCTTTAGTCGCTCCTGTGTCTACTCTGATTTTAATGCAGGCACATCCCCCTATTGGCGGGATGTTGGCACTATCGATGCCTATTGGAGAGCCAACATTGATTTAGTCTCTGCCAAACCCGCCCTTGATATGTATGACCCTAATTGGTCTATTCAAACAGGTCATTCTTCCCTTGCCCCTGCTCGATTTATTCAGGGAGAAACACACCATTCCCCCATGCTTATTAACACATTGATTAATGCAGGATCCATTGTGGAGGATGCCAAGATAACTAACTCAGTGATCTTTCAAAATGTCCGCATCAACGCTCACAGCCAACTCGATGCCTGTGTGATCCTGCCTGATGTCTCTATCGGGCATGCTTGCCGCTTACAACGCTGCATTGTCGATAGTGGCTGTATTCTGCCAAATCAGTTAATCGTTGGCGAAGACCCACTATGGGACGCTCAGCATTTCTATCGTTCGGAAGGAGGCGTGGTCCTGATTACCCAAGAAATGCTTGACAATCTTGCAGCCTAAAGGAGGTTTTATGCGCATACTGCATGCTGGCTCAGAACTTTTTCCGCTGCTCAAAACGGGCGGTTTAGCCGATGTGCTCGGTGCACTACCTCAAGCTCAAATCGCCGAGGGCGCCGATGTGCGCCTCGTCTTGCCCGGTTTTCCTGCGTTACTCGATGCCATTCCTCACACAGTAGTGGGTAGTCAAATCCACACGTTTGCTGGTCCTATCACATTACGTTTTGGCACCTATGATGGTGTAGGCATCTATTTAATTGATGCGCCTCATTTATATCAGCGGGCAGGAAGCCCCTACCACGATAACAACCTGCATGAATATCAAGACAACTACTTACGTTTTGCCCTATTAGGTTGGATAAGCAGCGAACTTGCCTGTGGATTTGATGTCACTTGGCGACCTGAACTTATTCATGCTCATGACTGGCATGCAGGGCTTTGTGCGGCTTATCTCGCCGCCAGAAATTACCCTGTGCCCTGTGTCTTCACGGTACATAATCTGGCATACCAAGGGCTATTTTCTGCCAACCATTTTCCAGAATTGCAGCTACCTCATACGTTTTATTCTCCCGAAGGCTTAGAGTTCTATGGGCAAATTTCTTACCTCAAAGCGGGATTGTTCTACGCCTCTAAAATTACCTTTGTTAGCCCCACCTATGCAAAAGAAGTGACGATCCCTGAATATGGTTACGGGCTTGCCAGTTTACTCAAACAAAGACAATCTCAAGAGGGTATCTTGGGGATCTTAAACGGTGTGGATTACCAAGTTTGGGATCCTCAACTTGACCCTCTGATCCCGCACAATTACGGTCGTCAAAACATGCTGGGTAAAGCCATCTGTAAAATGACTCATCAACGTGAAAATCAGCTCAGCGTCACCGACAAAGTGCCACTCTTTGGCGTCGTTAGCCGTCTAAGTACCCAAAAGGGACTTGATCTGTTGCTAGAGGTGATCCCCGACCTATTACACCAAGGCGGGCAACTTTCGGTATTAGGCAGTGGCGATACCAATTTACAACACGCATTTGAACAATTAGCCCGTCAATATCCCAAACAGGTTTCTGTCTTGATTGGCTACGATGAACTTCATGCCCATAAACTGATTGCAGCAGCTGACGTGATGGTGGTTCCCAGCCGCTACGAACCTTGCGGACTCACTCAACTGTACGGCCTGAAATATGGGGCTTTACCACTCGTTCGCCACACAGGTGGGCTGGCTGATACGGTCACAGATTGCTCCCTCGAAAATTTAGCCGACCGGACGGCGACAGGTTTTGTGTTCCATGACTACCACGGTTATCGCTCACACCATGGAAAAACCACTGAACTCCATGATGCTATTCGCCGTGTCTTTGCACTTTGGAATGAACCCACTCGTTGGAAGCGCGTTCGTCGCCAAGGCATGCGGATGAACTTTAGCTGGCACGCTTCTGCCCAAAAATACCTTGCACTGTACCAGAGTTTAATCGCCCCACAGGTAGGAGGATCTGAAAATGAATGACCCATTTATCATCAAAAATCGCGAACAACGAATCAATGCCCTCGTCGATTCAATTCAAACTAAATTAAAGTTTATGATTGGTAAAGATCCGATTATTGCGACACAACATGATTGGCTCAATGCGATTTCCTACGCCATTCGCGATTTAACGGTCGACCGTTGGTTACGTGCCATTCGCCGTTCACTATCCCAATCTGACCGCGCCGTCGCGTATCTATCCATGGAATATCTAATAGGTCGAACCCTCTCTAATACCTTATTAAATTTAGGCATGTATGACGATGTTGCTGGTGCCTTGAAGAAAATGGGCTTTGAACTGAATGCCATTTTGGAAGAGGAAGATGACCCTGGTTTGGGAAATGGCGGTCTAGGACGTCTTGCCGCCTGTTTCTTAGACTCGCTGGCAACCTTAAAGATCCCATCGGTCGGGTTTGGAATTCGCTATGAATATGGCATGTTTCAACAGAACATTATTGATGGACAACAAGTGGAGTCCACCGATCGCTGGTTACAATACGGAAATGCATGGGAATTTCCCCGCTACAACCTTAGCTACAAAGTTCGCTTTGCGGGGCGTCTCCAGCAAGAAGGCAAGGTGACTCGCTGGATAGAAACCGAAGAAGTACTCGCTCGCGCCTATGACCAAATCGTGATGGGCTACGGCTGTGACGCCACAAATACCCTACGGCTGTGGTCAGCCCACGCCACAAATGAAATGAACATCAGCAAATTTAATCAAGGGGAATACTCCGCGGCATTTGAAGATAAAAATTTTTCAGAGAATGTCTCTCGCGTGTTGTACCCCAACGACTCGACAGAATCAGGCAAGATTTTACGCCTTGGGCAAGAGTATTTTTTAGTTTCGGCTACCTTACAAAACATCCTTGATGTTCATTACCGAGTCCATGGCACCTTGCATAATCTTGCGGATAAAATCGCTATCCATCTCAATGATACACATCCTGTTTTAGCCATCCCTGAATTAATGCGCTTACTGATTGATGAACATGAATATACATGGGAAGCCGCATGGCAAATGAGTGAAAAAATCTTTTCTTATACGAATCATACATTGATGAGTGAAGCGCTAGAGCGCTGGTCGGTGGAACTTCTTGGGCGCTTGCTTCCCCGACATTTGCAGATTATTTTTGAAATTAACGACCATTTTCTCACTAAAATTAAACAGCGTTACCCTAATAATCCAGAATTATTAACTCGGCTTTCCTTGATTGATGAATCCCATGGACGCTATGTACGCATGGCATGGCTCGCCGTTGTTGGCAGCTACCGAGTGAATGGCGTTTCTCAACTGCATTCTGAGCTAATGACCCAAGAGATCTTTGCTGATTTTGCCAAAATATTCCCTAAACGTTTTTGTAATATCACCAATGGCATCACCCCGCGCCGTTGGCTGGCGCTATGCAATAAACCGCTTGCCAGCCTGATAGATGAAACCATCGGCGAGCACTGGCGAGAAGATCTCACTTTACTTTCACGCTTACAACAACGTACCGATTTCCCGTTATTTATTGAACGATTAAAAACCTGCAAGTTAGAGAACAAAGTAGCTCTCGCCAGTTATATCGCGAATCACTTAAATATTATCGTTGATCCTCACGCCTTATTTGATGTGCAAATCAAACGTATCCATGAGTATAAACGTCAGCTACTCAATATTTTACAAGTGATCGGGCGCTATCACCGTATGTTGCGACTTCCTGAAAAAAACTGGGTGCCTCGCGTGGTGATCTTTTCGGGAAAAGCAGCCTCATCCTACGTTAACGCTAAAATGATTATTCGATTAATCAACGATGTCGCACAAGTGATTAACCATGATGCTCGCATCAAAAACCGCTTAAAAGTGATTTTTATTCCGAATTATAGCGTGAGCTTAGCCGAACTCATTATTCCCGCGACGGATCTCTCTGAGCAGATATCCCTTGCAGGCACAGAGGCGTCAGGAACCGGCAATATGAAATTTGCCCTTAATGGAGCACTGACGATCGGGACATTAGACGGCGCTAATATTGAGATCCGCGAACATGTCGGCGAAGAAAATATATTTATATTTGGACATACCGCAAAACAAGTTGAAGCACTCCGTGCGCAAGGTTATGACCCTCGTAAAATTTACCAAGAACACGAAGATCTCCATGATGTGCTGAATTCGCTAGTCTCCGGCGTTTTCAGTCCAAATGATCCAAATCGCTATTATGCTCTCTACGATTCTCTTATTAATTTCGGGGATTATTACCAACTTCTCGCCGATTATCATTCCTACGTCCAAGCCCAAGATGCCGTTGATAAGTTATATCAAACACCTAACTTATGGGCTCAAAAAACCCTGTGCAATATTGCCAATATGGGCTATTTCTCTTCCGATAGAACCATCAAAGAATATGTCGAGAAAATATGGGACATGAAACCAAACCCATAAGAAAAGCACCGCCACACGGGAAAATGCGCGGAAATGGTGAAAATATCAACCTTAGCGAGAAGGCAGAAATGGCGGGAATACGAATAGTATTCCCTTGTTGCTATGGTTATTCGCTGTAATCGACTTCCTCGTCATTTAGCTCTACCATCACGTCGAAATGTTCCATGATGTCCATAAAGGGCTCGAAAATACCGGAAGGAATTAATATTTCATGGTAAGCATCGTTACCGGAAGTCAGACCCAATAAATAGTAACCAAGAGCTTGTAGCTGCTGATTAGCACGAACAAAAATTTGGTCTGGTCTTAAATCGTTTTTAGGGTCTTTAACGGCAAAATCTAACTGAATATCCAATCCTTCACACTCAAGCGCGCTGTCCAAAAAACCCACCGCAGACTCGCTGTCTTTCCAGTCGATCCAAAAACTATTTCCCATATTTGATCTAACAATCAGGTCCGCCATTAAATAGCCAACCTCACCCTCTTCAATACTTTCCACAAATCCCTCCTCATCTTCGCTGATCCACTCGTTGAGTTCCTCCTCAAACGAAGAGATATCCGTGGCAGCATTCTCTGCTGAATGGGGATTTAACAGTGCAGCCAACTTGGTGATCATTGGCATAATGTCATTATAGTGGTCGACAGTTTCGGGGTTCATGCCCTGCATAGAGGATCCTTATTTTTAGCGTAATTAGCTGTATTTTCACTAAAATAGGTTATTCAGTATATCGACTAATTCCGATATTTATAGTGAGTTAACCCTGAACTAGCGTGCAGATTTCAATCAAGAAGCCATTAAGGTCGTGCACATAACCGATGGTTTGCCCCCACGGCATGTCTTGCGCATCTTGAACTAACTCCGCACCTGCGTTCACGGCTTGATGCAACGCTTTTGGGACATCATCTGTCTCAAAAGCCAGCTCAAAAACCGGGGCGCTAGGGTTAGGTGCGACCGCGCCTTTACCGAGTTGATTCATCAATGCTAACGAAGAAAAAGAAATTGTCGTGCTGCCAGTATCCAGCTCCCCATAATCACCGCTTTCATGGAGAAACGATTTTTTAAAACCAAAAGCTCGTTGGTAAAAATCGAGGGTTTTCTCAACATTCTCGACATACAAAATAGCGTATTTGAATTTCATGTTTTTTGCTCCGCTAATAGGCTATTCAATCATCAGTTTCGTACTGTGGCATGAATTCCCGTTAACGGCTATACCGCTGCTGAATATATTGTGCGCATAGCATCAAGACCAAGCTTATGAGTACAGCAAGACATGCCATCGCCATGCCGCTACCAATCGAACCTTGCTCAAATTGACGCCACACAAAAATCGATACCGTTTGCATGCCCGCAGGAGCCAGTAACAGCGAGGAAACTAACTCTCGCGATGCCACCGCAAACACCAACATCATCGCAGCCACGAGACTTGGCAAGACTAACGGAAACAAAATTAATCTGAGTGAGCGCATCACTCCCGCGCCATGAACCCGTGCCGCATCGGATAAGCTACCGCTAATTTGCGTCAATGCTGCACTGCAATAACGTACAGGGTAAGGCAATAATAAGCAGCTGTAAGCCAGCAATAAAATCCCCCACGTATGGTATGGAGAGACAGGCCAAAACGGTTGATTCCATGCAAGAATAAGCCCAACAGCAACCACAATTCCTGGAATAGCAATCGGCAGTAACGAAAGCCCATCGAGTAATGAAGCACCGCGAATACGCTGTGCGACCACCAGCCATGCACACAAAAATCCAAGTACGCCTGTCAATATTGCCGTTGCTGTCGCAAGAGACACGCTTGTCAGTAATGCATCAAGTGCTTCTGTGTGGCGATTCAGTAACCCAGAAAAATGTCGTAATGTCAGGTTATCGAATGTTAAGCCCCCCGATACTGTGTTGGAAAATGCCGTGCCCAACATGGCGAGTAATGGCATACCAACCGCACAAAGCGCTACGAAAGAAAACAAACATACAGCGGGAATGCGCCAAATACCCAGAGAGCGTGTCACCAATGCCGCGGCTTTGCCCGTATTAGTCGCCACATTACGCCCAGACACTAAGGCGCGTTGCAGTGTATAGGCCAATAGCGCCAAACTGGCTAACACCAACGACAGCGATGCCGCTCCCGGTAAATCAATCGGCCAATCAGCAAGACGTTGTTCAATATCGGTTGTCAAAACTCGGATACCATTCGGTGAGCCAATTGCTGCGGGGATCCCATATTCTTCAATCGCTAAGGTGAAAACCAGCAATAAACCTGCGGCAATCGAAGGCAAAGAGAGCGGCAATGTCACCCGTAGAAATGCCTGCCATGCGGATGCGCCATGAACTTGTGCCACATCCGCCAGACGGTTGCCATTTGCCGCCATACTGCGGGAGACGGCAAAGTAGAGAACAGGAAATAAATTCAATGACATAATCACCACCATTCCCCCAAGGGAAAACAGTGCGCTACCGGGGCTAATGCCAAACAATTGTTGAAAATAACCATTCGGTTGCAGGGTTAACATCCATGAAAGCCCTGCGATATAAGGCGGAATTAAAAATGGAATCAAAAACAGTAAATCCCAAACACGAGCAAAAGGCAGATTAAATAAGCCACGCACAGCCCCTAATGGGATGGCGATAACAGCACTCACCAGCGCCACGCCTAAACCCAATAAAAAGGTATTTTGTAGCAAGCTTGCCAGTTCCTGCTCATTAAATAGATGGATAATCGGCTGGAAAATCTGGCTGAAATCCCCTTGTCCAAAATGCGGAAATAGCGCTTGTAACACAATAAAAATCAAAGGAATAACCACTAAAATCGCCAAAGCGATTAATACCGAAAATGGCAATAAACGACGTGTAATCATCAGTAAATCAGCTCCTGCTGGGTCGCTCATTGCCACCCAGCGGCGAAGAAGAGAAAACCGTTAGCGGAAAATGCCGCTAAAGTGAGATAACACGCTGCTGCGCTCTGTACTGTCCGTTGTCGGTTCAGGTAACAGTTTTAGTGTCGAGAAATCAGGGCGTTTCCCTGCAATATCCGTTCTTGCTGGCATTAACCATGCATCTGCCACAATTTTCTGACCGTCTGGGGAAAGTACATAATCAATGAATGCTTTCGCTTCTTCTTGCTGCTTGCTGCTCTTTAAAATCATCATTGGACGCGGTGCGATTGCCGTTCCACTACTTGGGAAAATCACCTCGATAGATTCTCCCTCAGCAATACTGCCATAAGCCACATAATCCACGGCTCCAAATACAGCCGCTTTTGCACCTTGTAATACCGGCGTCAATGCCTGAGCGTTCGGTCCTGAAATCACCATGCCATTGGCTTTTAATTCAGAAAATAGTGTCCATGCTGCTTCTGATTTTGCATTTTGTAAGCCCAATAATAGATCTAAAGATGCTCCAGATAACGCAGGATCGGGCATCGTCACTTTATCTTTAAAAGCCGGCTGAGCTAGATCTGCCCAATCTTTTGGTGTTGGCGTACCACTTTTACTGTTCCAAACGATCCCCAATGCGGAGATCCCTTGCGCCACATAGTATGGTGTTTTGAATTGCGCAGGCACCTTTTCGGCATTCGGACTTTCATAGGCCAATAGCCACCCTTTTTGCTGAAGATCCAATGCCGTATCCCATGAGGCAGAAATCAACACATCGGCACGAGGATTAGCTTGTTCTGCCTCTAAGCGCGCCATCACTTTGCCCGTGGTTGCCTGAAAAACATCCACTTTCACGCCTGTTTGTTTTTCATATCCTGCGGCTAGCTGTTTTGCCATCGCCCCCGGACCCGCGGTATAGACGGTCAATGCCTGAGAAGAAACGGAGAATAGTGCACAAGATAATCCTAAACTCATTGCGATACCTTTCATGAAAAAATGGTTTGATAACATCAGCTTTTGCATAACAGAGTCTCTCTTCATAAGGTGGTCAAACTGTCTATTTTGCCGTTTTGCATATGGGCGATTTGATGCGCCAATGCATGGGCTTCAGCGGGATCATGAGTGACATAAACGGCAGTAATTTCTAGTGCACGAAGTAGCTGCGCCATCTCATCACACAGGGCACAGCGTAAGGCAACATCAAGGTTAGAAAGGGGTTCATCAAACAATAAAATTTCGGGTTCCGCGATAATGGCGCGGGCTAACGCGACACGCTGTTGTTGACCACCGGATAAATCCGCAGGTTTACGTTTAGCAAACCCTGCCAATCCAACACGTTCCAGTGCTTGATTAACTCTTTCTTCGATCTCTTGGCGTGTAACTTTACGCATGCGTAAGGGAAAAGCGACGTTTTGAAATACCGTCATATGAGGCCAGAGTGCATAATCCTGAAAGACCATCCCAAGATTACGCTGTTCTGGCGGTACAAGATGCTGAGCACTCGCTACCCGCTTTTCATTCAGGAAAATCTCGCCTGAGCTTGGTTGCAATAACCCTGCTAACAGTTTCAATAACGTGCTTTTACCGCAACCCGATGGACCAAGTAGCGCCAAGATAGTGCCTTTCATCACCGTCAAATCGATGCCGTCCAGTACGGTTTGATGGGCAAAAACCTGAGAAAGTTGATGAATGGAAATCATCGGACGTCGCAGTGCTAATTGTGTACTTGCCACGCTAGCATGTTGAAAAGCATCCGAACTCCCATTCAATGAAGAGAGTGTGTTTAACATACATTGTTATCCTCTTTGGGACTTAATCGTTATCGAGGATGCTACGAAAGGAATGGGTCAGAGAGATGACAAATTTGTGATGGAATAATGACAAGACAAATAATTGGATTGGAATGGATAAAGTCACGAACTCAATAAGAAAGGGTGAGTTTCCCCACCCTCCTCATCAACTTATTCTTCAGTCTACTTGTGGGCTTGGTGTACGGCAATATAACGCTGATAACGCTGCGGTTTCAAGCGACTTAAATCCACCAAAACCAAACCATCAATACAGTCGTTAAAGGCGGGATCAGTCCCGAAATCAATAAACTGTACGCCTCCTGGCTCACACAATTCAGTGTACTGCTTATACAGCGTCGGGATAGAACAGCCAATATTGCTCAGTAAACTTTTTAGCTTCACCAAATCCTCTTGGTAATTATTGCCATCGAACTGCGCTAGCACCTGAGGTAGCGAAGCTGGATATGGCTTGCGGGATTGTGCCATCGCGAGCTCAGATGAAAAATAGAGACGGTAAAACGCAATCAACAAATCACGCGCAGCAACCGGCATGCTGCCAGAGATAGACACAGGACCAAATAGATAACGATATTGAGGGTACTTCGCTAAATACGCACCAATACCTAACCAGAGGTAATCTAAACCACGTTTTCCCCAATAAGTAGGCTGGATAAAACTGCGACCTAATTCAATACCTTGTGCCAAGATAGGCATCATGTCTTGGTTATAGTGAAACAGGCTATTGCTGTAAATTCCCTCTAATCCTTTTTTCGATAACTGCTGCTCTGTCGGCACAAATCGATAAGCGCCAACCACTTCTAAATCATCTTCATCCCATAAAATAAGATGGTAGTAATCATCGTCAAAGCTATCGAGATCGCGGCGTTTACCTGAACCTTCACCAACCGCACGAAACGCGATTTCCCGCAAGCGTCCTAGCTCGCGTAGAATCGGCGTTCGCTCTTCTTGCTGACGCTGGTAGAGATAAATAATTTTGCCATCTGGCGTCACCCCTAGCTTTTCACAAGCGGCTAACGCTTTTTTCAGCTCGATACGATCTTCAGGGAGTGCAATGGGGGCTTCACACGTAAATAACCCCGCTTTACCTTTCCCCAAGAGATAGACATGGCGACGAAAACGCTCTGCCAGTTCATTATCGTTGGTGCGCCCGTCATACCATTGCGAGAAGGGAATTCGCCCGCCGATCCGCAATTTGATGAGGTTATTGCGCTGTTTGAACATTTCGTTCACCAACATCAATGCTGACAATGGCTTATAAACTAAGGAGGTAGTGTAAAACAACAGACTGTTACGCGCTTGGACATGAACAGGAACGATCGGTGCGCGAGATTTGGCGGCTAAACGTAAAAATCCCGTGCGCCAATGGCTATCGCGAATGCCTTTAGTTCCCCATCGAGACACTTCCCCAGCAGGGAAAACCACCAAAGCCCCTTGGTTATCCAAGTGGGATTGCATGCCAACCACTTGCTGGCGGTTGGTGCGATTACCAACATTATCAACAGGAATAAATAAGTTTTGCAGTGGCTCAAGGTAACTGAGCATTTGGTTGGCGACGATTTTAACATCCGGTCTTACCGTTGCAACCGCACGTAAAATCGCGAGTCCATCAAGGGATCCAATGGGATGATTCGCCACGAATAGCACGGGTCCTTGGCTGGGAATATTTTCTAAATCTCCCTCACCGAGTTCGCAACGCACATTTAAATCATTCATAAATTGCTCAACAAGATCGAGCCCTTTTAAGTGCGGGTAATCTTCAGCAAGCTGTTGGAAATCTTTTTCATGTAATAAACGCTTTAATAGCTTCCGTTTCCAAGCGGGCAGTGTTTGCTGCGGAAAAGCACTTTCCAGTAAAGCATCAACACTAAACATAATGAAATCCTCTCACATGCGCGTTATTGGCAAATTTAAGTCACAATAATGACTAATAAATATCCATTTTGTGACAAGATTATGAAATAAATTATTTAAAACCTATGCGACATTGTCCGAGAAATTCTCGACACTTTTGACGATCTCACTTCCATTTAGCTTTTGTTTATTTCTCGATTAAAAATATTTTCTTTTTATTCAGCTAATTACAAATTCATTATAGGCTAAAAAAACTGGCACAAACCCTGCATTAGCTCTTATGAAAGAGCGGGAAACCGCTACACAAAAATAGAGGAGCAATGTTGATGGAAAAAGTCATCACCGTCTGCCCGTATTGCGCCTCAGGCTGTAAAATCAACCTGAAGGTGGAGAACGGGAAGATCATTGGCGCTGAAGGCGCAAATGGTCACACAAATGAAGGAGAACTTTGCCTGAAAGGTTATTATGGCTGGGACTTCATTCATGACACTAAAATTTTAACGCCGCGCTTAAAAAACCCGATGATCCGCCGTCAACGTGGTGGCAAATTAGAGGTTGTTTCTTGGGAGGAAGCCATTGAATTTGCCAGCTCCCGTTTACTAGCCATAAAAGAAAAGTATGGCCCAAAAGCCATCATGACAACAGGTTCTTCCCGCGGTCCGGGTAACGAAGCTAACTTTGTGATGCAAAAATTTGTTCGTGCAGCAGTCGGTAGTAACAATATCGACTGCTGTGCTCGTGTCTGACACGGCCCTTCGGTTGCAGGTCTGCAGCGTTCGGTCGGTAATGGCGCAATGAGCAACTCAATTGTTGAAATTGAGGATACCAAATGTATTTTTGTCTTCGGTTATAACGCCGCGGACTCACACCCTATTGTCGCTCGCCGTATTTTAAAAGCGAAAGAAAAAGGGGCACAAATTATTGTCTGCGACCCGCGTTATATTGAAACCGCGCGTATTGCAGATATTCACTTACCACTGAAAAACGGTTCAAACATTGCGTTATTGAATGCGTTTGCTCATGTAATCATCGAAGAAAATCTGTATGACCAAGCCTTTATCGATGCTCATACCGACAAGTTCGACGAATATCGCGTATTAGTCGCACCGTATACACCTGAATCAGTTGAAGAGATCACCGGCATCAAAGCCGAGGATATTCGTAAAACAGCGCGGATGTATGCAAAAGCGGAAACCGCCACCATTTTATGGGGTATGGGTGTGACTCAGTTCTACCAAGGTGTGGAAACTGTTCAGTCTCTAACTAGCTTGGCATTACTGACGGGTAACCTTGGTAAGCCACATGTGGGCGTAGGTCCTGTACGTGGTCAAAATAACGTGCAAGGTGCCTGCGATATGGGGGCTCTGCCAAATACTTTACCGGGCTACCAGTATGTTTCGGATAAAGCGGCACTGGAGAAATTTGCCAAATTCTGGGGCATTGACGCAATGCCGGATGAAAATGGTATTCCTCTTAGTGAAGTTCCTCACTTTATCGATGAAGGCATTCTGAAAGCACACTATGTCATGGGTGAAGATCCACTACAAACTGAGCCAGATTTAGCGACAATTCGCCGAACCTTCGACAAACTTGAGTTATTGATTGTTCAAGACATCTTTATGACGAAAACCGCATCCATTGCTGACGTCATTTTCCCTGCAACATCTTGGGGAGAACATGAAGGTGTGTATACCGCTGCTGACCGTGGTTTCCAACGTTTTTATAAAGCCGTGGAACCAGTGGGTGATGTGAAAACTGACTGGGAAATCATCAGTTTAATGTCAACAGCAATGGGCTACCCAATGCACTACAACAACACCAAAGAGATTTGGGACGAGCTGCGCGAGCTTTGCCCAATTTATTTTGGTGCGACTTACGAGAAAATGGCAGGCTTGGCGTATATTCAATGGCCATGCCGTACATTAGAAAGTGAAGGCACTGAGTACCTGTATGAAGGTGGAAATTTTGATACGCCAAATGGTCGTGGTCAGTTCTTTACTTGCGAATGGCGTCCACCCATCGATCAAGTGAGTGCGGAATTCCCAATGGTACTGGCAACGGTGCGCGAAGTGGGTCACTACTCTTGCCGCTCGATGACGGGTAACTGTAAAGCTTTAGCCTCCCTTGCTGATGAACCAGGTTTTGTGCAAATCAATACCGCAGATGCAAAAGCGTTAGGGATTAAAGATCAGGAACTGGTCTGGGTGTGTTCACGACAAGGTAAAGTCATCACTCGTGCTAATGTCAGTGATCGCCCAAATAAAGGCGCGGTGTACATGACCTATCAGTGGTGGATTGGCGCGTGTAATGAGCTGGTCGCAGAAAACTTAAGCCCGATAACCAAAACACCGGAATACAAATATTGTGCGGTGCGTGTTGAGCCAATCGCGGATCAACATAAAGCTGAGCATTATGTGGTTCAGGAGTATACGGGGATCAAGCGTAGGCTTCGCGAGGCAGCTGAAGGCTTATAGTTTATTTTGACTCTTTGCACTGTAGGAATGCGTATTTAAAGCAAACCTACAGTGCAAGTTATATTAAAAACTACCTATATTAAAAATCACATAACGATAATAAACATCGCTATTCAACAAGCGATTAAAATAAAATATTAATCGTCATTAAAAACTATTTAATAAAAAAATAACCTTCCAACAAAATAATTAACATCCTTTATTTTCATTATTTAAAAGGTTTTTCTTTTATCTTTATTCCTTTCTAGCAATCTCTAAATAATTCGCGTTGTGGCTAGGCGGCAGACGCAGCTAAGCCCTAGGAGCATACATAAGTATGTGACTAGGGTTAGTAAGGATAGCCAACAACGCCACAGCGTGAAGTATGACGAGATTAAGTATGTGACGAAGGTTAGCAAGGCCAGCCAACAACGCCACAGCGTGAAGTATGACGAGATTATTGGAAGAGGTCTTGAACATTAATCCCTAATCGTTGCATCCTCGACAGTAACGTCGTGCGTTTTAACCCTAAACGAGCTGCCGCCCCTCTTACACCTGCAACCACTCCATTCATCGCTTTCAGCGCTTCAATAATGCGGTTTCGCTCTTCGTCGTCACTCTCTGGCGCATCAGTCTGCATTTTTCTTTCTAAAGAACTCGGCTTTTTTAGCGCGTCTTTAATACGAGATGGCTTAGGAATATTTAACTCATGCAACTGAATATTCAGTGTATTTCCACGGGTTAAAATCACCGCTCGCTCAATTACATTTTCCAATTCCCGCACATTACCGGGCCATGGATACAGTGATAACTGCGCCAGTGCATCACGAGGAATACAATCAATTTTACGGTTCATTCGCTGCGCCATTTTTTGGGTAAAATAGGTCGCAAGTAATGGAATATCTTCAGGTCGGTCTCGTAATGGCGGGATCACGATTGGGAATACATTTAAACGATAATAGAGATCTTCACGAAACTCTCGGTCTTCCGTCATCTGTTTAAGATTACGGTTGGTTGCTGCCACTAAGCGCACATCCACCGGAATCACTTTATTCCCACCAATACGCTCAATTTCACGCTCTTGCAAAACACGCAATAATTTTGGTTGTAAATCCAATGGCATATCGCCAATTTCATCTAGAAATAACGTGCTTTTATCTGCCATTTCAAAACGACCAATATGCGTACAGGTCGCCCCAGTGAATGCGCCTTTATCATGCCCAAACAAGTCACTTTCTAGTAACCCTGTCGGGATTGCGGCACAGTTCATTTTAATCAATGAACGCTGATGGCGGTCGCTTAGCTGATGAACGGCTCGAGCAATTAATTCTTTACCTGTTCCCGTTTCTCCCAAGATCAATACCGTACTATCGCTACGAGCCACTAAATCAACCTGCTCGAGGACTTCACGCATAGCTTGGCTTTGGAAAATAATTTCGCTGAAGTTATTGGTATTTTGGATCTGCTCATTCAGCCATAAATTTTCATTTTTCAGACTATCTTTAAGGCGCGTAATTTCACCGTAAGCCGCGGCGTTATCGACGGCAATGGCAAAACGCGCCGCCACCTGTTTCAGTAAATTGCAGCTATCTTCGGTAAAAAGATGGTCATCTTCATGGGATAACACCAAAACGCCTAATGGCTTATGGTTAAATGCTAACGGTAACAATAACGTTTCCGTCATCCCTTCTGCACACAAATTTTGATATAACAAATCTTGGCTCTGTTGATCCAACGTTAAACGCAAAGGTTTGTTGCTCTCTAATACTTGAGCGAGGTCAGCATGTAATTCATTCAGCGGATATTGGCTTTTTTTAACTGGCTTTGAGCGCTGATAATGGCTTGAATAGCAAAGATAAACCGCTGAACTGACATTATCGCAAAGGGCGACGCTGATTTGGCTAATACCAAAAAAGCGGTATATTTCGCGTGAAACTTCAGCCACTAACCCATCCATTTCAAGGTGAGAAAGCACTGAGTTCGTGATATCTACAAGGATCCTGAATTGGTCTCGTTCATGACGAATTTGTTCGGTGGTTTCGGATATGCTCACAAAATCTCCAATCTCGTCCTAACCTGCTGCATTGCTCAGTTATCATCTTTATTCAAATAACTAACAATAATGAGAATTAGTTAGAGTTTAAAATTTTCATTTATAAACGACTTATTTATCAATAATAAAAATAAAAAAGTTTAATAGTGTGATTAATGCAATTGCTGTTTTAGATTTAATACCAATATTGTAGTCATTATTTGAAAAAATAATATCGTAGTCTGATTTAAGTTTGATCCATTCACCTATTTTAGATATTAGATAATTTAACTCAATATTCGTTTAATATCGTTTTCATGCCTATCGACAATAATGACGAAAACGATGTCGAATATTAAAATCTCATTTCTTCATGATTATTTAATAATAGTTAACAAACTGATTTTTAAGAATTAATTTATTTGGTGGATTTGGCACGATCCATGCTTATCTCTCAGTATTGTCAGCATAAGACGAGGCTACCGGAATAGACCGAATGGAACGCCCGTTTACGATCATTCAGGAGAATATGATGAACCGTTTCATCATTGCAGACCCAAAGAAGTGCATTGGCTGCCACACGTGTGAAGTGGCTTGCGTGGTTTCCCATCAAGAACAAGAAACCGGTATTGCGACCGTGGTAAAAGATGAATTTTTCCCGCGTATTCATGTCTTAAAAGGCTATACCATCAGTACCGCCGTGATATGTCGCCAATGTGAAGACGCTCCGTGTGCCAATGTGTGCCCTAACGGAGCCATCAGCCGCAAAGATGATTTTGTGTATGTGGACCAGTCAAAATGTATTGGTTGTAAAACCTGTGTTATCGCATGCCCTTACGGCACAATGGAGGTTATTATCCGCCCTGTTGCCCAGCAAACCACGGCTCTTAATACCATTCCACAGTATCGTGCCGAAGCGCACAAATGCGATTTATGCCATACCCGAGAAGGCGGACCTGCATGTGTCGAAGTTTGCCCGACGGAAGCCTTAATGATTGTCGACAGAAATAAAATGGATGAAATCATTAAAGAGCGTCGTCGCCGTGCTGCCTTTGAAATGCCAGCAGATATTTTGTCTTAAAGGATAACCCATGCATGAAGTTGCCTTATGCCAAAGCGCATTTGAGATCATTGAGCAACATGCCAAGCAAAACCATGCTCGGCGAGTCACTGGCGTGTGGCTAGAACTCAGTGCCGTATCTTGCGTGGAAGAGTCTGCGGTACATTTTTGCTTCGATATCATTTGCCGCAACACCCTCGCCCAAGGCGCACAGTTACATATCTTAATTTCCCCTGCGCAAGCGCAATGCAGAGATTGTCAGCATCAGGTAAAAATAACTCAATTTGGTGCTGGCTGTCCCCACTGTGGCAGCCAAAATTTAATTGTCGATAGCACCAGTGCCATGCAAGTGAAACAGATTGAAATTGAATAACTCGTTTAGGAGTCAGTTATGTGTTTAGGCATCCCTGGTCAAGTTGTAGCCGTTGGTAAAACCCCAATGGATTGCGCCCAAGTTGATGTTTGTGGTGTAAAACGGGAAGTCAATATTGCCCTCGTTTGTGAAGGGGATACTGAAAGCATGGTTGGTAAATGGGTACTCGTTCACGTCGGTTTTGCCATGAGTATTCTCGATGAAAAAGAAGCGAGAGATACCTTAGAAGCGTTAATGGCAATGGAAGAAGTTGAGGAAGATGTAGGGTATTTTTTACGGGGAAATGCGTGATAGCGCTCATTGATTACAACAACTGATTTCGTCTCCCGTTCTCCAAAGTAAAAGCCTGACACACCACTGTGTGTCAGGCTTAATTAAACCTATCTTACCCAGTTAAATTATCAGTCATCGACCGTAATTAGATAGCTTCAACTGGCACATAAACCGGCCACCACGATTGTGTTCTCACCATTTCGACTTCGGAGTCATTAGCATTAACACCCGATACACCTTGGCTTTTCGCCATACGTAAAACCGCAAGAGCAACGATACTTGAAGTAATTCGCAAGTCTTCATTCGATGGCAATAATGACGCACCTTCTGAGCCTAATGTTGCTTGGCTTGCTACCGCCTGTACAGCAGCAAAAATCATTTCATCTGTGATTTTCGTCGCTTTAGAGACAATGGCACCGAAACCTAGTCCCGGATAAAGTGCCGCGTTATTCGCCTGACCAATCTTGTAGCAAACACCGTTATAAACCACATCATCAAATGGTGCTCCTGTAGCCACAAACACTTTGCCGTCAGTCCATTCAATTAAATGCTGTGGTGTTGCTTCATGCAGTAATGTTGGGTTCGATAATGGGAAAATAATTGGGCGCTCAACATGGCTTGCCATACTGCGAACGATATCCTGAGTGAAAGCACCCGGTGTTGTTGATGTACCAATTAAAATCGTTGGTTTTACATTCTCGACAACCGTAGCTAAATCAATAATACCTTTAGCTTTATTCTGTTTCGCAAGGATATCTGCCATATCCGGCCAGCGGGTTTGTGCTTCAACAGAAACATCAACCATCTTTCTTGGATAATTGGCAACATCTTGGCTGTTTTTCGCATAATCTTTTTGGAAATACAGTAAGCTGTCTACCATGTCGGTTGTCAGTAACCCCGGCAAGTCAATTAACCAAATACGAGAAATGGCTTCTTCACGAGACAGACCACTGCGGATCATTTGGTCACGAATTTGGTCTGCAATACCACAGCCCGCAGTTCCGGCACCAAAGATAACCACTTTTTGCTCAGTCCAAGGCGTTTTACTTAATTTCACCGCATTCAATAAGCCCGACAATACAATGGCACCTGTGCCTTGCACATCATCGTTAAATGTCGCGAAATTCGCTCTGTATTTATCCAAAATGCGACGCGCATTTGTTGAACCGAAATCTTCCCAGTGCATAACCGCATTTGGAAATAGCTTTCTTGCCGCTTTGACATAAGCATCAACAAAATCGTCATAGACTTTGCCTTGAATACGCTCATGACGATTACCCACATAGGATGGGTCATTTAACAGTTTTTCATTGTTAGTCCCGACATCAAGAACCACAGGAATAACACTGTGAGGATCAACACCAGCGGCAGCGGTATAAACAGCCAGCTTACCGACTGAAATATCGATACCATTGGAGCCCCAGTCACCGATGCCTAAAATTTCTTCTGCGTCAGTGGTCACGATCAGTCGAATATCACCACCTTCAGCACCGAATGCACGCAGCTTTTCTTCGATTAATTCAGGTTCATTAATACTGAGAAAGATCCCGCGAGGACGAGTAATAATCTCGCTATAGTTTTCAATGGCATCGCCGACAACTGGGTCATAAACGACTGGCAGCATTTCCAGCATATGACGTTGTAATAACGCATAAAATAATGTCACGTTATTATCATGCAAGCGCCACATATAAATATGCTTATCTAAATCAGAATGGCATCCACGGTAAGCGTGATAAGCGCGGTTTAATTGTGTTTCCATATCCTCAGTCACAACAGGAGGAAGAATACCATTTAAATCCAGCGCTTTTCGTTCTTCTTCAGTAAAAGCGGTTCCTTTATTTAAAGATGGATCGCGTAATACTTCATATCCTCTTGCCGTCGTTTTAATTTTACGAACATTATTTTCCACAACAACTTTAGCTTGTCGATTATACATAATTAATACCTTATAATTTAAATATTCTAATTCAGGGAAAACTACGCGCCAGATAAACCATTTCCGGTCATATCAATCGGATTGACATATTTATTAAAATCTTCTTCACTTATTTTCCCAGAAGCGATTGCGGATTCTTTTAGCGTGATATTTTTAGCGATTGCATTCTCAGCAATATGTGCGGCATTTTGATAACCAATAATTGGAGATAATGCCGTTACTAACATGACACTATTGTCCACATACTCAGTTATTTTCGTATTATTTAATTCAGTGCCTTCTACGGAATATTCCATAAATTTACGACAGCCATCAGAAATAATACGAATAGAATGCAGGAGGTTATTAATAATTACCGGTCTCATCGCATTTAATTCAAAGTTACCTTGGCTACCCGATATTGCAATCGCAGCATCATTACCCATAACCTGAATGCCAATCATGACCATCGCTTCACATTGCGTCGGATTCACTTTGCCCGGCATGATAGATGAACCAGGTTCATTCGATGGCAGTATTAACTCGCTGAAGCCACAACGAGGACCCGAAGCTAACCAGCGCATATCATTCGCAATTTTGATAAGTGCAACGGCAAGCCCACGAATAGCAGCATGTGTACGCACTAACGCATCAAGGGAGCCTTGAGCGGTAAATTTATTGGGCGCAGTAATAAACGGTTTTTGGGTTAATTCAGCTATCTTATCTGCGACATCTTTTGAAAAGCCTTTTGGCGCATTTAACCCCGTGCCAACTGCAGTACCGCCAACGGCGAGTTTATACAGGTCTTGCTGACTGCGTTTAATATCATCGAGCGCATCACGTAATTGACCCGCCCAACCGTGCCACTCTTGCCCGACCGTTAACGGCACCGCATCTTCTAAGTGCGTACGACCAATCTTAACTACCGACATCCATGAGTCAGCTTTCTTTTCAATAAGTTGAATTAAATCTTCAATAGCTGGAATCAGCTGTTCATCAAGTGCAAAAATGGCAGCAATGTGCATAGCGGTGGGGAATGTGTCATTAGACGATTGCCCCATATTGACATCATCATTCGGCCCAACCGGTAATTGAGTTCCTAATGTGCCACCTAATAATTGAATTGCGCGGTTAGAAATGACCTCGTTCACATTCATATTAGATTGTGTACCAGATCCCGTCTGCCATACATAAAGCGGATAATGCTCATCCAATCGACCCTGAATAGTTTCATCAGCGGCGATAACGATCGCCTCTTTTTTCCATTGTGCTAACCGACCTGCTTCGCAGTTAACCAACGCACAGGCTTTTTTTACATAGCCATACGCGTGGTAAACCGATTTTGGCATTAAATCATCGCCAATATTAAAGTGCTGTAATGAACGTTGAGTTTGTGCCCCCCAATAACGATTTGCAGGAACCTTTACTTTTCCCATACTATCGAATTCTTCACGGGAGCCTGTTTCATTAATACCAATAGGGATGCTCTTATTTAGAATATAATCAGTCATTACAATAACTCCCTTATAAATATAAAACACATGACCAATATCCATACTAAATTAAATAGATTAATTAAACATCAAATACTGCAAATACATTAAAATAAGAGATCATCATTATATATATAATTAAAATTCAGTTTAAAATATAAGCGATAAATTAATTTGCAATTTTTTATAAATTTAAATTATCAGAAACAGACGGTCAATTTCATACAGAAAATAGATAAAGACTAAAGTATTAAGATATACTGAAAAACAATATTATATATTGTGAGAATTATCTTTTAATGACAACTCAATTAAATTAAAAATTTAAATACATAAATAAATAATTAAAGCACTGATATCAAAAATAAACAACACATGTATTGAGTGAAAGATTTAAATTAATGAAACTTGAATCTTAAAATAAATTAATAAAACAAAAATAGTCACTAAAATATAAATCAAATAATATCATTTAATATACATAACATTATAAAATAGAGCTAAAACCATGTTATTCATTTAAAATACAAGGCGATATCCCCACTGAGTTTCTCTTTAATTTAATACGCATTAATTCCAAAAAAATCATCCTTAATTATGCTTATACAAAAACAAAAGTCATCACAACTCAATAATACTGAAGAGAAGCACTCGATAATAGTGATCACTCCCACCTTGATTGGTCACTGAACCCAATTCCACGCACAAAACGAGTACTGAGTTTAATAATCATATCGATGCCATATTAAACACTGGGTTTAGACAATTTTGGAGAAATTGCCGAACTTGCAGGGTGCGATACCGTGATTTTTCAGTAAAACCGCACTGCATCCCTGTAGCGCGGTCTATTTATTTCCTTAAAATTTTATCCTTTAACTAAAGGCTTCCAGTCTGTTGTTACTCACCCTCAAATAACCGGAATCCCCCTAATCCTTCCCACGTTGGTAAAGCTTGATAAACCTGCTCGACAGCGGCGATAACTTTGTCATTCATTGGCATGTAAAAACCGACTAAATCAGGTTGAATGCCTAAGAAAATAATCTCTCCAACATCCGCTTTTAACTGGTCGATAAGAAAATTAAGGGGCAGATTGTGCGTGCTCATAATAAACATCTCAGCGATATCATCGGGGTCGATAACCCGAATTTCCCCCGGTGCTAAACCAATATCTGCCGCATCGACAATTAACAAACGTTGAGGTTTTAAGGCTCGAACTTGATGAGAGACACTTTCAGGACTACTTCCCCCATTAATAGCGACCCAACCATCAATCGGGGTCTGTTGCATGAGGTCAAATAGCATCGGACCTGCGCCATCATCCCCCATCATACTATTGCCCACCGCCAACATCAGATTTTGCACGGGTGATGGGTTTTCTGAAAGTAATAAATTTTCTGTTGAAGACTCTGTTTCCATTGAAAAAGACGGTTGAGTTTGTCTGGCGACATCGCTCATCGGCTGCCTTTTCACGATCAAATAAATTGCGGGTTCTTGCTCAATTTCCCCGAGCAATTGAATTAGTGTGGCGCTCCATGCCTGATAGGGCGAGTCACTGTCTTTAGCAAAATCATCTAATGCTAACGCCAACATATTGGTGTGGGTGGAATCGATATTAATCTCGCCAAAGGTGATCAAGCCCTGTAATTTGCGCCGCGCCTCCCCTTCAGGAAGCGCATTCACCCATGCTTGGTAGCCATCCAATGGACATTCCAATTCCGTTTTTAAGCAGTCAATCATGCCGACATGGTGCCCAATGGCCAGCGAGTAATACATCACCTGCTGCGCGTCTTCGGGAATATCATCATCGCTATCGACGAACTTTTGGCGTAGTGACCAAAATATCACTTTGCCCGTTTCTATGGATGATTCACTCATTTATGCCCCCTTGTTGCAGCACGGTCACCAAGCGGTTCACAATCTCACGCAACCGTGGGTCTTGCTCCTCGTCCATCCATGCTTGCATGGTGACTTTCACTTGGCTTGGGGTTGCCCCATCCAATAGCGTCAAGAAGCGATCACTGATTTCACGACCTTGGAAATACCCTGCTTGGCGGCGAGCTTCACGCTCGATCATCACGCGAGTAGCCAGAGGGATTGATGGCAACAACAGCTCCACTTTTTCCCCGTCGGCTTCACGGTGATCCTGTCCCACCAATTTCTGTTTCAATAACCCTAATGCCACCGCAAAACCATAAATCGTGGCAGCTGGAGTTGGTGGGCAGCCAGGGATCCACACATCGATCGGCACGATATGTTCACTGCCTCCCCACACACAGTACAAATCATGGAAAATCCCACCACCACAGCCGCAAGCGCCATACGAAATACAGATTTTAGGATCTGGTGCTGACTCATACGCTCGCAGTGCAGGCATGCGCATCGCACGGGTGACCGCACCAGTAAACAGCAAAATATCCGCATGGCGCGGAGAGGCAACAACCTTGATACCGAAACGCTCCGCATCAAAAACGGGTGTAATCGCCGAGAAAATTTCAATTTCACATCCGTTGCAGCCACCACAGTCCACACGGTACACATATGCCGAACGTTTAATATCTTTCAGCAAGGTGCTTTTCAGTTTTGCCACCTGCTCATCAAGAACGATAGGTTGGCTAACATGATGATTAACGGGGATATCTGGCAAACTCATGATTTATCTCCCTGAATATGCAAACGGAAGTTCTGACGATCATTATTCAATAAGTTGTTTTTTTGCTTACAGGATGGGCAGGTTTCATACATCGGACGCAATGCCTCAATACTAGCTTCTTCTATGCCCGATGCCGCCAGCAATGCCATGGCGTATTCCACCGATTTTTTCGGTGCAAATGCTTCACCACATTGGCGACAATGCTGTAAGCGAAACGTCCCTTTCATATAGAGATCCGCTTTATTCATCACTGCGGTTTCAAACTCTTCCGTCAGATGAATAGCACGAGTCGGGCACACTTCTTCACAGCGCGCGCAATAGATACAGCGCCCTAAAAACAGCTGCCAGCGGCGTTCACCACTTTCTAAGTCCGTTTCCATGGTTAACGCATTGGCAGGGCAAGCGGAAATACACGCGCCACACGCGATACATTGTTGCGGATCGTATTCGGGTTTTCCGCGAAAACCATGCGCCACTTCTAGCGGTTTGAACGGGTATTTCACCGTTGCAGTACCCGCATTACGAAGGGTTTTGAAAAGTTTAAACATGATGTCCCTCCGTTATTTCATAATCGAGTGTTTACGCTCGATGCTGTACTGTTCGAGCTCTTTGTACGCCACGGTTTTGGCTTTGCGTTTTTTCACATCCACCAGCGTGACGCGGTCTGTACAGGAGTAACAAGGGTCAAGGCTACCGATGATCAGCGGTGCATCGGACACAGTATTGCCTTGCAGCATATAACGCAGCACTGGCCAATTCGCGTAAGTGGCAGCGCGGCAGCGCCAGCGATACAGTTTTTGGTTATCGCCGAGCATGCTCCAGTGAACATCTTCACCTCGCGGCGCTTCGGTATAGCCTAGTGCAAATTTATGAGGCTGATAGGTAAAGCCTTCGGTCAGAATTGGGCCTTCTGGCATATTGTCGAGGGCATATTCAATCATCGACAGGGAATCCAACGTCTCTTTGATACGCACCATCACGCGGGAATAAACATCGCAACCATCTAAGGTGAATAATGTTTTTGGTAAATTGCCATAATCCGCAAATGGGTGGTCGAAACGCACATCGCGCTTGAAGCCGCTGGCACGGATCATCGGTCCCACAGGGCTGTAATCACGGGCAACTTGTGGATCAAGGCGACCGACACCGACGGTGCGTTGCTCCATATTTGGTGTACTGAGCAACATATCCACCAGCTGGGTTACATCTTGGCGCATCTCTTTAACCAGCTGAATAGTTTTGACGCGCTGCTCTTTTAAGAAGTCACGGCGAACCCCGCCAATTAAGTTGGTACCGTAGGTTTTACGGGCGCCTGTCAGTAATTCCGCCATGGTCATGGATTTTTCACGCACACGGAAAAATTGCATGAAACCAGTATCAAAACCGGTGAAGTGGCTCGCTAAACCGATATTCAGCAAATGGCTGTGTAAACGTTCCACTTCCAGTAACACACTGCGAATGGTATGAGCGCGCTGAGGCACATAAATACCGAGCGCATTTTCCACGGAGGTGGTATATGCCACGCTATGAGTGAATCCGCAAATACCGCAAACACGGTCAGATAAGAAAGTGACTTCGTTGTAACCCATGCGGGTTTCCGCTAATTTCTCCATCCCACGGTGAACATAGAACATACGGTAATCTGCATCCACAATGCGCTCGCCGTCAACAAACAGACGAAAATGTCCCGGTTCATCCGACGTGATATGCAAAGGACCAATTGGCACCACGCGGCTTTGGGTTTTGCTATCATTAATAAACTCGTAGGTTTCTGTATCGGTAGTCGGTGCTGGGCGCTGGCGGTAATCCATGGTGTCTTTGCGCAGTGGATACAGGTCTTCCGGCCAGTCATCCGGCAATACTAAACGACGCTCATCCGGCAAGCCCACTGGGCGTAAACCGTACATATCACGGATTTCACGCTCACCCCACACAGCCGCAGGCACCCGTGGCGTTACAGATGGGAACTCTTGAGTGATTGGGCTGACATACGCTTTCACCGTCACCCAACATTTTTCCCCCTCTTCCATCGACAGCGCATAATACACTGCAAACTGCCCATTGAGAGGACGCTCATCGTTCCCCCACAGCACCGGCAACCAACCGCCGCAGCCGTAATAAAGAAACTCCACCACTTCCGGTAGCATCTCGGTTTTTACTGTGATGGTGACTTGGTTAGCGGTTTGCCACTCCTCTTCCAGCATGGCATGAGGAAATTTCTCGCGCACTTTTGCCAGATAGCCCGCGCCTTTGCGAACGCCCTGAAGGGTATCTGTATAATTCTGATAGCTCACGTTATTTCTCCTGCAATGAAGGTTCGGAGGTGCTAACACCCCACGGCCATTGGTAATGTAAAGTGGTAATTTGATGGTCGAATGTCGCGCTATCTTTCAGCACAATCGTGGCGGCATTTTCCAGTAAGCGACTAACCGGTTGAGGAATATAGGTTCCCATTACCAACATGAGGACAATCAAGATTGCCATGGGTAACGTGGTTAAAATACTTAACTCACCCCGTGCTACACACTCAGGCTGTTCACCGAATAAAGTTTTTGAGATCATGCGGATCAAACCACCCAGTACGATCGTAATCAGGATCAGCACCAGCAAGGTTAACCAGAAATGATTAGCAACCAGCCCTGCCACCACAATCATGAATTCACTCAAAAATACGTTGAAAGGAGGCATGCCACCCAGCGCTAATGCACCACCGGCAAACACAACCGCAGTGAATGGCATTGTACGCAGTAACCCTTTCACGACAGTGATATCGCGCGTGCCATATTTCAGAAGAACGTTACCGGAACCGCAAAACAGTAAGGTTTTACCCAAACTGTGGTTCAAGGTGTGCAGTAATGCCGCCAACACGCCTAAAGGTCCGCCAATCCCTAATGCGACTGCAATTAGCCCCATGTTTTCCACACTGGAGTACGCCAGCAAACGCTTCATATCTTTTTGTACCAAGATAAAGAATGCAGCCACCGCTACGGACATTAATCCGAACACCAGCAATAAGGTTTGAGTGAATTCGCCGCCAATCGATGACGTGACGATAATGTAGTAACGGATGATAATCAGCAGTGCGCAGTTCAGCAGCACCGCAGACAGCAACGCCGATGTTGGGCTTGGTGCCTCACTGTGCGCATCCGGTAACCATGCATGCATTGGGAACAGGCCGGTTTTGGTACCAAAACCGATTAACACAAAGACAAAGGCAAGATGCATCAAGGTTGGGTCAAGAAGGTCAGTGTATTTTAGGACTTCCGTCCAGAAGATCGCCATTTCCGGATTCGGCATCACGTTCACCGCATTGGCATACACGAGAATGGTGCCGAAAAGACCAAATGCCACACCGACGCTACAGATAATTATGTATTTCCACGCAGCTTCTAGCGAAGAGCGTTGACCATAAATCCCCACCAAGAAAGCCGAGCTTAATGTCGTGGCCTCTACCGCAGCCCACATCAGGATCAGGTTATTACTGGTGATCACCAGTAGCATGGTAAAGAGAAATAAATGGAAGAAACCGTAGTAATTACATAAGGTTCCTACGCTAATTTCACCTTCATGCACTTCATGATTCATATAACCGATGGAGTACAGCCCAGTCAGGAAACCGACAATACCTAAAATGGCGAGGAATAATCCGGCGAGGCTATCAAGGTGAACCCAGTTACCTGCCATGAGTAGATCACCGACCTGATCAATGGTGCTAACCATCCACAAAGAAAGTACGAGCAGCACCACAATACCCACGAAGTGGATCACCGTGACGAGGGCTTTCGCCCCATTACCCAGTAAACGGCACGCGAACGCCAGCAGTGAAATCACCAACGGAGTTGCCATTAATAGTGTTAATAACATTGTTTGACTCATCTCATCACCCCTTCAGCGCGGTCAGTTGATCCACGTTCAGTGTGTTGAGCGTGCGATAAATTTTGCGAGCCAATACCGCCATAATAATCACTGCAAAAATGGCGTCTGTGGCAATACCAATTTCCACCAGCTCAGGGGCTTTATACGCCAGCAGAGCTAAGGTCAGATGAGAGCCGTTTTCCATTAAACAGTAACCGAAGGCTTGCTTGAGAATATTGCGCTGCGTAACAATGCACAGCAGCCCCAGCATAAAGTGCCCCAAAGAAACTGCTAAAGCGGGTTTTAAATCCGCCGCCAGTGGCAGTTTTATTGGCTCGACTACGAACCAACACAGCACCACGATTACTGCTGCGGCAAGCATCAACCATGCTGGGCTAATCACCCCGCCGTTAGCGGTTGGGTCAGATAATTTACGGAAGGCGTACCCCATAATCAGCGGCACTAAAACCACTTTGGTGGCAAACGCTGTCCCTGCCCACATTGCCAATTCAGGGGCGTTGAGGGTGTACGATAACGTGCCGAAAATCGCCACTAACACCAGCGACTGCAACGCATAGAACCAACAAGACACCACCGGCTTTTTCGCGCCGATCACCAGCAGCGACGTGATCATCATCAGCCCTGCCAAATTATTCACTATCATTGAACCAGTCATTCTTTCTCTCCCTTAACCGAGCCAGATGACGGCAATAACACTAGAACAGAAGGACATCACTATCAGTAAGCCAATCACCCACTGCATTGCCCATGGAACTGCGCTGCCGTTTGCCACCTCTTCACTTGGTTCACCTGGAACCACTTTACCGAACCAGTACAGCAACCATGCAAAGCTCGCCACAGATTCAATCAGCACTAACACCATGATTGGCGTTAATATCCAGAAATGTTCTGAAAGGGCGAAACCCGCTGCAAAGATAGGGAATTTACTGAAGAAACCGTTCAGTGGAGGAACACCCGCAATTGCCAGTGCCGCCACGCAAAAGCCAACACCCAGTAGAGGATAACGTTTTGCCAAACCACGTAAGCGCGGTAGCATGCGTGTTCCACAGCTATAACTCAGTGCGCCCGCGACTAAGAAGAACAAACTTTTGGCGAAAGCATGGTTAAAGATGTAAGCAATCCCGCCGTCGAACGCCTCTTTCGAACCAAAGACTGACAGCGATAACGCTAAGAAGATGTATGCCAGTTGTGTGATGGTTGACCATGCCAATAGACGTTTCATGTCTTTTTGCGGCAGGTACATCATAAATCCATACACCAGTGTGATGACTGCCATCACCACACCCACCCAACCAATAATTTCTGGCACATGGGTAGAGGACATCAAGCCACGCGCAAAGATATATACACCGACCTTCACCATGGAGGCCGCATGTAAGTAAGCACTAACTGGGGTTGGGGCTTCCATCGCATCGGGAAGCCAGGCTTGTAGTGGTAACTGCGCTGATTTACCCCATGCGGCAAACAAAATGCCACCAAACACAATCAAGCTTTGCGATTCACTTAGACGGTCGATGGCACTCAGTGCGAACGTTCCTGTACTAATAAATAACGTTGCCGCCGCCATGTATAAGCCGAGTGAACCCACATGGGTGATCAATAGCGCCTTCATCGCCGAACGCTGCGACTTTTCAGTTTGGTAGTAACCAATCAGCGCCCAAGAGCAGCCGCCAGTAATTTCGAAAAACACTAACTGCCCTAAAATGGTTGAGGAGAGAACAACACCCGCCATCGCCCCAATAAAGATCAGTAAAAAGGCGTAGTAACGACGAGTCGGTCCATGAGCGTGTTCACGATTGCCTTCAGTGAGATACCCCGTTGAGTAGAGGCAAATCAAGAAGCCGAGGAACACCACCGCAAACGCAATCAGCGTACTCACGCCATCCACGGTAAAACCGAATAGCGCCACATCACCTGTCTGGATTAACTCCAGTGTGGTGGCGACCTTACCACCGTCTAAATAGAGCCAGCCCAGTGCCGCTGTTCCCAAAGACGCTAGCAACGCCACTAAGGTACTTAGCCACGGTGCTAGACGGGTGGGTAGCACACTGACCAGCAACGCCCCGATGAACGGGATTACCAAGGTTGCTAGTGCAATATTTTCTAACATGCTTCGTCGCTCCTTATAGACCGGTGAGGTAGAAGACGAATCCAAGTGCCGCAACACCGAATCCTAACCAAGTCACATGGTGCGTTAATAAAAAACGACCACGAGCCAGACTGTTTTCGACCAGCGACGCCAGCACGAAAATCACCAATAATTTCACTAGCAGTAATCCCATCGCTAACAACACGCTGCCAACGGTAAAGGCACTTGCATTACCAAATGGGAAGAAAATCGACAGGAATAGCACTGCCACAATCACTTGTTTGAGCCCTATTCCCCATTTCACTAACGCCAGTCCAGAACCAGAGTATTCCGTCAAAGGACCTTCTTGCAGCTCTTGCTCTGCTTCCGCTACGTCGAATGGGATCTTGCCCATTTCAATAAAGGTGGCGAAGCCACAAGCAATTAATGCTAATAACGTGGCAGTTGGGGATACCCAGCCTTCACTCATCGTGGCGCTAATAGTGCCAATGTTGGTGGAACCTGCTATCAGAGCAACGACCAACAGACCGAGGAATAACGTCGGCTCTACCAGTACGCCAAGCGTTAATTCACGGCTTGCGCCGATACCGGCAAATGGGCTTCCGGTATCGAGACCGGAAAGTGAAAAGAAGAAGCGGAATAGTGCAAAGATATACAGCACGATGATGATGTCGGCTGCGCCACTAAACAGCGATGTGTGAGTCACCACTGGCAATGCCATCGCTAATAACAACATACTGCCGAGCAGCACGTACGGCATGATGCGAAAGATAATGCCAGAATCACGGGGAGCAACCGACTGGCGAGTCAGCAGCTTGGCAATATCCCGATAATCTTGCCAAACGCCAGGTCCTTGGCGGGAATGCATTTTGGCGCGAATTTGACGAGAGATCCCCGTAAATAACGGTGTTAGCAATAACAATACAACCGCTTGAATGATGGCGAAGATCCCTGTCATCAATGTGGGTGTTTCTTGAATCGACATGGTTTCTCTCCTTACGCCGCAATCACAACAAGCAGCACGATCAAGGCCGCAACAACATATAGGCAGTAGAGTCTAAAGTCCCCACCTTGTAGGCATTGCATGCGTTTTGCTATTCGGTTAATCACGCGAACCAATGGATAAATAATCTTGTCATCCCAGAACGGTTCAACCTTCCCTGCCCCCTCTTTGGTGACTTCGAGGGCTTGCGCTAGACGAGCAGACGGATCGAGCTGAGTACGCAGGCGATATAACGGTGCGAACATAGAACGTAGCGGTTGAGTAAAACCACCCGCTGACACCGACATATCTTTTTCCCATGCATAGCCACACGCCCATGCATCGCCTTTACGACGCGCTTCCAACTGTTTGCCTTTGAACACCATGTAAATAATCAGCGGGATGATTGGCAGAGCCAGCAATAAAATCAGCGTCATGGCTGGGGAGATCATCGCTTGAGAGGCGCTGTTTGGTATGAGCATTGCACCTTGTGCCACGGTGATATCTGTCGCATGCGTCAGGGACATTGCCACATTGGCCAGAACGGGTGCGATGTAAGTCGCACCAACCCCTAAAATCACACAGATAACGGCAAGGATCAGCATTGCAGCGGTCATCGTCCAAGGGACTTCACGAGCATGCGTCGCTTGTTCGCTACGCGCACCACCGCAGAAACTCACACCGTAGACTTTCACAAAGCACATCGCTGCCAACGCCCCGGTGATGGCTAACATCACAATGGCAATTGGACCGCTGATGCGCATCATAAAGGTGCCTTCATGACTCATGGAGAAGAGAGATTGGTAGGTGTACCACTCACTAACGAAGCCGTTGAGTGGTGGCAGTGCGGAAATCGCCATACAGCCGATTAAAAACGCGGTTGCGGTGAGTGGCATTAACTTCGCCAAGCCCCCCATTTTTTCCATATCTCGGGTATGCACACGGTAAATCACTGCGCCCGCGCCGAGGAATAATAAGCCTTTGAACACCGCATGATTGAGTAAGTGATATATCGCACCGAGCAGACCGATGGTTGCCAACACTGGCATATTGTTCGCCATGCCAACCATCGCGACCCCCACCCCCATCAGGATGATCCCGATATTTTCGACGGTATGCCATGCGAGTAAGCGTTTGATATCATGCTCAGCCAACGCATACATAACGCCCAAGACGGAAGACACTGCCCCGAATGCCAAGACCACGATCCCCCACCAGCCTTGAGTCGCACCCAGTAGGTCGATACCCACTTTGATGATCCCAAAAATACCGATTTTTACCATCACGCCAGACATTAAAGCCGATGCATGAGACGGTGCTGCGGGGTGAGCTTGCGGTAACCAGCTGTGCAATGGGAGCATCCCTGCTTTGGCACCAAAGCCAAAAAATCCCAATAAAAACACCACCGATGCCATCGCCGGTGAGAGCGAGAGCTGGCGGAATGAATCAAAATCTAAGCTGCCACTTTCACGCCACATTAAGAAGAAGGCGATCATAATTAAAATCGAACCGGCGTGGGCAATAAAGAAGTACAGCAGACCCGCACGGATGGATTTGTCATCTTGGTCGGCAATGACTAAGAACCAAGAGGCCAGCGACATCATTTCAAACAGGATGATGAAATAAAAGGCGTTGTCCATCACGACCAAGGCGACCATCGAGGCGATAAACAGGTTCAGGAAGAATCCCATGCTCCACGCGCCACGACCGCAATATTCCTGAACATAATTCAAGGAGTACAAGGCGCTAACCGTCACCAGCAAGGAGATAACCATCACCATAAAAGCGGCAAGGCTATCGAATCTGACAGCAAAATTGGCGAATGGGAACGGACCTTGTGATAGGTAAGTGAGAACATCTCCACTCATTAAGACAGGGATAGCACTGCATAATCCAAGCACGCCCCCGATCATGGCAGTAATTCCCGCGACATAGATGGCGAGCTTTTCTTGTCGTTTAAAGAGCAACGAGACAAAACCCCCTACCGCATAGAAAATGACTGACCATAAAAGTAACTGAAGAGGTGTCATGTTATGGGTTCTCCCGATCAGCAACAAAAATGTCGAACTCTGGCGGCATGACATCGACAGAGGCATTACGGCGTTTGGCACTTTCGTTTTCGAGTTGATTTTCTTCCACCAGATGGAGGGCATCGGTCGGGCAGACTTTGACGCAAGCCGGTCCTTCGTCACTGAAATCACATAGATCACATTTCACAGCAACGTTGCGAATTCCGGCGTTCCACGCAAGGAAGGGATTCATGGTTGGGAGGCTATCGGGCACATCTAACAGCATCTCTTTCGGTACATATTGTTCAAAGAAATCAGGCGTATCCACCGGTTTGCTACCTGATGGCGTGATAGCCCCAAATGGGCAAACCAGTCCACACAGTTTGCACCCGATACACAGGCTTTCGTTCAGCACAATCATGCCATTTTCGTGTGTGATGGCATTGACCGGACACACGCGCGCACACGGAGCATCGTCACATTGACGACAGAGCATCGGTGCGGTGAGCTCGCCAACTTTGACCACCTTTAGTCGCGGATGTGTTTGTAATCCTTGGGCTTTATGCGTTTCTGAGCACGCTGCCATGCAGGTATTACATCCGATACACAGTTGTGGGTCTGCAATTACAAAGCGATTCATTCGCTTTCCCCTCCAATCAAATCGATCGAATTATTAATATTGATGGAGTTGTATTAGCATATTTCATGCCATGATTATTTTTGTTATTTATCAAATGGTTAATTTGATTACATGGAAAAATCGACACTAATGACGATAAATTAGGACGGCAAATAGCCATTATCGACACGAATCTACATCACAAAATATTTTCAGAAGAAATGAATTTCAAAGGGGAATTACTAACTGAATTGTTTTTAATAAGTTTCTCGGTAATAAAATAAAAATAATTCGCTATTTTTACATTATTATTTTTAATTTACGCTTTGTTTATTTTTTCTATTTTAAAAATGCATTTATTTTTTAATAAACATAAATATTGACTTAACTTATATAGAAATTTTCTAAATTTATTTTAATTAACGGCGAAATCATCATTACTGACCAATCATTAATAAATAATAATTTCAAGTAAAAAACAACAATAACCAAATAAAATCATATGATTATGAAAACAAAAAAAAACGATAAAAATAAATTTCACTCTTATTAATAGGCAAATCTTATTTCAGCAATCGATTAAACCGATGGTTATCATTGATAAAAATCAAAAACCATTGTGCTTTATTTAACCATAATAGCCCGTCCATAGAATTATATTAACTAAAAATATTTAATTATATTTGACCGCAATCTTCCAAGGATAGTGTAATGAAAAAATTTACTCGCATTACGGTCGCTACCATATTTTTGCTTTTACTCGGTTATTTTGGGTTATCTGGATATGTGTGGTACCACGATAATCAACGAAGACAAAATAGTGACATTCAGACATCTAGAATTGCAGAAAATAATCAAGTCCTCCAATTCTTTGCCGAAAAAGGATGCGATTACTGTCACACGCCGTCAACTGACTTACCTGCTTATGCCTCATTTCCAATTGCTAAACAACTGATGGAGTACGATATTCAACTGGGTTATAAGTCCTTTAACCTTGAAGCCGCTCGCGCTGCGTTAATTGCTGGAGAACCAGTTCCTCAGAGCGAATTAAATAAAATTGAGTGGGTGATGCAGAATCACACCATGCCACCAACACGTTATGTAGCACTGCACTGGGCAAGTAGTGTGAGTGACGAAGAACGCGATAAATTACTCGGTTGGATTGCGAAGCAGCGCGCAGAGCATTATGCCACCGAGGACACTGCGGTAGAGCACCGCAATGAGCCAATCCAGCCAATTCCAAAATCACTGGAAGTGGATGATAAGAAAGTGGCGTTAGGCTTTCGCCTGTACCATGACGCTCGCTTATCTGGAGACAGCACCATCTCTTGTGCTCACTGCCATGCGCTAAATGCTGGTGGGGTTGATGGTCGTAAAACCTCCATCGGTGTTGGCGGTGCCGTTGGCCCAATCAATGCACCCACTGTGTTCAACTCTGTGTTTAACGTCGAGCAATTCTGGGATGGTCGTGCCCCTGACTTACAAGCACAAGCAGGCGGTCCGCCATTAAATCCAATCGAAATGGCATCCAAATCATGGGATGAAATCATTGTAAAACTGGATAAAGACCCGGTATTAAAACAGGATTTCAATGCGGTTTACCCTGAAGGGTTTACAGGCGACAGCATCACTGATGCTATCGCAGAATTCGAAAAAACCCTAATCACCCCAGATTCACCATTCGATAATTGGTTACGCGGCGATAGTGCTGCACTCACAGCGCAACAGCAGCATGGTTATCAATTATTTAAAGAGAATAAATGTGCAACTTGCCATGGCGGCGTGATCCTCGGTGGTCGTTCTTTCGAGCCGTTAGGTTTGAAGAAAGACTATGAATTCGGTGAAGTCACCGCACAAGACATCGGACGTATGAATGTCACCTCTGAAGAACGCGATAAACTGCGCCAAAAAGTCCCAACTCTGCGCAATGTTGAGTTAACCGCACCGTATTTTCACCGTGGTGATGTGGCTACCTTAGATGAAGCAGTCAAACAAATGTTGCGTTATCAAGTGGGTAAAGAGTTACCACAAAAAGATGTCGACGATATTGTCGCCTTCCTGAAGAGCTTAACGGGTGTTTACACGCCGTATGTCTCACAGAACGAAGCACAATAATGATTGATTGAGTTATCTTTGCATAGCACCACTGACTTAGGTCGTGGTGCTATTTTATGTACCTCTCCCGCCATTTTTACTATATTTCGAACTGTGCATCTACCATGCATCCATTCGCAGAAAAAGCCTTGCTCAGGCTAACTCACTTGTTCATTTATCTTATGGCTCTACCTGAATGCAAATATTGGTAATGAAGGCGCTAGTATGCCAAAATTTTCTGTTGATAACGGGTTAATCAACCTGAATTTTTTCGTAAAAAAGCCCAAAAACTGCTACAGCAAATGAAGGCATTATTGCAAATAAAGTCTCTTCAATTGTTGGTGATTTTAATAGAGTAGGTGTTGATGAAATAGAATGTGTTCGGCGACGAAAATCTCCTGCCATGCATAGATAAAGCCACCATTTTTAAGTAAATATGCCACTTAAAAAAGTAAAAATTATGAAAAGAATCATTCTTATACTCATCAATATAGGAATTACTTATTCTATTAACTTGCAGGTGGTTCAAATGTCTCTGTAGTTCAATTTACTGTACCGAAAAATAGCATTTTACTTAGCTATCCTTATCTTTTACCTAGTAATGATCGAACAAATATTCTTTAGGCTTTTCTGACAAATTGAGAGTGTTGTATTGATCTATAATAGTTTAAAAATGTTAATATTTATTGGATTAATAATTCTTATATCTATATTTTTTCTTTCATAAAATAATCAATAGATATTATATTTTTAAAAAAATAGATCCTTTAGGCTAAATAATAACGCAAATATTGAGTCAAAAACGTTGTTCCCCAAGCATCCATATTTTTATCCATGAACATGTACAGAAGTCTTTTCTTCTTTTTCTATATTCTGTAAAGTAGCAAACAAACCTGGCCTTTTATACAGTGTTTTGCTATACTTTGAGATACTTTAACGAACTGGTGAACTACAAAAATATGTCTAATAGAATCGTTTCATTTTTTGCCGGCGCAGGTGGGCTAGATCTTGGATTCGAACAAGCTGGCTTTAATGTGATTTGGGCCAATGAATTTGACAAAGATATTTGGGCTACTTACAAGAAAAACCACCCGCACACTGAGTTAGATCAGCGTAGTATCACCAATATTACTTCTGATGAAGTTCCTGAATGTGATGGAATTATTGGAGGGCCTCCATGCCAAAGTTGGAGTGAAGCTGGCGCTCAAAGAGGCATTAATGATAAGCGAGGTCAGCTTTTCTTTGATTTTATTAGAATCTTAGAAGCCAAAAAGCCAAAGTTTTTTCTTGCTGAAAATGTTAGTGGTATGGAGCATGCCAGACATAAAGATGCTCTTGATAACATAAAGAAAATGTTTAAAGACGCAGGCTATGATCTATATTACAAAATGCTTAATGCAGTAGACTATGGCGTAGCTCAAGATAGAAAACGTGTGATTTTCGTTGGTTTCAGAAGTGATCTGAATATTCCTTATACTTTTCCAGAACCCATTGAAAAAGACAAAAGGAAAGTTCTCAAAGATATCATTAAAGATCTTGATGGTTTAGCAGTCCCTGCCCTTAGTGGACAAAAACCAAATCCAAATGTTCAGGTCGTGAACCATGAGTATATGATCGGCGACTTCTCATCAATCTTTATGTCACGAAATAGAGTTAGAGCATGGGATGAACCATCATTTACAATACAAGCAGGTGGACGGCACGCTCCAATTCACCCAAGTGCACCCAAAATGGAAAAAGTTGAAACTGACAAATTTGCATTTATTACGGGTCATGAATATAGACGGTTAAGTGTCCGAGAATGTGCTCGTATACAGGGATTTCCTGATAATTTTGAATTTTTATATAACAACGTTGCTGTAGGTTACAAAATGATTGGGAATGCAGTTGCAGTTCCTTTCGCTAAAATATTAGCTACTAGTATTCGTAAACATCTTGACCATATTAATTGATACAACAAAGGGGCTCCAAATGCCCCTTTTTGCTTTAATTTAAACTTCAAGGATAGGTATTACCAAAATAGTATTCTTTTAATTCATCAAAATTATCGCTGGTAATATTCAACTCGTTTAAAATCTCTCTTACCCTATTACCAACAACATTACCCTTAACTTGAAGAGGCTGGTCATAACATATAGAGCTTTTAAGCTCACCTTGATGTAAATACCAATCTACATATACCGCTAGAGGTCGATCTCCATCCCATTTATCCACCAAGGAACGATAGTTCAATGCCTTACAAGCAAAATAGATAGTTTGTTGCCTAGAAAAATCCCAAATAGGCTTAAGCTTATTAATATAAAACTGAAGGTCATGACCACTAACTTCATCAATTTCAAGTATATAGTCGGCGACTCCAGAATCAGCTATTACTTGTCCATCAACTGATGCATTCCGTTTATCACTTGATAGTAAATGACCGGAATAAACATTTAGCTTTTGCTCGTCAGTTAACTGAAGAACGCCTGATTTATCGCCACCTTTTTTATTCAATAGCTCAAATTTCCAACCTAATAGAATCGTTTTTTCTTCCGTTCTTCCCATTTTTTTAAAGCATATTAAAGGATGGTTTTGAAAACTTTGCTCAATAGTTCCAATACTGCTACGTAAAATAGAATCTGTATCATCTCCAAAAATTTGCTTTGCACGCTCATAAGATATTTTATTCTCTAAAAAATCTGCATTGGATTGCTTTATTGATATTTTGAAGTTTCCTTGCAGAGTTTTAATAAATACATCTGTTTTACATTCACCTCTACTTGTTGCGGGTTTACTTGCTTTTATAACATCATAAATACAATTATTCCATGTAAACTGTGATGTACTATTAATTAAGTTAATAAGGTTTTTTTCTGTTTGAGAAAACAGTGGTGATGGATAAGACATAAAACTTTCACCTAATCGAAATAAAATTAATGAATAATGTTATCATGTTCAAGACCGCCTTTCCATTTTCTTGCAAAAAATCCTAATCAATCATTGTATTATAGTAAAAAACCATCATTATATCTTTACATTAACTAATATAGTTATGATGAAAATCATTTTAATACATAGTATTACGTTATTTATATATATTTTTTACTTAATCGATAGCTCAGGATTCTATATGCTAAAAACAATAATTACTTTCAATAACGTTAGAATTAATTTGGATATTTTATATCCTTAGAGTTTATATAGTTCAAAAAATGGAAAAAATCGTGATAAGAAACTGGTAAATCTGAAATTTCAGACATAAAAAAGACGCTTTAAGCGTCTGATTTTTGGTAAGGACAGACTCGTTTTTAATATTCAATGCATTATTTTTATTTGGGATAAATTTATAGGTAATTTTTTATATACTTAAATATATGCTCAGTGGTTTGGGGTTTGAAAATTGGGTTAATCAATTTTTATTTCATAAATTTTATGGAATTCTTTACCTGCATACATGGTTCAATGAGTGAAGCCCGATATCTTAATTTGGATCATCCCTTTCTTTAATGGGGTCCCTGATACTGTAATTGTGTGAAAATCTACATCTTTTTGAACTTTACCCTGAAAATTTCGGTATCAAATCATTGGGATCCATGACAGTCCAGAATTGCAGGGGATCATATTAAAAGAAATACTTTTCTCACTTATATAACTATCTGAAATATTAATAACCGTGTTATATTCCTCACCAGCAATAGCAGACGGTAGATTATTGGGTGTTACTTTGGGTGTGGGGTTGCCACATCCCATTAACGTTAATACTGCCATCAATTCAATTTTAATTATAAATTTCGTTATAAAGTGGAAGTAACCCCAATGCGGTTAGCTGAATTTCGATTTCATTGGCTTTTTTGATATCGTCTTTATTTGAACCATCAAACACATGATCGGTACTGATAATCAACGTACCGCTATTTTTTTTATTTTCAATATCAATAAGTTCAGCCGCCATAGGTAATTGTTGTTGCGTGATTTTTTTATTGAGATAAAGCATCCAACCAACGGGAAGTCTGTCAGGGAACACGTTATTTTGATTATATGAATAATTATTTGTATCTATTCTAATATCTATTAAATTAAATTTAATCGTACTTTCAGATATAAAATCTATCAACATGTCAAAATTAAAATTGACAACCCTCCTTAAGTCAAATTCAAGTTTATAAACAGAGCTAATTCCATTGTTAACTATGACTAATGCGTTATCATCCCCAGCCCAAATAGCTTCCATATTATTGAAATTATATTCATTCTTAAAAAAATCAGTTGGTACACCATTTTCAAATGCTTTGAAATTCATCGCCTCTTCTTGTGAATCCCCACAAAAATACCAAACTTTAGGATCGGCATGTGCTATTTTCTTTGAAAACTCAATCATAAATTGAAATATTTCAATAATAGTACTATTCGTCACATTGTCATTTAACTTAATATCTACTTCAATATTTAAATTCATCATTTAGCCCTATATTAAATTGTATGATGTGTTCTAATTTGAGATAGCTGTTGGAATATTTTAGTACAAAATCTATACATTTTTTGCTGGGAAAAATGCCAGTCAGAATACGATTTCCCTTTGAATGGAACTCTACATAACCAATTTTGTTCTGAAGCTTGCTTAAATGGCTTTCCCCCGCCTTTAAAAAAGGGCTTCACATTTCCATCTTTATCAAACGCAAAGTCGAAGTTATCTTTCGTTTCAATAAAATTACACTCTTCGGGCACCCAGCCATCAAATTCAACACAAGGAAATTTAGTTCTAGTAGGAACAGGGACTGTACATTGCCATTCGTCAATATATTTTAATTGTCCACTAGGAGTATCAACCGTCCTTATTGGGCTTTTACATATTTTTGATTGATATTCAAAAGCTGCTATTGTCTTTGTTTTTGTTATTTCTCTTTCATGAGGAATAACATAAGGAATAGCAGGACAATCTTTACACCCTTTACTTGCTTCAATTGCGGCTACTCCTGCTGATGAACCTGCCACAGCGCCTGCGGCTGCTCCTTGGCTACCTCTGCGCTTATCATCGGGATCTTCATCACCAAGTTCACCGCCAATCGCTATACTTTCATACTCTCGAATTTTATCACCATAACTTATGTTATCTCCCCACTCATCATCGCTACTACCTGACGAAGAGGGAAAACCAATTTTTGAGGCTTCTTGTGTCACTGCGGCTAGGCCGCCCAGAGTCATTAAACCTGCGCCTGCAACTATTAATGGAATTGGCATGCTAAGTTCTCCATTCAATTAATTTCATGGCTATCCGTAAAAAATCTTGATACTGCTGCTCTGGCACGCGATTTTTTTCCTCAAGCATATTTCTAATTTCTGGCTTTAAATGAAAGTCAGGGCTGCAAGCTTCGTAAAATAAAAATGACCGAATTAACGGTTCTTGAGTGAAACCGAGGGAGAGAACATATTGAAATGCGGATTCTAAGCGCCTATCTAATGTTCCGAGATTCTTTAGTTTATCTAAATGGTGTTTATAAAAATCAGCACTCACTTGAGTCACATAATCACTCTGTTCAATATTTTGAATTTTCTTTAATTGTTCTTCGCTAAACTGCATTTAACCCACCTCCTTGTAATGCATAAAATCGTCCTTTAAAGCGGTAATACCATGCAATAAGCGGCGTGGTTATTTCATGGAATTGTTCGGTTGTTAGAACTTGAGGCATATTGTGGGTTACACGAGGATCATAAAAGCGAAATAAAGTGGTTTTACCATCAGGTAAACTCACATTAAGCCGTTCAGAGAAGTGAGTCGATAATTTCTCAATTGATGAGTCACTGACTAGCCATGATAGTGCCGGCGATTCAGTTTCTAATTGAATTAAATCGGTCAGGAAATCACTTCGTTTGGTCACGTCAATTAGCCATGGACCCGCCCATGCGATTTCCGAATCTGGACGTTGTTTAAAAAGTGGACTTGCGGTTCCATAACGACTCTGAAGTTCTTGATCAAAGTAACGTTCATATTGCAGACCACAGATTAAACAATAATGCTTTGCATCAGGATAGCGTTCAAAATAGTTAAAAATAGGATGCAGATTATGCATTTATGATTATCCTTCTCGAACAACTAGCATTTGCCCAGACTCAGCTGCTTTCATTAAGCAACTAATACAAATTTTATTTGTTAAAGCTGGAAAGATAGTTGAAGCTGTTTCTGGAGAGGCTGACCCACTTTCATCGCTATAGCAATCATGAATTGAATTAATAAATCGTGCATGGCAGGGACATGAGCTCATACTTTCAAGCGTACCCGCAACTTTTCGTCCTTCATCCCAAACACTATTACATCCACCGATAATATAAAAACGCCCTGAGTGTTTGCCACAACTGACGAGATCGCCTTCGCGAGCACCTGCAACACCATACCATTGCATGGTATTGTCTCCCGTTAGTATTTGACCTCCACAAGTGGTTCTATCACCAACCCGTAAAAAATATCCTATTGTCATAATCTATCCTCATCCATAACTGAGGATAGATTATTTTACACTTAAGCCAAACTCACAATACTTAAATCAAACTCATGCTTATTTATGCGACTAAATACATTATCTTCCAGAAAAATGTTCGTGCATCTTTTCAGTCATCACTATAGTGGTATATACACGCTTTCAGCTACTGCATCGTAAGTATAAGAGAGTCTGATAAATGTGAAGTGAAGTGAAGTGAAGTGAAGTGTATTGAGATAAATCGAAGATATAGGAAAAATGAAAAAGTTACTAATTCCAGACATAAAAAAAGACGCTCTAAGCGTCTGATTTTTGGTGCCGAAGGCCGGACTCGAACCGGCACACCCGAAGGCGGTTGATTTTGAATCAACTGCGTCTACCAATTCCGCCACTCCGGCACGAAGTGATGTGTTTCTTGGAAAACGCTGCCATTATACTTGCCTTATGCCTAGTGGCAACATTTATCTTGAAGAATCAGATTGTTCGATTAAAAAAAAAGCACCTACAAAAATCCTCCAATGAAAAACACAATATCCCCAGTTATGTTCAACAAGATTTGAATATCTATGCTAATTTTCCTATAACTATTTTCATAGCCTTAACCTTTGTGTGACTGGCGATAAAGCGTAATTTTTGTTAGTTTATCCGCACTCTTATGTAAAATTATAAAGGCATATTTTATGGGCTTTGTTGGATGGATAGCCACTGGTCTGGTTATTGGCATCTTAATTGGTGTCATAATGAAAATTTTCTCGAAGAGAAAATAAATATTGGCTGAAAAGCCTTTTATAAACAATCATATCGGCTGGCTTCAAACATGAAGAAAACGTTTCTTAAAATTTTGTCGGTATCCGCATTGTCTGCGGCATTGATGGCGTGCTCCTCAACGACAGAAAGAACCTCGCAAACCCCACAAAGTGGCATGCTTGCAGGTAATTCCGAATGGCAAATATTCGAAGGTGATAGACGAACTTACGAACGAGTCACCAAAATTGTCGATATGTATGCGAACCGCATTTATAACGAAAGCGATGCCCGTGGCATGGCGATTATCGTTATTGATAATAACCAAACCTTATCCCGCTATTATGGGGAAACTGCGCCGGGTAGCAGACAAAAACCGGGTCCTAATTCCCTGATCCGTATCGCTTCTGTTAGCAAATTAATGACCAGTGAAATCTTAATTAAACTGGAGCTAGATAAAAAATTAGCGATTACCGACCCGCTACAGCAATACAGCTACAACGGCGTTACTGTTCCAGATAACAACAGCGGACAGCCTATCCGACTGTATCATTTAGCGAGCCATACCAGTGGCTTACCTCGTGAGCAACCTGGTGGAAAATGGGGGCGTCCGGTGTTTATTTGGCCAACCCAAGAGAACCGTTGGACATGGCTGAAAACCGGTAAACTCGACTTTACACCGGGCACTGAAGCGGCTTATTCCAACCTCGCCTATGATTTACTTGCTGATGCCATGGTTAAAGCAACGGGGCAGTCATACCCGCAATTGTTCAGCAAATACGTGACCTCTCCGGCGAAAATGACGGATACCACCTATACGCCAAGTAAAAATCAGTGTGCCCGATTAATGGAAGGCACCAAGCCAAGCCCATGCCACAACACCCTTGCGGCGGCAGGTAGCGGCGGCGTGTACTCAACCCCTGCTGATATGCAGAAGTGGATGCAGCAATTTTTATCCACAGATAATAACTTACGTAAAGCCACCGCAGCTCGCGAACAAGGTATTTTCTTCCCACGTGAAAAACTTATTGATGCCAAGGGAATGGATGTAGCCGGTTACGCAGATGGGCTGGGTCTAGGCTGGGTTTATATGAAGCCTAAAAACGGTATTCCGGGGATCTACCAGAAAACCGGCGGCGGCGGCGGATTTAATACCTATATGGCGATGATCCCACAGCAAAATATTGCGGTATTCGTGGTGATGACCCGTAAAGAGGGTAGCAAGTTCAGTAAGTTAACTGCCGGTGTTAACGATATGGTCGCTTCGTTGTCCTCTAACCATGCGTATGGGAAAAATTGAAAGGGTACCGCCGACGCGATTAATGCACTGGCGAGTTATACCCCTACCCTAAAACGCGGATTTGTGCGCCTACTGACATTTATCGTGACAACTGCCTAAGCCCTTCAGGCAGTTTTTTATTCGCCGCTCTTTCTGATAGATGGCTGTTTTTCATGCAATATTTTAGGATGACCTTTCGCTACTCTTAGACCTTCTTACTCATAATTAGCAAAGGAACTAAGATGAAAATTATCCCGTTTTTCGCTCATAACATATTACTTCCCAGCTCCATATAATCAGGAACGAACACTGTTTCTGAATGAGTACAGCAACTCAGAAATGTATTTAATCATCAAAAAGCCTTTCCACAGCCTAAAAAACCAGACTATGTCGAAATAGATCTTTCAAGATCTGGTTAATGAGAAAGCGGATGATCCGAACATTGAAGCCACCGCCGAGTATAAAAAACTATTCGCAGATACCATGATCGAAGCAAAGCAATCATTCATTCATTCAAGCGACCTGGAAAAATGCTTATAGAATTAGAAAATCATACAGTGCAAATGGCGGTTCTTTCTCCTATGCACAACAGATTGCCAACAAAAGTGGGAAAAACGTGATAGGCATTATCGGTGAATATACATCTCAGACGGAACAAAAAAGGTCCAGCATGAATTATTTAAGCTACAAGGAAAAATTCAATCGATGCTGAGTAATTTCGGTAATTTTATCTTCAGCATAAAATGAGTGTGTTCTTAAAATGGAGACTTGCCATCAGCAATAAAAAAGGCTGTAAAATCATTCGATTCTACAGCCTTTTTTCAATTTAAAGGGAATGAACTATTTTCGTTTAACTAACAAGAAGATACTCACACCCAAGAACAAGACACTCGGCAGCGCTGCTGCAACCACAGGCGGAATGGAGTAAACCAAACTCCAGTTACCAAAACCTTGGTTTAAGATGTAGAACAAGAAGCCGCCAACAATCCCTGAAACCACACGTACCCCCATTGGAACAGTACGCAGAGGTCCGAAGATAAAGGAAACCGCCATCAACATCATTACCGCCGCAGACAATGGCGCCAGAATTTTTTGCCACATACTCAGCTGATACACCGAAGCCACTTGCCCACTCTCTTTCAAATACGTGATGTACTGATATAGCCCACGAATCGAGAGGGAATCCGCATTCAGGGAAACAATCCCTAATTTTTCCGGTGTTAGATTGGTTTTCCAGTCATAGGTTAAACGCTGTGAACCCGTGATTTTTTGCTGGCTACCTAAGATAGATTCCTGAACTTGGGATAATACCCACAATTTTTTATCTGCATCGTAAGTTCCACGTGCCGCAAACATCACTGACTCTAATTTGCGATGATCATCGAAGCGATAAATAGAAACATCTTGGATGGTGCTTGCATCTTTAATGCGCTGGATATAGATAAAGTCATGGGCATCTTTCGCCCACATACCTGAATCTGTTACGACCAAAGAGCTACCCACAATTTTTTCTGCGCGGTAATTACGCGCCCATTGTTCGCCCGCAGGTGCAATCCACTCCCCCATGATCATCGTAACGATAACCAATGGAATCGCTGTTTTCATCACCGACATCGCAATTTGCAAACGGGTAAAACCCGACGCTTGCATCACCACCAGTTCACTGCGGGAAGCTAACGCTCCTAATCCCAACAATGCCCCCAATAATGCCGCCATTGGGAAGAAAATATCGATATCTTTGGGAACAGTTAATAAGGTGAAAACCCCTGCGCTCATCGCCGTGTAATCACCGTCACCCACTTTGCGAAGCTGCTCGACAAATTTGATGATCCCTGAAAGGGAAACCAATAAAAACAGCGTCATCAAAATCGAATTGAGGATAGTTCGACCGATATACCTATCTAAAACACCAAACATCAGGCAACCCCTCTGGTCAACTTAGCGCGTACTTTGCGCATTGGTACGGTATCCCATAAATTCAGAATCACTGCTAATAGCAAGTAACCCAAGTTAACCGCCCACATCGCATATTTAGGATCGATGTCTCCCTTATCGGCGCTATTACGTAACGTACTTTGTAATAAGAAGAAAATCAGGTACAGCAGCATGGCTGGGATCATGCTGAGCACACGCCCTTGACGAGGGTTCACTTCACTCAGCGGCACTACCATCAACGCCATCACGACCACAGAGAACACAATGGTTAGACGCCAGTGGAATTCAGCATTGACCTCAGGGTTATCTTCATTCCACAGCTGCATCATGGTTTTTTGTTCCACTTTGTCAGTGCTCACATCCGTGGCTTTATGATCAACAACTGCTTGGTAATTCACAAAATCAGTGATACGGAAATCGCGTAACATCGCAGTACCTTCGTAGCGTGTTCCTTGGTCCAACACCACCATTTGGCGACCATATTCATCTTCTTTCATATAACCGCTATCTGCCACAACAACGGATGGACGTTGCTCATTGGCTGTACGCAGCTGTGCTAAGAAAACATTTTTAAAATCATTGCCTTTGACTTCACCGATGTACAACACAAAGTTGCCATCTTTGGTGGTTTTAAACTGCCCTTCCACCATTGCGGCTAAGCCAGGGTTGGCTTTCGCATCGGCCAATACTTGCTCTTGATACTGAGACGACCAAGGCAGCATCCACGTAATATTGGCAACCGCAACTAAAGCGGTTAATGCAGCGAGTACCAGTGCCGCTTTCACAAGCACACTTTTACCCAGACCGCAGGCATGCATCACAGTAATTTCGCTTTCTGTGTACAATTTGCTGTAAGTCATCAATAGCCCAAGAAATAGGCTTAAAGGTAAGATGAGCTGAGCCATTTCCGGCACACCTAATCCTAATAATGGAAGAACTAAATTCGAAGGAATATTCCCTTGAACAGCGGCACCTAAGATGTCGATGGACTTTTGACTAAAAAAGATCAGCAAAAGGACAAAAAGTATCGCCAGCTGACTTTTTAGGGTTTCCCGAACCAAATATCGAATAATGATCACGCTTATTACGCCTGTGAAAACTTGTCTTTTGGGATGAAAATGGCTAAGTTCGTTCTATGACAGCCATTTACTAAAATATACTCTGGTTTATTGTTTGGCTAGAATGATATAAAAGCATTATCTATACTACGTACTATATCGGAATATGCTTAATATAAGCAAAACTAGGTATTTGCTCAATTTAACACAAAGAGTTCATTCTCTATAAGCCAGATCATGCGAAAGGCTAATTTTAACTGGAGCATCGACCTTTGTCTTTAAGATTCAGGAGAACGCATGGAGTTTAGTGTAAAAAGTGGTAGCCCGGAAAAACAACGTAGCGCTTGTATCGTTGTCGGAGTCTTTGAACCACGCCGTCTGTCCCCTATCGCTGAACAGCTGGACAAAATCAGTGACGGATATATCAGCGCCCTGCTGCGCCGTGGTGAGCTTGAAGGTAAAGTAGGTCAATCCTTACTGCTGCATCATGTGCCTAACGTTCTATCTGAGCGTATTTTATTGATCGGTTGCGGAAAAGAACGTGAACTCGATGAGCGTCAATTCAAACAAATCATTCAGAAAACCATTAGCACTCTGAATGAAACTGGCTCAATGGAAGCCGTTTGTTTCTTGACTGAGTTACATGTAAAAGGTCGCAATAACTACTGGAAAGTTCGCCAAGCAGTGGAAACAGCGAAAGAATCCTTATACGTGTTTGATCAACTGAAAAGTAATAAAACAGAGCATCGTCGTCCACTGCGTAAATTGGTATTCAACGTACCAACGCGCCGTGAACTGACCAGCGGTGAGCGCGCAATCGCCCACGGTTTAGCGATCGCCTCTGGCGTTAAAGCCGCTAAAGATTTGGGTAATATGCCACCAAATATCTGTAACGCTGGCTATTTAGCATCGCAAGCTCGCCAACTGGCTGATATTTCGGACAGCAAACTGACCACCCGCGTGATCGGTGAAGAGCAGATGAAAGAGCTGGGTATGAACGCATACTTAGCGGTAGGTCAGGGTTCACAAAACGAATCCCTGATGTCCATCATGGAATACAAAGGCAGCCCAGATCCAGAGTGCAAACCAATTGTGCTGGTCGGTAAAGGCTTAACCTTCGACTCAGGCGGTATTTCCATCAAGCCAGCTGATGGCATGGATGAAATGAAATACGACATGTGCGGCGCAGCGACCGTTTATGGCGTAATGCGCTTTATTACTGAGCTGCAACTGCCAATTAACGTAGTCGGTGTATTGGCTGGCTGTGAAAACATGCCAGGCGGACACGCTTATCGCCCTGGTGACGTTCTGACAACGATGTCTGGTCAGACTGTTGAAGTGCTGAATACTGACGCTGAAGGTCGTTTAGTGCTGTGCGATACTCTGACTTACGTGGAGCGTTTCGAGCCTGAACTGGTTATCGATATCGCGACATTAACAGGCGCGTGCGTCATTGCCTTAGGTAGCCACTACACTGGATTGATGTCTAACCATAACCCACTGGCTCATGAACTGTTAAATGCCTCTGAGCAAGCGGGTGACCGTGCTTGGCGTTTACCATTAGCAGATGAGTATTATGAGCAAATCAGCTCTAACTTTGCTGATTTAGCAAACACCGGTGGTCGTCCGGGTGGCGCAATCACTGCTGGCTGCTTCTTAGCGCGTTTCACTGGTAAGTATAACTGGGCGCACTTGGATATCGCAGGTACAGCATGGCGTTCAGGTAAAGCCAAAGGGGCTACTGGTCGTCCGGTTTCCATGTTGGCTCAGTTCTTACTGAACCGTGCAGGCTTAAATGGCGACGAGTAATTTCGATTACGATTGATAATCGCGATTCACTAAGTTGTTATTATAATATCCCGATGAGCAAACTCTGCGATTCGGGATATTGTTTTTAAGCAACAAGCAGTTAGGTCACACTCACCACACCATTTTGAGGCTGTGGTAAAAACGAGTATAATTCAGCGCAGATTTAATCTTGCTTTAGGTCAGCGAAAGAATACAACCAACACTCCTGCAAATTGAAGGATGGCGATCCACGCTATACCCTAGATAATTCAGTTTGTAGGTAGGCGGCAAGTGATTGAGACCTTAGGCACATACATAAGTCTGTGACTAAGGCGAAAGA
>NZ_ABXW01000043.1 GCF_000173415.1 Providencia alcalifaciens DSM 30120 | reverse complement strand
ACGCGGTTCGCTTTAACGCGCGCGAATACGCTAATCGGTATTGATGTTGTGTTGCCCCAACCTGCTCCACTATCTGACGCAAGGCATCCACATCAATATCAAACAATAAATGACGCGTTGTCATCACTTACCCCCATTCAGGCGTGACATACGCATGACCCGGTTTCCCTCTGGCTAACGTTAAATAACAATACCCATTATCATCCGGCTCACGGGTCACCACCCAATATGTCTGCCCCCCAATATCAACGCGAGCCTTGGGTTTCATGCCAGCAATATCGGACGACTTCACAAATAAACGAGGCGCCACATCCTGGATCTGTCCCGCTTGACGTTTCAACTGCACATCGGCAACCGGCTCATCTAACACCCCGCGAAGGGGAATTTTTCGCCCGGCAATCTCAATCCAACATTGCCGTCCTAAGTGTTGTAAAATAGCGTTGTCGGCTTTTGCCATGGCGCGATCAAACGGATTGTCACGCATCGTCGTACTCACTCACCACAGCCAGCCCCGCATTCACCAATTCATTGACGCGATACGCCTCAATGAAAACACGTTGACCGGTTACCGTCAGTTGCGATTGAGGAAAGCCCGATCCATTGAGTGCCACGAGATGGCAAGACGCCAACATTCTGACCCACACCCCATCGCCCTTTGTCGGCACAGGCTCGTTTTTTTGTGATGTGACGCCCTTCAATTCGGAGGAGTTCGCTTCTGTAGACGGTAAAGATGCCGCTTCCTCTTCCCACTCCATCAATCGTTGCTCCAACTCCGCTTGCGTACCGGACGTATCCACATCACGCCCCAATATTTTTGCCAACGATTTTAAGCGCGTGATCATTTGTGCTTTAGTCATGCGATATCCCCTTACATAAAAATCGGCGGGTTTCCCCGCCGTCCTTTACTTAACCTGAACCACCACAAATGCATCCGGATCCGGTAAAACCATCAACGGCGCGGATTGCGTCATGGTAAATTCACAGCTTGGATCCCCGGTGACTTCCCAGTGTTTTGGATAACGCACGGCGGATGTAATGCCTTCACTCAGCGCTTGAGAATCTTGGATAGCCCCGTAGCAGCGAATACCATTCACGTCTGTATTCCCTAAAATCAATGTCCCTTCCGGCAGATAACGTTGAGTCTCGCCGTGTTCATCGACATAGGTCGTCTTGGCGACCACTATCGCTAAGTCGCCGTAATAACCTTTGAATGACACCACTGCCCCCAAATCCTTGGTCGCGGTTTCTAACTCAGATGTAGAGCCACGGCGCGTATCCAGCTTTTCACGGAACAATTTAAAACTGTTCAATAAACGCCACACCGAGCCATCCATGATGGCAATATTGACCGTCCCCGAAGCCAAATCACAGTACGCATCTAAGTCATAGGTCGGGTCAAAGGTCTCCGTGTTTTGTTGCGACCACTCTGCCCCGCCAGTTTGGGTGATAGTGTTTTTGGCTGAACGACCAAAATCCACCTCCACCGTCTCAAACTGCTCTCCCGCCATCGTGTAACGCCCATTTAACACCGCCGACACCGCCTGCATCTCTTCCACTTGCACAATCGCGTGCTCTTCTTGTTTCAAGTTATCGGTCAAAATGCGTAAACGGCGATAAGCTGGATCATTCAAACGCGCAGGATCTTCCCCCGGTAAACGCTCAACCGCCTGCTGGTAATCAAAACGATGCTTGGGCTTCACGTATCCCGGGCGCAGTACTCGTGTTTCACCACCACGGTGACGAAGCACCTTACCTTCAATGATGGGAGAGACATACGCCGCAATCGGTGTTTTTCCAGTGATTTTGTCCAGCATCACCTCTGGGGTATCAAACGTAATTGTGCGCTTAAAAAACAGCTCTAAAAATAGCGCACGAAATTTCACTTTCTCTTCGGTATAGGTCAGTAATTGACGGGTTGAAAATAATCCCATGTCTCTTTTTTCCTTTAATCTCAACATTAACGATGGCTGATTGCACACCCAATGAACGCATTGGCTTTTTTGACGGCATCCACCGAGTCAGGCCAGTGCAATGCACCGGTCGCAAACGTCCCACTTTTGTAGTACGTCAAATGGGCTTCATTACCGGTTAATGCCAAGGCTAAAATGCCCACCGCTGTGCCGGCTTTTTGTCCATCCCACACCACTAATTTGCCCGTAGCATCATCTAACATCAGCGGGGTTAATTCAGGGGTGGCAGTGGCAATACCATTGACGCCCTGTGCCGTATGCGCAGTATCACTGCCGGCAAAAATGTGCACCTCGGCACGTTGTTCAACATGAGTTTGTTTTGTCATGTGTTGTCCTATCACTC
>NZ_ABXW01000044.1 GCF_000173415.1 Providencia alcalifaciens DSM 30120 | reverse complement strand
TTCCTTATTTAGCGTGGCATACCAGCGGAATTTAGAGCGTGTAATTTATACTGTATGCGATGAGAGGCTATATTGATGCCGATTTATCCCGGATTCCCTTGATTTATTTGAACGAAATAGTTTTTGAGTGAGCCTGCATCACAATGGAGCACAGATAACCAGTGTGTATTTTTTCAGGTATTTCCTATCTCACCCCTGAAAAGAGGGATTCACCAGCTCTCATCATAACGGTTACTTGCAATTTAGTGTGGTACGCGAGTGGGGGAGACAGTTTGGTTCCTGTCTGCTCTGACCGTTAGAAGATTATCAATGTAAAATAATCTCTGTAGTCACTTCCTACCTCGTAAATAACATAAAATTCTCCTTTGAACGTTCTAATGTACTCAAACACTTTCTCTATTTAAGTACAAAAAAATCTAAGCCATTTTAGGTATTACGCTGTAATAAAAAGTCTGGATATCATTAGGTTACCAATTTGTTAGACTGTAGGTATTCCCATGACAACGTCTATTGCTTGAAATTATTTCAACTTGTCCTTAAACGCTCGACAATAAGGTCCACATTGGTTAGATTATTTAGCATTCTAGAAGTCTAAACGTATAAAGTATATTTTTAAGGGGATGAACGATGCCAATTCGCCTGCCTGATGAGCTACCAGCGGTTAATTTCTTGCGTGAAGAAAATGTTTTTGTCATGACCACGACAAGAGCTAGCCTTCAGGAGATACGTCCCTTGAAAGTATTGATATTAAATCTAATGCCGAAGAAAATTGAAACTGAAAACCAGTTTTTACGGCTGCTATCAAATACTCCGTTACAGGTTGATATTCAGCTGTTACGCATCGATCAGAGAGAATCTAAAAATACGCCTACGGAGCATTTGAACAATTTTTATTGTGATTTTGAAGATATCCAACATCAAAATTTTGATGGGTTAATCGTCACAGGGGCTCCCCTTGGTTTGGTGGAATTCGCTGATGTTTGCTATTGGGAACAAATAGAGCGTGTTATTGCATGGGCAAAATCGCATGTAACATCGACGCTGTTTGTTTGTTGGGCTGTTCAAGCTGCACTTAACGTACTGTATGGTCTACCTAAATTAACTCGTAAAGAAAAACTTTCAGGTGTCTATTCCCATGAAACATTAGAGCCCTATGCTTTATTGACTCGAGGGTTTGATGCATCTTTTTATGCTCCACATTCTCGCTATGCTGATTTTCCTGAAGAGTATATTCGCCAGCATACAGATCTGGATATTTTGGCCAGTTCCCCTGAAGCGGGAGCTTACTTATTTGCATCAAAAGATAAACGTCTTGCTTTTGTCACTGGGCATCCAGAGTATGACGCAGAAACATTATCTCAAGAGTATTGGCGCGATGTTGATGCGGGGATCACGCCCGATCTACCGTGTAATTATTTTAAAAATGATGATCCGAATAACTCACCAGAAGTTCGTTGGCGTAGTCATGGTCATCTCTTATTCTCTAATTGGCTCAACTATTATGTGTATCAGATCACACCGTTCGATCTTAGTCATATGGAACCAACATTAGATTAAAAAAGCGACTTAATTCCAGTTAACTGGTCATATCTCAGAATATAAGGCTAAATAATCAAAACTATTTAGCCTTTAAATCAAAAATATCCCCTCATTTATAGATGAATCGATAACTAAAATAATTTGGTTAACTCATTTTCTGTTATTAAAAAATAAAATATCCGAATAGATATAACACTATGATTTAACTAAATATTAACAAAATAATTCTATCTATAGAAATTAATAGCAAAATCATTTTTATAAATAAATTGTTTATAATCATGGCGATACGTGCACTTTATAATAAAATGGAAACCGTTTTTGATTTATTTGTTTTTTGAGTTTACTCTTAATTCATAGCCAGCCATGAATGAGGGTAGAACAATGAATCAGCAATTATCTATTTCAGATTTAACATTCACAAAAGCATTTTCACAGCAAGCTAAAAACATATTAGATACTGATTCTATTGGTTTTTTGTCTTTTCTTGTCGATGAGTTTTTACCACGAAGAGAGCAATTGCTCAAAGATCGAGTGCTACGCCAAAAATCAATTGATTCAGGTGGGCTACCTGATTTTATTATGGAATCTGATTCCATTAAAAATTCGGACTGGAAGATTCAAAATATTCCTGATGATTTACAAGATCGCAGAATTGAAATTACGGGACCTGTTGATCGAAAAATGGTGATCAATGCTCTGAATGCTAACGTAAAAGTGTTCATGGCAGATTTCGAAGACTCTTTATCACCATCGTGGGAAAGACTGATTGATGGGCAAATCAATTTGCGCGATGCGATTACAGGGGAAATCTCTTATACCAATGAAAATGGCAAAGTCTATCAACTGAAATCAAATCCAGCGGTGTTGATTGCTCGTGTTCGAGGTCTTCATTTAGATGAAAAGCATGTACTGGTTGGCGGAAAACCAATTCCCGGAGGATTGTTTGATTTCGCACTTTACTTTTTTAATAACTATCAGGCCTTACTAGCGAAGGGAAGTGGACCTTATTTCTATATTCCAAAACTCGAGTCTTGGCAGGAAGCTCAGTGGTGGAGTGATGTATTTAGTGCGGCAGAGGATTTTGTTGACCTTCCTCGGGGCACTATCAAAGCAACCGTATTAATTGAAACATTACCTGCTGTTTTCCAAATGGATGAAATTTTATACCACATGCGTCACCACATTGTGGGGCTAAATTGCGGTCGTTGGGATTATATCTTCAGCTATATCAAAACACTAAAAGAGCATGCTGACCGTGTCTTGCCAGATAGACAAGTCGTCACAATGACACAGGAATTTTTAAGTGCCTATTCACGGTTGTTGATCAAAACCTGTCATCGTCGCGGTGCGTTTGCAATGGGGGGAATGTCCGCTTTTATCCCAAGTAAAGATGCACAGGAAAACCAAGCCATTCTTGCCAAAGTGAAAGCAGATAAAGAGTTGGAAGCACGCAATGGTCATGATGGTTCATGGATAGCGCATCCTGGTTTAGCTGATACCGTCATGGAGGTGTTTAACGCAGCTTTAGGCGAACGTAAAAATCAGCTGAATATCCGCCGTGAAAATGATGATGAAATCACTGCAAATCAGCTATTACAGCCTTGTGAAGGTGAAAGAACTGAGGCGGGAATGCGTGCCAATATTCGTGTAGCTGTGCAATACATTGAAGCGTGGATTTCAGGAAATGGTTGCGTACCTATCTATGGATTAATGGAAGATGCCGCTACAGCTGAAATTTCGCGTACTTCAATTTGGCAATGGATTCGTCATGGCAAATCGCTATCAAACGGCATGAAGGTGACGAAAGCTCTGTTCGAAGAGATGCTGGATGAAGAGCTGCAAGTGATTCAAAAAGAGCTTGGCGATCATCGCTTTCAAAGCGGGCGTTTCCGTGAAGCAAGTGAGCTGATGCGACGGATCACGACCCAAGATGATCTAATCGAGTTTTTAACCATCCCTGGTTACCAACTACTTGATTAATAAGATTTAAAAATAAACACAATATTTCATTACCCTACAAAGACTGACAACAATAAAGGAAGTAAATCATGACAACATCGCGCTTAGAACAGATTGCTCAATTAGAAAATGAATGGAAAAAACCGCGCTGGAAAGGTATCACTCGTCCTTATGCTGCTGAGGAAGTGATTAAGCTACGCGGCTCGGTTAATCCAGAACATACATTGGCTCGTAAAGGTGCAGAGCGCTTTTGGGCGCAACTGAACGGTGGCGCGAAAAAAGGTTATGTGAATGCATTGGGCGCATTAACAGGTGGTCAAGCCTTGCAACAAGCGAAAGCCGGCATTGAAGCAGTTTATTTATCGGGTTGGCAGGTCGCTGCGGATGCAAACTCCGCCTCTAGTATGTATCCAGACCAGTCGTTATACCCTGTGGATTCAGTCCCTAATGTGGTTCAGCGAATCAACAACACATTTCGCCGAGCTGACCAAATTCAATGGGCGAATGGCATCGGTCCTGATAACCAAGAATATATCGATTTCTTTTTACCTATCGTGGCGGATGCGGAAGCGGGTTTCGGTGGAGTCTTGAATGCCTTTGAATTAATGAAGCATATGATTGAAGCGGGGGCAGCCGCAGTGCACTTTGAGGATCAATTGGCGGCAGTGAAAAAATGCGGCCATATGGGTGGAAAAGTCTTGGTTCCGACTCAAGAAGCTATTCAGAAGTTAGTTGCAGCTCGTTTGGCGGCGGATGTATCTGGCGTACCAACCATCTTAATCGCGAGAACAGATGCGGATGCAGCCGATTTATTAACTTCAGATTGCGATCCTTATGATGAGCCTTTTATTACTGGTGAGCGCACTGCTGAAGGCTTCTTCCGCACAACGGCAGGAATTGAGCAAGCAATCAGTCGTGGTCTCGCTTATGCCCCTTATGCAGATTTAGTGTGGTGTGAAACGTCTAAGCCGGACTTGGAAGCCGCGCGTCAATTTGCGGATGCCATTCATGCCAAGTTTCCAGGTAAATTGCTGGCATATAACTGTTCACCATCATTTAACTGGAAGAAAAATTTAGACGACAGCACGATTGCACGTTTTCAACAAGAACTCTCAGATATGGGGTATCGCTTCCAGTTTATTACTCTAGCTGGGATCCACAGCATGTGGTTCAACATGTTTGACCTTGCTCATGCCTATGCTCAAGGTGAAGGCATGAAACACTATGTTGATAAGGTTCAAGAGTGTGAATTTGCCGCGATTAATAAAGGTTATACCTTCTCTTCGCATCAGCAAGAGGTGGGAACGGGCTACTTTGATAAAGTGACCACAGTTATTCAGGGGGGAAGTTCTTCAGTCACGGCGTTAACGGGGTCAACTGAAGAAGAGCAATTTTAAATAGGGAGAAACAGACGGTTCCTATTGGTCGGTGTGTTGTTGACATTGGTGTATCTATCTACTTTTCAGGCACGCAAGTGCCTGTTTTTTATTGGGAGAGTAAAGATGACCTTCGAAAATGAACAGATCATTGCCCAAACCATTTTACAAGGCTTTGATGCACAATATGGGCGATTCCTTGAAATTACCTCCGGTGCACAGGAACGCTTTGAGCGTGGCGACTGGCATGCTGTTCAACATGCCATGAAACAAAGGATCAAACTGTATGACCACCATGTGGGGCTCGTTGTTGCTCAACTGCAATGTATGGGACTAATACAAACGCTGAGTCCACATAATTTGGCTCGGATCAAACAGGTTTACGCGACATTATTGCCGGAATACCCTCGTTTTGAAATTGCAGAAAGCTTTTTTAATTCCGTTTATTGTCGGTTGTTTCAGCATCGACAACTCACTCAGGAAAACCTGTTCATCTTCACTTCGCAACCCGCGAGGCGCTTTTGTACCTTACCGAGACCATTAGCGCGTGAGTATAACCTTGATGGAAATATGGAAAATGTTTTACGAGGAATACTAAGTGGCTTACCTCTTCGCTTGATGTGGAGAGATTTAACCTTTGATATTCAATGTATTATAAAAATATTGAGGTTGCGTTTCCCTGAGATTGTCGAACAAGGTGCTCAGCTGCATGTTGCCAATGAACTGTTTTATCGTAATAAAGCCGCATGGTTAGTTGGAAAACTGTATATCAATCAGCAGGTACACCCATTTTTGTTGCCAATTCATCATGATGAGCAAGGGTTAATGTACATAGATACCTGTTTAACAGGGTTTGATGACGCGAGCATTGTGTTTGGTTTTGCACGTTCTTATTTTATGGTGTATGCGCCATTTCCGGCTGGATTAGTGTTCTGGTTACGTGAGATTTTACCCAGTAAGTCTATTGCTGAGCTGTATATGGCGATTGGTTGTCAAAAGCATGGAAAAACTGAATATTACCGAGAGTATTTGGCTTATTTAAATTTCTCAAAAGAGCAATTTACTTTAGCGCCAGGGGTGAAAGGGATGGTCATGCTCGTGTTTACGGCTCCCTCATTTGATCGCGTATTTAAGATCATTAAAGATCAATTTGCGCCACAAAAAGAAGTCACTAAAGCACGGGTGCTTGAGTGTTATCGGATGGTCAAAGAGCATGACCGAGTGGGCAGGATGGCAGATACGCAAGAGTTTGAGAATTTTATCATCGAAAAGCGTTTTGTGAGCGATGAGCTGATGACGGAATTATTGGTAGAAGCACCATCCCAAGTTGAAGATCTGGGAGATAAAATCTTAATTCGCCATTTATACATGGAGCGTAAGATGATCCCATTGAATATTTTTATGGATGAAGCTTCGGATGAGCAGCTGTATCACGCTATTGAAGAGTATGGCTGTGCTATCAAGCAATTAGCTGCTGCCAATATTTTTCCTGGCGACATGTTATTTAAAAATTTTGGTGTGACACGCCATGGTCGCGTGGTGTTTTATGATTATGATGAAATTTGCTATATGACCGAGGTTAATTTTCGTCGTATCCCTGAACCGCTTTACCCTGAACAAGAGCTATCTGGCGAGCCTTGGTATAGCATACGAGAGCAGGATGTTTTTCCAGAAGAGTTTGCTCAATTCTTATGCCAAGATCCAAAAATTCGGGATTATTTGCTGGAACATCATCGGGATCTGTTTAGCGCGGATTATTGGCAAAAATTACAACAGCGTATTCTGGATGGGTATGTAGAAGATGTTTTTGCTTACTCAGAAGAGAAACGTTTTTGCCGTCGATTTAAGCAAACTATTTCAGCAGCTTAGTAGATAGAAAGTGGGCCACAATGACCCACTGTATGGCGAGCAATTTATTGAGCACCTTGGACAGCTTGTTGTGCCAGTTCGGTAATTTTCTCGTAGTTACCACTTTCAAGTGCATCTTCAGGAACCAACCACGAACCGCCAATGCACAGCACACTTTCTAGTGCGAGATAGTCGCGGTAATTAGCAAGAGAAATGCCGCCTGTTGGGCAGAAGCGAACTTGAGAGAATGGACCCGCAATAGCTTTCAAGGCTTTTACACCACCGTTGGCTTCAGCAGGGAAAAATTTGAATTCTTTGAGCCCGTAGTTCATACCTGCCATCAATTCAGATACGGTTGAAATACCGGGAATTAATGGAATGCTACCTTGGCTCGCAGCCATTAGTAACTCATCGGTTAATCCTGGGCTGATAGCAAATTGAGCGCCTGCTTGGGTGACCTCAGCGAGTTGTTTTGCATTAATGACTGTTCCTGCACCCACAATGGCTTCAGGGACTTCTTCTGCAATTAATCGGATAGCTTCCATAGCACACTCTGTTCTCAGGGTGACTTCCAATACGTTGATACCGCCTTTTAGTAACGCTTTTGCTAAAGGAACGGCTTGCTCAAGTTTTTTGATCACGATGACAGGAACGACAGGACCTTGTTTTAGAACTTCTTCAGCGGTCATTTTCCAATTATTCATAATTAATCCTATTAAGCGGTATAAGCTAAAAATTAATACTACAAGCGCCTTCTTCGGCACCGGATAAATGTTGTCTTAATGCACCAAATAGCTCTCTGCCACAGCCAATTCGTTCTGCACATAGGTCGGCTTGGTAAGGTTGGCGAGCGGATAGTGTTGCTTTATCGACAAGGAGCTCGATTTCTCCGGTCAATGCATTCACGCGAATTAAGTCGCCATCTTGAACTTTAGCAAGCAACCCACCATTGTAAGCTTCTGGCGTCACATGAATGGCAGAAGGGACTTTACCAGATGCCCCTGATAATCGACCATCAGTGACTAATGCGACTTTATAGCCTTTATCCAATAATACCCCGAGCGGTGGCATTAATTTATGTAATTCTGGCATACCATTCGCAGAAGGTCCTTGGAAGCGAACCACAATCACACAATCCCGATCTAGCTCTCCTGCTTCGAAACGCGGTGCTATGTCATTTTGGTTATTGAATACGATAGCGGGTGCTTCAATGACTTGATTTTCAACAGGAACGGCAGAAGTTTTCATCACCGCACGCCCTAAATTGCCAGACAATAGCTTCGTCCCACCGTGATGAGAAAAAGGGTGTTCAATGTCAGCGATCACTTCAAGATCATAAGAGCTTTTTGCGCCTTCCCGCCATGCTAATTGACCGTTATCTAACCAAGGTTCGAGAGTATAGCGTGATAACCCGAATCCTGCGATGGTGTGAACATCATCATGGAGTAAGCCCTTGGCAAGTAATTGTCGGATCAATAACGAAACGCCGCCAGCAGCTTGGAATTGGTTTATATCCGCTTGACCATTAGGGTAAATTCGGCAAATAAGGGGAACAATTGCAGAAAGATCAGAAAAATCATCCCAATTGATAATGATCCCCGCTGCACGGGCAATTGCCACAAGGTGCATTGTGAGATTAGTGGAGCCTCCTGTCGCCAGTAGAGCCACAATACCATTTACAATCACTTTTTCATCGACGAGCTTACCAATGGGTAAATAGTTTCCAGATTGTTCGGTCAACCGCGTAATTTGACGCGCGGCGGCGCGAGTCAGTTCATCGCGCAATGGTGAATCAGGGGGAACAAAAGAAGCGCCTGGTAAATGCAGCCCCATGACCTCCATGACCATCTGATTAGAGTTGGCGGTACCGTAAAATGTGCAGGTACCAATGCTGTGATATGAAGCCGCTTCAGCCTCCAATAACGCGTTACGATCGACTTTTCCTTCGACATATAGCTGGCGAACTTTGACTTTTTCTTTGTTTGGTAAGCCCGTACTCATAGGACCTGCTGGCACAAAAACAGCGGGTAAATGCCCAAAGGAGAGGGCTCCCATCATTAATCCCGGAACGATTTTATCGCAGATACCTAAGTAGAGTGCGCCATCAAACATATTATGTGAAAGCCCGATGGCAGTGGACATTGCAATAACATCGCGACTCAGTAAGGAAAGCTCCATGCCATCTTGACCCTGAGTGACGCCATCGCACATGGCAGGAACACCTGCGGCGACTTGGCCAATTGCGCCATTTTCCAATAGAGCCTGCTTAAGTTGATCAGGATATCGGTCATAGGGACGATGTGCTGAAAGCATATCGTTATAGGAATTGATGATGGCAATATCAGAGCGGGTCATGCTTTTGAGAATACTTTTTTCTTCATTTTGGCAAGCCGCAAAACCATGAGCCAGATTTCCACACGCTAATTCAGCGCGATGTACCGTATTGCTACGGGCACGCTCAATTTTGGCGAGATAGGCTTCTCGGGTGTCTTTAGAGCGCGCAATAATGCGTTTGGTGATCTGTAAAAGGGTGTCATTAACCTTTGTTGAAGAAGTGACTCCAGAAATATTTTTGCTCATGATAATGGCTCCATTATACAAACAGTACTCTTTATGTTACCGGTAACATTGTTCAATGAAAACACAATGGTTGCAATGATCAAAATGAAGATTTCGACATATCTGTGATCTGAATCAATAAGAGGATTATCGATATTTTGGGAATAATCGTGGCTTTTTCAGCCTAACAGAATGATAAATAATAACTATAATGAGTTGGTTAATAGCGGTTATATAAACATAAAGTGGGAAAATATGGCGGGGTTGAGAAGGCTGAAGAAACTTGGGTGGCTGTTGGGCGTATTGTGGTCGTATACCCACGTTGTTCACGCCACGGAAGTGCCAGACGTGGTATTAACCATAGGATCTTATAGCGTCTTAGAGATGGCCATTTTGTCCAGCCAACAGGGGCATGAAGAGCAAAAAATAGTCAATGCGACCACCACTTTATTAGGAACACCCTATAACAATCAAACTCTTAATATGAATGCACTCTCTACTGAACGACTGATTATTGATTTAACTGCGGTGGATTGCATGACATTCATCGAGTATAGCGAAGCTTTTAAGCATGCAGATGATGCTGAACAGTTTGTATCCAATTTAGAAAAAATTCGTTATGTGGATGCTCATGTGGCATTTAATCAGCGTCGCCATTTCTTTTCGGATTGGGCACAAGGTGATTCTAAAATTGCCACTGATATTACGACACAGCTGAGCCCTCATACAATTTCGGTAAATAAACAGCTCAATAAAAAAAGTAACGGTGAACTGATTATTCCGACAATTAAAATAAAGCCGAGAGTTATTCGATATATTCCGACTCAATTTATTGATAAAAATGTGCTGCAACTATTAAAAACAGGGGATTACGTAGGTATTTATTCTCCCACATCAGGATTAGATGTTAGCCATGTAGGCATTGTTATTAGAAGTGGTGATAAGGTTATATTTCGTCATGCTTCTTCACAACGAAAAAATTTACGTGTCATGGATGTGGAGTTATTTTCTTATCTTCAGGGGAAAAGCGGGATGATAGTATTTAGATAAAATCAGCACGAAAAGCTAAGTAATGTAATTATCGCTATTTAGTTTTAGATGATTATTATTTTAAATAAAGTTTAATTTTTAAAATAAAATGTAATCGTAAAGACAAGTGATTTTTAGTTACCAATTATTGCCATAACTATTTAAATTGTAAAATATTATGAAAATAAAGGCATTTTAATAATTTTTTTGAATAAAATAAATAATATAGCTAAGTTGAAAAATATTTTATAAAGCAATGAATTACAACCTAGAGTTGTAAAATGATAGATTTAATTACAGACTACCCCATTCGAATTCCTATCAATTAGCATTAATTCAATTGTTTATATCTATTTTAAAAAAAATAGATTGTTTTTATAATGCCCGTTAATGTTTGATGGAGTTTTATTTAGAGTGAGGTGAGTGTGTACATGTCAGAAAAACAAAATATTTATGCTTTACTTGGCAACCATCTTCGTAAGGCAAGGGTTCGTAAGGGATTATCAGGGCAGGAATTAGCGACTATTATCCAACTTAGCCAGCAGCAAGTATCTCGATATGAACTTGGCGTTAATAAGCTTAGTTTAGATAAATTAATCGAGATTGCTATTTTACTTGAAATGGATATTCATGAAATTACAACGATGATAGCTCGGCAATTTGAAAAAGAAAAAAATAATTCTGAAGAAGTCATGTTAGCAAGTTTTTAATTTATTTAAATGGGAAGACTATCCGATAGTTTAAAAAAACTATAATGATTAAATGATTTTAATTATTAATTCTTTATTATTATTAAGTAATGAATTATCACGTTCTGACGATTCTGCTTTTAAATGATAAAAGCAGATAACGATAAAATTAGATTAATATTTTTTATAAAAATATTCTTACTTTGCCTTTATTGATACATTTAATTCGTTTTTTCACCGTGTTAGTTCATATTTAAGCTAAATTTAGTGAAAAGTTCTCATGGTTTTATCGAGGGCGGTGTGCTTAAATGTGCGGCAATTCAACATGGAAAAAGGGCTGTTTTAAATGGTTAGGGCAATATGGATATTTGTCATATTCCTACTCGTCGGTTGTTCAACGACACCTTCAAAAACGGGTTACTATCTCGACCAGAGTTACCCGTCACAGAATACCAGCGAACGTATTCAGTTCATTGTTCTACATTACACTGTTTCTGATGATGCTCATTCAATCAAAACTTTGACGAAAGGAAAGGTAAGCTCTCACTACCTCATTCCGAGCCAACCTGCGCAAAAAAATGGTCAACCGGTAATTTTGCAGCTTGTTCCTGAACGTTTAAAAGCGTGGCATGCAGGCGATAGCCGTTGGCAGTATCATCATGGTCTTAATGATAGCTCGATAGGTATTGAGATTGTTAATGAAGGTTTTGTGAGAAAAAATGGTCAAGATATATGGCCACCTTTTAATGATTCACAGATTGATGCATTAATTCCATTACTGAAAGATATTATGCAACGCTATGATATCCCACCTGAAAATGTCATTGGCCACAGTGATATTGCGCCATTACGTAAGCAAGACCCTGGTCGCGCATTTCCGTGGCAATCATTAGCGCTACATGGAATAGGAGCTTGGCCAGATCCTCAAACAGTCACTAAATATTTGGCGGACCGGCAAGTTAATGCGCCTGTGAATGTGCTAAATCTACAAAAAGCCTTGAAATTTTATGGTTATGCGGGGATCCCACAGACAGGTAAGCTGGATAAAGAAACTAAGCAGACACTTCGGGCGTTCCAAATGCATTACCGCCCGCGGGATATTGATGGGCGACCTGATGCTGAAACAGAAGCCATCGCTTTAGCATTGATTGAAAAATATCGTAATATGCCGAAATTTAAACAATCTTTGAAATCGAACAAGCCAGAAGCCTCGTCTAATCAGCAGGGTGATTAGATAAGCAAGTGCGGGATTTTCCCGCACTTTTGCGATTTAGCGATTGGCACCATATTCATGGCTGATCTCTTTAGCAGCTTTGATCACCATCGCGCCAAGCTCAGTCACACGATCATCCGTGATCCGCGAAAGTGGACCTGAAATAGAGATCGCCGCAAATGCCTCTTTATGTTCATCATAAATACAAGCACCTATGCACCTTAATCCGAGGGCATGTTCCTCATCATCATAAGAAAATCCTTGTTTTTTAGCCTGTTGCAGATTGTCTTTCAATGCTGATGGGTTAGTCAAAGTATGTGGTGTATAGGCATGTAAGCCTTTTTTACTGAGTAAAGGAATCAACTGCTCTTCGGGTAAGTTGGCAATGAAGGCTTTTCCCGCGCCGGAGGCATGTAGAGGCAGCTTTCCGCCAATAGGGGCTGACATGCGCATTAATGCGTTACATTGCACTTGGTCAACAATCACCGCGTCATACTCAGTGTGATCCAAAATCGCTAAATTGACCGTTTCACCAGATTCTTCCATCAAACGACGTAATATAGGATGCACAAGGGCTAATAAATTACGACTTTCAAGGAAGCTACTGCCGATGATAAAGGCATGAGAAGCTATCACCCATAATCCGAGATCCCCTGTTTGACGCACGAAACCATGTTGTTCGAGGGTCATTAATAAACGGTGGGTGGTGGAATTAGGTAAACCTGCTTGAAGGGCTAAATCAGTGAGAGCGATCCCACCAGTTGATTCGGAAATGTATTCCAAAAGCGTCAGCCCACGGCTTAAGGATTGAACTTGTCCGGCAGCAGTTGCCCCACTTGCAGGTCCCTTTGCCTTCTTTATTTTTTTAGTAATTGGTGAAGCCGCCATCAAGTGTCTCCTGACAGGAATGAATATTCGTTTCTATTATGAATGATTTCACCCAAAAATACTCATCGGATCAGCAAAAAGTCGATCTTTGGCAACCTGAGAAACTCTCATCATGACGAATAATTTTCCAATCTTAAGTTGTGATAGGATGTGATTTATACAAATTTAGTTTATTTTCAATTTATTGATGGTTTAGCAATATCGTTATGTGGGGCTGATGGGGCCGAAGGATTATCATTTTTCAGGAGGACAGTGCAGTGTCCAGTAAGAAAAACCAATTAGAACAACAATTAAAAAATAGAATTTTAGTCCTTGATGGTGCAATGGGAACGATGATCCAGCGCCATAAACTCTCCGAAGAGCAGTTCCGAGGAGAGCGCTTTGCCGATTGGTCCAGTGATCTTAAAGGCAACAACGATCTGCTTGTCCTCACTCAGCCTGACATTATTCGTGATATTCATAACCAATATTTCGCCGCAGGGGCGGATATTATTGAAACCAATACGTTTAACTCCACCATCATCGCGATGGCGGATTATAAAATGGAAGCCCTTTCTGCTGAAATTAACGAGACCGCAGCTCGTCTTGCTCGTGAATGTGCTGATGAATGGACACGTAAAACGCCGGAAAAACCGCGTTATGTTGCTGGCGTTCTTGGACCCACAAACCGCACTGCCTCCATTTCTCCGGATGTGAATGATCCGGCATTTCGTAATGTCACGTTTGATCAGCTGGTGGAAGCTTATCGGGAGTCCACGCGATCGCTGATTAAAGGTGGTGCAGATCTGATCATGATCGAAACTATTTTTGATACGTTGAATGCCAAGGCCGCGATTTTTGCAGTTGAAACGGAGTTTGAAGCGTTAGGGATCCATTTGCCGGTGATGATCTCTGGCACAATTACGGATGCCTCGGGGCGGACGTTATCAGGGCAAACAACGGAAGCATTTTATAATTCTCTGCGCCATTCTCAGCCTATTTCTTTTGGGCTTAATTGTGCCTTAGGTCCTGATGAACTTCGTCAATATATCGCTGAATTATCTCGTATTTCAGAATGCTATGTAAGCGCCCATCCAAATGCGGGATTGCCAAACGCGTTTGGTGAATATGATCTTGATGCCCAAAATATGGCTCAGCAAATCCGTGAATGGGCAGAGGCCGGATTTTTAAATATTGTCGGTGGATGTTGTGGAACAACGCCGCTTCATATTCAAAAAATGGCACAAGCTGTTGAGGGAGTAAAACCTCGGCAGTTGCCAACGCTTCCTGTGGAATGTCGGTTATCCGGTCTAGAACCGTTGAATATCGGTGCACAGTCTTTGTTTGTGAACGTAGGGGAACGAACTAACGTTACCGGCTCAGCGAAATTTAAGCGCTTAATCAAAGAAGAAAATTACCAAGAAGCGCTTGATATCGCCCGCCAACAAGTGGAAAACGGCGCGCAGATTATCGACATTAATATGGATGAGGGAATGCTAGATTCCCATGCTGCGATGGTACGTTTTCTGAATTTGATTGCGGGTGAACCGGATATTGCTCGTGTGCCAATTATGATCGACTCCTCGAAATGGGATGTGATCGAAAAAGGGCTCAAATGCATTCAAGGCAAAGGGATTGTGAACTCTATTTCGATGAAAGAGGGAATCGATGCATTTATTGATCATGCAAAACTCGTTCGTAAATACGGCGCTGCTATGGTTGTCATGGCGTTCGATGAAGTGGGGCAAGCAGATACGCGAGCACGTAAAATTGAGATTTGCCGACGCGCCTACCAAATTTTAACCGAAACCGTCGGCTTTCCACCGGAAGATATTATTTTCGACCCGAACATTTTTGCAGTAGCGACAGGAATCGAAGAACACAATAACTATGCGGTTGATTTTATTGAAGTCTGCAAAGATATTAAAGATCAATTACCTCATGCTTTGATCTCTGGTGGGGTCTCAAACGTCTCTTTTTCATTCCGCGGTAATGATCCTGTGCGTGAGGCGATCCACGCTGTATTTTTGTATCACGCAATCCGAAACGGTATGGATATGGGGATCGTCAATGCGGGGCAATTGGCGATTTATGATGATCTTCCTATTGAGCTCAAAGATGCTGTGGAAGATGTGATTCTGAATCGTCGCGACGATGGGACTGAAAGGCTGTTAGAGCTGGCGGAAAAATACCGTGGGAGCGGTGGACAAGAGCAGCAAATTCAACAAGCGGAGTGGCGTAGTTGGGAAGTTGAAAAGCGTCTTGAGTATTCGTTAGTTAAAGGAATTACCGAATTTATTATTCAAGATACGGAAGAGACGCGGCAGCGAGCCGCAAGCCCGATTGAAGTGATTGAAGGTCCCTTGATGAATGGGATGAACGTGGTCGGGGATCTCTTTAGTGAAGGCAAAATGTTCCTGCCACAGGTGGTAAAATCAGCCCGTGTGATGAAACAAGCTGTCGCGTATTTAGAGCCGTATATTCAAGAATTAAAACAGTCTGGAAGTAGCGCAGGTAAAATTTTATTAGCCACCGTTAAAGGTGATGTACACGATATAGGGAAAAATATCGTGGGAGTCGTTTTACAATGTAATAACTATGAAATCATTGATTTAGGTGTCATGGTTTCATGTGAAACTATCCTGAAAACGGCTCGTGAGAAAAACGTGGATGTGATTGGGTTATCGGGACTCATCACGCCATCGTTGGATGAGATGGTGCATGTGGCAAAAGAAATGGAACGTCAAGGATTTACATTGCCACTGCTGATTGGTGGGGCGACAACCTCGAAAGCACATACCGCGGTGAAAATTGAACAAAACTATTCCGGACCAACTGTGTACGTGCAAAATGCGTCTCGCACAGTCGGTGTTGTCGCTGCGTTACTTTCAGACATTCAAAAGAATGACTTTGTTGCGCGAACGCGCCGTGAATATGACACCGTACGTCAGCAACACGGACGCAAAAAGCCAAGAACACCGCCCGTTCCATTAGAGGTTGCGCGTGCAAATGCAGTGAAGATTGATTGGCAACATTATCAGCCACCGGTCCCTAAATTCTTAGGCGTTCAGGAAGTGACTGCATCGATTAAGATATTGCGTGATTATATCGATTGGACGCCATTCTTTATGACGTGGTCATTGGCAGGCAAATACCCTCGTATTTTAGAAGATGAAGTTGTAGGGGAAGAGGCGCGTAAATTATTGGCGGATGCGAATGCGATGCTCGATAAGCTAGATAGCCAAAATTTACTCACACCCAAAGGAATTTTCGGGATTTTTCCTGCAAATCGTGTTGTTGATGATGTGGAGATCTATCGCTCTTCCGAACGGGATCAGGTGCAAGCGGTGTCACTTAATTTACGCCAACAGACACTGAAAACGGATTTTCCAAATTACTGTTTATCTGATTTTGTGGCGCCGAAAGAGAGCGGTAAAGCGGATTATATTGGTGCGTTTGCCGTCACAGGCGGGTTAGAGGAAGATACGCTAGCGGAACAATATGAAAATGCCCACGATGATTATAATAAAATTATGGTTAAAGCATTGGCAGATCGCTTAGCAGAAGCCTTTGCTGAGTATTTGCACCAACAGGTGAGAACGCAATATTGGGGTTATGCACCCGATGAAAGCCTGAGTAACGAAGAACTCATCCGTGAAAATTATCAAGGGATCCGTCCTGCTCCTGGCTATGCAGCTTGTCCTGAACACACGGAAAAAGAAAAAATCTGGCAGCTTCTGAATGTCGAAGACAAAATTGGAATGCAATTGACTAGCTCATATGCAATGTGGCCGGGGGCATCCGTATCAGGTTGGTACTTTAGTCATCCTGACAGTAAGTATTTTGCAGTGGCGCAGGTGCAAAAAGATCAGATTGAAGATTATGCCAAACGTAAAGGCATGACCGTAGCGGAATTAGAGCGCTGGTTAGCCCCGAACTTAGGGTATGATCCAGAGGATTGATTTTTCAGTTATTCGCCTCCATCTTATAGGTAAGAAATCTATTGGGAGCAAATGATGAGCTATGAATTTATAATTGAAGGAAAATTGCCGTCTTCGGCAGTTTATCCTTATCAGATCCAAAATAGTGCAGCACCAGACACATTTTTCATGAGTGAAAGTGCGGTGAGTGCCATGATGAGCATTTTGCAAATTATGGATAAGCTGGATACTGAAGATTCATTGACGGAACATTGCTTTAACCAAATTTGGTTAAGAAGTGAGTTAACGCCAGCGAGAGCGGAAGAAATTTATCTGTTCTTAGAAAACCAAGAGCGAGTTGAGCCGCTTCCTTCGCAAGAGGAGATTGATGCATTCTATCAAGCTCAGCAAGCGGAAGAGAAGTTACTCTCTAAAGAAAGCCCAAAAGAAGGTATGGTTCCGGTTCATAAATTCGCGACTAATGATGGCTGGTTAATTACAGCAAAAGAAAGCGAATTAATTGCTGAGGTATTTTCTGCAGAATTAGTGAGTGAAAACCATTTTGTGGTTTCTCAAATATCGACGCTATGTAAAATTAGCCACCAACAATTGGAATTGATTTTAATTGAATGGGGTAAATTTAATTTATTTGCGAGTAAACATGGCGGGTATCGCGTTAATTAATTCCCATAATTAAACCCTTCAATGAATAATAAGAGGGTGATTAGCTCGTTTTGTGACCAATTACGATAATCACCCAAATTATTTTCTTAAATATTCACTTCATTTGCTTATTTTCGACTTATAGTCCTTATGATTTTTGTATGGGAATGATATCTTATATAGCAGTGGTCAATGCCAAGCTGTGAGTATATGTCATGAAATTACCCTCTCTCTTATTTAGTTTCTGCATTATCTGTGCCCCTTATGTGCAAGCAGAGCCAATAGAGTCGGGTGAATTTCATCATCAATCTTCAAAAGTGGTCGATAACCCGTCTTCAACCCCGAATATTACCCCTGTGGTTTTAGCGCCTCAGGCGGATTCAGCATTAGTGGAACCTTTTCCTAAAGCGCTTGAAGTGACTGAGCCAACCCATCTGCCAACTGATTTTCAAAGTCGTATTAAAGACGCAAATGCGGGCAAAGTAGATGCCATGATTGATGTTGGCGTTGCTTATTTAGATGGTACTGATTTTCTCGATGCTGATGAAAATAAAGCGTATTACTGGTTTAAAAAAGCCTCTGATTTAAATAGTAATGATGGCGATTATTATATTGGTATGCTGGCACAGCGGAAAAACGATTATGTGCAAGCGGAGAGCTGGTATCGCAAGTGCGCCGAAAAAGGTGATGCATATTGCCAATACGCCATGGGCTATTTATTTGAGCGCGGCTTAGGCGTCGAAAAAGACTATAAACAAGCCCGTGCTTGGTATTATGAAGCGGCTGAGCAAGAGCAAGAATATGCACAGTTTGCGATTGGTCTTTTTTACCACGATGGGCTCGGTGGTGATATTGATTATGATAAAGCGCTGACATGGTATGAGCGCAGTGCAAGTAATGGTGTGGCTTCCGCAGTCAATAACTTAGCCGTAATGTATGAAAACGGCGAAGGGATGGAAAAGGATGAAAGTACGGCAATTTATCTGTATCGCCAAGCAGCGAATATGGGCTCACCAGTTGCACAAAAAAATATGGGTGATTTTTATCATAAAGGTCATCCGCCGTTAGTTGAACAAAATAGCTACCAAGCCGTTTATTGGTATAAACGTGCCGCGACGCAAGGTGAATTAGCTGCGCAATATGCGTTAGCGCAAGCCTATGAACAAGGTGACGGCGTTGGGCAAGATTTGAGTGAAGCATTCAAATGGTATCAAATGGCGGCAGATAATGAATCCGCTGAAGGTGCCATGAAAGTGGCGGAGTATTATGAAAAAGGACTGGGTGGTATTAAGCCCGATATGGTCAAAGCGATTCAATGGTATATGGAGCTTGCGGATTCAGACATTGTTGAAGCTCAATTAAAACTCGCCAATTTATACCTAGCCGGTCAGATTAAGGACGTCGATATCCAGCAAATTGTTAAGTGGCTGCAAGCCACTGAGAAAGACAATATGGATGCCAAAAACCAGTTAGCAATTTTTTACCTGACAGGAACTGGCGTTCAACAAGATAGCCAAAAAGCACGATCGCTCTTAGAGTCTGCCGCTTTCAATGAAAACAGTGATGCGCAAAATAACCTCGGTGTGATGTATGCGAGAGGGGAAGGCGGGAGCAAGAATATCTTCCGTGCCATTATGTGGTTTGAGCGAGCAGATAAATTAGGGAATGTGACCGCAAAAAATAACTTAGCATTATTGGAAAAAAACCAAGATGCGAAAGCCAACATGCTGGAATACACGGAAAGTGTAAAAAATTCATTACCTTCTAAAAAATGAATGAACAACATCCTTGATCCATTGACTTCTGTAAGCCAATAGTCTTATTGATGTTATTGGCTTCTTAATCATTAATATACATTTTACTGTATTACCATATTTTCAAAATATCATTCTGATATTATTGATAATTATTTTAACTGCACTTTTTCTGATGTCTTTTTTAAAAGACATTACCGATTTACAACACCATAAAAATTATCAATCTTTGTGAATTAGGATGGTATTTTTATTTACCTAAATAATGAAGTATAGTTTTATTAACTGGTTCTTTGTTGAGTATTTGTTGTGAATATCTCTATTAGAGTAGAACGAGTTTAGTTGTTTTTTGAGTATGAAAAAATGAGGTGTCAAATGAGCACTTATTGTTTTTTTATTAAATCCGACGAAGTGGTTGCGTTGGAGATGACGGAAAGCCAAGCAGCGGCAGAGTTGCTGAATGCGGGTTACCAAAAGCAGTTTGAAGAGATAGATGCGAATACCAAAGAATTAGCGCTAGCACGCTTTGCTGATATTCGTGGAGAAGAGTTGAAAAGTACCTATGCTTTTGCGGGAGAGTCAACTTTTAGCGGGCTAATTACGTCTTTCCTTAGCCGCTAGCTTTATTTCTTTATCATCAAGTCAAACGGGCAATCAAAAGATTGCCCGTTATCGTTTTTATCTCACTGTGATTCTAACAGACGCTTACTCAAAAAGATTGCTGTGCAAAGTACGCACAATTTCTTCCACATCGTTACCGGGGACAAGCAAGCAGATATTATGGCTGCTCGCACCGTAACTGATCATGCGAATGTTGAATGACTCCAGCACCCCAAAAATTTGTTTACCGAGCCCGTTGACTTGTGACAGCTGGTTACCGATGATTGCGACGAGCGCAAGGTCTTCTTCAACCTCCACACGACACAGAGCCGATAACTCCGTCATTAAGGCATTGGTCAGTAAACTGCCATTCGTGCCGGTGGAGCCCGTTGTATCTAAAGTGAGCGCCACACTGACTTCCGAGGTGGTTATCAAATCGACTGAAATATTATGGCGCAGTAAGATAGTAAATATTTCAGCAAGAAAACCGCGAGCATGCAGCATTTTCAAACTGTGCAATGTCAGTAATGTTTGTTTGCGACGTAGTGCTAACGCCCTAAATTGTGGTGGGTTTTCCGTTTTATCGCTTACAATGGTGCCGCCAGCTTCTGGCGCTTTACTTGATCCGACAAAAACAGGGATCCCCGCACGTACGGCTGGCAATAATGTCGCTGGGTGCAGAATTTTTGCCCCGAAAGTTGCCATTTCGGCGGCTTCGTCAAAAGCGATTTCATCGATTTTCTGAGCATTTGGGACTACACGAGGATCGGTCGTGTAAATTCCCGGAACATCAGTCCAAATATCCACACGAGACAGATTCAATACTTCAGCGAGAAGCGCCGCGGTGTAATCACTGCCTCCGCGACCTAATGTAGTTGTGCGTCCTTTGGCATCACGACCAATAAATCCTTGGGTGATAATAATGGAATTGTCTAAACGGGGTAGCAAGTGCTGCTGAGCAAGTACGTGTAGCTGCTCAAGATCCGGTTCAGCACGACCAAATTGTTCGTTGGTTCTCATTACTTTTCGGACATCGAACCACTGCGAAGATGCCCCACGTTGGCGTAATACTTCGACAAACAATAAGGTCGACATAATTTCGCCGTGGCTGACCATTTCATCCGTTAAGGCATCGGAGGTGGCAAGTGAGGCTGAATCAGCTAAATGGGCAATATTTTCAAGTAAGCGGTCAATTTCTTCGCGAATGACATCCGCCGTTTGCAGATGTTCAATAATGTCATATTGAGTCTGTTTAACTTGTTGCAGTAGCTCGTTACGTTTATCAGTGTCACAACCTTCGGCAAGTTCAATGAGCAAATTGGTGATCCCCGCACTAGCAGAGAGTACAACCACTCGCACATGGTTATTTGCCAGTACGATATCCGCACTTTTATTCATGGCATCGAAGTTAGCGACGCTAGTGCCGCCGAATTTTGCGATAACAAACTGATTACTGCCAGCTACTGTATTCATTTTCTCAATCCCTTTAATTAAACCGCCTATCTTTAAATAGTGCATAAATCCAAAATAATTCGTGTGGTGCTGGCTGAATCAGGTAAGACATCAACAGCTTGAAATACGTTGGAGTAATAGATTTATCGACTTTGGCACGTATCGTCAATGATGAATCAAGGTAAATCAGTAATTCTAATGATGGATAAAAGATTATCGGTTTTCTCAATACCTTTTCGGGTATGAGATGACAGTTGGTGTTAGGTTTGGGAGAATAGACTTAATGACAGCAAATTATGAGAACGCAGAAAACCGATAAGCTTCGTGTTCTCTGCGAGTTACAATCTATTTTTATTTGAAATTGTTTTGGGAGTGTTATCCATGAAAAGTATCAATCCAAGCCAAACGGCGGCATGGCGAGCGCTAGAGCAGCATTATGCAGAAATGAAAAATGTGCATATGCGTGACTTATTTGCACAAGATGCACAGCGCTTTACGAAGTTTTCTGCCACTTTTGATGATCAAATCTTAGTGGATTTCTCCAAAAACCGTATTACGCAAGACACATTAGACAAACTTTTGGCATTAGCCAAAGAGACGCAACTGGAAGATGCTATCAAAAGTCTGTTTAGTGGTGAAAAAATCAACCGCACCGAAGACCGTGCGGTACTGCACACGGCATTGCGTAATCGCGACAATACACCGGTGCTGGTGGATGGCAAAGATGTTATGCCAGACGTGAATGCCGTACTGGAAAAGATGCAACAGTTCAGCGCGCGTATTATTAGTGGTGAGTGGAAAGGGTACACTGGTAAAGCAATTACGGATGTTGTGAACATTGGTATTGGTGGCTCAGATCTGGGTCCATTCATGGTGACTGAGGCGCTACGTCCTTATAAAAACCATTTGAATATGCATTTTGTTTCTAACGTCGATGGCACTCAAATTGCGGAAACGCTGAAAGACCTCAATCCAGAAACGACGCTCTTCCTCATCGCATCCAAAACCTTTACGACTCAAGAAACCATGACCAATGCGCACTCTGCTCGTGAGTGGTTATTGACGTTCGCTAAAGATGAAAAGCATATTGCGAAGCATTTTGTTGCGTTATCAACCAACAGTGAACAAGTTGCAAAATTTGGTATTGATACCAATAACATGTTCGAATTTTGGGATTGGGTTGGTGGTCGTTACTCTCTGTGGTCAGCGATTGGTTTATCAATTGTTTTATCCGTGGGATATGATAATTTCGTTCAATTATTGAGCGGCGCTCATGCGATGGATAAACACTTCACGCAAACCCCTCTAGAAAGTAATATCCCCGTATTGTTAGCGCTGATCGGCATCTGGTATAACAACTTTTTTGGTTCAGAAACTGAAGCGATTCTTCCATACGATCAATACATGCATCGTTTCGCTGCTTATTTCCAACAAGGCAATATGGAGTCGAATGGGAAATACATCGACCGAAATGGTCATGCCGTATCCTACCAAACGGGTCCGATTATTTGGGGTGAGCCAGGGACTAATGGTCAGCACGCATTCTACCAGCTGATCCACCAAGGAACTAAAATGATCCCATGTGATTTTATTGCACCAGCGGTGACTCACAACCCATTAGGCGATCATCACGATAAACTGCTTTCTAATTTCTTTGCACAAACTGAAGCGTTAGCATTCGGTAAAACCCGCGAAGTGGTTGATGCGGAATTTGCAGCACAAGGTAAAACGGTAGCAGAGATGGAGTATGTTGCACCTTACAAAGTATTTGAAGGTAACCGCCCAACTAACTCTATTTTGCTGAAAGAGATTACCCCGTACTCATTAGGTGCGCTGATTGCGATGTATGAGCATAAAATTTTCACCCAAGGCGCAATTTTGAATATTTTCACCTTTGACCAATGGGGTGTGGAATTAGGTAAGCAACTGGCGAGCCGAATTCTACCAGAGTTGGAAAATAGTCAGGCTGTTGCCAGCCATGACAGCTCAACGAATGGCTTGATTAATTGCTATAAAAACTGGCGTTAATGACGTTTTTTTAAGCGACTAATAGCCTGTAATTGGCAGGCTATTAGTATCCTAATAAAATATGGTATCTGAGCTAACTCATTATAAATCAAATATTTTTTACAAAATTTTCACAATTTGTGTTGAATTAGTGACTTTTTATATAAATTGTTATCTATCTTTAACCTTGCACTATCACAACGTGCTATTCTATCGCCCAATAATTTAGATGAACGATGCTGGTTGTGGCTTTAACACGCTAGAGTAGCAATCAGGGGATAACCATAATTTCTATGGTGGAATTTGATTGAATGCATGAAACGATTTTTACCTCTCATCCTATAAGTTGGTTCGTAGAAGGCGAAGAGAGTGTTCCTGAAAATGTATTAGGTTGGTTGCAAGAGCAAAGGTCGATGACCAAACGGTTTGAGCAGCATTGTCAGAAAGTGACGGTGATACCTTATTTAGAACGCTATATCTCACTGGATATGCTCACCACCGACGAACAAAAATGCTTACCAATTAGTGAGCGTTATTGGCTACGGGAAGTGATTATGTATGGGGATAATATCCCTTGGTTGATTGGCAGAACGCTGATCCCAGAAGAGACGCTCACCGATAATGACAAAAAATTAGTCGAGCTTGGGCGAGTCCCATTAGGGCGCTATCTCTTTAGTCATGAACACCTAACCCGAGATTATATTGAAATGGGCACCAGTGCTGACCGCTGGGTTCGCCGTTCCTTACTTAGACTGTCCCAAAAACCATTATTATTAACCGAAATATTTTTACCTGAATCACCTGCATATAGATAACTATCTAACATAATTCAAATGACGTTTATGGGTAAAATAGAAGCATAAAGGAGCACGACAACGTGGAGGGAAGTATGGCGCTAAGTAAATGGCATGCATACAGCCGTTTAATGCGTATTGATAGACCTATTGGTTCACTCTTATTGCTGTGGCCAACCTATTGGGCGCTGTGGATTGCGGCCCAAGGCTCGCCAAGTTTGCATATCCTGATTGTCTTTACGGCGGGTGTATTTTTTATGCGTGCCGCAGGCTGTGTTATCAACGATTTTGCTGATCGTCATTTTGATGGACATGTGGAAAGAACCAAGCATCGCCCATTACCGAGCGGCGATGTCACTGAAAAAGAAGCGAAAATTTTATTCGCTGCGTTGGTGGGACTCTCCTTCTTGTTGGTTTTGACCTTAAATACCATGACCATTTGGTTATCGGTAGCGGGGTTAGCGTTAGCGTGGATTTACCCGTTTGTGAAACGCGTAAGTCATTTACCTCAAGTGGTCTTGGGTGCTGCATTTGGCTGGTCTATCCCAATGGGGTTCTCCGCAGTTAGTGAGTCTTTACCTTTAGTGTGTTGGTTACTGTTTTTGGTCAATATTATCTGGTCAGTGATTTATGACACACAATATGCCATGGTTGACCGTAATGACGATTTAAAAATTGGTGTGAAGTCGACAGCCATTTTATTTGGTCAATATGACAAACGTATCATTGGGCTGTTGCAGGTTGTGATGATAGGACTACTGGTTGTGATAGGTGTCTTAGCCAACTTAGGTCTTGTCTATTATGGCTCATTGGTGCTTGCCGCTGCGTTGTTTGTTTATCAGCAGCAATTGATGATAAACCGTGAACGAGCTCCCTGCTTTAAAGCGTTTATGAATAATAACTATGTCGGTTTAATTCTGTTTTTCGGTATGGTTGTCAGCTATTTCTAATCAGTGAAATGGATAAAAAAAGGGTAATGCAAATGCATTACCCTTTTTTGTTGGTGCGTCTCGCTGACTTGTGAGATTACTCTTTCGGTACTTCTGAGCTTGATTCGGTCGTTTCCGGTGTGCTTATTGGTGCCGGTTTCGGTGCTGAAAGCTCTTCAGTTTGGCTCACGCTTTCAATGGTCAAACGGATTTCCGGTGACATTAAGTGGGCAAGCACTGCATACAGTTTTTTCGCATTGGTAGAGAAAATATCGTTCTCGTTATTATCGATGTACCCTTCATCTTTGAGTGTATCGACTAATGTCGAGAACACGGCCTTATCAAAGAATTCAGGGGCATTAATACCGTGTAGAACAGACAGACGCTGCGCGAGCATGCGGCTTTCTTTTTCCAATGTATTGCGGCTGACTTCTGGGCTTGCATTGAGTAATGATAGCGTGATGGCATAACGTTGCAGTGTTTCACGAACACCTGCTGCCAGCAGCTGTAAAGGACGAATACGGCGAGGATTTAATACCACCATATTATCGTCTTTCAGGCAGATCAACTTTTGGCTGTTCAGCTCATCAATCAATGTATCCACAGTGCTGACGAGTGCGTTAGTGTCATAACGCATAAAGAGTTCAGCTTTCAGGAATGGGTAAATCAGCCCAACTTGCTGGTGGATTTCTTCACGACTAATACGTTCATGGTGTAGCACCATGCTGGCTATCAGTGATGGCAGAACCAGTAAATGATGGATATTGTTACGGTAGTAAGTCATTAAGACGGCATTTTCGCGAGGCAGGATAATGATATCCCCCATGCTATCTTTTTCGACTTCAAACTTATTCATCTGCAATGCGTGTTCGAGAAGCTCTTCTGCCGTTTTGTTCGGCGTCGTTGCATCTGCGGTATAAGGTACATTACGCAGTAGTTGCAGATAGCATTCGATTTGCTCAATCAGTTGTTCGCGGGTCAGTGAACGTTGACGCGACGCTAACAGTGCTGTTGAACATAAGTTAATCGCGTTAGCGGCTGCCGCATTATTGATATTCACCATAATGTTATCAGCCAAACTACTGACCGTTGGGTTCAACCAGGTTGGGCGCTGAGGCTCAATAGGGTCAATGGATTCACGCCAATTAGGTACGCGATTATTTAAGTATTGGGTGAGTGAAATTGGCTGACCAAAATTCACATAGCCCTGACCTAAATTACGTAACTTACGTAAACCACGTACCATCGAGAAGAAGCCTTCTTTCTCTTTTTCCGCGCCACGTAATTCTTTCGCATAAGTTCCCACTTCCATCACATGTTCGTATCCAATATAGATAGGGACGATAGTGATAGGGCGAGAGTCTCCACGTAACATGGCCTGCAAGGTCATCGACAAGGTACCGGTTTTAGGTTCCAGCAAGCGACCTGTACGTGAGCGTCCACCTTCCACAAAGTACTCAATCGAATAGCCGCGAGCAAAGAGCTCACTGAGGTATTCGCGGAATACGGTAGAATAGAGTTTATTGCCTTTAAACGTACGACGAATAAAGAATGCCCCTAAACGGCGGAAAATGGGACCTGCTGGCCAGAAATTGAGGTTAATACCAGCTGCAATGTGCGGTGGTACCAGCCCTTGATGATAGAGAACATATGAAAGCAGCAAGTAGTCCATGTGGCTACGATGGGACGGCACATAGACAATTTCATGACCATCTTGAGCCAATTGACGAACACGTTCAGCATGCTGAACGTTAATCCCTTGATACAAGCGGTTCCATGTCCAACCTAAAACTCGGTCAGTGAGTCGTACTGCTTCATATGAGAAGTTAGCGGCGATCTCTTCCATCATCGCCACGGCATTTTGCTGGGCTTTTTGTAATGGAATTTTTTTGCTGCGAGCTTCATCTTCGACGGCTTTTTCAATCGCTTTAGAAGAAAGTAATTTATTAAAAAGCTCATAACGTGCAGGCAGTTTTGGACCGACAGCCGCCAAACGTTGGCGAGAGTAATGAATACGCGCCACACGAGCGAGTTTATTGGCAATAATCGTGTCGGTACCATGCTCTTGCGCCATTTGACCCAGTGAAATACTGGGTGAAAAGCGTACAAAGCTATCGCGCCCTAACCAAAGGACGGCGAAGAATTTTTGCACACCGTTTAGTAATTTCAGGGGTGCAGGCTTATGGCCTTCGCGTCCAGGCGCTCGCCCGAACATGACCGATGCTGGCAGCATTTGAATATCTAGATTTGGATTATTTTTATGCAAATCAAGATACGCATGGAATATTTTTACTGACTCTTTACGTGGATCTGGAGAGTAGTAACGGAATACACGCGGACCATCATCAATGAACACATAGGCAGGGAGCTGGGTGCCATTGATGTCGTTATCCACGAGAGGATCAGGTAAACCAATCGCTAAGCATTGTTGGCGAAGCGTGAGAAGGTCGGACTTTGAGTGATATGGCAAAACGTACAGCGTTGGCTTGTTTGGATCAAGCTGCAACTCTGTTATCGGGTCCGTTGGAATTAGTTTACTTTTTACCAATAATTTCAGTGGTAAATTCAACGTGTTGTAATATATTTTACGCCATAGTGACATAAACGATTATAGCCTCTTGTTAGTAATGCTGCGCAATCATATCAGAAAGCAGTGTTTAGATCTGTTATCGATAATTCACTTTGACTGCAAAAGTTGATTATTGTTTAAAAATTAAGGAAAAAATATGGCAAGTCAAACTAAGGGACTCACGCGAGTTATCAAAGCAGCTGGGTACTCCCTTAAGGGTTTAAAAGCAGCATGGGTGAATGAAGCCGCATTTAGGCAGGAAGCAGTTGCTGCTATTATTGCGATAATTATAGCTTTTTACTTGGACATTAGCCAAATTGATAGAATTTTACTGATCGGTTCAGTGGTTTTAGTCGCGATCGTCGAGTTAATAAACAGCGCTATTGAAGCCGTTGTTGACCGTGTTGGCACGGAATATCATGAATTATCGGGCCGAGCAAAAGATATTGGCTCCGCCGCGGTCTTTGTCACCATTGGATTGGCGTTATTTATTTGGGCTACCGTTCTCTGGGAACGTTATTTCGCACTTTAATAGTCTAAAAATAACAAAAGAGAGAAAAAGCAAAGAATTCAGCAATAAATTACAGATTTTGGCTAATTTAACAGTTCCCAATCCCCATTTACCTGTATATACTCACAGTTTGACTGTATAAACAAACAGGGGAACGGGATGAAAGCACTGACAGCTCGACAGCAGCAAGTTTACGATCTGGTGCGTGACCACATTTCGCAGACGGGCATGCCACCAACACGCGCTGAAATAGCAGCAAGTTTGGGATTTCGTTCGCCTAATGCGGCAGAAGAACATTTAAAAGCCTTAGCTCGTAAAGGGGTTATTGAAATTGTTTCTGGAGCTTCCAGAGGCATTCGTCTGTTGTTAGAAGAAGAAACCGAAGATTTAGGGCTTCCTCTGATTGGGCGTGTCGCCGCCGGCGAACCATTGCTTGCACAAGAACATATTGAAAGTCACTACCAAGTTGACCCAGAGTTATTTAAACCTCATGCGGATTTTTTATTGCGTGTGAATGGTATGTCGATGAAGGATATCGGCATCATGGATGGTGATTTACTCGCGGTGCATAAAACTCAGAATGTCCATAATGGACAAATAGTTGTGGCTCGTATCGAGGATGAAGTCACCGTTAAGCGCTTTAAACAACAAGGCAATCGCGTTGAATTGATTGCTGAAAACCCTGAGTTTGCGCCAATCGTTGTTGATTTACGCGAACAGAATTTTACTATTGAAGGGTTAGCTGTTGGGGTTATCCGTAATAGTGACTGGCATTGATGATGAGTGATTGAGTCTGGTAGCAGACTCAATATCTCTTTTTATCGGGTGTTTTTTCTTTATATTGTTCTTCCGTTTATATAGGCTTTTCTTTTTATATAGCCATATAACTCTTATTCACTTCGCTCTATCTATCTATCTATCTATCTATCTATCTATCTATCTATCTATCTATTGCCTCTGCCATTAGGTTGTTATCTATTATAGCTATGGCGCGAGACGTAAATCTTATTAACCTTGGCTGATAGGTTTTTTACGGTTTTTTCTTTGGATTAGATGAGGACTGATGGTCATGATCGCAATGTTCATGATCTTGGCAACTGGTGATTTCAACGCATTTTTGGCATAAACCATGGTTTTCTACAACGGTATGCCTGAGATGAAAATGATTTTCTTCAGCAAGCGTACTAATAGCCTTTTCTATGGTTGTACAATCACTTTCCGTCACATTCCCACAATTATCACAAATCAACATCACTGAGATATGGCTTGGATTATCCACATGGTGGCAGACCACATAACTGTTTGTGGATTCAATTTTATGGATAAACCCTTGTTCCATTAGGAACTCTAAGCCGCGGTAAACAGTAGGGGGTTTAGCTTGAGGTTCTATTTCACGCAGCAAATCAAGAAGGTCGTAGGCACTAATCGCCCCATGTTGCTGTGCAATTAGTCGTAAAACCGTTTCTCTTTGTGGAGTTAAACGAACACCTCGAGACTGGCAAATACGTTCGGCCGTCGTAAGCAGCATATCTTCACTGATTATTGTCATCTTGTCTGGCCCCACCTAAATAGCGCTTCAAATGTTTATTACTGTTTAGTTTATCATAACTTCGGCTCCTGTTGCGTTTGAAATGATGTTTATGGAATAAACAATTTTCCCTACAATTAATACAGAGTTTTAACTTTAATAAACGTATGGTTAATAAACAACAGATACCTTATTTAAATGGTCAGCTTTTTTATTTTAAATAAAACTCTAATTGCTACATTTTGGTTAATAAATTGACGATTTATTTAACCAAATAAAAACAAATATTGAGATTTATGGTTACTGCTTGATGAGTATTTTAATTAAGACTTATCTTACCGTCTGTTTTTTATATAGCAATTACTTGTGTAAAAGTGACTATTCTTGGGTGTTAAATCTAATAAATTTTCCTTTTGTTGGGTTGTTAGTTTGTAAATAAATATAAATATAGATTTTTATAATTATAAGATTTTTGCAATATTTTGAGATTTTTATAAATACAAAATGAAGTCTTCATATAAATCTTTCTAAGTAATTTATTATTTCTTCAAGTTTGCTTACTCATTTAATGCTTAAAGCTTGTTTATGTCAGTTTTTCGATATAAAAAACCAAGCGAACTCTCTATTTGGGTGTTTTTTGACAACATATATCACATATGTAGAATTGACATCAGAAAATATCACAAGGTAGTCATCAGAATTCATTTAGTGTTCTATATCAATTTTAATTAATTAATGAATGAATCAATAATTAATTTGGAAGTGAGAATGTTGGCTCAATGATTTCTGTTTTTTAAATCACATAGATGAGATGGATCTTGTTTATATAAAAAAAATCTCTAACCTGAATGAAATTCATCAAGTAGGAAAGCTAGAGGAATCTTCAAGGGCGCACTACTTAAGTAAAGAAACTTAATTCTGCATCGTAGAAACAGGAAAGAGAAATAGCAGTTCCTACTCATTCAAAGGAAAACTTTTATGAAACTGAATAAATTAGCATTAACTCTAGCTTTAGGTTTAGGTGTTGGCGTTTCTGGTGCTGCTTTAGCTGCTGACCCAGTAGAAAGTTCACAAGGTGAAATTCGTTTTACTGGTTTCATCAATGATGTTCCATGTTCAATCGACGCTGACAACCTGAAGCAATTAGTTGAATTCGGCGAAATCGCGTTACACGAACTGACTTCTAACCAATTCCGTTCAGACAGCAAAACGTTCGATATCGTTCTGAAAAACTGCTCAACTGAAACTTATAAAAACGCAAAAATCACCTTTACTGGTTCAACAGTAAACGGTTTCCAAGGCTTCACTGGTGACTTACTGGGCTTAGGCGGTAAAGTTCAAAACGCAGGTATCGTAATCACTAACGGTGCTGACAAAGTTGTTGAATTTGGTAAAGCATTCCCAGGTACTGGTGACGGTTATGCGTTAAACAATGGTGACGGTTCAGAAACTACTCTGCACTTCGCTGCATACGTTAAAGGTAACGAAGACCCAACTAAGAAAGCAACAACAGGTCGTTTTGACACTGTCGCTAACTTCAAAATTGTTTACCAATAACAGTAAGTTTCTATAGAGAATAAATATGGCGTAGTCATACGCCATATTTTTCAAACTATTTTCATTGTCTTTGTTTTTATAGGTGCGCAGTTAATGAAAAGCATGAAACTAAATCTAATTACAAAATTAATGCTTTTAATGTTAACGCCAATGGTTGCACTCTCTGAAGAAGCCGTTGATTTTAACACCGACTTCATTGATTCTGACGGTAAAGAAAACGTCGATTTCAGTAAATTTTCTCACGCCAATTATGTCCCACCTGGAGACTACTCTTTAGCGATTGAAGTCAACCGCGCTAAAGTTTCTATGGAACAACCTATCACATTTTTTAATCCTAATTACGACGATAAAATTTCATTGGCATGTGTTACCCCTGAAATTTATGCGCTATTGGGATTAAAAAAGGAATGGGATAGCCAAGTCAAATGGCTAGATGATGGAAAATGTTTGGATATTCGTTCTATTCCCGATATGACAATTCAAGGGGATTTGGCGAAGAACGTTGTAGAGTTCAATATTCCTCAGGCCTACATGGAGTATTCAGACCCTGATTGGGACCCACCATCACGTTGGGATGACGGGATTATGGGCGCATTTATTGACTATAACGCGACAGGACGCGTTGTTAATAAACAAACCGGCGATAAAGGAACGAAATCAGGTCTGACGGCCACGGGGACTATGGGGGCAAACATCGGAGCATGGCGTTTGCGTGCTGACTGGCAAACACAAAATGGTGAGCTGAATAAAGGCAGTAAATCATGGTCTTGGAACCAGTTATATGCGTATAGAGCCATTCGCTCGATGAGTGCTCGCCTGACATTAGGTGAACAATATTTAACATCAAATCTGTTTGATAGTATTCGTTTTATTGGTGCAACACTCGAAACCAATGAAGCTATGCTACCACCTCGTTTACAAGGCTATGCTCCTGAAATTTCTGGTGTTGCAAAAACGAATGCGACAGTCATAGTTAAACAGGATGGTCGTATTATTTATCAAACAGAAGTCAGTCCTGGTCCATTTCGTATTCAAGATGTGAACTCATTCGGTGGCGGTACACTGGACGTGTCTATCCAAGAACAAGATGGCACGACAACAAATTACCGTGTTGAAACTTCTCGACTGGGTACGTTAACTCGTCCGGGACAGTTGATTTACCAATTTGTGATGGGTAAACCAACGAAAGATGACCATAACACTCAAGGCCCTGCATTCAGTATGGGGTCGCTGTCTTGGGGTGCGACGAATAACACCACTGTTTATGGCGGTTTGTTGGCATCATCCGAATATCAAAACGTCGCATTTGGTTTGGGACGTGACTTTGCGCCATTTGGTGTGTTATCTGGAAACATCAATATTTCACACGCGCAAATGGGGCGATTGGATGACAATAAAACGTTGACGGGGAATTCCTATAACCTGACGTATTCAAAACAATTCGACGAAATTAATAGTCAGATTACCTTCGCGGGTTATCGATTCTCTGAAAGAAACTATATGTCGATGAGTCAATTTGTTGACCGTCGTTATAGAGGGGATAAGGTCGATAGCGGTAAAGAGCTTTATACCATTATTTTTGGTACCGCATTCCCTGATTACAACGCGAATATGTATTTGAACTATTCACACCAAACTTATTGGAATAGAGCGTCTACAAACCAGTACAACTTTACGCTATCGAACTATTTTGATATTGGCAAAATTAAAAATGTCAGCCTGAGTGTGACGGCATATAAAACGAAATCACGTGACAGCGATGATGACGGTATTTATTTAAATCTGATGATCTCATTGGATAAAAATGAATCAAGTATTAGCTATTCCGGCTCGTATGCAGGGGGTAATAATACCAATAACGTTAACTACTATAGTCGAATTGATAATCGCTCTTCTTACTCGGTTTCTGCGGGTAACTGGGATAAAGACAAGTTAACGACAGCTGGTACCTATAGTTATGATGGTGATAGAAGCCAATTAAACCTCAGCGGAACTTATATTCAAGATAATCAAACAACCGTCTCGATGCAGTTAAAAGGCGGAATGACCATGACAGGCGAAGGCGGGGCATTACACCGTAATAATTCAATTAAAGGCGGATCAAGAATATTAGTCGATACTAATGGTGTCGCGGATGTGCCCATCTTAAATGGTGTTACACCCGTCGGGACTAACCGCTACGGTAAAGCGGTGATCACGAGTGTGATGGACTATAACCGTAATAACTTAAATATCGATCTGAAAAATGTGCCAGATAATGCCGAAGCATTGCAATCGACACAATATGCAACGTTGACTGAAGGTGCGATTGGATATCGTAAGTTTAATGTCATTACGGGGCAAAAAGTAATGGGAATTATCAGCTTAGCTGATGGAGGCTACCCACCGTTTGGGGCTTCAGTCAAAAATGCGAAAAAAATAGAAGTGGGAATTATTTCTGATAAAGGTTTTGTTTATTTAGCGGGTGTTAATCCATCAGAGTCTCTTGATGTGGTGTGGGGTGATGATGCTTCATGTCATATTCAATTGCCTGAAAAATTAGATAACAACATGGAACATAATGTTTTATTACCATGTAAATAATTATAAATAAATTTTTAACGTCAACGGTGAAAATATGAATTTATTAAATAAACGTAATGTGGTAGCAGTGTTAAGTGCCTCATTACTCGCTCAGTCAGCCTATGCGGCAATTGCAATTGATAGAACTCGTGTCATTTATAATGAGGGCGATAAATCGGTGAGCGTAGGTTTAAGTAATGAACATAAAACCAGCCCATATTTGGCACAAGCATGGATAGAAAACGATAAAGATGAAAAAGTCAATTCACCGTTTATTGTGACTCCGCCAGTGCAGCGACTTGAAGCGGATACAAAAAGCCAAATCAAAATTCAATCGGTTCCGGCTATCGCTAAATTACCTAAAGATCAGGAAAGTGTTTATTACCTGAACGTGAGAGAAATTCCACCTCGTAGCGAAAAAGCCAACGTATTACAAATTGCATTACAGACAAAAATTAAATTGTTCTATCGTCCTGCTGCAATTGCAACTAAAGAAAGAATGGATTCAATTCCTCAGGAAAATGATATCAAACTGGTCAAGCAGGGTAGTGGATATATCGTTAAAAACCCAAGCCCTTATTTCTTATCCATAACTCAATTGAAAAAAGGCAATACGGACGTTAGTAATTTTGAGCCAATTATGGTTCCACCGCGTGGTGAAGCTGGTTTAGGCAAAAACACAGGAGATATCGGGGCATCACCAACCTTAGTTTATCTCAACGATTTTGGCGGTACGATTGACTTGAAATTTAACTGCAGCACGGTTGAGTGTTCTGTCGTACCTAGAAAATAAGGTCTGCCGCTATGATGTCTATTAAAAATTTAGCCAAGGTATTATTGATATCATCGACTCTTTATACGTCAGGTACCTTTGGATTCTCAGGTTACCTGTATGTGGAAATTAAAGGTGTCGTCTTATCCAAGCCCTGCCAGATTAATAATGGACAAGCCATAGAAGTCGATTTTGGCGATGTCATGACTACGCGTGTTGAAGGTGAAGTGTATAAGCAGCCAATGGACTACACGATTACTTGCAAAGACGGTGTTCAGCCAAAATTGAATATGTATATTGACGGCGTGCCCGCGGTGTTTGACCAACGGGCGCTTAAAACGAGTGTTGATAATCTTGGAGTACTTTTTAAAGCGGATACCAGTGATTTCCCATTAAAAAGTAAGCGCACGGTTAATTTTGCATCACCCACTAAATTATTTGCGGTATTAGTGAAGAAAAGTGGTGCAGATCTCCCAGCGAAAGCCTTTACCGCCAACGCAACACTCAAAGTCGAATATCAATAAGGGTGATAAACATGCGGGACATTTATAAGCTCATTGGGATGTTTTTACTGTTTATCATCTTCCCTTTCTCTTCAGTGGCGAAAGACAATGAAACAGACATTCTGATTAAAGGTAATTTAGTTACCCCTCCACCGTGCCATATTGATAACGGCAAAGATATTGAAGTGGATTTTGGTAACGTCTCCATTAAGTCTATTCAAGGTAATGCTCAAAAAAGGCAAGTAAATTACCAAATTCAATGTGAAGAAAATAAGAATAACTGGGCCATGTATTTAATGTTGAATGGCGCCAAAAGTACATTTGATATCAATGGATTAAATGCAGGAATTCCTAACCTTGCTGTTAAGTTTCAGCTGGGCGATCAAACATTAGATTTAGGTAAAAAATATTTAATCAACCCAAGTAACCCTGGTGTACTTTGGGCGGTATTGGTCCGTGATGGTAATAAGGAACTCAAAACAGGTGACTTTATTGCAAACGGAACCTTGCTTGTGGAGTACCAATAATGAATAAAAAAATACGTTTTGGAATTTTATTTGTCTTACTGGGAAACCTTGTTGCGATGGGAACGTATCCTGTGCAGGCTGCACAGAATAATATGAAAATTAAAGGGACGTTAGTGAATTCTCCTTGCGTAGTCTTACCTGAAAATTCAAAGGTTGAAGTCGACTATGGGGATATCCGACTTTTGGACATCTACGAGCCTGGATTTCAATTTCCCAATGAGCAATTCACGTTAGTACTGTCTGATTGTGATCTGACGATTGCACAAAAAATGAAAGTGAAATTCTCAGGAACTGAAAACTTACAGTTACCCGGTTCTCTCGCGTTGACAGGCAGTGATTTAAATCCAGGCTTAGGGATTTTTATCGAGCTATCGGATGGTACTCCGATGAAAATTAACCAATTTTCATCGCTAATGCCAATCAGTAAAGCGGGTAAAAATGAATTACAGTTTAATTCATTTATTAAAGCAACATCTGATGTTGTGAATAATAAGCAAGTGAAGGTGGGTAAAATCTCCGCCACTGCAACATTTATATTTGAATACGAATAATTTTATTCTAAAAGTGTATTGCTTTGATTTATTTGAGTTTTATTAAATATATAAAGAGAACTGAAATGGGAAAACGAATTCAAAGGTTATTATTAATACCACTGCTTTTTATAAGCTCGCTTGGATATGGGTCGACTTATTTTTCGTATGTTGAAGATATTGTGACTTCAGGGAGTAGCCATACCTATTATTACCAATTTGATTATTGGAAAGCGAGTTCTTCTTCAGAGCCAAATCCATGTGTTGCTGTTTTAGGTTCCGCGGGAGCTAGAAACTGTTATTTTACGATTAACCACTTACATTCCGCCCCAAATATCGGGGGAGCGGGGTCTCGTAAGGACTGGGAATGCGCCATAAATTTCGCAACGTACCCGACAATGGAATCGATTATTAATGCAGCGCAAAGCCAATGCGGTCTGAGTTTTCCTAGAAAAGGGAGTACTCGTCACTCTGGATCGATTACCGCAGATGAGTGTGTTGGTTTCTTTTTAGATACAAACCGCACCAGTAGCTCAGCAAAAATGTTACCCGGCGGAATTTGTGGCATTGCACCACCACCAGCAGGTAAATGTTATTTCAACTATGTTGCCAATAACCGGCTCGAATTAGACCATGGATCGTTAAATGCAGGTGATCTGAATGGGAATACTCAACGCGGGTTCTTCTCTATTGTTTGCAACCAAAACATGCGAGTAAAAGTGTCTTCAAATATGTTGCAGGAATATGTGCCTTTACGTTCGAATGGCGAATTAATGTCGCGAGTGACATTGAACGATCAGCCAGCATGGTTTGGTACTATTATCAATGCAAGAGCAAACACGAATGAACTTGTAACTGTGGAATCAGTGTTGAAAACAAATGGTACGGTTGCACCAGGGAATTTTAGTGGTGTATTGACTCTGGTTATGACTATTCCATGATGTAAAGAAACAAGAATTTTGTATTCGTCATTTTCCCATGTTGACGGTTTTGCCTACTTAAACGTAATTGTTGGTAGGCTTTTTTTATTCTATTTTTTATTTATTAGAAATAGTGGTTATTCAATATAATACTCATTAGGTATTTTGATTGTCTAATTCTATTCTTACTCAACAGAGCAAGTAAAAGCGGAATAAGCTTCATCTTTTAAAATATAAATATTATCTTCCATTTCATTAACATTCACATAATATTTTATTTTATCTTTTTCTAATTGTATAAAATTAGAAAATACGTCATTAGGGGTGTTATCAGAATTTGTAACAGATGAGGAGTTCATTATCACTACATAATTACCCTTTTTATCTACAGGGGTATAAGAGAAATAAACAGCACGATCTAGTCGATAAATGGTTTCTTGGTTTTTTATATAACCATAAAAATTCATTCTCCCATTATGATTATCTGAAATCTGTAGAGACATTTTAGATTTGAGAATAATACCATCAGGAGTACTATTTTCTTTTATCCATACTATTTCAGAATGGCAAAGTTTTATATCTTCTTTTTCTTTTTCGAATGTTAAATATGAGATAGGGGCAATAACTGCTGCTAAAGCCGCAGTAATAAGATACTTTTTCATTTAAATTCTCTGATCGTTAATAGAAACACAGTCAAAATGATTATTTTTTTCTTTGCAGATACTTATTGCTGCATTCTTATCAAATGAATAAGATGCATTTACGTCAGATAGAACAATAATTCTTTTGGGCTCATCACAAGAAATATTATATTTATCTAGCTTTTTATTAATAAACTCTAGATTAGTTTTAATCGCTTGTTCATTCAATTTTATAGGTGATTGAAATACACAGCTATCTCGAATTCCGAAAGTTGTATAACTATTTTTAACTTCCTCTTTGTTAGTCAACTTGTTGATAAATAAGTAAAATAATGATATTACCACCAGTAGTAATATCATAAAAAATAATATTTTTTCTTTTTATGACTGTTTTTTGCAGTATTCTCTTCTAAAGAATCAATAGGTTTTATATTTAAATCATTAGTAATATTACTGAATGGAGTTTGAAATGACATTGTTCCATGAATATTATCAGAAATAGGAATGTCTATAGCTTCATCGGGTTGATGGGCTAATAATTTCTTAGATGGTGTAGTGAGCATTTCTGTAATCTGATAATTATCAGAGGTGATAATTTCATTAGATACAATTAGCTTATTGTCATTATCCATTGCAATACTGGAAAGGTGGCTATCAATTCTAAATCCTTTTTTGGGAACTGTTACAATTGTTTTTGGATCAATACCAACCAGCTCAAGCTTTTTTCTGATTTCACTGATATAAGTATTTAAATTATTATTAGAGCCAACAAGACCATATTCTTCCCAAACATTTGTAAGAAGTTCATCACGAGTTGCAATTCCTTTTTTTAGATTTAATAAAAGGATTTCACCAAATAAACGAGCAGCGGGTTTAGATAATTCAATATGTTGATCTGGATCATCTTTTAGAAAAATACGGTTTGTTCTTTGCTCAAAAATAAATTTGTTATCGATTGTATAATCATGTTTTTCAATCATAGTTACCATCAGCTCTCTGAAATTCAAATAATTCAATAGCTAAGCCACTCATTAATTATTAGCTTAATGTAATTTAAGTGAAATTTATATTGGGGATTTATAGATTTTATTAATTTAATTATGAGTATAGTCTAAATAGGGATTTGAATAACTTCAAGTATTCGGTGATGAGCTTTTTTGCAATAAATTAGCAAAAATATTGATTTGAATATGAAGATGGAGCTATTAACTAAATTAAACAATAATCCTAGATTATTATTATAAATAAATTCATTTTTTGTGTTACATCGACAGATAAAACTAAATTTTTTAGAAAGTTAGGCAGGGTTATTTATAAGAATAATCCTAAGTGATTTCGCTTAATTTTATTTATAAATTAGTTTAATGAATAAAACAATTTATTTTTTTTGATTATAAGGCAAGAAAGTAAATTCTTGCCTTATATAATTAAGTACTAGTATTTGTATTCAATTCCTAACCAATAGTTACGACCTTCCTCTATATAGCCATCGGTATATTCATAGGATTTGTCGAACAGATTGTTGATTGAGCTATTCACTGAGAGCCCATGCCCTAAGTCATAGTCTACGCGCAGATCTGTTTTGGCAAACCCGCGCACTTTGTCTTCACTATCTACATAGTTGAATGCCCAGCTTCTAGCTTCTTCTGTAATGGTGATGCTCATTGGTTGATAAGGTGTAAATTTTACCCATGCAAAGGCTTTATGGGTTGGCAATTCAGCCACATGGCGGACGCTATAATGCTGAGGATCAGCATGGATGTAACTGTAGTTTATACCCGCCTCCATCCAATCCGTAATTTGCCCAGTAGTGCCTATATCTGCACCGACATAATTCACTTTACCGCTGTTACGGTTTTGCAGCAGTGCACCGCCTTTTTTATTCTCGCCCACATGGTGCGCCATAATGGCATCCGAAACGTGGTTATAGTAGGTACTCGCCGTGTAGCTCCACACAGGAGTGAAGTGCCCTTTATAGGTTAAATCAAAGGTGAGTGCGCGCTCTGCATCCAAATGTGGGTTAATGAGGAATGAATCGTCATTCTTCATTTTGTTTTCGGTGTAGCGTTCTTTTTGTGTCGGGAAACGACTTCGTTCTGATACGGAGAACTGAACGGTATCTTCATTTTCGAGATGGTAACGCGCCATCATTTCCCAATTAAAGGCATGCTGGTTATTATTGTCATAGTGCTGAACACCTTCCATTGCCCCTGTTTTTTTGTTGTAGATGTAGCGCTTACCATCATCACTATCACGCCAGTCATAACCAATACCACCGATAATATCGAGCTTATCCGTAGCGACCCATTGATATTCGGTAGAAACTGACCAAGTTTGGTCTTTATAACGGTCAAAAGGATTGGTTTTATTGCTACGAGAGCGGTGAACATCTTCTTTCCAGTGAGCGGCAAATGACAGCATATCTAATTCGCGTACAGTAAAGTCAGCGCGTAAATCGGCACCATTGCTGTAGTCATCATAGCGGCTATAGTTGTAATTGCCTTTTTGATAGTCTTTTACGGATTTATATTGGTGCAGTGTATTTTTGAATGAGTCGTGGTAAATACGGCTTTGTAGTGCAATATTATCGGTGACCTGTGTGGTGCCATTAAAGTAGATGCTCTCTTTATCATAGGCTGGCCATTGCCAGATTTGTTGTTTATCTGAGTTGGCATTTGGCGCGCTATTTTTGTCGCCATCTTGTTTAATGTAAGTGACGACATACTCATCGGCTTCGCGTGGTGTCCAACCCATTTTCAGCATTAAACGCTTATCATCAGTAGCCGAGTTAGTACGGCGCCCATGAGTACCGGCATAAGGGTTATTATCATCAGAACTTGGTAACCCCATAAAGCGTTGCTTATATTGACTACCACTAACTTGAATAAAACCTAAGTCATTACGACCACCAAGACGAGCACTGACGTTATGAGCATTATCTGCACCTCGAGCAAAACCTTGATTAAAGCTTAAGTTAGCTTCAAACGGCTTTTTCGGAGTTGCGGTCGTTAAGTTGATTGCGCCGCCCATTAAGTTAGGACCTTGCAGTAGGGATGTATAGCCAGTAGAGAGTTCTACACTGGCGAGTTCGCTGGTCATAAAGCGCCCAAGATCGAGCGTACCATCATAAGGCACATAGGTTGGAATACCATCGAAGAAAACGGGGACTTGGCGGCTGTCAAAACCGCGTACATTCACTTGGGTTTCATTACGGTTACCGGATTTTTGAATGGCTACACCAGGGAGCGTACTGAGTGCTTGTGCGACGTTAGTTTTATTAAGCTGCTTCATTTGTGATTCAGTGATCACGTTAGCATCTGCGGCAAGTGGGGTACTCCACACTGACATAACGTCATGGCTGGTTTCAGTTTGCAATTTTTTAGGTGCACTTTCGGTGTTGTTTACTGCTGCTTGCCCGTGTGCTGCGAATAATGCCATTCCTATTAAATAGGTAATTTGTTTTATTTTCATTATTGATTTCCAGTTAGTTTTTATTGCGATGAATTTCGATGTATATAAATATATATAGCGATAGGCGTCGCATTTGCCATAAAACAGCATCCCGCGGCTAACCGCAGGACAAGGTTTTAAATCTGTTATTCAGTACGTTTAAGATTTAAATATCTGTACTTTGATATCTCTCGGGTTTGCGTAGTAGGGCGCTGAGGTGACTAATAAAGGGACACCTGTTTGGGCAAAACGCTCGATAGTTTGTAGGTTAACGCCTCCGGCAATGGATAAGCGGCTATGGGATTGGGTATCGACCACTTTGCGCTGTAATTGCTGTATCTGTTCTGCCGGTAGCTTATCAAGCTGCACAATATCGGCTTTGGCATCAATCGCGAGTAAGGCTTGGTCATAGTCATCGGCTTCGACGATAATCTGTTTTTCAGGTGCAGCGGTTCGCAGTGTATGAATATGAGCTTGCCAATCATGAGGATCAGCTAAGCAATTGCGATGGTTGGTGAACAGTAAAACAGTTTCAGCACTTCCTGCACGATGGATGATCCCGCCACCAGCAAGAATGGCCGTCAGAGCGAGTGGCTTCGTATTGGGAATGGTTTTCCGCGTGCAAGCCAGTTGCCCATTGGGCTGATATTTTTTTAATAGGGTAACCATCTGGTAGGTGTAGTGACTGACACCGCCACACCATTCCAACACATTCTGTACGGCTTTCCAGCCTTGATGCAATGCCTCTACTGAGCCTGAGGCGCTTATTACGCAGCTTTGTGGCTCCACGATATCTCCATCACGACAGTGACATTCGCTGGTAATGCCTAATTTACTTAGCATGCGTTGAGCGATAGCCAATCCACTGATACAGCCTCCTAATTTGGAGGTGAATGTCATGGAACCTTGCTGATGATCAAGTCCGAGAGTACGGCTGGTTAAATCCCCGTACTGAATATCATCGAGGAGCAGCTGGTCAATAAGAGCATCAGGTATATAGATCATAATGTGAGGTCCGCTTCATCCACGACATCCCATGACACCATTGCCCAGCTTCGGGATGGGAATGGCAGTGTTTTGCCCTCTGCGGTTTGTTTATTGTAATAGGCGTGCAGTTTTTCTTTTTCTTCGGCAGTGAGATCTTTGAGTGACCAGTTTATGCTATCAATGAATGCTTCTGCGCTGTCAAATCCGCCAGCATTATGACTGTTAATAAAGTCGACACGAGCATGAATTCCCATTTGATGAAGGATATTGACCGCATAGATATACGTTGGCAGGCTAACAACCTCACGCCCAATTTCACGGATAATTTTTTCATCTATAAAGGTTGGGTTTACGGTATGAGTGGTATAGACGCGTAAGTTAGTCTGGCGATTCAGCTTTAAGAGCGCCGCTTTTAAATCATCTACAAGGGTAGAACGGGATGCGACGGAGATATCGGCTTTTGGTAATTCGTCCCAGCCATCCTCCCATGCTAGTGGTTTAAATTGGGCATTGGTGATGTTCATTTCTTTGGCTCGGATATTCGCCATCTCTAGCATGCCGGAACTGTAGTCAATACCTGTAACGGATTGAAATTGGTTTGCGAGATATAGGCTAATGGAACCCGGTCCACACCCGACATCCAGCAATGTATTGGCGCCCGTAAAATCCATTAATTGGCGAAAGCGAATTAAGTATGGATCATTCGGGTTGGCACAGTTTTGTGCCATTTGTTGGGCTTTTTTATCCCAATGTTCAGGTTCTTTACGTGAACGTTGAGCCTGTTGCATGTGCTGCTTGTACATCTGTGCAAAATCGAGTTGGTGAATAAGCATAATCCCTGACCTTAACAAGTAAAATTGAGTGGAAGCTGAAAATGAGCCGTAATGCTCGGCGCATCAATATTATAGAGTTCTGCCAAGTTAGTGAGCGTTAACATACTTTGAGTAGAGCCTTGCCGCGCTTGATGGTGCTTATCTAACAAAATGACATGGTCGGCAATGGCAGCCGCATGCTGGGGATGGTGGGTGGACATCAATACGGTGATGCCATGCTGCTTCAACCCTTGGACATGCTGTAACAAGCGGATTTGGTTACCAAAATCGAGACTAGCGGCAGGTTCATCCATAATCAATAACTGCGGTTTTTGGATTAAGGCTCTGGCAATGAGCACGAGCTGTTTTTCTCCGCCACTGAGCGTGCTGTACAAGCGAGTGGCAAGGTGGGCGATACCCAATTTTTGTAATTGCTCGAGAGCATCGGTTTGCTCTTTCTCGCTCGGGACTGAGAATAAGGACAAATGCGGTGTAAGCCCCATCATGACCATATCGACAACAGAAAATGTAAATGGCGTATCGTGTGCTTGTGGTACGTAAGCAATCACTTTCGCTATATCCCGTGGTTTTAACAGGCTGATAGATTTGCCTTGTAAGTGAACATCTCCATGAATCGCAGGAAGCAGCCCTAATAATGTTTTTATTAGGGTGGTTTTACCACAACCATTCGCCCCAAGAAGGCAGGTCATTTCCCCTTCAGGTAAATGCAGATTGATGCCTTCAATGATGGCTTGTCGATGATAACCAATCGCGACATTATTTAGGGTTAACATACTCATTTTACTCGCCTTGTTTGCAGCAAAATGGCTAAGAAAAATGGTGCGCCTACCGCCGAGGTTAAAATACCCAAAGGTAGCTCAATGGCTGCTATCGTTCGTGCGAGGGTATCGGTGATGAGGAGTAATATCGCCCCGATTGCCATTGCCGCAGGAAGTTGATAGCGAAAGTTAGCACCCACTATCATTCGAGTAATATGAGGCACTATTAGCCCTACCCATCCAATAATCCCTGCAATTGACACGGTACTGGCAGTGATCAGTGTTGCGCTGATAATTAAAATGGTTCGATTTAAGGTGACGTTGACCCCTAAACTTTTGGCTTCTTCGTCGGACAAACTGAGCAAATTCATACGCCAGCGCAGCATCAATAAGGGAATAAAACCCACCATCATGACAGGAAGCACGGACCATAAATCTTGTTGAGTAATGGAGGATAACCCACCTAATAACCAGAATGTAATAGACGGGAGTTGAGTGTAGGGATCAGCTAAAATTTTCATTAATGAAATCGCTGAGCCACACATAGCGCTGATCGCGACGCCAACCAGTACCAGAGACAAGATAGGGTCATGCTGGTGCGCTAGACGGGCAATCAGATACACCACGGCTACCGTGATGAGCCCACCTATGAAAGCGAACAGCTGAATAGAAACGAGGGATTGCCCTAAAAAAATTCCCAAAACCGCACCAACACCGGCACCCGCTGAGACCCCTAGAATATCAGGAGACACGAGTGGGTTACGAAACATGCCTTGATATGCCGCGCCTGCAATCGCAAGTCCTCCACCAATAATGATTGCTGCGAAGACACGAGGAAATCGAATTTGCCAAAATACAGTGCTGCTGCGTGGGTTATCCACGGGTGATTGCATGAATAGGCGATACAGTTCTTCCAAGGTTAGTGAGTATTTACCATTGGTTAATGCTATCAACGCACAGAGCAGTAAAATGACCAGCAGCAGCAAAGGCTTAGTTTTCGTGTTCAGCCAGCCCGTAGTCATGACATTTCCATCAGCAAATCAACCTGTGGTGAGGTTAATGATGAATGATAAAACAGCTCAAAAAATTGCCTGAGGTCGTGAGTCATGGTTTCTTCAACGGCATTGTCGAAGTGGCTCTGTAAGCGTCTCATACCCAGTAAACGATTGATGCCCGGTGGTCCGTCTAACCAACCAAATGGCATGCCAGTGAATACCAATAGGTTGTTTGATTTTATGGCACTGAGCCCTGCCCACAGAGGGGAATGAGTAAGGAGTTCAACGGCTTCATCATATTGGGTAATGATAATGTCAGGCTCCCATTGGTACAGTTGTTCCATGGAAACATCGGTTAAACCGTAGAATCCTTCGATATCCACGACATTACGAAAACCCAACATTTCAATCGCTTCGGTATGAATCGAGCCCTTTGTACCTGTTTGTAATCCTTTCGCACCTCTTGCGAGGTAAAAACTGCGGGGGTTTTGTTGTTGGGTCAGTGCAAATTGTTGCGCATTGCTAAGATAGCGTTCTGCGATCATACTCAGTTTTTCAGCCTGTTGATTTACATTCAATAGGCGACCGAGTTGGCGCAGTTGTTGTGGCGCATCAAGAAGCTTGCCATCCATCAGTAGATAAGGGATCCCCGTTTGTTTGGCGACTTTTTCTGCTTGAGAACGGTAAGTATCATCCAGATTGCCTGTATCGAGGATCAAATTAGGATGAAAAGCCAATAACTGCTCAAGGGACAATGTGCTACCCCGCCCAGCAAGGCGTCCATAAACGGGTAAGTTCATCCATTGGGGCGCAAACAAATCGCTATTGCCTTTTTTTAGCGAAATCGAGGCAAAACCCACCATTTTTTCAGGGGCAAGGGCAAACATCAGTAAATCTGCGGGCGGTCCCGCCGTGATCACTTTTTGAATGTTTTCATGGGAAGGTAAATGACCAAATAATGCCTCTGCGACAGGGCTACGGCTAAATGCAGGTAAACTATAGAATGCCGTGAGGACCGCGCAGGATTGGAGAAAATGTCGTCTATTCATTGCCATAATTAGTATCGTTATACTTATATTTATATAGCGCGAAAATTAGCGAAGTCAGGCAAGAGAGTCAACAGTAAAAATGCGATACGGCTGAAAAGTCGACGTTTCTGTGATTTAAAGCAATAACAAGGATTGCTATCCATAGGCAGATCGCAGAACATAATGAAATATAAAGGCGTATTATAGATATATGGGATATATGAAGAATAAAAGACCCTCTTTGCAAGATGTAGCCGACCGCGTCGGTATCACGAAAATGACGGTGAGTCGCTTTCTACGTAATCCTGAGCAAGTTTCAGAGTCGTTGCGTGGGAAAATTGCGAATGCAGTTGAGGAGTTAGGCTATATTCCAAATAAAGCACCAGACATTTTATCGAACGCCACAAGCCATGCCATTGGTGTCCTACTTCCATCTTTAACTAACCAAGTTTTTGCTGAAGTGATTCGCGGTATTGAAACTGTGACGGATCGCTATGGTTATCAAACCATGTTGGCGCACTATGGCTATCGGGCGGAAAAAGAGGAAGAGCGTTTAACATCTCTACTTTCTTATAATATTGACGGCGTTATTCTTGCCGAACGTACTCATACTGCCCGTACTCAACGCATGCTAAAAACAGCAGGTATCCCCGTGGTTGAAATCATGGACAGTATTTCGCCTTGTTTTGATATTGCGGTGGGAATCGACAACTTTGAAGCTTCTCGTCAAATGACCGAAGCAATGATTGCACGCGGTTGCCGTAAAGTCGTTTATTTAGGCGCTCGGCAGGATGAGCGAACAATTATCCGTTTGCAAGGCTATGAAAAAGCGATGCTTGATGCCAAGCTTACCCCGCGTAATTTGATGACCCAAGAAAGCTCCTCATATTCCCTTGGTGCACAATTGCTTCAAGAGTGCCGCGTGAAATATCCTGATGCGGATGGCTTATTCTGTACCAATGATGACTTAGCGATCGGTGCCATTTTTGAATGCCAGCGTTTAGGGATCAACGTTCCTACCGATTTAGCAATATCGGGTTTCCACGGACATGATGTGGGGCAGGTGATGACCCCTAAACTGGCGAGTATTTTAACACCCCGAGACCTGATGGGGCGCAAGGCTGCGGAAGTGTTGTTATCCAGAATGCGTGGAGAGAAATTACCGCAGAAAAAATTCGATGTTGGTTTTAAGTTACTAACTGGTGAAAGTATCTAGTAAGGTTGCATCGAGTCAGCAAAATATTATTGCGATTATCATCACAGTTCCGTCGTTTTCTTCGCCTATCTAATTGCTAAATAAATATCCACTGGCAATAATGTTACCCGTAACCTGTTACCGGTAACATCTTTGGTAGCTCAAGGCTAAGAGCCTAAATCAAATTTAAAATCTAGAATTAAGTCACCTTTTTTCAACACCCGAGGAGTTTCCTATGAGTGATACCCAAAATCAAAACTACTCATTTGTCTTAATGGGGGTATCGGGTAGCGGCAAATCAGCAGTAGCGAGTGGCGTTGCTCAGCAGTTAAACGCGGCTTTTTTAGACGGGGACTTTTTGCACCCGAAATCCAATATCATGAAAATGGCATCAGGACAGGCTTTGAATGATGATGACCGTCGTCCTTGGTTAGAAGCTCTTAACAGTGCTATTTTTGCAATGCAAAGAACGAATCAAGTCTCGTTAGTTGTTTGCTCAGCATTGAAAAAAAGTTATCGCGATATTCTGCGCCAAGATAATAAAAATCTATATTTTATTTATCTAAAAGGAGATGCAGTCGTTATTGAAGAACGCTTAAAAGCACGTCGTGGTCATTTCTTTAAACCTGAAATGTTGAAATCACAATTTGAAACGTTACAAGAACCTGACGCGCAAGAAACTGATGCTTATGCTGTCGATATTCGTCCTGCCCTCGATGTGGTTATCGATAATACCTGTGCCACTATTCGTCAAATTATGACGGGAGATAAAGCATGAACGCACCTGTAGAAACATTAAGTACCTTAACATTGGTACTGACTGCCGTTGGCTCGGTGGTGTTATTGCTATTTTTAGTCATGTACGCACGTTTACATGCATTTGTTGCTTTGATGATTGTCTCGATTGGCGCAGGGTTATTCTCTGGAATGCCAGTTCAAGATATTACCGCAACCATGCAAAAAGGAATGGCAGGAACGCTTGGATTTCTCGCAATAGTGGTTGCTCTGGGCGCTATGTTCGGAAAAATTCTGCATGAAACTGGGGCATTAGACCAAGTTGCTCATAAGCTGCTGGATTTATTCGGTGAAAAACGCGCGCACTATGCTGTTGGGATTGCCGGATTAATTTGTGCATTACCGCTATTTTTTGATGTTGCGATCGTTTTATTAATCGGTGTGGTATTTGCCGTCGCAAACCGCACAGGCCATAACGTTGTGCGCTTAGCCATTCCTCTGTTTGCAGGGGTTGCTGCTGCGGCCGCCTTCTTGTTACCGGGACCGACTCCTATGCTGGTGGCTTCGCAAATGGGGGCGGATTACGGTTGGATGATCTTAATCGGTTTATGTGCTGCTATCCCTAGCATGATTTTAGCCGGTCCACTGTTCGGAAGTTTTATTAGCAAGTTTGTTCACATTGATATTCCTGCTGATTACCAAGCGCCAAAAGCAGCTGACGGTAAAATGCCAAGCTTTGGATTCAGCTTAAGCCTCGTGTTGTTCCCACTGTTACTGGTTGGATTAAAAACGATTGGTACGCACTTTGTTGAAAAAGGATCTAACTTAGAAAACTGGTTAGAGTTTATTGGTCACCCATTTACTGCCTTATTACTGGCGTGCTTATTGGCAATCTATGGTCTGGGTTTCCGTTACGGTATGGACAAAGAGCGTGTGATGGCAGTGTGTTCTGCGGCAATTCAACCTGCGGGTATCATTCTGTTAGTCACAGGTGCTGGTGGCGTATTTAAACAAGTGCTGGTGGATTCTGGTGTGGGTCCAGCCCTCGGTGATTCACTGATTGGTGCAGGCTTGCCTATTGCTGTTGCGTGTTTCGTGTTAGCGGGCGCCGTGCGTGTTATCCAAGGTTCTGCGACAGTCGCGTGTTTAACGACCGTAGGTTTGGTATTACCAGTTATCGGTGAGTTAGGTTATTCCGGTGCTCAACTTGCTGCACTAGCAATTTGTATCTCAGGTGGTTCATTAATTCTGAGTCATGTGAACGACTCTGGTTTCTGGTTATTCGGTAAATTTACGGGTGCGACTGAAGCACAAACCTTGAAAACGTGGACTCTGATGGAAACTATTTTGGGTACCACAGGGGCCGTTGTTGGAATGATTTTCTTCACGTTCTTGTAAGACTCTTTTTGGTAGACAAGATGGAAAGCCCACTTCAGATTCTGAAGTGGGCTTTTTTACGTTATAGCACTGTTTTATTTAATGATATTTTAGGCAAAATGACGTCGTTCATTTTACTTGAGGGTACCGATGTTCTATGAGCCTGAGAGGCTTGAGTCGTTAAGGAAATATGCTGAGTAAACAGTGAAGAGAGACCTAAATCATGGGTTGCACAGAAAACAATTGAGTCTTCTAACTTAAGTTCTTTTCTAATGAGATGCATAAAGTTGAGTGCATCTTTTGATGCCATAAAAGCCGTAGCTTCATCTAAAAATATGATCTCTGGTTGCTTGAATAAGGAACTCACTAACATGAGTTTCTGTTTTTCCCCTGTAGAAATAGGAAGATCTGCGATAAGTATATCTTCTAGGGTTTCTTGGCTGATTTTTAATTGGGGGCAGCAAAGCATAATGAGGCGAGCCATAGTTGCATCATCGAAAATTCCATTAAGATTAAAATTATCTCTCAAGGAACCATTAAAATAGGCAGCAACACCCGAGTAGTATGCGATTTTTTGCTGAAAATAGGATCTGGAAATTTCATTCAATTTAATATTGTTAATCGAGATATCGCCAGAGTAATTTTGAGAAATACCACAAAGCACGTTTATCAGAGATGTTTTCCCTGACCCCGATATACCAGTAATACCAATAAACTCCCCTGCTTTAACTGTCATGTTGAGATTATCAACTCGTTTTTTTTCATCAATATTGAGTGTTAAATTTGTTGTTTGAAAAATATGTGACTTACTGATTTTCAAACCATTTTCTTTAAACCTAGGTGTTAGGTTATTGATGAGTTGATTAATACTGGATCTGATGTGAAATAAATGTGTTTTAACAACAAAACTGCGGTTAATTGCGCCTGTGATGGCTGCTGAAAGTCGTCCATTGATAATTAAAACGGCGATAATGGATGCCAAGCTGAGCATTCCATTTCCTACGGCTAGGTAGCAAGTGATATACATGACCATCATAGACAGAAATGAATTGGTTCTGATGATCTCTGCCCAATGATGATTTGCATCATTTAATTTTAATTTAACGTTCTCATCTTCATGGTTCTTGGTATCGACATATTGATGAAAATTATTTTCATCAAGGAAGCGAAGCTCCTGCTTTTTTTGCTCTAATGAGTAGTACAGAGCTGATTTTTCATAGTTAATGCTATTGGTTCGCAACATGTTTTGATAAGAGCGGAAGCGAACCTGCACACAGATAAACGCAAGGGCAGAATAATATAAAAATAACAAAATAGAATAAAAACCCAGCATACTGATAATGCATAATGAAAATAAAATCGTTAATCCAATATCATAGATAATTTGTGGCTTAAGCTCCCAGACTTGTAGAATAGAAGATTCCGCTGTTCTGACTTTAATTGAAGCACTTTTGCAATTAGAACGCTGCAGCAAATCCAGAAAATAGCGGTTGAAAATACCAATATTAATTTTTATTTCTTGGAGATTTTGTTCATGAATGAAATGTTTAATGAAAAACTCAATTCCAATAATAAAAACAAAAATAAAGCTAATATATAATAATGAGCTAATGGATTCGCTATAAACTAATCGAGAATTAAATAAGTTTGAATATAAAGGGAGTAGTAAAGCGAATAAAATTAAAGGTAAAGAAAATAGAGAAGATTTTGGGGTTAGCTTAACTAATGAGTTAAACATTGAATCTTCAGCTAAGTCTTTTGGTATGCCGCGAAAGAAAAATAAGTTTTTACTTTCAAGTAATTCTTTCGTGACAATGACATTGTTGGTTAAGTTAGAAAGTATTCCAACCTGATTCTTAATGAGAATGTACTCGCTATCTTTCAGCTCCATGATGAAAAGCTGAGGTAAATTTTCATTTTTTGAGTAAATAATGGATGAATACTGATAAGTAAAAAAATCATTATCAATAAAGCTGTTAATATTCTTTAGAATATTGGATTGCTCATAAGGTTTATTTTTTAAATTTATTTTTTCTCCAAGTTCATTGAAGTATATAAAAATGATATTGTTTAGATTGTTTTTTTTCACTTTCTTTCTCTTTTCCCTTGAGGAAACAACTGTTTAATCCATTCTTATCTTCAGCGGGCTTGAGTGCCTTTATGCTTATTTGAGGAATGTTCTTTTTTAGATAAACAGTATTGTAAACCGTATAAGTTAGTGCAGTATCAAGTGTTAGGTTATTCCCATAGCTACAATAGATTTCAATACTTTTAATTTTATTATAATCAATCGTATTGAGTATTTCGTAATTGAAAGTTAATGATTTCATTGTGTTGTGAATGTTTTTATTTTTATTTATATCTTTACTTTCACCACCATTATCTTCAATGCCCAATATTTTTGCTTTATTTTTATTTTCTTCCATATCCATAGCACTAGACATGACATTCGCTAAAAGAACGGCCATTAATAAAATCATGACGGAAACTGACGCGGAAAGCGCGGAGACAAAACCTAACATATCGTTACCAAACGTTAAATGAAATATTATCGCCAATGAGTGCCGTTAGATAATTTAATACTGAAATTTTCTTACTAGAAATATATATCATTACGGGTAACCCATCATGTTCCGGTTCAATGACCGAATCTTGATTTGGCGTGATTTGTACAGAATAAAAGCGCTCTTGAGTCATTCTATCTTTATCAGAAAATGAGTCGGCACTAATTTTTGACACTTTCCCATGGATTATTTTTTTAAATCCAGGAGAGTTAACGACAATTTTTACCGGTAATTCAACCGCAATAAAAGGGCGATATTTTGCATATACTTTAGCGTCGATAACCCGCGTATCTTGTTGTTTTTTTATGACCATAACTAGGTTAGAAGCTTCAACGTATGAACCTTGTTCTAACTCTTTTTCTATACTCAGAATAATGCCATCAGTGGGTGAAACAACACTGTTTGCCCTGATTTTATTTCTTAGTAATTCAATTTGACCACTATTTTCTAATTTTTCTTTTTTCAAGCGATTGAGTTGCTCTTCATTTTCTTGTATTTCACTAATTAATCGTGTTTTGTGCTTTTTTTCCAATAAAGAAATTTCACGTATTAATTTTTGAGCAGTTAATTCACCTGAATTGATCAGTGCTAATGTCCGGCTAACTTCCGTATTGTTATTCAATTTTTCAAGCTCGGGTGCTCTCGCATTATTTAAAAGCACCTCCTTTCTTTTTAGAATTTTTATTTGATTTTGAAGCTCAGTAAGCTCTTTGTTCTGCGCTAAATATTGTGCTTGTAAGTTATTGGTTTCCATGATTAAAAGCATATGCTCAGATAACTCTTTATACGCACTGAGGGTTTTGCTTCTGTCATTTTTTGCCATATACTGAAATTCATCTTCATTATTGATTAGACCATTAATAAGCCCATTTAATAACTTTTTGTTCTCCTCTAAATCATCAATGCGTTCATTAGCAAAATTGACTAAGTTAGACAGCGTTTTTTCTTGATGAAAAACATCTAAGTTTGTATAAGAAAATAGAATTTGATTTTTTTCTATATGATCACCGGTTTTAATCTTAAATTGGTTGATAAATCCTGATGCTGGACTGATTATCTCTAGCTTGTTAGATAAGCCTGAAATGACGCCATCACCTGGGGATGAAACATCAATTTCAGCAAGAAAAATATATCCCCAAAAAATGATGGTAAGAGCAAAGACAATTTTTATCTTTTTAGGAATTTTTTTTAGATAGTTAAGATGGATTTTCAATTTCAGCGAGCTTCCCTGTTAATTGGATGTATTCCATTTTATTTTTCATATCAGCGATCATTGATTCAGTGATTCTTCTTTCAATGGTCAACATGTCAAATAAAGTGTTAACCATTTCATAGAATGAAGATTGAGAGATATCATACTCACGTTCTTGACTTTTTATCATAGAAGATAATGTATCTCTCTGATTTTTTAAGTTATTTATCTCAATTTCATTCGACGTCGCAATGATGTTTAAATTTTTGACTTTGGCTGTCATTTCACTGTGTTTATAATCGACTTTCCCCTTTGCGGCCTCATAGAGTTTCAATTGGGATAACTCATTCAATTTTTTATCAATATCAAAAATATTTAACTTTAGCTCGACGCCGACATATGATTCGCTATGGTTTCTACTTTGATTTAAATATCGTTCTTCAGCTATTAAATTCACATTAAAAAAAGGATCTTGCTGTTGAGCGTTTTCCTTGATTACATTTGCTTGTATTTTCAATATATTATATTCAATGTTATTTTGAATACTTTGGTCATTTTGAATTTTAATGTTATGTATATTTTTAATAAAATTTTTGGGTAAACTAACGCCATTGACTGGATAATCTAATCCGGAAATGAGTTCAATATTGGATTTATATTGCATTATCTCTTTTTCAATATTTTTTTGCTCAATATCTATGCGTTGCATTAGTAGCATTGCTTGCTCTAAGTCACTGGATTTAGCAACACCATTTTTGTAACGACGATCAATTAAATCAAAAATTTCTTTTGAGTTTTTGTTTAAATTAGCCGTTTTTTTAGTTAATTCGTTAAGAAAATAAATGCTAAGAAGATTATTTGTAATCGATGCATATAAATCGTCTTTCTCTTTATTTAAATTCAATTGTGAAACTTTTAGTTTCAGCTCTTTTTCATTAAATCGATGATTTAACGCACTATCATAAATAAGAGATGTTGCCGTCAAGCTACTGTTTACATTAGCATCGCCATGTTTCAACTTGCTTGTCGCACTCACTTTAGGTAAATAAAAGTAATCGGTCTGTTTTGCTTTATACCCTTCAGATTCTAGTTCTAACATTTTTATTTTAATAGGATTAGAATTATCTAGTACTCTATTCATAAATGATTCGAAACCATCTTCTTTTTTATTCGCTAAACAGGTGTTGATTAAAATCAATCCAAGTGATAAGCCTAAGACAATATAAGATATACGCATGTAACTATTCCACTGATAATAATGATATTAATTTTTTCTTGCTTTCTAAGGCTTTGGATTTTATCCATTGAATAGAATTTTTTACTTCTAAAATTTCTTTCTCTATTTTTTCATTATTCAACAGTCTGCTTTTTTTCTCTTCTAATAAATGCATGTCATATTTTATATACCAATCATTTTGTGCATCTTTCATCGTAACTAATGTTTGTAAGTTCGCTGTTGTTATTTTTGTTAGTTCTTTGAGTGTATTAGAAATTTCTGTCGCTAATTGGTTATCTTCTGAGACTGATACGAACTTTTGGGCAATGCCTACATTTACGGCTTGCAGAGAAAACAGGGTTTTATGAATATCATTGAGTTCTTCAAAATTAGGCTGTGAATGTTTGCTTTGATCTTTAATGTAAAAGAATTGGAAGAAATTTAAGCTAACTAACAGTAAAACAGAAATTGAGACACCTAAAATAGAGGTCAAAAAGGCAAATGACATAGAGTCTAAAGCCATGGAAATTGATGAAATCATCGCATTCATTTTTTCTGCTACATCACCTTCTCCAGCAAGAGATGCCGATATTGCCGTTATCATTCCAGTTAAACCAATAAATGTTCCGACTAAACCTAAGGATACGGTTACCGAGGCTGATAATTTTGTTTGATTAGCGAGAAAAATATAATTTTTTTGTGATTTCTTTTTAAGGATCTTGTGGCATAAGAAAATAGCCAATGGATAAATATAAATACCAATCATGGTATAGCTTATTTCAGGAGCAAGTAGGATACATTGCTGTATCATGTCTTTTATTCCAGTGATTAGCCAGCATGCAAGAAAGGTAATAAGGTAAAGAAATAGTCCGATATAGTACATTTATTTGTATTCCCAATAGATACATGAATTCCATCCTGGGCAAATTTCATTCGTTCCTTTTTTTAGAATGACTTTTTTATTGCGACCAAGATTTTTAATGATTGATGCTACATAAAGTAAGTTATAGGTGTTTTTTTCTTGACTGTTTTTGATGTTTTTATCTATATAACCATGTAAAATAATGCTGTTTTTATCATTCTCATTGAATTCTTTTGCTAATAAATCGATCTTTTCATCAGAAAGGTTTATTCCGCCTTTGAAATAAAGAACTCGGTTTGATATATCGATCTCTACATGTTCAAACTTCAACTCCCCATAATTAATATACGTGCTTGCAGTTTTTAAACCACTGAAAATAAATACCATTGATACTAAGATAATAATACAAAGTGTTCCGCTTAATCCATCTACCATAGGTGCTAGCTCTTCATCTGAGCCATCATAGTCTTCTTCCATTTTTTGTTTTCTTTAAAATAAATTCATGTCAGGTATTATAATTATAATTAATTTTGACACATCTGGTTTTAAGTTCATAAATATAGGTTCTGAGTTCACGATATGCTTTGCATGATTTAATTAGGTTTAAAATAGATATAATGCGATTTATGAAAATTGCTAATTGGCATCTAATTAATCACATTAATATCTTTTAAATGGCTAGCTCAATGAATTCAAATAACATAAATACGATTCAAGTAAAAAACTTTAAGGTTCAAGGATTAGACCTTATTATTACAACCCCCGATGGAAAAACAGAAATATTAAAAAATGGTTTATCGGATGTCATTTTAGGTGATGTCGTTTTATCCACAGAGCAGGGGGTTGTGCTTACCCAAGATGAGATTTTGTCATCAATATCGATGAATGTGGGAGCCGATGCTGTTTATATTAAGGAACAATTTGTCAGCGACACGGTGGAGGTCGACGCGGTAGAACAAAAAAAACAGAACAATGAAGAAGGCGATGCTGAGCAGCGATTCGAAGAGACACTTGCCGAATTACAACAAAAAAATAAGGCTCTCTCTGAAACGGTTCGCACGTTAGAATCGTCAAATGAAGAAAAAAAAGAGCAATTAAGTTCATCGTTAACAAAGTTAAATCAAGCAAAAAATGAATTAAATCAAAAAACTAAAGCTGAAGATACTAAAATAGATATCACAAAAAATGATTTGTCCTCTCCAGCCTCTTCAACCATTCCCTCACCGTCAACACCATCATCAACACCATCATCCGTCAATAAGGCTAAGGATGTGGTTACGCCTTTAAAAACCAATATCTTTATTCAAGGTCGGCTCGATGACACAACGAATTCTGATATTTCGAGCGTTCAGATAACCAAAGTAAATACCCCGACATTTATTGGGAAAGTGTCACTTGATGCAACGGCATATCTAGAAATTGCAGGCAAAAAATATCCGATTAACGCAGATCAAGAAGGGAATTGGTCGTTATCAATCAATACGGCATTACCCGATGATGCTTATGAGTATCAGTTAGTGGCATCTCGTGCTGACGATAAGCCTGTGATTGTGGAAGGAAATATAATCATTGATACCACGCTACCTGAGGTGACTGTTCATTTAGCAAGCTATTCAGATAGTGGGGTGGATAATGATGCTATCACTCATCAAACACTGCCCACATTCATGGGGAAAACTGAGCCCAAGAGTGTGATTACATTAGTGATCGCCGGACAACATTTATCTACAGCCGCGAACGAGCAGGGGGAATGGCGGATTACGGTAGCGCAAGCATTGCCTGAAGGCGAGTTAACCTATCAAGTGACTGCGGTAGATAAAGCCGATAACAGCCAAACAATCCATGGCGTGGTTACGATCAAAACGACGTTACCAGATGCCACAACATATTTAGAAAATACGGATAATTTTATCACTAATAAGGCTATGCCTGTGCTGTTAGGGCAAACAGACGCACAAGCCGTTGTCACCATTAATCTTGCTGGGCAAATTTATACGACAAAAGCGGATGATCAAGGTCATTGGTCATTTGCGGTGCCTGAAGCATTACATGATGGGCATCATTTATTCTTGGTTACGGTAACGGATATTGCCGGCAATCAAGCTTCATTCACTGAAAACATACATATTGATACTGCGCACCCTTCTAGCCATGCAACGCTCAGTACTGCTACAGATAGTGGGCTAATAGGCGATCAGCTAACGAATCATACGAGTCCGACTCTAATAGGAAAAACCAAGCCTCATGCAACGGTAACAATTCACTTTGAAAATCAAGATTATCCAGTAACCGCAGATACCGCAGGTGAGTGGACATGGTCGATACCACAGGTATTAGCCAATGGTATTTATGATTATCAGATTACAGTTAACGATCTGGCGGGAAATACATCGACAGATAAAGGATCATTGACCGTTGATACCCAAGTTGAGTTAACGGCGAAGCTAGATACGACGAGCCAAAGTGAACATGCGGTTGATGGCATAACAACAAATTTAATCCGCCCCCAAATCAGCGGCACCTCTGAACCAAAAAGTAAAATAACGGCTGAATTTAAAGGAACCACAAAAACAGCCTATACCGATGAAAATGGACATTGGTCCTTGACCTTTGACACCAACGCAGCTGTCGGGAAAGAGAATAATTATCGGATTATTGCTGAGGATCTTGCCGGAAATAAAACGACAATCGAACAACAGTTTACCTTCGTTCCACTAGGAAACGGTGCATCAGAAGCGCCACTTCCTACATTATCAGTGATGTTAGATGAACGTAGTGATAGTGGCGTAAAAGAAGATTACATTACGAACATTAACATCTTGAGTTTTAAAGGGCTGGCGACTAAAGGGGCGAAAGTCAGTTTTGATATTGGAGGGAAACGGTATGAAACCACAGCCGACCACACTACTGGAAAGTGGGAAATCAAGACCGAAACACTACAGGATGGAAATAATCGCTATATCGTGACCGCAACCCATCCTATCAATGGGAGAAGCTTGGATGTACAAGGCAGTGTTTTCATTGACTCGATGCTACCAATATCAACGATTGAGCTCACTTCAGAAACTGACACTGGCACGAAAGGTAATTTCATTACGAGCCACCATAAACCCGTCTTTACTGGACAAGGTGAAGTGGGCTGCCAAGTCACACTGACATTGAATAATGAAACCATAAAAACCACAACGGATAAGCATGGTCAATGGTCACTACAGCTATCCAAAGAATTGCCAAAGGATTTTATTGGAAATTATCAAATCATTATCACGGATGCCGCAGGGAATGTTTATGAAAAAACATCACAATTAGTGATTGAAAGCCACGCGCCTTATTTATCAGAGATTAGCTTAGACGTACCTTGGAAAGCGGGTAAGTTTGATGGTGCGAAATCAACCAATGACTTAACCCCCGATTTCTCAGGTGAAGCCTCTCCAAACTCAACGCTAAAATTTGAATTCGAACGGGTACACGGCGGAAAGAGTCATAAGTTTTCCTTTCCAATCACTAACATTGATGAGAAAGGTCATTGGACTTTTAGTATTCCAGAAGGAACCCTCGTGAAGGACTCAGGCTACCTTCTCAACAATATTACTGTCATTGCAACATCGCCAGCAGGTCACGTTTCACAAAAAGTATTTGATAAGGTGGGTATGCAGGTTAAAGACAGCGTGTTGCATGTTACTAGCCAAGTTGCTGCCATATCGAGTTCCACAGGCATGGATGATAACTATCTCAGTGTCTCTCGCTCCCCTAAATTAAAAGGGACAATTTCGGGAAGTGCTGACCGCGATGAACTAAGAGGCGTGATTAAAATAGCGGGTAAAAGTTATGGATTAACACTGTCAAATGGGCGTAAAAATTGGGAGGTGCAGCTACCTGATACACTTCAATTACCAAAAGGGGATACTCCATTTACCCTTGAATTTACTGATGTTTACGGTTCCATTCGAACGTATTCTTCTTATGTTACGGTATCAGACTTTAAAATTTGGTTAGACCCGGATACTGATACTGGTACTGCCGGTAATCACTACACGAGCCATCAAAAACCTGCCTATAAAGGTAAAGTTGAGCCAGGGGCAATGCTGTACGCAAAAATAGATGGGAAATCTTATCCTGTTGATATGAATGCTAATGGCGAATGGCGCTTTGAAGTCCCGATTCATGGTGAAGGTGCTTATCCTGTGACATTTATGGAAGAGGACAGCGGATTAGCCATCGGGCAGGTCACGCTAAATATCTTAACAACAGCACCGCAATTCGATAATTTCTATATAAAATCCAGTGAATTACATGGTGATACGGGGGTTGCGAATAACAGTAATGCCGGATTACGTATTACGTACACGGGTAATATTGATTATTACATGATCGAAGTGAATGGAAAAATTTATAAACATACGACAAAGCTAAAAGAATTTAATGGTAAAGAGACCATGATTGGGGAAAGTATCCGTTTACCGAATGGTATCTATCCCGCGAAAATTACGGCTTTTGATATGGCAGGAAATAAGACGGAACATGAATTAGAACTGAAAGTGCTCAGTGGTGCAGAGCGAGATATTCCGCCTAAGGTTGAATTTGAACTCAATGGAAAACAGTTCACCTCCGCAGAAAACAGTAAGCTAATGTTTAATAGCGATGCTCTCAGCTTGACGGGGAAAACGACATCTGCCAGTCACATTGAAATCAAAGACGCCAATGGAAAAGTGATTGGTTCAACTCAAGCAGATAATGGCGGTAACTGGCGTATTTCACTGCCTAAAACAAGTATTCCGTTTAATCTTAAACAAGATGAAGAAATTAAATTCACGGTGACAGCACAAGACCTCATCGGTCGAGAAACTCACCTGAACTTCAATTTGGTTTACGATATCCAACCCCCAGAGATAACGGCTGAATTAGAAGACGTTTTATCTTTAGGTCATCAAACGAATGATAATACACCGACCTTGAGTGGACAAACGAAAGCGAATGCCACTGTGACGATCATCATCGATGGGAAAACACACCAAGTGACCGCAGATACAGCCGGTCATTGGTTATTTACACTGCCGGATAAGAATGCGTTGAAAGATGGCCATTACGATTATCAGATAACAGCGACTGATATTTTAGGGCAGGTGAGTACACAAAGTCTCAGCGGCAGTATTCAGATCAAAACTGCACCTTTAGTTGAAGTTGGGTTGGATAGTGACTCGGACTCCGGAGTGCAAAATGACAATATTACCAATACTCAGAAACCCAAATTAAGAGGGATGACTGAGCCAAATGCGGATGTGCGGGTAATTTTTGATAACCAATTGGCTCAACCCTACCAAACAAAATCAGACCAAAATGGTCATTGGTTTATCGAGGTTACTTCCGAACTGGCAGAGGGGCATCATGACTATATTGTTACAGTGAATGACGTTAAGCAAGGTATTCGTGGTGAGATGGCTGGTGAGTTCACTATTGATTTAACGGCACCAACTGAGCTGACGGCAGGTGTTTGGCATGAATCAGAACAAGTCATTAAAAATACGGTATTAACAAACTCTGCGACACCCACTTTTAAAGGTCAAAGCGAACCTTTTGCATTGGTAATATTAAGTATTAGCAAGGTAGGATCTCACACGATAGATATAAGCCAAACCGTAAGAACGGATGAGAATGGTAGCTGGGTTTTGACACTACCTATTTCTAGCGCATTAGAGGATGGACAATATGTTTATCGTGTAGCAGTGGAGGATAGCGCGGGTAATTTAGGGGAAGCGAATACCGAACAAACTGGTGTTATCACCGTTGATACCCAAGCACCGACTTTAGCGGAAGACACCCCACTGACACTCACTAATCTGGCTCAGCCAACCTTCAGCGGGGAGACCGAAGCAGGGTTGACGGTGACGCTGGAGATTGACGGCAAACGCTATCACAGCAGTGCCGATCAAGACGGTAAATGGCAAATTCAGGTGGGCGAC
>NZ_ABXW01000045.1 GCF_000173415.1 Providencia alcalifaciens DSM 30120 | reverse complement strand
CTGCTTCACCACTTATACGGTCAGCTCAGCCGCATCGTTCCATACAGTGATTATTGGCGTGATAGGACAGTGAAAATAGTCAGACGTAAGGAGTTGGCATGAGTTTAAAAACAATACGACTCTATGGTGTTTTGGGTACCCAATTTGGTCGCGAACATCAACTTGCTATCGATTCTCCGCGTGAAGCGATTAAAGCGTTATCGGTACTCTATGATGGATTCGAGCAGTTCCTTGCCAATGCGCATCTGAAAGGGCTGGAATTTGCGGTATTTAAAGGTCAGCGCAATATTGCTGAAGACGAATTGCATCTTGATACCAGTGAAGAAATTCGCATTGCTCCGGTAATTAAAGGGAGTAAACGGGGTGGTTTCTTCCAAACTATTTTAGGGGTTGCACTAATTGGTGCTGCCGCATTTTTATCGGGAGGTCTCTCTGTCGCATTTACCGCTGCAGGGACATGGGGAGGGGCATTGGCGTTGAGTGGTGCTGCTATGGCAATCGGTGGTTTGGTGCAAATGCTCTCACCCCAGCCTCAAGGCTTATCCATGCGACAAGATGCGGATAATAAGCCATCCTATGCATTTGGTGGTGCTGTAAATACCACGGCGCAGGGCAATCCTGTGCCGCTGTTATATGGACTAGACCGCCGTGAAGTCGGAGGTGCGATTATCTCCGCGGGTATCTATACCGAAGACCAAAAATAACAAAATTAATCTTTATCATATACGGAAACGGCTTGAGTGCCGTTTTTTTATGGGTGAAATATGGAAACGATATACGGCGCTAAAGGTGGCGGAGGGGGCGGTCATACGCCCGTAGAAGCCAAAGATAATTTGCTTTCCGAATCGACTGCAAAAATTCTGTTAGCCATTTCTGAGGGGGAAATTGCGGGGGGCTTGGATGATACGCGTATTTTTTTAGATGAGACGCCAATTGGTAATGCGGATGGAACGAAAAACTTCGAAGGGGTAACATGGGAGTTTCGCCCCGGTAGCGAGCAACAAGAGTATATCAAAGGGATACCGTCGGTTGATAATGACAACGCCGTGGGTGTAGAGCTGCGAGACGATCAGCCGTATATCCGAATGATTAATAATACGCAGTTATCCGCTATTCGCCTTCGCTTTTCAGTGCCTCAGTTAATGCGTCAACACGATAATGGTGATACAACGGGATATCGCATTGTCTATGCGATTGATTTATCTACAGACGGTGCTGGGTATCAAGAACTCGTTAAGTCTGCATTTGATGGTAAAACGACCAGTGAATATCAGCGCACCCATCGTATCGATTTACCCTCAGCCACGACAGGTTGGCAATTGCGCGTTCGGCGACTCACCAAAAATCAGAATACCGCTCGTATTGCCGATAAAGTCTCGATTGCTGCGGTCACCGAGGTGATTGACGCCAAGTTACGTTACCCTAATACGGCGCTTCTCTTTGTGACATTTAATGCCCGTCAATTTAACAACCGTATCCCTAAAATTAGTGTTCGTCCGAAAGGGGGATTGTTAGTTAAAGTGCCGACAAATTATGACCCTGTGAATCGAACGTACGCGGGTGTTTGGGATGGAACGTTTAAGCTGGCGGCAACCAATAACCCCGCCTGGGTGTTTTATGATTTAGTCCTGAACAATCGTTATGGCAGTGGTGACAGAATCAAACCCCATCAGATTGAAAAGTGGGATTTGTACAAAATCGCACAGTATTGTGATGAATGGGTGCCTGATGGACGAGGAGGCGAGGGAAAAGAGCCTCGTTTTTTATGTGATGTGTATATTCAATCACAAGAGGCAGCGTATACCGTATTACGGGATATTGCGGCTATTTTTCGAGGAATGACCTTCTGGGCGGACAATAAAGTCAATGCGGTTGCCGATATGCCAGCCAGTATTTTTCGTACATTTACCAATGCCAATATCGTTGGGGGAAAACCGTCTTACTCGGGGGGCAGTATCCAAAATCGCTACACCCAAGCCTTAGTTTCATTTACGGATACGGATAACCACAGCAAAGATGATATCGAGGCGGTCGCAGATTTAAAACTTCAGCATCGTTATGGCGTGCGTAAAGTAGAACTCTCTGCAATTGGGTGTACCCGTCGAAGTGAAGCGAATCGACGTGGTCGCTGGGCATTACTGACTAACGCAAATGACCGCATGATCACATTTGCCACGGGGTTAGAAGGGGCAATTCCCTCACCGGGTCATATTATCGCAGTAGCTGATTCAAATTTAGCTGGGCGTGATAACGGTGGGCGTATCTCTTCCGCGAAAGGAAGGAGTATTACTCTTGATAGAGAGACATCAATTAAAGCGGGTGATCGCCTGATCATCAACTTACCAGACGGAAAATCAGAAGGGAGAACCGTTACTTCAGTAAATAAAAAAGTGGTTACAGTTTCTGTTGAATATTCCCAAATACCACAGAAAGAGACCGTGTGGGTGGTGGATTCTGATGACTTAGCGGTCCAGCTATATCGAGTGATTAATATCAGCGATAACGGCGATAACACTTATACCATTAGCGGTGCTATCCATAATCCTGACCATTATGACCATATCGATTCAGGTGCTCGCATTGACGAACGTCCCGTAACGGTTATTCCGCCTCGCGTTCAGCCTGCACCGAAAAAGGTCGAAATCACGTCTTACTCAAGAGTTGACCAAGGCATGGCGTTGACTACGCTCAGTGTCAGTTGGGACGCGGCTGAAAATGCGATTGCTTATGAAGCGCAATGGCGTCGTGATAACGGGAACTGGGTCAATGCACCAAGGACATCATCACTGGGGTTTGATATTGAGGGCGTTTATTCTGGTCGATATCAAGTGCGAGTTCGAGCGGTTAATGCGTCTGAAATTTCTAGTGCTTGGACAAATGCCCCCGAAACTAGCCTGACAGGAAAAGTGGGTAATCCACCGAAACCTGTCAATTTTAAAGCCTCGCCAAGGGTGTTTGGCATTAAGTTGGATTGGGGGTTTGATGAAAATACTAGTGACACATTGAAAACGGAAATTCAGTACAGTAAGACCCCTAATGGTGAAGATTTGATGCTGTTATCTGATGTCCCTTATCCGTCAAGAAACTATGAGATGGCAGGTTTAGCCGCTGGTATCGTATTTTACTTCAGAGCAAGACTTGTTGATAAATCGGGTAATGAATCCGAGTGGACTCAATGGGTGCGAGGAGAATCAGAGTTTGATGTGAATACCATCTTGCCGGATTTGAACGAGCATTTCATGTCGACAGATGCTGGGAAACAGCTCTCTCAAGAACTTGATTGGCTGAATGAGTCGGTGTTAGTCAATAGTGCAGCAATTAAAGAAGTGAAGATAGAGGTTACGGTAAACCATGAACAGTCACAATCTCAACATAAAACGTTAGAGCGTGCGTTTGCGGATGAACGAAAATCGTGGGCAGAAAAATACGCACAAGTGACCGCATCAATTAATGGGGTAAACGCAGGCGTTGTTCGGCTTGATAAAGCGGTTACGAATTTAGACAGGTCTTTCAGTGAATCACAGAAGCAAGTTCAGGCGAAATTGGATAATCAAGGTGCGCTGATTAACTCTAAGATGCAGGCGGAATTTAAACAAAATGCCGGGTACGCGATGCACAATACAAACATCACAATCATGGTGGATGGGAAAAAATATAGTGCCGCGAGTATGGTTATTAGTGCTGAAGTGAAGGCGGGGAAAATTGAATCGTTCATTGGATTTAATGCAAATAATTTTGCTTTCTTTAATCCAACACGAGGAAAAATGGAACCCTTGATGTTCATGAAAAATGGACAAATTTTCATGCGCGAATCATTCATCGCCGATGCCTCGATTAGCAATGCCAAGATAGGAAGTGTGATTCAGTCGAATAATTTCGTTTCGGGTAAATCAGGATGGCAAATTAATAAAAATGGTACCCCTGAATTTAATGACGGGATATTTAGAGGAAAGATTTATGCTAGAGATGGTGAATTTAGAGGAACTGTTTATGTAGACAAACTTGTTGGTGATAATGCAACCGCGACAATTTATAAGGAGGTATCTAAGAGCGAGATTCATGGTAAGCGTTATGACCAAATCATAGAAACATCGGTAATTTATAAGGGTGGAATGCCTTATGATGTTGATTTATTGATGCCAACGATGCAGTTCACTGCGGAGGGATCTGTGCCCGGCGCGATTCACTCTACTCGTGTAGAAATTATCATCAATGGAGTTAAATACTCGCCTCAAACTACGGTAATAGCGACAGAAAAAGATCGAAGACTGATTTGTTCTTTGTATACTACACTCAAAGCGGCGGTTAAAGATGTGAAGGTGACAATTAGATATATCACGTACCATAAAAACGGTTGCAAGACTACAATTCATCCCGCGATGATTATCGCTTGTAAACATAATTCTTCTTCATTTATTTCCATATAGCTTATTAATGAGCAGTGATATTCCCATTCCAACCACAGGATTTGGAGGAAGTATATTTGTATCTTTGCGTGCATATGCAGTCGTTGTATCGAGTACTACAAATACAAAGCGAGCTGAAATATTCAAAGAAGAGGGGACACTCATCAAAGCAATAAAAAGATCAGTCTCAGTTAATATTGAGTGATTCTATTTAACTCATTGAAGCAGTGAAGTTAATAAAACTGTCACTGTATTGGTATCAAGAATCAGGGTACAGAAAATAGAATTGCTGCGAGTAATCTAATTAGCCGCAGAAATTAAACTGCGGCTATTACCAGTTAAAAAACTTTATTTTTTGCTAGCAAGGTAATCTTTTAAAGTTCCTTCAGGTTTTTTCTTGCAAAACTCAAGGATTAAAGGAGCTTCCGCAACGCTCTGTTCAGATAATGCCACCCAGTCTCCACTTTTAAACTGAGTATCTTGTGATGTTACCCATAAGGCAACTGGAGCCCAGCTTTTAGGGTTTAAGTCCACATACTCTTTACATGTCATATTTTCGGGAGTTGAGGTCATTTTGTCTGCGGCTAATGCATTAAAGGACAGAGCACTTGATGCAATCATGCAAGCAGAAATTAGAAACTTATTCATAAATATTCCTCTTCGTTTTCTAGTGATAACGCCTATTGAAATAAATCTGTAGTCTACAAATAATAAGAAATATTAGTAAAGTCAATAAAGTTATAGGGAGATTTTAAATTTTCAAATTACAATTATCACTTATCGATTCTCTATAAGTGATTTAGAAGTTGGAAAAGTGAATAATCCAGAGGTTTGAGAGCATAATAGATTGTGTCTAATTATATGAATGGAGTATCGAAGCATGAGTTCTGATGTCTTAGTAACAACATTGATTGGAAATAAGATTAAAGGTCTGAGACGTGACGCTGGATATACTGCTGTTGAATTTGCTCAACTGATAGGGTGTAAAAGCGCCCAGCAGTTATATCGTTATGAACGAGGAATAAATAAAATAGATATAGATACTTTGGTTTCAGCTCTTAAGATTTTACGTGTTGATATTAAAGAATTTTTTAATGAGGTGATGTGGGAAATTCAGTAGCGTTAACTATTAAGTGAATTAGTTAGACATTCCACATTATTAAGAGCAGCTTTGGAGTGTCTGTTATTAGGTAGGCATACTTTTTATCGCTGTCAGTTTGTTTGCTGATAGATGTAAATATTTTTCTATAAGTTTGATAGCAAACGCTTTGTTTTGTTTTGATGAATCGCAGTAAACGGATAGCTCAACGAATTTGTCCATAAATTCATCTATAGAAATCAATCCAGCAATGTTTGTTCTATAGAATACATAAATTATTGATTGCTCAGTATGTGATGGTTCCCGATGCTCATTGATACAATTTAGAGCTAATAGAAATAATTGAGTGATATTCATGAAGTCTCCAATATTTTGAAGTGAAATTTTAAGTGAAATGACTTTTATTGAATATCAAATTTAGTCAGAAATTTTTTAGATTTGCTTTTCTTAGATTATCGACCTTAACAAAATTATAGTTTTGTTAAGGTAAGAGCTGGTAGACATAAACTTTAGTTCATTCATTTTGGCAGTAATTATATTAAATAGGCTTAAGATTGTAAGCAAAATATTTTGTTAGAAGGAATATCTAGTAATGGAAAGCTTTTGTCCTATAAGAAGTTAGGTGTATAAGAAAGGTATTTTGCTAATGATGTAATTTTGTGTAATTCATTGCTTTTATAGATATTGTATTGCTAATCTTTTCTAGCATAGAAGCCGCATATCATGGTTTTTCATCACATTAGGTATTTTTTATCCGTGCAGTTAGTTGTTATTTCTTTTCATACATCTTCCATCTTCAAAATTTCACGCTCATCAACACCGAGCATTTCAGCTATAGTCATTAAGTCATCTACATAGATTGAGTCATTCCCGTTTTTAACGCGAATATACATAGCTTCTGAGATTGTTAGATGATTTGCAATTTCAGATATTGAAATATTTTTCTCGATGCGTTTTTGTTTGATGAATATGCCGAGGATTTTCTTGCTCATTGTGGTTTACCATGTATGGTTTTTTGATGATGATGGCATCGAGAGTGAATTACTGTGACGAAATGTGTAGAAATTGTGATGTGAAGTGAGGGGGAGGGATGTGTTATGTTTGTGATAAAAGGGATTCCCCAAAACTCTTTATCACTACAATATAAATCAATAGGTTACAATGTATAATTGAAATTCTTAAATCAATCATAAATAAAAATACATTTAAAATCAATATGATACTATTTCAGGGGAATATACTGCTGCGCCATATAGGCTGTATTTAAAAGACAATAAAAAAGCCCACCGGAGTGAGCTTTTTTATTTTTCTAGTGCGCGTGCATTTCACGTGCATTTCGAAGTCCATTCTGGGTAATGTTACTGTCTGCTCAACTTTACTAACTTACTGTTTTTAAAGCTGTTGTCACATCACTGACAGTTAAAATTTGGTGGAGCTGGCGGGAGTTGAACCCGCGTCCGAAATTTCTACATCCTCGGTACTACATGCTTAGTCTAGTCTTTAATTTCATTTGCCAGCTGCGGACAGACACGCCACCAACAAACTATCCTGATTAAGTTTAACGCTTCAACCCCAGGCAAGGCATCCACGCGATCTCTTTTGGGTTTGACCTCTCTTGATCCCCGTCCTAAGAGCGGAGGCTAGGGAGAGAGGGCTCTAAGCAGGTTATTAAGCTGCTAGTGCGTAGTTTTCGTCGTTTGCGACTATTTTTTTGCGGCTTTTTACGAGGCCAACCGCCCCTCGGCATGCACCTTGGGTTTCGCAAATCCCGTCGAATCCAGAATCAGCCCCAAGTTGTGATTACAGTATAACAGAAAATAACTCTATAAAGCTAGGACTTAGCGATTAGAATGTTTCATTATACGTGCTTTATCTAATTGCCACTCTCTATCTTTGATATCAGAACGCTTATCGTGGGCTTTTTTACCTCTAGCAACGCCAATTTTGACTTTGCACCACGCATTTTTCCAATAGAGGGAAAGGGCGATAACTGTGTAACCTTCGCGATTCACTCGTCCATAAAGTGTATCTAATTCGCGTTGGTTAAGAAGTAATTTTCTACTACGTGTTGGGTCACAAACTACGTGAGATGAGGCGACAGTTAGTGGTGTAAAGTTTGCACCAAACAAATAAGCTTCGCCATCACGTAAGAGAACGTAGCTATCACCAATATTGGCTTTGCCTGCACGTAATGATTTAACTTCCCAACCTTGTAGGGATAAACCCGCCTCGAACTCCTCTTCGATAGAATATTCGTGGCGAGCACGTTTGTTCATAGCAATTGTTGCTGAACCGGGTTTATATGGTTTTTTCTTTGTCATAGTTCATTCATTATACGTTAAGATGCGTTGAATGAAATCGTTCAACACTGATATTTTTGTGATTGTGCATTTCTTGCCCTGTACGGGTTTTGTTTTTTGAGTAACCCACTAATGGTGCTATTATATGCGCAGTTTTTGGGGATAGGAATTGATATGCCACAGATTAGTCGCTCTGCGTTAGTCCCTTTTAGCGCGGAACAAATGTATAAACTTGTGAATGATGTGATTTCATATCCAAGTTTTTTACCAGGATGTGTTGGAAGTCGCATTATTAGCCACAGTTCTGATGAAATGACGGCCTCAGTTGAGGTTTCAAAAGCAGGAATTAGTAAAACGTTTATTACGAAAAATGCATTGGAAGACAATAAACGCATTCAAATGCAATTAGTCGAAGGACCTTTTAGAACGTTATCAGGGGGATGGCAGTTTATTCCTTTGAGTGCTGATGCCTGTAAAATTGAGTTCCATCTCGATTTTGAGTTTACCAATAAGCTTATTGAGCTGGCATTTGGCAAAATATTTAAAGAGCTGGCCAACAATATGGTTCAAGCATTTACGTCTCGTGCTAAGGTCGTCTACCGTGTCTGATATCAATATTGAAGTAACTTACGCGTTACCTGAAAAGCAATTTTTGCTCTCAGTGAAGGTTGCAGAAGGAACCACGATTGAAGATGCAATTATTGCATCGGGTATTTTAGCGCTGCGCTCGGATATCGATTTAAAGAAAAATAAAGTCGGAATATACAGCCGCCCAGCTAAATTGAGGGATGTGGTGCAAGAGGGGGATAGGATTGAGATTTATCGCCCATTGATAGCCGATCCAAAAGAACTACGCCGTAAACGAGCTGAAAAATCAAAAGAAAACAACAAGTAATATACAACATCATTGAATGTATTGATGTGAAATAAAGCCGAGTGAAAGCTCGGTTTTTTTATTTAATAAATACTATTTCGCAGAGGATAAGAGAGTGAAACGCTACAATTTTAAAGAAAACACTTGCAGTGAATTATCTTAAAGTAACTACCTGTTGGTTTCCATGATTTAAAGGATCTCAGGTAGTTACTTATATTCTCTCAAGCGTTAAGCAATATGGGGTGTTATTCCGCTACTTTTGGTTCTGATGCTTTAACTTCACCAGCTTCCATGGCTTGCTGAGCTTCAAGGTTCTTTTCGTTTTTGATATCTGTCAGGATACCATTACGATCAAACGTCAGCGTTAATGTTTCTTGCTTCACTGGGTCATGTCCCAGCTCTTGGCGGAAAACATAAAACCAAGTCTGAGAACCAAACGGGTCAGTCATCATTGGGGTGCCCAAAGCATAAGCAACCTGTTGCTGTGTCATTCCGTTCTTAATTTTCGAAACATCTTTTGCTGTCAGATAGTTACCTTGGTTAATATCCGGATGATAGACAAGACGTTCCATCATTGAACAGCCCGTGGACATTAATGCGAATGATAGTGCAGCAGCAGTTAACAATTTATAACGCATGGATATCTCATTCCTTTTGGAGTCAGAACATCAATGATAATCGACATTGATACAATTTAAAACCTTCCAGATCGACTCTAAGACAACAGGAGATAAAAAAAGTTGTCGAAATTTAAGCTGCGAGCAACTCTTTTGCATTAGCCAGCGTGTTTTTGGTGACTTCAGAACCTGCTAGTAATCTTGCAAGCTCTTGTAATCTTGATTTTTTATCCAGTAATTGCATATGCGTTTCCGTTTCTACGCCATTGGTTTCTTTGCTGACATAAAAATGGTGGTGACCGCACCCTGCCACTTGAGGTAAGTGAGTCACACACATGACTTGAGTGGATTCTCCGAGCTCACGTAGTAATTTTCCAACAATGGCAGCGGTTGGACCACTAATCCCCACATCGACTTCATCGAAAATTAAAGCAGGGGTGTCCATTTTCTTCGCTGTAATCACTTGGATAGCTAAAGCAATGCGAGATAATTCCCCCCCCGATGCAACTTTTGCTAACGCTTGATGTGGTTGTCCAGGGTTAGTCGTGACATTGAACTCCACTTTGCAAGCACCATCAATTTGTAGATTTTCAGGAACGAATTTGACATCAATAGTAAACAAGCCATGGGGCATAGAGAGCTGATGCATACTGTTTGTAATTAATTGGCTCAGCTCTTGTGCATAATGTAGACGAACGTGGTGTAAACGTTCTGCACACTCTAATGCTTTTTGGTGGTCAGCGAGGACTTGTGCATTGAGGGCTTCACAATCTTCATTTTGATTAGCAATTTGATTTTGCTCTTCGACTAATTGTTGAAAGAGCTCTGGTAGAGCTTCAGGTGTCACATGGTGCTTACGGGCTAAACTAATTTGCTTGGAAATGCGTTGTTCCAATTCAAATAAGCGATTTGGATCTAATTCATACTGGTCGCAATAATGTTTAATTTCATCACTGACTTCGCTAACTTGAATAGAGGCTTCTTCTAGCATATCCAGTAATCCAGAGAATTTGGGGTTTAGAGTGACTAAGTCAGTCAATTCATTTTTTGCCATGTTCAATAGGCTAATAACGTTAGCCTCATCACTTTCGGTGAGAATTTGTGAAGCAGTTTGTCCAATGGTGAGAAATTGCCCATGATTAGCCAATTGTTTATATTCTTGGTCAATTTCTTCAAATTCCCCTTGGATAGGGAGAAAGTCATTTAATTCTTTTAAATGGTAATCAAGTAACTGCTGACGAGATTCACGCTCTTGCATCTGTTTTTGAAAAATAGCCAATTGCTGACAAGATTCATGCCATGTTTGCCATGTTTGCTTCATTTGAGCGAGTAATTGTTGCTGATTTGCATACGCATCAAGCAGAGATTGCTGATGGTCACTATCTAACAATAATTGGTGAGCATGTTGACCGTGAATTTGAATCAGTAGCGCACCCAGTTCACGTAACTGTGAAAGCGGAACAGAAACACCATTAATAAAGCCGCGAGAACGGCCATCAACAGCAATGGTACGACGTAGTAAGCATTCGTTATGATTATCAAGTTGATGTTCAATCAGCCAGGTTGTTGCCATTTGTGCATCAGATAAAGAAAAACGTGCACATAAGTCAGCACGTTGAGCTCCTGGGCGCACCATGTTGGCTTCCCCACGGTTGCCTAAACATAAACCGAGAGCGTCAATAGCAATGGATTTACCCGCACCGGTTTCACCTGTAATTGTTGTCATACCGCTACGAAAATCGATTTCTAACTCACGAACGATGGCAAAATTATTGATGGTTAGTTGGGTTAGCATCTGCGCTCTCCTGTTTAAATACACAACTGTATTTTCATACAGTTTAACCTGTTTTTTTATACAGTAAAGAGGCAGAGTGAAAAAATTAAAAAGTTTTTTTAGACCAACCGAGCTTTGAGCTTAACGTATTGAAATAATTATAATCTTTAGGGTGGATTAAATTCAGACTCTTTGAGCTGCGTTTAATAATGACTTCTTCACCATCTTGGATAGGGAGCATAATTTGACTATCACAGCTGACTTCATAATCGATATTTGTACGTAAAAACTTCAAACGAATACTGCTGTCACTGCTAATCACGAGTGGGCGAGATGATAGGGTATGTGGGAACATTGGTACCAACACAATTGCATCTAAATTCGGTGTCAAAATTGGACCACCTGCGGAAAGAGAGTAGGCGGTTGAACCTGTTGGTGTCGCAATAATTAGACCATCAGAGCGCTGAGAAAAGGCAAATTTCTCATCGATGTAGACTTCAAACTCAATCATGTGTGCGACTTTTCCTGGGTGAAGAACCACTTCGTTAATTGCGCTACTTTTACGGGCCTTTTGATTTGCTTTGATAACTTGGGCTTCTAATAAAAAGCGCTGTTCTTCATGATATTCTCCTTCAAGAACACAAGACAGTTGTTGGAGTGCATTATCAGGATCAAGGTCAGTTAAAAATCCTAAATTACCTCGGTTTACGCCAATAACCTTATTGTTATAGCGAGATAAAATTCGTGCAGCACCGAGCATGTTGCCATCCCCTCCGACTACAACGACTAAATCTGCCTGCTGACCGATTTCTGTTAAAGTGCCTGTATTGGCATCTTTTAATTTCAAATCTTTAGCCACTTGCTTATCAATGATTGCATGGTAATTTTTTGAAATGAGCCAATGGTAGATGAGTTCATGGGTCGCCAGTGCTTCAGGGTGCCTTGGGTGTCCGACAATACCGATAGTTTTAAATTGTGAAGATGGTGTCATCTTAGCCTTTTGCATACTTTTTTAACTCCTCGTTGTATGACTTCCCTTGAATCCCTGTATTAGATCCCCATAATACTCCCATAGATAGAATTATTGCTAAATACGCGGAGATATTCATGAGTAGTAAAGAACAAAACATGCATGATGAGCAAGCTTCTGAGCAAAATGAAACACAAAAAGTGCAAGCAGAGCAAGAAGTAGAAACTCAACAAGCTGATTTACAAGCAGAAGAACAAGCGTTAGCCGCGCGTATTGCTGAGCTTGAACAGCAACTTGAAGCTTCTCGTAAAACTGAACGTGAAGCAATGCTACGTGCTCATGCTGAAATCGAAAATATTCGTCGTCGCACAGAACAAGATATTGAAAAAGCCCACAAGTTTGCACTTGAGAAATTTTCCAATGAATTGTTGCCTGTGATTGATAACTTAGAGCGCGCTATTGACGCGGCAGACCGTGAAAGTGAAGAATCCAAAGCAATGCTAGAAGGTTTGGATCTTACGCTAAAAACGTTCTTAGATGCAGTGTCTAAGTTTGGTATTGTGCCTGTTGATGAGGCAAATGTGCCATTCAACCCTGAAGTTCACCAAGCGATGACCATGATTGAATCTCCTGACCACAGTGCTGGTCAAGTGATTAACGTGATGCAAAAAGGTTATACCTTAAATAATCGTCTGTTGCGCCCTGCGATGGTGATCGTTTCTAAATAAGTTTAGAACGAGATATGATTTTAGGATATAGAACAAAATGGGATGCTAAGCATCCCATTTTTATATCCATAGATTGCTATTACGCAGGGATAACTGGGTTCCAGTTGATAGGGGTACGGCCTTGCTGCTCAAGTAATTGATTAGCCTTAGAGAAGTGACCACACCCAAGGAAACCGCGGTGTGCGGATAGTGGTGATGGGTGAGGCGCTTTGAGTACATGATGGCGCTTAGTGTCAATAATGCGACCTTTCTTTTGCGCGTGTGAGCCCCATAACAGAAAAATAACGCCTTCAGTATGGTCATTAATTGCTTGGATAACTTTATCTGTAAACGCTTCCCACCCTAAATGTGCATGTGAATGGGCATGACCTTGTTCAACGGTTAGTACAGTATTAAGCAATAAAACACCTTGCTGTGCCCAGCTTAGGAGATACCCATGGTCTGGGCGAACAAATCCAGGAATATCTTTCTCAAGTTCTTTATACATATTTACAAGTGATGGTGGTGCTTTAATGCCTGGACGCACTGAAAAGGATAAACCATGAGCTTGCCCCGGACCATGATAAGGGTCTTGCCCTAATATCACGACTTTAATATCACCCAATTCTGTATAACGAAAAGCATTGAAAACATCTTCTTGTGGAGGATAGATCACTTTGCCGTTTTCTCTTTCTTTAGCAACAAACGCAAGGGTATCTTTAAAGTAAGGCTGTGATTTTTCTGCACCGATTACGTCGTGCCAAGTCATCGTGTTTGACATGAATTATTCCATAGTGATGTGTTTTATAGTGCTTAGCTTACTGGTTCATGGCGCATAGATAAAGTGTTGTTCCATCTTAACCCCCTTAAATTATTTAAAATTATTTTGAAAATTTACAAAAATAATTAAAAAATCCATTTATGAATATTGATTTAAATCATAAAGATGCACGAGTTTGGTTAATTACCATACGAAATAATTGATAAATATCAAAGAAAGCGAGGGGGCTAGCTGGTATATATTAGATAAACAGGTTGGTTAGACCAATTATCCAATCAACAGCGATTAAAAATAGTTAGTAAAGGTTGATCAAAATCTGATTCGAACGTGGAGGTCGAGATGATTACTGGTATTCAAATTACAAAAAGTGATAATGCTGCACTACTTAATTCTTTCTGGTTAATCGATAGCGAGTCAAATGAAGCTCGCTGTGTGTGTGCGAAAGCGGATTATAACGAAGGTCAGGTTGTTGCTAAAGATGAATTAGGTGCTTTTGAGTACCGCGAAGTTCCTCTGGAAATGAAACCGACTGTACGTGTGGAAGGTGGTCAGCACTTAAATGTTAACGTATTAAGCCGTGAAACATTAGAAGATGCAGTGAAAAATCCAGAAAAATATCCTCAATTAACGATTCGTGTTTCTGGCTATGCCGTGCGTTTTAATTCATTAACGCCTGAACAACAACGCGATGTTATTACCCGTACTTTCACTGAAAGCCTGTAATAAACATTAAGGGGTCAATAGATCTCTTATCTTAATAAATTCTAAAAGCCATTGTTCTCAATGGCTTTTTTATTTGTCTCTAACAAAGTAGATTATTTCCCTCCTTAGTTATTTATATTTCAATATTCTTCCAGCATACAGCATTTGTTAGGGAGAATTTATGCCATTGAGTACATTAATACAGCAGACAGTAAGTAAGGATGAACTTTCATTTGTTGAGGAAGGTTTAAATTTATATCAACAGAATACATTTTTGGAATCGTTATGCAGTCCTCGTGATAAATGGTCTAAAAATATAATGCGGGAGGATTTTTTAGGAAGAGATGCACAGAATAAAGATTATCTTTTAGCGCTACTTTCACAAGGTGCTTATCATCATAATTGGCGAGATATTCATGGAATAGAAAAACTCAGTACATCAAAAATTAACGCGTTAGGTATTGATGCAGAACTTTTAAATAATGAATTTACCGGTTTCCAATCGAATATTTGTTGTTTTAATGGTCTATATATTATTTGTTTTGCGGGAACGAATGATATTGTCGATTTCTATGCGAATATTCGACAAGGATTAGGATATTACGAACCTCAATTCTTTCAGGCTGTGGGGTTAACGAATATTCTATATCGAGCGGTTAAAGGCAATATTATTTGCACTGGGCACTCTTTAGGAGGAGGGCTAGCATCGATAGCAGCATTGGCAAGTCAATCACCTTGTATTTCATTTAGCCCGTCAGGGCTTGCACAAAACACAGTACATAAAATTGGGATGGATTATAACATTGCTAAACAGCGAGCAGATGAAGGTTTGATACGCTTTTATACTGTTCAATATGATTGGCTTGATGTACTGCAAAACAGGTTACCAATCCCTTCTGCGTTGGGAAATTGTATCAAAATGGCTTATAGCGAACATAATTCTTGGAAAGACTGGTTACCACACCGTTTGTTGACCAGGAGCTTTATTGCACATTCAATGGTTAAGATTATAAGGATGATGTGCAAACATAAACCATGGAATAATTGGAATGCGATTACAGGTGAATTTGATAAAACTTCGGATTCTATGTTGAATGATCTTCCAAACATAGAGCAACGACGAAGTTCTAATTGGCAAGAAAGCTGTAAAACATCAATTAAGAGAGAAAATATAAACGAATTTATTGCGCTACTTTCAATGAAAAATAAGCACTGTGATATTGATAAGCTCGCAATGCAGTCTGTTCGAGCTGGAAATAGTCAATTCATTAAAATATTGTTGGAATCCCCTTATGGTCAGGGAATTAAAAAAATGCAATTGGCTCAACAAAAAACAGTTTTACATTTGGCTGCTCAAAGTGGAAGAGTCGCACAATCAGAAATTTTGTTAAGTAATGGCTTAATGGTCAATGTTAAAGATAATTTAGGAAATACTCCATTGCATGACGCTTTAAATAGTCACTCTTTAGAGGTTGCTGAATTATTATTATCGAGTGGTGCTGACTGGCGAATGGAAAATAGTCAAGGCTATAATTGCCGCGATATTTTAGATAATCACATGATAAAAGCAGAGTCATTGACCCATGAAAGCCGGATAATGAGAGAGAAAGTATATAAACTAATGAATTAAAAACGGGCCGAAGCCCGCTTTTATGAGTATCACTTTTAGGTGTTTTACTTGGTTTTATTGCTATCGGTTGTCGATGGCGCCACAGGAGTGCGGCGTTTACCGATATTTTTCTTATCGCGGTGGCGTACTTTTTCTTTTTTCTTACTTTGTTCTTCTTTTTTCTTTTCTTTACGCTTAGCCAGCACTTTCTTAGATGGCTTCGGCTTATTTAGCATCGCTTCAGAAGGCGCTTTTGTTGTTGGTCGTAAAGAATCCACCACGCGGATTTTAATTGGATCTTCAATGTAGCGAGTGATTTTACCCAGTAGAGGGAAATCGTGAGCTTCCACTAAAGAGAGGGCAGTACCTTTGCGTCCTGCTCGACCTGTACGACCAATACGGTGCAGATAGACATCAGCAGTACGCGGTAAGTCGAAGTTGAACACATGGCTGACATTTTCGATATCTAATCCACGAGAGGCTACATCGGTAGCAACCAAGACTTTAACTTGTCCTGTCACTAAACGGCGAACCGCTTCGTTGCGTTTTGCTTGAACCATTTCACCTTCAAGATAACAAGGTTCAATACCGGCATCACGTAACCACTGCACGACTTCGCGAACGCGTTCACGCTTACGCACAAACACAATTGACTTAGTGACATCTTCCTGCTTAAGAAGATGGCAAAGTAGGGCAGTTTTGTGCTCTAAAGTGTCGGCACGATAGTAAAACTGCTGGATTTTTTTACGTTCGCGACGTGATGGTTCTGCATCAATTTCGATAGGATCTTCAAGCAGACGTTCAGCGAAATCGCGAATAGCTTCCCCTTCAAGGGTCGCAGAAAATAGCATGGTCTGCTTACGCCAGCGAGTTTCGCCCGCGATGGTTTCGATATCATGAGCAAAGCCCATGTCGAGCATCCGATCTGCTTCATCGAGGATCAGAATTTCGACCGCGCGGCAATCAAAGTTTTCTTCTTTAATGTATTGCAGCAAACGTCCGGTCGTTGCGACGACGATATCTTGGTTTTCGCTGAAGACTTCAGCGTGGTTCATATAAGCAACGCCGCCTGTGATTGTGGCAACGTCTAAATGATTATGTGCACACAACTCTTTGGCTTGGTCAGCGACTTGCATAGCGAGTTCGCGAGTTGGTGTTAAAATCAGGACGCGAGGTGGTCCTGATTTTTTTCTTGGAAAGTCAAGTAAATGCTGAATGGCTGGCAACAAGAATGCCGCGGTTTTACCTGTTCCGGTTGGGGCTGAACCTAAAACGTCTCGCCCATCCATTGCAGCAGGGATGGCAGCTTCTTGGATAGCCGTCGGGCGCTCATAACCTTTATTGGTCAGCGCAGTGATCAGGCTTTCATCAAGCTCAAGTTCAGAAAATGTGGATGCAGTCATGATATACCTCTATTTGGGGCGCTGATTATAAACAGGTTAGCAAAATTGTTCACCACAAAAATCAGCTTTGTGCAGAGTTTACCTGTTTTTGTTAGCGGGGGGTATATAAGGAAGCGCCTTACCTACTATGAGGTGTTGTCCGTAAGACATTTTCATAGCAGGTAAGGAAAAGATGTGGAATTAGCTAAGCATGTTAATTAGCCAAGTATGGTAAGGAATACCGACGAGGTCGATCAGCACAGCACCGCTGAGTGGCACAATCATAAACGCTTTCATCGACACATGTTTGTAGCGCTCACAAACCGATGACATATTGGCCATCGCGTTCGGCGTGGCGCCCAGTCCATGCCCCATCATGCCGGAGCACATGACGGCAGCATCGTAGTTTTTACCAAGGAGTCTGAAGACAACGAAGACAATAAACAGAATGATAGCAACAGTCTGCGCCAATAAAATGATGAAGAGCGGCAGGGCGATGACTTTCAATTCCCAAATTTTTAGCGACATCATCGCCATGGTTAAGAATAACCCCAGAGAAACATCAGAAATTAAATTGATTGATTTCTGGTTAATACGAACAATTTCAGCTTGGTCATTAATATTTCGCACAATAATTGCGATAATCATTGCACCCACATAGCTCGGTAAAGAAAAACCGGTCGCTTTAGTAAATTGCGCTGAAGCAAACTGTCCCACGACCATGACACCTAAAATCAGAGCTAACATTTTTAAGAAAGCATGAGCATCGATTGAGTCGATTTTACCCGCCAGTTTTTCTTCAACTTTTACATTCTCGACATTTTCTTCGGATTGAATGGTCACCTTGTGTTTCTTAATGAGATAGCTCGCGATAGGTCCACCTAACAAGCTACCAGAAATCAAACCAAATGTTGCCGCAGCAATCGCGGCGACAGTTGCGGATTGCACTCCAAGCCCTTCAGCCATACTGCCAAATGCAGCAGCACCACCATGTCCCCCGGTGAGAGAAACGCCGCCCGCCATGATCCCGATAACCGGGTCAATACCTAATAAATGGGCAAGGCCTGCTCCAAATGTGTCTTGGAAAATGACTAAGGTCCAACAAATTAAAAGGTAAGTGATTAATAAGCGTCCGCCGCTTTTTAATACGCGGAAGCTGCCATCAATACCGACAGTGGTAAAGAATGCGACCATTAAGAAAGTTTGTAAGCTGGTATCAAATGAGATTTCAGCTAAGTCGAAAGATTTTAATCCCCAGATAAGTAAGCTGACTAAAAATCCACCAATGACTGGCGAAGGAATGCAAAAACGTTGTAGCCATTCAATACGCTTTTTGAGGTGAACTCCCATTAGTAAACAAATTACAGTCAAGAAGAGGGTGGTGAGTGTGTCGATGTGGAACGTCATATTTTTCCCTTTTTTATACCTTGTCTTTCGTGCTACAGCGCTGTTGGTTTCTCTCAGCTACCCTAGCCACATACTTGTGTATGTTCCTAGGAATACCTTCATTCACCACCTAGCTGTAACTCGAAATCCAAGGGTATAAATATCTTTATGATGAAAGAGATAAATACGCTTAATTTTCAAACTACAGTGTTGTTGGCTATTTCGAACCTCAGTGCTGTTTATTGTTAACTAGTTACTTAGTTGACTAAGTTTTTATTTATATTTTGAAAGACAAGGTAAAATTGTTTATCAGTCGTTTTATTGTGTTTGTTGTTTTTAGAATAAATATTGGTAAACCAAGTAAGCTGCTAATTTTGATGTGTGGTTATCAATATCAAATTCAGGGTTACATTCAGCGATATCAAATAGCGTAATCTTGCCGCTAGATTTGATGACGTTAAACAATTCATCAAATGTTTCAGTGGAAATGCCTCTGGCGGCAGGCGCGCTGACTCCCGGAGCTATACCGGCAGAAAATACGTCCAAGTCCACAGTGACATACAGGAAATCCACTGAATTTATAAATTGCTTAATTTTTTCAATAGCATGTGGCAATAAACTCGGAGTTAATGCTTTATCACGAATGTAGTGACTGCCTAAGCGATCTGCTGTGTCGAATAACACTTTGGTATTACCATGATCGGCAATACCTAAGCATAAGTAATTGAAAGGGCGCTGATGTTTGGCGCACAGTTGTGATGATTGTAAAAATGGTGTACCAGAGGTGGCTTCGTCAGCTTCACGTAAATCAAAGTGCGCATCAAAGTTTATGATCCCAATGGTTTTTTCCGGGTGATGTTTGTGAATATAATCAAAAACACCTTGGAAACTGGCAAAGCCCACTTCGTGCCCACCACCTAACACAATCGGTTTTTGTTGTTGTTCTAGAATGGAAATGATCTCATCGGATAAGCGACGTTGAGCGATTTCTAAATTGCCATCATCACAGCTAACCGTCCCTGCATCACGAATGGCGAGCGGCTGGTGGATAGGCAGACCTGCAAGTTGACGGCGAATAGCATCCGGCCCCATTTTAGCCCCTAGGCGACCTTTATTACGACGAACACCTTCGTCCGAAGCAAAGCCTAGAATGGCAAACTCAGCAGGTGAGCATTGGTTGATGACTTGGTGGATCCGCAAATGTTCAGGTGTTTCACCATCAGTACGACCCTGCCATTGAAAAGGTTGTGTCATAGTTACTCCAAGTTAATCAGTTTTGTTATATTTTGTGCTGTTTGGCATGTCGCTTTGATGAGCTCATCGACGCGATTAATTGCCCGAAATTCAGGTGCCATCACTGAGACGACAGCTAAAATATCATTCCCTTTGAACACGGGAGCTGAAGCGCCAAAAACGCCCACGTCAATTTCACCAACGGAGATGCCATAACCCTGTTGGCGAATTTGCACCAAATCCTGTTTTAAGTTTTGCAAATAGTTATCTTTGTGTAGCTGTTTTGCATGGGTTTCAAAGACCAACTCTTGGTATTGTTCATCTCTGTACGCTAAGAGGGTTTTGGCACTCGCGCCTCGGATTACTGTATTACCGTGCCCCACAATGAAAGAGCAGCGTACGGCTTGCTCACTATCAATTTTATCGACACAAATGGTTTCCCGTAGATTAGCGGTAATAATTGCCGCGGTTTCTTGGGTCTTTTTCGCTAATGCGTGAAGCTCCGATTTTGACGAAGTCATCAATAAACTATGGTGATAGTATTTTTCTTGGGTTTTGATACTCTGCGCACCGACGGTATAAGTGCCATACTGTTTAGAGTAAGTCACGAATTCCCAATTTATGAGAATAGTTAAAAGTCGATAAACTGTTGAGATTGGAATATCAAGCTCTTTAGAAATAGTTTGTGGTGTGACGGGAGATGCACAAGTTGTGACAAACGATAAGATATCTAGTGTTCGATTAATGCTGTTCATGGCATCTCCTTTTTCTCGAACTTAGCAGTAAAAAAAATCACTAACAAATCACATTCTCATATTGTGAGAATAATATTATTGTAATTGAATTAAATTTCTAGATTTGTGGACTGAAATTGAGAATGTGTACGCAAATCATATTCAAACCAGAGTGGCTGTATGAGCGAACAAAAAAAGCGTTATCGAAAAGGCGGGTTTACTTTCAAGCAATTTTTTGTTGCCCATGATCGTTGTGCAATGAAAGTCGGAACGGATGGGGTGTTACTGGGTGCGTGGGCGCCAGTAAGCCCTGCAAAATACGCGTTAGATATTGGTAGTGGAAGTGGTTTAATCGCATTAATGTTGGCTCAGCGTAACACTCAGTTGCATATTGATGCCGTTGAACTTGATGCGGATGCCGCTTCGCAGGCCCATGAAAATTTTAATGCATCGCCATGGTCTGATCGATTGCAGGTATTTCATCAGGATATTATTACGTTTAGTGAACAGCCTCATCGGCAATATGATTTAATTGTCAGCAATCCACCTTACTTTGAACCCGCAGTGGCGTGTCGAGATGAACAGCGGGATCAAGCGCGCTATACCCGCACACTTAATCATCAAGTGTTACTAGATAGCGCCAAGCGTTGTCTAGCGCCTGAAGGTATTTTTTGCTTAGTTTTGCCTTATGATGTTGGGGAGAAGGTTGAGGACATGGCGCTCACGAGTGGTTGGAGTTTAGCTTATCGTGTGCAGGTTCAAGATAAATTGCATACTCCATATCATCGTATGTTATTAGGGTTGGCACAGAAGGAGATGGAGACCGAGATTTCATCTTTGACGCTGAAACAGCAAGAGGGGAGTTATACCAATGAGTTTATTGCCTTGATTCAGCCTTTCTACCTTAAATATTAAAAGCCTATCAGTGATTGACTCACCGATAAGCTTTTGATGAATCACGACAATATTATCGCGTTAGAATAGTTGGACCGGATTCAGGTAAAAGCTCTGGATAATCTAACGTGTAGTGAAGGCCTCGGCTTTCTTTACGTTCAAGGGCACAACGCACCATTAATTCTGCGACTTGTACTAAATTTCGTAGCTCTAACAAATTGTTGGAAATTCGGAAATTAGCATAGTAATCATTAATTTCTTGCTGAAGTAAGTGAATACGACGCAAGGCGCGTTCTAGGCGTTTTGTCGTACGAACGATCCCCATGTAATCCCACATAAACAAGCGTAATTCATGCCAATTATGCTGAATGATAACTTGTTCATCAGAATTATGAACTCGGCTCTCATCCCATTCTGGTAGGTGAGAAACGGCAGGGATTGCGTCGATTGTTTTGGTGATGTTTTCCGCCGCTGCCCATCCATACACAAGGCATTCGAGTAGTGAGTTAGATGCCATGCGATTAGCACCGTGTAGTCCGGTATAACTCACTTCACCGATAGCATATAAATTAGGAATATCGGTCATGCCAGTCGAGTCAACGACTACACCGCCACAGGTATAATGTGCTGCGGGAACGATCGGGATCGGTTCTTGGGTTAAGTCTAACCCTAATGTCAGTAATTTGGCGTAAATCGTAGGGAAGTGATTTTTAATAAAATCCGGTGATTTATGGCTGATATCCAAATACATACAGTCAGCGCCGAGGCGCTTCATTTCATGGTCAATGGCTCTAGCGACAATATCCCGTGGCGCTAATTCACCACGCTCATCATAGTCGGGCATAAAACGGCTACCATCGGGGCGTTTTAGGTAAGCCCCTTCGCCTCGTAGTGCTTCGGTGAGTAAAAAATTACGTGCTTGAGGGTGGAATAAACACGTTGGATGAAATTGGTTAAATTCCAAGTTAGCGACTCGACAGCCCGCTCGCCATGCCATCGCAATGCCATCACCAGATGAAATATCGGGATTGGTGGTATATTGATAGACTTTGGCAGCGCCGCCTGTGGCTAAGACGACCGTTTTGGTCCGGATCGTTTCGACCTGCTCTTTTTGACGGCTCCAAACATAGGCGCCAACAATGCGCGAGTGAGTTGCTTTTTGTGCTTTGTCTTCGAGGATCAAATCAACGGCATTATAACGTTCTTTTATCTGGATATTTGGGTGGTTGAAAGCAAGGTTCACAAGGGTGGTTTCAACTTCTTTTCCCGTTGCATCTGCGTGGTGCAGAATACGACGATGACTGTGTCCACCTTCTCGAGTGAGATGATACTGGGTTTCTCCTGTTTCGTTGACCTCGGTATCGAAAAGTACGCCTTGGTCAATCAGCCATTGAACGCAATGCTTCGCGTTTGAGGCAATGAATTCCACTGTGCTTCGTTCACAAATCCCAGCGCCTGCGATGAGGGTATCATCAACATGGGATTCGATGCTGTCTGTATCATCAAAAACAGCGGCAATTCCGCCTTGAGCGTAATAGGAAGCACCTTCATTGAGCGTGCTTTTACTGAGAATCGTCACTTGATGAAAGGGTGCTAGCCGGAGTGCGGCTGATAATCCTGCGACACCACTTCCAATGATTAAAATATCAGTGTCATGCTGTGTGGATGTGTTCATAAGTATTTGCGTGTTGTGTTTCTATAAAGAATTTTATGTTAGCCTATCGAGCTGCCTCTGACTATGCATTAATCCACATTTAGCGTCATCGGCGAGCGCGATAATTTAGCGGTGCGTTGTTTGACTATTTTGCTAAAAAATATTTTGTTAGAGAAATCATAGCGAGCTAAATGATAGATAGATTATACGAATGAATAAATGCCATGTATTCGTGCCGCATATATGCCTGTTTTGTGTATACTATTAGGTAGTGCTCACAAGGATCGATGGGATCGATTAAGAAACTTAGATCTCATTTTTTGGAATTATTTTCGGTTTTTTTCGGAATAAATTGAACTTCATCAGTTTTTATTACTCGAAGTTAGGCTTGCTTAAGGAAGGGAGAAGATGAACAAGCTAAGTCATTATCAATCTGTGTTCAGGAGATGGATCCTGGAATGAGCGAGCAGCTGACAGACCAAATCTTGGTTGAGAAAGTACAAAAAGGCGACCAACAAGCTTTCAACTTACTGGTAATTAAATACCAGCATAAAGTTGCAAGTCTCGTTTCTCGTTATGTACCACAAGCAGATGTGCCTGATGTCGCGCAAGAGTCATTTATTAAGGCTTATCGTGCAATAGGTTCGTTTCGTGGCGACAGTGCTTTTTATACTTGGCTTTATCGAATTGCTGTCAATACGGCAAAGAACTATTTAGTCGCTCAAGACCGGCGTCCTCCCGCGTCAGATCTTGAAGCTAGTGACGCAGAAAACTTCGAATCAGCCGGTGCATTGAAAGAAATTTCGAACCCAGAGAACTTAATGTTGTCTGATGAATTAAAGCGAGTTGTTTTCCGTACCATTGAGTCACTGCCAGAGGATCTCCGAATGGCAATTACATTACGAGAACTTGATGGTTTAAGTTATGAAGAGATAGCTGAAGTGATGGATTGCCCTGTAGGCACAGTCCGATCACGGATCTTCAGGGCGAGGGAAGCAATTGATGAAAAAGTTCAGCCGTTGATCCAACAGCATTAATTGGTTGGATCGCGAGTTACCATTTAACTGTGAGCAATTAACTGAAGGTAATTGGGCATGCAAAGAGAGAAACTTTCCGCAATGATGGATGGTGAAGCTCTAGATTTAGAACTCATTAATACCATTTCATGTGATTCAACGTTAAAGCAACGTTGGGAGAGCTATCATCTTGTTCGTGATACTCTGCGCAATGATACTGGCGATGTTATTCATTTTGATATTGCTAGTAAAGTTGCGGCAGCGCTAGAAAATGAAGCGGTGCGAATTAGTCCTCAGGCAGTTGTTGAGTCACAGCCAGAACCAGCAAGCTGGAGTGGCTTCCCGTTTTGGAACAAAATTCGTCCATGGGCAAGCCAAATTACACAAATTGGCGTAGCAGCATGTGTGTCACTCGCGGTGATTGTGGGTGTTCAACAATACAATCAAAGTAATAGTGTTGATTCTACTGTGGATGATCCCGTATTCAATACCGTTCCCGTTGGACGTGGTGCGCCAGTGAGTTTAAATATTTCAGATAGCCAATTGTTTGGCACTGAACAGCAAACTCAACAAATTGAACAACAAAATCAACGTATCAATGCCATGCTACAACAGTATGAAATTGAAAGACGTTCGATGCTGAATCAACAGCTTCACGACAGTGATAAAAATAGCGCATCAGCTGGAGTTAAACAGCAATAATGAACAAATGGTTATCCGTCATCTGCCTGACGGGCAGCCTGATTATATCTAATCAAGCGTCGGCATCATCTACGGATGCCGATGTTCTTTTTAAAGAAATGGGAACGGCTGCCCAGAACTTGTCATATGAAATGTCTTTCATGACACTAAGTCCACAAAATATCGTCCCTGTTCGCTATCGTCATGCGATTCTCAATGGTGTTCCTGTTTCTCAAATGATCCAAATGGATTCATCTCGACGAGAAATTGTGCAAAATGGCAATCGAATTAGCTATTTTGAACCTGGATTTGATGCATTTAGCCTCAATGGTGAACACATCATCGATAATTTGCCAACGGTTATTTTTGCTGATTATCAAAAAATTCAGCCGTATTATAATTTTATTGATGCTGGTCGTACCCATATTGGCGATAAACCCGCATTAGTGATCCGTATCATTTCAAAAGATAATTCCCGATTCAATTATGTGCTATTAATCGATGAAGAAACTAAATTGCCACTACGTGTTGATTTATTGGATAATAATAATCAAACGTTGGAGCAGTTTCGGGTCATTTCGACGGTATTAGACAGCAAGAATGTACAAGACTCATTGAAATCTCTGAGCAATGTGAATCTCCCGCCATTATTATTATCACCGAAGAATGAAAACCCAGCGTTTAAATGGCAAGTGGGCATGTTACCACCAGGATTTGAGGAAGTTTCACGTTCGACGGGAAAACTGAATAAAGATGATATTGTAGAAACCGCGATGTTTAGTGACGGTTTATTTACATTTTCGGTCAATGTGACAAAAGCGTCGAAAGGTCCTTTACTTGATCAGCCATTGCAAAATGGTCGTCGCACAATTTACACCATGACTCAAAAGCAAAATGTGATTACGATAATAGGTGAGCTGCCGCTGCCAACATCACAGTTAATTGCGAGTAGCATTCAGTTTCGGGAGTAAATCATGGTAAAAGAATGGGCAACAGTGGTTAGGTGGCAAAAGGGGCGAGCATTATTGCGTTATGGTTCGTCTGCTGGTTGTGGAAGTTGCAGTGCTCGCGCAGCTTGTGGCTCTTATGCCTTAAATAAAATCGGACCTAACACAGAGCATGAGTTGGAAATTGACGTTGACCAGCCATTAGTCGTGGGGCAAAAAATTGAAGTTGGTATTCCTGAGGGAAGCTTACTTCGCTCAGCAATGCTAGTCTATTTAACGCCATTAATCGGACTATTTTTATTTGCTGCATTGGCTCAATCAGCTCAGTTAGAGCAAGTTTGGGTTGCTCTAACTGGTATTTTAGGCGGTTTTGTTGGCTTTTTTACGGCAAGAAAAGTGGCTTCTCGCTGGCGAAATAAAATCGACTTTGAGCCTATCGTGTTACAAATAGGACTGCCTCCTGGGGAAATCAGCGTTCAAGCACATTGTTGAATGTCACTGTATACCTTAATCGCCTGTAGTTATGCTTTTCACTACAGGCGATTTTGTTTTTAGTCGTTCAAAATGAAAAAAAACGAAATAAGTAACTTATTAAACTTTGGCAAGTTTACAGTTGTTTTACATTGAATCTTTGTGTTAGTGGGTTCTTGTATGTAAAATGCTGCTAATTAGCAATCTTGTGATAATCATAGCATTTTAGTTTTGTAGCGAAATTTGCTCAAAACTGATTTTGTAAGGCAATTTAAAAGAAGATATTACCTTGAAAATCAAAAACATCAGAAACTTTTCGATCATTGCACATATCGACCATGGAAAATCCACATTATCGGATCGTATTATTCAAATCTGTGGTGGCTTAACTGACCGTGAAATGGCGGCTCAGGTTTTAGACTCTATGGATCTGGAACGTGAACGTGGTATTACCATTAAAGCGCAAAGCGTTACGCTCGACTATAAAGCTTCAGATGGTGAAACCTACCAACTGAACTTTATCGATACCCCTGGACACGTAGACTTCTCCTATGAAGTATCCCGCTCATTGGCGGCGTGTGAAGGCGCATTATTAGTTGTGGATGCTGGCCAAGGGGTTGAGGCTCAAACTCTAGCAAACTGCTATACCGCTATTGAGATGGATCTGGAAGTGGTTCCGATCCTTAACAAAATTGACTTACCAGCCGCTGATCCAGAGCGCGTAGCTGAAGAGATTGAAGACATTGTGGGTCTTGATGCCCATGATGCCGTTCGTTGTTCTGCGAAAACCGGTATCGGTGTTCAAGATGTTATCGAACGTTTAGTGAAAGAAATTCCACCGCCAGAAGGTGATGGAGATGCCCCTTTACAAGCGCTGATTATCGACTCTTGGTTCGATAACTATTTAGGCGTTGTTTCTCTGATCCGTATTAAAAACGGAACATTGAAAAAAGGCGATAAAGTAAAAGTCATGAGTACAGGAAACGTCTACAACGCGGATCGCCTTGGTATTTTTACACCAAAACAAGTTGACCGTGATGTACTGAACTGTGGCGAAGTAGGCTGGTTGGTGTGTGCAATTAAAGATATCACTGGCGCACCTGTCGGGGATACTTTAACGGGAGCTCGTAACCCAGCAGATAAAGCATTACCTGGCTTTAAAAAAGTAAAACCTCAGGTATATGCGGGTCTGTTCCCGGTCAGTTCTGACGATTATGAAGCTTTCCGTGATGCATTAGGTAAATTAAGCCTGAATGACGCCTCTCTGTTTTATGAGCCAGAAACATCAACGGCATTAGGATTTGGTTTCCGCTGCGGTTTCCTTGGCTTACTGCACATGGAAATCATTCAAGAACGTTTAGAGCGTGAATACGATCTTGATCTGATCACGACGGCACCAACGGTAGTGTATGAAGTTCAGCAAACTAATGGTGAAGTGGTTTATGTGGATAGCCCATCAAAATTACCGCCGCTGAATAACATTGAAGAGTTAAGAGAGCCGATCGCTGAGTGTCACATGCTAATGCCTAAAGAGTATTTAGGTAACGTTATCACTCTGTGTATTGAAAAACGTGGTGTACAAACCAACATGGTTTATCACGGTAATCAGGTCTCATTGACGTATGAAATCCCAATGTCAGAAGTGGTGCTGGATTTCTTCGATCGCTTAAAATCGACATCCCGTGGTTATGCATCATTGGATTATTCATTCAAACGTTTCCAAACATCAGATATGGTGCGTGTGGATGTTTTAATCAATAACGAACGTGTGGACGCATTAGCTCTGATCACTCACCGTGGTAACTCTCAGTATCGCGGACGTGAACTGGTGGAAAAAATGAAAGAGCTGATTCCACGTCAACAGTTTGATATTGCAATTCAAGCGGCAATCGGTAACCACATTATTGCTCGTTCTACAGTGAAACAGCTGCGCAAAAACGTTCTTGCCAAATGTTATGGCGGTGACGTTAGCCGTAAGAAGAAACTGTTACAGAAGCAAAAGGATGGTAAGAAACGTATGAAGCAAGTGGGTAACGTTGAACTCCCACAGGAAGCGTTCCTTGCTATATTGCACGTAGGTAAAGACAGCTAAGTTTACAAGGAGTCTTAATGGCTAACACGTTTGCCCTGATCCTCACACTCGCTACGCTGGTGACGGGGATTATTTGGTGCTTAGATAAATTTAAGTTTGCGCCTGCACGTAAGGCGAAACTTAAAAAATTGCGGGAAGTAACAAACGGCTCAATGAACGAGGATGAACTGGCGAAAGCGGTTCGTCGTCCATCGTGGCTGGAAACAGGAACCTCAATTTTTCCTGTGTTAGCCATTGTTTTGATTGTTCGTTCATTTATTTATGAACCGTTCCAGATCCCATCAGGTTCGATGATGCCAACATTATTAGTTGGTGATTTTATGTTGGTTGAAAAGTTTTCATATGGATTAAAAGATCCAATAACACAAACCACATTAATCGAAACTGGTAAGCCTAATCGCGGGGATATTGCGGTATTTAAATATCCGAAAGAGCCAAATGTTGACTTCGTAAAACGCGTAATTGGTTTACCTGGCGATAAAATTATTTATAACCCAGAAGCGAAAGAATTAACCATTTATCCAAACTGTGCAGATAATCAATGTACTGAAAAATTGCCCGTCACATATGGTCCATTAGAGCCAAGTGAGTGGACAATGGTTTTTGAAAATAGCTCTGTGGTAGATAACCAATATGGTAATTATCAGATTCCAGTAGACCAAGCATTACCGAGTAATTCATTGCGTCAGTATGGTCGCAGTGAGCAGTTAGATACCGTCACGCATCAAATACTGACGATTAATAACTACATTACTCAATCAAAATATGTGCAACCAGGTTTACCACTTAATGAGTGGATAGTGCCTGAAAAACACTATTTTATGATGGGTGATAATAGAGACAATAGTTCAGATAGCCGTATGTGGGGCTTTGTTCCTGAACAAAACTTAGTTGGTCGTGCTGTATTTATCTGGTTAAGTTTAGATAAACAAGAAAACGAATGGCCAACAGGCATTCGCTTTAGCCGAATTGGTCCTCTATAATTCATTTCAGACAATGCGGGTTTTCATGAGAAAACTCGCATTATCATAAAGCATTATTATTTTACCCAGTGTACAATAATGTTGCTTTAAACATTATTGACTTCCTATTTATTAATTATCCTCGTTAAATTCCGATAACTCATCGAAGTTATTTCTCGAATATCAATTAATTATGAGTGATGGTTGACGGGAGTCAGTGCAAACGCAACAGTTTTGTAAAATAGCTGATTTTACAGGTCTGTTGCGTGTGCTTTTTTATTAAACGTAGAATGGTTGGGCGCACATGAACCCCTCTTTGTTAGAAAAATTACAGCGTAAGCTTGGATATACATTCAAGCAAAATGATTTATTAATTCAGGCATTAACTCACAGAAGTGCAAGTAGCAAACATAATGAAAGACTGGAATTTCTAGGTGATTCAATTCTCAGTTTTGTGATTGCTAATGACCTCTATCATCGTTTCCCAAAAGTGGACGAGGGTGATATGAGTCGCATGCGTGCAACGTTAGTGCGTGGAAATACACTGGCTGAAATAGCTCGTGAGTTTGAGCTCGGTGAATGTTTACGTTTAGGACCGGGTGAATTAAAAAGCGGTGGCTTCCGCCGTGAATCTATCTTAGCAGATACTGTTGAAGCCTTAATTGGCGGAATTTTTCTTGATAGTGATATCCAAACTATCGAAAAAATCATTCTCGCATGGTACAAAGCGAGATTGGATGAAATTAGTCCGGGTGATAAGCAAAAAGACCCGAAAACGCGGCTACAAGAATATTTGCAAGGGCGTCATCTTCCATTACCGAACTATTTAGTGGTGCTTGTGAAGGGAGAAGCTCATGATCAAGAATTTACGATCCACTGCCAAGTCAGTGGCATTGAAGAACCGATTCATGGCATCGGTTCAAGCCGTCGTAAAGCGGAGCAAGCCGCAGCAGAACAAGCATTGAAAATCTTGGAGATTGAATGAGTGAATTACAATCCCACTGTGGTTTTGTTGCCATAGTTGGACGACCAAATGTTGGGAAATCAACATTGTTAAACCAGTTGCTAGGGCAAAAAGTCTCGATTACCTCGAGAAAGCCACAGACAACTCGTCACCGTATTATGGGGATCCATACAGAAGATAATTATCAAATTATCTATGTTGATACCCCAGGTCTTCATATTGAAGAAAAAAGAGCGATTAACCGTTTGATGAACCGTGCAGCATCCAGCTCTATTGGTGATGTTGAATTGGTTATTTTCGTGGTTGAAGGTACCCACTGGACACCTGATGATGAAATGGTGCTCAATAAGTTATCAAGTTTGCGTTGTCCTGTTATCTTGGCAATCAATAAAATTGATAATGTAGTTGATAAGACCAGTTTATTACCGCATATCGGCATGATTAGCCAAAAAATGAATTTCTTGGACGTGGTGCCAATTAGTGCTGAAAAAGGCACTGGCGTTGATACTATCGCGAAGATTGTGAAACAGCATATTCCTGAAGCTATCCATCACTTCCCTGAAGACTATATTACAGATCGCTCTCAGCGCTTTATGGCGTCTGAAATTATTCGTGAAAAACTGATGCGTTTCTTAGGTGACGAATTGCCATACTCTGTGACTGTCGAAATTGAGCAGTTTAAAGTTATGGATAAAGGCGGCTACCATATCAACGGCTTAATTTTGGTTGAGCGCGAAGGTCAGAAAAAAATGGTTATCGGTAATAAAGGAAGCAAGCTGAAAACCATTGGAACAGAAGCTCGTATTGATATGGAGCGTCTGTTTGAAACCAAAGTGCATTTAGAGCTTTGGGTCAAAGTAAAATCCGGCTGGGCAGATGATGAAAGAGCACTGCGCAGTCTGGGCTATGTTGACGATTTAAAATAATCGGTGACACCGTGAGTGGTTGGCAGCGTGCGTTTGTACTCCATTCTCGTCCTTACAGTGAAACAAGTCTATTAATCGACTTTTTCACTGAAGGGGAAGGGAAAATACGTTTGCTAGCAAAGGGTGCGAGACGCAACCGCTCACCATTAAGAGGCTGCTTGCAGCCTTTTACACCTTTGTTGATCCGTTGGAGTGGCAAAGGTGAAATCAAAACCCTCATCAATGCTGATCCTGTCTCTCTTGCTCTCCCTCTTAGTGGTACTGTTTTATATAGCGGTTTATACCTTAATGAACTTACCGCTCGGGTTATTGAGTTTGGCACACCGTATTCATCTCTATTTTTTGATTACCTCAATTGCTTGCAAGTTTTAGCTGGGAGTGAACGCACTCCAGAGTCTGCTTTACGCCAATTTGAGCTCGCTTTATTATCTTATCTGGGCTACGGCGTTGATTTTTTACATTGTGCAGGTAGTGGTGAACCCGTTACTGATGCAATGACCTATCGTTACCGAGAAGAAAAAGGTTTCATTGGCAGCTTGGTGATTGACCAACTCACATTTACAGGCAAACAATTAAAAGCGTTAGCAGAACGTGAATTCCCTGATGCCGATACGTTAAAAGCGGCTAAACGTTTTACTCGTATAGCATTAAAACCCTATCTGGGGGGGAAGCCCCTTAAAAGTCGTGAACTCTTCCGTCAATTTATTATTCCTTCGGCAAATATAGCCAAACCTTAATTATTTTTTATTTGATAACGCTGTTTTCCTTTGTTGTATCCGTAACCTCACGAGTAATCCAATTCAATTTATAGCTATGTCCATTTTCTTCGAAGCGCTTCCCAAAAAGTGAATGTAATTGATGAAAATCAGGTATTAAATTGGAATCGGTGGTGAAGAACGAGAGATTTTTTCCCTCAACGCGATAAATTGCAGTAGGATATGGCTGATACGAAATAAGTGACTGTTTATTCATAGGGAGTTAAACATGGCTGAGCTGTTATTGGGCGTTAACATTGACCACATTGCAACAGTTAGAAATGCAAGAGGAACACAATACCCTGATCCTGTTCAAGCGGCGTTTGTTGCTGAGCAAGCTGGAGCTGATGGGATCACGATTCATTTACGTGAAGACCGTCGTCATATTACTGATAGAGATGTTGAACTGCTTAATAAGACCATTCAAACACGAATGAATCTCGAAATGGCTGTCACGGAAGAGATGATTGACATTGCTTGTCGTATTAAGCCGACTTATTGCTGCTTAGTTCCTGAAAAGCGTGAAGAGGTGACTACTGAAGGTGGACTTGATGTTGCAGGGCAAAAACAAAAAGTCGCATTCGCAGTAAAACGTCTAACCGATGCTGGCATTTTAGTCTCTTTATTTATTGATGCAGACCATAAGCAAATTGATGCTGCTCAAGAGTGTGGGGCACCATTTATTGAAATCCATACTGGGGCTTATGCAGACGCTAAAACTGAACAAGAGCAGGAACTTGAGTTCCGTCGTATTCGCGATGGCGTAAGCTATGCGGCGGGCAAAGGTATTAAAGTGAATGCAGGGCATGGGTTGACCTATCATAATGTTCAGCGAATTGCTGCACTTCCCGAAATTTATGAGTTAAATATTGGGCATGCAATTATTGGTCGTGCGCTATTTAGTGGATTATCCCAAGCGGTGTCGGATATGAAAAACTTATTGATAGAAGCGCGAAAATAATGGCTATTGTAGGTTTAGGAACAGATATTGTTGAAATTACACGTATTGAATCAGTTATTGAGCGCTCCGCGGATAGCTTAGCGAAACGAATTTTAACGGAATATGAATACACGCAGTATCAGCAACAAACTAAGCCTGCGCGTTTTCTCGCTAAACGATTTGCAGTGAAAGAAGCCGCGGCTAAGGCGTTAGGTACGGGGATCCGTAATGGTTTGGCTTTTAATCAGTTTGAAGTTACAAACGATGAGCTAGGCAAACCGTTACTTTCACTGAGCGGTGAAGCGTTAAAACTAGCCAATAACTTAAAAGCCACACATTTTCATGTTTCGATTACAGATGAACGGCACTATGCGGCTGCAACGGTGATTATTGAAAGTCTGTAGTCATTATTCATTGCCGACTTATTTTTGGTCGGCAATGAGTCAATGAAATAGTACTCAATGAAAGAATACTTCAATGGATGGGGTTTTTAGTAAAACAAAATTGAATAGCGCAGAGCTCAGCCACGTCGTTTTAACAAACTTATTTAGCGTATTTGTGAAATTAGATTTTATCGGCATGATGGATCATGACAAATTTATCCCAAAGCTGTTCTTGGGACTCAATATGTTCGGGATCAGTGATAATCGTATTAGTGATGGGACAAACTGACTGGCAAGTGGGTTTATCGTAGTGCCCAACGCATTCAGTACATAGGTTAGAATCTATTTCATAGATCTCCGCCCCCATGAAGATTGCATCATTTGGGCATTCGGGTTCACACATATCGCAGTTAATGCATTTTTTAGTAATTAATAGTGCCATTTCAATTAGTTATATCAGATTCAAACCAGTAGTATACGTTTTCGAACGCCATTTTACACTGAAGTAAATCAATTAGACACTGAATTGTGGTTAAGAAAATTGAACTTACGATAAAGAAATGCTCCCAAGAATAAGACGTAAAAAGGCAGCAGCAAGTTGTTCATCAAAAATAATTAAGATTAGAATTTTTTATATATAAATAAAATAAGGACTTTAAAAGCCCTTATTTGGGAGAACCAAAAATATTAAATTAATAAGTGATTAAGTTGTAAATAAACCAGTTTTTAGTTTTATCTGACTGAGTATAGAAATGCAGTACGCCATTAATGATAAAGAAGGTCGCTGACTTAATAGAGTCTTCGATAGAGAATTCTTCAGAATACATTAATTGTATACTTGCGTTATCTGCTATTTGATACACATCGATAACTTTTTCATCGAGGTTATAACCGTATAGATACTGTTTGTTTTGAGTTGAATCGTAGAAAGCTTGGATATTTTGTAGGTAAGTCTTTAATTTACCTTTTTGTACAACAACGGTAGGTTCGATTCTTCCCGCATCCGTCATGTTGTAAATCATGTAAGACTTATCTTTTGAATGCCCTAAAAAATAGTTTTTTTTGCCAGCACTGAATGCGAGTGTAGTTGGATAAAACTCTTCAAAGATATTTGTTTGCACGGTTCTTCTAATAAAAGCCATATTTTCCTCTTATTTAAATTATGAAAACTTAATTGCGTGTTAATCATATTTAACGAAAGAGCGGTTTAAAATAATGTTAATTATTAGTTTGTTTTATATATTCAAATGATTTAAAAATTAATAAAAGTAGAATATTCACAATAAATCCTAACTGTGATAGTAATAAGAAAAAATTATTAGGAAGTGGCTATGTTTGAGAATCTAGGGGTGTTGAACTTTTGGACCTATTTGGCGGGCTTGGTGTTGATCATTATAGTTCCGGGTCCAAATTCGTTGTATGTATTAAAATCAAGTACTTCGCACGGAACTAAAGCTGGCTATCGTGCTGCTATAGGGGTGTTTACTGGGGATGCGATTCTGATTTTTCTTTCATTCATTGGGGTAGCCTCGGTAATCAAAGCTTCTCCAACCTTATTCATGATCGTGCGGTATCTAGGGGCGGCTTATCTTTTATATTTGGGCTGTAAAATTTTGTACGCAACATTTTGGCAGAAGAAAGCGCTATCAGCTGATATGGAACACATTGAAATAAAAAAAGAAAATTACTTCACACGTGCCTTGGTGCTGAGTTTAACAAACCCTAAAGCCATTTTATTCTATATCTCTTTCTTTATTCAATTTATCGATTTTAATTATAGCCATGCTTGGATTCCGTATATGGTCTTGGCGGTTATCTTAGAAACAGTCAGTTTCTTGTATTTAAGCTTATTAATTTTTAGTGGTTATTTAATCGCCCGTTTTTTACGAGAAAAGCAAATTTTAGCAAAACTGGGGAACTGTACGGTAGGCGCATTTTTTATGGGATTTGCTGCAAAACTCGCCATTTTTAGCAATTAGCCATTGATTAATATTCGATTCAATTTGCAGTCACTTTAACATTTCGTAATAATCAACTGTCTGAGTTGAATGAGTGAGAGGTTAGAGTGACGCAGTCAGAAATCGATGAATATTGGATGCTTCAAGCCCTTGAGTTAGCAAAAAAAGCTCAAAATGCCGGGGAGATCCCTGTTGGTGCGTTACTCGTCAAAGATAACCAGTTAGTCGCAACGGGTTGGAATCACTCGATTGAAAACCATGATCCAACCGCTCACGCTGAAATTGTCACCTTGAAGCAAGCTGGCACTGCGCTGCAAAACTATCGCCTATTAGACACTACATTGTATGTGACGCTAGAGCCTTGCATTATGTGTGCTGGTGCAATGATACATAGTCGCATTGGGCGGGTCGTGTATGGTGCTAAAGACTTTAAAACCGGAGCATGTGGTTCATTTATCAATATTATGTCACAACCAGGTTTAAACCATTATGTTGAAGTCACAAGCGGTGTTCTTGAAGATGCTTGCTCATCTATGCTCAGCGAATTTTTTAAAATGCGTAGAGCACAGATTAAAGCACTGCGACAACAAGAAAAATTGATGCAGAATCCAGAAGATTAATCCCCTCCAGAAGGCTCGTTATATAGCGCCATTTCATTGTGAATTGCACTTGAACGAGTAGGCTTCGAGAGAATGTATTTTCCTAGGGAGTGGCTAGGTGAGTTTTTACTCTCTTTAGGACCAAATACACCTAAATTTGCAGAGGCTTGCGGTGTGATATCTAATTTTGCAGGCATCACGTACGATGAAAGCTGAGTTTTATCATTCGGAAGTACCACATAAACATGGGATTTCTTGGCAATCTCTAATGTTTTCTGTTTTTTCTCCTGACTCTGTAAATAACCCACTAAACTTTGATGATAACGACGAATGTTTTCTACATATCGGTAAGCTTCGTGCCCGCGTGCATAGCCGTAAGTCAGTTGAGAATAGTATTTGGGTTGTGTTAACAGGGGTAAATTAGCTTTAACATCCAGCCAACGATCAGGGTTACCACCCAGTTTTTGTGTGAGTTTTCGCACGTCCAGCATATGCCCATAGCCCATGTTATAGGCAGCAAGCGTAAACCAAATACGATCATCATCTGCAATCGAGTCCGGTAATCGATTCATAATATAGGCTAAGTACGCTGCACCGCCTTTGATGCTACCCTCAGGATCTAACCTATCTTCAATTCCCATTGTCGTGGCTGTAGGTTTGGTCAGCATCATTATTCCGCGAACACCGGTCGGGGAGGTTGCGAGAGGATCCCAATGAGATTCTTGCCAAGCGATAGCCGCAAGTAGCTTCCAATCGATGGTGTCGACCGTCTCCGCGTACTTTTCAAATAAATGCTGATAGTCAGGTAATTTATTATTAATGGCACTAATAAATGTAATAGTGTCAAAATAATCAAAGGATTCTACATGGCTAAAATGTTTTTCCGTTAAGCGAGCAAGTAGGTCATTTTGATTACTAATATTAAAAAAATCGAGCAGGGCTGCATCTAAGCTATCGTCATACTGACGGCTCATATACCATGTAATGGCATGCTCATCACGCAAGTCAAATGCGACAGCCACTTTGGGGTGAATACGTTGTTGCAAAGAGACCGCAATAGAATCTTCAAGGGTATAATCGATTTCACCTTCTGCAACCATTTCGAGTAATTGGCTTGGCGTATAGTCGGTGCTTTCTTCCCATTTTAGGTTAGGGTATTGCGCTGAAAGTGCTTTTAAAGTGCTGGCGTGAGTACTTCCGGCGATAACCACCAATTTACCTTTCAGGTCATTAAACGTTTTTGGGCGGTTTTTCCCTTTACGGTAAACCAATTGCTGAGTCACGCTTAAATAATTTGGACCTGTTTTCATGGTGTCTAAGCGATCTTTGTTATACAGAAGTCCTGCGACAGCGATATCAGCATCTCTATTGTCGAGGTCGTCAAAAATTTGCTCAATTGTGGGGCGGATAATGATTTTTAGTTTAACACCTAGGTATGTAGCAAAGCCTTGAGCAAGCTCGTAGTCGAAACCTCGGAGCTGACGTTGCTCATCAATATAGATAAGTGGTGAACTTACTGCACTAATACGTAATTCTCCCCGCGCAATAATTTTGTCGATTTGGGGTGTTGGCGTATTTGACCATCGGACATTAAAGCCAATGATCATGGTGGCAAGTAAGGTGATGACCACGATAATAAAATAGTTAACTTTTAGGTTATTCAAATAATTATTTCTCGTGTAAGCACGGGTGCTGTGTTCTATGTAGGGACTGTTTAATCATGGTTATAAATCCAGTGGTTTCGTATTTTGCTCTAACTATGACGATCGGTGCAACTAATATTATCGTATTTAGCACATATTAATATTTAACTAATCGCTCTATTTTTAATCACGCAAACGGTTTCGTATTGATGAACATTGCTCTATAATGGGCGCCGGTTTCCCTGCTTTCGTGATCAGGGCTGGCGTTTAAAAGAGAGAATTGAAGACTATGGAAATTTTGCGTGGCTCACCGGCACTATCAGCATTTCGTATTACCCGCCTTTTGGCGCTGTTTGCTGAAAAACAGCTCCCAGTAACGGATATCTATGCTGAATATATGCATTTTGCTGAGCTATCAGCCCCATTAAGTGGCAGTGAGCAAGGTAAGCTGAGTAGTTTATTAAAATATGGTCCTTCTCTAGCTGAGCATGAGCCATTTGGAAAATTAATTTTAGTCACTCCACGCCCAGGAACTATCTCTCCTTGGTCTTCTAAAGCCACAGACATTGCCCATAACTGTGGTTTAACACAAGTTAAACGTATTGAACGCGGCGTTGCTTACTATATTCAAGCCGATTCACTGACTCATGAGCAGTGGGATCTCGTCATCAGCCTATTGCATGACCGCATGATGGAAACGGTTTTTGCCTCCTTTGAACAGGCTGAAACGTTATTTGTGCAACATCAGCCTGCGCCGATGAAAGTGATTGATATCATCGAAGGCGGTCGTTTAGCGTTAGACACCGCAAACAAAGAAATGGGCTTAGCATTAGCTGACGATGAAATCGATTATTTATTAGAGGCATTCACAGGATTAAAACGCAATCCTACGGATGTTGAGTTGTATATGTTTGCGCAAGCAAATTCCGAACACTGCCGCCATAAAATTTTCAACGCAGATTGGATCATTGATGGGGAAACACAACCGAAATCCCTGTTTAAAATGATTAAAAATACCTTCGAAAAAACCCCTGACCATGTCTTATCCGCATATAAAGATAATGCGGCGGTGATGGAAGGTTCTTCAGTAGGACGCTTCTTCCCAGAGCCTGATGGGCGCACTTATCGCTACCATCAGGAAGATGCACACATTCTGATGAAAGTCGAAACCCATAACCACCCAACAGCCATTTCTCCTTGGCCCGGTGCGGCAACAGGCTCTGGTGGTGAAATTCGTGATGAAGGTGCAACAGGGCGCGGTGCAAAACCTAAAGCAGGCTTAGTCGGCTTCTCAGTTTCAAATTTACGTATTCCTGGCTTTGAACAACCGTGGGAAGAAGATTTTGGTAAGCCAGAGCGTATCGTTACAGCGCTAGATATTATGACTGAAGGTCCTTTAGGCGGCGCGGCATTTAACAACGAATTTGGGCGTCCCGCTTTATTAGGTTATTTCCGTACCTATGAAGAGAAAGTCAATAGCCATAATGGTGAAGAATTACGCGGTTACCATAAGCCAATTATGTTAGCAGGCGGTATTGGTAACATCCGTGCAGATCACGTTCAAAAAGGCGAAATTACTGTTGGCGCTAAACTGATTGTTCTGGGTGGTCCATCCATGAATATCGGCTTAGGTGGGGGAGCTGCGTCATCCATGACCTCGGGTCAATCTGCCGCGGATCTTGATTTTGCTTCCGTTCAACGTGATAACGCAGAAATGGAGCGTCGCTGCCAAGAAGTTATCGATAAATGCTGGCAGTTAGGTGATAAAAACCCAATTCTGTTTATCCATGACGTCGGCGCGGGCGGTTTATCGAACGCAATGCCCGAGTTGGTGAGCGATGGTGGCCGTGGTGGTCGCTTTGAACTGCGCAAAATTCTGAATGATGAGCCGGGTATGAGCCCACTAGAAGTATGGTGTAATGAATCTCAAGAGCGTTATGTGATGGCTGTTGCGCCAGAGCAACTCTCTTTATTCACTGAGATTTGTGAGCGCGAACGTGCGTCGTTTGCTGTGATTGGTGAAGCCACTGAAGAGCGCCATTTAACCCTAAACGATGCGCATTTCGATAATCAACCTATTGATATGCCGCTTGATGTGTTATTGGGTAAAACACCGAAAATGCTGCGTGATGTTAAATCACAGAAAGCTGAGCCTGAGTCATTAGATAGAACGTCAATCGACTTAACTGAAGCGGTAAAACGTGTTCTGCATTTACCTGCTGTTGCAGAGAAAACCTTCTTAATTACGATCGGTGACCGCACGGTAACAGGTATGGTTGCTCGTGATCAAATGGTCGGTCCATGGCAGATTCCAGTAGCTGATTGCGCGGTGACAACAGCAAGCTTAGATAGCTACTATGGTGAATCCATGTCCATTGGTGAAAGAACACCTGTGGCATTGTTAGATTTTGCCGCTTCCGCACGCATGGCGGTGGGGGAAGCGTTGACCAACTTAGCCTGTTCTTATGTACAGGATCTCAAACGCGTGAAGTTGTCTGCTAACTGGATGTCTGCTGCGGGACATCCTGGTGAAGATGCGGGACTGTATGAAGCTGTTAAAGCGGTCGGTGAAGAATTATGCCCAGCGTTAGGTTTGACTATCCCAGTAGGTAAAGACTCAATGTCGATGAAGACGCGCTGGCAGCAAAATGGTGAAGAGCGAGAAATGACGTCACCATTATCGTTGATTATCAGTGCCTTTGGTCGTGTTGAAGACGTGCGTCTGACCGTCACTCCTGAGCTGAAAACGACAGCGGATAACGGCTTGCTATTGATCGATCTTGGTCAAGGTCACAATGCGCTTGGTGGTTCTGCGCTCGCACAAGTTTATCGTCAACTAGGTAATAAAGCGCCAGATGTTCGCGACCCAGCGCTGTTATTAGGCTTCTTTAATACAATCCAAACATTGTTATCCGAGCAAAAATTACTGGCATACCATGACCGTTCAGATGGCGGGCTGTTTGTCACGTTAGTTGAAATGGCATTTGCAGGTCACTGCGGAATTAATGTTGATATCAGTTCGTTTGATGAAGATACACTAGCCGCGTTATTCAATGAAGAGTTGGGCGCGGTGATTCAAATTCAAGGTACCGACCGCCATTATGTAGAGCAGTGTTTTGCAGATGCAGGCTTAGCGAGCTGTGTTCACTACTTAGGTTCTGCAACCCAAGATGATGCGGTGATTATCAATAGCCGTGATACGGTTGTTTATAATGGTTCTCGTAGCGCATTACGTGAGTGCTGGGCAGAGACCACATGGCAAATGCAGCGTTTACGTGATAACGAAGAGTGCGCAGACCAAGAGCATCAAGCAAAGAAAGATAATCAAGATCCAGGTTTGAACGTCAAACTGACTTACGATATTGCTGATGATATTGCTGCGCCGTATATCGCTTCCGGTATTCGTCCAAAAGTGGCCGTTCTACGTGAGCAAGGGGTTAACTCACATGTGGAGATGGCAGCTGCATGGGATCGCGCTGGTTTTGATGCTATCGATGTGCACATGAGTGATTTATTATCGGGCAACTTATCCCTTGAACAATTCCAAGCGTTAGTTGCGTGCGGTGGCTTCTCTTACGGTGACGTGCTCGGTGCAGGTGAGGGATGGGCGAAGTCCATTCTGTTTAACAACCGCGTTCGTGATGAATTTGCAGCCTTCTTCAATCGCCCAGATACTTTATCTTTAGGGGTTTGTAATGGTTGCCAGATGATGTCTAACTTGCATGAGCTGATCCCAGGGGCTGACTATTGGCCGCGTTTTGTCCGTAACCGTTCAGAACGTTTTGAAGCCCGCTTTAGCTTAGTGGAAATTGCGAATAGCCCATCATTGTTACTGCAAAATATGGCTGGCTCACGTATGCCGATTGCGGTATCTCACGGTGAAGGTCAGGTAGAAGCCCGTGCAGCGACGCATTTAACCCAGTTAGAAAATAGCTCGCTGGTGGCAATGCGCTTCGTGAACAACTATGGTCAAGTGACTGAGCAATATCCAGCTAACCCGAATGGATCGGTTAATGGGATTACTGCGGTAACATCCACGGATGGACGTGCAACTATCATGATGCCGCATCCAGAGCGTGTGTTCCGTACGGTCAGCAACTCTTGGCACCCAGAAAACTGGGGAGAAGATAGCCCATGGATGCGTATTTTCCGTAATGCACGTAAACAATTAGGGTAAGATTAAAACGGCTATTTGAACAATGAGCTGAATATAAATCCCCCGATAAACAGGTGAATTCGCCTAATATATCGGGGGATTTTTTTATTCATGTAGCAAAATAAAAAACCGCCCCGAAAGGCGGTTTAGCTAAGAAAATGTCAAATAAGCATGACTTATTCTAAGATAAATATCCCGTATGGATGGATCTGTAAATACAGCTCTTCACCAACAGACGGCTGCAATTGCGTCGCGTTAATCTGTAACAACATCGATTGACCATGCCAATCTACCGTCACTTCGTATTGAGGTCCCATGTAAGCAACATGGGTGATAGTACAACGTTGGCTATCTTCACCTTGTTTACTTAAGGTAATGGCTTCAGGACGAACGCCGACGGTCACTTGTGTTTTATTTGTCATGAACTGCGCTGGGCGCGGTAAACGATAATCAAAAATATCCACGGTATCATTGCTGAGTGTTGCAGGGAAAATGTTTGCATCGCCCATAAAGCTCGCCATAAATTTAGAGGCTGGCTGGCGGTAAAGCTCCTGTGGAGAGCCTAACTGCATAATTTTACCTTTGTTCATCACCAAGACCATATCCGAGACGGCAAAGGCTTCACTTTGATCGTGAGTAACATACAAAGAAGTAATATTAAACTGTTGTTGTAGCTCACGAATCTTTTCACGCATGCTGCGACGTAAGTTGGCATCTAAGTTACTGAGTGGTTCATCAAATAACAGTACTTTAGGCTTCAAAATCAGGGCGCGTGCCAGTGCTACACGTTGCTGTTGTCCACCTGAAATTTGGTCAACGAAACGGTCTGCAAAGCCTGCTAAGTCCACTAATTCTAATGCTTCTTGTACGCGTTGTTTGATTTCGGCTTTTGGTAAACCGAGCATTTTCAATCCGTAACCGACGTTATCCCCTAAAGACATGTGTGGGAATAGGGCATAGGATTGGAAAACCATACAAATATCACGTTGTTGAATCGAACGGTCAGTCACATCTTCGCCATCGATAAACATGCGCCCTTCAGTGGGTTTTTCTAATCCTGCCACTAAGCGCAGCACGGTTGTCTTACCGCAGCCCGATGGACCCAACAGGGTTACCATACTCCCCTGCGGAATGGAAAGACTTAAATCGTCGATGACCGTATTGTCGCCAAAGCGTTTAGTTATATTTTTTAATTCAACGAAACTTTTCTGTGTCATGTCAGTGACTCCATGATTACTGTGCATTTTTGGCTTTGGAACGTGAAACACGGGCTTCGCCAATTAAATAGTCAAATAAGAAGATAATCGCGAGCATGACCACGATCAGAATAGAACCATAGGCAATGGCGACACCATATTCACCATCTTCAACACGGTTCAAGATATAGGCGGTTGCCACACGCGTATCTGGCGTCACTAAGAATACGATGGCGCTAACGGTGGTGATGGCGCGTACGAAGCTGTAGATCAACGCAGATAAAATAGCAGGGCGTAATAATGGCAACAGAATGTGGAAAATTGTGCGCATTGAACCTGCTCGTAAGCTGAGGGAGGCTTCATCTAATGATTTGTCAATTTGCCCTAATCCTGCGATACCTGCACGGATTCCTACAGGCACGTTACGCATAGTCATGGAGATAATCACGATTGCCGCAGTCCCCGTTAAATAGAACGGTGTGTCGTTAAAGGCGAGGATATAAGACACCCCAGCCACAGTCCCCGGAACGGCAAAGCACAGCATGGTAGTAAATTCGATGGTTTTCTTACCACGGAAATCTTGGCGAACCACAATATAGGCAATGAGTAATCCTAAGATTGCCGTGATAGGGGCTGCGATACCTGCATATAACAACGTATCCAGCAATGAAGGCCATGCACCATCATCAAAACCTTGACCAAACAACTTGATAAAGTTATCCAGTGTTAAGGTGTAGTCCACGCCCCAGTTTACGGTGAAACTACCGTAGAAAATGCTACCGTATAATAAGACGTTAAAAGCGACCCAAATACCAAGAATTGTTGTCACTGTTGCGACAAGAGAAACGGGCAGTGGTTGCACATCGCCACGGTAAGATTTACCGGAAACGGTGACGTAAGAACGTTTACCAATCCACATGTATTGCACGCAGAAAACCAGCAATGAGAAGACTAATAAGGATGCGCCTAAGGTACTGGCGGCTTGGTAATCGAGCTGAGAACCGGTGATATAGAAGTAAATTTGCGTCGCCAGAACATCAAAGTTACCCCCTAACACTAATGGGTTACTGAAGTCAGCAAGGGATTGCACAATGACAATTAAGAATGCGTTAGCTAGCGCGGGTTTCAACAGCGGCATAAACACGTTGAAAAATGTTTGGTAGCGGTTAGCTCTTAAGGTGTATGACGCTTCTTCCAGTGAAGGGTGAATAGTTTTAATCGCACCATCGAGGATCATAAATGACATCGGCGTAAATGCCAGAACTTGCGCTAACCAAATTCCCGTAAAGCCATATAACCAGTTAGTATTTTCTAACCCCATATAGGTTGCTAAGAATTCGGTGATATAACCGGAACGACCCATCATCAAGGTCACCCCTAAACCAACCACAAATGGCGGGGTAACAATCGGTAGAATTGAGAATACGCGACCAATAATCGCGGAACGCTTAGCAATTCTTGTAGTGTAAATTGCCAGGATTAAACCAAAGAAGGTACATCCAACACCGACGGCTAATGAAAGGAAAATAGAGTTAATAATGACCTGAACAATGTGCGACTGCGTTAAAATAGCCACAAATGCAAATGGTGCAAAATCTCCGTTCCCATCAGTAAACATCGGAATAAAAATTGCCACACTGGGAAATACGATAAACAGCGCAATCAGTGCGACAACGGTGATCAGGGAGCCAATCACAAATTGGTCGCCACCCAGCCACTCTAAGCGAGTGAGAGCATGGGTCATTATCATACCCAATGCAATAAACAGCGTAATGGCGGAGTAGCCTAATCCTGTGCCTACCAAATAGGCACTAATAATGACGACAACGGCGGTAATTGCAGCCACGGCAATGTCGATATAGTGACGCGTTTTTTGGTTGCGATCAGCGGCAGTGATGGGTCTTAACAGTAAAATAGAAGGCAATAGATACCATAGCCAACTGATATTGACACTGCTCCAGCCGTACGCAGCGAAAATCTCTTCTTGGGTTGAGTCGAATAAGCCGTAGTCGAGGCTCCATGAGGGTAACAGAGCGAAGCCCAGCCAAGCTATCAGAATCCAAAGGAAGATACTGTCCTTTTTCTTCGAGGCTGTTAGGGTTAAGGTCTGAGGCATTGTTTTTCCCCTAAGTTCATTATTATTGAGTTAATAATTCATTAATTTAATATCATGATTTATAACGAAAATAATTTTGAACTTAATTAATATTATCGTTCTAATGAGTGAGCCAGCCTTGAGCCGTCTGCGGATAGCAGACACTCTCTTATTGGGCATCATTTTTATAGTAAGTAGTTAGTACATCAAATCGTTAAGCAAGCGAATAACGCTGAGTGAAATACTCAGTGCGGCGACAAGCGCCGCACTGGGCGTATTACTTACTCATTTTGACTTCAGTCACCCACTTGTTGATCAGATTTTTACGGACTTCAGCATCGCCGTATTTATCCATATCGTAGTTGATTAAGTTTAAGTCTTTAAGTTTCAGAGACAGAGGTGAGGATTCTGCCGTGGTGTTGGTCAGGATTTGGTAAGATTGACCTTGTTTCCAGCTCAGCTCTTGGGCTTCTTTGGAGAGAACAAAATCCACGAACAGTTTGGCATTGTCCATATTACGCGCGTTTTTCAGAATACTGATCCCGCCAATTTCGTAACCTGTACCTTCACATGGTGCGATTAGTTCTAATGGTGCGCCATTTTCCACTTCTAAAGAATAGTCATGAAGGAAACCGATACCAATTGCGGATTCGCCGCGCGCTGCGTTACGCGCAGGGGCAATACCTGATTTCGTGTATTGAGAGATGTTAGCGTTTAATTTTTTCAGGTAATCGAATGCTTGCTCGTTGCCCCACAGTTGGTCAAAGGTTGCCAATGCGGTGTAGGCAGTACCTGAACTTTGTGGATCGGCGATTTGAATTTCACCTTTATATTCAGGCTTAGTCAGATCTTTCCAGCAAGTTGGGATTGGTAATCCTTTCTCTTTTAAACGATCTTTATTCACACCAAAACCTAAAATTCCGATATAAACCGCAGAGGAGTAGTTGCCTTTGCGTTTTGCTGGATCTTGGAATTGCGGCATGATTTGAGACAGGTTAGGGGATTTATAAGGTTCTAACAGATCCATTTCACCAGCTTGTGAATGTGGGTCGAGAGTTCCACCATACCAAACGTCTGCTTGTGGGTTGCGTTTTTCAGCTTCGATTTTTGCCAAAGTACTGCCCGAACCATTACGAACGAAGGTGGTTTTAACGTCGTATTTTTTAGCAAATGCTTGCGTTTCCGCTTCGCACATTGCATTGGTCGCACTACAGTAAACCACTAAGCGACCCGCAGCGTTTGCTGCTGTCGTCATAGCGGCAAGGGATAAGCCTGCTGCAACAAGTGTAGAAAGAGTCTTAAGTTTCATTGTCAGTCCTTTATTCACGTTTTCGGATTAACTATTATTATTTGCTGGTGAAACTGCACCAGCTAAATGCTCCCTTTTGCTGACATTAGCAATCAAAAGAGGCATCAGTAGTAGCCCCATCAGAGCGGCTGCACTGGCAAGTAGGGTAAACATGCCCGACCAACCATAATTAGCAATCACTTGAGAGAGCGGCCATCCTGCAATTGCTGCCCCTAAATAAGCGTACAATCCAAGATAACCCGTTACCGTTCCAGCTGCCTTTTTATGACAATATTCTGTAGCAGCTAGACCGACTAACATCTGTGGTCCAAAGACAAAAAAACCGTTGGCTAAGAAGCATGCCGCCAATAGCCCATAGTGATGAATGGGTATTAACCATAAGGCATTCACCGACACGAATAAGCCTAAGGAAAATAACAAAATCATCGGCGCACGTTGTCCTCTAAAGAGAAGGTCAGAACCCCAACCTGCGCAAAGTGCCCCCAGCAAGCCACCCAATTCAAATAGGGCGAGTGTGGCATTGGCACTTAATAAATTACTTCCGTGTGTTTCGGTTAGCCATAAATTACCCCAATCGTTTATCCCAATACGGATGAGATAAACCAATATGTAGGTGAAACCAAGCAGCCAAATCATCGGGTTAAACACAATGGTTTGTTTTAAGATCACCCACATTGATTGGGGTGGAGAAAGCTGCTCTTGGCGTAACTCTAATGCATCATGTCGCCATTGCCCGACTGTGGGTAAATGTTCTTCTTTTGGCGTTCCTCTAAGCTGGCGACATAGCCATAAACCTAAAATCACACCAATAATGCCCGGAACGATTAACGCCATTTGCCAGCTATAATGGGTTGCGAGTAACGCGGTTAACAGTGGCAGTGCCATTCCACCAAGGTTGATAGAGATATTCCACAGTCCCCACCAAAAACCGCGTTCATTGCGCGAATACCAATGGGTTAGAATGCGCGCACAAGGTGGCCAACCCCAGCCTTGGAAAAACCCGTTTAGTGTCCAAACAACCAGCAATGCAGGAAACGATAAACAGTAGGCAAAAATGATATTGAGGATCCCCGTCATGACTAAACCTACCCCCATAAACCAACGGTAGCCTGTAATGTCGTGGAAAATACCGGATATAAACTTGGATAAACCATAAGCAAGGTAAAATGCGGAGGCGATCCAACCAATATCACTTTTGTCTAAAAACAGCTCAACTTGCATGACCGGCATAACAAAATTAAAGCTTTTACGAGTTAGGTAAAAAGCGGCATAACCGATGATCATAGAAAACATCAAGCGGCGACGCCAAAAACGGTAATTGCTGTCTAAACCCAGTTTGCTTTTACCTGTCATGATAGAGTTTCTCCCGTTTGGCAGAATGTAATGAAGTTTTTAAATAAAAGGATGAGATAAGGTATTAGGAGGCTAGGAAATATTCCTAGTTTTTCACTATTTCATTTCAAAATGTGGGCAAGTTAACAATTATTTTGGTGCCATTTTTGGTTGTCAGTGTCCAATCCCCGCCTAAGGCGCGAACTCGCTCTTCAATTCCTCGTAAACCGAAGCCTGATGTACGTTTGCTAAAAGGAATGCCTACGCCATTATCATCCACCATGAGCTGTATCGAGTCACCTTGCTGATTGAGCGTAATGTGGATTTTTGTGGCTTTCGCATGTTTGCTAATGTTATTCAGCAGTTCCTGAACCAGACGATAAAGGGTGAACAGTACCGTGTCGTTGGCTGGGGTTTCGGTTAGTCCATAATGAAAGTCACATTGAATATTATTTTCTTCAAACGCGAATTCACCGATTAAATGAGTGAGGGCATTTTCGAGGGACATTTCATCTAGCACTGGGGGGCGCAATTGACGTAATAGATGACGGGTAGCTTGGTGAATTTGTAGTGCAAGCTCATTGATTTGACTCGCCGCGTTATAGCTCAGATCGTTGGTCGCTGTTTTTTTCACTAGCATTGATTGGATCTGAATGGCGGTAATGTTCTGCCCAATTTCATCATGGAGCTCACGGGCGATATCTTTTTTTACATCTTCTTCAGTGTGAACCAGTTGGCGCATCAGGTCGCGACGTGCATGAAGTTCTTGCTCTAACCGCTGGCGATAACGTTGCAAGTTGCTGGATAGCTGTTTTTGGCGGCTGATAGCAATCCCGAGCCCAATGCCAATTAAAGCTTGAGAGCTTAAAAAAAGTTGGAGCTCTTGAAGATCAACAAACGCCCCATGGAATTGTCTGGCAAACGTGATGATTAAACTGCCTAACAGTGCGGACAGCACACCACCTTGCCAGCCATAGCGATAAGCCATAAAAATATTGGGAATAAAAACTAATAAAACAATGAGTTGTTCAATTTCAGGGGCGAAGAAAATCTGGGCGCTTAAACCGACCAGACAAAAAAGGAAACACCATATAATCAATGAAGTACGTAATTGTTTATCCGTTGTACCGTAGTCGAGGAGCATATGGTAATGCTGTTCATGCAGATATTCATAAATCAGATATACAAAGGGGGATAACAAGATTCCACCCGTAAATGTCGTGAGAAACAGTTGGCTAATAGAGTATTGGGAGAGTAGTCCGAACAGTAAGGCACTCAGAACACTATTGGCGGCAACGCCAGCTAGTAGCAAAATAAGTCGTTGCCAGTAAAGGGTATATCGCCACCAAATATTCTGGATAACGATTGCAACAAGCAAACTTAATAGCGGCGATAATAACAAAATAGGCTGTGTTACTAATTGCTCTTCAGCGAGCCAGTAAGTGAGTAGCCCTTCAGCAAGTAAAACAGTTGGCCAGTAGCGACGCCATAATAAAATCATTAAGGTTAAGCGTAAGGCTTGGGGAAGAAATAACGTCGCTTGAAAGCTATTTTGGCTGAGATAAAAACCAATAATCCATAATCCCACCCAAATCAGCGAGTAGGTAAATAATAGGAATAGAGACTGTAATCCTAAACGAGCCGCTTTGTTCATGATTATTTACCTTGATGGGATTCGCAGAAATCAGACTACCTAGAAATGATGTTGTGTTCTAACGCGTAATGCACTAAATCAATAGTGCTTTCACATTGTAATTTGCCAAGAACATTGGCACGGTGTACATGCACTGTTTTATGGCTCAGGTTTAATTGTTCTGCAATCACTTTTACGCTGAGCCCTGCGACCAGCAAGTTAAAAACTTCGCGCTCACGGTTGGTCAGTTCTTGAATGCCTTGTTTCTGTTGGGGTGTTTGGCGTAATGCGCGCATGGCATCGGCGCATAAGTAGCATCCACCTTGGTATACTGAGCGAACCGCTTGCACTAACTCTTCGGGTCCGCAGCATTTGGTGAGATAGGCACTGGCACCTGCATCTAGTGCACTTTGTACAAAGGCAGGAGTATCATAGATACTTAAAATTATGGTACGAAAATCGGGCTTTTTTTTACGTAAGCGAGTTAGCAGTTGTAAACCGCTCTCATCGGGCATTGAAATATCCATAATTGCCACGTCAATATCGAGGCTAATTAGGTGCGGCCATGCTTCTTGTGCACTCGCATATTGCCCCACGATACTAATGTCAGGTTCTAACGTTAGTAATTGAGCAAAACCGGAGCGAACAACAATATGGTCATCAATAAGGGCTATTTTTATCATTGTAATATCGAGAGTAAGTAGGAGACCATTTGCCAGTCTTATATCAATATAGGGATGGATAAGCTAGCGGAATAACATAAAATTCTGACGTACATCAGAAATGAAACGCGCAGGATCATAGCGATAATAAATGGGATGGCAATATTTTATTTGGTCGAATACGGTGTTTTCCCTCGGAAAAAAACAGCATTTGCTTAAGGACAATACACTCGCCACTAAAATACAGCAAAAGCGAGTGGGGAATACAATTAGCCAATTTGCGCTTCTAAAATGGATAAGTCACAGTCAGTTTTGAGGATATTCGTGGTTTTTAAGCCAGCCTGCTGCAATAGTATCTCCAGTTCTTCTTGGGTACGCTCATCGGCACCAATGATCAAGTGGGAACAAAGTAGACCAAGATTTTTACCAAAATTTGGCTGATTATCGTGGTTAAGATGAATATCGATTAACAACACTTTTGATGTTTTGGTCATCGACTGGCGAATAGTGGTCAGTATTTGAATTAGATGATCATCATCCCAGTCTCGGCAAATAGATTTCAGTAAATAAAAATCAGCACTCGGGACTTTTTCAAAGAAAGATCCATTCTCTATTTTCCAGCGGCTATCATCATTTAGCTTATGCAGGATATGTTTATCAGTTACTGCTTTCATGTCAAAGAGAACGCCTTCGGTTTTTGGATTAGCGTCTAATACTCCAAGAAGTAAACCGCCAGTCCCCCCGCCAATATCGGCAATCAGACTATTTTCTGGGAAAGGGTATTTTGCGGTGATAAATGGATTTTCTAGGGTAGAAAATGAGGCCATTCCATCGTGAAAATTATGGGGAAGGTTGGCATTTCTTTCCCAATACTCAAAAAAGCTCTCTCCAAAAATACGTTTAAAAATCGGTTCTCCAAGCGTCATTTCGGCAACGTGTAAAGAGGGCTCCCAAAGCGTTTTGTCGGTTAACATTAGCACAGCCTTATGGAGAGAGTGAGGGTGATCGGCTAAGAGAAACTCAGCCTCCGGTGTCATGGCAAATTGATGTTTATCGACAGCAGTAAAAATGTTTTGTGTCGCGAGTAACCGTAATATTTTATGGATCATTGTGGCATTAGCTTCTATTTTTTGTGCAATTTGCTTAGCGGTTTGGGGGCCGTCTTGTAGGTGTTCAGCAAGTTTGAGTTTTATAGCTGCACGTAACGCAGCTTGAAAGATAAAACCGACTGACTTATGGAGTAAGCGAATACCGGGTTCTAAATGTGATAAAGGTTGAGATGAGGGTAAAGACATATAATCTCCGGATGTTGATGGGCAGAATGTTGAGTGGATATGTGAAGTATTGTTGGAATAGGAAAAACCTTCAAAATCATAAATTAACTTGATTGGTATAAAAATGATGTCGTTGTTGTTCATCTGGCTCTCAAACCAGCATTCAGTTAAATCAAATAACGATGTCTAAAATTAGCGACAAACAGCGATTGACGCTGTCGCCAAAAGGAGACATTTATCCCATTGATAAATAATGATTTTAAAAATCAGGGTATTCACTGTCTTGAATTGGAGACAGATCGGTAGGAGATAACGAGAAATTTTCATCCTTCACAGTGAGTCAGAGAAAGTATGAATAGATAAAAAAATAAAAACGCAATAAAAACAGAAGATTAAAAAATGGTTTGAAAAGTTGGCACGGGTTGTGCATAATATCAATCAGTTGCTCATTCAACTGCTTATGTAGGTCCAAGCTTGTAGAGATTCAAGCAATTGGGAACATACCACATAAAACCCGAATGACGCCAAAGTAAGGTGCCTACCGTCCAATATCATCGATATTCGCTTTCGAGCTTTATCAAACACAGGGCGACACGTTGAGTGAGGCACCACCTATATGATTATCTTTAATGAAAGACATAATCATATAAAAAAATCAGACATTTATAGTCAATGTCGAACATCGCTGGCGGAGGAAAGACGCAATTCTTTCCTCCGCCTTCCCATTTCTAGCGCCTCGATCTCTTCAAACTCATGTTTATCTATTGACGTGTTTTAATCCTTATATATTTAATCTATTTATCTGAAATTATTCACATTTCATGCAACTTCTTGGCATGTTCATTGCTATCTATCTGTACACTCGTTTGGCAATCATCAATGCAAACAGCGCTTTTCGCATTAAGCGGAGTTCTGCTAACATTGAATTACATATAAATAGGTATGAGATGAATGCGTTGAGTAAATTGCGCCTTTTCCCGCGCTCATTGCGGCAGTTAGTGGTTATGGCATTTTGGCTGGTACTTTTGCCATTGCTGGTATTGGCTTATCAAGCCTACCAGAGCTTAGAACAACTGAGTAATCAAGCGGCAGAAATTAATAAAACCACATTACTTGATGCGCGGCGCAGTGAAGCGATGAGTAGCCTTGCGCTCGAAATGGAACGTAGTTATCGTCAATATTGCGTGTTGCAGGACAAAGCATTGCAGACACAATACCAAAAACAATTTGCTGACTATGAACAAATGCTTGAGCGTCAGAAAACAATCTTGCCTGAAACACCTGAGCTACTTGGATTATCAGCTGGCTTACAGAAGCTCACTGCGATTAGTTGTGAAAATAATGAACCGACAGAATCAACCACTAAAGTTTTAGAGCAATTTTCTGCGCAAAATACTGCGGTTGTACAGCAGACTCGCGAAGTGATCTTCAGCCGTGGTGAACAACTCCAAAAAGCCATTGCTAGCAAAGGGCAGCTATTTGGTTGGCAAACTCTGCTGCTTTTTTTACTGAGTGCATTATTGGTCACATTATTTACTCGTATGATCATCGGTCCGGTTAAAATCATTGAGCGAATGATTAACCGTTTAGGGACTGGGCTGACACTTGAGAATGATACCGACCGCTTTAAGGGTCCAAGAGAGCTACGAATCATTGCTCAACGTATTATTTGGTTAAGCGAACGCCTTGCGTGGTTAGAGTCGCAGCGCCATGAATTTTTACGCCATATTTCCCATGAATTGAAAACGCCTCTAGCCAGTATGCGCGAAGGGACTGAGTTATTGGCTGACGAGGTGGCGGGACCTTTAACCAGTTCGCAAAAAGAGGTTGTGGAAATTCTGGATCAAAGCAGCAAGCATCTTCAGCAACTTATTGAACAGCTTCTTGACTATAATCGAAAACTCGTTGATGAACCGCCAGTTGCCCAGCAGGTGGACTTGAAAAAGCTGATAAAAGACATTGTTAATGCGCATAATTTACCTGCGAGAGCAAAAAATATTACGACAGAAGTCCGCTTAAAAGTAGAAAGTTGCCTTGCGGAACCAACCTTACTCGGAAGGGTTATTGATAATATCTACTCCAATGCGGTGCACTATGGTGGCGAATCAGGTAATATTTGGATTTCAAGCCGCAGAACGGGAAATAAATTACTCATTGAAGTTGCCAATACTGGCACGCCTATTCCTGAATCTGAGCAGAATATGATTTTTGAACCTTTCTACCAAGGCAGCCTCCAAAGAAAAGGAGCTGTCAAAGGAAGTGGATTAGGGCTGAGCATTGCGCAAGATTGTATTAAGCAAATGGGCGGTGAGTTATCATTAGTGCCGCATAAATCAGCAGATGTTTGCTTCCGAATTGAACTGCCTTTAACCGCAGAGAATGAATAATAATGCAAAACAGGTCTACAGATTTCTTGGCAGTATTGTGTAATACAATATTGTTGAAGACAAAATTAACCTCAATTCGCCGTGGGAGCTGTGTTAAGCCTTCCCGCGTCGGAACGCCTTTGGGAATGCTTTTATTCTCACTTATTTTAACTGGCTGTGTTGCGAAGAACGGACAATCTCCATTAGACACCTTAGCGAAAGTGGTGATCCCTGAAGTGAAAACAACGGATTATCGCTACGCTTCTTGCGAATCCATCTGGGAAAACCAAGAGCCTACCTCGCAGGAAAATGCCCTCTATTGGTTACGAATGATGGGTTGTGTAGACAGAATGGATGCCGATAAAGCACGCGCAGAAGCGGCAAAAATAGAGGTGAATAATTGGTCAACTTCATTCACGAAAAATATTCTATTAGGTTCCGCGGAACCCACCATTGCTGAACGTCGCCAGATGTTGGATAGCATTAATACCTATAGCTTGAGTTTCCCAACGCCTATTCGGCCATTGCTGCAATTATGGCGTGAACAGCAGGTTCAACAGATTAATCTAGCGGATGCGAACGCGCGGTATAAGCGTATGCAGCAAGAGATGGATGGAAAACTTGACCGTCTAAAAGAAGATAACGCTAAGCTACGTTTCGAGCTTGATAATACCTCCCGCAAGTTAGAAAACCTGACGGATATCGAACGTCAGCTCTCTTCACGCAAAAAAAATGCGAATGAAGCCGAAAAAGAAGATGAAGCGGCTGTCTCTGCCCCCGCGGAGACAACGCCAGCACCTACCGAACAGAATTCCTCGGAGAATAAAACACAATGACCAGCCGTAAGTCAGCTAACTTACTTTTGGTGGATGATGATCCCAGCCTGTTAAAATTGCTTGGAATGCGTCTAAGTAGTGAAGGATTTAAAGTCTCAACAGCAGAAAGCGGACCTGAAGCGCTAAAATTACTGCAAAAAGAAAAAATTGACTTAGTCATTAGCGATTTACGCATGGACGAGATGGATGGTATGGCACTGTTTGATGAAGTGCAAAAAGCCCATCCCAACCTTCCTGTGATTATCTTAACCGCTCATGGCTCGATTCCCGATGCAGTGGCAGCGACTCAACGCGGTGTATTTAGTTTCTTAACGAAACCTGTTGATAAAGACGCACTCTACAAAGCCATTGATGAAGCGCTAGCGTTGTCATCAACGCCAATAAGTGATGTAGAGTGGAACTCGGGTATTGTGACTCGCAGCCCACTCATGATCCGTCTGCTTGAGCAGGCTCACATGGTGGCTCAGTCTGATGTCAGTGTGCTCATCAATGGGCAAAGTGGTACAGGTAAAGAAGTATTAGCGCAAGCTATTCACAAGGTGAGCCCTCGTGCTCATAAGCCGTTTATTGCGATTAACTGTGGTGCGCTGCCTGAACAATTACTTGAATCTGAACTGTTTGGACATGCTAAAGGCGCATTTACGGGAGCGGTGAGTAGCCGTGAAGGGCTATTTTTTGCAGCCAGCGGCGGTACGCTCTTTTTAGATGAGATTGGTGATATGCCAATGCCACTTCAAGTGAAATTACTGCGTGTTTTGCAGGAGCGAAAAGTACGCCCTTTGGGAAGTAACCGAGATTTAGATATTGATGTGCGGATCATTTCTGCTACTCACCGTAACTTACCTAAAGCAATGGAAAAAAATGAGTTTCGTGAAGATCTCTATTATCGCTTGAATGTGGTGAACTTACGGATCCCTGCATTAAATGAACGCGCTGAAGATATTCCATTATTAGCAAATCATTTATTACGTGAAGCTGCGAACCGGCATAAGCCTTTTGTGCGCAGCTTTTCGAGTGATGCGATGAAGTGTTTGATCACTGCAAGTTGGCCCGGAAATGTGCGTCAATTAGTCAACGTGATTGAGCAATGTGTTGCATTAACAACATCCCCAGTAATTAGTGAAGCCTTGGTTAGCCAAGCATTAGAAGGGGAGAATACGGCGTTACCGACCTTTGTAGAAGCGCGTAACCAATTTGAATTGAATTATCTGCGTAAGTTATTGCAGATGACAAAAGGCAACGTGACCCAAGCTGCACGTATGGCGGGACGCAACCGTACCGAGTTTTATAAACTACTCGGGCGTCACGATTTAGAAGCGAATGATTTTAAAGAATAAAACCTTTATAGCCTAAAGGATTAAGGGAGAGTAAACACGTTATGAGCCGTAAGCTTAATATCTCACTGGCACAACTTAACTGGCTAGTTGGTGACATTGAAGGCAACTGCGAACGCATGTTGCAAACTGTTGAAGAACAGGGAAAAAATACTGATATTGTCATGTTCTCTGAGCTGGCTCTGACAGGGTATTCCCCTGAAGATTTACTCTTCCGCCACGATTTTGAAGAGCGATGCACTGCGCAATTAAAACGTTTACAACAAGCTAGCAGTCAATGCGGGATCATCGTGGGACATCCGTGGTACGAAGAGAATGAAATTTATAACGCATTATCATTTTTCTACCAAGGCAAGCTATTAGCCCGTTATTTTAAGCAAGAACTGCCTAATTACGGCGTTTTTGATGAGCCTCGTTACTTTACTGCGGCGGAAAAAACGTGCGTGGTGGAATTCAAAGGTTATCAGCTCGGTTTACTGATTTGTGAAGATATTTGGTATGACGAACCCATTGATGCCGTTAAAGGGGCGGGTGCTGACCTCGTATTGACTATCAATGCATCTCCATATGATCTGAATAAAGAACATATTCGTAGTGATCTGCTGGTGGAGCATGCTCAGCGTACCGGTTTGCCGATTGTTTATCTTAACCAAGTGGGTGGACAAGACGAACTCGTATTTGATGGTGGCTCGAAAGTGCTGGCAAACAAAGGCAAGCAAGTCTATCAAATGGTTGAATTTGCAGAGCAAGTGGCGACAGTCACCTTTGAAGATGTGAAATTAGTGACTGAGCAGCCGAAACAGCCTGAAGCGTCTCAAATCGCGCAGGTATATCAAGCATTAGTCTTAGCCACTCGCGATTACATCAATAAAAATGGCTTCAATGGGGCGATTTTAGGACTATCTGGTGGGATTGATTCAGGATTAACCGTGGCGATTGCGGCAGATGCTATTGGGAAAGATCGTGTTCAAGCCGTGATGATGCCATTTCGTTATACGTCAGAAATGAGCATTCATGATGCGAAAGAGCAGGCTGAATTGTTAGGTGTTGAGTTTGATATTGTGTCTATTGAGCCGATGTTTGATGCTTTTATGGCTCAATTACAACCGATGTTTGAGGGAACTCAACCGGATACTACCGAAGAAAACTTACAAGCTCGTTGCCGCGCCGTTATTTTAATGGCGATGTCCAATAAACGCCGCCGCTTAGTGCTGACAACCAGCAATAAAAGTGAGTCAGCAGTAGGGTACTCAACGCTATATGGTGATATGGCAGGTGGCTTTGATGTCCTAAAAGATGTACCGAAAACACTGGTCTTTGAACTGGCTAAATATCGTAATACAATATCGCCGGCAATTCCGCAGCGCGTGATTGATAGACCACCTTCAGCGGAACTCGCGCCAGGTCAGTTGGACCAAGATAGCTTACCACCTTACGATGTGTTAGATGCTATCTTAGACGGTTATGTAGAAAAAGATTTATCTGTGGCTGATCTTATTAAGCTCGGATTTGATAGAGAAATCGTTCGCAAAGTTGTGCGTCTTGTCGATATTAACGAATATAAACGCCGTCAGGCTCCTGTTGGACCACGGATCACAATGCGTAATTTCGGTAAAGATCGTCGTTATCCGATTACCTCAGGTTTTGGCCGGAAAAACTGGTCATAACAGGGACTGAATATGAAAAAAATTGATGCAATTATAAAGCCATTTAAACTTGATGATGTACGCGAGGCTTTAGCCGAAGTGGGGATCACTGGCATGACCGTAACCGAAGTGAAAGGCTTCGGTCGTCAAAAAGGTCACACGGAACTTTATCGTGGTGCAGAATATATGGTCGATTTTTTACCTAAAGTAAAAATCGAGATTGTGGTGCCTGACGATATCGTTGAAAGCTGTGTCGAAACCATCATGCAGACAGCGCAGACTGGCAAAATTGGTGATGGTAAGATTTTTGTGTATGACGTCGCTCGAGTGATCCGTATTCGTACGGGAGAACAGGATGAAGAAGCGATTTAACGATTTCAGTTAATTTGCTAACTTGAACCATTCAAGCTTAGTTATTTGAGTGAAAAGTGCGGTAACGGAATAAATATATCCTACTTGGGATGACAATATATTTATATGCGAGTCCGTTACCGCAAAATGAAAAATAATTTAAATTAAAGTCTTAAAAAACAATTCACTATAATGAATAACTTTCATTAATTCAGTGGCAATACCTTATGAGGACCGAAACACTCATAATGAATGCTATCAGCAGTAACGCCCATCTCAATCAGCTGTTTTCCGACATGTTGCATAAAGCCGACAGGTCCGCAGAAGTAGAATTGCATATTCGGCTGAAGCACTTTGTTTTTCACTTGTGCTAAATCCAGTAATCCGCGGTATTGATAGTCTGTACCCAACTGATCTTGTTGCGTTGGCTGGTTGAACCAAACTGCCGAATGACCTTGCTCATGCTGTGCCATTAGATTGCTAACTTCTTGATCAAATGCGTGAACATCACCATTCTCAGCAGCATGCAGCCAATTGATTGGTGCTGGATGTTGTTGATGTGTGAGATGGTTAAGCATGCTGAGCATTGGGGTTAACCCCACACCTGCAGAAATCAGTGTGACTGGTGTTTGTGGATCGACATCAAGGAAAAAGTCGCCGCAAGGTGGCGCTAAGCGAACGATATCACCTTCATTGAGATGTTGGTGTAAAAAGCCTGATACTGTGCCTTGCTCTTCACGTTTGACCGCTATACGGTAGGTCTTGCCGTTTGGTGCGCTAGTGAGCGAGTACTGACGAATTTCTTGATTTTCAAAGCTATTTTCGTTCAGATAGACGGTAATGTATTGTCCTGGGCGGTAGTCAGCAACGGGGTTTCCATCAACAGGTGTGAATTCAAAACTAGTGATGACTGTGCTTTGTGGCTGCTTTTTAGTCACTCTAAATTCTCTTAAACCTTCCCAACCACCTACTTTTTCAGCATTCTCATGATAAATCGCATTTTCACGATTAATAAAAATATCAGCGAGTACACCGTAAGCTCTGCCCCATGCATCTAAGACTTCCTGACCTGGGCTAAGTAGCTCATCAATTGCAGCTAACAAATTTTCACCAACAATGGGGTAGTGTTCAGGTTTGATATTTAAGCTGACATGCTTCTGAGCAATTTTTTCCACCGCGCCAATCAGGGCTTCAGGGGTTTCAATATGCACAGCATACGCACAAATGGCGTTGAATAAAGCTTCACGCTGATCCCCATTTTTTTGGTGAGTCATATTAAAAATATCTTTCAGTTCTGGATGTTGTTTGAACATCCGGTCATAAAAGTGAGCGGTTAGCTTAGGACCCGTTGCAGCGATAGCGGGGATAGTGGATTTAATTGTGGCGATAGTTTGTTGGTCAAGCATACAGGTGCTCCTGAATTATTTTCATGATTTTATGAATTTACAAACATGTATTTTATATGCAACTTATAATATTTAACGGTAAATGTAAATAATTAACGTGTCAAAAAGTGAGGGAATTCACTGCAAAGTTAGAGGTCGCTTGCAAAGTTAGATATTCATCTCGGTATTATTGAAATATGCACTATTATATTTTGTGTTGTTTAAGGCTATCTGAAAGCAAAAAAATTAATGCAATCGTTTGCGTATATTTTTTCTTAGGGGCTATCTCAATGGCGAAAAAGAGTTTACACTGTCAGTCATTAAGTTGAATTGATTGTTACCTTATTGAATTGCTGAGGCAGGAGAAGCGAATGTTAAAGCGTGAAATGAATATTGCAGATTACGACCCACAACTGTGGGAAGCAATGGAAAAAGAAGTACAACGTCAAGAAGAACACATTGAATTAATTGCTTCTGAAAACTACACCAGCCCACGAGTTATGCAAGCTCAAGGCTCTCAGCTGACCAATAAATATGCGGAAGGTTACCCAACTAAACGTTATTACGGTGGTTGTGAATTTGTTGACGTTGTTGAGCAATTAGCTATCGACCGTGCGAAAGAGTTATTTGGTGCTGATTACGCAAACGTACAGCCACACTCAGGTTCACAAGCTAACGCGGCTGTCTATATGGCACTTCTGCAACCAGGCGACACTGTATTAGGTATGAACCTTGCGCACGGTGGTCACTTAACTCATGGTTCTCCAGTCAACTTCTCCGGTAAGCTGTATAACATCGTTCCTTATGGTATCGATGAAAGCGGTAAAATTGATTACGACGATATCGCTGCACAAGCGAAAAAACACCAACCAAAAATGATCATCGGCGGTTTCTCCGCGTATTCTGGTGTGGTTGATTGGGCAAAAATGCGTGAAATCGCTGATAGCATCGGTGCTTATCTGTTCGTTGATATGGCTCACGTTGCGGGTCTGGTGGCTGCGGGGGTGTATCCTAACCCAGTTCCACATGCTCATGTCGTCACGACGACAACACACAAAACTTTAGCAGGTCCACGCGGTGGTTTGATCCTGGCTAAAGGTGGTGATGAAGATCTGTATAAACGTCTGAACTCTGCGGTATTCCCAGGTTCACAAGGTGGTCCTCTGATGCACGTTATCGCGGGTAAAGCGGTAGCACTGAAAGAAGCGATGGAGCCTGCGTTTAAAACTTACCAACAGCAAGTCGCTAAAAATGCGAAAGCCATGGTGGAAGTTTTCCAACAGCGCGGCTTTAAAGTCGTTTCTGGCGGTACTGAAAACCACCTGTTCTTAGTTGACTTAGTTGACAAAGACATCACAGGTAAAGACGCGGATGCTGCATTGGGTCGCGCAAATATCACTGTGAACAAAAACAGCGTACCTAACGATCCGAAGAGCCCATTTGTAACTTCTGGTGTTCGTATTGGTTCTCCTGCAATTACACGTCGTGGCTTCAATGAAGCAGATGCTCGCGAGCTAGCTGGCTGGATGTGTGATATTCTGGACAACCTCAATGACGAAGCGACCATTGAAGCCGTTAAACAGAAAGTATTAGCTATCTGTAAAAAATACCCAGTTTACGCATAATTTAAACTGATTAGTTATCTAAACCCGCTTCTACATCGTGTAAAAGCGGGTTTTTTGCATTGAAAAAAGGGAGGAGTGATGGTTATCCCATCAACGCGCTGGTTAGCGATTGATTATTTTACCTACTTTTTTGCCTACAGTATTTTCCTACCATTTTGGTCGGTATGGCTGCAAGGTGAGGGTATTGATGCCGAAATGATCGGGTTATTGCTTGGCATAGGGCTCGCGGCGCGTTTTTTAGGTGCAATGTTTATTACTCCTCAAGTCAAAGAACCGTCGAAGTTGATTAATGGTTTGCGATTGCTGGCTGCACTTTCCCTCATTTTTTCAATTGGATTTTCATTCGGCTCTCACTGGGCTTGGTTAATGTTTGTCATGATAGGGTTTAACCTCTTTTTTGCACCGATGGTGCCATTGGGGGACTCATTAGCGGGAACATGGCAGAAGCAATTCACATTTGACTACGGCAAAATTCGTGTTTGGGGCTCCATCGCCTTTATTATTGGCTCATCTTCTATGGGCTATTTTGCGGGAGTATGGGGACATACTTCAATTATGGTCGCACTTGTGATTAGTTGTGCTGCACTATTATTTGGAGCGATGTTAAAACCTGCCATTATGCCAGCAGGGGTAGCTAAAACAGAAGGCACTAATAAGGTCTCATTTAAACAACTGATTGCAGATAAAAACGTCCTGATGTTTCTCATCTGTGTGACATTATTACAAGGCGCTCATGCCGCATATTATGGTTTTGCTTCTTTGTTTTGGAAGGAAGCCGGCTATTCAGATTTGGTGATTGGAAATTTATGGTCACTGGGTGTGGTGGCGGAAGTTATTGTATTTATGTTGAGTCACCGTTTATTCCGCCGCTGGAGCGCTCGAAATTTATTATTATTATCGGCAGTTTGTGGAATTATTCGGTGGGGAATGATGGGGGCATTTACTGCGCTACCTGTATTGATCATCGTGCAAGTTTTACATAGCGGCACGTTTACGGTATGTCACTTAGCGGCGATGCGCTTTATCAGTGCACGTAAAGAGAATGAAATCATTCCGTTGCAAGGTGCATACTCGGCATTAGCAACAGGAGGCGGGCTTGCGGTGATTACCATCATGGTCGGTTATATATATGAACGCATGCCTGATCAACATGGTGTTGTATTTTACTTGATGGCGCTGTTGGCTGTACCTGCATTATTTATTCGCCCAAAAGTGAGTGTTCAAGCGTAACAAACAACATTATGAAAGATAAAAAGGCGCTGAGGTTTATAACCTAGCGCCTTTTTTATCTGTCTTGAATTCTGCGGGAATTAGCGTTTTAACGCTTCAGATAATTCATCTTTCATTGCAGCCAAAATATCGCGAACAACGCGTGGGCTACCTGCAACTAAGTTGCCTGATGCTAAATAGTTATGACCACCAACGAAGTCAGTCATGATCCCACCTGCTTCACGCATGATAAGCTCACCACCTAAGAAATCCCATGGTTTTAAGCCGATTTCAAAGTAAGCATCAACACGACCCGCCGCCACGTAGCATAAATCCAGAGCAGCAGAACCTGTGCGACGGAAATCAGCGCACTGTTCAAACATTTTGCCCATGATATTCATGTAGATAGGTGCATGTTGTTTGTGTTTGAATGGGAAGCCAGTTGCAACAACTGCGCCTTCAAGATCACGTTTCTCAGCCATACGTAAACGGTAGCCGTTCATTTGAGCGCCTTGACCGCGTACAGCAGTAAATAATTCGTTACGCATTGGGTCATAGACAGCGGCAACTTCTGTACGACCTTTAACGCGTACAGCGATAGAAACTGAGAAGTGAGGGAGACGTTTTGTAAAATTGGTGGTGCCATCCAGTGGATCGATTACCCATTGAATATCATCATCTTTACCTAATAATTCACCACTTTCTTCAGTGATGATTGTGTGGTCTGGGTAAGATTTACGAATAATATCAACGATGATTTGTTCAGCGTCTCGGTCAACGTTAGTGACGAAATCGTTAGAACCCTTTTGGGTTACAGTCACATTCTGAGGGTCTTCATAGTTTTTAGCTATGTAATTACCAGCCTTACGTGCAGCACGTATGGCGATGTTAAGCATCGGATGCATGGGTATTTTCCACTGGGATGTTAAAGAACGAAAAACAAGAGACGCAAAGTATATAGATGTTCGTCACAATAAGCAATTTTGTGTTAGACTCTTGCGATTAATTTTTCATGATAATGTATAAACCATGCTAGAAAATATCCGTATCGTTCTTGTTGAAACCTCACACACTGGCAATATGGGCTCAACGGCCCGCGCAATGAAAACAATGGGGCTTTCAAACCTTTATTTAGTCAACCCACTTGTTGAACCTGATTCTCACTCTATCGCATTATCAGCGGGAGCGAGTGATGTTATCGGTAATGCCAAAGTCGTGAAATCTCTCGATGAGGCGCTGGAAGGGTGCAAACTGGTTATTGGCACCAGTGCACGTTCTCGTACGCTTTCTTGGCCAATGGTTGAGCCTCGTGAATGTGGCGTAAAATCGGTTGAACAAGCTAAAGATGCACCCGTTGCCATTGTTTTTGGTCGTGAAAGAGTCGGCTTAACTAACGAAGAATTGCAAAGATGTAATTATCATCTTTATATTCCGACTAACCCTGAATATGGTTCGTTGAACTTGGCGATGGCGGTACAGTTGGTCAGCTACGAAATCCGCATGGCGTATTTGGCAATTGCTGAAAAAAATACGCAAACATCAGTGGATGATGAGGTAGAATACCCACCTGCTGAAGATTTAGAGCGTTTTTACGTTCATCTTGAAAGCGTATTGAATGAATCCGGCTTTATTCGCAAGGCGCACCCAGGGTTAATTATGAATAAACTACGACGTTTATTTACCCGTGCCCATGTAGAAACTCAAGAGTTGCATATTCTTCGTGGCATTTTGACTTCAATGGAAAAATGGGCGAAAAAATGAGGTTAATGCTGTGGTAAAGTGAACAGAATACTTGAGTAAATTAGTCAGGTAAATAGTTGACCAAATTACTCAAGTATGTCACAATTATTGCATATTTTACCACGGAGTATTTATGTTATGAGACTCACTTCTAAAGGGCGTTACGCAGTAACTGCGATGTTAGATGTCGCGTTACATTCTCAGACAGGTCCAGTACCTTTAGCTGACATTTCTGAACGTCAGGGAATTTCCCTCTCTTATCTTGAGCAACTCTTCTCTCGTTTACGTAAAAACGATTTAGTTTCTAGTGTGCGCGGTCCTGGTGGTGGTTATCTGCTTGGGCGTGACGCAGACCAAATTTTTGTTGCTGAAGTAATTGCTGCGGTTGATGAATCCGTTGATGCGACTCGTTGTCAGGGTAATAAAGAAGGTTGTCAAAATGGTGACCGTTGCTTAACTCACGCATTATGGCGTGACCTAAGTGACAGAATTACAAGTTTCCTCAGTAGCATTAGCCTTGATGAATTAGTTAAAAATCAAGAGGTTATGGATGTTGCTGACAGGCAAGATAATGAAAAGCGTAAAACGATGCTAAACGGCATTACGCCAGAATCCATTATCAATATTCGTGCCTAATAGTTCGTATCTAACATAAAGATAGATTATAAATTGCAGTCGATCACCAAATAGTGAAAAAGCCCAGTTATAGCGGTTTCCACTCTTGGGGTCATTAAAAAATTAAAGGCAAAGTTGTCTTGTCCTTTGGAGTATGTGAGCAATGAAATTACCGATTTATCTAGATTATTCAGCTACAACGCCAGTTGACCCACGCGTTGCTGAAAAAATGATGCAATGTTTAACAATGGATGGGAATTTTGGTAACCCAGCATCTCGTTCACACCGTTTCGGCTGGCAAGCTGAGGAAGCGGTAGATATTGCACGTAATCAAATCGCTGAATTAGTGAATGCGGATCCGCGTGAAATCGTTTTCACATCAGGTGCAACAGAATCTGATAACTTAGCTATCAAAGGTGCAGCCCAATTTTATCAGAAGAAAGGCAAGCACATCATCACATGTAAAACAGAGCACAAAGCTGTTCTGGATACATGCCGCCAATTAGAGCGCGAAGGTTTTGAAGTGACTTACTTAGCACCTCAAAGCAACGGCTTAATCGACCTGAAAGAGTTAGAAGCGGCAATGCGTGAAGATACTATTTTAGTGTCAATCATGCATGTGAATAACGAAATTGGTATTGTTCAGGATATTGCTGCAATTGGCGAATTATGTCGCAGCCGCGGTATCGTATTCCATGTGGATGCGACACAAAGTGTAGGTAAATTACCTATCGATTTGTCAGCATTAAAAGTTGACTTAATGTCATTCTCTGCTCACAAACTATACGGACCAATGGGTATCGGCGCGCTGTATGTTCGTCGTAAACCGCGTATCCGTTTAGAAGCGCAGCAACACGGCGGTGGTCATGAACGTGGTATGCGTTCAGGAACATTACCTGTTCACCAAATCGTGGGTATGGGCGAAGCGTATCGCATCGCTAAAGAAGAAATGGCTCAAGAATCTGAACGTCTGCGTGGGTTACGCTTACGTTTATGGAACGGTATCAAAGATATCGAAGAAGTTTACCTGAACGGTGACTTAGAAAATGGTGCGCCGCACATTCTTAACGTCAGCTTCAACTATGTTGAAGGTGAATCATTAATGATGTCGTTGAAAGACCTAGCAGTTTCCTCTGGTTCCGCTTGTACATCTGCAAGTTTAGAACCTTCTTATGTGCTGCGTGCTTTAGGTATGAATGACGAACTGGCTCATAGCTCAATTCGCTTCTCTTTAGGTCGCTTTACCACAGAAGAAGAAATTGACTATGCAATCAAACAGATTCATGGTGCAATCGGCCATTTACGCGAGCTGTCTCCTTTATGGGATATGTTTAAAGCAGGCGTGGATCTTAACAGCATCGAATGGTCTCACCATTAATCAGACAGTTTTAGGAGTTTAAGAATGGCTTACAGCGAAAAAGTTATCGATCATTATGAAAATCCACGTAACGTTGGTTCATTTGATAACAATGACCCAAGCGTGGGTAGCGGTATGGTGGGTGCACCTGCTTGTGGTGACGTCATGAAATTGCAAATTAAAGTCAATGATGATGGTATTATCGAAGATGCACGCTTTAAAACTTATGGTTGCGGTTCTGCGATTGCATCAAGTTCACTGGTTACAGAGTGGATGAAAGGCAAAAGTTTAGACGAAGCCGAGTCAATCAAAAATACAGCAATCGCTGAAGAGTTAGAATTACCACCAGTGAAAATTCACTGTTCAATTCTGGCTGAAGATGCAATTAAAGCTGCTATTGCTGATTATAAAAGCAAACGCCAAAGCAAATAATAGATAAATATCAGTAAGTAAGAGCTATTTCTTAGATTATATTAACAACAAAATATATAGCTCAGTTACTGATAAATAAGCTCAAATTAATTAAAGATGTATTTATTATGCAACTTTAAATATAATGAGTTGTACCGATGATTTGAAGGCGGATGCTAATAATTTCTAGCATCTGCCTTGTTTGTTTCTAAAGTGAGGTTTGCAATGTCGATTTCTCTTACAGAAAGTGCAGCGCAACGAATTCAATCGTTCTTGAAAAATCGTGGTAAAGGCGAAGGTTTGCGCTTAGGTGTAAGAACTTCAGGTTGCTCAGGAATGGCATACGTGCTTGAATTTGCTGACGTAATTAATGAAGAAGACACCGTTTTTGAAGATAAGGGTGTTAAGGTCATCGTCGATGGCAAAAGCATGGTTTATTTAGACGGCACTGAGCTGGATTTTGTGAAAGAAGGCTTAAATGAAGGGTTTAAATTTAATAACCCTAACGTTAACAGTGAATGCGGATGCGGTGAAAGTTTTCACGTATAATGTCTTTAAATGAGCATGACTTTGACCAATGTAACTAATGCAGCGCTAATAACCACATGATTTTTAGCAAAACTTAGCGACATTGGTACCCGGTTCGAGAAACTGAGCACTTATGGATTACTTTACTCTCTTTGGGTTAACCCCTAAATATGCGATTGATAGTGAGCAACTCACACATCGCTTTCAAGAATTACAGCGACAATATCACCCCGATCGCTTTGCTACCTGTTCAGAACAGGAAAAAATGCAGGCACTTCAGCATGCTGCAACTATCAATGCGGCATATCAATCGCTTCGTCATCCGCTAAAACGTGCGGAATATATGCTGTTATTGCAAGGTTATGACATTAATAACGAACAACATACCTTACATGACACCGCATTTTTGATGGAGCAACTCGAATTACGCGAAGAGTTAGATAACATCGAAAACAGTGCTCAACCTCTTGAGCAGCTGTCTGTTTTTATGAAAAACGTCAAACAAATGCAACAGACTCGTAGCGCTTTGATGGTCTCTGAACTCGACTCTATGCAGTGGGAAAAAGCCGCTGATACCGTCCGAAAATTGCGTTTTCTCGATAAGTTACAGCAACAAGCTGAGCAACTCGAAGAACGGTTACTAGACGACTTTTAAGAGAAAACGATTATGTCTTTATTACAAATAAGTGAACCGGGAATGACCGCTGCACCGCACCAACGTAAATTGGCGGCGGGCATCGATCTTGGTACAACACATTCATTGATTGCGACGGTTCGTAGTGGTGAAGCTGCGGTGTTACCCGATGAACACGGTCGTTATCTGCTACCTTCAATCGTGAACTATCAAACGGATAATCGTATTGTCGGCTGGGAAGCAAAACAACTTTCTGAGCAAGACCCAGTGAACACTGTCATTTCTGTAAAACGAATGATGGGGCGCTCATTGGTTGATATTCAAGCTCGTTATCCAAATTTACCTTATCAGCTGACAGCTAGCGAAAATGGTTTGCCTTTTATCCAAACGGCTGCCGGGCAAGTCGATCCAATTCAAGTTTCTGCTGATATTTTAAAAACGCTAGCAAAGCGAGCAGAGCAAACGCTTGGCGGAGAAATGGATGGTGTCGTGATCACTGTTCCAGCTTATTTTGATGATGCGCAGCGCCAAGGTACGAAAGATGCTGCTCGTTTAGCGGGATTACATGTTCTACGTTTATTAAACGAACCCACAGCAGCTGCGATAGCTTATGGTTTGGACTCAGGCCAAGAAGGAGTTATCGCGGTTTATGATTTAGGTGGCGGTACCTTTGATGTATCAATTTTACGCTTGAGTCGTGGTGTATTTGAAGTGTTAGCAACCGGTGGAGATACAGCCTTAGGCGGTGATGATTTTGACCATGTGCTAGCTCAATGGATTGCACAGCAAGCGGGACTTTCTGTTCAGGGAGATCACCACTTAACGCGCCAGCTATTGAACATTGCCACTGAAACGAAAATCACGTTAAGTGATGCTGATTCAGCAACGATTACACTGCCAAACTGGCAAGGTAACATCAGCCGTGAAACCTTTGAGTCATTGATTGAAACTCATGTAAAGCGCACCTTAATGGCATGTCGCCGTGCATTAAAAGATGCGGGAGTGGAAAACAGTGATGTTCTGAATGTCGTGATGGTTGGCGGTTCAACTCGCGTCCCATTAGTTCGTAACAAAGTGGGCGAATTTTTTGGTCGTACGCCATTAACCTCTATCGATCCAGATAAAGTTGTGGCAATTGGGGCTGCAATTCAAGCTGATATTTTAGTGGGTAATAAACCTGATAGCGAAATGCTGCTATTAGATGTCATCCCACTTTCATTAGGTTTGGAAACGATGGGCGGCTTAGTGGAAAAAGTGATCCCACGAAATACCACGATCCCTGTGGCTCGCGCGCAAGAATTTACAACCTTTAAAGATGGGCAAACCGCGATGAGCGTTCACGTAGTACAAGGTGAACGTGAAATGGTGGCAGACTGCCGGTCATTAGCCCGTTTTACTCTGCGAGATATTCCGCCAATGGCAGCGGGTGGGGCTCATATTCGTGTCACATTCCAAGTTGATGCAGATGGCTTACTCAGCGTGAGTGCGATGGAGAAATCCACGGGTGTAGCAGCATCGATTCAAGTTAAACCCTCTTACGGTTTAACTGATACTGAAATTTCAACCATGATTAAAGATTCAATGACTAACGCGCAAGAGGATTTGAATGCGCGCCGCTTAGCGGAGCAAAAAGTTGAAGCGGCAAGAGTGCTTGAAAGTTTAACGACTGCATTAGAGCAAGATGCACATTTACTGACTCCAACCGAAGAGTTAGAAATTGATAATGCAGTCAATGAGTTAATCCAAGCAGTAGAAGGCACAGACCCTACTGTTATTGAAAATGCAATTAAACAACTGGATAAGAAATCCCAAGAATTTGCCGCTCGCCGAATGGATGCTTCTATTCGTCAGGCGTTGTCTGGCCATTCTGTGGATGAGATATAATTATGCCTAAAATCGTTTTTTTACCTCATAGTACGTTATGTCCGGAAGGTGCTGTCGTTGAAGCACAAGAGGGCGAATCTATTTTAGACGTAGCACTGCGCAATGGAATTGAAATTGACCACGCCTGCGAAAAGTCCTGTGCATGTACAACTTGTCACTGCATCGTGCGTGAAGGATTCGACTCACTTGAAGAGAGCAGTGAACTCGAAGATGACATGCTAGACAAAGCTTGGGGTCTAGAGCCGGAAAGCCGTTTAAGCTGCCAAGCATTAGTGGCGGATGAAGATCTGGTTGTCGATATTCCGAAGTATACGATTAACCATGCTAGAGAATGAGTTAGCTATGAGCCTAAAATGGACAAACAGTCGTGAAATCGGTGAAGCGCTCTATGATGCTTATCCGGATACAGACCCAAAAACCGTGCGTTTTACCGACATGCATCAATGGATCTGCGATTTAGAAGATTTTGAGGATGACCCTCAAAAATCTAACGAAAAAATCCTTGAAGCCATTTTGTTAGTCTGGCTGGATGAATACGAATAAGATAGTTGGATAAAGCCGGATAGCAATGAATAAATTGCATCCGGTTTTTTTTCATCTGTGATATGACCTATTAGAAAATAAAATGGTCCAAAAGAGCCTATTAATCCGATAGGTACTAAACTCAATATTATGACCATTTTTAGGGTATAGTTGGTGAATTAGCAAAGATTTATAGCAGAAAGTGATAAGCTAAATTTAATGGTCTGCTAAATTCAAGACCCGCAATAATTAACTTAGTGGATAAAGTGAGAAAAATAATGACCAAACAAATTATGCCAGTCATGATTACATGTGAACCTGCAGCGCCATGCTGGGGCGAAGGCGCTCTATTAAGTTCAAACGATAAAGGCATGACTATCCATCTTAAGCACCCAGGCAAACTGTGTGCAGTACAAAGTGCTGGTCGCAAATTAGATAGCCAAGGTATTCGCAATGTGTCATTAACTGGCGAAGGCTGGGACTTAGAAAAAAGTTGGGCATTTTGGCAGGGTTTTCGCGCACCAAAAGGGGCAAGAACTATCGAGTGGCCTGCTTTACAAGAAGCGGATCGCAAAGAATTAGAACAGCGTATTAATACGATTGATTGGGTTCGTGACATCATCAATGCGCCTGCTGAAGAATTAGGACCGGAGCAGCTCGCTCAACGTTCAATCGACCTAATGTGCAAAGTGGGCGCTCAAGATATTAGCTACCGCATTGTTAAAGGTGATGATCTATTAGAACAAGGTTACACGGGTATTCATACCGTGGGTCGTGGATCTAGCCGTCCTCCTGTATTGCTGGCGTTGGACTACAACCCAGGCAAAGACGAAAAAGCGCCAGTGTTTGCTTGTTTAGTGGGTAAAGGGATTACTTTCGATTCAGGAGGCTATAGCATTAAGCCTTCTTCTTCAATGAACTCGATGAAAGCGGATATGGGTGGTGCGGCAACATTGGTTGGCTCGTTAGCGCTTGCGATTACTCGTGGTTTAAACAAACGTGTGAAATTATACCTGTGTATTGCTGATAACATGGTGAGTGGTAATGCCTTCAAGTTAGGGGATATTATCCGTTATCGTAATGGTAAATCTGTTGAAATCATGAATACAGATGCGGAAGGTCGCTTAGTTCTGGCAGATGGCTTGATTGATGCAAGCAACGATAAACCAACCTTACTGATTGATGCAGCAACCTTAACAGGCGCAGCAAAAACCGCAGTCGGCAATGACTACCACTCAGTATTGAGTTTTGATGACAAATTAGTGGCTGAGTTAATGTCAGCGTCAGACGAAGAGTTTGAATTATTCTGGCGTTTACCATTAGCTGAATTCCATCGTCAGCAATTACCTTCTGGTTTTGCTGATCTGAATAACATCGCTGCACCATCTCATACGGCGGGTGCAAGTACAGCGGCAGCCTTCCTGTCTCACTTTGTTGAAAACTACCGTCAAAACTGGGTACATATCGATTGTTCAGCAACTTACCGTAAATCACCAGTGAGTTTATGGGCAGAAGGGGCAACCGGTATTGGTGTGAGAACATTAGCCAACTTACTTCTCAAAAAATCAAAATAATTCGCGTTATAATGAAATCGCAGTGGTGCAGTCAATGCAGCCTGCGATTTTTTCTTTAACATGAATGGTTTTTGAATTTAGACGATAATATTTTTGGTTGTAGAGGATATTGAATGACGCAACAATCCCAAAACCTAACAACAGACTCGCAATCCGATGTTCAGTTTACTGAACTCACGGTGCCGGAAGGTTCTTCATTAAAATTAAGCGTTCTCGAACAAGAACCTGAAGAATTGACAGCGGCGCTCAGTGAGTTTTTTAAACAACATAAAGTCGTACGACGCGCGTTTATTGTTTCGGTTCAAGAAGTGGAAGATGAACAATTTGATGATATTTTGATGATAGCGTTGGAATTTGTTCCGGGCGCAGAAAATATCGATGAAATTATTCAAGAAGCTGGTGCAACCGCGTGCGAATATATTGACGAAGATGAGTCTATTGATTTTTGTGTCGTCAATGAAGACGAAAAAGGGCTAAGTCACTTCATTACCCAGCATGTGGCACCTTTTTACCAGCGCCGTCTAGGCAGCTTCTTACGCGACAGCATCCCCATCAAAAATACCTAATTTCCTCCTCTAAAATAAAGACGCGGCTTTTACCGCGTCTTTATTTTTTCATGTCATTTTTTCCGTTTTGTCTGATAGGTGTTGGTGTTACATTCTGTTAAATTATGCATTCAATTAATGCGCATGCTTATTATTGCGGATTACACACTAAGCTCAATCATCGCAACGTATTTAAGTTCAAGAGCTGCTCTTGAGCTTCATTAACATAATAAATTAACTTAATAAGGGATGGGGCGGTAATGAAACAACAATCAAGTTGGACTTCATTGGCGGGTCTAAAAACGAAAAAGCGTTATGTAGCATTAGCCTTAGCGTCCGTTATGGCATTAGCGGGCTGCGATAATACTGACGATACCACGAAAAAAGAGGGTAATGTCTCCACCTCAGCGGCAGAAACGAGTACTAAAACGGCGCCTGTTGCAGAACAAAAACAGGCAGCGCCTAAGCTTTCCAATGAAGAGTTAGTGAAAAAATATGCCGGGAAAGATCTGGAAATTTTGGATGCCTCAGAATTGCAACTTGATGGTGCGAGCGCCATGGTGGTGACGTTCTCGGTGCCATTGCAACCGAATCAAAACTTTGGACAGTACCTAAATCTGGTGGATGTGAAATCCGGCAAACTGGATGGAGATTGGGAACTGTCTGATAACCAAATGGAGTTACGTTTCCGTCATTTACCGCCATCGAAAGAATTAAACCTTTCCGTTAATCCGGGTGTGAAAGCCGTTAACGAGCGTACCATTACAAACAGTTTCGAGAAAAAATTCCAAACTGCGCAGATTATTCCAACCGTTGGGTTTGCGAGTAAAGGGTCGCTGTTACCAAGTAAAGTGGCACAAGGTTTACCGGTTATCGCTTTGAACGTGGATAAAATCGATGTTAACTTTTTCCGTGTTGATGAAAAGCAGTTACCGCAATTCCTCGCAATGTGGCAATACCGCAGCAATTATGAATACTGGTATTCCGATGAGTTCCTCGACAAAGTTGAATTAGCCTACACTGGGCGCTTTGATTTAAACCCAGACAAAAATACCCGCCAATCCATTCTCTTGCCATTGAAAGACATCAAAGAGCTGCAACAAGATGGCGTCTACTTGGCGATCATGCAAAAAGCGGGTAGCTACAGTTATCAATTCCCAGCGACAGTCTTTACCTTAAGTGATATCGGTGTGTCATTACATAGCTACCATGATCGTGTGGATATTTTCACGCAATCATTAGCGAAAGGTTCGGCAATCAAAGGCGTCGAACTACGTATTTTAGATGAAAAAGGTCAGTTAGTGACGAAGGGCACTACTGATGGTGACGGTCACGCTCAGCTAGATAAACTAGCGGGTGGTAAATTATTGCTGGCAACCCACGAAGGGCAAACCAGTATGATTGACCTGACTCAGCCTGCGTTAGACTTGTCTGAGTTTGATATCTCGGGTCCTTCCGGTTATGCCAAACAGTTTTTTGTTTTTGGTCCTCGTGATTTATATCGTCCCGGTGAATTACTGTTAGTGAATGGTTTACTGCGTGATGGCGATGGTCAGCCTGTGAAATCTCAACCAGTTAAAGTGGATGTCTTAAAGACCGATGGTCAAGTCTACAAAAGCTTTGTGTGGCAGGGCGATGAAAAACAAGATGGTCTGTATCAGTATCAGCTAGAGATCCCTAAAAATGCTGAAACGGGTGGCTGGTCACTGCGTTTTGATTTAGGTGACGGGTCTCCACAACGTTACTACAAATTTAACGTTGAAGATTTTATGCCAGAGCGTATGGCTCTGGATATTACAGGCAGCGAAAAACCTGTATTAATCACGCAGCCTGTTGAATTTGATATTAAAGGTCGTTATCTCTATGGCGCACCAGCAGCAGATAATCAGCTGCAAGGGCAAGTATTACTGAAAGCAAACCGCGAAGCAGTGGCGAAATTACCAGGTTTTGAGTTCGGTGCGACTAATGAAGAAGGCTTACCCCGTAAGCTGGATGAGTTTGATTTAACCTTGAATAACAGTGGCGAAACTGTGATTTCCCTACCACAAAGTAATTGGGAATCAACACGCTCCCCGATTACCGCTGTTCTGCAAGCTAGCTTACTTGAGGCGGGCGGTCGTCCGGTGACTCGCCGTGCTGAACAAGCGATCTGGCCAGCGAAAAAACTTGTTGGTATTCGTCCGTTATTCGAGAAAAAAGAGATCTACGATTACCGAACTGACCGTTACGCAAAACGTTATAACGTCGATGAAAACTCTTTAGCTGAGTTTGAAATTGTCATGTCAGACATGGCTGGACACAAGCTGGCTGCTGAAAACCTCACGGCGCGTTTAGTGTATGAGCGTCGTGATTACTATTGGAGCTGGTCAGAAAGTGGCGGCTGGGTCTCTAACTACGACCAAAAAGATTTGGTGATAGCGAATGAAAATATATCCATTGCGAAAGATGGCACCGCTAAGATTTCATTCCCAGTGGATTGGGGGTCATTCCGTTTAGAAATTACTAACCCTGACAATGAGCTTGTCAGTAGCATTCAATTCTGGGCTGGCTTCTCGTGGCAAGATAATACCGGAGGTAGCGGTTCCGTTCGTCCTGACCAAGTGAAACTCAGTCTGAATAAACCAGCTTACTTACCGGGTGAAAAAGCCAAAGTCCGCATCGAAGCGCCAAAAGCAGGTAAAGGTTATATTCTGCTTGAATCTAGCAGTGCCCCATTATGGTGGCAGGAAATTGATGTCCCAGCTGGCGGGTTAGATGTGGAAGTGCCGGTGAATAAAGAGTGGGCACGCCATGATTTATATATCTCTGCGGTGGTTGTTCGCCCAGGAGATGATTCCAAAGAGGCGACTGTTAAACGCGCCGTTGGGGTATTACACCTGCCGCTAGCTGATGAAAATCGTAAGATTGCATTGGCGCTGAACGCACCGACAAAAATGCGTCCAAATGAAGATCTGAAAGTGAAGATCAAAGCCACTTCTCAAGATGGCAAGCCACTTCCTGAAACAGTGAATGTATTGCTCTCTGCGGTTGATACTGGCGTATTGAATATCACGGATTTTAAAACGCCAGACCCTTACGATGCTTTCTTTGGTCGTAAGCGCTACAGCGTTGACCAATACGATGTGTATGGTCACTTAATTGAAGGGCAAGGAAAGTTAGCGAACCTGCGCTTTGGTGGTGATGGTGAAGATGCCGCACTTGAGCGTGGTGGTATGAAGCCATTAACTGAAGTGCAGATTATTGCAGAACAAGCACAACCTGTTGCCTTAGATAAAAATGGCGAAGGAGAAATTACGTTAGCTATCCCTGATTTTAATGGGGAGCTGCGCCTTATGGCGCAAGCGTGGAACCAAAAAGATTTTGGTCATGCTGACAGCAAAGTAGTGGTTGCTGCACCATTAGTGACGCAAATGTCGATGCCGCGCTTTATGGCGGGGGGCGATAAATCTTACTTCGCGTTAGATCTTACCAACATGACCGACAATACGCAGAATGTGACTGTCACATTTAAAGCGTCGGGCATGGTGAAATTAGACGGTGCACCAACCCGTGATATCGAACTGACCAAGGGCAAGCGTACCACAGTGACGCTGCCAGTCAGTGCTGATTATGGCTTTGGTGAAGGTGAAGTCTCCATGACCATTAACGGCGTGAAAGTCGAAGGGGAAGCGGAGAAAGAGTACAAAAACAGTTGGAAAGTGGGCGTGCGTCCAGCACAACCGGCTGAAACTGTGGCATTTGCTACCGCGATTGAGCCGGGTGAAATTTGGTCATTACCAACCAATGATTTTGCTTATTTACAGCAAGATACGCTGGAAGGGCAAGTTCTGTTAACGAGTCGTCCACCACTGCAAATTGCACGCTATATTCGCGAGCTGTTCGCGTATCCATACGGCTGCTTAGAACAAACCGTGAGTGGGCTGTATCCGTCACTGTTCTCTACACAAGCGGAACTGCAAAAACTGGGGATTAATTCACAAACTGACGCGGATCGCCATAAAGCGATTGAGTTAGGGATCCCTCATTTATTGAGCATGCAGCGTGACGACGGTAGCTTCTCCTTGTGGGATAAAATGGGACGTGAAGAGTATTGGTTAACCGCCTATGCGACGGATTTCTTAAATAAAGCTAATCAGCGTGGTTTCTCTGTACCGCAAAGTGCATTAAATAATGCGAATACACGCCTGTTAAGCTACTTACAAGATGGTAGCCAAGTGAGTTATCCGTACACGGATCAGCCAGACGCATCCCGTTTTGCGATCCAAGCCTATGCGGGCTTAGTGTTAGCGACTCAGCAGAAAGCGCCATTAGGAGCACTGCGTCAAATCTATGGTCAAGCCAACAATGCGACCAGCGGTTTAGCGTTAGTTCAACTGGGTGTGGCATTAAACCTGATGGGTGATAAAGCACGTGGTGAAAGTGCCATTATTGATGGTATGAAGAAACAGAGCGCACGTTACAGCAGCATTGGTGACTATGGTTCAGCGATCCGTGATGATGCGATGATCGTGGCATTGTTAAATGAATATAACTTGATGCCAAAATCCCGTGACCAAAAACTGCAAACGCTATCTAACAACCTGACTTCGCAGAAGTATTTCTCAACTCAAGAGAGCAATGCCCTGTACTTAGCCGGTCGTTTCTATGCTAATGAAACAGAAACACCATGGAAAGCGCTAGTCAATGGTCAAGAGCCACCATTGGTTTCAGATAAACCAGTAAGTGAGTTCTTAACTAAACAACAGCTAGTAAATGGTTATAGTGTTGAAAACAGCGGTACAAGCACACTGTATACTCGCTTGAATGTTGTCGGTTATCCGATGCGTTCACCGAAGCCATACTCAAATGTGCTGGATATCAAACGCAGTTACTACGATATGAAAGGCAACCGTATTTCAATCGATAGATTAAGAAGCGGCGAAATGGTGGTGGTGAAGTTGGAAGTGAATGCCAACCAAACTGTCCCTGATGCACTGGTGGTGGATTTATTACCTGCGGGCTTAGAGTTGGAAAACCAAAACTTAGCCAATAGCAGCGCGAATCTCAGTGAATCTGCGCCAAATCTGCAAGAGATGATTGATGATATGCAGCAGTCGCAAATTCGTCACATGGAATACCGTGATGACCGTTTTGTTGCGGCAGTAGAAGTTCAACAATATCGTCCAACAACACTGGTTTACTTAGCTCGCGCGGTAACGCCGGGTGTATATAACAAACCAGTACCACAGGTGGAATCCATGTATGTGCCAGAGTGGCGTGCAACGGGTTACTCCGATGGTCAGTTGGAAGTGGTTCGTTAATTGACATTGAATTAATATCGCTATTGATTTAGATGAAGATAAAGAGGGAAGCGTGTGTTTCCCTCTTTTTTTAGTATCATAAAAACAAATAATAACTCTCGGTATATTGACGAATGAAGAGATGGCTACGTCGCATTGGATGGACGCTACTGGTTTTGGTCGTGGTATTGCCACTGGCCTTTTTAGCCGCAGATAAAATTTGGCCGCTGCCAATCAAGCAGATTGAGATGGCACGCACGGTTGTCGCGGGGGATGGGACTCCGTTATGGCGCTTTGCCGATAAAGACGGTATTTGGCGTTTCCCCGTGAAACTGGATGAGGTCTCGCCTGAGTATATTGACGCGTTATTAACTTATGAAGATCGCCATTTCTATCAGCATCCGGGTGTTAATCCATTTTCACTTATGCGTGCTGCGGGGCAGTTAGTGAGCTCAGGGCGCATTGTTTCTGGGGGCAGCACGATATCGATGCAGGTAGCAAGGCTGATTGACCCTCATGAACGTACTTTTGGCGGCAAACTTAAGCAGTTATGGCGTACCGCACAACTGGAATATCACTATTCCAAAGATGAAATCCTCGAAATGTATCTTAACCGTGCGCCTTATGGGGGCACGATTGAAGGTATTGGTGCTGCTAGCTGGGTATACTTAAATAAATCCCCAGCAAAATTAACGGCGAGTGAAGCGGCACTGTTTGCTGTTTTACCTCAAGCTCCGAGTCGCTTAAGACCCGATAGATACCCAGAACGAGCACAAGTAGCGCGGGATAAAGTGCTCGATAGACTTGCAGAATATCAAGTATGGTCGCCTGAAAAAGTCAATGAAATTAAGCAAGAGCAAATCTGGCTTGCGCCACGTAAAAATCCGCATTTAGCGCCATTGCTGGCGCGTCGGATGGTTAAAGATTCCCAAGAATCCATCGTGGAGACAACCATTGATGCAAGCCTGCAAAAGCAGCTTGAAGATATGGCGATGAACTGGAAAAACCAATTACCTAAGCAAACTTCTTTAGGATTGCTGGTGGTTGATCACACGGATATGAGCGTGAAAGCGTATATCGGGTCGATTGATTTTCAGGATGATAGTCGCTTTGGTCATGTCGATATGATCAGCGCGTGGCGTTCACCGGGCTCCACACTCAAACCTTTTTTATATGCCTTGGCAATGGATGATGGGTTGATCCATGCAGAGTCACTTTTGCAAGATGTACCGCGTCGATTTAATGATTACCGCCCCGGTAACTTTGATAGCGGTTTCAATGGTCCCGTGAGTGTTAGTGATGCATTAGTGCGCTCGTTAAATTTACCTGTTGTACAGCTACTGGATGTATATGGTAGTAAGCGTTTTACCGCGCAATTACGTAATGTCGGAACCGAGCTGCGTTTTCCTGTGGGGGGAGAACCCAATTTATCGTTGATCTTAGGCGGAACAGCAGCGCGTATGGAAGATTTAGTGTCGGCATACAGTGCATTTGCTCGCCAAGGAAAAGTGTCTCCACTGCGTTATCGACCAGCGGATGTGATTCGCGACCGAGCCTTGATGTCACCAGGGGCGGCATGGATTGTTCGTCGAATTATGGCTGGAGAAGCGCGTCCTGTACCGGATGCAAATCTATCTGGACAACCAAATCTTGCCTGGAAAACAGGAACCAGTTATGGTTACCGTGATGCGTGGGCGATTGGTGTAAATCCTCGATATACCATTGGCGTTTGGGTCGGGCGCCCTGACGCTACACCCGTTGCGGGGCAGCTTGGCTATGCCACTGCTATTCCTATCATGAATCAAGTTAATAACATGCTATTGACGCGGATTTATCAATCTCGCGAAGTGCTCCCAAAAGATTCAAGACCTGCGAGTGTCAGCCAGGCCGTCATTTGCTGGCCGGGTGGAACCTCATTATTGAAAGAAGATAGTAATTGTCGCCAGCGTCGTTTGAGTTGGATTTTAGATAATACAATTCCACCAACGTTAATGGCACGAGATCAAGAATCCTCATTGGGACTCAGACAAAAAGTGTGGGTCAATGAACAAGGTTTACAAGTGGCGGCGGATTGCCCGAATGCGGAAGAAAAAGAGATCCATTTATGGCCGATCACCGTAGAGTCATGGCTACCAGCAAGTGAAAAACGGGTAAATCGACTACCTAAACCAGATACGGTATGTCCTCCATTGAACCTTGAAATGCCACCATTGTTAATTTCTGGGATCCGCGAAGGGGACGTTCTCCAGCGTTTACCCGGAAAAACCAGTTTAGACCTGCGTTTACTCACCCAAGGTGGGCAAGGGCAAAAATGGTGGTTTTTAAACGGTGAGCAAGTGAACAATACAGAGCAAAATGGGGCAATTTTGCTGACGCTCGAAAAAAGTGGAAACTACCAAATATCTGTCTTAGATATGAGTGGACAGGTGACTGCTATCAACTTTAAGGTGAAGTAATAGCATAAAACAGTGACTTAATTAAAAAGTTAGCATTTTTTGCTATAAAAAGATTAACAAAATGTTGTTGTGACTGTAGGAAATTGTAATCCAAGCCCCTATAATCAACGCCCTATTTTTCTGCTTCCTAACATCAGGAATAGAAATAATATAAAAACTACAACAGACACATATTCTTGGTTCTTCACATGCCCCTCTTGAAATCCTAGTGGGAACATTGGGTTAAGTAAGAGAAACAAAGCAGAGAATAAAGAGTAAAAGTCAAGTCAATCGCTAAGAGGTTATTTATGGCTGTTCAACGTACATTTTCTATCATCAAACCAAACGCAGTTAAGAAAAACGTCATCGGTGCAATTTACAACCGTTTTGAAAGTGCAGGCTTCAAAATCGTTGCAGCTAAAATGATGCACCTGACTCGTGAACAAGCTGAAGGCTTCTACGCTGAGCACAAAGGTCGTCCTTTCTTTGATGGTCTGGTTGAATTCATGACTTCTGGTCCAATCATGTTACAAGTGTTAGAAGGCGAAAACGCAATTCAACGTCACCGTGACCTGATGGGCGCAACTAACCCAGACAACGCATTAGCAGGTACTTTACGTGCTGATTACGCTGACAGCTTCACTGAAAACGCAACTCACGGTTCAGACTCTGAAGAATCTGCTGCACGTGAAATCGCGTATTTCTTCGCTGCTGACGAAATCTGCCCACGCTAAGGCGTTCTCAATAATGCATTAGCATTATTGTTATAATATTTGTACAATATGTCGCCCTGTTAATTATTGCGTTAACAGGGTGATTTATTTTTAGTCGTCCTGACTAATCGCAATCCCTATTTTACGTCGTGCTTTTCGCACTGCCGAAAGTGTAATAACGAGGCAAACTCAATGTCTGATATGACTACTAATGCACAGTGTGCAACTCCTTCTGCTGTATCTGTTACGCCAGAAAAAAACGATCAACCGCAAAGAAATAATCAAAAAATCAATCTACTGGACTTAAACCGTAAACAGATGCGCGAATTTTTTGCTGAGCTCGGTGAAAAGCCTTTCCGTGCAGATCAAGTTATGAAGTGGATTTACCACTATTGTTTCGATGATTTCGATCAAATGACCGATATCAACAAGGTGCTTCGTGCCAAATTAAAAGAAGTCGCGGAAATTCGTGCGCCGGAAGTTGCTGATGAGCAACGTTCATCGGATGGCACAATTAAGTGGGCTATCAAAGTGGGTGATCAACTGGTTGAAACGGTGTATATCCCTGAAGCTGATCGCGCAACACTGTGTGTCTCTTCTCAAGTTGGCTGTGCACTGGAATGTAAATTCTGTTCTACCGCGCAGCAAGGTTTTAACCGTAACTTACGTGTTTCCGAAATCATCGGACAAGTTTGGCGTGCGGCTAAAATCATCGGTTCTCTGAAGTCTAGCGGTCGTCGTCCTATCACCAACGTGGTGATGATGGGGATGGGTGAGCCGTTATTGAACTTAAATAATGTGGTTCCTGCGATGGAAATCATGTTAGATGATTTTGGTTTTGGCTTGTCAAAACGCCGAGTGACTATTTCAACATCAGGGGTTGTTCCTGCGTTGGATAAACTGGGCGATATGATTGATGTGGCGCTGGCAATTTCGCTGCATGCGCCAACAGATGATGTACGTGATGAAATCGTACCAATCAATAAGAAATATAATATCGAAACATTCTTAGCCAGTGTGAATCGTTATTTAACAAAATCCAATGCGAATGCGGGACGTGTCACAGTCGAGTACGTCATGCTTGATCATATCAACGATAGCGTTGAACAAGCGCACCAATTAGCGGAATGCTTGAAAAACACGCCGAGTAAAATCAACTTGATCCCATGGAACCCGTTCCCAGGTGCACCCTATGGTCGTAGCTCCAATAGCCGCATTGACCGTTTCTCTAAAGTATTGATGGAATACGGTTTTACCACTATAGTTCGCAAGACTCGCGGTGATGATATTGATGCTGCATGTGGACAGCTTGCAGGTGATGTGATTGATAGGACGAAACGAACCTTGAAAAAACGCCTTGCTGGGGAACCTATCCAGGTTAAATCAGTCTGATATATAGATAATATCTAATCAGTGGGTTAGCTTATGATTCAGGGCGTTTTATGGTTAGGCAAAACGTCCTGGTTCGCCTACAATAGTTAAAGCGGCATATCATGTTTATTGTTGTTGAAAACTATGACGTACGCAGACGGGTAAAGTGGCGTAAAATCCACTTTATATTTATTAAACTTGGAAACAGTGTTGCCAGCAAATGACTATCGAAAATAATACCGAACAAACCTCTCTCACTGTAGGACAATTATTATTCCGAGCGCGTGAACACATGGGTTTAACGCAAGAAGCGGTTGCGGAGCGACTGTGTCTTAAAGTGAGTACGGTAAAGGAAATAGAACAAGATATTCATCCTGCGGGTGTTGAACCGACGTTTTTACGTGGTTATATTCGTCTGTATGCGAGAATGGTTGGAATTCCTGAGAATGACATCAATTCCCTCTTGAAAAGTGATGTTCCCGCACAGGCCCCGAATGTTTCTCCAATGCAAAGTTACTCATTAGGCAAAAAGCGCAAAAAACGTGAAGGTTGGCTAATGAAATTGACTTGGTTGATCGTCATTATTTTGATTGCGATGATTGGTATCTGGTGGTGGCAAGACCATAATGCGCAACAAAAAGATTTACTGACGATGGCTAACCAAAATGACTTAGTGCTGACTCAGCAAGATACGAGTAGTGAGCCTGTTAGCAATGTCACTGTTGATGCACCGCTTGCGAACAACAATAGTGCCGAACAGGCAGAGCCTGCTCCCGTCTTAACGGATGCCCAAACAACCACGACGAATACTGAGACAGATAGCGTAAAAACGATCCCTCTGCCGAATGCGCCACAAACTATCCCTTCCGTTGATAGAGTCCAAGCGGATGCGACTCAAACAGCAGATATGCCAGCAGTAACGAGCAATGGCTTAACGTTGAATTTCTCTGGTCAGTGCTGGTTAGAAATTCGTGACGCAAATAATAAAGTGTTATTCAGCGGCATGAAAAATAGTGGCGATAAACTTGAGCTTGATGGGGCGCAACCTTACCGTTTAAATATTGGGGCTCCGGCGAATGTCACGGTGCAATTCCAAGGTAAAGACGTTGATTTAAGCCGCTTTATCAAAGCGAAACGTTCCGCGAAATTTAAGCTGCCAGAAGCATAAAAATGTAACGAATTGAAAGAAGCAAACTCTATCCTAAAACACTCTTTGTGATAGTTTATAGTTTGCTTTCTTGTGTATAGTGGGGCGCGTTAAAGCAATGACCATACACTATGCCATGATATTAAAGAGCGCCATGGTATTAATGAGCACATGGATGTTCGGAGAATTAAACTAAAATGCATAACGAATCACCAATCAAAAGACGTAAATCCACGCGTATTTATGTAGGTAATGTTCCTGTCGGTGACGGCGCACCTATCGCTGTTCAATCAATGACCAATACCCGTACAACTGATGTTGAAGCCACTGTCCGCCAAATTAAAGCGCTTGAGCGCGTTGGGGTGGACATTGTGCGTGTATCTGTTCCAACAATGGATGCAGCAGAAGCCTTTAAGCTCATCAAACAGCAAGTTGATGTACCTCTGGTCGCTGATATCCATTTTGACTACCGTATTGCCCTAAAAGTCGCAGAATATGGCGTTGACTGCCTACGTATCAACCCTGGCAATATCGGCAGTGAAGAACGAATTCGTCAAGTTGTTGATTGTGCTCGCCATTACAATATTCCGATCCGTATCGGTGTGAATGGGGGATCGCTAGAAAAAGATATTCAAGAGAAATACGGTGAACCAACGCCGGAAGCTCTAGTTGAATCGGCAATGCGCCATGTGGATATTCTGGATAGGCTCAACTTTGACCAATTCAAGGTTAGCGTCAAAGCGTCCGATGTCTTCCTTGCGGTAGGATCTTATCGTTTATTGGCACAAAAAATTGATCAACCTCTTCATCTAGGGATCACAGAAGCGGGTGGTGCACGTTCAGGTTCAGTGAAATCGGCTATCGGTTTAGGCATGCTGCTCTCGGAAGGGATTGGGGATACATTACGTATTTCTCTCGCTGCAGATCCCGTTGAAGAAGTTAAAGTTGGTTTTGATATCCTCAAATCATTGCGTATTCGTTCTCGGGGCATCAACTTTATTGCTTGCCCAACATGCTCACGTCAAGAATTTGATGTGATTGGCACAGTGAATGCGTTAGAACAGCGACTGGAAGATATTATTACGCCAATGGATGTGTCTATCATCGGTTGTGTCGTGAATGGTCCAGGAGAGGCGGAAGTCTCTACCTTAGGTGTTGCGGGTGCGAAAACCAAAAGTGGATTCTACGAAGATGGTGTTCGTCAAAAAGAGCGTTTTGATAATGACAACATCATTGACCAGTTAGAAGCCAAAATTCGTGCCAAAGCGGCAATGCTGGACGAAAGCATGCGAATAAATGTTAATCAAATCGAAAAATAATAATTAGAAACTGGCTCCTCATGAGTCAGTTTTTCTATTTATGCCTGTGATTAGCGGTGTTAATCACGGTAATTTTTTCTTAAAATTACGCCATAGCGACCAAAATCAACAGATAATTCCCGATTCCTCGGTGGATTTGCAGTTTGTTGATTGAACCTGATGACATTTCGCTCTTATAATCGACCTTATGTAATTCTGAAAATAGAGAAATAAAGTGGGAAAAAATATCCAAGCCATTCGCGGCATGAATGACTATTTGCCAGCAGATACTAGAGTGTGGCAAAAAATCGAAGCAACATTGAAAAATATCTTACAAGGTTATGGTTTCAGTGAAATTCGTACCCCGATTGTAGAGCAGACCCCGTTATTTCGTCGGGCGATTGGTGAAGTGACTGACGTTGTTGAAAAAGAGATGTACACCTTCAATGACCGTAACGAAGAGAGCCTCACACTGCGCCCAGAAAATACCGCAGGTTGTGTCCGTGCCGGTATTGAGCATGGTTTGCTGTACAATCAGGAACAGCGCTTGTGGTATTTAGGACCTATGTTCCGCTATGAGCGTCCACAGAAGGGGCGTTATCGTCAATTTCATCAACTTGGCGCTGAGGTTTTTGGTCTAGCAGGTCCTGACATTGATGCTGAAGTCATCTTAATGACTGCCCGCTGGTGGCGTGCACTTGGGATCAGTGAGCATGTGACTCTTGAGCTTAACTCAATCGGTTCATTAGACGCGCGTGCAAACTATCGCGACGCATTAGTGGCGTTCCTTGAACAGCACAAAGATAAACTGGATGAAGATTGTAAACGCCGTATGTATAGCAATCCTCTGCGTGTTTTGGATTCTAAAAACCAAGACATCCAAGCATTATTAAATGATGCTCCTGCTCTGTTTGACTATCTTGATGCAGAATCCCGTGAGCACTTTGAAGGTCTGTGCAAGTTACTAGATAACGCGGGTATTCAATACCGAGTTAACCAGCGCCTAGTTCGTGGTTTAGATTACTATAACCGCACAGTATTTGAGTGGGTCACTACCGCGTTAGGCTCACAAGGCACTGTCTGTGCTGGTGGTCGTTATGATGGTTTAGTTGAACAACTGGGCGGTCGTGCGACGCCAGCAGTGGGTTTTGCTATGGGCATGGAACGTATGGTTCTGCTCGTACAAGAGGTGAACCCAGAATTTACAGCGGACACTTCAGTTGCAGATGTGTATCTGGCTTCATTTGGTGAAAATAGCCAACAAGCTGCGTTATTAATTGCAGAGAAAGTCCGTGATGAGTTACCAACCTTACGTTTAATGACTAACCACGGTGGCGGCAATTTTAAGAAACAACTCGCTCGTGCCGATAAGCAAGGGGCGAAAATTGCCCTGATCTTAGGTGAAGACGAAATTAACAATAGCCAAGTGACGTTGAAAGACTTACGTACTGGTGAGCAAGAAACTATTTCACAGCAACTCGTGGCATCGCGTATCGCTGCGCTGTTAGGTTAAGGAGAGACAAGTGGAAGTCTATACAAACGAACAAGATCAAGTTGATGCGATCAAACGTTTTTTCGCGAATAACGGCGTTGCATTAGTTGTTGGGCTGGTAATTGGTGTCGGTGGTGTATTTGGTTGGAACTATTGGCAATCACACAAGTCGAATGTGTTGCAAGAAAGCGCAGCAAAATACGAAGTGGTGAATACACAACTGCGTTCAGGCTCAGCTGAAGGTATTCAAGCTGCGCAAAAATTTGCAGCAGAAACTAACGATGTTTACAGTGCAATGACTGGACTGGAACTGGCGCAAGTTTTTGCTGATAAAGGCGATTTAGCCGGTGCTGAGAAAGCACTGACGGACGCATTAGCGAAAGCAAAAACTGTTGATATGCAAGATGTGATTAATCTGCGTTTAGCACGTATCCAACTTGCGCTCGGTAATGCAGATGCAGCGCTTGCTTCAGTTGCAAAGATTCAAGGTAAGTCATGGCAAGCTACGGCACAGGATGTCCGTGGGGATGCTTTACTCCAGAAGGGTGATAAATCCGGCGCTAAAGCGGCATACACTCAGGGGTTAGAAAGTGAAGGTTCTCAATCACTCAGAGGCATTTTGACTCTGAAATTGAACAACGTATCTAATTCATAAGAAGAAAGGAAACGACACACTATGCAGTTGCGCAAAACTCTTTTGGTAGGCCTGGTTGCTTCAGCTTTACTTGCCGGTTGTTCCAGCGAAACTGATTCTATTGTGATGGCGCCATTACCACAGGTTGAGAATCAATTTACACCTTCAATTGTTTGGGATAAGTCCATTGGTAATGGTGTTGAGCAGTTCTATTCTGAACTCTCTCCAGCATGGGATGGCTCGGCAGTTTATGCTGCGGATCGCAAAGGTTTAGTTAAAGCGCTTGAGCTTGAAAGCGGCAAAGAGCTGTGGTCTGTCGATTTATCGAAACGTACTGGTTTTCTTTCTGCCAATTTATCTGCGTTACTGTCTGGTGGTTTGACCATCTATGATGACAAAATTTTCATCGGCACTGAGCGTGGTACAGTTATCGCGCTGAATAAAGAAAACGGTGAAGTGCTATGGGATGTGGAAGTGGCGGGCGAAGCCCTATCCAAACCAGTCGTTAATGGCGATATGGTTATCATCCACACTAGCAATGGTCAATTACAGGCACTGGATACCGCGACTGGCGCGATTAAGTGGACTGTGAATATGGACACTCCATCGCTTTCATTACGTGGTGAGTCTGCGCCTGCGGTTGCATTTGGTGCCGCTATTGTTGGTGGTGATAATGGTCGAGTTAGTGCGGTTCTGTTGTCTCAAGGTCAGCTGATTTGGCAGCAACGTATCTCTCAAGTCACCAGCTCAACAGAAATTGGTCGTTTGAATGATGTGGACATGACGCCAGTTATTGATGATGGCAAAGTGTATGCAATTGCTTACAACGGCACATTAGCTGCGTTAGATATGCGTTCCGGTCAGATGTTGTGGAAACGTGATTTGGGTTCTATCAACGACATGGTGTTATCGGGTGATAACTTATATTTAGTTGACCAAACGGATCGCGTTCTTTCTGTTCGTAAGAGTGATGGTGTGACGTTATGGACTCAAGACCAGCTGCTTAACCGCGGATTATCGGCACCAGAAGTTTATAATGGCTACATCGTTGTGGGTGACAAAGAAGGTTACTTACACTGGCTAGATACCAGCACTGGCGGATTTGTGGCACAGAATAAATTGAACAGTTCAGGGATCCACAGCCGTCCTGTCATTGCAAGTGATAAACTGATGGTTCAGGCAAGAAACGGAACAGTTTACCTGTTAACACGTTAATTTCCTGACAAGCAGACAATTTATCGATAAAATAAACGGTTCCTGAATACAGGGGCCGTTTCGTTTTTTTGTTTTCTGAGTTTAAGCCTCAGAATTCTATTAGTTAATTAAAGTTGTGAGGCACTTAAGAATGATACCCGTCGTAGCGCTGGTTGGGCGTCCAAACGTAGGAAAATCCACGTTATTTAATCGATTAACCCGTACCCGTGACGCACTTGTAGCGGACTTTCCCGGTCTGACTCGTGATCGTAAATATGGTCGTGCAGAAGTTGAAGGGCACGAATTTATTATTATCGACACGGGTGGTATCGATGGTACAGAAGAGGGCGTAGAAACCCACATGGCGGCACAGTCGCTCCAAGCGATTGAAGAAGCTGATGTTGTCCTCTTTATGGTAGATGCCAGAGCGGGATTAATGCCTGCGGATGAAGGCATCGCTAAACACTTACGCAGCCGCAAGAAAAAAACCTATTTAGTTGCCAACAAGACTGATGGTATTGATGCCAATATCGTTGTTGGTGATTTTTATTCACTGGGTCTGGGGGAAATCTACCCGATCGCCGCATCTCATGGTCGTGGTGTAACTCAGCTAATTGAGCACTCTTTAAAACCTTTCATTGAGGTTGAAGACGAAGAAATTGAACTCACCGACGAAGAAGCTAACGCAGCTTATTGGGCGGAGCTTGAAGCGGAAGGTGAACTTTCTGAAGAAGATGAAGACGATTTCGATCCCTCTACGTTACCGATTAAACTGGCGATTGTCGGACGCCCAAATGTGGGTAAATCAACGCTGACGAACCGTATTTTAGGTGAAGATCGCGTTGTTGTCTTTGATATGCCGGGGACGACCCGTGACAGTATTTATATCCCAATGGAGCGTGATGAGCGTGAATATATTCTCATCGACACTGCTGGGGTTCGTAAGCGTGGTAAAGTCACCGAAACGGTTGAAAAATTCTCGGTGATCAAAACGCTGCAAGCGATTGAAGATGCGAACGTTGTACTTCTGGTCATCGATGCGCGTGAAGGTATTTCTGACCAAGATCTTTCCCTGTTAGGTTTTATCTTGAACGCAGGTCGTTCACTGGTTATTGCAGTGAATAAATGGGATGGAATGAAACCTGAAGATCGCGAGCACGTTAAAGATATGCTGGAGCTACGTCTTGGGTTTGTGGACTTTGCACGTATTCACTTTATCTCTGCATTGCATGGCAGTGGTGTCGGTAACTTGTTTGAATCGGTACAAGAAGCTTATGAGTCAGCAACTCGTCGCGTCGGTACTGCACTGTTAACCCGTATCATGAAAATGGCAGAAGATGAGCACCAGCCACCACTGATTCGTGGTCGCCGTGTGAAAATGAAATACGCCCATGCTGGGGGTCATAACCCGCCAATCGTAGTGATCCACGGTAACCAAGTCTCTGATTTACCCGATAGCTATAAGCGCTATTTAATGAACTATTTCCGCCGTTCATTAAATGTGATGGGAACGCCAATTCGTATTCTATTCAAAGAGGGTGAAAACCCATATGCGGATAAGAAAAACAAATTGACGCCAACTCAGCTACGTAAACGTAAACGCTTAATGCAGCATTTGAAAAAGCGTTAATAGCGAACTGTTCGCGCGATAAACAGACCAAAGCCGTAACGTAAATGTGTTGTTACGGCTTTTTCTTATTAATAATCGGCACTCCCACAGCCCTAAAAATTAACGTTGTTTTAATGACTGAGGAAAACCATGGAAATCAATTCAACCACACGCCTGAATAAATACATTAGCGAGAGCGGTATCTGCTCTAGACGTGAGGCTGACCGTTATATCGAGCAAGGTCATGTTTTTATTAACGGTAAACGTGCAGGGATCGGCGACCAAGTTTCTGCTGGAGACGTGGTGAAGGTTAATGGGCAGCTGATTGAGCCGCGCAATGAAGAAGATTTAGTGTTAATTGCCTTAAATAAGCCGGTTGGGATCGTGAGTACTACGGAAAGCGGCGAAAAAGACAACATTGTGGATTATGTCAATCACAGCACTCGTATCTTCCCAATTGGTCGCTTAGATAAAGATTCCCAAGGGTTGATATTCCTGACGAACCACGGTGACTTGGTGAATAAAATTTTACGAGCTGGCAATGACCACGAGAAAGAATATATTGTCACCGTCAATAAACCTGTGACGGATGAGTTTATTCGCGGTATGGGTGCCGGAGTGCCTATCTTAGGAACGATGACTAAGAAATGTAAGGTCAAAAAAGAAGCCCCTTTTGTTTTCCGTATTACGTTAGTCCAAGGTTTAAACCGTCAAATTCGTCGTATGACAGAGCATTTTGGTTATGAAGTCACTAAGCTAGAGCGTGTGCGGATCATGAATGTGAGACTGACAGGCATTCCTGTGGGTGAATGGCGTGATTTGACGGATGATGAGCTTATTGAATTGTTTAATCTGATTGAAAAATCAGAATCGGATGTTAAACCGAAAAAAGCTGCAAAACCTCAAGCACGTGCCAGTAATAACAAGTCATCGGGAAAACAAGGCTCAGGTAGTCAAAAACCTAAGGTAAATGCAGAACCACCGAAAAAGAAATTTACCCAGCCTGGACGTAAAAAGAAAAAACGTTAATTGAATTCAGAAGTGAAAAAAGGTTGAGAATAAGTGAATTAACTGCATTCTTGACCTTTTTTATTATGTTAGGTAAAAGTCAGCCTCTCTGTGGGCCGACAATAATCGATAAATCACAAATTAGAACTTAGTTTAATTTTAATCCTACATCCAACCAGCTTTGGCGAGTTGCCAATTCAATTTTCTCATCAAAGAGATTTTTTGCTGAACGGACTGTGGCATTAGCAAATTCAATAAATGTCGCAGTATTTGACACGCTAGGATCAGAGACTGCCGCCACCCATATTTTGCCTGCAACTTCCCAAGAGTATCCTCCCAGTTTTGTTGCCAATAAATAGAAGGCTTTGTTTGGAATACCTGAATTGATATGAACACCACCATTATCAACATATCGTGGTAAATTTCGGTATTGATCCATATGGCCGACTTGTGGGTCTTGGTTTGATTTTGTGAAATAGTAGGCGGTTCCCGGCGCTTTCATTGAGCGTAAAGCAGGTCCTTTTTTCTTGTCGATGAATAATTTTTCACCCAGTAACCAGTTAGATTGCTCCGCGGTTTGTTTTTGAACATATTGCTTCACCATGATACCTAATACGTCAGCAACAGATTCATTTAATGCGCCGGATTGGTCAACATAGTCAAAATCAGCCTGGGAGCTAATAAATCCATGTGCAAGCTCGTGAGCGATTATATCAATATCGTTGTAGAAGGGACCAAAAACTGTTCCATCACCATCCCCAAAGAAAATAGCTTGAGAATTCCAAAATGCATTGGCGTAGTTTTTATCATAATGGATAACCGCATTGATATCAGCATCACAACCAAACATCTGATCAATATTGAGTTTCTCCTTGAGGAATGAGCGGATCAGTCCAATGGCGTCAAATACGCGATGGGCTGGCTCGGTTGGCGCTACCTTATCCTCCTCTCGCATGATGATTGCAAAATCGCTATGTGCCATATGCTCATCGGCAGGCATTTCTTCGCGGCGACAAATCGGTAGGCTAGAGTGATTATGTGTGTAGTTTTCTACGCGTTGCTGTGCATCGCGGATCAGGCGATTGTAGGTTCCTCCCGTTATATTACAAGCGCTAGATAATAACTGACGTTGATAACTCGCATCTTCATGTGTATAAGTGCGGCTCATAATGTCATTGATATGGAATAATGTAGATTTTAAATTATTACACAGGCTTTCTTGGTAGAAGTGTGAAATTAAGCTAGGTGATAATAGTGAACGACCAAGTATTTGACTCATTTAGAACTCCATTTTGTTTGACGAAATGGAATCATAAACGGTTGTGATTTTATTGTAACTACATGATAATTAAGCTATTAAATCAATATCTGCTAATTTTTATTAGAAAAACTAGCAGATAAAAATCTGATTAATTACAAAAGTTTGTATTATTTATTATGCTCGAGCCAATTTTTACCAGTGATTAAGAAATCAGTATATAGCTTAGCCTCTGGGCTGCCTTCTTCAGGATGATAATCGTATTCCCAGCGGACTAAAGGTGGCATGGACATTAAAATTGATTCAGTACGTCCACCACTTTGCAAGCCGAAAAGGGTGCCTCTATCCCAAACGAGGTTAAACTCGACATATCGCCCTCGACGATATAACTGGAATTGGCGTTCACGCTCGCCCCAAGGTATTTCACGACGTTTTTCCACGATGGGAACATAGGCTTGTAGAAAGCCATTTCCAACATCTTGGGTGAAAGCAAAACAGGTTTCAAAGTCCCATTGATTTAGGTCATCGTAGAATAGACCACCGATACCCCGCGGTTCATTCCGATGTTTTAAAAAGAAATAGTCATCGCACCATTGTTTAAACTTAGGGTATACCTCATCACCATAAGGCGCACATAATGCATTAGCGACAGAGTGCCAATGTACAACGTCCTCTTCAAAACCGTAATAAGGGGTTAAGTCGAATCCGCCGCCAAACCACCATACGGGCTCCATCCCTTCTTTTTCGGCAATAAAAAAGCGCACATTAGCATGAGTCGTAGGAATATAAGGATTGAGAGGATGAATAACTAATGAAACACCCATCGCTTGATAACTACGACCTGCTAATTCTGGGCGGTGTGCGGTGGCTGATGCGGGCAGTTTTTCACCTTTTATATGTGAAAAATTAACACCGGCTTGTTCAAACAGAGCACCTTGAGTTAAAACTCGGCTACGCCCACCTCCGCCTTCTGCTCGCTCCCATGTTTGTTCGAGGAACGTTTCTTTGCCGTCTAACGCTGTTATTCTCTGGCAAATAGTATCTTGCAAGCTTTGCAAATAGGCTTTTACACGGTCAATATCTGGGTAATTCATTGTTTTTAAATAGAACCATTGGGAGAAAGAAAATGAGTAAAGTATACCCCGTTGAGGTAAAAAAGGCATATTGATTATTGATTGTGTATCAAAAGCAGTGATAATGGCAGGAAGTTTAGCTCAAACGGACAAAATGATGGAAATACGCATATTTCGCCAAAATGATTATGAAGATGTGCTGACGTTGTGGGAACGCTGTCAATTGAATGAAATTTCAGGGGATCCTGAACTAGATATTGAGCGTAAATTGCAATGTGGCGCGGATCTTTTCTTAGTTGCCGAGGTATCCGGTGAAGTGGTTGGCACTATAATGGGGGGATACGATGGGATTCGGGGAACCGCAGTCTATTTAGCTGTTCATCCTGAATATCGTGGGCGTGGTATTGCCAATGCGTTAGTGAGCCGTTTAGAGAAAAAATTGATTGCCCGAGGTTGTGGCAGAATTGAGCTGTTGGTCAACGAAGAATCTGATGCAGCAATCTGTATGTTTGAAAAAATGTTGTATGAAGAAGAGCAAGCCGAGCGTTTAATTTATTCGAAAAAACTGACCCTCGACGTGGATTTTTAAACTGCCAGTGATTATTTTCTTGGCAGTTTAGCTAACTAGCTTGAATTTTTTATTAAATAGACTGTCTCAATATGCATTATATGACCCGCTAAAGAGGATGATATGTCCCAAAACGCATTCGTAACCCTATTTAAAGTTTCTTTGCTTGGTGGCGTAGTGATGCTATCAGGCTGTGCTGGAAAAAGTTTTTTCTCTCCATCAACCTGGTTTCACAGCCCATTGATGATTTCTGATGCGGGTGTTGGTGCCATCACCAGCCTGACACCGATGGATCGTGACGTGATTAATAACCAGCTTGATGATCGTTATGTTGTACGTGGCGGTATGCAACTTGAAAATGGTGAAATGATATCTGTATTTCAAGCCATGAAAGATTTAGACGTTGCAGTGGAAGTCTTTGGACCCGAAAAAGGCACCGTTTCACGTATTGTGGTTAATGACCCGGATATGCTGACGGAATGGGATACTCAAATTGGTACTGAGTTTGGTGATATTTATCAGAAAGCTTATGGTTCATGTTCCCTTGGGGAAGCCGTCGATAATATTCCTACGGTACTGTGTGTTGCGCCACAAAGTAGCAAAGTGGTCTACAAATTTAGTGGTAAATGGCAAGGTCCTGATAATTTAATGCCAGCTGATGAAGTATTGAAGACATGGAAGGTGTCACAAATTATTTGGCATAAATAAATTACGAATACATGTACCGTAAGTTTTTGGATTGTAGAAAACAATAACTTACGGTTTTAATTTATTGCTAACACTGATATTTATCTTTTCCTCACGTCAAACCCTTCTGAATGACCTAGACTGATTAACTCTTGCGTTAAAACAAGGTGAAAATCATGATTAATGCGATAAACTATTTTAAAGTATAGGTTTGTGTAATTTATTCATTCTAAGGGGTTTATGCATGTCTCATTCCCAAAGTGGTATTTTGAAGGAACATAGTCGTTTCGGCATTTTTATTGAAGCCATGGTGACTGGGTCACTAGAAGAGGTTAAATCAGGATGCAAAGTTTTTGTTGATGAATTAACCAAACTGCAAGCAAAATTCCCCGATGATCGTCTTGGCGCGGTGATTGCATTTGGCTCTGAGGTGTGGAAGCAATTAGGGCACGCGAGCGTGGCGCCGGAATTAAAACCATTTCGTACGTTAGGTAAAGGATTAGCGCCAGCCACTCAGCGCGATATGTTGATTCATATTCAATCATTACGTCATGATATTAACTTTTCTTTAGCGCAGGCTGCTCTGAAGGCATTTGGGCAATCTATTGAGGTTGTTGAGGAAACTCATGGCTTCCGTTGGGTGGAAGATAGAGACTTAAGTGGCTTTATTGATGGCACAGAAAACCCACAAGGTGAAGAAATAGCTGAAGTCACGTTGATTAATCAAGGCGATGATATTGGTGGTAGCTACGTGATGGTGCAGCGCTATGAGCATGACCTGAAAAAATGGTCTCGTTTTTCTGAGCATGAACAAGAGAAAATGATTGGCCGCACTAAACACGATAGCGTTGAATTAGACGAAGATGCGCGTAATAAAACATCTCATGTTTCTCGCGTGGTGATTGAAGAAGAGGGGGAAGAGCTCTCTATTATGCGCCATAGCCTGCCATACGGCACGGCAAGCGGTAAACATGGTTTATTCTTTATTGCCTACTGCGCAACCATCCATAATATTGAACAGCAATTACTGAGCATGTTTGGTGAAACTGATGGTAAATATGATGATCTGCTACGTATGACTAAAGCCGTTTCTGGCAGTTATTACTACGCACCATCAATTGAAAGATTATTATCCTTATAATCTTATTGTGATAATTCAAGCTGTCGCGGACAGCGGCAGCTTGAAAGTGTTTACTGATCAGTTTGTTGTAGTCCTTTACGTGCTGCAGCAGAGTGATATTGATCCTCTCGGCACATCCATCATATTTATCCATATCGATATCAACGAATAACCAAAATTTACGCTTAGCAAGTGGTCATATTTGTTCTCGACATTTTGCCGCAGGATCTCTATGAGCTTTACTCATTACATTAACCTCTTAAATTTCCATCAGATTTTTTAGCTTATTGCTATAACCTCTTTATTATTCCAACTTGATATATCAAATGATGATTGATAACTACAAAGTTATAACCAAAACATATACATTGTTTTTAGTTAATGTTTGGGTTTAGTCACAAGTAGGGATCTCATGAAAAAATCAATGTTAAAAAATACGGGGTTAGCGAGTTTGGCGATGTTTTCGTTGATGAGTAGCGCATCCCTAACGGCAGCTGAGTTATTGAACAGCTCTTATGATATTTCAAGAGAGCTATTTGCAGCATTAAATCCAGAATTTGAAAAGCAATGGGCGCAGGAAAACCCTCAAGAACCACTGACTATCAAACAATCCCATGCGGGATCATCCAAGCAGGCATTAGCGATTTTACAAGGCTTAAAAGCTGATGTGGTGACGTTTAACCAAGTGACGGATGTGCAGATCCTTCATGATAAAGGGCAATTGATCCCTGCAGATTGGCAGGCGCGCTTGCCGAATAACAGTTCGCCTTATTATTCGACAATGGCGTTTTTGGTCCGTAAAGGTAATCCTAAAGGCATTAAAACTTGGGATGACCTTGCACGCAGTGATGTGAAATTAGTTTTTCCAAACCCAAAAACGTCGGGAAATGGTCGTTATACCTACCTTGCGGCATGGGGGGCTTTCAACCAAGAAAATGGAAAAGGCAGTCCAAAAACCCGTGAACAAATGCAGCAATTCCTGAAAAACGTCGAAGTTTTTGATACCGGAGGGCGAGGTGCAACGACGTCATTCATTGAACGGGGATTGGGGGATGTCTTAATCAGTTTTGAATCAGAAGTGAATAATATTCGCAGCCAGTACGGTGAATCAGATTATGAAGTGATTGTTCCTCCTGTGGATATTTTAGCGGAATTCCCTGTCACGTGGATCGATAAAAATGTGCAAAAAAATGGTACAGAGAAAGCCGCGAAAGCGTATTTGAATTATCTGTATAGCCCAGAAGCTCAAAATATTATCACTCGTTTTAACTATCGCGTGAATGATAAGCAAGTCATGGCGGAAAATAAGAGTAAATTCCCAGCAACTCAGTTATTTACGGTGGAGTCTCAATTTGGCAATTGGACGAATGTCATGAATGAGCACTTTTCCACGGGCGGTGAATTCGATCAACTCATGGAACAAGGTCGCCGTTAATGCAGACATCAGGAAAGCGGTTTTTACCGGGTTTCGGACTGACTTTAGGCAGTAGCTTATTTTACGTCTGTTTAATCTTGCTATTGCCTTTAAGCGCGCTTGTTGTGCAGCTTTCCGATATGACATGGCAACAATATTGGGCAGTAATTAGTTACCCTCAGGTTGTTGCGGCCTATAAAGTAACATTACTCGCTGCGCTCGTTGCGAGCTTATTTAATGCGGTCTTTGGAATGTTACTGGCATGGATCTTGACCCGCTATCGTTTTCCTGGACGCTTATTCTTAGATGGACTGGTGGATTTACCCTTCGCATTGCCTACCGCCGTTGCAGGGCTGACCCTTGCAACATTATTTGCGACATCAGGTTGGTATGGTCAGTATCTACATCAGTTTGATATTAAAGTAGTGAATACATGGCTAGGTATTGCAGTTGCCATGGCATTTACCAGTATTCCTTTTGTTGTCAGAACGGTTCAACCGGTTCTGGAAGAGTTAGGTCCGGAATATGAAGAGGCGGCTCAGACCTTAGGGGCAACGCGTTGGCAAACTTTCCGACGTGTGGTGTTACCCGAAGTATCCCCTGCATTAATTGCTGGAACGGTTTTATCTTTTACACGCAGCCTTGGTGAATTTGGTGCGATTATTTTTATCGCCGGAAACATTGCGTGGCAAACGGAGGTGGTCTCCTTAATGATTTTTAGCCAATTACAGCAATTTGATTATCCAGCCGCGAGTGCCATTGCTTCCGTGATTTTAGCCGTGTCATTATTTTTACTCTTTACAGTGAATGTTATTCAAAGCCGTTTTGGTAAACGATTAGGCGGGCACTAATGGGACAAATTACACCGTTTCCGATGACTCAACGTAGAAGCATCAATTGGGGAAAATGGGCGCTCATTACGATAGGGCTATTCTTTTCTACTTTGTTATTAGTGGTACCAATTATCTGGATTTTCATCACCGCCTTTCAAAAAGGGTTGGGAGAAGTATTAGCCAATATTGGTAATCCCGATATGCTGCATGCAATTGGACTAACCCTGCTTATTGCATTAATAACGGTACCAGTGAATTTGGTGTTTGGAGTGATGTTGGCGTGGCTTGTAACGCGTTTTCAGTTCCCAGGTCGCCAATTGTTACTGACGTTAGTGGATATTCCTTTTGCTGTTTCTCCGGTCGTGGCGGGGTTGCTCTATTTGTTGTTTTATGGCTCGAATAGTTGGTTTGGCGGCTGGTTAGAAGGGTTTGATATACAAGTCATGTTTTCATGGCCGGGAATGGCATTAGTGACTATTTTTGTGACGTGTCCATTCGTGGTAAGGGAGCTAGTTCCGTTAATGCTGAGCCAAGGAAGCCAAGAAGATGAAGCGGCAACCTTATTAGGCGCATCGGGTTGGAAAATGTTCTGGAGAGTAACGCTCCCCAACATCCGCTGGGCATTACTTTATGGTGTTGTATTAACGAATGCACGAGCTATCGGTGAATTTGGTGCAGTCTCTGTGGTATCTGGTGCTATTCGTGGGGAAACCTATACATTGCCTCTGCAAGTGGAATTACTTCATCAAGATTACAATACCGTCGGCGCATTTACTGCTGCGGCAATTTTAGCGTTATTAGCGATCATCACGTTGATTGTAAAAAGTGCTTTGCAATGGCATTTAAGCCGGCAGCAAACTGAGTCAGGAGCCCATTAATTATGAGTATTGAAATTAATCATGTCGGTAAATTGTTCGGCAGAACGCAGGTGCTGGACAACATCTCATTGGATATCGGCTCAGGGGAAATGGTAGCGTTGTTAGGACCTTCAGGTTCGGGTAAAACCACGTTACTGCGCATTATTGCCGGATTAGAGCAGCAAAGTCACGGTTCGTTACGCTTTCATGGGCAAGATGTTAGCCAAGTACATGCGAAAGACCGGCATGTGGGGTTTGTTTTCCAACATTATGCGCTGTTTCGTCATATGACGGTATTCGAGAATGTCGCATTTGGTTTAACGGTGTTACCGAGAAAACAGCGCCCATCTAAGGCGGTTATTAAGCAAAAAGCCATGGAATTGCTAGAGATGGTGCAACTAGCGCATTTGGCTGAACGGTACCCATCTCAGCTTTCTGGTGGGCAAAAACAGCGGGTAGCGCTAGCAAGAGCATTAGCTGTTGAGCCGCAAATTTTATTGCTAGATGAACCTTTTGGGGCTCTAGATGCTCAAGTGCGTATTGAATTACGTCGTTGGCTACGTCAGCTCCATGAAGAATTAAAGTTTACCAGTGTCTTTGTGACGCACGATCAGGAAGAAGCCATGGAAGTGGCAGATCGGATCGTGGTGATGAGCCAAGGGCATATTGAACAAGTTGGCACCCCGAATGAAATTTGGCAAGCACCTGAAACACGTTTTGTCCTTGAATTTATGGGGGAGGTGAACAAAATTGCTGGGAATATTCGAGGTTCTCAATTGCAGGTCGCGAATTTTACCTTCCCACTGCCTCAAATCAGTGCTCAACAAGGCGATGTTGATGTGTTTATTCGTCCTTGGGATATTCGTTTGCAAAAGCAAGCGGATGAACTTCACCAGCTGCCTGTGAGAGTCATTGAATCAGGACCTAGAGGGCATTTTTGGCAATTAACTGTGCAGCCTTTAGGGTGGAGTGAGGAAACGTTATCTGTGGTATGGCAGGATGCAAATACGGTTCCACTGAGAGGTGAACATTATTATTTAGGAAGCCAGCAGACACAAATTTATCAGGGAAAAGAGCCATTATTTTTCCCCTCTCTTGCTAAAAGCGCGTAGATTTAAAAGGGATGATTGATTTTAGAATTGATTGTTAATTATATTATCAATCAATAAAAAATTATTATAAGGAAAAACACAGTGTCAACGTTGGAACAGTTTATTGGTCATACGCCGTTGGTTCGTCTGCAACGCCTGACCGAAGGTCTGGATTCAGAAATCTGGGTCAAACTCGAAGGTAATAACCCCGCAGGCTCTGTGAAGGATAGGGCGGCTTTCTCAATGATTAACGAAGCGGAAAAACGTGGGGAGATCAAACCAGGGGATACATTAATCGAGGCAACCAGTGGCAATACGGGGATTGCGTTAGCCATGATTGCGGCAGTGAAAGGTTACAAACTGAAATTGCTGATGCCGGACAATATGAGCCAGGAGCGTAAAGCATCGATGCAAGCTTATGGCGCGGAGTTAATTCTAGTCAGCACGACGGTAGGCATGGAAGGCGCGCGAGATTTGGCTCAAGAGATGGCAAACAATGGCGAAGGAAAAGTTCTAGACCAGTTCAACAACCCAGATAATCCGTTGGCACATTTTACAACAACGGGACCCGAGATTTGGCAGCAAACCGCAGGAAGAATCACCCATTTTGTTTCCAGTATGGGAACCACAGGGACAATAACTGGGGTCAGCCGTTATTTAAAAAGCCAATCACCCGATGTGCAGATTGTGGGTTTACAACCCGCTGAAAAGAGTCAAATTCCAGGTATTCGCCGTTGGTCTCCAGAGTATCTACCGGGTATTTTTGATAGTCAGTTAGTCGACCATGTGCTGGATGTGAACCAGCAAGAGGCTGAAGATACCATGAAAGAGTTAGCAAAACGTGAAGGTATTTTCTGTGGTGTGAGCTCCGGTGGTGCTGTTGCGGGAGCTCTGCGGGTGGCAAAAACGAATCCTAAAGCGGTGATTGTCGCGATTATTTGCGATCGTGGAGACCGGTATCTATCAACGGGTGTTTTTGATAAATAAAACATTAATAAACTAAAGTCAGAGTGAAGCTTCCAATAAAAAACCACCAGTATCGATAAGTGACTGGTGGTTTATCATTCAGTGGTTTATTTCAGGTTTAGCGCAATTATTTCTTAATACGCATAATGACGGTTTCACCAACAGTCACTGTACCACTCAATTTATTCAGTTCTTTAATCTCGTCCATGTTTGAAATAACAACAGGCGTTAGAACTGATTTCGCTTTTTCTTCTAACAGAGCTAAGTCAAACTCAATAACGACATCGCCTTTTTTCACAGATTGACCTTCTTCTGCGATGCGTTTAAAGCCTTCGCCTTTAAGTTCAACAGTATCAATACCGAAGTGAACAAACAGTTCGATACCATCATCAGATTCAATTGAAAATGCATGGTTAGTTTCAAAGATTTTACCGATTGTACCGTCAACCGGAGCCACAATTTTGTTGCCAGAAGGCTTGATAGCAATACCGTCACCGACAATTTTTTCTGCGAACACAACGTCTGGTACATCTTCAATATTGACGATTTCGCCAGATAATGGCGCGATAATTTCAATATTGCCACTGCTACTCTTGTCTTCCGAAACTAGTGATTTCAGTTTGTCAAACAGACCCATGGACCTTCTCCTAATCGTTTTATATGGGACCGAACTAATGTGCTGCTGTTAGCATAACGTTTTTTCTTGGATAAAGGTATCTACAAGTTTCATCAATTCTTCGGCTGTTGGTTGAGCAAGTGCTTGTTCCGCTAGCGCTTGTGTATCTGCATAATTCGCATTACGAATCAGCTTTTTGATACGAGGAATTGAGATTGCGCTCATACTAAATTCGTCCAGCCCCATGCCTAACAGCAATAAGGTCGCACGTTCATCACCTGCTAATTCACCACACATACCCGTCCATTTACCTTCTGCGTGAGAAGCGTCAATCACTTGTTTAATCAAGTTCAAGACGGCTGGAGACATCGGATTATAAAGGTGAGAAATCAGCTCATTACCACGGTCAACCGCTAAAGTGTATTGAGTGAGATCATTCGTCCCAATACTGAAGAAATCAACTTCCTTCGCCAAATGATGTGCAATAATTGCTGCGGCTGGTGTTTCCACCATAATACCGACTTCAATGGCTTCATCAAAGGCTTTGCCTTCTTCTCGTAGCTGCCCTTTAAGCATCTCAAGTTCTGCTTTCAGTTCCCGAACTTCTTCAACAGAAATAACCATCGGGAACATGATACGCAGTTTACCAAATTTAGACGCCCTTAAAATAGCTCTTAATTGAGAGTGTAGAATTTCTTTGCGATCAAGACAAATACGAATTGCACGCCAGCCAAGGAATGGGTTCTCTTCTTTCGGTAAGTTCATGTATGGTAAGTCTTTATCGCCACCAATATCCATGGTACGAACAATGACAGCTTGACTACCCATGGCTTCTGCTACGGCTTTATAGGCTTGGAATTGCTCTTCTTCTGTAGGTAGAGCATCACGATCCATGAATAAAAACTCAGTACGGTATAGACCCACACCCTCTGCACCATTGCGTTCAGCACCAGCGACATCGCGCACGGTACCAATGTTGGCACAGACTTCGACTTGATGACCATCTAAGGTTATTGCGGGTAAATCCTTTAATTTTGCCAGCTCTTCTTTTTCTTGCAGGTACTCATTTCTGAAGGCTTTCAGTTTGTCAATTTCGCTTTCAGATGGATTGAGATAAATGGTGTTGTTTACGCCATCTAACACAATGAAATCACCGCTTTTCACTTTGCTGGTGGCGTCAGTTGTACCGACGATAGCAGGGATTTCTAGTGAACGAGCCATGATAGAGGTATGAGAAGTACGACCACCGAGGTCAGTGATGAAGCCTAAAACTTTGTCTAAGTTCAACTGAGCGGTTTCGGATGGGGTTAAATCAGGTGCAACTAAAATAACTTCCTCGGTGATTGCGCTTAAATCAACAATTGGAATATTAAGGATGTTTTTGAGTAAACGCTTACCGATGTCACGCACGTCTGCTGCACGTTCTTTTAAGTATTCATCATCTAGCGCTTCGAGTGCTTGTGCTTGGTCTTCGATGACCGAATAAACGGCAGCATCCGCTGTTTTTTTATCGCCTTTGATGAGGGAGACAATTTCTTGCTCTAACTCTTCATCTTCCAGCAGCATGATATGACCTTCAAAAATCTCAGCTTTTTCCGCACCAAGATTTTTTTCTGCTTTCTCTTTGATAAGGCTAAGCTGCTCAGCTGATTTGTTTCGTCCATCAATGAAGTTTTGGATCTCTTTATCGATTTGCTCGTCAGTAATTTTACGGGTGCTGACAACAATAGGATCTTCTTTGAGGATGAGAGCCTGACCAAAAGCAAAACCTGGGGATACTAAAATTCCTGAAATCATAATATTACCTTACTACTGATAGGAGTTTTGATGTTGCAGAGACAACAGTAGATATAAGTGATTAAGCAGGTGTCCCCGAATAATGTATTCAGGGACGGGGAATTATTACGTTAAAACAAGATGGCAGAGTGGAAAATTATTCTAACTCGCCCATCAGTTTAACTAAAAACTCAACTGCTTGTTGCTCGTCTTCACCTTCAGCAGAAATGGTGACTACTGTACCTTGAGTTAAACCTAAAGTTTGTAGTTTAAACAGACTTTTTGCGCTCGCTGATTTACCGCCTGAGCTCAAGGTGATATCAGAAGTGAATGCTTTTGCTTCTTTAACGAATTGAGCCGCAGGGCGAGTATGTAAACCATTAGGTGCTGTAATAGTAACTTCTTGCTGGAACATAATATTTCCTCAGTGATTTTAAGTTTTTTATGATGACACAGCCTATTGTAGATGAAATATGCTGTACATGCGTATAATTTAGATTATCAATGATTCATCTGGTTTGCTACTTTGTTTGGTATCAACCAAATTATCATTTTTTTAGCTTATGTATCACACCACACTTTTGGTGGGTATTCTGCATTTCAGAACATAAGTGACCAAAAAGTGATTAATTTCGAGGTGTGAAATAATTACTATGTTTAATACTAAACACCGGATAATAAATCATCTCAATCCGTGCTAATTTATGATCTCACCCACAAAAAAAGCACCTAACTGGTGCTTTTTTAACGTAATGTTAACTTAGCGTTTATTATTCTGCATTAATATCGGCAAACAAGGCAGTGGATAAGTAGCGCTCTCCGGATGAAGGCAAAATAACCACAATATTTTTACCTTTATATTCAGGTAAAGCGGCCAGTTTTACTGCTGCTGCAATTGCTGCACCTGATGAAATCCCGGCTAAAATACCTTCTTTTTCCATGAGTTCACGTGCGGTTGAAATGGCTTCGTCATCGCTAATTTGAAGGACTTTGTCGATAATAGAGAGGTCTAAGTTACCTGGAATAAATCCAGCACCAATCCCTTGAATTTTATGGGGACCGGGTTTGATCTCTTCACCTGCTAGCGCTTGTGTAATGACTGGGGAGGTCGTTGGCTCTACCGCGACCATAACCACGTCTTTTTTCCCTTTGGTGTGTTTTAAATAACGCCCGATGCCAGTAATTGTTCCACCAGTACCGACGCCTGACACGACAACATCCACGTTTCCATCGGTGTCATTCCAAATTTCAGGACCGGTTGTTTTTTCGTGAATTTCAGGGTTGGCGGGGTTGCTAAATTGTTGAAGTAACAGATATTTATTAGGATTGCTATTGACGATCTCTTCCGCCTTGGCAATCGCACCTTTCATGCCTTTTGCCCCTTCAGTCAGGATCAGATTTGCGCCAAGGGCTTTTAGTAACTTACGGCGTTCAACGCTCATGGTTTCTGGCATGGTCAATGTTAATTTATAACCGCGCGCAGCGGCCACGTAGGCAAGGGCAATACCGGTGTTTCCGCTGGTTGGTTCTACCAATTCTTTATCTTTTGTCAGGATGCCTTTTTTCTCTGCGTCCCAGATCATGTTTGCGCCGACACGGCATTTTACACTGAAGCTTGGGTTGCGAGATTCCACTTTCGCTAAAATATTTCCATTGCCAAAATGCTGTAAACGCACTAATGGTGTATTTCCAATGGTCAACGAATTATCTTCATAAATTTTGCTCATGGGACATCCTTAAAATTAACGGTTAGCCAAGAATTAGGTGTGCTTTTCACAATTGAATATGAATTCAACATACTCGAACAACTGATTATTGCAAATATGATTTAACACTAGAATATAACCATAGGTTATTTAAAAGCGCATTATTATAACCAAGATTGAAAGTATGATGGAGAGCAGAATAGTGAGAAGCGTTGACAGTAGGGATATGCAGGTGGGGTACCTGCATATCCCTAAAAAGTATTAGTAGCGAGCATAACGAGCGCGATAGCGGTCGACCCACATTAATGTTGCTCCACAGACGGCAACAGGCATGATCACTAAGTTCAGAATTGGAATCATCATGAGTAAGCTGACAGCACCACCAAATTGAACATTATTCACGCGGTCTTTTGAGAGCGCTTGCTTCATGTCATTGAATCCAACGCGATGGTTATCAAAAGGATAGTCACAATATTGAATGGACATCATCCATGCGCCGAATAGGAACCATAAAACAGGGGCGACAGTTTGCCCAATCCCTGGGATAAAGAACAGGACCAATAGCACGATAGCGCGTGGTAAATAGTAAGCAATACGCACAAATTCACGTTTAATCATGCGTGGCACATCTTTTAGTAGTTCAGCCATACCTGTATCAGGAGCAGGTTTACCCGTCAGTTCAGCTTCTAAATGCTCGGATAACCAGCCGTTAAATGGCGCCGCAATAATATTGGCGATGGTACTAAAGAAATAGCTAAATACCAGTAAGATAGAAATGACAGCGAGGGGCCAAATTAAATAGTCAAGCCATTGTAGCCAGCTAGGAATATAGCTCATGACCTGCTCAATCCATCCACCCAGTTTGCTATATAACCACCAAAAAGCACCACCAAGTAACAGAATGTTTGCTAACAGAGGCAAAAGTACAAAACGTTTAATACCAGGACGAGTGATTAGTCGCCACCCTTGGGAAAAGTAATAAAATCCAGAGTGATTTTTTTGTGGCGAAAATGTCGATTGGGTCATACTTCTTATTATCTCCTTTACGGGTGAGCATGTATCATATAGGTATGAAATTACACTGACTAGTGATAATTTTGTATAAAAAAGCAGCAAATGAAAGCGGAATATTCTCTTTCTTGTAAGAAAATCGTTCTGAGGGTTGCACTTAGAGCAATTGAGAAATAATCTTAAGGTAGTTTCCGCCGTGATGGCATCATTATTCATCAACTAGAGATAGCAGCGATGCAGGATTTGCGTCTAATATTAGTGGTCGTAGGTGCGATAGCGATTGTCGCTTTATTACTGCATGGTTTATGGACCAGCCGTAAAGAGCGCTCTAAGTTATTTCGCGACAGACCTGTAAAACGTAGAAAGAATGACACGCAGGAAAACTCATCTGAATATGATGATTCTGCTTTGTTTACTGAGAATCAACCGACACAAAAAGTCGCTGTTGACGATCAGCCTATCTATATGGTGAAAGAAGAGCCGCGTGTTGAGCCCGTTGTTCAACCTCATATTTCTCCATCTCATACAACGCAACGTGACGCAGAGCCTGAGTTTAATTTAACGGCAGAGCACTCACCGCAACTTGCTCCTAAAGTCGCTAAATCAGTTGCTTCTGAGCCAGTATTTGCTCCACATGCCGATAATCGTCAGGCACCAGAGCAATTAACGATTAATATTGCGGATGATGCTGATGTTCAAGAACATGTTTCAGAGCCAGTAAGAATTTATCCTGAGCCGGCAACCTCTGTTGCACCCGTTCAAGAGCGAGCACCTCAATCGCCTGCAACACAAGCTCCAGTTTCTCAGGATACGGCGCAGTCAGTTGCACATTCTCACGCTGAAGTTGCACAAGAGCCTGAGACTGCATCGACCGAGAAAGCCGCCTCTGCAAGCGAAAAAGAAATTGTTCTGGTACTGCACGTTGCGGCACATCATGGTCAAGTTCTTGAAGGTGAAGCTTTGTTGCAAAGTATTCTTCAGGCAGGTTTCCAATTCGGAGCCATGAATATTTTCCACCGCCATGTGCACCCAGCGGGGTCTGGTCCAGTCCTCTTTAGTTTGGCGAATATGGTGAAGCCAGGCTCATTTGATCCAGAAGCTATGGCTGATTTCACGACGCCGGGTGTCTCTATCTTTATGATGGTGCCATCGTACGGTGAGGCGAGCCAAAACTTTAAACTCATGCTTCAAGCCGCGCAGCGCATCGCATCAGATGCAGGCGGTGTTGTATTGGATGATGAACGAAAAATACTGACACCTCAAAAAATAGAGGTGTATCATGCAAGAATTCGAAATACATTAAGTTAATTAAAACCCCCGACTTAGGGGGTTTTTTATATCTATTGGTGAAACATGACGACGAAAAAAAATCCTGACGCACTCACACAAAAAATAGACGCGTTAAAACAGCAATTGCGCCATCACGAATACCTCTATCATGTTATGGATGCCCCTGAAATTCCCGATGTGGAATATGACAAACTGATGCAAGAGCTCAAGGCGCTTGAAGCAGAACATCCTGAGCTGATCACAACGGACTCACCAACGCAGCGCGTAGGGGCAGCACCTTTAGCGGCATTTGACACTGTTCGCCATGAAATTCCCATGCTTTCTTTAGATAATGTATTTGATGAAGAAAGCTATCTCGCATTTGATAAACGCGTGAAAGACCGACTGCATAACCACACTGAATTAACATTTTGCTGCGAACTCAAATTAGATGGTCTAGCTGTCAGTTTGCTGTATGAAAATGGTGAGTTAGTTCAAGCGGCAACCCGTGGTGATGGTACTGTTGGCGAAAATATCACGGCCAACGTACGCACGATCAAAGCAATTCCGCTACGTTTACGCGGGGATAATATTCCTGCGCGTGTTGAAATTCGTGGTGAAGTTTTTATGCCTCAAAAAGGCTTTGAGGCGATGAACGAAGAAGCACGTAAAACGGATGGTAAGATTTTCGCTAACCCACGTAATGCGGCAGCGGGTTCCCTTCGCCAGTTAGATCCACGTATTACGGCTAAACGTCCATTAACCTTTTATTGCTATGGCGTGGGGCTGGTGGAAGGAAAAACACTTCCGGATACCCATTATGAACGGTTAATGCAATTTAAAGCTTGGGGATTACCAGTCAGTGAGCATGTTCAACTGCGTGTGGGTTGCCAGCAAGTTCTCGATTTTTATCATCATGTTGAAAAAATTCGCCCAACACTCGGTTTTGATATCGATGGTGTAGTGATTAAAGTGAACGATATTGCAATCCAAGAGGAATTGGGGTTTGTCTCGCGTGCGCCACGTTGGGCTACGGCATTTAAATTTCCAGCCCAAGAACAGATAACATTGCTGAAGGATGTTGAATTCCAAGTTGGGCGCACTGGAGCCATCACACCTGTGGCACGTTTAGAGCCAGTACAAGTTGCAGGTGTCGTCGTCAGTAATGCGACACTCCATAATGCCGATGAGATAGATCGCTTAGGTGTTCGCATTGGTGATACGGTCGTAATCCGTCGAGCAGGGGATGTGATCCCACAAATTGTCAGTGTTGTCATGGACAAACGCCCTGCGGATAGCCGTGAAATTATATTTCCAACACACTGCCCAGTATGCAATTCGGATATTGAGCGTGTAGAAGGGGAGGCGGTAGCTCGCTGCACAGGCGGGTTAACCTGCGGGGCGCAGTTGAAAGAGTCTCTGAAGCACTTTGTTTCTCGCCGTGCAATGGATGTGGATGGCATGGGAGATAAAATCATTGAGCAATTGGTGGATGCAGAGTATGTCGCAAATGCGGCGCAGCTCTACCAATTATCAGCGGGTAAATTAACGGGTCTAGAAAGAATGGGACCAAAATCCGCGCAAAAACTGATTGATGCGTTAGAGAAATCTAAACAAACTACACTCGCCCGTTTCATCTATGCATTAGGGATCCGTGAAGTGGGTGAAGCCACTGCGGCAAACCTCGCCGCACATTACGCGTCGTTAGATGCGGTGATGGCAGCAGATGAAGATTCACTGAAAACTGTACAGGATATTGGTGAAGTGGTTGCGAAGCATGTCGTGCATTTTTTCCGTGAAGAACATAATCGCCAAGTTATTCATGATTTACTGACTATTGCGAATATCCATTGGCCAGAAGTTAAAGTCATTAATAGTGCTGAAATTGACAGTCCATTTGCGGGTAAAACAGTTGTTCTGACAGGTTCGATGTCAACACTTTCTCGTGATGATGCCAAGGATAAACTGGTCGCTTTAGGTGCGAAAGTCGCAGGTAGTGTGTCGAAAAAAACGGACTTAGTTATTGCGGGTGAAGCGGCGGGGTCTAAGTTAGCGAAAGCTACTGAACTCGGCATAAAAGTCATTGATGAAGAAGAGTTAATTCGTTTGCTGAATATCTAATCGTGACCTATATTTAATGCGCAATGCCATTATCAACCAAGGGGATAATGGCATTTATTATTTTCTGGCTAACATTTATCCTGTTGTTATTGGGACGTGATTCGTGAAACGTGATCTGGTCGTTACTTTTGGAAAAATGGTAGAGCCAGTTTTCATATTAATGTGATTTTAATCTCATTTAAATGTTGCCCATTACATAGAATATGCGCATAGACTGATTCGTAACTTTGTTGGAGTCAAATATGACCTCGATCCTGCACTTTATTTTATCCATAGTTATTATCGCTGCACTTGCGATTCTAGCGAGTAGTAACCGTAGAGGGATTCGTCCACGCTACGTTATTCAATTGCTCGTTATTCAAATTGCGCTCGCTTACTTGTTCTTAAAATCAGGTATTGGTGAGTCCTTTGTTCTTGCTGTTGCTGGTGTCTTTACCCACTTGTTGGGTTATGCAGCAGAAGGGACTAAATTCATCTTCGGTGGAATGATTGAAGGAAACTTGGCCTTCTTCTTCCTGCAAGTGCTGTGTCCAATCATCTTCATTTCAGCGCTGATTGGTATTCTACAACACATTAAAGTACTGCCTTTTGTCATTCGTATCATCGGTACGGTGTTATCGAAAGTTAACGGTATGGGTAAACTTGAGTCATTCAACGCAGTGAGCTCATTATTGCTGGGTCAGTCAGAAAACTTTATTGCATATAAAGACCAATTAAGCAGCATGTCAGAAAGAAGAATGTACACGATGGCAGCAACGGCGATGTCGACCGTTTCAATGTCAATTGTTGGCGCATACATGACGATGTTGGATCCAAAATATGTGGTTGCAGCGCTGGTGCTGAACATGTTTGGTACGTTCGTTGTATTATCACTGATCAACCCGTACCCACCTGAAGGGGAAAAAGAGATCCAAATGCGTAGTCTGCATGAAGGTCAAAGTTTCTTCGAAATGCTAGGTGAATATATTCTTGCAGGGTTTAAAGTTGCGATTATCGTTTCTGCGATGCTGATTGGTTTTATTGCACTGATTGCCATGGTTAATGGTATCTGTTCCGCGATATTCGGCGTGAGCTTCCAGACCATGCTGGGTTATGTGTTCTATCCATTTGCTTGGATGTTAGGTATTCCTGCTAATGAAGCACTGCAAGTTGGCGGCATCATGGCTGTGAAGATGGTCACTAACGAATTCGTAGCAATGGATGGCTTAAAAGCAGTGGCATCAGGTTTATCAGACCGTTCTGTTGGTATTTTATCCGTATTCTTAGTTTCGTTCGCTAACTTCTCTTCTATCGGTATTATTGCTGGTGCGATTAAAGGGTTAGATGAAAAACAAGGAAATACCGTTGCACGTTTTGGTCTGAAATTACTGTATGGTTCAACACTGGTAAGCTTCTTATCTGCGGCAGTGGTTGGATTAATCCTGTAGTTACCGCTATAAAAAGTGTTACAGTGAAAAACGGCATTCAGTGAATGCCGTTTTTTTATGTCTAAGGCTTTCTATCGATAAAGCATGAGGAAAGAATGGAAAAACAAGACTTAATTGATATAGCTAATACATCGATGCCGTTTGGTAAATATAAAGGTTGCATACTGATTGACCTGCCAGAGGAATACCTATTATGGTTTTATAAAAAAGGGGAGTTTCCGGCAGGGCGGTTAGGACAGTTGATGGAAATGACATTAGGGCTGAAGATTGAAGGGCTAGATAGCATTGTTAAGCCTCTAAAACGCCAATAAGGGGTAGAGGCTTAATGGCCTATTATTGTGTGCTGATCACTGTATTAGCCGTTTCTATACCTGATTGGTAAGCGCCATGCACAGTACCTGCGCCTAATAGTGCTAAATGCTCTCCCGCAAAGAAGATTTTATTATCAATAGGCTGTTTTAATTGTGCGATTTGATTGGCTGAATAGTTAGATGCAGGATAACTAAATGAGCCATACGCATAAATATCTTTTTCCCATTCGGTTTTCATCAAACGTATTGGCGCGGGAACATGATCAAACACTTTACAGAGTGATGCTTGTAATTCATGCCATGCGGTCTGCTCATCACACTCCTCAAGCCATTTTGCGGACAACCCACCAAATAGAAAGAGTAGGGTTGGTTTTTGGTAAATCGTGCTTACATCCATAAAATTGAGCCAGTAATCAGACTCATGGATATACATACTATTCACATTATTGAGTGAATCCTTACGCCAAAATGCATGCTCAAAAGTGATAAATAGTTTATTGAATACACCAAATCCAAGTTGGTTAATCGCATCTTGAGTTACATTAGGTAGTGCTGGTGTGAATTGAATAGCTTCTTTCTTCAGGACACCAAGCGGTACAGTAATAACCACTTTAGTGGCATGAAATTGTTGGTCATCATGGGTTGTCACGGTAACGTGGTTATCATGGTAATCAATATGCTTAACGGGATGGTTAAGACGAATATTTAGCCCATCAGATAGCGTTTCGATGATTTGTGAGTACCCTCGAGGGAAAATCACTTCATCGCCTTCACAAAAGCCTTCTAATTGTAAAAAATGCGGTGATAAGGTCTCTAGCGTACATGCACAGGGATCTTCTGCGATGACCTCAAAAAATTCATGTAAACTCACTTGCAGCTGCTCAAATAGTGATTGATCCGCACGGTGTTGTACGGTGAGCAAATGGTGAAACTCCGGGCTTTGGAGCCAGCTAGTTAGCGCTTCTGCCGCATTATTAAATTGGCAAGGAGATGACATGATTTCAAACTGGTTCATCAAATAATCAAGGCCTGCTTCAAAAGCCTCTTTTTCATCTTCACATAAAACCAAGCCATTTTTCTTATAGAAAATCGCATCTTGGTAATTGAAAACGACAGTTTGAATATGGTGCTGCTGAGCAATCGCATTAATTGGATTATTGGTGATCCCGTGGATCCATGATGCGCCTAAATCATAAAATTGGTTGTCAATTTCTTGGGTATGGATTCGTCCACCGAGGCGATTGCGAGCTTCTAAAATAAGGATTTTTTTATGTTGAGATTGTAACTGATTTGCGACTGATAAACCTGAAACACCTGCTCCTATCACGATGATATCGGCATCTATGTGTGGCATAACTCACCTAGTTGAAGTGGAAAACAAACGATATGCGATTGCACATCTGAATAATTTTATTTAAATAAAATTATAAGTTAATTATATATGAGTAAATTAGTTGTGAACAGATAGATAAGTAGGATTGAATGAGTTAAGTGAAATTTTAGGTGTTATTTTTAGGAAAGTAGGTAAGAACAATTAAGTAAATAAGAATGGGAAATAAGGGAGATTTGGTGGAGCTAAGCGGGATCGAACCGCTGACCTCTTGCATGCCATGCAAGCGCTCTCCCAGCTGAGCTATAGCCCCCGAACGAAAGTGTTTTTGTTGGAATTTATTGTTCAAATTCTACCATCTAAACTGGTTTTAGATGGTGGAGCTAAGCGGGATCGAACCGCTGACCTCTTGCATGCCATGCAAGCGCTCTCCCAGCTGAGCTATAGCCCCAAACAAAATCTTTTGGACGGGAGGCATCATATTCAAGCTCGGTTGGAGTGTCAATATATTAATATGTTTTTCGGGTTTAATTGCTGAAATATAGAACATTTTGCAATCAATTCCCATTTGAAGGGGGAGGCAAAAAGAAAACTGCCCCTGAAGTTAAGAGGCAGTAAATAGAGAGGGGCTTATTGTGCAGATGCTTCGCGTTCTGCGATATACGCTAATGCTTTTTCAATGCGAGCAATGGAGCGTGCTTGACCAATAGCGTGAACGGTAACATCTAAAGCTGGGGATTGACCCGCACCTGTCACTGCAACACGTAGTGGCATACCCACTTTACCCATACCGACGTTTAACTCAGCAGCTGTTGCTTCGATTGCCTGATGAACATTTTCCGCAGTCCAATCTGAGATAGCGATGAGTTTATCTTTCACTACTTCTAATGGTTGACGAGCGACTGGACGTAAATGTTTTTTCGCTGCATCAGCATCAAATTCGTCAAAATCTTGATAGAAGTAATGGCATGATTCCGCCATTTCTTTCAGTGTCTTGCAACGTTCACCTAATAGTTTGATTAATTCAACTAATTGTGGACCTGTGCTGGTATCGATATTTTGTTGTTCGATATGCCATGCGAGGTAGGTTGCTACTTCTTCAGCTGGCAGGGTATTGATGTAGTGATGGTTCAGCCACTGTAATTTTTCAGTGTTGAATGCACTTGCTGACTTGCTGATAGCATCAAGAGAGAAATATTCTTTCATCTCTTCAATCGTGAAGATTTCTTGGTCGCCGTGTGACCAGCCTAAGCGAACTAAATAGTTTAGTAGTGCTTGTGGCAGATAACCGTCATCACGGTATTGCATAACGCTAACTGCGCCATGGCGTTTAGAGAGTTTTTTGCCATCATCGCCTAGAATCATCGAAACGTGAGCATATTCAGGCACTGGTGCCCCCAATGCTTTCAGAATATTGATTTGACGAGGTGTATTATTAATATGATCTTCACCACGAATGACATGAGTAATTTCCATATCCCAGTCATCAATAACAACACAGAAGTTGTAAGTTGGTGAGCCATCAGTACGGCGAATGATCAGATCATCCAGTTCTTGGTTACTGAATTCAATTGGCCCACGAATGGTATCATTGAAAATAACAGAGCCATCTTGTGGGTTACGGAAACGGACAACATGTGGCTCTGCCGCCGTGTGGTTATGTTCATGATCACGGCAGCAACCGTCATAGCGTGGTTTTTCACCCTTAGCCATTTGATCTTCGCGTAATGCTTCTAAACGCTCTTTAGAACAGTAGCAACGGTAAGCGGTGCCAGCTTCTAGCATTTCGTCGATCACAGCATTGTAGCGATCAAAACGTTTAGTTTGGTAGTAAGGGCCTTCATCCCAATTTAAATTCAACCAGTTCATACCGTCCATAATGGCATCGATAGCTTCCTGGGTTGAGCGCTCTAAGTCGGTGTCTTCAATACGCAGGACAAATTCGCCCTGATTGTGGCGACTAAATAACCAGGAATACAGGGCGGTACGAGCACCACCAACGTGCAGGTAGCCAGTTGGGCTTGGTGCAAAACGGGTTTTGATTTTACTCATCGAGATTGCCTTAATTGCGAAACGTTGTTTCTTGTGCGCTTATATTCATCGGATTTTATGCAACACAACAATAGGGAATGAACACGATTGTTATATTACGGGCTAAAAGGGAGACGCGCATCCATGAAAGGATGACTTCATACGCTGACCTTGCATCCTGATTTTATTAAGCATTGCTAAAATGTCCCTCTATTCTATCATCCTATAATGAATCCTCAATCAGCTTCTCTCTTTACAGATAAAGAAAATCATCAAATTGAAAAAATAGTGTCTAAGATTTTTAGTCTGGATAGCTTTTGGTGATTTTTTTCTAAGAAAATTTAGTAAGATATTGTAGATAATTGATTAAAAAGGGCACTTGTTAGGTGATAATTAAAACATCTTGATTATTTTTGCAACGAACAGAAAAAATCTATTCAAAAACCGTTGACTCAGAATGTAGTATCCCTATAATGCACCTCCATCGACGACGGGGCGATTAGCTCAGTTGGTAGAGCACCTCCCTTACAAGGAGGGGGTCAGTGGTTCGAGCCCGCTATCGCCCACCACCGCCGACGATGACAACATAAATGA
>NZ_ABXW01000046.1 GCF_000173415.1 Providencia alcalifaciens DSM 30120 | reverse complement strand
AAGCGTGGGCTTCCTTTTGTGTTCATCCTGGTTCTGGAAACGTTGTTGTTGGAGGTGGTGTTGAGGGGCAATATAACAATAAAAACATTTTATATGGCACGGCAAATACCACAAAAGATGCAAACGGAAACTTAAAAGCGGCTTCTCCAGTCATTAAAGTTTATTCAGACCATATCGAACTTAATGACGAATCTGAAGGCGTAGAACTAGAAAAACTCGGTACCGGTCGCTATAAACTCAAAGGTACTCTCGGCATGAACTCTGACGCAAGTTGGGGCGGGATTCATGGCGGTTTAGTCGTGCCGAATGGGATTAATAACCTACCTCTCGTTTGGGCTGATTTTGACGTACTACCAGACGGTGACATCATCATTGAAACGCGCTATAGAAAGCACACACTTCATCAGCAACTAGAAGCGCAGCGCCTAATGACTTATCCAGAGTTTCTCGATGAGAATAATATTGAGCGCGAAGATTATGACTATTGCGATATTCCAAACGGTCACTGGATTGATGTTCGTGTGAATATGCCGAGTGATTCTATCTACAATCAGAAGCTACTTGAAGCTGAGCGATTAGCAAAAATTGAAGCTGAACGGGTAGCGAAAGAAGAGGCTGAAAAGATGGCACAGGAAGATGATGGGACTGGGATTTAAGGCTGAAAAATCATTCCCCAAAACTATATGTCATAATTTGATAAATCAACTAGTTATATGTATAAGTGAAACGATATAACCTGCAGGAGATTTATTGAAAATTAATTTGTAATCAAATAGATATAATAATATTGGGAATATACTGCTGCGCCATATGGGCTGGACTGAAGCAGCTGACTTAATCGTTAAAGGTATGGAAGGCGCAATCGCGGCTAAAACTGTAACTTACGATTTCGAACGTCAATTAGAAGGCGCTAAATTACTGAAATGTAGCGAATTCGGTGACGCAATCATTAAACACATGTAATTTATTACGTAGTGTGAATAATAACGGGAACTTAATAGTTCCCGTTTTTTATTATCACATTTGAAACAGTTATCAAAAAGTTATCAAAATGAATTATCAAAACTTCATAGCTCGTTAATAGAAAGTTCTAGATAACGATGTAGTTTGTAACATCTTTAGCTAAAGGTATTTTTGATGAAATTTCTGGAAGAATTTTGGGATGCAGTGAAAGGTAATACTATTGCTAGAGTTAGGGATCCCATAATTGGTACATTTATAGTTTCTTGGCTTTTATGTAATTGGTATGAGGTTACTTTGCTTTTTTTTGGTAATGGCAAGGTGTGGGAAAGAATAGATAGATTAAATTTATATCTTACTGAGGATTTTGGAAATAATTGTATTCAGATTTTAATGTTACCTATAATTATAACTGTTTTTTATCTTTTTATTTTTCCAAAAGTCTCACTTATAGTAAAAAACTTACAGAAAAAAACTAACGACGAATTATATTATCAAGCTTTCGAAATAACGAAATCAAAAGCTGAAAAAAATGTTGAATTAAATATGGAATTACTAAAATCAGATCCAAATAAGGAGTTTTTATCTGAGTTGGCGAAAACAGATATAGCTCAAAAAAAAGCGGATTATGATTTGAAACTTCTACAAATAGAAAAAGATAGAATTGATAATCAATTGAATCAAGAAAAATTAAAGCAAATTACAATTGAAACTAAAGAAAAAGAACTAAATGAAATTACTAAACAGAATAACTATGAGCTAGAAAAAGAAAAATATGATATTATCAGTGCTCAAAATAAAGCAGCAATTGCTAGTGCAAGGTTTCCGATAGCTTATTCACTACTTAGTTCTATATCTAAAGGCTTTGAAAAAGAAAAATATTTTTTCCCTTTTGAAATATATGGTGAGATAATCGCATATTTATTTGGTTATAAATCTTTCAGTTTTTTATTAGATGATAAAAATTTTAATAATATAACGGTTCATAATGTAAAATATATTTATTTGGATTATAAATATTTATCTGACTTTCTTATAACGATTTCTGATGAAAGTATAATGAATTTGGTTGAAATAGATGATGACGATTTATTCGAAATTATCATAAATACTCTCCAAGAGTACAATATAAAACTAATAAATAGAGAAATTGCTTCCGAAATTGCAAATGAGTTATTTGAAAGTGAACAATACAGTTTAGTTAATCGATTAGATATTTCATCTGTTCTTTCTGAACGTGATATAGTTGATCCGGATTTTAATATAGATGAAATTTCTGATATTTCACTGTCTAATGAAATGTTAACTATTAATACTAAAGTGAAAATAATTGGTAAGTATAGATTAAATGATGATTTTTATGTCCCATCATTCATCATTAATTTAGATATATGCTCCCCTGTAATGGTTGGTGAAAATGCACTAGGGGAGTTTAAAATTGCAGAATTATATGAGGATTTTTAAACTTTAATTAATAACCAATCTTTACCCCTATCATCATTATATCTATCGGTTTGCTGTTGGTTTTTATGACCCAGCAAATCTTTAGTGTTTATCCCTTGCTCGCGATAGAGTCTTTCAGATAAAGAACGTTGTTCATGAAATGAAGCCGGTGTTCCTTCACCCCAATCAATATCAGTTTTATTTCGCGCCTTTTTAAAATTTGTTGTTATTGTATTTGCTGTGACTTGCTCTCCGCGATTTGCTTGAGAAGTTGTATGGAAATAATGGATCAGATACTGACTAACAACGCGGTCACGGCATCTTGAAACAACTTCTCTCAATGACATATTCAATGCATCAGATTTTAGTGCTAATGGAATAGCTAATTTACTCCCGGTCTTTTCTTGTGTGATATGTAAATGGTCATCCCAAATATCACTAAACTTCATTGCTGAAATATCGCCAAGTCGTTGTCCGGTAATTACCGCTAATAGCATCGCATTACCTAAATACTTATGTTGTTTATCTGCAATATCAAATATTTTTTGCCATTCTTCCAAGTTTAAGCGCTGGCGGGTGATCCGTCGTTTTGGCTGCTTAGTGGCGAGTGCAGGGTTATACCCTGGTGGCACTTCACCAGCATGTTGTGCCTCTTTAAACATATCGATTAATACGGATCGAATAACTTGTGCCATGCGATGTTGGCCATTAGATTTATATTCATCGAGTATTGATGCGATATCTCTCGCATCAACTGCCGACAAAGGCTTCATTGCCAGAGAGTGGCGCATCAGGTCCACAGGTTTTCTTTTTTGCTTATATGTGTTTTGTTTTATATCACCGTCAGCAAGGCGCTCTTCTTGTATTACCCAGTAGCGATCTAGCCAAGTATTTACGGTGATCTCTTTACCTTTGATTCTTGCTACTCTATCGCTGATCGCCATGACTTGACGGCTGCGTTGTTCCGCTAATCTGTTATTAGCTTCAATAGCAATTTCACGAGCTTCAGCCTCATTGTCACCGAGGGCATGATATTTGCCAGTTATAGGGTGGCGATAACGCCAATAAACCTTGTTAGCTTTTCTGCTAAATAGTGGGTAGAGATTAGGGATATTGACGTTATTTTTACGTGGACGGGCAGCCATCGTTTAAAATCCTTTGTAATTTAGGGTTATCACTCTTATTGATAACCGGTGATGTCAAATTACCAACTAAGTCGGCATCTTCTCTCACGCGCCAAATACCACCTTCTTTTTGTGCTGGTGGATAGAACAAGCCACTCCTAGCATAGCGTTGTAATGTCCCCAGTCGAGGAGGGCGACTTCTATAACGTTCGCTCGCCCATTCCTCCAAAGTTAGCATTTGCATAATTACCTCCACATTCTGCCGCATACAGATTAAGTATATTTTAGCCACAATATAAATAAGACCACTGGCAGTAATTAAGCACATATTTACCCGTATGGACTGACGCCAATGGTCTTATTTATATTTAGAAAAAGACGGTTGGTTATCGAGAGAAAAACGCCGTAAAGGCAACCGTAATGCGAGCAATATCTATCAGCTTAATGTTAATAAATTAGCTTCAGCAGCGAGAGCCGCATTACCTCAACCAGCAGAATCTGATACGTCAAATCCTGACGCGTCAAAATCTGTTGCATCAAAATCTGTCCCGTCAGAATCAAGCAAAGATAATCGTTTTGACCCGTCAGAATCTGGGGGCGATCCGTCAGTAACTTCAAAACAAGATCCATCAGTAACTAACTCTTCGTCGCAGAATTCTAGCGAATCCAGCGACAAGCCTAAAATTGATTTTTTAAATCGTTACCCAGAGGCGGTGATTTACAGTCCTAACTTCCAGAAATGGGGATCTGCGGATGACCTCAAGTGTGCTGAATGGCTGTTTAGCCGCAAGTGTGAAGTTTTCAAAGAGCTTGGGCTGCAAGAACCGAAAGAGCCTAATTTCACAGAGTGGGCTAACGATGTTCGCCTGATGGTGAGCCAAGACGGTCGCACTCACAAAGAGATTTGCCAATTCTACAAACGCGTTAGCCATGATGAGTTCTGGAAGAAAAACGTTCAGTGTCCAAGAACACTGCGTACACAGTGGGATGATTTAACTCTACGTTTAGCGGGTGAGCAAAAGGTTTCCATCGACCAAGTTGAGCGTGACGAGGCATTCACTCGCATCATCGGTTCCCGTTCAAAACCACAAAACCGTATCGAAGAAATTGCCGCTGAGTTAGCGGGTAAATCTGGCGTTCGTCGTATGACTGACTTTGTTGGACGCAAGGCATGGGCAGGTATTTGGCAGCAGGCAGCAGAACAAGCAGCGAGAGAGGTGATGGCATGATTTCAGCACAAAAGCGTCGGTATATTGAGTACACAACACATTTCAACGGTAGGGTTTTTTGCCGCGATGATCTTTTCAGTGAATTCAACATGAAAAAACGGGCTGGAGCGACAGCTATCATCAAATCTTTATTGAACTATGGACTGATTTATCAAGATCAGAACGGGCTTTATCGTGTATCTGCTAATTGTGAGCAAATGCTAAAAGAGGGGAAATTTCGTTCTCATGATTCCTCTGCGAGTGCAAACGGGATTGCTGTTGAGTCTGCTTTATTCGCTTTAGTTCGGAAGTTTGATGCACTACTGGCTGGGGTCAGAGGATGAGCATATCACTCGTATTGCCGTTTCCACCAAGCGTAAATGCATGCTGGCGTAATGTGAATGGCAGAACACTAATCAGTGAAAAGGGACGTAAATTTCGGGGGAGTGCCATCGTTGCTATTTATGAGCAATTAAAGCGTAAACCGATAGCGATAACTGAACCCGTTTCTGTAAAGGTGAAAATGTATCCGCCAACAAATCACAAGCGAGACATTGATAACTATTTAAAAGCACCGTTTGACGCATTAACACATGCCAATATTTGGAAAGACGATGACCAAGTGAAGAGAGTGGAAATGGAGTGGTGTGAAGTTGTCAAAGGCGGTCGTTTTGAAATAACAATCAGTTTGCATGAAAGCGTAAGTGTGGTTGCGTAGATGGGGGAATAGCATGAGTTATCAATGGATACTAACGCCAATACTGGTACCGGAAATTGGCGCTGTGATTTTTAAGCCAGGTATGTACATGAATACATTCAGCGGAAGAATGTTGCTGATGACTTTGCCCGCGGAATTAAAGCATAAACCATCGGGGCTTATCTCTCTTTCTCAACAATACTTCAGCGACAAATTGAATGAGATTGAAGCATTAACGTCAGTAATGAACTTAAAGGTAGACTCCGAGCCACCAGCTAGCTTTATGAGGTTTCCTAAGCTCCAGCGCTGGACTAGTAGCGATTATCTTAAATGGGTTAAATCACAGCCTTGCTGCGTTTGTGGCGCCACAGCTGACGATGCCCATCATATTATCGGCTACGGTCAGGGGGGGATAGGCACAAAGGCCCATGACTTGTTCACTATCCCACTGTGTCGAATTCACCACAGTGAGTTACACAAAAATCCAAAGCAGTGGGAACAAGAAAACGGTAGCCAGTTAGTTTTGTTATTTAAATTTCTAGATCGGTCAATCGGTTTGGGTGTTTTTGGTTGGTAGAGGCGGATATCATGAAATTAGAAAATGCACTTAAAAACTTTCACCCTAAGTCACCTACATTTGGCAATGTAGCTGGCTGCACATCACCTGACAGAATTACAGGTACGGATATCATGGCAGCTATGGTTATGGCGGAATCAAAAGCTGAATTTGGTATGGCAGCCTTTTTGGCAAAAAATGATGTTAGCGAAGAAGATAAGTTTTCTACGGTGGAATCTTTAACCCAATACGCTAAAAAAATCACACCAAAGCTGGTGGCTAAAGCAGTGGGTAAAAAACTGAGTTATTGCTTAATTATTTTGGCCAGAATGGCATTTGAAGATTATGCCCGTTCAGCTGGCGCGGTTTTCCCATGTTCAGCATGTAACGGAAAGGGGCTCATTTATAGTCGCAAAGATGTCATTAAACATCCTGGTATAACAAAATTAGATGGTACCGTAGTTATTGAGCCATGGATTGAAAACGAAAAGGTGGGGGAGCTATGTGTTTCTTGCAATGGTAAAGGGCAATTAACACACCGTTGTCGCTGTAAAGGACGCGGCAAGGTATTAGATGAGTCACAAACTGAGTTACAAGGAGCGCCAGTATTTAAAGATTGCTCTCGTTGTTCTGGTCGTGGCTTCAATCGTGTACCGTCGTCTGTGGCGTATAATGCAATAAGGCATTTAGTCCCCGATCTCAATGAAAGAACATGGCGGAACAGGTTTTTAAGAAAATAGTTGAATAGCTTATATGGATAAAGGGGGCTTTAGTGGAACAATCCCCCCTTGGTATAGAAAACTTTATCAATACAGAGGGGAAGGAAGTGTAGCTCGAAAGTTATAATAATGACTTTAGTGTATTCCATTCATTTTTAAACTCTCTTCTAAGATAACAACTAAAAATAAACATTTTTAGTCTTCCTAGTATGGTTTTTTGTCTTGTTTTTAATTTTTCTATATCTAACAGCAGCTGCTCTTCATTGAAAAAATAACAAACTGGAGGAACTGGTGAGATCACATTGAAATAACATACAGGAGCTACATAATTAAATAATATATGCTCAACATACGTAACATCATAGTTTTTCGCTATCGATGCGATGTAATCATAGTCGATAGCCTTGTCAACAAAGATATATGACAAAGCTATGCTAAGACTTTCTTCATTGTTTAATGTATTGCCCATTTAGTAAATTCTTCTATTTCATCATCAAGACTATCAGCAGCAACAGAACCAGCAATGCCACCCGCAGTCCCTCCTAATAAAACGACCGCTATCGCACAAACTGGAGCCCCTGGCCCACATAGTGGGGTAACAGCAAAGCCAGCTAACCAACCACCTAAAACGCCTCCACCTACTGTCATACCTTGTTTGATAGCTTCCTTTGGTTTGTTTTCTGCATCTAGTATTTCGTATGTTGCAATAGTTGCAGTTATTACAATGCCAACTTTACCTAAAATATTTAATCTTTTATTCATGGTGGTGAATTTTTGATTGTCTCTAGCCGCGGACTCGATAATTTCGTAATAGATAGAATTTTTTTGATTTATAGTTAGATTTTTCATATCGGTACTAAATTTTCGTTGGGCATATTTGTTTAATAGGTCATCTAGTGATGGAGGCTTTCTTTTATGTCTCTCTGCTATCCCTAACCCTTGTGGTGAAGTTATTTTTCTGTGTTCAGCCATTATTTTGTTTCTCATTTCATAACAAAAGATTGAAGCCTCCTTAACGGATATTTTTTTAGTATCTACCATTTCTTTTACTTCACTTACTACGCGTTTTATATTTTGTTGATAACTGTTTCTTACATTGGCATCACTTATTGCATCTATAGAAAATCGTGTAGCGGCGCCTTCAAAAGCAGCGACGGCTTTATCTAAAACATAATCGGCTTGAATCAAATATTCATTTTCTAATAGGTAATTACCTGTTATTTCAGCGCTGCTCATTTTTCATCCTTTTATTTTAGCCAACAATAGTTCAGTAAGGCTCCTGCCGGTGTTGTCTATATTTAGATCTTCTATTTCTAGATTAGCTTGCTTACCTTCTGTTTTTAATTGTATTTTTGCATTATTTTTTTCGTCAAAAGTTCCTTTTATGCATTGTCCATCATCTAAAGTGATAATGTACTTTAGGTCTGAATAGTCTCTATTTAGTGGTAATTGAAAGGTAATCCATTTTTCTACTGCTTGAGCTGAGATTGCGCTTTTTATTAACTCTTTTTGCTTATCCACTGACGATTCATTGTCACCGCTATAACAATCTTGAATAGATGGAATGAAACGGGAGTGACAAGGACAAGAGCTAAAGCTTTCTAGTGTTCCAGCATGTTTCCTATCTTCAAGCCACATGCTGCTAATACCACCGAGGATTCTGTATGCTCCCGAATGCTTACCGCAGCTCACTAAATCCCCTTCGCGCGCACCAGCAACACCATACCATTGCATGCTGTTATCACCAGTTAAAATCTGACCGCCACAGGTTGTTCTATCACCTACACGTAAGAAGTATCCTACTGCCATTAAATTACCTTAAAATTTATAACCAATAATGTATTGGATTTCTATTGTTTAAATTTAACTTAAGATTAGCAAAATTGTCGTAAATATTATATTTGTGTATATTTACAGTAAAAATTGCATTTTGTCCGAAACTGGCTTATTATCTTCTAATAATGGACATTCTATACCTATGTCGCATTAAACCAATTCAAGACCTCGCAATCGCGGGGTTTTTTTATACCTAAAACAAACATAAGACTTGCTGTTACGTTTGGTCAGAGTTACATGTGTAGTTATGAACAATAACTAATCAAGGATTTATAATATAAATTATTTTCATTATTTAGTGATCGTGATTTAAATGTGTTCTGCCTTATAGCTTTGTTATGTTATTAGTTGATATAATGATTAATTGAAAAATGAAAATATTAAGGTATTAGCATGAAAGAGTTTTTTCACGGAAGACTGAAGGATGGTGATGATTTTATGGAGTTCATTCCATTCTCTCATTTTGGAACTAAAGTTGCGGCTATAAACAGAATTAAAGAAAAAAAGTCTGCTAATGATAATAAAGGTACTCCTCAGTTAATTACAGTATCTATAGAACATGGTGTTAATGAGATGTTGAAAACCAATAGTGACTGGGGTTCAAATACACCAATTTCACTATCTTTAGAGTTAGCTGAGCTTTATGAGGAAGGCTCTCGTGAGAGAGATATATTTAATGGTATTAATCAGGCTCTTCTTTCAAAAAAAGGAGAAAGCGTTTTTGGCTCAAAACAAAAACTTTACGATGAAGGATTTAAATTGATAAAAGTTGAGCTGGATAAACTGAAAATAAAAGCCATTTATTACAAAAACTTAGTTGAGGATGATTCAATTTCTGTATGTGTTGTTGATCCAAAAATTATTAAAATATTAAAACGTAACGAGATCAATATATAAAGTTAGTAATTAATAGATAAAGTTTATACGTTGGTGTGTTTTTTTGTAACTTACACATTAACTAACTGAATTATATTACATTTAATAAAAATACCCAAGGTTACTAACATGTAGCCTTTTTTCTATTTAAGAGAGGTAGTTATGAGTATTGATATGTTGCGCGCAGAACTTATGAGCTTGAAAGAGTTGGTGTCCGCGCAATCCAGTGAAATCACTCTTATGAAAATGCAGATCGCCGACATGCAAAAGGCTGCGACCTGCGAGCAATCAGATATACCTAACCGTGGTCACCCTAATCAAAATCAAGTAGTGTGTTGATTAAATGGTAAGGGTGGCACTCTTGAGATTGGCGCTGATAAAGTTATTTTCCGTGATAATAAATAGCGCTATTAGCTTAAAATGTTAAAACTGTATTTTTTCTATTCCAAGAAAAAATAGCACTCTAGACATTAGAAATGAAAAGCAGATATAGAGCTTTATTCTGTTAGGTGTATTTTTATCATAAATGGAGTATTCGTAGGAGGTTAATCCATCCTGGCTGTTTACAAGAATAGGGACATCTATTCCCCATTTATTTGACTGGTTTTCCAATTGAAATCCCTTTAATAGATTAACGAGTTTATCTATTGATTCATCAGAAATTAAGTTATGCCCACTCCCATGAGCTAAATTATTTCTTATGGCGTTAATCATTTTAAGCCCGCTACACAGAGTGTCTGGAATCCCTAAATTTCTAGCAAGCTTGAATTTATCACTGCAATTAATTTTTACTGAGTAATTACCTTCACCAAAAAAATTATCTGCATTGCAGGCTGCACATATCCAAGCCTCGGATAGCTGCTCGCATAATAGATGAATACGCAATACAGCACCAATATCATCTTCAGTCCGAATGGCCTGTATCATTAATTTAGCCGCACCAATCTTAGCAATCTTATCTTCAAACATTTGTTTATTCATATTCATTCCTTGGAGGACGTATGGATTTTTCTAGTGTAATGCTTATCACCTTATCTGACAAAGGCGTGTCTTTAATCTTTGATGGTGGGATGGCTAGTTATTACATCAACGGGCAACTTGAGGGCTGTATTGGTGATAAATCACGAATTCCATCCCACATTAGCGTAGCTGACAATCGCTCTAATTCACAAAATTCTAATCAGCCAACCAAACCAATAGCCAAAATCTAGCTGCTATTGCTGGTGGCTTTCTATTAACTAAACATCGGAACACTCCGCAGGGGGTGGATATGCGTATGCACGAAAAATACTCTAGCCCCTTTTCTTATGCTCTTGGAGTTATCACCACTGCTGCAGGGGCCTTATCGTTAGACCAGTGGGCTGTGCTCATCGGGATCATCTGTACAGTCGCCACATTTTTGGTGAATTGGTACTACAAGCGGAAAGAATTCAAATTAAGAGAAGGGGAGTCTAGTGGCAAAAATACCAAATAAAATCAAGAATGCTGCCGCTGGTGGCTTAATTGCTTTAACTGTAAGCATGATTGCTTATTTTGAAGGGATGGAAACTAAACCTTATAAAGATGTTGTGAATGTTACCACAGTTTGTTTTGGGCATACGGGCGCTGACATCATCCCCACTAAAACCTATTCTGAATCAGAATGTTTAGCTTTGCTTGAAAGCGACCTCGATAAAGTCAGAAAGGGTGTAGACCCGCTAATCAAAGTCGATCTCGACGATAACACACGAGCCACTATTTATTCCTTTGCTTACAACGTAGGCACGGGTGCTTTTGCACGTTCTACGATGCTGAAGAAGCTAAACGCTGGTGATATCGCTGGTGCTTGCAATGAACTTAAACGCTGGACTTATGCAGGGGGTAAAGAGTGGAAAGGCTTGATAACACGCAGAGAGATAGAAAACGCCGTATGCCATGGCGAGTTTGCTTATGCGTATCCGCTTTCATTATCGGGGTCCCCATCTTCTTGGCAGCTGGCGTATATGTACTCAGAGACAACACCTGCGGTGGCACTGACAATGTGAGTTTAGAAAAACGCTGTCAAAGTGCGGTCAATTACAATAAAGCCAAGCAGGTTAACTTATGAAGATAGATAACTCGTTTTGGCTTTTTTTAATGTTAGTTGCTGTTAGTTGGTTGGCATTAACGCTTTATGATAACAACACTGCAGTTAAGAGTGACAACGACAAGTTAAAGCAAGATAACATCAAACAAAGTGCAGTCATTGCCCGTCAGTCATTTCAATTCAATCGCTTCAATCAGATAGCAACAACAGCATACCGGAACGGTATTCAAGCTGATGCGAAAGCACAGGAGAAAATCATTGAATATAAAACGATACTCAAAGCAGAGTCTTCTTGTGATTCTCTTGTGCCTCAGCTTGTTACTGATGGCTTGTTCGAGTACACAAACGAGCTACGAGAGCGCGCAATGCGTTCCAATTCCATCGACGTTAACTAATTCCGTGGTACCGCCATTGCCGCCTGACAGTGACGGTAAAACCCTATCATTCAAAGCGTCTATATTGTGGAACAGATTATTGCTAGGAACGATAGAAAAGGCGAATGAGCAGCTTGAGGCAATACGGAAAATTGAATGGCAACGAAATGTTTTATCTAGTAAATAACTAATTAAACAATATAATGAATATAAACTTATTATTGAGGAATATAGAGATGTCGGGAGTAATAACATCAACAGCGTTTGAAGCTTTAAAACTTATAATAAGCCCAACAGGGTATGCAATAAGTAAAATTTTAGAAAAATCAGGTAATGAAATTAGCGAGTCAACAGCTAATATTGATGAGCTGAATGATAAGGCAAAAAGGGTTGAAATAGAGTCTAAAGCTCTTTTAGCTCAAGCAAAAGTAGAGCAAGAGTTATCGATTGCTCGTCGAATTATGTGTGCTCAAGAAGTTGAAATCGAAGAATATTATGATATTAATGGGAAAGGAACGGTAGGACTTAAAACTGAGCAAGAAGGTATTACTTTTGGTGCGTCGGGTGAAGGAAGCAAAGTAACAAAACGAGTTATTAAATTTAGCGGTTTCAATGAAAAATATATTCAAGAAATCAAAGCGGAAATAGATAGTATAGAAGCATCAAAGATAGTAGAAAGTAAATTAAGTTAAAGAATCTGAAATTACTTGCTTGATATAGTTATTTTATTGAGCAATGTAGTCAATAATAAAGCCTATTATCTAATGGGCTTTTAAATAGAGTAAAGGGATAAAAATAATGTTTAGTCCGCATTGAAGGATGCTACAACAGTTACGAACTAAACGAGTTAGTACAATAATTCCTTTAGATTAAAAAATGGAAATACCCCCAGTTATAGGGGCTGAATGAGAATGACCATCAAAAATAAGAGCCTTAAGAAAATATTAAAAACTTCACTTTTTTGAGGATATTTTTATTGGATTAAAATAAATTTGTTGCTTGTTGTTATTCGATGTGTTAGCGAATTATATATCAGATGTACGCTTTTTTACTTCGTTAGATAATTCTTTTAGTTTATCACAAAGAGAAATAGCTGAGTAAATTATAGTTAAAACAATAAGTAAAGTTAATAATATAGGTGAATCTTTAAATGTATTTATTATTAAAGAAAGTGAGACATCTTTAGATTCGTTAGTTATTTCAGCACAAGTCCATAGTAAGCTTATTATAGCACCAGAAAATGGCACTAATTTATTGTAAGTGACTATATAAACATAATATTTTTTATTTTTCTGTGCAAGAGTAACGATTAAAAAAACAATAAGTGCAAACATGAAAAATATTATTGAATTTAAAGAAATCTTATCCTTTAAAACGTTTGTTACGTTAACAATTAGAATGATTATCGTGACGAATAAAGCAAAGGGGAATGCATTTTTATTGAAGTTTTCCATTGTATTCTCTATTTAAATTAGATGAAAAATAAGCGTGCTTCATAAGGTAAGCTCTATGATCAATAGACATACTCATTGAAACATTAATCATTATAATAATAAATTGATATTTTAGTAGCTATTTAATTTTTTTATATTGTAAACCAAAGTTATAATTACATTTGGTTTTATATTTTTGGTTTATTACAATATGACTAATAGGTTATTAGATAACGAAAGCTGGGTTTTAACTCGAAGAATTGATAGAAAATACCTATGCTAAATAAGAATGATAACCTATGAAAATAGAAAATTAATTTTTTGTTGCTGATTACTCAGCGACTTCTTTCAAATTCAATTTAAATAAGTAAATTCTAAAAAAACGAAATCGATATCACCTAGATCATCAGTTAGTTGCTGGTGGTTTTTTATTTGTGGAGAAAATTATGCCTCCTCGCATACCTCGCGCCTGCCGCAAGCATGGCTGTAGTAAAACAACCACCGACCGTAGTGGTTACTGTCAAGAGCACATGAATACAGGATGGGAAAACCACCAGCAAGGCAAGAGTCGGCATGAGCGCGGTTATGGTTCCAAGTGGGATAAGATACGCGCTCGTGTTCTGCATCGTGATAAGCATCTATGCCAAGAGTGCTTGAAGTCAGGTAGAGCAACTGAAGCCAAGACAGTGGACCACATCAAACCCAAGGCGCATGGCGGTACCGATGATGATAGCAACCTGCAAGCACTGTGCTGGTTGTGCCATAGAAGCAAGACAGCAAGTGAACGAACCAGAAAATAATCCCATATGACCGACAACTCTTAAGGGGGAGGGGCGGGTCAAATCCCTACCACTCTCACCCTAAAGTACCGCCGCCTTACCTTTTGTGATATCGCCGCAGGTTAGAAAACTTTTTTATGGGGATCCCCAGTGTTAATTAATAGGAGGTTTCTATCATGGCTGGACCACCTAAAACCCCGTCACATCTGCAATTGGTGAGGGGGAACCCATCAAAACGCCCCATTAATAAGCAGGAACCAAAACCGCCGTCAGGGGTACCCCAAACACCAAAGTATTTTGATAAGCGGGGTAAGTATTGGTTCAAGAAAATGGGGGAAGAGTTAGATGCACTGGGTGTCATGAGCACACTAGATGCAAAGGCTCTGGAATTATTAGTTGAGGCATACGTTGAGTACCGGCATCACTGCGAGGTGCTCGATACTGAAGGTTATACCTACAACACCACGTCAATGACTGGCGACATTATCAAAAAAGCACATCCAGCGGCTGCAATGAAAGCCGATGTTTGGAAGCGAATCCGAGCTATGCTCAGTGAATTTGGCATGACACCTTCAGCAAGAACAAAAGTCAGTGTCAAAGGCCCTGAGCAGGAAGATCCACTAGAAGCATTTCTGAAAAAGCGCAAATGATGAATGGCAACCGTAGCAGGTCGTGGCTGGAGAAATTGTTGCGTGCGAATTGGTGCGCTTAGCGTGCCAGCGTTTTTTAAATGATTTAGAGCATGGTCCTGAGCGTGACATCTATTTCATTGAAGATCGCGCACAGCACATACTCGACTTTTACGATTTTATCCCGCATGTCAAAGGGGCATTGGCTGGAAAGCCGATTGATTTAATGCCGTGGCATGTCTTTATCTTGATTAATATTTTCGGGTTCGTGATCCCGTTAATTGATGAATTAACCGGTGAACAAGTTCTTGATGATGATGGTGATGCCATCTTTGTTCGTCGTTTTCGAACCGCATTTAATGAAGTGGCTCGTAAGAATGCTAAATCAACGCTCTCCAGCGGTATCGGTTTATACATGACCGGGGCTGATGGCGAAGGTGGCGCTGAGGTTTATTCAGCAGCAACGACTCGCGATCAGGCACGTATCGTGTTTGAAGATGCCAAAAATATGGTCAAAAAAGCGAAAGCAACGCTAGGTCGCTTATTTGATTACAACAAGCTAGCTATTTACCAAGAGCGAACGGCGTCTAAATTTGAACCACTTTCCAGTGATGCAAATAACCTCGATGGCTTGAATATTCATTGCGGGATAGTCGATGAGCTCCATGCTCATAAGACTCGCGATGTGTGGGATGTTCTTGAAACAGCAACAGGTGCGCGATTGCAGTCGCTTTTATTTGCCATCACAACATCGGGTTTTAACAAAGAGGGGATCTGTTACGAGTTACGGGATTACGCAATTAAAGTTCTAACGGGTATTGTTGATGATGACACTTTCTTTGCCATTATTTATACCCTCGATGAGGGCGACGATGATTTTGATGAATCCGTTTGGATAAAAACAAATCCTGGGCTTGGTGTCTGTAAGCGTTTCGATGACATGCGACGTCTGGCCAAGAAGGCGAAAGAGCAAATCGCTGCTCGTCCTAACTTTCTCACTAAGCACCTTAATAAGTGGGTGAATGCTGAGTCAGTATGGATGGACATGAGCAAATGGGAGGCTGCCCCAGCTAACGCCACTGATGCTGAGTTACAGCATTATCCAGTTTGGGTTGGCGTTGACTTGGCTAGCAAAATTGACGTCGCTGCAGCGATAAAAATGTATGAAGACGGGCAGGGGAAAACACACATTAAATGCAAGTTCTGGTTGCCCGAGGATCGCATTGACACTGCACCAAAACACATAGCAGAGCTTTACCGGAAATGGGCTGATGCAGGTTACTTGGAATTAACCGATGGTGAAGTGATAGATCATGACATTATCAAAGATGACATCCTGAAGTGGTGTGAGGGTGATGATGTGCGTGAATTAGGGTTTGACCCATGGAGTGCCGTTCAGTTTTCACGCCGACTAGCGGAAGAAGGTGTTCCATTAGTTGAGGTTGCTCAAACAGTTAAGAACATGTCTGAAGCCATGAAAAGTGTTCAAGCTGATGTGTATGCAGGTAAGTTTCATCACGATCACAATCCAATGATGGCTTGGATGTTGTCCAACGTCACCGTAAAACCGGATAGAAACGAAAATATCTTCCCCAACAAATCCACACCCGAAAACAAAATTGATGGTCCAGTTGCCATGTTTACTGCAAAAAGCCGTCAATTGGTGGGTGGTGGTTCTGATGGTGATTTCCTTTCCTCACTCAACCCAGACGAAGATTTACTATTCCTATGAAAAATTTATTTCTCGATATCACTGCCTTAGTTGGTTTTGGGGCGGTGATGGCAGGCTGTTATCTAAATTATGGGCTCCCCAATACATTAATGATCGGCGGTTCCGTGCTGGTGGTTTATGCATTAGTGGCAGCAATGAGGGGGAAACGTGCTTCTTAACGTGTTATTTCGTAGTGATGGACTGACAAGCATTGAAAACCCATCGGTACCCATTACCTCAGACTCTATTGATACCGATGGAATTTTCACTGCTGACGTACATGTTAGTCCTGAAACCTCGATGAAGCTTGCCGCAGTGTATGCGTGTATTTACGTACTTTCTTCATCTATTGCTCAAATGCCATTACATGTTATGCGTAAATCTGGCAATAAAGTTGAAACTGCGCGTGACCATCCTTTATTTCACCTCGTTCATGATGAACCTAACGAATGGCAAACTAGTTATAAATGGCGAGAAACGAAACATCGGCATGTGCTCGGTTGGGGAAATGGCTACACACAGGTTGTGCGAAACCGTAAAGGGGAAGTGACCAATCTTGAGGCGTGTATGCCGTGGGAAACAACCCTACTGAATACAGGCGGCCGTTATACCTACGGTGTTTACAACGAACTCGGCAATTTTGCCATTAGTCCTGATGACATGATCCACATTCGCGCTTTGGGGAATAACCAGCGCATGGGTATTAGCCCTATTGTTCAGCATGCTGAAACTATCGGTATGGGAATGAGCGGACAGAAGTATACGAGTTCATTTTTCGGCGGGAATGCAAGACCGGCTGGTATTGTTTCTGTTAAAGGGGAGTTAAAAACAGACGGCTGGAACAGGCTAAAGGAAATGTGGCAAAAAGCATCGGCGGCTTTACGTAGTCAAGAAAATAAAACGATGTTGTTACCCGCTGAGCTTGATTATAAAGCGCTGACGGTTTCCCCTGTCGACGCTCAGCTAATCGATATGCTGAAATTGAACCGTTCAATGATTGCGGGGATCTTTAATGTTCCTGCCCACATGATAAATGACCTCGAAAAAGCCACCTTCTCTAATATTTCAGAGCAAGCAATTCAGTTTGTCCGGCATTCAATTATGCCTTGGACGGTGAATTGGGAGCAGGAATTAAACCGACGTTTATTTACGCGACAAGAACGAAAGGCGGGATTTTATGTTCGCTTTAACCTTGCGGGTTTATTGCGTGGCACCGCGAAACAGCGCGCTGAGTTCTATCATTACGGCATCTCTGATGGATGGATGAGTCGAAATGAAGTGCGTGCTTTTAACCCAGTTGATGGGCTGGACGAAATGTTAGTCAGTGTTAACGCTGCTCAGCCTGTGGGAAGTCAAACAGAAAAACCCAAAGGGGATAATGATGAGCAGTAATCAAGAAACTCGCTGCTATATGGGGGGAGGTGAGAGCCGAACCCGGAGAAGAGAATCAAGCAACCCATATTATTGGGCTGGGCTCTGTTTTCGACTCTCGTTCCGAGTTGATGTATGGATTTAAAGAAATTATTAAGCCGGGGGCATTTTATGACGTACTTAATGATGATGTGCGCGGATTATTCAACCATGATCCTAACTATATTCTCGGAAGAACAGCGTACCGAGTGGAATAAAGCGAAAACAGAGCTTGAAAACTTGGAGGCTCAGATTGAACGTGAAGAGCAGCTTCGCTCATTAGACCAGTCATTTGTTGATGAAAATGAACAAGAGCAGAGAAATAACCCGCCTGATGGTTCTGACAAATCACAAGTTGAGCGTCGTAATGCGGCATTTGATCGCTTTTTACGTTGTGGTGCGAGTGAGTTGACAGCGGAAGAGCGCCAAGCATTACGTGAATTAAACCAAGAAGCGAGAGCACAAGGTGTGGCGCCAGATGAAAAAGGGGGCTTCACGGTGCCAACTCAAATGCTTAACAAGGTCGTTGAGCAGATGAAAGCCTATGGCGGTATTGCAAGTATTGCCCAAGTTCTCAACACCTCAAATGGTCAAGACATTATTTGGTCGACATCCGATGGTACGCTGGAAGAAGGTGAGCTGTTGGGTGAAAATACCCAAACCACGGAAGAAGATGTTGATTTCGGCTCAGCAACATTAGGGGCTAAAAAGCTCTCTTCTAAAATGATCCGAGTTTCTAATGAGTTACTTCAAGAAGCTGCATTGATATGCAATCTTATCTTGCAGGTCGCATTGCTCAACGTATTGGGTGTGGTGAAGCAAAATATCTTATTAAAGGAAAGGTTACCATTGTGTAGTTTACTTTTATTTATTAAAGGTAAGTATGAGTATGACTCAATTAATCACTCATGTTAGATAGTCTCTACGGGTTTACCATTTAATTAATGTCAAAAGCTAAAGGTTAGTAAAGAGAAACCTGATTTAGTAGAAACAAAAACAGCAGATAATGAAAAATAATGAATGTGCTACGAGCTAATTTTTAGAATGACGCCATTATGTTATGGCGCCATTTTAATTGTATATAGGCGTTATTTTAATGAGTCAAAACTGGTCATTAAATTCCGATAATCAGGTATATGGTTAGAGAATAGAGTACCTAAGCCGACAATATCATTTCTCCAGTCCCTATGAAGTTCACAAGCCGCACCAAACCAGCTCATCATCTGAGCCCCTGCTTGGGACATTCTATCCCACGCAGCGTCTCGAGTGATTGGATTAAATGTGCCAGAAGCATCAGTGATAACAAACACTTCATATCCTTCCTCTAAGGCGGAGAGTGCAGGAAAGGCCACGCAAACTTCAGTAACAACACCAGCGATAATTAATTGTTTTTTTCCAGTTGCCTTCACGGCTTTTACAAAATCTTCATTATCCCAAGCATTGATTTGACCCGGTCTAGCAATATAGGGCGCATCAGGAAACATTTCCTTTAATTCAGGAACTAGCGGTCCGTTTGGACCATTTTCAAATGAAGTAGTGAGAATGGTGGGAAGATTAAAATATTTAGCTGAATCAGCTAAGGCTAATACGTTGTTTTTGAATTTATCAGGATCTTGGTCACGAACAAGGGAAAGCAGCCCAGCTTGATGATCTACGAGTAAAACAGCAGCATTATCTTTATCGAGTCGATTGTATTTAAAGCTCATGTTAATTCTCCTAATTACCAGCGTTGAAATAGAATATCAATCTTAATTAGCCCTGATTGATATTTATACATACTAGCGGAAGAAATTTAGAATAATAGCGAATAAAGACAATCAAAGGATCCAAATAAATTGAATGACTTTTCCCTACAGACTAAATAATTAGCCTGAGCTCAATCGAACATCTACCTCAATAAGTTGCTTAGTGTGGCTTTTTAATGGATTAAAATATTCCAAAAAAATAAAAAAAGCCTTAACAGCAACAGTGGTTAAGGCAAAAAGGTTACAAAACCTCACATTTCCATTTGTACACAGCAGTTTCCATCTACACACTGAGTAATCAGTGCGGGATAAATATATTCAAGATTAATTTAGTTGTAAAACTGTTATTAATGGTAATTTAAATCACCAAAACAGGTAAGTGGTGAAAGTTTTCATTCAGACTCAACGTAACTGATTGGATTTATTATATATGCTACCTCATATTCCTCGCGCGTGCTGTAAGTACGGTTGAGGTAAGATAACCACTGGTCGTAGTGACCACTGGCTCTCTCATATGAACACAGGGAAGGAGTCTTACACGCTAGGTAAAAGCCGTCATGGCGTGAGTTTTATCCGTGTTCATATTGTTCCAAATGTATGTACCACACAATGATGATAGATGGGTTTTATAGAAACTGGTTATATGTATTTAATTACAATATAACTCGGAGTGTATAATGACTAGAGTTTCATTATCTAAGAATTCACCTAATGCCTATAATAAGTTGATTGAGATTAGTAATAATATTGATGAGCAAGCAATATCATTAGGATTAGATGTCGGTTTTATTCATTTGCTTAAATTGAGAATATCTCAAATTAACGGATGCGCATTTTGCGTGAGACTTCATACTCAAGATGCGCAAAAGTGTGATGTTAGTATTGATAAAATCGCACTGGTTACAGTGTGGGAAGAAGCTGGTTATTTCTCACAAAAAGAAAAAGCGGCGTTCTTATTGGCTGAATCAGTCAATATGATCCATGCTGGGCATATACCTACCGAAATTTATGAAAAAGCCGCAGAATATTGGAGTGAGGAGCAGCTAGCATTAATCGAATGGTTATCTATTATCATTGGTTCTTTTAATCGTATTGCCATTGCTAGCCGCTATAGTGTGAAGCCATAATAATGTTTAGTTTTTAAACTCGGATGGCTGCCAGTGTGCAGCCTTTTTTAATAATAAAAATACTTAATCTATACACTCTAGCCCTTATTATTTCATTTATTAGGTAGATTTATAAAGGCTAGTCAATTTCCGATGGTTTTGACTTTTTATGTCAAGAATATTAGGAATAAAACTTGTAGCTAAATTATCGCATAGGCTTTCATTTCGGTAGGGCATTCTGCATGGGTGAAATTATTAAGACGTAATTTTCATATTATCTAAAGATTATCCTAATGCGAAATTTTTAAGGAAAAGATATACGTATAAGTACGTATTTTGATTTAGTGTCAGATTGAAAATGACGCTGGAAGTTAGTTTGATAAATGTTAAGATGATAAAGAATATTTATAGTAAAAATAATAATGTAAACAAAAATCAGAAAAACAGCTTTAAACTTCAGAACACAGCAAATGAGCATATTGAGGTATAAGAATTATATGAATAACAAATGCATAGTTTCAATTATTCAATTCGCGCTATTTTCTGCCTCTTTCCAGTCACTGGCATTTCAAAAAGATGAGTATAATCCAATTGTATTTAATTTTGCTCAACTCTATGATTTTAATCCAGTTAAAGGTAATGTTAAAGAGTTAAATACGATGGTTTACAATGATGATGAAACCATTAATTATCAGTCAACTTTAAATATTGGTCGTGATGGTTGTGTTGATAGTTTTTCTTTCAGTCAAAAGAAAGATGAACATTTAAATAGCCTAGATAACTGGCTTTTAGTCAAACGCGAAAAAAACAAATTAGTGGGCTCAGATGCTAATGGTCCAGTCGAAATGGAAGTTGCAGCAAATTGTTTGATTGTTTCAAGAGCTGATAGTAATGGTAAGTTAATATACCAGTATAACAATGATGGAATCATCATAGGTTCGATGAATGCTGAGCCGAGAGTTCAATACAGTAAAAATACATACAATAAGAATAAACTGCCTGAGACTATAAAATATTATAAAGATAATGTTGTATTCTCTGAAACTATTCTTAGCTATGGAAACGATATTACAAAGCCATTTGACCTTCAAATGGAAATAAAAGCATTAGGTTTACCTATTCTATTTGTTGACTCCAAGTGTGATTATGACAAGCAAAACATTGCCCATAGGTGCAATTTTATACTTACGGTAGTATCTAATGGAAAAATGATTAAGTTACCGAAAAGAAGCACAACGGAAGCAGTATTTTACTAGTTGGAATCGACGAGAAAAATGGATAGAACAAAGAAAATCTTAATGTGTGGGGAAATCGCCCCTTAAATTTATAAGGGGCGGTGATATTATGCTTTTGGATCTGGACCAAAACGGTTATCGCCTTTAGTACCGTCTAAGCACATAAAAACGAGTAATACAATTCCACCAAAAGGAATGAAAGCTATCAGATACCACCAGCCTGATTTTTCAGTGTCATGCAAACGGCGTACAGAAACAGCAATAGATGGAACGATAGTGGCTAGCGCATAAATTCCCAGTAAAATTCCTACAATAATTCCTAAACCACCTACTTCACCCGTCGTGTAATCAATAGATGAAAACATTAATGAGTATAACACCATAATAATAATGGTATTGATTAAAGTGAACATCCAATATTCTTGACGTCTAGCGCGTCCTTCGAAATTAGCATAGTTATTTTTGATGACTTCTAAATACCAATTCATGTTTATTCCTTAACGAAGATTTGAGTTGTGAGTATAGGTAGAGTTTAAATTTATGTAAATCAGCATTATCTGTATATTTCAACCTAACAGTAAGAAAACTCTCAATAAATCATTTTTTTATTAACTAGAACTACCTATTGAAAAATGCATATTTTCAAAACTTTACATTAATTTTAGCAGCTAATTCTGTTTTATTAAAAGATTATGCTGATTTTTATTGTGAAAAATTCCCCTGTAAGAAGGAATAAAAATAGTGTAATCCTCGATTTGAGAAACAAACATAAATTAGGATGGTTGCGAGAAATAATAGGCTAAAACCCACAGCAATATGTAACCAAGTAAAATAGAACTCAATTCCTTCCGTTGGGATAACACCATTTTTGCTAACGGACATCCAATTACTAATGATGATCTGTGTAATAACCAGAAACAGGATCAGGCAGTGTGTTAATTGAACAACAGAGGTTAATAAAGACCAAAGAACTGCCAAATAAATTTAAGTAATTTCATATAATTCAATAAAATAATTAAGTTTTCTATGTTCTATCCCTTCTGTTTATGAGCTTCAACAGATTTATTGTAGTAATAGAAATTAGCTGAGTTAGCTTGTGAAAGGTAAGTGAGAAGAATTATTAGTTAATAGTGTTTAGATGGTTGAAAACGGGAGGAACGACCCGAATATAGTGTCAATAAATGAAGAAAAATATCTTACCAAAGGCTAATCATGGACAAAATAGCATTTGTAGAACGAGCATTAAACTCAGTTTTGGGTGAAAAGCTGGGGGATTTAGAGGTCATAAAACAATATTTTTCATCGGATTATGTACAAGTCGTTGATGGGAAGCAAATTGACTTTACTCTGTTTTATGCCCATATGAGAGCGTTAAAGGAAGCGACAGAAAATATCTCTATTGAAATAAAATCTATTGCGGAAGGTAAAAATTGCGTTCATACACAGCATATTGCTAGAGCGGTGAAAAAAGATGGCTCTACGAGTGAATTTGAAGTATTTGCTTGCTTTCAATTAATGAATGGAAAGATTATTCGTTGTGAGGAACTGACAAGAATGCTTGCAGGTTCAAAACATGATAATGATCTAGGCTCAAGAACATAAAAGAATACAGGTTCAATCAAAATAAAAAAATGCCGCTAATTAGCGGCATAGTGTAGAAATTCAATCATGCAGGATAGGTCAATTGCATGCCTGTTCCAACTTCTTGGACAGGTGCATGTCTGGACAAATGAATTTTAGCCGCCAAATCAGTACAATGACATGGGTGAATATGTAATAAATTCTGTTTTTTAAAATATTCGCTAGTCTGGTTTAGCAATTCATCAGAGGCTTTTTGTAAATGAAAACCGCCGATAACAGTCACTATTTTATCTATTTTAGTCACTCGCTTTGCATGTTCGACAATATTACAGATCCCTGAGTGTGAACACCCTGTAATAACGATTAACCCTTCAGAGGTTTTTATCGCTAGGGCGCTGTCATCGAGAACATAATCGTCAACACTATTGTTGTTATCATCAATTGTTTTTCCTACAGGCTCTTTTCCTTCAAAAGTGTTATCTCTCGGAATTTCACCTAAAAAAATGACATTCTCAGAGAGATAATAAGCTTCTTTAGTTTCAATTGTGTCAAAGTAGGCGGTTAGAACATTCTTGGGGGTATTCGCACCAATGACTTTGGAGTGATAACTTTTTGGTTGTAATGCATCTGGATGATAAATTAATTTTTTGGTTTGCTGTGATTCAACATTTCGACGATCTAAATACTGAATAAGGTGGTTAATGCCCCAAGTATGATCATTGTGGCCATGGGAAAGAACAAGATCAGTAATTTGAGCAAGGTCGATATTTAAGATATTGGCATTATCGATGAAGACATCTGAATAGCCAGTATCAAATAGGATTTTCTTACCATCAACTTCAATGTGATAACAAACGGCGGGCTCGCCACAGAAATAGCTATCAATTAATGTGTTGTTATCAACCAGTACAGAAATTTTTATTGTCATTTTTATCTCTTAAGTTAGTTCTTAATCGAGGTAGTTATATCAGAATAAAAGCAAAAAATATTCAATGATGGATAAACATTGGGAACGTGAAAGATTAGGCGTTTAAATATGTGATCGAAGAAGGTATGTTTGCGAAAGTGATCTAGCTAGTGTGAAGGATTTAGAGTGATAATAGGTAAAAATACAATTGATAATGTAGAGTTTGCCATGTTTGCTTTATTAATAAAATGCTTGTTTGGTGCATTAGCCGTGTTAATTATTGCGGTATTATCACGCAGCAAAGTTTACTATATTGCTGGATTAGTGCCATTATTTCCCACTTTTGCTTTGATTGCTCATGTCATTGTGGTCCAAGAACAGGGCGTTGAAGCATTAAGAAAAACTGCACTATTTGGCTTGTGGTCGTTAATTCCATATGCCATGTACTTAGTCACCGTTTATGTATTTGCAACAAAATTAACCCCTTGGATTTGCTTAAGTTTAGCCACTTTAGTTTGGGTGATTACAGCAGCTGTTTTAGTTTATTTTTGGCAGATGACTCAGTAAATAGGGTAAGACTGACGCTTTTCAGGTGTTAATTAAATAAAAAGTGCGATTCTTGACATTTAAATCTAAATACAATGATTATGTGTTTAATTTACACTCGAATTATTTTTTAGACGATTTATAATAATAGTCAGTGTTTCCCAATCAGTCATTTATAGAGAAAAATGTTACTAAGAGTCCTAGTATTATTACTAGTTGCTGGTTGTTCCTACATAGCGGGTGTGATGACAGAAGTTTCTTCAAGTACTGAGATGGACGCCGAGAGTAAAGTTAAAAGCGCCGTTGAAGATTTTCTTATCTATCCTTCTACAGCAACATACAAAAATGTTAAGTATCATGTCCTGAATCAAAATGAGGAGGGGGATGAGACGGGATATTATTGTGGCGAGGTTTTTGGTTTTGAAGATGGTTTACCTTATGGATATAAACGATTTATTGTTCGCTTACATAAAAATGCAGAAGGTAAAACAATAGTATCCATCCCATTAGTTGAAAAAGTTGATGATATTGTACCTGTTGAGCAATTTGATCCTATTTGGGAGCGATATTGTAATCGGTAACAAATCAAAGAGGGCGGGTTAATTTTTTAGTATTTAACCTGCCTCTTCATTTTATGGTTTCATGGCTAGCGTCGCTAGGAATGTAGGCAAAAAATTGTCGATAACAAAGCGAGGATTTGGCTGCCAGTCCTCTTGAAAACCGGTAATAGTAAAGCCTGCTTGTATTTGCCCACCAATTAAATCAGTGAGTGAATGACCAAAAACAAATGCCTCTTGCTTTTCTTGTTTTGACGCTATCTGTTCTGAGGATAGATTATCTAATTCAGAAAATGGCATGGTGTAGCGAGGTTTAATAATGGTGCTTTCTTCTGGACTCTTTTCTCTATCATCAATAAAAACCACTGGATTGAAAAAGCTTGAAAGTAAACGACCTTGCGGTTTAAGCACGCGAAAACATTCCTGCCAGACAGTATTTACATCAGGAATATATAAGTTTGAAATAGGATGAAAAATAATATCAAACATATTATCTGCAAACACAGTGAGATTGCGCATATCTCCTTGTACAACATCCAATTCCAAATTATCCCGTTCAGCAACCATCTTATCTTGTTCTAATTGTTTCACGGATAAATCAAAAACAGTCACAATCGCACCTGCAGCAGCTAGAACTGGCGCTTGCTGACCACCAGCCGAGGCTAAACAAAGAATGTGTTTTCCTTTTACGTCACCAAGCCAAGTTTTATTCAGAGGGGAGGGTGTTAGATGGATTTGCCAGTTTCCCTTTTTTGCTTTTTCAATTGTTTTTGAATCAACAGGAATAGACCATGCTTGTTGCGATATTGCTTGTTTATCCCATGCTTGTTGATTAGCGGTAATATAATCCGTCATAAATTGTACCTTTAAATACATTAATTGGTGTTATTGTAATCATGAAAAGATTAAAGTAAATTAAAATGTACTAATAAATACACTTTCATGTGTGGGAATAAATGCAATCTATGCGTGGCAGTGCTAGAAAATAGGGCGTAAATTTAATTAGATTGATTTAGGAAGGTGATTGAAATCATAGTGGGTTATTCGCATAATATAGGTCTATTCGAACTTTCAATTGGTTCATCATGTTAGCAAAATTTTATCCTGTCATATTATTGGTTATATCCAATGTATTTATGATGTTCGCTTGGTATGGGCATCTAAAATTTACTAATAAGCCTTTGTATATCGTTATTTTTGTCAGTTGGCTAATTGCATTTGTAGAATACTGTTTTGCAGTGCCAGCGAATCGCTTAGGTCATCAGTATTACAGTGCTGCTGAGTTAAAAACGATGCAGGAAGTGATTACATTATGTGTGTTTGTTGGATTCTCTGTGCTTTATTTGGGGGAAAGCCTGACAATTAATCATATTATTGGCTTCATCCTCATTTTTGCAGGGGCATTCTTTATTTTTAAAGGACCTTTTTAATTCAAAGCATCTTCTCAGAGTAGAAGATGCTTTGTCGATAAGTTAAGTGCTCTCTACACCCAGCCTTTTTGGCGAAATTCTTTCAGCACGGCTACGAATTGTTCCATTTCTTGTGGCGTTCCTAGTGTTAAGCGATTCCAGCCAACAACAGGTGGAAATTCTCTACCGACCATGATATTGGCATCTTGCATGTGTTGCTTATAAGCTTTTACATCACCTTTTACTTTATGGAAAATAAAGTTAGCTTGTGATGGTGCATATTCCAAGCCTAATTCATTCAACGCCGTTTCTACGATTTTTCGTGAAAGATTGTTGGATTGCAGGCTGTATTCGAGGAATTTATGATCTTTTAATGAGGCAATTGCAGCTGCTGCCCCTGCTGTATTGGTATTATCAATGGAGATAAATTCATCCACAGAAGCGATAACGTCAGGAGCTGCAATACCATAGCCTACACGCAGACCAGCTAATGCATAAATTTTTGAGAAAGTGCGCGTCACAATCAGATTTTTTTGTCCTGCCTTTACCAACTCAATCGCACTGATAAATTGAGGGTCTTGAACAAACTCTGCATAGGCTTCATCGACAATAAAGAATTGTTTATCTGACTCTTTTTTCATCCAACTATCAAGATGGCTATGAGGTGTGATCATTGCCGTTGGGTTATTTGGGTTACAAATATAGATAATGGAGAGACCATCGAAGCTATTTGCCAGCTGTTCCATTTTTACCAGGTCAAAACTGAGATCCGATTTTAGTGGAACTTTCGTGATTTCAACACCCAATGGTAGCGCATAGAGCTCAGCATAGTTAAAGGTTGGATCCGGCGTGACGAGCTGAATTTTTATGTTCTGTTTTCTTGCTTTATTCGCCAGCATAGCAACCGCCGCTTGAATGGTTTCTGATGAACCATTTCCTAAGGTGACGTTTTTACCTTCTAAACCATGTAGCGTACCGACGTTATTAATAAGTTCGGAACGTGCTGCATCAGGGTAACGGAATGCGCCAGGTAAAGCGTCAATGACAGCTTTTTGAGCGCTCGGTGACATTCCTAACGAATTTTCATTAAAGTTTAATAATAAAGGATGTTGAATACTCGGCGCTGCTAATGTCGCCGTTTTTGCACTTGCTTGATTTAAAACGGAATTTAGTGCTAGTCCACCTGCGATAAGTGAACTTGATCTTAAAAATGAACGACGATCCATAGTGTGTCCCTGAAATATATTTTTAAAGTCTAATTAGATTACTCGAAATAATTCAATTGTAAATAAATATATAGTTGAAGTGATTTTTTATTCACCGTGTTATGGGGGTGTAAAGTTCAATTATGTTGGGTGGATTAATGATATGCATATAATATATTGATATTTATAGTAAATTTAATTTATTGCTAAATTGGCCGTAAAAAAGCAATGATTGCATATTGAATTGATATGGTTGTATATTGATATATATAACGATGGTCAATCATAGAGAGATAATAATGAAATTATTTATGTTTTATGTTGGTGGGAATGCTGGAAAATCAAACATTGAAGTACATGATGTACAGTTTGCCGCAGTCGATAAACCGGAAGAGGCTTGGCAACTATTACGAGATGCTTGGTTTGGTGATAAAGATAAAATTCATGTGGATGGGTATGCAGATGTAAATTGGGTTGATGGATTCGACATCAGTTTGAGCAAAGAGTCATCAGGTAGTGAGTATAAACTCTATTTTATCAATGTCGGAGGGTACACTTTATCAACACTTGCAGAATTGCATGAATTTGATTTGTTTGTGGCGAAAACGGCACAAGAGGCAAAACAAAAAGCCATTAGCCAATTATTAGTGGGGAGTCAGCAGCAACATAAAGACAATTTAAAAGATGTTGATGACTGTCTATTATTACAAAAAGTCGGTGAGTATTATATTCATTTAACTAAGAATGAAAATGGAAAAAAACCTTCGCCATTATGGCAAGGGTATTTACCGATAGGGACAAATAGCTGATTGATATTTAATAGCCAGTATATCGTAGATTTACTGGCTATATTTATTCAATGCCTTTTTATTGATTTTCTTGGGTGTTTACATTAGGCGTAATTTCAATTACCGCGACTTTTACCATATAGGTTTTATTATTTTCTCCTTTAGGGATCTCGGCTGTAATTTTCTTTAAAGCCTCTTCTGGCTGTGCTGTTTGAACGGATGTCGAAAACTGCACCATACCTTGATTACGACCCATATACTGACCCCGATAGTGAGTGTCACAAGGACGGTCATACTGTGTTTGGTTCTGTCCATTACACCATGGTCCGTTAGCGTTGCCGCTACGATGAAATCCATTACCATGATAGGCAAATGTTGAGAAACTAATGGCTAATAAACTTCCAACTAGAATAAGTGATTTTAAATTTTTCATTGTGCTTCTCCTCTATATTTAATTCTAGTTTGTCATCAAGGGTTTTTATTTCAATTCAATTTACTTAAATATAGGGATATTTCATATTTAGGACACAGTTATTCATTATTTCTTCACGGTGATAAAAATTTGTTAAATAGGCAATGAAATATGAATTTATTTTTGCTTTTTAAAGGCTGCTTTTTATAAAATATAAATTTAAAAATGTAAAATCAATTAATTTCAATGACAAAAAACGTATAGAGCTTTTTGTGCGACATTGATCTCAGAGTGCTTATTATCAATAAAACAAAAGTGTTAACATAATGGTGTGTGCTAATCGCTGTAAGATAAGAAGGATTTAAGCGTGAAACGTATAAAAAGTAAGCTACTGATCGTTATTCTACTCGCCCTTGGGGCATTTGCTTATCAATTTTACACAACGATCGGTGATAGCGATGTCACTAAACAAGCTGAAAAGTTGATTGAAAGTAAGCTTGGTTCTACTGAACCATTGGTTTTTGAGAATGTAAACATCGTTCTAAAAAGTGAATTTAAAGAAGGCGAAAGTTATCGTGTTTGTGGTTCTTATCAAATCGCGCATCAAAGTGATAAATTGCCGTTTGTTGCCAGTGTTAATGTTCAGAATGGTAAATTTACAGAACATAACCAATTGATTACGAGTGATACACCAGAATTACGTGCAGCGATTGTAACATTGTGTGAAAAATCACAGTGATGCCTTATTTCACGCATTTCATGATTAAGGCGGCTATGTGTTTACCTGATTTTTCCCATAAAAAAAGCCAGTATAAATACTGGCTGCTATAAATTAGCAAAAGCAATGTAAATGAAAATTCGTTATATACAGTATCATATAACGGTAAAAAGAAAAGGGCTTTTGGGCAAAGTTGGTTAGCATAATCGCTAACTATGATCTTGATCAGTATTTGAAATTAACCAGAAAGGTTTTTGGGGAGTACCAGCCTGATGAAAATGGCAGGCTGGTAAATAATACGACGGAAATTAAGCCTTTAACCAATGACCGTGATGGAAGACATCTTCAACCAATTCATGCAAAACAATGTGTGCTTCTTTATCATCATGGAAACCTTTAGTGTCAAAGGTTGTTGCACCACTGTCATGTGTGATAACAAGGTTGCTACCAGGGTAGACTTCTAAAACCCTAGCGTGCAATTCAGCGGCAAATGCGTCATAGGATTTTTCGGCGAGTGTTGAAACGAGATCGTCAGAAACTTTAATGTGGATTTCCATATATTACCCTTTGATGTAAAAAGCAAATTAGCGATAAGTGTATTGTCATCATAAAATATTAGCAATAATCTTATTATGATGATACCAAAAAGATTATTTTGTGTGGGAATCTATCTAAAATGGCAAATCTAAATAAGTGATTAAGCTAAAATAAAAGTGAATTTATACTTAATTTTTATCTCCCAAGTCTATTCACTAAAATAATAAATATCCGAACTTAATTAACGATTTAATTTAAAAAACGCTTAATTTTATTTTCTTAAATATATTTTCATGTAATTAACATTTATTTTTTTGATTAAAAAAAGATAAAGTTGGTTAAAAAATACCTTAATTTTAATCATATGATTAAAATTAAGTCTGAAATCGTTGTGTTATCATTAATTCATTGATTTTAAATATTAAATTAATCATGCGTTTTGTGTTGGTTAGCTTTTTTTACATCAGTATTAAGTCTTTCATAGAATCTGAACTAGAAAAAAATTTACAGAGAAAGCAAAAAAAATATAATCCATGGGTCTTGTTTAATAACATGGATTATACATGCTGAACCATTCATGGTTTGCGTTTTTATGTGTTTAATTACTTAAATGATATGGAGCTAAATAACTAACCGACTAATTACGTAATTAGTGGATACAATAAAAGGAGCATAATTTGATAGAATATATAAACTCAATCAGTAATTTTATTTGGACCTCAATATTAATTTATTTATTACTTGGCGCTGGATTATATTTTACAATACGATCTAAATTTATTCAGTTTAGACATTTTGGTCACATGTTTGGAGTGCTTAAAAATAGTACCCGTTCAGACAGCTCAGGTATTTCTTCATTTCAAGCATTGTGTACAAGTTTAGCCGCTCGAGTCGGTACTGGAAACTTAACGGGTGTTGCTATCGCTATTACAGCAGGTGGTCCAGGCGCCATATTTTGGATGTGGGTTGTTGCACTCTTAGGTATGGCAACGTCATTCATTGAATGTACATTAGCACAGCTCTATAAAACGAAAGATGATCAAGGCAATTATCGTGGCGGACCCTCTTATTATATGCAGAAGGGCTTAAAACAACGCTGGATGGGGGTCTTATTCTCTATTTTCTTAATCATTGCATTTGGTTTGGTTTTTAATGCAGTACAAGCGAACTCAATCGCACAAGCAACTGCTGTGGCATTTGATTTTAACCCACTCTATGTTGGAATTGCTTTAGTGATTCTCAGTGGCACCATTATTTTTGGTGGATTAAGATCAATTGCCAAAGTCGCTGAATTTGTTGTACCCATTATGGCGATTGCTTACTTACTGCTCGCATTTTGGGTGGTCGGGCAAAATATTGAGCGCTTACCCGATGTCTTTATGTTAATTTTCCGCAGTGCATTTGGCTTGCAAGAGGCCGCTGGTGGTGCACTCGGTTATGGGATTGCCCAAGCCATGACTCAAGGGATCCAACGTGGATTATTTTCGAATGAAGCCGGTATGGGATCTGCACCGAATGCAGCCGCATCTGCCTCACCTTATCCTCCGCATCCAGCTTCACAAGGCTATGTTCAAATGCTAGGCGTATTCCTTGATACCATTGTAATTTGCAGTGCAACCGCGATTATTATTTTAGCGTCGGGGGTATTAGATGGGCCTGTAGATAAAATCAATGGCATTGAGTTGACTCAGATGGCGTTATCTTCCGCGGTCGGCAGTTGGGGAAGCATCTTTATTGCTATCGCAATATTCTTCTTCGCCTTTACCTCAATTATTGCCAATTATGCGTATGCAGAAAGCAATATGATTTTCTTGGAAAATAACCACACCGCAGGACTGTTTCTTTTCCGTTTAGCGACATTAGGAATGGTGATGTTTGGCGCATTAGGTGAGATGCCCCTTATTTGGAAACTTGCCGATGTTTCAATGGGCTTAATGGCGATCACTAACCTGATTGCAATTTTGTTGTTGTCAGGTGTCGCGTTCAAATTGGCAAAAGACTATAACCAACAATTGAGCGCAGGGAAGGTTCCAACATTTGATATTAATGATCATCCTGAACTGAAGAAACAGCTTAACGATGGTATTTGGGAAAAAGAGTCAGTGAAGCAATGGGTTAAGCATCAAGCTCATTAATTGATGATTAAACATAGGTATAAACGTAAAAGTGCCTGGGTGTATTCCTAGGCGCTTTTTTATTGAAATAAAGGGTGGATAAATATAAAAAACTTGCTTTATTGCTCTCAAAGCGTAAGGTTTTGAAGGAAAATTGTCATCGATATAAATGCGAAATAAGGTGTTGATTAGGAAGATGAAACTCGGGCGACATGCAGCAACCTTTTATGGGGTAGTCTCTATTTTATTGTGGAGTACCATGGTAGGGCTTGTGCGTAGTACAAGCGAAAACTTTGGTCCCATTGGCGGTGCCGCATTGATTTATTCCATTGGTAGCCTTGTTTTAGTGGCTGTGATGGGGTTACCGAAAATTCACCTTTTTCCTAAACGCTATTTGTTCTGGGGTGCATTTTTATTTGTGAGTTATGAAATCTGCTTTATTTTAGCATTAGGGCTTGCAAATAACCGTCAACAAGCGATTGAACTCGGGATGGTCAATTATTTGTGGCCGAGCTTTACGATAGCCTTAGCCGTCTTATTTAACCGGCAACGTTTTAGCGTATTGTTGATTATTGGCTTAATTTTGGCATTCGTGGGACTGCTGTGGGTAATCTCTGGGGACCAACCATTATCGTTGAACGCGATTTTATCGAATATTCAAAGTAACCCTCTTAGCTATGCCTTAGCGTTTATTGGCGCTTTGTTATGGGCGTTTTATAGTAACATCACGAAACGCATGTCGAATGGCTGCAATGGAATGGTATTGTTTTTTATTATGACATCCATTGGGCTATGGATGCTGTTTATATTCTCGACGCCTGCGCCATTTAATATCAGTGTGAACAGTGTCAGCTTACTGCTCGTTACGGCGATTGCAACTGGTGGTGCAAATGCGCTTTGGACCGTTGCAATTATCAAAGGTAACGTGGCTTTTCTTGGTACGCTTTCTTACTTTACGCCGGTGATCTCTACAGCTTTTTCGTCGATGTTATTGAGTACGGCGTTAACATTAGGTTTCTGGCAAGGGGTTTTGATGGTGACGATAGGATCAATAACCTGTTTTATCGCCACAAGACGATGATTTAATTTTGGGCACTAACCTTTTTGCAAGCTAGCTTATTGGGTGCATAGCGCACGCCAATAGCGGCAAAAATGAAAATAATACCCAGTAGCTGCACGCTTATTTGTTCTGGCAAGCCATGTTGCACAATGTCAATCACCACACTGGAAAGCACCTGACCACTTATCGCAAAAATAGTGGTGAGTGTTGCGCCCAGTAATGGCAGTATATAGCTGTTAATCATCACAAAACATGCCCCAATGACACCGCCAGCAAATGCCATAAGCGGAATATTCTCGTAACCAATTTTAAATGGTATTTTTGCGAACCACATGATAATACTCAGAAATAAAAAGCCCACAACATGATTAATAAGGGAAGCATAAAAGGCATTACTGACTTGAGATAGGCATCCATTAAGGCTGCGGCTCAGGATAATACACATGCCATTAGACAGTGCAATCATAATAAAAAACAGTAACATATATTTATCTTCCCATAATGATCAATGTTGAGCCAACCAGTAGAAATAACACCGTGAGATAATCCTTCTTGGCTATTTTTCGCTGGGCTAATCCTAAAAGTCCCATATGATCAATCAGTAATCCTGTCACGATTTGCCCTGTTAGCATCAATACAATTGAGCCTGAAAGTGAAAGTGGGCTATTGACAGTGATAGCCGCGAGTAACACCGTAAAGGCACCGGGGATCCCGCCGAGATAACTCCAGTGAGGTATTTTTTTAGCTGGCTTTCCTTTACCAAATCGTTTTTTCACGACCAACCAAATCAATACAGCAACCATACTGCCGATTCCATGGGTTAGCCAAGAGGCTTGTAACGGCGAGGTAAACGTAGACAAATAACTGTTGCTCATGATCATCAATGTCAGTAATACACCTGAAAATACAGCAACTAGAGAAAGCACAATATCTTTTTTCATTTTCATTAATACAGGACGAGTGATTGGCAAAGTATAGGGATTGTCAGCATGAAGAAAAACCGCTATAAAAGAAAAACTCTGTTTCCTAAGGATTGACAATGACTGGCGTGGATTATGCATTACTGCCCATTTTTATCGCGATTGTAGAGCAAGGCAGTTTAACTAAAGCTGCAGATTCCCTGCATATGACAAAGTCGGCAATCAGTAAAAAATTAATGGCGTTAGAGGCAAGTACAGGGATCCGCCTGATTACTCGCTCGACTCGACATTTACAACTGACAGAAGCTGGAGAGCTTTATTATGCTTACTTAAAAAAGGCTCATCGGGCTATTGATGACGGTAACGCAGCACTTTCCCGTTACAGTGGTGCGGTAGATGGAACCTTAAAAATCAGTGCGCCAACCGTTTTTGGTCATCTTCATCTGACGGCTCTGCTACCTGAATTTCTGAAATGTTGGCCGCAATTGAATGCTGAGCTCGTATTTGACGATAAGCTGGTGGATTTAGTCGGAGAGGGGTTTGATATGGCAATCCGAATAGGCGAATTAAAGGATTCCTCATTAGTCTCGCGAACCTTATCCCCCTGTCACAGTGTCTTGTGTGCTTCCCCCATATGGTTAGAAGAACATGGCAGCCCCCAGAACCTTGACGAATTAGCAGGACATAATTGCCTTTTATACAGTTATTATCAGGCGGGGCAAACATGGTTATTTACGCATCAGGGGAAAATGGTTCGATTTACACCCACAGGAAATTTCCGCGCAAATAATAGCTTAGCGTTGCACCAAGCTGCTTTACAAGGATTAGGTGTTTGCCAACTACCTCAATTTATCGCCGCGCCCGACATCTTGGCTGGGCGATTAATAACGGTACTACCGGAATACCATTTACCGCAGCATCATATTTATGCAGTTTATCCAAACCGAGAGTTTTTGCCTAAAAAGGTGTCAGCCTTTCTTGATTTCCTACAAGAAAAGTTGGGAAAAACAAGTGGCTATCAGAGACGGTATGAGCTGAATTTATCGCAAGATAAGAAAGGTGATGAAAACGCCTAATGTCAGCAGCATCCTAACATTAGGCGATTAACAATAAGCGTTAAGCTAAGTTTTGTTCAGCAATAGGCTCATCTTTAGCCATAAATTTACCGATAAACATCGAGAGAATAAACGCAATAATACCTGGAATTAACCAGCCCATACCTTGTTCAAATAGCGGTAAATAGGCAATGAGATGCGCTTTTACCGCACCACTGAGCAGTTCCATATTATTGAGCGTATCAAGCAAACTCATTAGGACCACGACTGCAACAGTGATGCCGTATGTAACGCGTGGTGAAGCCATAAATTTACGCGCAAATTGCAAAAATACGATGGTAATGGATGATGGGTAGATCATCAATAATGCAGGGATAGTGACACGTAATAAGGTATCGAGACCAAACGTCGACACAATGGTGGTTAGCATGGTGAAAAAGACCACCCAAAAACGGTATCCTAAACGGTGATGGAATGTGGCGAAATAATCCGCACATGCGCTGGTTACACCCACTAAAGTGGTCATACTGGCCAGCAAGACAATCCCACACATAATCCAAGTACCAACGGCACCAAATAATACATCAACATAACGAGAGAAAATTTGTCCACCGTTGGTTGCGGTATTGGCGACTTGCTCACTGGTTGCCCCTAAATAGAATAGGCAGATGTATAGAGCGGCGAGTAAGCTTACTGAAATCAATCCCGCTTTAATCGTAATTGTGGCAACTTGACGAGGTTCGGTGATTTGCTTAGAGGCTAGAGCGCGAGCGACAATTCCCCCAAATGCCATCGCAGAAAGCACGTCCATGGTTTGGTAACCATCGATCACACCGCCAAAGAATGCAAATTCTGCATATTGCTTAACTGGTGCATTCATTTCAGAAAGTGGGTCAAGGACGACAGCGATACCCACAACGACTAATAAAACCAGTAGAGCAGGAGTCATAAACTTACCAATCGCGCTGATCATTGTGCCTTGTTTTAGCATAAAGAACATCGAGGTAAAGTTAAAAACCAATGCGAAGGTGAGATGTGAAAACGTATTTTTTTCAGCAAAACCTAATGGTAGGAAGCCCATTTCAAATGCGGTATTGGTGACCCTCGGCATGGCGAAGGTGGAACCCACAATTAAATAAAGTGCAACCCAGAAGATCACGGCGACCCATTTGGGTAAGTCAACGGAGAGTTTTTCCCCTCGACCTTTTACGGCAACGGTAACGAGGGTTAAGAATGGTAACAAAACGCCCGTGATCAGAAACCCTAATGAAGTATTAAACCAGTCTGTCCCCGATTGATACCCTGCCATAGGCGGAAAGATGATGTTTCCCGCGCCTAAAAATAAGGCGAATACCATCATGCCCAGAATTAACATATCTTTAGTTGAAAACATTTAACTACCTGTTAGTGATGTCAGTTTTATTGTATTTGTCTATAGGTGACAATTTTTTTGAAAGACGCAGATAGTATCAAATTTGGAAGAGTAAGTAAGGCAAAGGATAAAATAGTTCTGAAGGGGGGATAGAGAATGGATATGCCAAAAAGCTAATGCAGAGGCATATCCAGCAGAATTGTATTTTTGTTTAGGGATTTGAGCTTTAAATGAGTGATTATCTAGACAATAAATTTATTTAATGCCACAGCAACACCATCACAATCGTTGGTTGATGTGACAAATTTCACTATTTCACGAATATGTGGTGCTGCATTCCCCATTGCTACCGAAACACTCGAATATTGTAGCATCGTGACATCATTATTCTGGTCACCGATGCTCATCACTTTATCTGGGGTTAAGGCGAGTTTGTCACACAGCACCTTCAGCGCAGAACCTTTACTGGCATCTTTATTCGAAATTTCGAGGAAATAGGGACTGGTTTTGATTAACGAATAATTTTCAAAGGTATTCTCAGGAATGTAACTGATACCCACATCGAGTTTTTCTGGGTGATCAATCATCATGATTTTGGTGAAACTGAGTGAGCTTTCCATTTCATTCACGGGACAATACACCAGTGGAGTATTGGTAATGTAAGCGTCATGAATGGTGTAACGACTAATGTGGCGATTGGCGGTAAACATCGTGTTATCTGCAAGTGCATGCATATGGACACCAACGTTACTCGCTAGCTCTGCAAAATATTGATAATCTGCGAAATCCAGCAGGTTTTCATATAAATGGCTGCCATCATTGGCTTGGTGGATCACGCTACCATTGTTACTGATACAGTAGTTATTGGCGGTGTCTAAACCAAGTTCTTGAAGGTAAGGCTGAATACCAGAATAGGGGCGACCCGAGGCGAGGACAATTCGAACACCTTGTTCATGGGCACGCGTAATGGCTTCTTTGACTACAGGGGAAATTTGGTGCTGCGAATTGAGTAATGTGCCATCTAAATCAATGGCGACCAGTTTGATTGACATCAACGCCTCCTAAAATAGAACTTTTACACGTACCTTACTCTGATTATCGAGAATGTAAATTATCGAAGAGGGCAATAAATAGATTGCTCAGTAAATAGGATGAGAATGCTCATGTTTTATCGCATTAAAGCTAAGGGCGGTTAATGCGCGTAAAACAAATTCACTCGTCATCCGTCGTAAGATGCAGCGGCTCTTTGATGTCCAATTGAATTTGGTCATTCTGCCGAAAATCAAACGGAGTAATGCCATACTCTTTGCGGAACATGTAGGTAAAGTGAGATTGGGAACCAAATCCAAAATCTAACGCGATATCAAAAATACTTTGGCTGCTATTTCGTAATAAATTTACTGCGCCAGCGAGTCGGCGTTGGCGAATATATTTACCTAAGGAGATCCCAGTGACTTCCTTAAAGATTTTTTGCATGTGCCAAAGGGAATACCCTGAATAGGCCGCGAGCTCTTCCAAATGGATGACTCTGCCTAAATGCTCTTCGATCCATTTACTTAGAGCATTAACAAGTGCTACGTGGTTATCTTGTGCCATCTCAAATTCATTCTTATTTTACGGTAACCGAAGTATACACAACTTCATTTCACCATGACAAAGGTTGGTTGTGCGGTATAACAGATTTGTGTATGAAAAACAGGCAATCCTAGCAAGTTATTTATCAATAGCTGCAAAAATGAACAATTGTTTTCTTGAAAACGATGAATTGCCCATTTTACACAAACTAATCATCGTAATATTGATTAATATTGGCAGATTAAGTGACTACTAAGAACCCCTATATTTATGCGAAATATGCTATTAATCATTATCATTGTGACCATTTGTGCTTTTTTATACCTACTGGCAATGAATAATCTCTGCGATCAAGGTGGTGATGACTTTCAGCTTGGGATCTGCCGAGTGACAGCTTTGTTACCATTTTGAGTTTGCATTTTAGAACGTCTTACTAGATATTAGTTTGTTATTATTTGGAAACATCGTAAGACAGGCAGAAAGCCAGCTTCACAGTGGTGTAATTGCGGGTGGAGTTCATGCAAAAATTCAAATAAACTTGCGTGATTATCACAACTGTGGACGATAACAAAAGCTAGAGGACGAAAAGGTAAAGATATGGCGCAACAGACGCTCAAGCGCGGATTGAAAAACAGGCATATTCAGTTAATTGCCTTAGGGGGCGCTGTCGGTACAGGGCTATTTTTAGGGATAGCAACCACGATTCAAATGGCAGGGCCGTCAGTTTTACTCGGGTATGCACTGTGTGGTTTTATCGCATTTCTGATCATGCGCCAGTTAGGTGAAATGATTGTTCAAGAGCCTGTTGCAGGGTCGTTTAGCCATTTTGCATTTAAATATTGGGGTGGTTTTGCTGGGTTCCTTTCGGGGTGGAACTACTGGGTCATGTTTATTCTCGTCGGAATGACTGAACTGACCGCCGCAGGTAAATATATGCAGCACTGGTGGCCTGAGTTACCTATTTGGGTTTCAGCGCTGGTATTTTTCATTGCTGTGAATGCCATTAACCTCATTAACGTTCGTTCTTACGGTGAAACTGAATTCTGGTTTGCACTGATAAAAGTGGTTGCCGTCATTGCGATGATTCTATTTGGTTGCTACCTACTCTTTAGTGGTCACGGTGGTCCCCAAGCTAAAGTTAGCAACTTGTGGGAATACGGTGGCTTTTTTGCAAAAGGGTATAATGGACTATTAGTTGCTCTAGCAATTATTATGTTCTCATTTGGTGGATTAGAATTAGTGGGCATCACTGCGGCAGAAGCGGAAGACCCAGACAAGAGTATTCCAAAAGCTATCAACCAAGTGGTTTATCGTATTTTAATTTTCTATATTGGTTCATTGGCGGTGTTGTTGGCACTTTACCCATGGGTACAATTGGATGGTAAAACCAGCCCGTTTGTTTTGATTTTCCATGAGTTGGGCGATTTGCTAGTCGCAAATGCGTTGAACGTGGTTATTTTGATTGCCGCACTGTCTGTGTATAACAGTGGCGCATATTGTACAAGCCGTATGCTGTACGGTTTAGCTCAACAAGGCAATGCCCCTCGATTTATGGCACAAGTGAACAAAGGCGGCGTACCTGTGATGGCGTTGATTGTTTCGGGGATTGCGACGTCTGGTGGTATTCTGATTAACTTTGTGATGGAAGGCAAAGCATTTGAATTGCTAATGTCCTTAGTGGTCACAACGTTAGTGCTCAACTGGATTATGATTTGTGTGTCTAACCTGAAGTTTAGAGCCGCAATGAATAAACAGGGCATTGAAACCAAGTTTAAGAGTATTTGGTACCCATTTGGTAATTACCTGTGCTTAGCATTCTTGTCTCTGATCTTAATTATTATTCTGACAATGGATGGGCTGCGTGTGTCGGTGCTGATTATGCCACTATGGATTGCAGTCCTGTGGGTAGGCTACCAATTCTCCGGCGCTAAAAAGCAAGGCATCGAAAGTAAAGTGTCATAACCTATTTGGTTAATCAAAGAGAATAAAAAAGCCGGTGATATTGAATCTACCGGTTTTTTTTGCGCTGCTTTTGGTGGTTAAATGAATCGTAGAAGCGAGTGGTTTACCACTGCCAGCGTAACCATGCAAATAGCACGTTACCATTATTGTAAGTCCCAGGAATGTAGGTAGCTTGAACAGACAGTTTGTCATATTCAATTGAGACTAACGGCAGCGGTGCAGGAAGCGGAATATAGCTGTACTCTTCACGAGCGGTAATCCCTAACGTGAAACCAGCCCCCATACGGAAGCCATCCATATCACCGGGGATCCACATTTTTTGGAAACCATATCCGACAATCGGTTCGACTTTATTATGAGAATCCATAAATGCCATTGCGTACAGTGCATGCCAATCATTATCTTCATCATAACGATATTTACCAATACCAAAACCCCATGGCTCTTCATTATAGGTATTGGTTTTTTCTTTATCGTACATAAAACGGTTATGCCAAGTGAAGAACGGGATATACAGCTCATACTTGTCAGAATCCCATGTGGTACTGACATTATTGGTGAATTTATCCCATAGACCAACTGACTGTTCTTCAGCCAATGCAGGTGATGACATGCAGATTGAAGCACCCAAAATTGCTGACGCGCTTACAACCAACTGTATGTTTTTATTAACTCTCATTGTAGATCCAATCTAGTTATATCTGATAAATAAGTAATGGTAGCCATTGACAATGATCACATCATTATCGCAATTGTAATAATTCTATTATCAATTATTTTAATAAAGATAAGCTAAATAAGACAGCAATAAATAGTTAAATTAGGATAATGACTATTGGGTGTGTTATTAAGCGTGAGAAATCAATTCACTAAACGGATAAGCTCGACTGAAAGGATTAACGTAATTCAATGATTAATTTAGTAAAATAAAAATTTGCATTTAAATGACAATTAATCGCATTTAATTTTTAAGTTTAATGGATCATTCGCTAGTAATTGGCATGGCATATGAGACAATCCATTTTAAGTGATTATATAATTAACTTAATGATTTTAATTAAGTTAAAAAAATAAAATAAACATAATATTACTAAGGTAAATTATCTTTCTGACGACAAAGGAGAGGGCATTAATGAGAGTGAATGCGTTAACGATTGCAGGAACGGACCCATCAGGCGGAGCGGGTATTCAGGCTGACCTTAAAGCCTTTTCCGCACTCGGTGCATATGGAACCAGTGTGATGACTGCGCTGGTGGCACAAAATACGCGAGGCGTTCAATCTGTTCATAATATCCCTCCTGAGTTTGTTGCTGCTCAATTGGAATCTGTTTTAAGTGATGTGCGTATAGATGCAGCCAAGATTGGTATGCTATCAAATCGCGATAATGTACATGTCGTTGCTGAAGCTTTGAAAAAAACACCTGTTCCCTATGTTGTACTGGACACCGTGATGGTCGCGAAAAGTGGTGACCCACTTTTATTACCGGATGCTGTAGAGACGTTAAGGTTGCAACTATTGCCGTTAGTTTCATTGATTACCCCCAATTTACCGGAAGCGGCAGTGTTACTGGATGAACCCATGGCACAAACCGAGCAACAAATGCGTGACCAAGGGAAACGGTTATTACAGTTAGGCTGCCAAGGTGTATTAATGAAAGGCGGTCACTTGATTGATACTGAAAGCCCTGATTGGCTGATCACGCCTGAAGGAGAATGGCGTTTCACTTCGCCACGTATTAACACTAAAAATACTCATGGCACAGGGTGTACATTATCGGCGGCATTGGCTGCATTACGACCACGTTATGCTGATTGGCAACAAACAGTCATTGAAGCTAAAGCTTATTTACAGGGCGCGCTTGAACAAGCAGACAGCTTAGAGGTTGGGAGTGGTTTCGGACCCGTGCACCATTTTTATCGATGGTGGTAAGGATATTAGGGGCTAGAAAAAAGAAATGGCTAGCTCAAGGGAGATTGAGCCAGCCAAGGAGGTGGTTCCTAGTCTTAATTTATGACTTTCTAGTTCTTCGTTTTCGAGAGTGACTATACGATATAGAATAACCAATTGATGTGATCTGTTGCATAAAATTGGATATTGAGTGCATTTTTTAGTGAGACTGTCAATAACGAGAATGATTCTCAACTAAAATAAAGCACAAAATGAGCGTTTTTTAGACAAAAACATAAGAAAAAGCCCACCGTCATCGACCATGGGCTTTTATTCAGAAAACGTGGTGAGTGGATAGCAAGCTACACTACCCGAAAATTACGCTTTTTCGACTTGAGCTTGATGAGGATCACGGGTTGTCGTTCCCGCCAAATTACGGATTAACAAACCAAAATTAACATCCACATCTTCAGGAATTGGTAGGTAAACCACATGCCCATTACCTGGCGCAACATCCACGGATTCGCCTTTACGGTTGGTCAATGAATCCAGCGTAAAGACAATATTACCCGCGGGTGTCATGAGCTCTAAGCTATCACCGACGCTAAATTTATTTTTAACATCGACTTCCGCTAAGCCATTCACGCGGTTACCCGTAAATTCACCCACAAATTGCTGAGTATCTGAAACAGAATAGCCATACTCATAAGTTTGGTAAGCATCATGGGTATGGCGGCGTAAGAAACCTTCGGTATAGCCACGGTGTGCTAACCCTTCAAGCGTAGAGAGCAGGCTCGGGTCAAATGGTTTGCCTGCAACAGCATCATCAATAGCGCGACGATACACTTGGGCTGTACGTGCACAATAATAGAATGACTTAGTACGACCTTCGATTTTCAGTGAGTGAACACCCATCTTAGTCAGTGTCTCGACGTGCTCAATAGCGCGTAAGTCCTTGGAGTTCATGATATACGTACCATGCTCATCCTCAAAGGCGGTCATGTATTCGCCTGGGCGCATCGCTTCTTCAATCATGTACACTTTATCAGTTGGCGCACCTTCACCCAGTGTAGGTGCAACATTTTTCACTGGGATAGGCTCATGCATATGCACGATGTTGCCCACGTCGTCTTCTTTACCTTCTTGGACTTTATATTCCCAACGGCATGCATTGGTGCAGGTTCCTTGGTTCGGGTCGCGTTTATTAATATAGCCAGAAAGCAGGCAGCGCCCTGAATATGCCATACACAGTGCACCGTGTACAAAGACTTCAAGCTCAATTTCAGGGACTTGCTGGCGGATCTCAGCAATTTCTTCCAAGGAGAGCTCGCGAGATAAAATGACGCGGGTTAATCCCATTTGTTTCCAGAATTTGACGGAAGCCCAGTTGACGGCGTTTGCTTGAACCGATAAGTGAATATCCATATCTGGGAATGCTTCACGCACCATCATGATAAGTCCTGGGTCGGACATAATGAGTGCATCGGGTCCCATTTCGATCACGGGGGTCAGGTCGCGAATAAACGTTTTTAGCTTGGCGTTATGCGGGGCAATGTTGACGACCACATAGAATTTTTTACCAAGTTCGTGGGCTTCGTTGATCCCTTTAGCGAGATTCTCATGGTTAAATTCGTTATTGCGCACACGTAGGCTGTAGCGAGGTTGACCGGCATATACCGCATCGGCACCGTAAGCAAACGCATAACGCATGTTCTTCAAGGAACCTGCTGGGGATAATAATTCTGGTGTAAACATGTTAGTTCTCAGTCTGATGTCAGGTCAGCACCATGCCGGATGGCATGGTGTAAAAATTCGAGGGTGGGGATTTTAACGCTAAATGCGGGGAATGCCAAATTTCCCTTGTAAAAAATATGGTTATAATTTTGTTACAAGGGAATGGCTGAATTAGATATCGTCCCAGCGATAGCCTAAACCGTAGATAGAGCGAATAAATGTTTTTTCGTTATCTAATGATTCCAGCTTACGGCGTAAATTTTTTACATGGCTATCAATCGTTCTGTCTGTCACCACACGGTGGTCGTCATATAAAATATCCAGTAATTGATCCCGAGAAAAGACGGTACCTGCATTATCGGAGAGAAATTTTAGCAGACGAAACTCCGCGGGTGTCAGTTCCAGTAATTTGTCACCGTAACGAACTTGAAAGGCATTTTCATCGATAATTAATTGGGTTCCATGGTGGTTTGCTGAAGTCGATGAGTGTTGACAGCGGCGCAAAATAGTTTTCACGCGAGCGACAACTTCTCGAGGACTAAATGGCTTACAAACATAATCATCAGCACCAATTTCTAATCCTAACAAACGGTCAATTTCTTCCGTTTTTGCTGTCACCATAATCACGGGGACGTCACTGAATTGACGCAGCTCACGGCAAACCGAAATACCATCAAGCCCCGGCAGCATTAAATCTAACAAAATGAGGTCGGGGAAATGTTTTTGGACATAAGGGATCACTTCATCTCCGCGCATCAGTAGCGCAGGGACATAGCCAGAGGCTTGTAAATAATCGAACAAGAGCTGTCCCAGCTTGGGTTCATCTTCAACAATCAAAACATGGGAACTATTTGATTCAGAAAAATTTTTCTCAGGCAAAGTCACTATTCAGTCTCCAAAGTCGCGATGGGAAGTTGAATGGTCACCTTCACGCCACCTAGTGTGGAAGGCGCCGCAGAGATAGTACCGTTATGCGCTTCGACAATATTATAGCAAATGGCAAGCCCTAAACCTGAACCGCCACTCGCACGGTTGCGAGATGCTTCAACACGATAAAATCGCTCAAAGAGGTGCTGACATTGTTCAACGCTAAGCCCTGGGGCACTGTCTTCCCATTCAATAATCAGTTGTTGATTTTGTTGCGTTACGCTAACGGCAATCTTACCGTGTGGATCCGTATAACGCAGACTATTTTCCATCAAATTATAGAATAGTTGGTTTATGCGGTCAGGGTCAGCAAAGAGGGGAGAATGGCTAGAAAACTGAGTGTTTAATGTCAGTTGTCTATCTTCCAAGCGCCATTTAGCTTGCCCTAAATTCATCTCAATAATGGGAATAATATCGATGGATTGCATGCGATATACCAAGGAACCGCGATCGGATAAGGAGAGCTGGTGTAGGTCATTGACAAGCTTGATCAGCGTCTGTGTTTCATTGAGTAATGAGTTTATGGTTTCTGGAGTCGCTTGGCGAACACCATCCTGCACGGCTTCAAGTTCACCACGTAAGACGGATAGTGGGGTGCGTAGTTCATGGGAGATATCGGCCATATAATCACGGCGCATCTGCTCATTTTTTTCGAGTGTGGAAGCTAGGTGATTAAAATCCTTGGCGAGCTGTCCCAATTCATCTTGACCAACCTCTGAAACCCGCGCACTGAAATCGCCTTTTGCTAATTGGTGAGTGCCTTCCAATAACCGCTTGATGGGCTTTAAGAATCCGCGAGCCAAAAAGAGGGTAACTAACAGTGCAACAAATAGCGATAATCCTGCAATTAGCCAGCTAATATGCATCTGTTGAGTATCGAAACGCTGGTCTAACTGATTACTGATGCCACTTTCATAGCTGGCAATCAGCCAGCCTACCGTTGTCCCTTGGCTAGTTTTTACGGGAACTCGGATCACTTGCTCTGGAGGCCGTTCTCGCCCCCAAATAAGGTTATCTTTAGCATCAAAAACCCAAAACATCCCGCGCATACGCTTATGTCCATGCCCTGGACCTGGACCTGGACTCTGATGTTGGTTATCAACATTGCGTAAAATACGGAAAAACATGCGCTCATCACTCGCAAGAAATCGCCAACTTCCCTCTTCCTCATATTGTTCAGCGAGTGCGGAGGAAAGTAGCTCAGCACGTTGTTGGTCGTTCTCTTTGATATAGTCAATAAAGCCGTGCTGAAACCCCATACGCACCCCTTGGTGCATTATTACAACCAGCAGCAAACAGGTGGCAAAAATCGCGATGAACAAACGGGTACTAAGGCTGGTAAGTTTAAGCTTCATGGGTTTTCTCCTGCACAGAATGCGCTGAACGTGAGAAACGCTGTCTTAGGCTATCGAAACTGAGATACACCACGGGGGTTGTAAATAGGGTCAACAGCTGGCTCATGATTAACCCGCCCACGATGGCGATCCCCAAGGGCTGACGTAGTTCTGCGCCGTCACCGGTGCCTAACATCAAGGGGAGTGCACCAAAAATCGCTGCAAGCGTGGTCATGACGATAGGGCGAAAACGCAATAGGCTAGCGCGTAAGATGGCTTCGCGAGCGGATAAGTGGGCGTTACGTTGTGCTTGGAGCGCGAAGTCCACCATGATAATGGCATTTTTCATGACAATCCCAATGAGTAACATAATCCCAATTAAAGCAATCAAGCTAAATGGCGTATCAAACAATTCAAGGGCTAATAATGCCCCCACGCCTGCGGAAGGCAGGGTGGAAAGAATCGTAAGCGGGTGAATATAGCTTTCATACAAAATACCTAATACCAAATAGACGGTGACAATTGCTGCTAAAATTAAAAATAACTGTGATTTTAACGTTTCTTGGAATACCTGAGCGGTTCCGGCAAAAGTGCCTCGTACGGTAGAGGGGACACCCAGTGATGTCATGGTTTTTTCTACGGCATCAATTGCATCATTTAAGGTATAGCCATCCGCTACGTTAAACGAGATGGTGGACGCGGCAGATAATCCTTGGTGATTCACACTCAGCGGCGCATTGGCGGGTTGCCAGCGTGCAAAATAGGAAAGGGGAATGGCGTCTCCCTGTTTGTTGACCACAAACATTTTATCCAGTGAGCTCACGTCTTGTGTATATTCGGGTGCCACTTCCATCACCACTTTATATTGGTTCATCGCTTCATAGATAGTGGAGATCTGTCGCTGACCAAAGGCATTGTTGAGCAGATTGTTCGCATCACGCACATCGATCCCCAGTTGCGCCATCAAATCGCGGTCATAGGTTAATGCCATCTCCGCGCCTTTATCTTCTTTATCGGAGTTCACATCGGTTAACTGAGGTAAATCCCCTAGAGCTCGGCGAATAGCGGGCTCCCATGAACGTAATGCATCCAGCTCATCGGCTAACAGGGTAAATTGATAGCTAGCTTCGGATTGACGTCCTCCCACGCGGATATCTTGCACGGGCATCATAAATAAGTTGGCACCGGGTTCTTTCGCCAGTTTCATGCGCAAGCGGTTAATCACGCTGTTAGCACTCTCTTTGCGCTCATCCAGTGGCTTTAAGGAGATAAACATAGAGCCACTGTTGACGCGGCTGCCGCCCGTAAATCCAGTGACGCTATCCACGGCAGGATCCGCTTTTACTTGCTGCATAAAGCTCGTCATTTTTTGCTTCATTGACTGGAATGAGATGCTTTGGTCTGCACGGACAAAACCCAGTAACCGCCCAGTATCTTGTTCTGGGAAAAAGGCTTTAGGAATTGAAATATACAGATAAACATTTAAACCAATAGCTGCAATTAATACGGCTAATACACTGCGTCGATGAGAAAGCACCCAATTTAACGTGACGCCGTAACTTTCTTGTAGCCGAATAAGCACTCGACCAAAGCCTTGGCGCTTAGCATTAACTTTATCACCTCTCTTTTTCAGTAAATGTGCACACATCATCGGGGTTAATGTGAGGGAAATGACCAATGAAATCCCAATAGCGGTCGAGAGTGTGATGGCGAATTCCCGGAATAAGCGCCCGACTAGCCCGTCCATCAGAAGTAAAGGAATAAACACGGCGACTAAAGAAATACTCATGGAGACAACGGTAAAACCCACTTCAGAAACCCCTTTAATGGCGGCAATAAAGGGCTTGCGACCATTTTCGATATGCCGTGAAATGTTCTCCAAGACCACAATGGCATCGTCCACCACAAAGCCGGTTGCAACGGTCAGCGCCATGAGTGATAGGTTATTGAGGCTAAATCCGCATAAATACATTGCAGTAAATGTGCCTATTAGCGAAACAGGCACGGCAATAGCCGGAATAAGCGTGGCACGACCAGAGCGTAAAAAGAGCAGCACGACGAGAATAACAAGCGCGATCGCAATCATTAATGCCCGTTCTACTTCCGCAAGGGAGGCTTTAATGGTCGGTGTTCTATCTTGTGCGACTTGAAGATCGATGGCGGCAGGGATCATGTCCTTAAATTCAGGTATTTCTTCACGAATGCGTTTTACAGTCTCAATGATATTGGCACCCGCTTCTCGACGAATAATAATGAGGATCGCAGGTTCACCACTGGACATTCCCGCAGCTCGTACGTTCTGTACCGAATCTTTTACCGTTGCCACATCACTGAGTTTAACGGCATTACCGTTACTGTAATGGACAATAATCGGGCGATAATCTGCTGCTTTTTTCAGTTCATCATTGGTCTGAACTTGGTATCGGTTATCTGGGTTATTGATATAACCTTGGGGTTGACGCACATTGGCGCTACTGATTGCAGAGCGGACTGCATCCAGAGAAACCCCTTGATTGAATAATGCCGTGGGGTTGAGTTCCACTCGTACTGCGGGCAGGGAGCCACCACCCACAGTCACTTCACTGACACCTTCAATTTGTGCAATACGTTGTGCTAAGCGTGTCGATGCCACATCGTACATTTCCCCAGTGCTTAGGGTATTTGATGTGAGCGTTAAAATCATAATGGGGGCATCAGACGGGTTCGATTTATAGTAACGCGGGCGGCTTGGCATGCCGCTAGGTAATAGGTTTTGCGCTGCATTCAATGCAGCTTGTACTTCACGGGCGGCATTATTGATATCTTTTGTGAGATCGAACTCTAAGGTTATAGTGGTACTCCCTAACGAGCTGCTGGATGTCATCTCATTTAAGCCTGCGATACTGCCGAGTGAACGCTCAAGTGGGGTCGCAATCGAGGATGCCATTGTTTCTGGTGATGCACCGGGAAGTGACGCTGACACTCTTATTACTGGGTAGTCGACCTGTGGCAGGGGCGCCACAGGTAAAAATAGAAAGCTCAATGCACCGCATAAGGTAATGGCAACACTGATTAAGGTGGTTGCCACCGGACGGCTGATGAATAAAGCAAAGAAGCGTTTCATTAAGACTCCTGTGCCTTGCGCTCACGACGATTAAAGCGATGGGCTAAGCGGTCAAACATCAGGTAGATCACTGGGGTGGTGAAGAGCGTCAAAATTTGGCTCATGATCAGTCCACCGACCATACAGACTCCCAACGGTTGGCGTAATTCCGCACCCACACCCGTGCTTAACATTAACGGTAATGCACCTAATAAGGCAGCCATCGTGGTCATCAAGATTGGACGAAAACGCAGTAAACAGGCCTGATAAATCGCATCATATGGGGATAAACCTTGTTCACGCTCAGCAGCAAGCGCAAAGTCAATCATCATAATGGCGTTCTTTTTCACAATTCCGATCAGCAAAATAATACCGATGATGGCTATTACATCTAGCTCATTTCCTGCCATCATTAAGGCAAGTAGCGCCCCGACCCCAGCGGTTGGCAGAGTGGATAATATAGTGATTGGATGAATAAAGCTTTCATACAGAATGCCCAACACGATATACATGGCGATGATCGCGGCAAAAATAAGCCAAACTGTGCTACTCAATGCCGCTTCAAAGGCGAGTGTTGCCCCTTGGAATTGCGTGGTGATGGATTTTGGCATGGCAATGTTTTTTTCTGCCAGCTTAACCGCGTTAACTGCGGACTCTAATGAAGAGCCCTCTGCGACATCGAAAGAAAACGTGACGGAAGGGAACTGATCAAGGTGATTGATGGCGAGAGGACCATAACCTTCTTGAATATTCACTAAGGTGTTGAGCGGCACCATGGCGCCATCCGTCCCTTTCAGGCGAATATCATTAAGTGCATCCATTCCATCACGGGTTTGGGTGTTATGCTCTAAAATAACGCGATACTGATTCGCTTGGGTATAGATAGTCGAGATCATGCGCTGGCCAAAGGCGTTATACAGGGCATTATCGATATTTGACATCGTAATGCCAAAACGACTTGCGGTATCCCGATCCACATTCACATAGGCGACTAACCCTTTGTCTTGCCAGTCACTACTGACATCCACAAGTTCGGGTTGTTGGTTAAGGGCGTCAATTAACTTTGGTACCCAAGTACTGAGCTCATCGAGGGAGCCGGCTTGCAGTGTAAACTGATACGGAGTACGAGAAACTTGTGTATCAATGGTTAAATCTTGTGAAGGTTGCAGATAGAGGTTTACTCCTGCAACATTGCTAGTGGCTTGCTGTAGGCGGGGAATAATGGTGGGTACTCGGTCATCACGTTGATCAAGGGGCTTCAATGTGATTTGAATACGGGCATTATTTAGCGTGGCATTATTGCCATCGATTCCCACATAGGTGGTGACGTTTTCAACGGCAGGGTCGGACAGAATAATTCCCGCCACTTCTTGCTGTTTTTTCGACATAGCCGCAAATGAAATGGATTGGCGACTCTCAATAGTGCCCTGAATAATACCGCTATCTTGCAGTGGGAAGAAACCTTTCGGGATCCACATATACAGCAGCACAGTCAGCACTAAGGTTCCTAGTGCGACACACAGTGTTAGCCATTGGTGGTTAAGAACGCGTTTTAACCATACTCCATAGCCCGCAATCATCCATTCAAAAAAGTGCTCGCAGGCGATTTCAAAACGGTTATGTTTATGTTGGGATTCGGGCTTGAGTAAGCGAGCACACATCATTGGGGTGAGTGTGAGGGATACCACGGCAGAGATCAAAATCGCCACCGCCAAGGTGATCGCAAATTCACGGAATAGACGCCCGACAATGTCTCCCATAAACAGCAGTGGGATCAGCACGGCAACCAATGAAAACGTCAGCGAAATAATGGTGAAGCCGATTTCTCCGGCGCCTTTTAATGCCGCAACGACAGGCTTATCACCTTGTTCAAGATAACGGGAGATATTTTCAATCACCACAATGGCATCATCGACGACGAATCCCGTTGCGATGGTGAGTGCCATTAACGTCAGGTTATTGACAGAGAAACCACAGAAATACATCACCGCAAAGGTGCCGACGAGGGACAGCGGCACGGCAATACCAGGGATCAATGTCGCGATACCATTGCGCAGGAACAGGTAAATCACCATGACTACAAGGGCGATGGCAAGCATCAATTCAAATTGAACATCATTCACTGAAGCGCGAATCGTACTGGTGCGGTCCGTTAAAATATCCACGTTGACGGAGGCTGGCAGACTTTCAATGAGCTCAGGCAGTAAGGCACGAATGGTGTCTGTGGTGCTAATGACGTTAGCGCCGGGCTGGCGCTGAACATTGATGACAATCGCTTGCTGGCTATTTGCCCATGCACCGAGGTAAGCGTTTTCTGCTCCTTGTTCGATAGTTGCAATATCACCAAGACGTACCGGCGCGCCATTTTGGAATGCCACAATCAGCTTGCGGTAATCATCAAGCGACTTCATTTGGTCATTCGCAGATAGAGTTACCGCACGAGTTGGACCATCAAAGCTCCCTTTTGCGGAGTTGACGTTAGCGTTATTAATCGCGGTACGAATCGTTTCACTATCTAGCCCTTTAGCCGCCATGGCTTGGGGATTAAGATTTACGCGGACAGCAGGGCGCTGCCCACCGGCTAAGGTAACCAAACCGACACCCGTTACTTGAGATATTTTCTGCGCAACGCGAGTTTCAATAATATCTTGTACTTGAGTCAGCGGCATGGCATCGGAGGTGACGGCTAACGTTAAGACAGGGGGATCCGCAGGATTCACTTTATTGTAAATCGGTGGATATGGTAAATCAGAGGGTAATAAGCTGGTGGCAGAGTTAATTGCCGCTTGGACTTCTTGCTCTGCAACATCTAAAGGGAGCGAGAGCTGGAACATGAGCGTGATCACCGACGCGCCACCAGAGCTGCGTGATGACATTTGCTGTAAGCCAGACATTTGACCAAATTGTGTTTCCAACGGAGCGGTGATCGCCGATGTCATGACGTCAGGGCTGGCCCCCGGATACAGAGTGACGACTTGGATTGTTGGATAGTCAACTTCGGGCAATGCAGAAACAGGTAAAAAACGGTAGCCGATGATCCCTGCCAGTAAGATTGCCACCATAAATAATGTGGTCGCCACTGGACGCAGAATAAAGAGGCGAGACGGACCTCCGCCTTTAAGGGATTCAGGCTGCATTAGGCTTTCTCCGCACTATTGCGAGGTTTTCTCTCTGCGGAAGCGGACTTTTTCTCGATGGATGACGCATTAACAACCTCCACCTTCGCGCCATCCGTGAGCTTATCAACCCCATCGGTGATGACTTTGGTATTGGCGGATAACCCACTTTCAATGACCACTTGCTGACTGTCTTGAATACCTACGGTGACAAGATGCTTCGCGACGGTACCTTCATCATTCAGAACCCAAACGTAGTGCCCTTCATTCCCCATTTGCAGGGCGGCGGTTGGGATAACGACTGCATTTTGTAACGTTTCTACTTGCATTTTGACGTTGACAAATTGGTTCGGAAACAGCTTTTGCTCTTCGTTGGTAAAGCGTGCTTTAATTTTGAGTGTGCCTGTTGCGGGGTCAATTTGGTTGTCGGTACTCAGTAATTCCCCTTGGGCAATCATGGCAATATTGTTGCGATCCCACGCTTCAATCAGCACTTTTTTACCCGCAGCTTGTGCTTGCTGTATGGCGGGAATATCGCCTTCAGGTAAGGCGAATAGAACGTCGGCAGGTTGTGTTTGGGTGATCACGACAATAGGGGTGGAAGTACCCGAAGAGATAAAGTTACCAACATCAACCTGTTTTAAACCCACCCGTCCAGCAATAGGGGCAGTGATTTTGCTGTAAGTCAGCTGCAGTTTGGCATTGTCGACGGCAGCTTGGTCAACTTTAACACTGCCTTCTGCCTGTAAAACCGTGGCACGTTGATTATCCAGCTCTTGTTGCGAAATGACTTTAGTACCTGCGAGTTTTTGGTAGCGAGTGAGATCTAAACGGGCATTGGCTAAGGCGGCTTTATCTTTTGCCAACTGACCTTCTGCTTGAGCGAGTTGAACCTCGAAAGGGCGAGGGTCAATTTGTGCTAATAAATCACCGGCTTTAACGGATTGGCCTTCAGTGAAGTAGATGTGCATTAACTGACCTTCAACGCGGCTGGTCACCGTCACCATGTTGGCGGCTTGCACGGTTCCTAAACCGGATAAGAAACGCGGAACGACTTTTTCTTGTGCCGTAGCAAACTGCACTGGGGCTAAGGGACGAGACGGTCTTCCACCTGCTTTTTTCGCTTGTCCACCCGGTGTTGCACTCGCTGTTGTTGGTACTTCATTTTGATTATTTTTATGGTAGACATACCACGTTGTAACAGCTACTGCGATTATCGCAATAAACAGGGCAGATCGAGTCCAAATTGTACGGCGTTTCTGTGTCGTCATGGTGGGTCATTCGCTTAACTCAAAAGAGTGGGTAAAATCCGTCAGGCTATAGGCTAAAAAACTAACGAAAAAGAGTTAGTTAGACATAATAATAGTTTAACTTGATAGGTACAAAGAAAAATGGAGGAATTATGAATAAGTGTCAATTTATGTACGTCCTGAGTATACGTATATCTACTTGCCGTGACGTACCTATTTAATCAGCGTTAGCGCTAATTAAGTTTAGGATATAATACAATATAAACAAAAATCATTCTTCACCTAATAATTCAATGAATTACCTGAGCTAAATTTGATTAAGAAATGAGTTGATCAAGCGTATATAAATAAAAAATTAGCGCAGTTAGCGTCGGGATTATAAAGTGAATTGGCTCACAGCAGAAAGAGTCAATAATCGTAGCTAATAAGTAATTACATTAAAAGGAATTTAATAGATGAACTTATCGAATACCACTGATTTATTTGAGCGGGTCTCTGAATCTGAGTTTGCATTGTCTGAGCCTTGTCTTAGCCCAAAATTTGAACAAGAAATAACGCTCGAGATGAAGATCAAAAAATTGGTTGATGGGGTACAACCTTTTGACCCGCTAGTTAAAGGTTATTTCGGAGCTCCACAATCTAAGTTTGAATTGTCTGAGCCTTGTCTTGGCCCAGACATTGAACAAGAAATAACGCTCGAGATGAAGGTGAAACAATTGGTTGATGAGGCACAATCTTTTGATCCGCTAGTCACAGATTGTTTCGGGTCATCACAAGCTGAAATGGTCGCTTCTGCTTTAAGCAGTTTTCCTCAGGCAGATATTATGACCTCAAATACTGTTGGGGATATTAATATCAAATATGGCTATGGCATGCCAATTGTGGGACACCATCCAATTATTTAGATAAAAACTGTACTCAGTACACTATGTGATTATTAATAATAAAAGCCACCATTAAGGTGGCTTTTATTGGTTTAGACTAATCGATAACTATTGAATTGTACTGGTATTTAAAACCGGTGCTTTCTCATTTTGCTGTGTTTCATTTGCACTCCAACCTTTCCATGACAGTGGAATAAAGGCTACCGCTACGGCTAATAATGAAACGCCTGCTACATAGTATGCTGGTGCCATGTGAGATTGTTGTAACCATGCACCCGTTAAGATTGGGGTTAATCCACCAAATACGGCATAAGCCAAGTTATAGGCGAATGATAAGCCGGAGAAACGAATTTCTGGTGGGAACGCACGAGTACTGATAATTGGCGTTGTTGCAATTGCACCCACAAAGAAGCCCATTAATGCATAGTTAAACGTTAAGGTACTCGCAGAAATATCGGATGATAAAGTCGAGTAGAAATAGATAGCTGTGACCGCTAATCCACCCCAAGATAACGTCATTGAAGTACGCGTTCCTGCTTTATCCCCTAACCAACCCCAGAAAATGCAGCCTAAAGTTAACGTTAATGTTGCCGCACAGTTGGCTTGCAAAGCCATGTTACGGTCAATGCCATAAATACCTTTTAACACCACGTCAGGCGTCATCAAGATGGTGACAACGATAGCGGTAGACAGTGACCACGTCAGTGCAGCGGTGATCATGCAAGCTTGTTTATGGGATTTAACCACGGTTTTTACTGGTAATTCTTTGGTTAACGCTTTTTTAGCCGCCATCTCTTTGAAAATAGGCGTTTCTTGTAAGAAACGACGCAGATACACAGAGATAAAACCAAAAATACCGCCTAAAATAAATGGAATACGCCAAGCAAAATCATGCACTTCTTGAGTGGTATAAGAGCGTTCAATGATAATGGCAACGATAGATCCCAGTAAAATCCCACCGGTGATCCCGGAAGTTAACGTGCCAACACCTAATCCATAACGTTGTTTTGGGGTATGTTCGGCAATGAACACCCACGCACCCGGCATTTCACCACCGATAGCCGCACCTTGCATGATGCGCATTAATAACAGCAACAGTGGTGCAGCGGCACCAATGGTTTCAAATGTAGGCAAGAAGCCAATAATAAATGTTGGGAAGGCCATTAAGAAAATACTTAAAGTAAACATTTTCTTACGACCGATTTTGTCGCCAAAGTGAGCCATGATAATACCGCCCAATGGGCGAGCAAGGTAACCCGCAGCAAACAGACCCAGTGTCGCCATTAGTGCGAGAAATTCATTATCACCCGGGAAAAAGAGTTGGGAAATAATCTTCGCGTAAAAGACGAAAATAACGAAATCATAAAATTCTAATGTGCCACCTAATGAGGATAAGCCCAATGTTTTATAATCTTCTTTGCCCAACGGTCTAGCCGCGGGCTGGCTGGTTGTTTGCGATGTCATAATTCTGTCCTTCTAAATACACAACATTTCAATATTAGCGCGATGGGGTTATTTGTAATAATAGGTACGTTAAATAGCGAAGTAATTAATATTATTTAGCAAAGGATAAGAGAGATAAAACGAGGGAAAATAAACCTAGGTAATACTCTGTATCTCTAACGTGCCTTCATTTATAGCAGAAAGTTTCATATTCTGTAAACTGTCACCCTTAAAACAAGCATAAGATTCTGTTTAGTTTCCAAAGGTTGAATATGTATTCCGAGTGATAATCAAATGTCACGATATGATATTAATAAAATAATAATTACAGACGATTGTATATTTGAAGCGAAAAAATAAGGACAAAAAAAGCAATAAATAAAAGAACAGGGATCTATTTGGTAAGAAATTAATTAATATTAATAAATCTTATCAGTAAAAGAATATAATTATTTAACAGGGGATAAGGCTATTTATATAAATAATACACGTCTGTTTGAGTTGTTTTAGATTCGTGTTTTGGTGTATCTGAGAGGTTTTTAGAAAAAAAATGGATTTTTATAAACCCGCATACTTTTCATAAGGGGAAGTATGCGGGCTAGGTTATCAGACTAAGAACAGGGTGGCTAAACCTAAGAAAATAAAGAAACCACCAGTATCAGTAATTGCAGTGATCATGACGCTAGAGCCGATAGCAGGGTCTTTACCCATCTTAATCATAATCAACGGGATAAGAACGCCCATGATAGCAGCCATGAGTAGGTTCAGTATCATCGCAAGCGTCATGACGGCACCCATGGCGAGATCGCCGTAGAGTAAGTAGGTGACAACGCCCATGATCCCCCCCCAGACAATACCGTTAATCAAGGCAACGCCAAGCTCTCTAAGCATTAGGAAAGAGAAGCTACCGTTTTGGATTTGGTGTAAGGCAATTGCCCGCACAATCATGGTAATAGTCTGGTTCCCGGTGTTACCACCGATACCTGCCACGATTGGCATCAAAGTGGCTAGGGCAACGAGCTGTGAAATAGTATCTTCAAATACGCCGATCACACGAGAAGCGACGAAAGCGGTACAGAGGTTAATGGCTAACCAAGTCCAACGTGTTTTAACCGCTTGACCCACAGGGGCGAATACGTCTTCTTCAGGACTCAACCCCCCCATACGGCGAATGCTATTGTCATTTTCTTCGCTAATATTATCAACGATATCTTCAACCGTGAGTCGCCCCATAAGTAACCCATTACTGTCGACGACGGCAGCGGAAATTAAGTCGTAACGTTCGAACGCGCTTGCGGCGTCTTCACCTTTTTCATCGGGCAAAAAGGTGACGGTATCCGTTTTCATGACATCAGCAACAATACGTTCTGGTGCTTGAATCAAAATGGTGGTTAGCGGCAATTCACCTTGTAGGTAATTGTCTTTGTCGACAACGAAAATTTTATCTGTCGCTTCAGGTATTTTTCCACGTTGACGGAGATAGCGTTGTACTGTTTTTAGTGTGACATTGGAACGGACGGTGACGAATTCGAAATCCATCATCTGCCCAACGCTGTCTTTAGCATATTGCAGAACTTCGCGAATACGGCTTCGTAAGCTTGGATCTAAATAGGTCAGTAGGCGGCGCATGGTATCGCGTGGCAAATGTTCGGCGATATAAGCTTGTTCATCGACATGTAAACCCGCTACTGCTCGCAGCAGCTCTCGGTCTGACATATCTTTAATTAGGCTATCCCAGACTGACACCGACGCTTCAACTAACACTTCACCACGTTCGTTATTGTCAACTAAGCGCCATAGAGCGAGACGCTCATCGTAAGGCAGCATCTCAAGAATATCGGCGATATCAGCGGTGTGGAGATCAATGAGCAGTTCTTTGACAGCACTAATTTTTTCACTAAATGCTTTATCATCCATACTGACGTGTTGGTCTTTCTCGATAAGAGCATGGACAAACTCTTCGTCTTCCATGAATAACGTCAGTATTTGCTGGCGGATATACGCCAGTCTTTGTGAATGCGGATTGATTATTGTTGCCGCATCAGTTGAAAAAGCAGTTTGTGACATGTTAATCCTTAAACCATTCGGCGCCGAAGCGCTTTAAATTAATTCGCCTGCGAGGTGACGAAACATCTACCCAGTATTGTCGCTGATCCCGAAAAAATATCAAATCGGTTCATATTTCGAATAAGAAGAACAAAACAATACTGACCGCAAATCGCTATTCTTTGTGTCTATTTTTCTTCGTAATAAAACATTATGGCTCATCTTCTGCGCAAATAGTGAGTTTCCAACCTGGAACCTCATCCCAATAGCCACTCTCTTTTTCAAGGTCAAGCAACATTAATGCATTGTGAGTGAGATATTGAGCGGGTAAAAAAAGTGTCCAATACCCACCGTCGGTTTCAATGCGTATAGATGATGGGGTTGTCGTTGATTGGCGCTGATTATTCAATAGGATGGATAAGCGCAAAATCTGAATCAACGGCATGAATTGTTCGCGTTTAAACAGGTTAAACTTTGGAATTTCATCGTACTTGATAGCGCGGCGATGGTTGCGCACTAATGTGGATAAGAGCAATTGTTGTTCTTGGTTAAATCCAGGTAAGTTGGTGTTTTGTAATATATAAGCGGAGTGGCGGTGCATTCCACTATGGTTAATGCTTAAACCCACCTCATGTAACGTAACGGCCCAAACTAAAATGGATTCTAGTTGAGGATTAGCTTGTACTGGATTTTGCTGACGCCACTGATAATACAGTTCTTCTAAGGTTTTCAAAACCCGGTTGCTTTGTTCTTGATCGATATTATAGTGTTCAGCAAGGCTTCGTGCGGTACGCTGTCTAATGTCTTGATGGCGAAAGCGACCTTCCATTTCATAGAGTACACCTTCACGTAAGGCGCCATCAGAAAGCCGTAATTCTTTAATTTCTAATGAGTCGAAAACGGCAATCAAAATGGCTAAGCCGGGTACAAACACCTGTTTTCGCGCAGAAGAAAGACCGGGGATCTCGAGTGCGCGGAACGTTTTGTACTTCAGCGCTATTTGTTTAATTTTTTCGAGGCGTTCGCGGGTAATCATACCATCACGTCCACCCATTTCCATAATGACCGCATGGGCGGCTTTGATGGTACCGGATGCTCCCATGACAACATCCCAAACCTGTTTTTTAAATAACATCGCAGTACTTTCAAGCTTTAAGCAAGCTGCTAAATAAGCGCGATTGAAATTTTCGGGTGAAATGGTTTCGTTAGGAAAATACTGGCGCGCAAAACTAACGCAGCCCATGCGACGGCTTTCAATTAAAATCGGTTCAAACTTTTCGCCGATCACTAGCTCCGTTGAACCACCGCCAATATCGATGACTAATTTGCGACCTTTTTCTGGTTGAGTGTGCTCAACGCCCATGAAAATTAGCCGAGCTTCTTCTTGTCCTGAAATGATCTCAATAGGATAGGGCATGATAGCTTTGGCGCGGCGTAAAAATTCTTCAACGTTGGTGGCGACCCGCAGTGAATGGGTGCCGACAATGCAGACGTTCTCTGGGGTAAAACCTTGTAAACGCTCGGCAAATAACGATAGGCACGCCAGCCCTCGCTCCATGGCTTCTTCACTGAGTTCATTAGTATCACTCAGACCATCCGCGAGGTGCACACGTTTTTTTAAGCGGGTTAAAACTTGTAATGCCCCATTGACGATACGCGCAATAACCATGTGAAAGCTGTTTGAACCCAAGTCAATCGCCGCAATTTCTTGCGGTCTTGGCGTAGATGAATTGGCAATTGGCATAGTATCAAGCTCTTGTTTCAGGCATTTCGAGTGCTTTTAAAAATTCGTAGACAGCTAATTGAGCGCGAATTTTGCGCTTATTGCCGCGAGGAACATAATGATTACTGAGTTCTTTGTCAACAAAACGGGCTTTGACGGTATCGCTGAACTGTAATTCGAGGATGTCTAAGACTAACTGTTTCAGGCGCGGGTCCACTAAACGGACGGCGACCTCGATACGGTAGTCAATGTTGCGTGTCATCCAATCTGCTGAGGAGATAAACACTTTTTCATCTCCTGCGTTGGTAAAGACATAGACGCGGTCGTGCTCTAAGAAACGATCGACCACACTGGTGACTTGGATGTTTTCGCTATAGCCTTGTTGCCCTGAAACGAGGGAGCACATACCCCGAACTAGCAAGCGAATTTTCACGCCGGCATTAGAGGCATCGTACAGTTTGTCGGTCAGTTCTTTATCCACCAGATTGTTGATTTTTAGTGTAATGCCGCTAGGTAAACCCGCGTGTGCATTGGCAATCTCTTGGTCGATTAATTCGGTAATCTTGGTTCGAGTATTCTGTGGAGAGACCATCAAATTATCGAAAGTCACCGGACGATACGGGTTTTCAATAAAACTAAACACGCGGCGCACTTCATTGGTGATTTGCTCATTGCAGGTGAGTAATGAGTAGTCGGTGTAGAGGCGAGCTGTTTTTTCGTTAAAGTTACCAGTACCGATATGGGCATAACGAACAATTTGCCCTTCTTCCATGCGGGAGATAATAAATAGCTTAGCGTGAATTTTCAGTCCCGGCGCGGAGAAAATAACATGGACACCCGCTTCAGTGAGGCGTTTTGCCCAGTGAATATTGGCAGCTTCATCAAAACGTGCTTGCAGCTCCACGACCACGGTCACTTTTTTACCATTGTGGGCTGCGTGGATCACGGAGTCGATAATGCGAGAGTCTTTTGCGACACGGTAAATATTGATTTTGATGGATAACACATTCGGGTCAAACGATGCTTGGCGCAACAGTTCTAATGTATGCTCGAACGTGTAATACGGGTAGTAGAGCAACACATCGCGCTCGCGAATGGCATCAAATCCGTTACGGAAATTATCAAACCAGCGATGGCGAAGGCGGGGTAATGGTTTGTTGAGAAGGTTTTTATTTCCTTCATTTGGGAAGTTAATAAAATCCTTAAAATTATGGTAACGACCACCAGCAATCACCGAGTCATCACTCGATAATCCCAATTTTTCTCGTAACAAAGCGACCATTTCATCGGGCATATCACGTTGATACACAAAGCGAACCGGTTCTGCAGTTAAGCGCTGCTTCAAGGTCGATGACATGATTTCCAGCAGACTGGATTCCATTTCCGTAGCGATATCATATTCTGCATCGCGGGTCATTTTCATGGAATAGGCGTTGAGTTTATCGTAATCAAAAAAGCCTTTGAAAATTTCATCAAGGGTATAACGCAGGATATTATCAATGAGGATCATTGATTTACGGCGCTTCGGCATTTCTGGTGGAAGATTCACAAAGCGCGGAACTTTATCAGAAGGAATTTCTAATAAGGCATATTGCACTTCAGTCCCATTAATAATTTCAACGGCGAGGTACGTGTAATCGTCTTTGAGAAACTCGACCAAGTTAGTATCACGATTGATTAAAATTGGTGTGATATGTTGACGTAGATTCTGCCGAAAGTATTGGCGTAACCAGATTTGCTGACGAGGCGAAATTTGACGTTCGTTAATTAAGAAAATTTGGTTACGCGCCATTTCAAGCAGTAGCTCATTATAAAGTACGTCAAACTCTTGCTCTTGCTTAGCAACTTTGGACTGAATACGTTTGAGAAGATGGCGTGCGCCACTGGCTGAGCCGCGTTCTTCATTGATCAAAATACGGCGCTTAACATCTGCAAAACGAACTTTATAGAATTCATCTAAGTTATTGGAGTAAATGCCCAAAAAACGCATTCGTTCAATCAAAGGGTTACGCTTATCTGCGGCCTCTTGGAGAACTCGTTCGTTAAAAGAGAGCCAGCTGAGCTCTTTTTCATGATAGAGACGTTCTTGGGACATTGTTGCTCCGTATTCGACTGGTTAATGCTGATAAAAACTAATTATCACCGTTGACTTCTATCGCAGCGCTGTGATGGCAGCTTACGCGTTTTCAGACTGCTGTTTCATGGCGAAATATTGGTGCTGGAACACACACATACGGATTGCGGTGTGGTAGCGACCATTCACGAAAAACTCATCAATAAGCTCGCCTTCTGTGTGGAAACCAAGTTTATTATAAATATGGATAGCTTTGACATTTTCTTTATCTACAATCAGATAAAGTTTGTATAAATTTAGCACTGAAAAGGCGTAGTCCATTGCCAGTTTTGCCGCGCGACTTGCATACCCTTTGCCTTGGTGGCGGGGTGCAATGATAATCTGGAATTCAGAACGACGGTGAACATAATCAATTTCAACCAACTCGACTAAACCCACTTTTTCACTGTCATATTCGACAATAAAGCGGCGCTCGGATTGGTCATGAATATGTTTATCGTAAAGATCACTGAGTTCAACGAATGCCTCATAAGGCTCTTCGAACCAATAACGCATAATGTTGGCATTATTGTCCAGCTGGTGGATGAACGCTAAGTCTTCACGCTCAAGTGGGCGCAACTTAAACAGATGAGCTTGCCCGGTCGTCATAAAACACCTCGATTGTTGTTAATTATAAAACTATTTATGGCGAAAGTATCAATTAGAAAATTAATTACTTAGCGCTGTTATAAGGATACCACTTATTTGCAATAAAATAATGACAGAAAGCAGGGGGCGGGAGAGTTTGTCGAAGATTAGTTCGTTTAAGTGAAAATGGTTAGTAGTAGGTTGGTGATCGGGTGAAGACACAATACAGGGCAGAGATTATCGCCACCCAAAAATTGTACTCGCTTGGATTTGAATCTGGATGGCGGTGATGAACATCTAGTTTGGTGGGCTGCTTTGTGCCAAGAGCAGAAGTTGTCTACAACAATCTGTCTTTATCACTAAAAGGCAGATAAAATGACAGTACTGACCCATGGTGCAAAATAATCTTATGAAGTTCTTCGTAATATAAGTTCTCTGCTTGCTTCAGGTAGTGGATTGAATACGGAAGAAGGCGGCATGGTAGCTGTCGCGACAAAAATCGTCGGGTTCACGCTTCGATTGGCAGGATAAATCGATTGAGATGAAAGAGTGTTCAGGCTTAAGATATCATAGTAAACGACTGGTCTGCGAATTAGGTCAGTCGTGCATCGAAACAGCAATGGAAAAAACTGAGCATGGATTATGAAGGTATCGTGAAGAAAAAAGAAAAGCAACGTAAGAAGTCTACAATGCAAAGCTTCCTGTTTTGCATTGTATTAGGATTTAATTTTGTATCTTCAATTATCTGGCATCTAATTGAAGATAAGATGAATTATCATGCAACTCGATAAGATCTGCATCCCACATGTTATTCTTTAAAAGTAAATCCTTTAACTTTCCATAATCTTTATTTGAATGCAAAGTATACGCAGTAAAAGCTGAGTAGGGTTTATCAGATTGGCAGGCTTGTAATAATTTAGTCATGCTATTTCTTAACTGGTCTAAATTAGAAGATATTTTTGTCAATTCAGATAATTGCCTGCTTATTTCATTTGATGCCAAAAATCTTGAATATACAACACGATCATCATCATTAAGATAAAGTTTTTCTATGGTATTCTCTCCCTTAAGATCTTTACCATATAGTCTAAATGCTTGCTGCTTTAAATGGATTCTAGGATCATCATCATAAGGATTTACTATTGGATTTAAATTGACATCTAAAGTCCATTTTTTACGGTTGCATCGAGCACAGGAAGGAAGCAAATTTTCCCATTTCACTACATCATCAGGATATTTATCTTTATCTTTGAAATGTTCAACTTGCATATATGAATCTTCTTTTTGTAATTCACATTCACAATATGCACATTTATATGAACTGCTCTTTAATAGAGCATCTCCAATTGATTTTGTTTTCCAGACAGCTTTTGATTTATCTTTTTTAAACTCTTCAGTTAATTCTTTAACTTTAGCATCGGTGAGATATATAGGCTTCAACACCCGTTTCAGCTTAATCATTTTCATCATCCGAAATTTTATCTAATTGCATTTTGAAAACGGGACGAAGTGGATATTGAGGATGTAGCATTTTGTCTAGTTCTTGGAAAGCCGACAGCGCCTCTTTTTTATCTTCTTCATTAAGTGCAATATCAAACCTTCTCTTAACCTGATTATATTTTATAGTCCTTAAATCTGGCATACCCATGATATCTTCAAGTATCTCTTCAATCGTCCACCCTTGATAACCATATTTTGAGCTTGGAAGAGATCTTTGACTAACAATTCCATCAATACTTCTTTCAAGAGCGATAACCTCACCATACGCAGCAGTCTGAACTACATGAGGGCTATGTGTTGTAATAAAAAATTGAGCTTTAGGAAAGACAGATTTCAAAATACCACAGATTTTTCCTTGCCATTCAGGGTGAAGATGAAGTTCAATTTCGTCAATTAAAATTATCCCTTCATAACATTCAGCTGATATTTTATCTTTCTCAAAACGATAATCAATTTCCTTAATTAACCCTAAAAGAATAAAGATTATTGACTTAAATCCTGATGAGAGATATTCAAGATATATCTCTCCAGTGGGAGTCATCAGAAAAATCTCATTTCTTGTATCAAGGCGATTAAATGAGTAAGTTGAATTTAATATACTAAAACATTTTTTTGAAAGTTCGAGGTTTTCTAATTGAGTTTCTGATAAGTGATTTTCATGCTTGCTATGTAATACCCTGTTCAAAAACCAGTCTTTGATATCTTCATTGTCAATACCTGAGCTGCTATAACGAGAACGATGCTGAATTTCAGGATCAGATTTTATTGAGCTAATTTTTTTGTAATTAATGTTTCTATTGGTTCTAAGGTATAAAAGATTATTCTTATTTTTTTCGTATGAATTATTAACAATGTATTGATCATTTGCACTTGGTTCGAATTTTTGTATTTGAATATTGAGGGCGAAAGCCTTAGGGGCTACATTTTGAGTGACATCCATTTCAATAAAACCGTTTTCACTCCCAGATTTCTTGCTAATGATATTTTTGTCAAACTCACTAAAGCAAGATGCTATAGAGTCCAATACATTTGTCTTTCCAACACCATTCTCTCCACAAATTATATTTATTTGTTGATTTAAGTTTTGCAATACAAGATTTGAAATCCCACCAACATCTATTATTTTTATACTTTCTATTTTCATTTGGTTATCCTAATTATCAATTAAAACTTATGATATCTTTATGAACTCGTGTTTAATTATACTGAAAATAATAAAATTGTTGACATTTTATTATTTCAAAACTGTGAACTGCTAATATCACTACAGTATGAAGTTCGTTGATTTTTATCTGTATTGGTCGCCATTTTTGAATCTGCAATGTCAGCTTCTCGCTCTATTTTGGATTTAACGCCGCGTAATTTTACTAACCCAGTTATCATAAAAAGAAAACCATGAGCACCTATCAAATATGCAAAATATCTTAAGGAAAGTGGTCAAGGCAACTAATCAGCAACGAATGTTAATTCAAACTGAATTTGAATGGTCCGCTCTTCGCTCACAGCAGAACACCCGACGCTCCAGATGTACAGTTTTGTGCTAGGGACTAAAGTTGCTAAAATGGTTTACCGTGACCAATAGAGTCAGAAGGCAACAAATCTGCATGTTTTGAGATATAGACTGATTCGTTTTCTTAAATGCTATAGATTGCTTTTCTTAAATATTATAGATTGGCTTGACGCTAACATAAATTAAGTGCAGCTTAATTAAATGGACGGTTGCTTGAAGCAATTTCGCTTGTTAAAAATTGAACTTTCGGTTGGAGACTGTGGGAGTTAGAATGGGACGGAGATCAGGATTTGAAGGTTTTATACGAGCTACAGGCAGAGCCGTTGCAGCAGCAGAGCGTGAGCGTAAGAGAGCAGAACGTCATTATTTAGCCGAAACTCGCCGTATAGAACGCGAAATAAAACGTGATAATGCTCAGAGACTTCGCGAGCAAAAAGAAGCTGATAAGTTATCAAAAATCATGTATTTGGAAGAACGTCAAGATGAAGTTTCCGATCTAAACGCTGAGCTGAGCGAGAATATCACCGCGCTTTCTACACTTCTGGAACATACCCTCGAATTTGACGATTCAATTGATTTTTCGGTATTAAAAAAACGCCCAAAATTCGAAGACTTCAAAACCCCCAAACATCTCTTACCAGACCCTGAACCTGAGATGAAGGTCGTGAACGCTCCAGCCCTATGGATGACTATTTTCCCATGGATAAAGAACAAATATTATCGAGAATTGCAGAGTGCAGAAGAATCTTTCAATAAAAATAAGGAAGATTATTCAGTTAAACTCTTAAATCAGAAAGTTGAGCTTGACGCTTTAGTTGATGAGTATCAGACCCGAAAAACTGCTTATCTTGAAGAAATAAAAAGTCAACACGACGAAATTGACCAATTTGAGCAAGACTATCTCAACTGCGATCCTGACAGCGTGTTGACTTATTGTGAAATGGTATTAACACGGTCGGAATATCCTGAGAAGGGCTTTCCCCAAACCTTTCGGTTGGCCTATTTACCTGATAGCAAAGAGTTGGTAGTTGAATACAACTTACCTGAAATTGCAGTAGTTCCACGCGAGTTAGAATACCGATATATCAAATCAAGAGATGCTATTGATGCTAAGGCGCGAAAGATTAGCGAGATCAAAGAACTCTATCAGAACATAATCGCCGCGATCACACTCCGTACAATGCATGAGCTTTTCGAAGCTGACAAAGCATCTGCTTTAACGTCAGTTTTGTTTAACGGTGTAATCGAAACTATAGATCCTACAAGCGGACATGACACCAAAATCACATTAGTATCAGCCCGTGCTCACAAGGACGATTTCATGCAAATAAAACTGGAAAGGGTCGAAAAGAGTGCATGCCTTAAAAGTTTAGGCGCACAAGTTTCAGGACGGCCAGATGAGCTTCAAGCAGTAAAACCTATTATCGAGTTCAACATGGTTGATAAACGCTTTATTGAACAAGGCGACGCTTTATCTACCCTCGAAACACGACCAAACCTTATGGAACTTTCACCATCAGAATTTGAGGTATTAGTATCAAATCTTTTCACTCAAATGGGACTGGACACCAAACTCACTAGAGGTACAAAAGATGGGGGCGTTGATGCAGTAGCATTTGACACTCGTCCGATCCTCGGAGGCAAAGTAGTGATTCAGGCTAAAAGATATAAAGACACCGTTGGCGTCAGCTCTGTTAGAGATCTTTATGGGACAATGATGAATGAAGGGGCTAACAAAGGAATTTTGGTGTGTACAAGTCAATACGGTAAAGATGCATATCGTTTCTGCGAAGACAAACCAATCGAACTGATTGATGGCGGCGGGCTTCTTTACCTCCTAAAAGAGCATGCTGGAGTATCAGCACGTATCAATCCTAACTTTTAATTACCGTTCCAGACTTGGACTAATGCTTGTAGCGAATGTTCACGAATAGAAATTCAGCACGAGCTTTTTAGTCGAGTAATTCAAGTATTTTAGCTTAGGGTAGAAATTTCTACCCTACTTTGTATATATAATATCCTATTAAGCCTGCTACAGAACTTGCTTTAAAGTGATTATACCGTCAACATATTAATACTTTTATACCTAGAAAAAACTGTGACTGAATTTTGTTTAGCCTTTTCTCTGTGTAACAAGTAATCGCAGTGTGCTTAAGACTATAAAACACATGCCTGGCAATTTTATACGCTTTGCCGTTCTCCTGAATGCCTGTGAAACAGTGTAATCTACGTATGGAAACAGAATCTATTTGTGTAAGCATCCGCTTCTTGCATATATCTGCTTGATGAATTGTTGTGTACTTTATGTCAATGCGTCAATATTTGATGTGACTTATCTCAATATACACATCGCTGATGGAGCATGCTTTTGAATCTGAGCAAAGATGGATATCCACTGGGGCTGTTGGTTCGAGCAGTATGGGACTGTTGTGATGATCTCTATGAAAAACTCGGTCGGGCTCCATCCCGACATGAATTTAATGATGAAATTGGCAAACGAGAGCCACATCGCATAGGTATTAGCACTCATTCACGTCAGTGGGGAGAATGGGGCCGGCATCATAATTTTTCAACAGATGTTACCGATATTCCAGACATCATCCCTGAAGAAATGCTCTGTCCACAATATCTCCGAGTATAGTATGCCATAACACAACTTGGCCCTGCATCCGCTTCAAATATTGTTAAATGGCTCCGTAATAGTAATGTCCCATTGAAAGAAACAGAAATTCGCATTCAATTAGATGCATTAACTGCCAATAGCAATTCTCGGTATCGGTATCTTGGTAGTCGTAAAAATGCCCGTACAGACCAAGGTAGCCCATACGACCTGTTATTCCGTACGGGAAGATTACGCAGTACGCTATATGAACAATATGTCCAAGAACTTCATGGTATATGGGATATTGACGATGATGGCGAAACTCCAATTCGGATTATTACCCCGAAGCCATATGATCGGCTTATAGCTCAAACCAGAGATGAATTATTCACTGAATTAACTGAAATTGAAGATGATTTTCGTCAAAAGGCTTTTCGTGAGGTTATTATTCGAGAAAGACAACCAGTATTTAGACGAAAGCTCTTGGAAGCTTATGAGGGCAGATATGTGCAGTAACGGAGTGTTCGATTCAAGTATTGCTTGAAGCTGCTCATATTGTCCCTTATGCAGGAGCTTGGCATACACAAGCTCAGCATGGGCTATTACTGAAATCAGATATTCATACTCTGTTTGATCGTGGTTTACTCTGGATTGATACCAAATTGAAAATAAGAGTATCAGAACAATTAAACGGGACAGAATATGCAAAATTAGACGGTCAATTCCTTAGGTTACCAAAAGATAAAAAGAATTGCCCGTTAACAACTCATTTAATAAATCATCGGCAATATTGGATTAAAAAATTCAACGACTTTGAAAATAATTAGCTCTTGTAATGTCCGCTCCTCGCTCAAAACGGACGGTATATCTCCTTATTCATTCAAACTGCAGGTTCGTCGGCAGCATTCAGCTCTCCGGGTTACATACTGATGTATGTTCCTTGTCTATCTTTCCTTGCCACCTTTCTGCATATTGAATGACATTGGGTATAAAGAGCAGGACATTCCGGCATAAACTCTGAAGGCAGGCTTAATACGGTTTCATCCCGAGCTGTTTTGAAAGCTATAGGGTATATGGTATCGTACGCGTCAGAAATACCTTTAAAAGAGCCCTTCACGGTGGAAAAAAAGAAAACCTTCCTGCAGCAGAAAAGCGGCTTGCACCCGCGTAATCGTCATCGCTCACGCTATGATTTTCCGGCGCTGATCGCCAGTTGCCCTGCATTGGAGCCGTTCGTCAAGCCGAACGCCTGGGGCGATATCTCGGTAAATTTTGCCGATCCTGCGGCAGTTAAAATGCTCAACCGTGCGTTACTGCAACATTTTTATGGCATCGAATATTGGGACATTCCCGCCGATTATCTGTGCCCGCCAATCCCCGGGCGTGCCGACTATTTACACCATCTGGCCGACCTGCTGGCGACCAGCAACGGCGGTGAGATCCCTCGCGGTAAAGGCGTGGCGATTCTTGATGTAGGTGTTGGCGCCAACTGTATTTATCCGATTATTGGTCTGCGTGAATACGGCTGGCGTTTTACTGGTTCGGAGATTAATCCGGTATCGTTCAATACAGCCAAAATGATCGTGGAGATGAATCCGATACTGAGAAACGGCGTGCGCCTGCGTTTGCAAAAACAACCCGAATTTATTTTGAACGGGATCATCGGCGTGGCGGAGAAATTTGATGCCACCCTGTGTAATCCACCGTTCCACAGCTCTCAACAGGAAGCGCAAGCCAGCACTCGCCGCAAACTGCACAAGCTGGGTAAAGGCGAGGTAGCCGACACGCCGGTACAGAACTTTGGCGGCAAAAATAACGAGCTATGGTGTGAAGGCGGTGAAGAAGCCTTTGTGCGTAAAATGGTAGAGGAGAGCGTTAGCCTTGCGCAAAACTGCCTGTGGTTCACCTCGTTGATTTCTAAAAACACGACCTTGCCTTCGATTTATCACGCGTTGAATCTGGTGGGTGCGGTCGAAGTCCGTACCATTGAAATGGCGCAGGGGCAAAAAATCAGTCGCTTCGTGGCCTGGACTTTCCACGACGCGCAACAGCAGGCCGCCTGGGCGGAAAAACGCTGGCGTTAATTTCCCTGGTGCCGATTATTTAACCGGCACCGATAAAACTTCGCATTTCCCTTTCAATTTCTGCATGCTGATGGTGATGAGGCAGCTCGGGTTGATCGAGTTAAAGATAGCTTACCGATGAAACGTGAAGGTCAGCCAGAAGAGATTGCTCAGGTTATCGCGTGGTTGCTGTCTGATGAGGCATCTTACGTCACGGGAAGTTTTATCGATTTGGCAGGTGGGAAATAAAACGTTTATTGTGGATAGTTGGGTTTGAGTTATTCGCACAGACCTGCCAACCAAGTCTGCGCGAGTGTATTTAAATCTACCTAACAGCGTATTAATTTGCGCGATAACCCGTTGCTGGTAATGGTTGCCCATCTAATACAGCTTTGCCCTCTTGCATCATCAGCCGTTCGGAAACAAACCATTCAATGACTTGAGGATAAATCAGGTGCTCTTGCAGTTTAACGCGTTCAACCAAATCGTCTTCCGTATCTTGTGCGAAGACCGGAATATGACCTTGTAGAATAATCGGTCCGCCATCGAGCTCTTCGGTGACAAAATGCACGGAAGTACCGTGTTCTTTGTCGCCGTTTTCAAGCGCGCGTCGATGGGTATGTAGCCCTGGGTATTTAGGCAGTAAAGAAGGGTGGATATTCAGCATTTTCCCTGTGAAATGTTTCACAAAATCAGGGGTTAAAATACGCATAAACCCAGCTAAGACGACTAAATCAGGTTGGTATTGTTCGATAGTATCCAAGAGTGCTGCATCGTAGGCTTGACGGTCTGTGATTGTTTTTGAGCTCACACAAAGGGCTGGAATCCCAGCCTCTTGTGCACGAATCAGACCGTATGCATCACTTTTATTACTGATAACAGCGGCAATTTGACCATCAATTTGATGGTGTTGGCAGGCGTCAATAATCGACTGCAAATTGCTGCCACTACCTGAAATCAAAACGACGATTTTCTTCATTAGCGAATAACAACCTGCTCTTCACCCGCAGGTAATGCGCCAATTGTTCCTATCTGCCAAGCATTTTCACCTAATGCTGTTAGCAATTTTAATGCGGACTCTACTTCAGTCTGTGGCAGAGCGATGATGATGCCGACGCCGCAGTTAAATGTACGATACATTTCGTGAATGGTGACATCACCCGCTTGTTGCAGCCATTCGAATACTGCAGGCCATTCCCAGCTGTTGCCATCAATGATAGCTTGGGTGTTATCCGGTAAAACGCGAGGGATATTTTCCCAGAAGCCGCCACCTGTAATATGCGCAATGGCATGAATGTCGTTTTTAGCAATTAATTCTAAAACGTTTTTAACGTAAATGCGGGTAGGCTCTAACAAGTGGTCGGCGAGAGATTTGCCTGCTAATTGCGTGTTCTCTGGATTGGTTTTGCTGACTTCTAGAATTTTACGAACTAACGAGTAACCGTTAGAGTGAGGACCGCTTGAAGCTAAAGCGATAAGCGCATCGCCAGCACTGACTTTAGAACCATCAATAATTTCAGAGCGTTCTACTACCCCGACGCAGAAACCTGCAACATCGTAATCTTCGCCATGATACATGCCCGGCATTTCAGCAGTTTCACCACCGACTAATGCACAGCCAGACTGCTTACAACCTTCGGCAATACCAGTAATGACGCTAGCGGCAGTATCAACATCTAATTTACCAGTCGCATAGTAGTCTAAGAAAAACAGTGGCTCAGCACCTTGGACAATCAGGTCATTGACGCACATAGCGACTAAATCGATACCGATGGATTCATGACGTTTTAAATCCATCGCGAGGCGTAGTTTGGTTCCCACACCGTCAGTGCCGGATACTAAGACAGGCTCACGGTATTTTTGTGGCAGGGCACACAGTGCGCCGAACCCTCCCCAATCCTCCCATTACTTCTGGACGGCGAGTCTCTTTCACCACACCTTTGATACGTTCAACCAATGCGTTACCTGCATCAATATCAACACCGGCATCTTTATAGCTGAGAGAGGTTTTATCAGTCACTACGGCCCCCAAGGCAATTGCATTTTGGAAAAGATAACTTCATTTGCCGATATTCTATCAGGCTCCGCAAACGTTTGCGATAGCTTTCTGACTGAAATATTTGAGGCAATAAATTGTGATATCGTGATGCAAAGCGCATGAATTTATTCACGGTCTACATGCTAAAAAATATTATGTGTATACTAATTCAACAAAGAGTAAGTGATTGATGTTTATTTGACCTGAATCAAGATGATTCTAGTGGCATTGAGGGAAAAAAGCGGTATAATCCCGCGATTTTTTTGTCCGGTGACGTTTTAAAAAAGTAGGAGAAACCCATGAAGATCGTTGAGGTAAAACACCCTCTCGTTAAACATAAACTCGGCCTGATGCGAGATCATGATATAAGCACTAAGCGCTTTCGTGAACTGGCCTCAGAGGTTGGTAGCCTACTGACTTATGAAGCGACCGCTGACCTAGAAACTGAAAAAGTAACAATTGATGGTTGGTGTGGTCCTGTAGAAATTGAACAAATTAAAGGTAAAAAAATCACTGTAGTACCAATCCTGCGTGCAGGTATTGGTATGATGAACGGTGTATTGGAAAGCATCCCAAGCGCACGTATCAGTGTAGTGGGCATTTACCGTGATGAAGAAACGTTACAACCTGTCCCATATTTCCAAAAATTAGTTTCTAACATTGATGAGCGTATGGCGCTGATTGTTGACCCAATGTTAGCAACCGGTGGTTCTATGATTGCAACCATCGATCTTCTGAAAAAATCCGGTTGTAACTCAATTAAAGTTTTAGTTTTAGTTGCTGCACCAGAAGGTATTGCTGCATTAGAAGCGGCGCACCCAGATGTCGAATTGTACACGGCTTCAATTGACCAACATTTAAATGATGAAGGTTACATTGTTCCGGGTCTCGGAGATGCGGGCGATAAGATATTTGGTACTAAATAATAATGAAGCCGACTGAAGAGTCGGCTTTTTTTTGATAAAAAAAATAATATTGATGACGCAAAGAGGATGAAGAACATGACACGCCGCACGATAAGTGTTGAAGAAAGACCACCATTACTACAAACCATTCCATTAAGTTTTCAACATTTGTTTGCCATGTTTGGGGCAACGGTTATTGTTCCTATTTTATTTGGTGTGAACCCAGCGACGATTTTATTATTCAACGGGATTGGGACGCTGCTGTATTTATTTATCTGTAAAGGTAAAATTCCTGCATATTTAGGGTCGAGCTTTGCTTTTATTTCTCCTGTTTTAATCTTATTACCACTCGGTTATGAGCTAGCACTTGGCGGATTCATTATCTGCGGGGTGCTATTTTGTATTGTGGCACTGATTGTTAAGGTTGCAGGGCGTGGTTGGATCAATGTGATGTTCCCGCCTGCCGCAATGGGGGCAATTGTTGCGGTTATTGGTTTAGAATTAGCGCAAACAGCCGCTAGCATGGCAGGTTTATTGCCAAAAGATGGTGCTGTGGTTGATTCAAACACATTAATCATTTCGATTACGACATTATCAATCACTATCTTATGTGCCGTGGTTTTCCGTGGATTCTTATCCATTATCCCAATCCTAATTGGTTTCTTAGCGGGTTATGCACTCTCTTACTTTATGGGGATTGTTGACTTTACACCGGTTATCGAAGCGCCATGGTTTGCTATTCCTACATTCTATACACCGCGCTTTGAGTGGTTTGCGATTTTAACCATTTTACCAGCGGCTTTAGTGGTGATTGCAGAACATGTTGGGCACTTAGTGGTGACCGCGAATATCGTTGAGCGCGACTTAATGAAAAACCCTGGCTTACATCGTTCCATGTTCGCAAACGGTTTCTCTACCGTGTTGTCTGGTTTCTTTGGTTCAACGCCAAATACCACTTACGGCGAAAATATCGGGGTAATGGCGATCACTAAGGTATACAGTACGTGGGTCATCGGTGGCGCGGCAATTATCGCTATCTTACTCTCTTGCGTGGGCAAATTAGCCGCAGCGATTCAATTAGTGCCAGTACCTGTTATGGGTGGTGTTTCACTGTTACTGTATGGAGTGATCGGTGCATCGGGTATTCGCGTTCTGATCGACTCTAAAGTGGATTATAACAAACCACAAAACCTGATTTTAACCTCAGTGATTTTAATCATCGGTGTGAGTGGTGCGGTGATCCATATTGGACAAGCTGAACTGAAAGGTATGGCGTTGGCGACTATCGTGGGTATTTTTATGGCACTATTATTCCGCTTTATTACGTTTGTTCGCCCAGAAAAACAATTTGTGACTTCAGAAGTCAAAGTATTAGATGAAAATAAAAAATAAGTCAGAACTAAGATAAATAGATTGCCGGAGTGGCTAAAGCTCCGGCAATTAACCGTCAGGCTGTTCATCTCTTCTTGTTATTTATGATAAACTCAATGGCGTTAATTGAATTGCACAATCAGAGGCGCTTCTGAACACACCATCTCAACTCTCACTGCCACTTTATCTTCCTGATGATGAAACTTTCGCGAGTTTTTATGCAGGAGAAAATGAGGGATTACTTTCCGCGTTAAAAACGGCGATTAACCAGCCTCATGGTAGTTATATCTATTACTGGTCAAGAGAAGGGGGCGGTAAGAGTCACTTACTGCACGCTGCGTGTGCTGAATTATCCGAACAAGGAGTAGCAGTCGGCTATGTCCCTTTGGATAAACGAGCGTATTTTGTCCCTGATGTACTTGAAGGTATGGAACACCTTTCGCTTGTGTGTATTGATAATATTCAATGCATTGCGGGTGATGAAGAGTGGGAAATGGCCATATTCAATTTGTATAACCGAATATTAGAAATTGGTCGAACTTGCCTGCTGATCACCGGGGACCGCCCACCACGTCAAATCGATTTAAAACTACCTGACTTAGCTTCCCGTCTTGATTGGGGGCAAATTTATAAACTGCATCCTTTAAGTGATGAAGATAAAATCTGTGCGCTTCAATTACGTGCGAGTATTCGTGGGTTTGAATTGCCTGAGGATGTCTGTCGGTTTGTATTAAAACGGTTAGATAGAAAGATGGGCACCTTGTTTGATATCTTAAATAAGCTGGATCATGCCTCTATTGTTGCTCAGCGTAAAATGACCATTCCTTTCGTTAAAGATATTCTCAAATTATAGAAAGTTGGCAGCCAATCGACTGCCAACTTATTGTCTGCCAAATAGCCTACTTATAAAATGTCTAACACTTGTTCAGGTGGACGACCCAACTTTGCTTTTTTACCTTTGATGACAATAGGGCGCTCAATGAGTTTTGGGTTGTCATGCATAGCCTGAATTAGTTGTGCTTGCGTTAAGTTATCATCCGATAATTTTAACGCTTTGTAGATATCTTCTTTGGTGCGCATTAACTGGCGAGCATCACTGAATCCGAGCATCTTCAGGAGCTTTTCAATGTCGGCAACGGAAGGTGGAGTGGTTAAATACTCCACAACGATTGGCGTGATACCTTTTTCTTGCAATAAACTCAGTGTTTCACGGCTCTTAGAGCAGCGTGGGTTATGATAAATTTTAACTGAATCCGTCATTATTTTAGCTCCTTACGGTTTTGCGTTGCTGTCGCGCTCTTTTAATCGAGTGAGTTCATCGATTCGCGCATCAAAACGTTGTTGCTCATAGCTGCCTAAGCGGCTTCTACGGCTTGCTTCACTTAAATAGTTGATGGCGGTGTCATAATTCCCGCGTAGTGCCATGCCTTCCGCATAGGCTGCCAATTCAGCATTACGATCGCCGAGTTTCGCTGACGCTTCCGCGAGAAGATCCCAGCCAATCGGGTCATCTGGATAATCGAACGTGTATTTATTCAATAACTTCGTTGCATCTTGATACTGCCCGTTATTGACGTACGCATTTGCTAGGTTGACAATAAATACGGTATTTTTCGGTGATTTTTTCAGCGCATCTTGTAGGCGTGAAATCGCTTTGCCCTTTTGACCTTGTTCAATGTCGATATCCGTCATGGAATCGATAAACCACGGATTATCTGGTTGTTTGGCGAGTAATTCTGAAATAATCACACCAGCGTCGCTGTATTTTTTATCTTGGGATAACAGCAAGGCTTTACCATACTTAGCGGCTAATTGCTCTTGGGCATTACCCTTACTGTAATTTTCTATGATTTGGTCTAGCGCATTTCGTTGATCTGCGGGGCTGTACATAGACAAAATACGTACGCGCGCTAGCATAAAGTCTAATGAAGATGGCGCGTGTACTTTCGGATATTGGTTAGAACGGTTACGGGCATCAGCTAAACGGCTATCCGGTAGGGGGTGAGTCAGCAAAATTTCAGGTGGTTTAGACATATAGCGAGTTTGGTCTGACATGATCTGCATGAAATCAGCCATTGCATGTGGATCAAACCCTGCGCGACGTAGCGTTTGCAAACCAATACGGTCAGCTTCTTGTTCATTGGCTTGTGTAAAGCTGATCATGCCTTGCTGCATCCCTGCGAATGTGCCCGTTAATGCCGCAAAGCCCGCTTGAGGGTTAGCCATGACTAGCAGCAGGGAGCCAATGGTGCCTGCGATTGCCAGCGGTGTTGTGGCTTTTTGGTCTTCCATCATTCGCGCAAGATGGCGCTGAGTGACGTGAGAAATTTCATGCGCCATGACGGAGGCTAGTTGGCTCTCATTTTGGCTATAACGAAATAGGGCGGAGTGGAGAACAACGTTACCACCAAAATAGGCGTAAGCATTAATATTCGGGTTATTCACCAGATAAAAATGAAATGGGGTTTTGACAGAGTCAGCATGAGTGACTAAACGCTGTCCTAACTTATTAACATACTGAGTTAATAATGGGTCATAAATCAGAGGGGTACTGGCGCGTATCTGTCGAGTGATAGCATCACCCATAATAATTTCTTGGTTAATGCTGAGTGTTCCACCGGCGGTTGTGCCGATATCTGGCAAGCTGTCCTCGACAGCACTATAAGCAGGTAATACAGCACCGTGGATCAGTGCGGACATCAGTATAGCGAGCAGTGGATATTTCAATTTTTTAGTCATCATGCATATCTTCACTTATTACCTACGGAAAACGCGAATTAATTGGGTGATATGATATCAAAAGCTATCGTAAAATCTGTTATTCGGTATAATTTTCTTTAATTTAGGAACTGTCTTTGTTTTACATTCCCAGGAGCCAATGAATGTTAGAAATGTTTTTACAATGGTACCGTCGGCGCTTTGCTGACCCGCAAGCTGTTGCTTTGTTTAGTTTGCTGGTTATCGGCTTTCTGGTCATCTTTTTCTTCAGCAGTATACTGGCTCCATTGTTAGTCGCAATTGTCTTGGCGTATTTACTTGAATGGCCAACGCATTTACTTCAACGATTAGGGCTTTCCCGCGTATTAGCGGTTAGCATCATTTTGACCTTATTTGCTGGAATAAGTGCCATGGTGATCTTAATTATTGCACCGACGGCATGGCAGCAAGGCATCAACTTAGTGGCGGACTTACCCAACATGGTCAATCGCTTTAGTGAATTCGCCCGTCGATTACCTGAACAATATCCTGCGTTGGTTGATGCTGGCATTATCGATATGATGGCAGATAACGTGCGTAGCCGATTATCCGTTGTTGCGGATTCCGTGGTTAAAGCCTCGGTCGCTTCACTGATTGGTATTTTCACGCTGGCGGTGTATTTGGTTCTAGTGCCATTAATGATGTTTTTCTTATTAAAAGATAAAGAAAAAATCACAAAAAGCTTTTTAAAATTATTGCCTAAAAATCGTTTATTAGTCAGTAAAGTTTGGTTGGAAATGAACCAACAAATTACCAACTATTTGCGCGGAAAAGTCACTGAAATGGTGATTGTTGGCGTGTTTACCTATATTGGATTTGCGTATTTTGATTTGCGCTATTCCGTTCTATTATCTGTATTGGTCGGGGTTTCCGTACTGATCCCTTATATTGGCGCGGTAGTCGCTACGATTCCTGTGGTACTGGTGGCATTATTCCAGTGGGGCATTGGAACCGAATTTTGGTCTCTGTTTATTGTCTATTTGGTGATCCAAGGGTTAGACAGCAATATTGTCGTGCCACTTCTGTACTCTGAAGCGGTGAACTTGCACCCACTCGTCATCATTTTATCGGTGGTTATTTTTGGTGGACTATGGGGATTCTGGGGCGTATTTTTTGCTATCCCACTCGCAACCTTAATTAAAGCGGTAATTAATGCGTGGCCGCAAGATCTGAATGATGCTGAGATGCAAGACAAACGGGAAGAGCAGTAACGAAAAAGGGTTGCTTAATAATAAGCAACCCTTTTAGTAATTAGGTATTAGCGTTGATGTACGCTAATACAATTTCGTGGTGATTACTGGTTTTAAAATTGTCAAAAACATGTTCGATGGTGCCATTTGCATCCACAAGGAAACTAATGCGGTGGATACCATCATAGGTTTTCCCCATAAATTGCTTTTCGCCCCACACACCAAATTGTTCACAAACTTGATGATCTTCATCGGATAACAGTGTGAAGTTTAATAACTCTTTTTCAGCGAAACGAGCCAATTTTTCTGGTTTGTCTGTACTAATACCTAAAACTTCGACACCTTTTGCTTTTAGTGTATCCATCTCATCACGCAGTCCACATGCTTGAACTGTACAGCCTGGTGTCATCGCTTTAGGATAAAAGTAAACTAATACGCGTTGACCCTGGAAATCAGAAAGATTGATGATTTCACCATCTTGGTCAGGAAGGCTAAATTGAGGAGCCTTATCACCGGCTTTCAATGGGTTCATTACATATATCTCCGTTAACTCTGCATTTTGGGATTGTTAACAATACTGATGTTGCCTTTGGCATTTAGCATTGTACATAGTTGTTGAAATTTATTCTTTATAATTATGCCATTATCATTCAATGGGTCATGAGCTGTAATTTGAATTTCCAATTGAGCCGGTTGTGTTTCAGTCGCAGGCTGAGTTTTGGACGTTAATTCCGCAATATTACACTGTTGAGTGGTAAATAAATTGGTAAATTGCTCAATAATCCTCGGGGCATCATCCACGGTGACATTCACTGTGACAGTAGAAGGATAGTACGTTGTTTGTACACTGTGTGTGCGCTTCATGACGATCAGTAAATCCAGCTCAGCCCCTTTAGCGGGTAAAATCGCTTCTAGGAGCGTGATAGCGTTCCAACTGCCGGATAACATCATGATAAACGTAAATTCCTCGCCAAACATGGCGAGTCGACTATCCTCAATATTACAATCACATTCACTGACAAGACGCGTAATTGTATTCACAATGCCCGGACGATCTGTTCCCAGCGCAGTAATAACAAGAAATTGCGGTTCAGTCTTAGGCAAAGTATCTTCCTTATTTTGACTAAATTTAGGTCAATAATATTGACTCATGATGGTGGTAAGGAAACCATAAAATTGTGAATCTGCCAAGTGGGGCGATTCACTCTTGCGACAAATATGGCTGAATTATTACTTCTATTTAAGTTAATGTCGTCGGCATTAACAAAATTCATTAAAATCTTGCGTTTGGGTGGTTTTCTTCTGTGAAATGAAAAAGTAACATGGAAACTCATCTATTTAGGGGGTATGGCGATGGCTAATCAAAACGTAAACTACAAAGACTTTTTACAAGGCAGTATTGTTGCGGTGATCACACCGATGGACTCAGCGGGTAACGTTGATAGAAAAAGCTTAAAACAGCTGGTGGATTACCATGTTGCCAATAAAACCTCTGCGATTGTGTCTGTCGGAACAACTGGGGAATCAGCAACATTAAGCCATAAAGAGCACGTTGATGTAGTGAAAGCGACACTTGAGTTAGCTGATGGTCGAATTCCTATTATTGCGGGAACGGGCGCAAATGCGACCGCAGAAGCGATTTCGCTAACAAATGAGTTTGAAAACAGTGGTGTAGTTGCGTGCCTGACGGTAACACCTTATTATAATAGACCGTCACAAGAAGGGTTATATCAACACTTTAAAGCAATTTCAGAAAACACCAGCTTGCCACAAGTGCTCTATAATGTACCATCACGCACTGGGTGTGATTTATTACCTGAAACTGTGGGGCGCTTAGCGAAATTGGCGAATATTGTGGCAATTAAAGAGGCCACAGGGAACTTAGCACGGGTTCACCAAATCAAAGAGCTGGTTGATGATCACTTTGTTCTGCTTTCCGGCGATGATGCTACCGCGCTTGATTTTATGCAACTCGGTGGAAAGGGCGTTATTTCGGTCACGTCCAACGTCGCGGCTGCGCAGATGGTAAAAATGTGTGACTTAGCGCTTGCGGGCAAATATACTGAGGCCCGTGAATTGAATAAACAGCTGATGGGTCTTCATCATCAGTTATTTGTTGAGCCGAATCCAATCCCTGCGAAATGGGCTTGTCATCGTCTAGGTCTTATTGCGGATGATACTTTACGGTTACCAATGACACCGTTAACAGTATCTGGACAGCAAAAGGTTGAGGATGCCTTGAAACTCGCGGGTTTACTGTAAAATTTAGGGAATTTTAATGGCAACATTATTGCAAAAATCGAAGGTTATGAAGGTTGCTGGCCTGTCACTTGTCGTGTTACTGGCAGCCTGCTCCAGCGATCAGCGCTATAAACGTCAGGTTAGTGGTGATGAGGAATATCTTAATGCTGCGCCATTGAAAGTATTAAATGCGCCACAAGGGATCACATTACCAGCGACTAACGGTGAATATAATATTCCTAAAACGACCTCAACAGGTGCAGTTGGGAAAGCGCTAGATATTCGCCCACCAGTACTGACGATTTCACAATTAGCGGGCTCACGTACTGAAAACAGTGCAAATGCCAGCCGTTTGTTGCTAGATAATACTCCTGAAAATAATGCGTTATGGTCACAAGTGACCATGATTTTAGAACAACGTGGTATTCCTGTTACCACGAAAAATGATGGTTCTCGTTCTATCGAAACGGATTGGGTTAAGTGGGATCGTGCGGATGAGAACGTCCCATTAGAAAGCCGTCATAAAGTCACTGTTCAGCCTGAAAATGGCATGATTGCGTTAACCGTGACTAACTTAGGCTTACGCCAAGGAAATGAAACCGTTACGGATGCTGCTGAAATTCAGCGTTATAACAAGCTGTTATTAAACGATTTAACGGATGCGCTGTACACCTTGCGTGATACATCAAGCAAAAATAGTCTGCAAAGCGCATACGGTATCATTGACGTTCAGTCGGGCAGCGATGATACAGGCTTACCAGTTGTTATCGTTCGTGCACCATATGATGCTGTCTGGGAGCGTTTACCGCACGCGTTAGAAAGCGTGGGCATGAAAGTGGGTGACCGTAGCCGTTCAGCCGGATCTGTCATGGTGACGTACAAAGGTCTAAGCAGTTCTGAATGGCAAGCGCTGGGTATTGACGATCCATCTGTGCCAGAAAATGACTATAAAGTCCAAGTGGGTGACTTGAATAACCGTAGTAGCTTACAGTTTATCAACACTAAAGGCGTACCATTAACTCAGAAACAAAATGATGAAATGGTTGCTGCACTAAAAGCTGCTTTCAGTAAAACACAGATGAAAAAATAAGTTTACATAGATAACTTATTTGTTTTATCAAGTGAAAACGCCGTCCTTTGGGATGGCGTTTTTTTTCAGGTAAAAACGTGATTTCAACGTAATAAAACCGCTTAATAGTCACTCTAACGGTGAATGTATTAGAGGTTATTTTTCGGATATACTTCAGTCAATGAAGGCTAATAATGAGGGAAAAGTCGTGGATAATAACGCATCTAAACCAACGACCAAGAGTGATAGTACTTCGATGCCAAGACAAATATCAGGGGCTGAATTTAATTATAAATTACGCAGTACCGAAAATAACCAGAGCCATACGGAAAGCTTTATTCGAGATGGCGTTGTGGACTTTGATTTACCCGGCTATGTTATTCCTAAGGGATATCGGTTAGTTAAGTCACTCAAAAAAGAACAATATCGATTATTATCGATGGAGGGAATACCAGAAACAGTTTACTTGCTCGAGCTGAGATTCCGCACGGATATTGTCTTTGGTGAAACCACATGCACTCAAATTAAAGTTTGGCGCACTATATCTCATCTACATCGGAATAATATTGGAGATTTATCTCGAATATTTTTCATTCATTTACTCGACAATCATAGCATCATGGTAACAGATGAAGAACATACTCGTGATGGACAGCGCTTCTGGGAAATCATGATTTCTTGGGCATTTTATCAAGGCTATTATATTTATGCTTCCGATGACACGCTTGAAGACCGACCACTAACACAAATCCATACTGAGGCTAAGTTCTTTAGTCAGTGGATTAATCAACTTTGGGGTAGAGATATCGACGTATATACCCACAAACTGATAATTATCAGTAAACATTCATTACTTTAACTACCCACCTACGCATTTATCCACCCTAAAATTCTCGTTGAAACAAATGGACAAAAAATCAGTATTTACGGCTAAGTAATCGTTTGCGTATGCGTGAGAATTTTATTATCATAATTAGCAGTTAATCATAAAATATTGAATATCAGTTAGTTAGCAATATCATGATTATTTTTTGATAACTGACTGAATCAGAGCAGAAAATTAACAATGAACCCGCCATTTTTAGCGGTTTATTCTTCTGTTACTTATCTGAATCTGCTGTGCAGGTTGATTTCTATTGAGTGTATTCACATCCCTGGAGTGTTTAAGATGCAAAAGAAAGCTGAGTTGTATCGTGGCAAGGCAAAAACGGTCTATACCACAGAGGATCCAGATTTACTAATTCTGGAGTTCCGCAATGATACATCAGCACTCGATGGCGAGCGTATCGAACAGTTTGACCGCAAAGGCATGGTCAATAATAAATTTAACCATTTTATTATGACTAAATTGCAAGAAGCCGGTATTCCTACCCAGATGGAAGCCCTGTTATCTGACACCGAAGCGTTGGTTAAAAAACTGGATATGGTGCCGGTTGAATGCGTTATTCGTAACCGTGCGGCAGGATCGCTGGTCAAGCGCCTTGGGGTAGAAGAAGGGATGATTTTAAACCCGCCTCTGTTTGACTTATTCCTGAAAGATGATGCCAAACACGACCCAATGGTGAATGAATCTTACTGCGAAACGTTTGGTTGGGTGAGCAAAGAAAACTTAGCGAAAATGCGCGAACTGAGCTACAAAGCGAACGATGTTTTAAGCCAGATTTTTGCTGATGCAGGTCTTATCTTAGTTGACTTCAAACTGGAATTTGGACTGTTCAACGGTGAAGTGGTTCTGGGTGATGAGTTTTCTCCAGACGGTAGCCGTTTATGGGATAAAGAAACCTTGAACAAAATGGATAAAGACCGTTTCCGTCAAAGTCTTGGTGGTTTGATTGAAGCTTACGAAGAAGTGGCTCGCCGTATTGGAGTTAAGCTTGACTAAGTATTCAACCGTGTATTAAGCGAATAGAGGATAGCCTGCAAATTGCAGGCTATTTTTTTACGTGTACATTATGACTGAATTTGTGCCATAAATTGCTGAACCCAAGAGATGGGATGGTTTTGGGGCGGTATATTTAATTGCTGGCTCAGGGCGTGTAAGGAGGGGGAAGGTAACGCTGAATTAGGTTGTAACTCGTGATGGCGTAATACGGTATCAATCTTGCCATCCGCGACTAAGTGACCCTGAGACAAATGCAAGGCACGTTCAAAGTAGCGCGCAGCAAAATCTAAATCATGGCTGATAGTGACAACGGTGGTGCCAAGCTGCTTTTGAAAATCTAGCCACTGTTCAAAATAGCCGAGCCACTGGGCGTCGAAATCTCGGCTAGGTTCATCTAACAACAATAGTTTAGGTGCGACAGCGGTTAAACACGCAACAGCGACCATTCGTCGTTGGGCTGAATGCAAGTCTAGAGGGTGTTTATCAGCGACATCGGTTAAATGACATAAATCTAAAGCGTGTTCTAACTTTTCCGTGATGTCAGATTGATTGAGTTTTTTACGGCGTAACCCAAACAAAATTTCATCTTTTACGGTGCTGTGAAAAATCTGTTTTTCCGCCTCTTGGAATAAAATTCCAATGTGCTGTGCCCGCTCGATCGCACGTAATGAAGATATGGGGTGTTGATTGAAATTGACCTCCCCATGAAAAGGCGATAACAGTCCTGCCATTAAGCGTAATAACGTGGATTTTCCTGCACCATTGTCACCGACGAGAGCGACCCATTCACCAGCATGGATTGCGAATGACAGCTCGGCAATAGCTGGCGCGGTTTTAGGTGCCCATTGAAAGCTTAAATTATTGATTTGCAGCATAGCAAGCCTCGATGCCTTGAATGAGTTGCTGTTCTTTGCATGGAACTTCCGATTGCCAAATACCATTTTCTATTAATTTACCCAACACTCGCCATGCATCTGGCATATTGATGGTATTTTGCGCGGGTAGAAATACGGAGTTAATATCCCCTTGAGCGGTGATTTTACCTTGCTCAAGTAGTGAGAAATCATCACAAAAATGCAAGGCAGGCAGTAAGTGGCGCTCCAATAGAATGACACTACAACCAGTTTGTTCACTGTAGTTTTTGAGTTGTGTTAATAGTCGATAGGTAGCTGCGGGCGTGAGACGACTAAATGCTTCATCTAATAGCAACAGCTGGGGAGACATAGCGAGGGCACTGGCTAGAACGACGCGTTGAGCTTCGCCTCCAGACAGTGTCGCAGGATGACGATCACGCAAATGCTGGCTGAATGTCAAATCCAAAGCTTGTTCAACGCGGCGAACAATTTCCTCAGGAGACAACCCCAAATTTTCAGGACCAAATGCCACTTCTTGTGCAACAGTAAAAGAGCATCCTGATAGCTGTAATTGAGGTGATTGCTGAACTAACTGGCGATCGACTGATAACTCAACTAATGATTGTTTTCCTAATCGCTGAGAAAGCACTTGCCCATCGCCGATTAATTTGCCAATCAATTGATCAGGAAACCAGCCCGCTAACAGTTGCGCAAATGTGGTTTTTCCGCTGCCATTACCGCCCAGAATACAATGCCAATGTCCTTGAGGTAAGGCTAAGTGAATAGCATCAAGAATAGGCTCTTCACTACCTTGTGGGATAAAGGACAGTTGCTGTAAATCTACCACCATAATGCAAAGGCTCCTTCAATGACGATTAATAGCAACAAAACGAGGCGCCAGATATATTGGCTTCGACTATCCATAGGTTTATGTAAAGTAGTGCGATGACGAGTATAACGAAAACCACGCATATCGAGTGCAGCACTGCGCACAGTCAGTTCGCTGAGTGTCTGGCTAACCAGTGGAAATAAGAGGGTGGGCAATGATGTCATACGTTGCCAAAAGTGACCATCTAATGGGACACCCCGAGCAAGCTGCGCTTCTCGAATGCTCGCAAGTTGTTGGCGAAACTGTTCAGCCAGTAAGAGTGGACCGGCGAGCACATAGGCAAAACTCGCAGGAAGACGGCTTGCAAACAACGCACGAATAAATTGTTCTGTGGAGACATATTGCAACCATAATTGGGATGCACTAATGATGGCTAGCAGGCGTAGCCATAAAGCCATGGCACTTTGTTGCTGAGAGATAAGTGGTGGTGAACCCGTTAATAATTGGCTTAACCAGCCTCCATGAATTAACCAAAGTCCTGCTGCCATCGGCAGCATAACCCATGCGATAAATTTCCAACGGTGATACGACGCGGACCGTAGAATGACGGCGGCAAATGGAGCGAAAGCAACAAAGACCAAGCCCCAGCCGAGTGGTAGCATCAATGTGCTAGCGCTAAACCAGAGCCATAAGGTTAATGAGGTAAAAGGATGCATCCTGACCCCTAGCGTACTTTAGCCATATTTGGGAAAGTGCGCTGAACGCGCTCTGGTAAACGACGAACAAGCATCCAAGCGACAATGGCAGAGATTATCTTATCGGCAATATTGGCACCTAAGACGGTAATGGCGACCGATTCTAATAAGTTTTCACCAACGGCGTGGAAATAGGCGACAAAAAAGTCTGCACCACTACCAGTCGTACCCGCAAATAAGTAAGTGCGGATAGGCACGGCAACAATCATTAGTGCAAAAGTGATGACTACACCCGATAAAATCACACGTGGTAGGGTACGAAAACCACCGGCTCGGGCGAGTAAGCCTGCGCTTAAGCCAATCATCATTGCCACAGGGGCAAATGCCGCGGCGATAGGACCACTTAATAATCCCCACAGTAAGTTCGTTGCTAAACCGCTAAATAAGGCAGCCCAAGGACCCGCGAGAAGTGCGCAGATAATCGTTCCAATAGAATCTAAAAAGATAGGCAGCTTTAACATAGAACTTAGCTGTCCAACGACCATATTGATTGCAATGGAGAAAACAATTAGCGCCAGTGTGCGGCTTGAAATCATTGACGAGTTTGCCATGAAATAAATATCCCTTAGAAGTTGAAAATTAACGCCATAATAAAAATCAAGACAGAATGATAGTTAACGCGAAGTGATGACCAATTCTTCATACCCGGAAAGCGTGCAATGCTCACGGGTAAATGTATTATTTTCTAATTCGCCAATAATTAATTCGAGGGTGGTTCTGACGGTGCAGCCGGGCATCATATGCCCACCACGCATATGTCCATTTTCATCGGAGACTGCAAGATGGAGATGCTCACCTTGTGCATCTAGTGTCCCGATAAGCGATACAATTTCAAATTTACCGGATGTCAGATGAGTATCTTCTTGCCCAGCAAAGCGCAGTGCAACATCGGTTAAACTACCGACACAGCCTGCAATAAATGCAGCTTGTAGCTGGTGGTGCTTTACCTGTTGTTGCAATGTGAGAATAACATCATCCCCTGGGCGTAAGCGTAGAGCGATAAAACGCGCATTTGAGTAAGTTGCTAAAGAATGAGACATAGCAAAGATCCTTGCGAATCATGTTGATAGATTTTGGTAATCTATTATACGAATTGATAAATGGCTGTCTGGGAAAGGCGATTTTTTCTGGGTTTTTTAGTGAAACACACTGTATCTTGAAAAAGATTGATAGAGAAGGTCGGGAAAAACAGAAAAAAATGGAAGTAGAGTCCCAAATATTCTAATTATTTGGCTTAAGCTTTCATCTGGTTTGCAAGGCTAAGCAAAAAACAGTGTTGTTTTTAAGGTAAACTGTTTTTCAGATAAACGATAGAAAATAGTGCTGAGCGATGAAGGAATGTTTGCCTCTTCAGCGCGAGATCAATAACATACATACTTTATGGATGCAGTAAAAGTGGAATACTGCAACGTATTTATTTTACAGGGGAAAATCTATGAGCCAAGTTGATCCAACGCTGATCATTTTGCTGGTACTGGCAGGGCTAGGTATTATCAGTCATAACATGACGGTGACGTTAGCCATGCTGTTTCTGTTGGTTGTACGGATCACGCCACTGAATAATTTCTTTCCTTGGGTAGAAAAATACGGATTAACTATTGGGATTTTAATATTGACTATAGGGGTAATGGCGCCGATTGCCAGTGGGAAGATCTCCGCAAATGATGTATTAGGCTCATTTTTGAATTGGAAATCACTCTTAGCAATAGTGATTGGCGTGTTGGTTTCTTGGTTAGGGAGCCGTGGGGTGGCACTCATGGGAAGCCAACCTTCAACTGTTGCAGGATTATTAGTCGGTACGGTGATTGGTGTGGCACTATTCCGCGGGGTTCCTGTCGGACCGTTGATTGCGGCTGGAATTCTCTCATTATTGGTTGGTAAATCGTAGCGCGACTTATGCAAAAATCATTACAGGCAATTGTTGAACAGCTACAAACTATGGGTTATCGCCGTTTGCTGGTGATATCAGGTGAGAGTGAATGGATCTCGAATGAACTTCAGCAAATTCAAAGTTATTTAGCGGGAGATTGGCTGTGTATTTCATCAGAGTTACCCAATAATATCCTACCGGAAAAAGCGCAATTATTGCTGGGACGTGAATTCACCCATGGCATCTTTGATGCACGTAAAGGACTGCACAGCGAAGCCCTTGCTATCTTAGCGGGAACATTAAAAGCGGGTAGTTTATTGGTGCTCTGTACTCCGCCACAGTCAACGTGGGCAAGTCAAAATGATGCGGATAGTGAGCGTTGGAATGAGCACTTTGGTGAAATCCCTACTCCCAATTTTGTCCGTCATTTACAGCGAACATTTTTGAATTGTCCCGAAGTGTTAGTTGTGGAGCAAAACCAGCCACGTTTCTTGAATTTGCTACCCGATCACCCCAAATGGTTTCCACCTTTAGGTCAACCGACTCAACAGCAACTCAATGCCCTGAAACAATTAATGTCCGCTAATTGCGGTGTTTGGGGATTGATCGCACCTCGAGGAAGAGGAAAATCGACAGTTGCAGGGATGCTGATAAAACAGTGGCAGGGAAAGTGCTGGTGTTGTGCACCGGCGAAAGTTTCCACCCGTGTGGTGGCTGAGTATGCGGAACATGAACTTGAATTTTGGGCACCAGATGCGCTTTTACACTATTGCGAATTTGGTCAAACGATTGATGCAGATTGGTTGATTATTGATGAAGCCGCCGCAATTCCAACGCACATGCTACGAAAAATTATCGCCTACTTTCCGCGGGTTTTAATGACGACGACAGTCGAAGGGTATGAAGGTACTGGGCGTGGATTTGTGATGAAATTTTGCGATAGCCTTGAGAATTTTACTGAGTTATCGCTAACTCAGTCGATTCGATTTGCGCAGGATGATCCGCTCGAAAAAGTGATTAATCAGAGTCTTTTGTTAGGTGAGGTGGAATCCCCTCATGCTATCGATGCACCAGCGATTACACAGTTGTTGAACCAACAACAACTTGCGGATGATCCTAAGTTGCTGAAGGGGTTTTATGGTTTATTAACGGCGGCACATTATCGAACGTCACCACTGGATCTACGACGATTATTGGATGCTCAGCATCAACATTTTGCGATGATAAGCCACGATAATCAGGATGTTATGGGGGCTGTTTGGCTGGTGGATGAAGGAGGGTTAGAGACGCATTTAAGCTGGCAAATTTGGGCTGGATTACGGCGTCCTCGGGGAAATTTAGTGGCGCAATCTCTTGCTGCGCATAGTTATTTTCCTGAGGCATCGAGGTTGCGTTCTCGGCGTGTGATGAGGATTGCAGTGCAGACCCGATATCGCCGCCAAAAAATCGGGCAACGCTTATTAGCATTACAAGTGGAACGCGGTGTTCAGGATGGTTTGGATTTTCTTTCGGTGAGTTTTGGTTTGACGCCTGACTTATTGGCATTTTGGCAATCAGCGGGATTCCATCTTTTACGTATAGGGCGCCATATTGAGGCAAGTAGTGGCTGTTATACTGCAATGGCGATATTGCCGCTATCTACGCAAGCTCGGGCAATCTGCCATCTGGGGCAACATCGCTTACAGCGAGATCTGTTTTGGCGTGATGATCTCGATGAATTTAATCTGAAAAGCACATCTGAGCAGCTACTTGATGCTGGGGATTGGCTAGAATTAGTCGGCTTTAGCCATTATAGCCGCTCGCTTGCGGCGAGTGAGGCGTCACTACAGCGCTTTTTAGCTGTTTTTCAGCAACAACATTCGCATGAAATGGTGAATACTGCTCTTGGATATTACTTCCTGCAAGGGCTATCCATCGAGCAGGCAGCAAAGCGGCTAGGTTTAGCAGGGCGAAAACAGTGGCTAAAACGTGCAAGAATGGAAATTGCCCAATGGTTGAATGATTATTACGCTGAACAGACGCGCGGATTAAAACAGCAAATTAGCGTTTTTTGTCCTTAGGCCAATCGTCGTCTTCATCGTCCCACAGGTGATTATTATCTTGGTGAGGTGGAATTTTAGGTTTGTCGTCTAAATATTTTTTGGGGTCGAGTCGCATCATTTCTTTAACTGAATTCCAAATGACGCCAACCAATAAAAGTAGAATGATCCACCAATAATCGGCTAACCAATGCATATTTGCCTTCTTATATTAATCATAATAATGTGTAGCGCAGCCAACGTTGCTAATTAGCTAGCTTAAGTGGGGTTATTTAACCATGTTTTTTGTTTTAACGGGAGAGCCGGAATGAATATAAAGAAGATCATATTCATTACAGTAGGGTGGATTGCCGTTGGCTTAGCCTTTTTAGGCGCAATTTTACCTGTGATGCCAACAACGTGTTTTTTATTACTGGCAGCATGGTGTTTTTCTCGTTCATCCCCACGTTTTCATAATTGGCTATTGTATCGCTCATGGTTTGGCGGTTATTTACGTCACTGGCAGACTTATCGGGCATTACCTAAAGGTGTAAAACCGAAAGCGATGACGCTCATCGTCCTGACATTTGCATTTTCGATTTGGGTGGTCAGTTATGGGTGGTTAAAAATCGGGCTATTCGTGGGAATGTGTTGGTTGCTGATTTTTATGTACCGTTTACCTGTGGTGGATGCTACGGAAACTCAGCAGAGTAAGACTGAGTTATAAAGTGGAAAAATGTCACTCAGTAAGGCACCGAGTGACAATAAACATTAATCCGGCACTTTAATATAGCGGTTAAACACATATTCAAGGTTAGCGAGTAACCAGTTTTTCCCACTAATATCTTCCTCAGTGAGTACCTGTTTGATAATGTCTGGCGTTAATAGTTGCTCTGCTTCATGGGACAATGGCCAGTAACTAATGTGCCAAGGTTCTTCTGCTACACCGGCATCTGTAGCAGTAAAAGGGCGATAGAAATCAAACGTTGCCATATTATCGGTGAGCCAATCATTTAACTCAGCGAAATACCCACCTTCTTGGTATTCCCACGGTTCCAATTGCAATGTTTGTCCAGCGGGGATCCGTAGCGGATCGTAAACATCAATTTCAGTTCCCCAATGATGGCGGCTAGCACCGGGCAACGCAGACCAATGCAAAATCGCTTCACACAGCTGCCCTTCAGTTAAGGTCGAAATGTCTAGCGGTTGGCTGTGTGTATCGAGAACAGGACGTTGACCTGCAAATTTTTCATTCCAAATCACCTGTTGACGAGCAAAGTCGCGAAATGCGCTGGCAGATTGTAACTTGAATCCTGCGCGTGCCGCAGCTTGTTGCATAGCAAGAAAGGCTTTAGTGGTATTAAATTGCAGTCGATGATGACCGCCTAATGTGACTAAATGGTCGGTGGAACGCCCTGTAAGCATCTCGATGGTGATCATAGTAGTAGTAACTCCATGATGCGCTCATAAATGACAGCAAGCTGTTGTAAATCCTCGATGCTAACGCACTCATCCACTTTATGGATGGTGGCATTCAGTGGACCCAATTCAATCACATGGGTACCCATTTGCGCAATAAAACGCCCGTCAGATGTACCGCCGCTGGTGGATAGTGTGGTTTCACGCCCTGTAACTTCATGGATAGCTTGGACGGTTGCACTCACTAATTCACTGTCACCTGTTAAGAAAGGCTGACCGGATAAGAACCATTCTAAGCGATAAGCCAGACCATGGCGCTCAAGCATGTCAGTGACGCGTTCACGGATTATGGTGTCAGTCAATTCCGTACTAAAGCGGAAGTTGAATTGTACCTTTAGCTCTCCAGGGATCACGTTATCTGCACCCGTACCCGCATTAATATTGGCAATTTGCATACTGGTGGCAGGGAAGTATTGGTTACCGTCATCCCATTTTGTTGTGACTAATTCTTGAAGAAAGTTTGTTGCGCGATGCACGGGGTTGTCTGCAAGGTGTGGGTAAGCGACGTGCCCTTGTGTGCCTAAAATGGTTAAGTGGGCGGTGATAGAGCCTCGACGACCATTTTTAATGATATCGCCAAGCGCAGATTGGCTCGACGGTTCCCCTACTAAGCAGTAATCGACGGATTCATGGCGAGCTTGTAATGTTTCAACGACTTTAACAGTCCCGTGGGTCGCTTTAGCCTCTTCATCAGAGGTAATCAAAAATGCGAGACGTCCCGTATGAGTCGGATATTTTTCGACAAAGCGCTCAGCGGCGACGACCATCGCGGCAATAGAGCCTTTCATATCAGCGGCGCCACGCCCATATAAATGTTGATTGATAATGGTTGGCGAGAATGGCGGCGTCTGCCACTTGCTATGATCGCCAGCAGGGACAACATCTGTGTGTCCAGCAAACGCAAGTGTTTTACCTGCGTTGCCGCGATGAGCCCAAAAATTAAGCGTATCGCCAAACGGCATTTTTTCAACGGTAAAACCGATGTTATTCAAACGTTCAATCAGTAAATCTTGGCAACCTTGGTCATCAGGGCTGATTGATGGGCGTGCAATAAGTTGTTGTGCAAGTTCGATGACAGGGCAGTTCATTGAGTCACCTTTTATCGTGTGAATGATTGGTATTCGTCAGCATTGAATCCGACAAGGTAACGGTGGTCAGCGGAGATAAGGATAGGGCGCTTGATCATTGCTGGTTCAGCGAGTAGTGCTTTCTTGGCGCTGTCTGCATCAATAACGGCATTTTTTTCTTCATCGCTCAGTTTACGCCAAGTGGTACCTCGTTTGTTCACAAGCGTTTCCCAATCGATATGCTGTAAAAATGTGGAGAGAAGCTCATCTGTGATGCCATCAACGCGATAGTCATGGAATTGGTAGCCGATTGCATTATCGTCTAAGTAACGGCGTGCTTTTTTAATGGTATCGCAGTTTTTAATCCCATACATGGTATAAGGGGGCACAGGGGTATTGGACATATGATTTTCCTCTGATGGCGAACAATGTTATGCCATACATAATGAGGGAAAATACAATTGTGGTCTACCCCTTTGAATCGAAAAGATTTATTAATATAAAAAACGATTTAATAGTAACTAAGGCAGAGTTAATATTCATAATTTTATAAATAGATAATAAAATAATTAATTCAGATAACTTACGTTAATTAAATTAAATCAGATTAAATTATTTTGAACGCATGTATATTAAACTGGCTTCTAAGCGAGAGCGAACCCGTAATTTCTTTAAAACATTTCGAATGTGAACTTTAACGGTTTCCTCTGAAATAAATAATAATTGAGATATTTCTTTATTTTTTAATCCAGCAGCCATTTCATGTAGTATTTCGCATTCACGACGAGTTAATGTGGATAGAGGATCTTTAGTTTGATGGCGTGTAATAAGATGCTGATAAACTTTTTCGCTGAATACATGATGTCCTTCCATCGCTTTTTTCAGGCTATTGAGTAGCATGTCTAGCTCACTATTCTTTAGAAGGTAACCCTGAGCACCGGCATCAATGGCGGCATATATATCCGTTTTCATTGTTGAGAAGGAAAGCACAAGGAGGTAGCTATTAATGCAATGTTTGCGCAGTAATCGGATAGTCTCGAATGTTTTATTACCCTGCAAGATAGTGTCGATCAGTATCATATTGGGTTGTTTAGTGGTGGCAATGTTTAAGGCTTCTTTGCTATTAGAAACTTCAGCTGTGATTTTAAATTCAGCTTTTGATTCTAATAAATGAGATAACCCAAAGCGAAAAATAGGATGTTCATCGATAATCATAACCGTGTGATTAGACATAGTGGGTTCCTTTTTTATGTCTTACAACTTATTCGATTAACTAGGTTTAATATAGTTAAAATACAATATATTCAAGATTACATGAAATCATTATTCTTAATTGATGAATTAATTAGCTTTGTGAAAGCATGAATAATGGAAGCGAAATTTATGGAGCTGGATATATTTAAGGTCAAATAGAAACAAGCTTTGGAATAATACATTAATTTCAAAAAAATAATAACTAAGATTGAAAAAAATTAAAGGTATTTAAAAAATGATATGAATAAAAATAATAACAATATTGTGTATGCCTAAAAATACTCCATTGTCATTTTGTGGTAAATCCGTGTAGATTTCTTGTAACTGAAAGATTTTTCTGGAAATCATAGGCACGATCATGATTTGCTAACAAGATGTGTTTATACTGTGAAGGCTCTTACCTTACCAAATTTTGAAAGGACTTGATGATGGATGATAAATTAAAACAAAGTGCTCTCGATTTTCATGAGTTTCCTCATCCTGGGAAAATTACTGTCACACCAACCAAACCATTAGTAACCCAACGCGACCTCGCATTAGCCTACTCTCCAGGGGTAGCCGTGCCATGCTTGGAAATTGCGGATGATCCACTGAAAGCGTACCGCTATACAGCAAAAGGTAACCTTGTAGGGGTTATCTCTAACGGTACAGCAGTACTGGGTTTAGGGAATATCGGTGCATTGGCCGGTAAGCCTGTTATGGAAGGGAAAGGCGTTTTATTTAAGAAATTCTCGGGCGTTGATGTTTTCGATATTGAAGTGGATGAAACCGATCCAGACAAACTCATCGATATTATTGCGTCGTTAGAACCGACCTTTGGCGGTATCAACCTCGAAGATATTAAAGCACCAGAGTGTTTTTATATTGAGCAAAAATTACGTGAACGCATGAATATTCCTGTGTTCCATGATGACCAACACGGTACCGCGATTATCTGTACGGCAGCGGTGATCAATGGTCTGCGTATTGTGAAAAAAGAAATTGGCGATGTTCGTTTAGTGGTATCCGGTGCGGGTGCGGCCTCGATTGCCTGCATGAACTTATTAGTTGCATTAGGATTAAAACGTGAAAACATCACCGTTTGTGACTCAAAAGGGGTCATTTATAAAGGTCGTGATGAGCGAATGGATGCGACTAAAGCTGCTTATGCCATTGAAGATAATGGACAGCGTACATTAGCGGATGCGATTCCTGACGCGGATATTTTCCTCGGTTGTTCTGGTCCTCGACTATTAACACCAGAAATGGTTAAAACCATGGCAAAAGACCCGCTGATTTTAGCCTTGGCAAACCCTGAACCTGAGATTTTGCCACCACTGGCGAAAGAAGTTCGCCCTGATGCGATTATCTGCACGGGACGTTCAGACTACCCGAACCAAGTTAACAACGTGCTGTGTTTCCCATTCATCTTCCGTGGTGCTTTGGATGTGGGTGCGACCACCATTAACGAAGAGATGAAACTGGCGTGTGTATATGCTATTGCGGACTTAGCGCTGGCGGAGCAAAGCGAAGAAGTGGCTTCAGCATATGGCAACCAAGATCTGTTTTTCGGCCCAGAATACATTATTCCTAAGCCGTTTGACCCACGTCTGATTGTCAAAATTGCGCCAGCCGTTGCGAAAGCGGCGATGGAATCGGGTGTCGCAACGCGTCCAATTACGGATATGGATGCATATGTTGAAAAATTGAATCAGTTTGTGCATAAAACAAACTTATTTATGAAGCCTATTTTCTCTCAAGCGAAAAAAGAGTTAAAACGCATTGTTTTAGCGGAAGGGGAAGAAGAGCGTGTTTTACATGCAACTCAAGAGTTAGTTTCTCTTGGTTTAGCTTTCCCAATTCTGGTTGGGCGTCCAAGCGTGATTGAGATGCGTATCCAAAAACTAGGATTACATATCGAGCTGGGCAAAGACTTTGAAGTGGTCAACAACGAAAATGACCCACGCTTTAAAGAATACTGGCAAGAATATTATCAGATCATGAAGCGTCGTGGTATCTCCCAAGAAATGGCGCGTCGTGCCTTGATTGCGAACCCAACCATTATCGGCGGTATCATGGTACTGCGAGGTGAAGCAGATGGCATGATCTGTGGTTCAATCGGTAGCTACAGTGAACATTACCAAGTGGTTAAAGACCTGTTTGGTTTCCGTGAGGGGGCTCACGCTGCGGGCGCAATGAACGCTTTGTTATTACCAACGGGTAATACGTTCATTGCCGACACCTATGTGAACGAAGATCCAACCCCTGAAGAGTTAGCGGAAATCACGTTAATGGCGGCGGATACTGTTCGTCGATTTGGTATTGAGCCAAAAGTTGCGTTGTTATCCCGTTCAAGTTTTGGGTCTTCAGATTGCTCATCGGCACAGAAAATGCGTGATACGCTAGCGTTAGTGAGAGCCCGTGAACCAAACTTAGAAATTGATGGTGAAATGCATGCAGATGCGGCATTAATTGAATCAATTCGTAAAGATGTGATGCCAGATAGCCCATTGAAAGGTTCTGCAAACTTATTAATTATGCCAAACATGGAAGCTGCACGTATTAGTTATAACTTACTGCGCGTGACCAGCTCTGATGGTGTGACGGTAGGTCCAGTATTAATGGGTGTTGCTAAACCCGTCCATGTTTTAACACCAATTGCCTCAGTTCGCCGCATAGTGAACATGGTGGCATTAGCAGCAGTGGAAGCTCAAACAAACCCACTGTAATTATTGCATTGATAATAATTTATCGAATGATTGATTAATTATCGAGTTCCCCAGAAAGACTTCCATTCTTGTTAATGGGAGTCTTTTTTATTTGAAAATGATTATCATTATCTGTATTTTGAATGACTTCAAAGTCACTATATGGAAAAGATAATGATATCAGCACGTTCTTTGAATTATTTAACGAAAAAGTCATCACTCCTGAGCTTAGGAATGCTTTTCGTTTTGAGTTTCACACAGCTAGGATGTACCTCTCAAACGCCAAAACCTGCCACACAGTTGGACCCTCAATTAACTCAAGTTGGTAAAATCATTGATTTGGATTCCGGTAAATCCATCACACCACAGCAATTAATCCAACAACTTGCGGCATCCCCACGGGTCATTGTTGGGGAAAAACACGATAATATTTATCATCATCAAATTGAGCAGTGGGTGGCACAAGAAATGCAACAGATACGCCCGCAAGGGGCGGTATTGCTAGAGATGCTTACTCCCAATCAACAAAGTAAGGTCGCCAATGTCCAGAAACAAATGCAAGGCAATCCTTATATTCGAGACGAAAAATTACAAGAAGTGTTGCATTGGAATACAGGTTGGCCATGGGCACAATATGGGAATTTAGTGAAGTATTTGTTAGCTCAGCCATACCCAGTGTTAGCGGCAAATATTAATCGAGATGCCGTTATGGAAGCTTACAATAACCCGCCTAAGCTGACAGGAAAGCACTCAACACAACCTGTTATTCAAGCATTAATCAATGAAACCATTAAACGCTCACACAATGGTGAATTGGATGATATTCAATCTAACAAAATGATGAATATCCAACAGCTAAGAGATAGGGCAATGGCTCAAGGGTTATTGGATGCACCTGCTCCAGCGGTTCTTTTTGCTGGGGGATATCATGCAACACGAGCAATTGGTGTTCCATTACATGTACTCGACCTTGCACCTAATGAACCATTGAAAGTATTGATTATTTCTGAGGTAGGTGAAGAAATCGACAACCTACATGCGGATTATGTGTGGTATACGCCGAAATAATCACCAATAGTCACTAATATGATGATTTAAAATCGTTAATTTTGTGAAGTAATCATCATATTTATTTGCAAATAATTTCCATTTGCATTCGTTATTAATTATCATTTGCAACTCTATAAAAGCACGTAAGATGAATATGAGCACAATAACGTTTGAAAGTGGGTATGTCAGTAGAACCACCAAAATGGGCGGATGGCTGGCTTTAGCAGTCGTTTTACACGTTGCTATTGTGGGGATTTTTATTTGGACAACGCATAATGAACGATGGGAAGACTCACTGCCGCCACCGTCTGTGGTGATGGAGTTGTCTATCGAAGCTCAAGCTAAACAGTTAACGGAAGTGAATATTGGAAAAACGCAAGAGCTTGCCGTCGCGAGTGAATCTCACAAGGCACCATCGGAAGATATCGCGATCCCTGCTTTGCCCGTTAATGAACAAGCTGAAGTGCAACTCATTAAGGCTGAAGCCAAAAAAACGAAGCCTGAGCCGAAAAAACAGAAACAGGAACAGAAGCAAGTTAAAAAAGTGCAAACCACCGATTCGAAAGCCAGCGATGCACCTGCGACCAGTGATGCCGCCGCACCGATACTAAGTCAAAAAATTGCAGCGGAACTGAATAGCCAATCAGATGCAAATGATAGCCTTCAGAAGCAATGGGAAGCCATCGTGCTGGGAAAATTGAATAAATATAAGCGCTACCCAGAAGATGCGAGCAAACGCAATCGTATCGGCAAACCTGTGGTGATGTTTACGGTGGATAGCCAAGGCTTTTTACTTGATAGCAGTTTAGTGGGCTCATCAGGTACGCGCTCTTTAGACAAAGAAGCCCTGCAAGTTTTATCGCGTGCCGCGCCGTTACCCGAGCCTCCGACGAAGATATTAAACAATGGGCGGATAACTGTCAGGTTACCTATTGATTTTACACTTAATGATAAATAGATTGGATTCACTATGCATAATAGAATCACCACATTTTGCGTGGTCACACTACTTGGGTTATATGCAGCCAGCAGCGCTGCGGAGGATAAAATGCTAGCACCAATAGCGAAAAAACAGCCCCATGTTATGACAATTCATGGTGACGAACGTGTCGATAACTATTATTGGTTAAGAGATGATAACCGTGAAGCTCCAGAAATTATTGAATATTTGAATCAAGAAAATGCCTATACCGCGCAACAACTTGAGCGGGGTGAGCCATTAAAACAACAAATTTACGATGAATTATTATCCCGAGTGAAGCAGGATGATGAATCTGTACCCTACAACTACAATGGTTATACGTACCGCTCTCGTGTCGTGGCAGGGAAAAATTACTCAATCTATGAAAGACGCCCAATTAATAGTAATGATGAATGGACGGTATTAGTTGATGGTAACCAACGCGCAGAAGGCGTTGAATATTACCGGATGGGGGCATTAGCGATATCACCGGATAATACAACGATTGCGATTGCGGAAGACCGCCAAGGTCGTAACGATTATGCTGTCTCATTTCGTAAAATTGATGACTCCACGTGGCAAGAAAATGTGCTGACAAATACGTCAGGCAATATCGTTTGGGCGAATGATAATCACACGTTGTTTTACGTCAACAAAGACAAAAAAACATTGCTTCCTTATCAAGTAGTTAAGCATCAATATGGGACTTTGCAATCGGCTGATAAGCTCGTGTATGAAGAGAAAGATGATACTTACTACGTTAGCTTAGCGAAATCGACTTCCAAAGATTATATTTTAATTGGGATTACCAGTACTGAAACGTCTGAATACCGTCTTCTTGATGCAAATCAGCCGCAACATGATGCAATAGTTCTACAACCACGTAAAACGGGTGTGGAATATTATCCTGACCATTTTAATGGAAAATTTTATATTCGCTCAAATCATCAGCATCCATTATTTGGTTTGTACATTGCAGATAATGCAGCAGCTCCGTGGGTCAGTTATATTGCGCCACGCGACAATGTTGATCTTGAGGATTTTGCCTTATTCAATAATTGGCTAGTCATTGAAGAACGTCAAAATGGTCTCGTTAATATTCGCCAAATTAGCTGGTTAACTCAAAAAGAGCATGCTGTCAGTTTTGAGGATCCCGCTTATATGGCGTGGATTGGCAATAACCCTGAGCCAGATACCGATAAATTACGCTACGGCTACTCCTCGATGACGACACCTTCTTCTGTGTATGAAATTAATATGCTAACGCAAGAGAAACAGCTATTAAAACAAGAAGAAGTAAAAGACTTCAACAAAGAAAATTACCAAAGTGAACGAATTTGGATTACGGCGCGAGATGGTGTGAAAGTGCCTGTTTCATTGGTTTATCGCAAAGATAGCTTCAAACAGGGTAAAAACCCGCTGTTAGTCTATGGCTACGGAGCGTATGGATACGGCATCGACCCATCATTTAGTTCTTCTCGATTGTCCTTGCTTGATCGCGGATTTGTGTATGCTATCGCCCATATTCGTGGCGGCGGCGATCTGGGTAAAAATTGGTACATTCAAGGTAAAACCGTCCATAAAATGAATACCTTTACGGACTTTATTGATGTTACCCACGCATTATTGGCGCAAGGTTATGGGAAAAAAGGTCATGTCTATGCCATGGGAGGCAGTGCCGGTGGTCTATTAATGGGGGCTGTTGTTAATATGGCACCTGACCTATATGAAGGCGTAGTATCTGCCGTACCATTTGTTGATGTGGTCACCACCATGCTTGACCCTTCAATTCCACTGACAACAGGGGAATATGACGAGTGGGGTAATCCTGAAAATGAAGAGGATTACTGGCGAATTAAAGCCTATAGCCCGTATGACAATATTAAAGCGCAGCATTACCCTCATATTCTAGTCACTACAGGGTTGCATGACTCACAAGTGCAGTACTGGGAACCTGCTAAATGGGTTGCGAAATTACGCGATCTTAAACAGGGCAATTCACTATTGTTATTAGAAACCAATATGAATGCAGGGCATGGCGGAAAATCAGGTCGTTTTAATGCATTAGATGATATTGCAAGGGAATACAGTTTTATTCTGATGTTAGAAAACAAAGAAACATATTTTCCAGAGTATAAATAATAAGTAGCCAATATAAGGTTATCTAGGATTAGTTGTATGGTTATTAAAACCGACAACTAATCCTATTCGCAGAAATGACATTTATTCTGCGTTTGCAATGTGAGCGACTGTTTTATTAGTACGTTTACAGGAATGGTTTAATGAATAATAAAATAATAATCATGGTAGCTGGGACTATTTCCACTGGCTTCCAAGGGTTCGCTTTGGCTGAAAATACACAGCAGACAAATCAGCAGCAGGATGATGTGGTTAATTTTAGCCAATTAAAAGTCTCTGGCGCACAAAAACAAACGCCGCTGGTGAAAGCATTAGAAAAACCAGGGGCATATAGCGCGGTAGGTACTGAAAATAAACTTCAGTCTATGGATAAAATTATCCGCTCTATGCCGGGAACTTACACTCAAATGGACGCAAGCCAAGGCACCATCAATGTGAATATCCGTGGTCTCAGTGGCTTTGGCCGCGTGAATATGATGGTGGATGGCGTCACGCAAAGCTACTACGGAATATCACCCAGTAAATATACTCACGGGATGCAGCCAAGTAATGATTTTGGCTCACTGATTGACCCTAACTTTATTGTGTCTGTTGAGGTAGAGAAAGGGCAACTCAACGGCAGTAATAGTGTCAACGCCTTAGCGGGTAGTGCCAATTTCCGAACCTTATCCATTGATGACGTTATTTTTAAGGATAATTTATGGGGAGTGCGCAGTAAGGGGAGTTGGGGTGATAATGGGCTCGGATATAATGGGATGGTTTCTGTTGCAGGAAAATCCTTATTAAACGATGGCGAAGGGTATTTCGGTGGTTTAATTGCAGTGAGTGGACATAATATTCCTGGAAGTTATAAAAACGGGGATGGTTTTGATACAGATGAATTTGCAACAGACCCGACATTTAAACAAAAACCGCAATCTCAATTAACCAAATTAAAGTATAAACCGAATGATAGCCATGAAGTCGAATTCAGTGGTCGATTTTTACAAAATAAGCTAACCAGCCGTAAGATTAATAGCGAAGATTATTATCTGAAATATAAATACACGCCAATCAATGAATTGATAGATGTTGAGGTGCTCGCCAGTCATGGGTTTAACACGCAAAAATTCCAAGGCGAACCTATTGGTGGTGCATTAAAGGATGCGGAGTCAGAGAATAAATCAGACAGTATTAATATTTCCAATACTAGCCGTTTTTCTTATGGTGAGATGGATTTCAAATGGCAGCTTGGTTCGAAGCTAATGAAAACTAAGTACCAAAAAATCACGCAACCAGTGGAAGATCCAAATACGGTTATTTATAACCCATTTTCTCCGAGCGGTACGCAAGATATTGCGAGTTTGTATACCCAATTTGAAGCGCAGTATGATATTTATACGGCTACCTTTGACCTCAATTACCTTAATTATCGAGTTAAGGGGTATAAACCCGCTTGCGATGAAACGGAAAAATGCTTCCCTCAAGAAGCGAGTACATTAAATCTACGGGAAAGTGGCATTAACCCCGGAGTGTTAGTTTCCGCTCAAATTATTCCTGAATTTCAACCTTTTGTGAGTTATGCGCACTCAATGAGAGCACCAAACTCTCAGGAAGCTTTTTTCTCTCAAAATGGTGGTCAGAGTATGAATCCATTCCTAAAAGGAGAAAAGTCGCAAACTTGGCAGGTAGGTTTTAATAGTTTTAAGCCAGACTTAATTGTAGAAGGTGATCAGTTCAACCTGAAAGCGCTGTGGTTCCATACACATATCAAAGACTACATCACGAGTAAGTCTTTCCTGCTATGTCGTGCAAACTCTCAAGAAGAGTTTGATTGGTGTTTAATTAATGATGATGTGTGGGATAAAGAAAATCCGGATATTTTCCAACGCGCAGATATGTATGTGAACGATCCCCGTGATGTTAATTTACGCGGTTATGAGCTACAAGCAAACTACGATGCAGGGGTATTTTACTCCATGGTTTCTTACACCCAAGAGTCTGGCAAACAACCAGTGTCAATCAACAGTACATCGGTATTTAGTGCAGGGGACTTTACCCAATTACCTGAATATTATGTGACTTTAGATTCTGGCGTGCGTTTATTTGATGAAAAACTGACGCTCGGCTCAGCCATTACATGGACGGGACCTTCTAAGCGCATTAGCCCAATTCCGGATGGAGATATAAATGGGGATGCGATGACTGAAAAATATGAGAAGCAACCTACTATTGTTGATCTATATGCAGATTATGAAATCAATAAAAACTTCAAGTTAATGATGGCGATTAATAACCTCACAAACGAAAATTACACAGATGTATTAAACCGTGCTAATTCAGGTGCTGTAATGGAGGAACGAGGTCGCAATAATGAAACGGGAAGGGGGCGTAGTTATATGATTGGTGGGCAAGTGCGTTTTTAACTAAGCAGTAAAATAATTAAGGCGTTTAGTCTTTTTAGTCTTACACACTAACGACGATTGATAGACACACGCTTTAAACGCCATTCAATATAGGATACCCTTCTCGCAGTTTATCTCCTTGGATTTATTACAATAAGGTAATAAATCCAAGGAGAACCATAATGAAAATAACCAATAAAATTAATGTGCTCGAATTGATCTCTCTTGAGATGCAAAAAGTGATTGCATATTATGCGCAGAAAGATCCTGTTGGGCCCAATGATGGAAGTTATGAGGCTCAGCGGCTTGCTTATATTGAGGATCGGCGTTATTGGAATGCGAATTCACCAGAATTATTTAGCATAAAAAATAATCTTGTCCCAACAGATAAAGGTGACGTTGTCACGCGAATTTATCACCCTATAGAAAAGACGTCTGCCACACTGTTTTACTTGCACGGTGGTGGATTTATTCTCGGTAATCTCGATACGCATGATCGTATTATGCGCTTACTGGCACTGTACACAGGTTGTACGGTGATTGGCATCGATTATACACTTTCTCCAGAGGCGCATTATCCCCAAGCCATAGAAGAGGCGGTCGCGGTGTGTCAATTCTATTATCAGCACGCTGAGAAATTCACGCTCAATATGAACCATATTGGATTCGCAGGAGACTCAGCAGGCGCAATGCTAGCGCTTGCCACGGTATTATGGTTACGGGATAAACACATTTACTGTGGTGATATTTGTGCAGTGTTGCTGTGGTATGGATTATATGGGTTACACGACTCGCGTAGTCGTCGCCTGTTTGGAGGAGAATGGGACGGGTTAAGGCGAGAAGATCTCCAAGAATATGATAATGCTTATTTAACCGCTTTAGGTAGCCGTGAAGAGCCTTACTATTGTTTATTTAATAATGACCTAACACAAGGTATACCGCCTTGTTTCATTGCAAGTGCTCAATATGACCCATTAATTGATGATAGCGAAACATTATTTCAAACGTTTCAAGCACATAAAGTCCCATGTGAATATAAAATGTATTCAGGGACATTACATGCTTTTTTACATTACTCTCGTATCATGCCAACCGCGGATAATGCGATTCGGGATGGTGCCATATATTTTATAAAACAGCTATTTGGTTGATTTTTTCGTGCGAACCTTTTGAATGTTGGTGACTTGGCTTTCCACCCACCCATCATTCAAGCGTGTTTTGAGTTGTTGACCTAATTTTACTTGGCTGGTCTTTTTCAACACGGTACCTTCGGGAGTTTCACTGATACTAAAACCGCGGGCGAGTGTGGCGAGAGGACTAACCGCCTCCATTTTTGAGCATGCGACAGCGAAACGTTGGCGGTAGCGGGTAACTAAGTGGGTCAACATATTTTGCAAATGATACTGGGTTTGCTGCAATTGGCGCTGTTGACGCTGCAATTGAGGACGTAAGTCATTTTGCATAAGTCGACGCTGGTTTTTATCAAACTTGAAGGTTGATGATTGTAGTTGGCGATTGATGGCATTTGTTAGTTTTTGGCGTAGAGCAGAAATTTGATTTTGTTGCCGAGCAAGACGTAGTTGAGGGTGTTGTTGTTGCAAGCGATGCTGCAAGCGTGCAAAACGTTGTTGCTGAGCCGCTAAGTAATAATCCATCGCCATTTCGAGATGTTGCTGCCCTGATTTTAGCTGGCGCAGCATTTCAGTTTGATTACGACTGACAAGCTCTGCTGCTGCGGAGGGTGTAGGCGCTCGAACATCAGCAACATAATCCGCAATAGTGACGTCAGTTTCATGACCAACGGCGCTAATAATTGGTAATCGGCTATTAAAAATGGCTCTCGCAACGATCTCTTCGTTAAATGCCCATAAATCTTCCAGAGAACCACCACCACGACCGACAATTAACACATCGCACTCATGACGTAAGTTCGCCAGTTCGATAGCTCTGGCGATTTGTGCTGGCGCTAAATCCCCTTGAACCGCGGTTGGGTAAATCACCACTGGGAGGGACGGATCGCGACGATGAAGAATATTCAAAATATCATGTAAAGCCGCACCGGTTGCAGAGGTGATGATACCTACCCGTTTTGCCGGGGACGGTAAGGCTTGTTTGTGAATAACATCAAACAAGCCTTGAGCATTGAGTGTTTGTTTGAGTAGCTCAAAGCGCTGTTGCAGAAGACCTTCACCCGCAGGTTGCATGCTTTCGATAATCAGTTGGTAATCACCGCGTGGTTCATACAGTGTAACGGTCGCACGAACCAAAACTTGTTGCCCATTTTGCGGGCGAAAGGTGACGCGGGTATTTTGTCCACGAAACATTGCCGCGCGAACTTGTGCACGATCATCTTTGAGAGTCAGGTACCAATGTCCTGAACTGGGCTGCGAAAAATTGGAAATTTCGGCAGTTAACCAAATTCGGCCCATTTGAGTATCAAGAAGTTCTCTTACCGTTTGGTTGAGCTTGCTGACGGAATAAATTGCGCTATTTTGTTGAGTCGACATGTGAGCTAGATCAAATTTTAAAACAATGACTTAATTGACTGATACTAACGCAGCCGCCGGACTTATCAAGTTTTTTTTGAAAAAAGTGCTGGAAGCAACCGATTACGGTGTGTATAATGCCGCGGCAATATTTTATACCTTTCATAACGCTGCCTGGTGGGATATTGCCTATGTTACGCATTAAAAAAGAAGCACTAACTTTCGACGATGTTTTACTCGTTCCTGCACACTCAACTGTACTGCCAAACACGGCAGATCTGTCCACTCAACTGACTGCAAAAATCCGCCTGAATATTCCTATGCTCTCCGCAGCGATGGATACTGTCACCGAATCTGATCTGGCTATCGCACTGGCTCAAGAAGGTGGTATTGGTTTTATCCATAAAAACATGTCCATTGAGCGCCAAGCTGAAGAAGTTCGTCGCGTGAAGAAACACGAAAGCGGCGTGGTTACCGATCCTGTCACTGTTACCCCTGAAACCACGATCCGTGAAGTGCAAGAATTGGCCGAACGTAATGGTTTTGCGGGTTATCCTGTTGTCTCTAAAGATAATTCTTTAGTCGGTATTATTACAGGTCGTGACGTGCGTTTCGTGACAGATTTGGACCAACCAGTTACCGCAGTGATGACACCAAAAGAGCGCTTAGTGACGGTAAAAGAAGGCGAAGCACGCGAAGTTGTATTACAAAAAATGCATGAGCAACGTGTTGAAAAAGCCTTAGTGATCGACGATAGCTTCCATCTGTTAGGTATGATCACCGTTAAAGATTTCCAAAAAGCAGAACGTAAACCAAATGCATGTAAAGACGAACAAGGTCGCTTACGTGTCGGTGCGGCTGTAGGTGCAGGTCCAGGCAACGAAGAGCGCGTTGATGCCTTGGTTGCTGCGGGTGTGGATGTCCTGCTGATTGACTCTTCACACGGTCATTCTGAAGGCGTTTTACAACGCATTCGTGAAACACGTCAAAAATACCCTGATTTACAAATTATCGGTGGTAACGTTGCAACGGCTGAAGGTGCGAAAGCGTTGGCTGATGCTGGCGTTAGCGCAGTAAAAGTGGGTATTGGTCCAGGTTCAATCTGTACGACTCGTATCGTAACCGGTGTTGGTGTGCCTCAAATCACTGCGATCGCTGAAGCGGCGGGCGCATTAGAAGGTACTGGTATTCCGGTTATTGCAGATGGCGGTATCCGTTTCTCTGGTGATATTTCTAAGGCTATCGCAGCGGGCGCAGCATGTGTCATGGTGGGTTCCATGTTCGCAGGTACCGAAGAATCTCCGGGCGAAACAATTTTGTTCCAAGGTCGTACCTATAAAGCATACCGTGGAATGGGCTCTCTGGGCGCGATGTCTAAAGGTTCTTCTGACCGTTATTTCCAATCAGATAACGCAGCCGACAAACTGGTACCAGAAGGCATCGAAGGTCGTGTGGCATACAAAGGTCGCCTAAAAGAGATCATTCACCAACAAATGGGCGGTTTACGTTCATGTATGGGTCTGACAGGCTGCGGTACTATCGATATGCTGAGAACAAAAGCTGAATTCGTTCGTATCAGTGGTGCGGGTATTCAAGAAAGTCACGTTCATGATGTGACTATCACGAAAGAGTCTCCTAACTATCGTTTAGGGCAGTAATTACCCTTTAAAACGGTAAGTAAAAAGTTTCAGGGTGGCGCGATATCGTGGTAGCGCCACCGCCTTTTATTTTGACTTGAATTGTTGGAATTCTCCTCAAATGACTACAAATATCCATAAGCATCGCATTCTTATCCTTGACTTTGGCTCTCAGTACACTCAGCTGATTGCTCGTCGTATCCGTGAAATTGGCGTCTACTGTGAACTGTGGGCATGGGACGTCACGGAAGAACAAATTAGAGAGTTCAACCCTAACGGCATTATCTTGTCTGGTGGTCCAGAAAGTACCACTGAAGCAGACAGCCCACGTGCACCAGAGTATGTTTTTAATGCAGGCGTTCCTGTATTAGGTATCTGCTATGGCATGCAAACCATGTCTATGCAATTAGGTGGTGCCGTTGAGGTGTCTGGTGAGCGCGAATTTGGTTACGCAAATGTTGAAATTCTTGAAGATTGCGACCTGTTCCGTGATATCCAAGATGCAATTAACGAAGATGGTAAGCCAGTTTTAGATGTATGGATGAGCCACGGCGACAAAGTGACTGCAATCCCATCAAGCTTTAAAACGATTGCCAGCACGCCTAGCTGCCCATATGCCATCATGGCAGATGTTGAAAAGCGTTTCTATGGTGTTCAGTTCCATCCTGAAGTAACCCATACACACCAAGGTTTGAATATTTTAAAACGTTTCGTGTTGGATCTGTGCCAATGTGAAGCGCTGTGGACTTCAGCGGCAATTATCGAAGATACCGTTGCTCGCTTAAAAGAACAAATCGGTGATGACCACGTTCTGTTAGCGCTGTCTGGTGGTGTGGACTCTTCTGTCACTGCGCTGCTATTACACCGCGCTATCGGTAAGCGCCTAACTTGCGTATTCGTGGATAACGGTTTATTACGTTTAAACGAAGCTGAGCAAGTCATGGAAATGTTCCAAGGTAAATTTGACCTGAACATTATTCATGCAAAAGCAGAAGACCGCTTTATGAATGCTCTAGCAGGTATTTCTGATCCTGAGGAAAAGCGTAAGAAGATTGGTCACGTATTTATTGAAGTGTTCGATGAAGAGTCTTCTAAGCTTCAAAATATCAAATGGTTGGCTCAAGGTACTATCTACCCAGATATTATCGAATCTGCGGCTTCAGCAACAGGTAAAGCGCACGTTATTAAATCTCACCATAACGTAGGTGGCTTACCGGAAGATATGAAGCTGGGTCTGGTTGAGCCGCTAAAAGAGCTGTTCAAAGACGAAGTACGTAAAATTGGTCTGGAATTAGGTCTGCCATACGACATGCTGTATCGTCACCCATTCCCAGGTCCAGGTTTAGGTGTTCGTGTTCTGGGCGAAGTGAAGAAAGAGTACTGTGACTTACTGCGTCGTGCAGATGCTATCTTTATTGAAGAGCTGCATAAAGCAGATCTGTACAATAAAGTGAGCCAAGCGTTCACGGTATTCTTACCTGTTCGTTCTGTTGGTGTCATGGGTGATGGTCGTAAATATGACTGGGTTGTTTCTCTGCGTGCAGTAGAAACCATCGACTTTATGACCGCACATTGGGCACACCTGCCATATGATTTCTTAGGTCGTGTTTCTAACCGTATTATCAATGAAGTGAATGGCATTTCCCGCGTAGTGTATGATATCAGCGGCAAGCCACCAGCAACCATTGAGTGGGAATGATTTAACGATAATCGATAGCGATTTTTAGAAATCATTAATACTAAAGGCATCAGTTACTTACTGGTGCCTTTTTGTTTTTAGCGATCGATAGCGATTGACAATTGCAGGTAATTTTGACGGTATATATGACGGTATCAGAAATTAAAACGACTAAATCTATAACTTAATACCGTCACAAAAAATACAGAATAGACGGTATCGTGCAAAGGAATACCGACGTGTTAACCGACAAAAAATTAAAGAGCTTAAAGCCCGAAAATAAGCTGTATAAGGTGACCGATCGTGATGGTCTATATGTCGCCGTATCAAAAACAGGAACAATTTCATTTAGATATGATTACCGCTTTAACGGGCGTAGAGAAACGATAACGTTTGGACGCTACAGTGATGACGGTATTACTCTTGCTGAGGCAAGGGAAATGCTGATTGAAGCCAAAAAGATGCTAAATGCTGGTGTATCACCGGCTTCACAAAAGCGAGACGGTATTGATAGCCGAAGATCAGGAACGGTATTGCAAGACTATACCGTCAAATATTTAGAAGATACCCGATTTGCTAACAGCACCAGGGCGATGAAAGAAGCCATCGTACGCAAGGAAATATACCCAACGCTGGGAAAATTACAGCTAGAAGAAATAACCACTCAAAAGGTTAGGGCGCTGTGTGAAAAGATAAAGGATCGCGGTGCAAGGGCGACTGCTTTACAGGTCCGCGAAATTATTGGTTCTGTTTTTAATTATGTTATTGATCGTGGGTATGAAATAAAAAACCCGGTCGATAGTATTAAAGCCTCATCCATCGCCACGTTTGAAGCTCGTGAACGTTCGTTATCACCAAAAGAAATCGGCATCTTTTTTAATGAACTAGAAAATTACAGTTGTTACCCGACTCTAAAATTAGGGGTTAAGTTTGTTCTCTTTACTCTTGTAAGAAAGAGTGAGTTCATTAAAGCAAAATGGGATGAGATTAACTTTGAAACAAAAGAATGGACAATTCCCAAAGAGAGGATGAAAAAAAGGAGGGCGCACGTCATTTATTTATCCGATCAGGCAATGGATATTTTAATAGGGTTAAAAACATGTGCGATGGGTAGTGAATATTTAATACCTGGTAGGCATGACATTAATAAGCATTTATCTAATGCTGCATTGAATAATGTCATTACAGGCGTAGTAAAAAAAATAAACAAAAAAGGTATTGAATTTGAGCACGTCACAGTACATGACATGCGAAGAACAGCCAGCACACTGTTACATGAAGCAGGCTTTAATTCTGATTGGATAGAGAAGTGTTTAGCCCATGAGCAAAAGGGCGTCCGTGCTGTTTATAACAAAGCGGAATACGCAGAACAGAGGCGTGATTTATTGCAGCAATGGGCTAATATGATTGATGAATGGACAGGAAAAGAGAAGGGTAAAATTTAAGAGGTTTATTTTTCTGGTCCTAAAACTTTTGTGGCCAGTAAAGTTGATAGCATTGATGCACCAACCACCAGCCAAAATACGGAATAAAAAAGCCGCTCAATAATTACTGGGCGGCTATCGTTTTCGGTACCAATTGCAGAAAATACATAACCTGCAATCCATGCGTACGCTATCAAAATAAATTCAATCAATGATGGTCTCCTTAGGTTTAAATTGTGGCCCAGTAAGTTCGATGCTGTTATTCGGGCATTCATTGCCCCAAGCATCCCAACCTTGTGATATATCACGCGCAAATAACTCTATGCGGTTAACATCACCGTATAATTGTTCTAGCCTATTTTTAACCTCCCACGGCTTTTGGCTATGCTCACCTAAACAGCTAAATACGATTTGCTTAACGCTGGCGCTCATACGCTCTAAACCATTGCCACGAGTTGCGATTAACACATCCTCGCTATTTGCTCTGGTGTAGTTTCCACCGTTCATTTTTGTTTCGGCATTGAGTAAATCAAGCATGTCATGCCAATCAAACAGAGTGCCATTTTGTAGGGCTTTATCGAAGCGCTCATGAGCTAGTGAATTAAACTTAACCCATGTGAATGCTTTTGATGTGCGTACGGTGAAGCCCCATGCTTTAGCAAGCTCAAATGCTTCTTGCACAAAGTTTCCTGTATACCACATGGCAAGGACTGCATTGTCTGCGGCAATGGTATGAACTGGGAGGTGTTTTAAATCAAATAGGCTAGTGGTTTGGTAGTGGTTATTTGCGGCACCGTTGGAAACTTTATTGCTGTATTGCCAAGGTGGATCGCAATAAATAAGGCTGTATTTTTTCATTGTTACCTACATTATATTAATTACCTTTCTAAAATAGAATGCAATTCTCAAAGCAAAAATATCAAACTTATTTTTGTTGTTTAATGCAACTCTATAATATTCGCATTTCTCACAAGAGCATTCATAATAAAATAACTCTTCTTTGTTGAGTTTCTTATTACACCATACACAACGAGTTTTATTCATTTGTATAATCCAGTTTCTTTAGCTGCTTTTTCAACATCACTGTGAAATACAGTTAATCGGTTAATTAAATCCTCAGTTGGCTCAGTAGCGTTAATTACCTCTTTCCATAATTCGGTACATCTTGTTTGAAGCCTTCCGCCTATTTCAGCATTACGCAATCGAATCATCCCAGTATCTTGAGCATCCCAATTTAATCGCGTGAATAATGCATTAAGCATCTTTCTTTTATCTTCCACGAATCACCTCGCCACAAACTATCTCAACATTCCGCACCTGCATTATCTGCCACGCACGACTCTCGCATTCTTGCTGTGTGTATATTTGCTCAGATACAGGCACAGCAGAACCCTGTATTAGCATGAGTAATACATATCCGATTATTTGCATGGTTATTTATCTAAGCGGTAGAGTGGGATATTAGTTTCTTCTGTAGGGTATTCATTTAAAAATAGCTGACCGTATATTTCAATTTCACTAATATCAATTTCTGCTGCATAACCGACAGGCTCCAAGTTATTAATTAAACTCTCGCGTGATACTTGCCACCAATGCCACGCTACACTTACAGTAAGAGATTGGTATTTATCTCCTTCTCTATGACGGATGATTTCATTTATATCTAAACCCATGGTTTCAGCCATTTCTTTTTCAAATTGCTGCCTTGATTTATCCATCACTCCACCTTTTTAATATTTGCAATTGCCAATTCCATTTTATGACGTGCTGATGAATTAGATGAATGAACAATGATTTCAGGCGCTTTAAATCCGTTTAAATAAACCTGTTCTTCTATCCATAATAAAACGTCATAGCCTGTGCCGCGCTCATCATCACCTAAATCATGGTCTAGGCTAATTAACTCAACCTTGCCAGTTTCCAGCAATTTAATTGCTTCATCATGCCAGTAAACACGAACAAATCCCTCTGGCGTTTGGCGCTCGTCGTCGAGATAGACTTTCATATTCATTCCTCTTCATTGCATCCCTGCGAGTCGTCAACCTCATCCCATACGCACCAAGCGCACTCGCCATCTGCTTCAATAACGCCAGTGTGACCGCAGTTTTCGCAAGTGACTTTGTCACCATCGTAAAACCAGTCTTCATTGCCTTTTTCTGTCTGTACCGTTGCCTGTTCTGCATCACACTTAGTGCAACAGCCAACCCATGGAACATTTTTGAAAGTTTTCATATCTATCTCCTGTTTGCATCCTTGCAAATATATCCTTTGGTTAATTCCAGTTTGAAATCTCTTCTTCGATTAAGTCATCTATTTCGTCGTTGGTAGCTTCTTCATTGAGAAATAAACGAGCTTCGGTCATATATTTTTCTCGGTTCTCGTCAAAGAACTTTGAGCATTCAGGCGACCAACCGCACTTACCTCCCTGAAAATCAGCAGCGGCATTATCTTCAGCCATATTTAAAATCATCATATCGGCAGTAATGACGCCAGATTCACGACAAAATCCTTTTAAGTCTCGCTTTCTGAAATAAGATGAAACCTTTGAATCGCAAATATCTTTAAATCGTAGTTTCCAACGACGAATACAGCGTCCATGTAGAGTTTTCATGGTTATATCCTTTGGTTAAATCACATAGGGAAGGGTAGTTAGTTAGAGATGTGATCAGATGCTTTAGAGTGATTTGGGTTGTTCTTGTTAACAAAAGCCATATCAATATCTTCTTTCGCTGCTTCCGGGTTATTCCAGCAGCTAGTGATATAGGCGTTAACTTCATCACGACGATAAACATAGGAGCGCTCAGATAGATAAACTTTCTCAAGAATTTTTTCTTTGTGCAGTTTATTCAAGATTGAGTTACCGACGCCTGTTTTGGCTTTAACTTCTTCCGGGGTGCAAATATCGTCTAATGTTTTTAATGCTTCTAAATTCATAGTAACTCCAATGGCGGGATAAACCCGCCGTCAGCCATTATTGATATTCGTCTTTCATGTCATTCAGCGTGATACTGAACGCATTGAATAACTCATCGCCAAGCTTGCGTTTATTGGCATTGAGGAATTGAACAACCTTATCGAAATCTGCTTTAGCTTCCGGTGAACCGCCAGCAGGTAGGCTATTAATTTGCGCTTCAAGGTTGTTATTTGCATCGATGCGGTGATAAGCCTGAACCGCTTTGTTTTTCAACTCTGTGAAAAGTGCGGTACCAAGTGATGATTTAAGCTCATCAATTTGTAATCGAATTTCTTTAACTTCATCCAGAGTTGAAGCGTCGGTGATCGATTGGCGTAGTAATTCAGGGTTAAAACCATCATCAACAATTTCACCTGTGATTACATCATTTCCGTCGCTGGTGGCTTCGTGATGCTGTTCAGGCTCATTTTGCTGAGTGATTTCATTGAGGCTTACTCGCTCTTTTTGTGGCGTAACATCTTTGATGGTTCGCTCTTCAAGTTCATCTGGCGTATAAACCCCCATGATCACCTCAGGGCAATACAGGCGGGACCAGTATTTAACCGCTAAGTAAGCAATTTGTTGCTTAGGCATGGTTTTCCATAGCGGTGAGTTACGTGTTTGCACATCGGCTAAGTAAACCGGTTCACCGTATGTAATTTCTGTTTCACCCCGGAGAACTGCACCAACACGAATGAATAAGCCAGACTCGTCACGATTTTCTTTTACGCCTACAATCTTTTCCCAATCACCGCCGTATTCGTAATGGAAACGACCTGTAACAACGTTTGAGCTGGTGATCACCGCGTTGACCAGCTGAGCTTCATAACCTAGCGTTCCGTTAATTAAATGCGTTTTTTGGCCTACTACAAATGGATCCATTCCCCAGCGAGACGCTTGCATTGTGATAGCCAAGCAATCAGCTGGCTTACCCTGTAAATGTTTAGGCACTGTCGCGGTACCAGATGCCATTAAATCAGCAATACGGATAACACAATTCATTGCTTCCGCATTAAAAAGAAGTGACATGTTATTCATGACACCAGTTTGTTGTTGGTTGCTTAAAGCGACTTCTGACATGATGATTACCTCTAAATTGATAAGCGCCACGCAGTAAGCAGGGCGCTAGAATTGATTAAGCTTCTAATTGAAGTTCTTCTAACTTGCGTGTTTCAAAGTCAGTAAGATTAATGGTGAGCGTTTCGGTGACTGGGGCAGGCCATACGCCAGTATTCATTGAGTTATTGATATCGCGCAGCGTCTTTTTGTACTCCAAGCGACCAAGTTCAAGCAGTTCAGGCGAGGCTTCGACGATTGCAACCCAGTGGTAATTTTCGTCTTTGTTGACGAATATCCAGAAAAACTGGTCTAGCATGGCGATATCACAATACATTGCGGCACTGACATGATAATCACGGTTAATGATTTCTTTGCGGATCATCGCGGTGATCGCATCCTGTTTGTATCGACCTAATGAAGCTGATTTAAGGTCAAAACCAACTCTTAGGTTTTCGTCATACTGGATCTCTAAGTCAGGACGTACGCGAACTTCTAAGCCTGTATCATCGTCAATACCGTAATAACTAACTTCAACCGCACGGTTAGGATGAGTTACCAGTTTCCCAGCCTCTGGATGGTCAAATACAGCTTGCTGCATTGCTTTACCCAAACGGTACTGATCACCTGTAATGCGAATGCGCGATTCATCGGCTTGCCATGCACTGATTAAATCATCTTCAAACACTGCGTCAGGCTTAACGGCTTTAACGGAAGCTGCTAACTCTTCTTTCTTGCCTGTTAACTTAAGTTGCTCTGCCTTTGGCTTGTCAGCGTTATATTCACGGATGAAGGCTTTAATTGAGTCCGTATTAGTAAACGCACCAGCGGGAATAGTAGGAGCTAGGCTAAATTCATCTTCAACTTTCTCAGGTTCTAAAACTAAGGTATGGAACAAGCTACCGAAGTCTAAGGCTTCTGAACGTTCACGCTGAATTACCTTGCTGATGTGACGACGTTCGAAGTACATCAAGCTGATGCGACCATCTTTCAACATCGTACTGCTAATGCCGTTTGATGAATGGTAATCATCATTTGAAATATCGGTATAACGACCAGGTTCAAAGTATGGAGGTACTAAGTGTAAGGAACATTCGTCATTAACCTTAGTTTCATCATAACCGATTTGTTTATCTTCATTGGCATGAGTAATCACATCAGGTTCTACCTGTTCGCTTATATCTACAGGTTCAGATGATAACAGTGACTTAAAATACTGTTTGCGGTCTGCGTTTGAGCGAAACTGGTCAGGATTTTTAATGACATGGATAAAAGCACTGATAATGTCATTATCATGTAAATGCATGAAGTTTGGTGTTGCTAGTGAGCTTAGTGATAAGTCAAAAGCAATCTTTTCAAATTGCTGCATTTCTTCGCTGATGCGCTCTTTGCTTAAGTGGTCGGTAAGCGCGTGCAGGTTATCTGCGGTGTTAATATCGTTAGCCATTAGGATCGCGCTAACAATATTTGCGAGGTTACGTTTTTCAAATTGTTCTTGATTGCTCATTAGAAAATTCCTTGTCGGTTTGAATTGCTAGGCTGGTGGTAAAAGCCCAATTAATGCCGTCTTTAAAACTACTAAATACTTTCTTGTTTCCACGCACGATAAACACATGAAAACCATTTTCGATAAAAAATACCATTTCAATCACCTTTAGATAAACAAAATGTTTATGTTTGTGGCGTGAAAAAAAATCCAGCTAAAACAGCTAGATTGAGTAATATTGTCACTGTCCAAATCTTGCATTCCGAATCTACGGGTTAGCTAAGACATTCTGCGGCTCACAGAATTTAGGAGTGTGATAGCCATTCTGTATTGTTAAAGAGCGTTAACCTTATGGGTTAATCTTAGATAAATAATAACCCGTTAATGATGGTTGTCAATCGCTAAAATGAAATAAAATAAACAAAATGTTTATATTTATGCGAAAAAAAAAGCCAGCTCGAGGCTGGCTATAATCATAATGCTTTGTTTTAATTTTCATTTTTACTAATGATGAACTCAATAAAGTCTTGGATTTTTTCTTTCTCGTTATCGGGTAGGGCTGCAAATTTTTTGTGATCGTAGTGAAGAATATCCTCATCGTCTTTAGACATGAGTAATTCGTATGGCTTACGGCCTAAAGCTTCCGCAATGGCTGCAACACTATCAACAGTAGCGCTGGACTCATTCTTGATAATGCGGTTAACAGTAGCTTGCCCTAAACCTGATTTAACTGATAGTTGGGCTTGTGATTTAAATCCATCAATTAACATGAATGTTGTAATGTTATCGCCAAGTATGCGACCAATATCAGTATGTTGTCTGGCTAGTTCATCCGCAATTTGTTCAGCTGGGGAATTTAAGTGATCCTTATCCATATAATATTTAGGAAGTTTTGTAATGAATTCAATCTTTCTAGCGACAGGATCGCTTAGCGAGCGATGACTCTTCATATTAGGGGACATTAAATAACGAGAAATAACGTTAGGAACACAACCTAAAGCATTAGCTAAGTTCTTTTGTTTCCCTTCATAATATTTTTCTAAAACGAATATCAGGTTATCTCTTCTGATATCTTGGATGCTTTTCACTGTAGGCTCTTCCTTTTTGTATATGATTCGCTCATTTTTGTTTATTTTTGTTTATTTTTGTTTATCTATTTAATATCAAATTAACCTTTGAGGTAAATTACAAATTTGTTTATCATGATTTTGACTTTTAAATTTCTTGTTTATTTTTGGTGGTTATATGGCATTTACAGACTTTAAAACATTCTGGAATAGTCTATCTAAACGTGAACGTCAGCAATTTGCAGATAGCGCAAATTTGACCGTTCAATATATTTCTATTCACCTGCGCTATTGCAGTCGTAGTGTGTCATTGCAGACAGCGAAGCGGTTGCAGAAGGCTCTTAATACATTCGGGATAGAGCTAACACTTGACCAAATAGCAGACAAATTTATGAAGTAAATCACATGAGGCCGCGAAAGCGGTCTTTTTATTATTGATTGGATAAACAATAACGTTTAAATGGTTGAGTATTTTTTCTGTAGCGTGTAATCTTACTGCACACATAACTGTAATGGAGGTTTTCAATGAAAGTTATTAGTAGAAAAGAAGCCGCAACTAATGGGTTATCTCGCTTTTATACGGGTAAAGCCTGTGTTCATGGGCATATTGCAGAGCGATTTGTAAGTAATGGTGTCTGTGTCGAGTGTGCTGCTAAGCACGCTGCAAATTACCGTGAAAGCGTTAATAGCATTCTCAAGCAGGCAAGAGAAATGGGAGTTCAAGCATGATGATTGCATGGAATCTTATTTATGAAAATAGTTCAGGGGGTTGATATGGCTCGCATAAGAACCATTAAGCCGACTTTTTGGACTGATGAGGACATGGCTGATATTTCAGAGGCGGCATGTTTACTGGCGATTGGTTTATTAAATTATGCAGATGATGAGGGATATTTCAATGCTAATCCAAAACTCATTAAAGCCGCTGTTTTTCCTATACGTGAGACCTACGGTAGTATTCCGGTACTACTACAGGAGCTTTCCAGCTGTGGTTATATTAGCTTATTTTCTGCTCAAGATGGCAAGCGTTATGGGCTGATAAATAATTTCACAAAACATCAGGTCGTTAATAAGAAAACTCCAAGTAAAATCAAAGAACTAAACCTACTACCGGAAAACTACGGTAGTGATACCGGAGGACTACCTTTAGGAAAGGAAGGGAAAGGAAATATAAAACCTCTCTCTAATACGCGCGAGGATAATTTTCAATCTGATCCGAATGCTAATAATTCTATCTTGAACGGTCGTGTTCCAGCTGGTGGTTTTGGTGTGAACGATAAATTTGTGATGTATCACGGTTGGGAACCTGGTCAGGACTTCACCCAAAAGGCTGCATACTGGGGAACGATACTCAAAGAACCGTTACAGCCTCATGAGTTAGCCGAGTTTATAACCTACTGGGGGGCAGAGGGAAAAGCCAAAACACATGAGCAATGGGAGCTAGCCCTTGCTAAGGGATTGAAACATAGTCGATTGAAAAACGAAAAGGTGGTGAAAAATGGCACAGGCGAATTCAAATTTGATCCAGCTGCGGGGAAGTCGAGAGCAGTTCAGAAAGTCGAACACGCAATCAGGACAAAGCACGGACAGGAATATCTCGACTCTTTGGCTAAAACTGACGGAGCTGTATGGGGACAAATGGACCAACAAGAACGGGGCGGAACCGTCATTGATGTGGAAGCAAGCGCTAAGTACATTGAGTGACCAACAACTGGACGGACTGTTTAAATTCTGTATCGACCGCTGTATGAATGGAAATCCATGGCCACCAGAGTTATCAGACGTGATTGTCGCGTTATCTGGTGAAGCTGCTAAGCAGAATCCCTTTGGTCTTGATCCTGACGAACAGCTTAGAGACTTTTTAACCTACTGTGCTAAGCGTAATAACTACCGGAGCGCAGAAATGTACCCATTCAAGCACCCGGTTCAGTACTGGATGTTTACAGACCTTAGAGCTCAAATGCTTGAACATCGATTGACTGATATCGAATGTGAGAGACGACTGGCTAAAATGCTTGCCAAATGGACTGAGCGAGTTCACAAGGGAGAAGTTATACCAAAGCCAACACTAAAAGTTGAAGACAAAACTAGACCACCGCCAGCATGGATGGAATTACTAGAAAAAAGTAAACAACGGAGACAATAAGATTCAAAGTTTATCAAAATCGTTAGCAGGATTAACATACAGGCGTTTTTGATATACAGGATGATAAATCCCATAGGTTGAATTTGAAAATCAAATGTAGAGCGTTACAGAGCGTTTTAAAGGGTGGTAAGAAAATCAATTCTTACTGATTTTTTATGGTTGAAAAGATAAACAAATTGTTTATATTAACCGTATGGGTTAATCGAATTCGAGGTAATGGTTATGTTATTTCAGGATAGAGTCATAGAAGCACTTAAATGCGGTCAAAGCATGACGATTAAAGGGCTGCGTAATCACATTGAAAGTACTGGCGTTAAAGCAGCGTATGGCGCTGTAAAGCACGCTGTTATACAACTTGAAAAGTTTAATGTTATTTCCCCTGCAGTTGTCGAGGGTTCGCCTTGGTTGGGTTACAAGCTGAATGACAACTACAAAGACGGTTTGAAGCTTCAAGCAAGCAGCAGCAAAAGATACATGGTGAGAAAACAGGTTCATAAGCCTGTAGAGAAGCCAGTCAAGGTTATTGAGCCTACGTATGGCCCATGGCGCCAAACAGGTGAACCAGCACGCTTACAAATCATGTTTAACGAGCTACTGGCGAAACCAAGGGCGAAGCGTATCAAGCGAGGACTGGCGCAATGAGAACCCTTGATTATCCAGTTGTGCCAGTACCTAAACCGCGCATGACTCAGCGTGATAAGTGGCAGAAGCGACCTGCTGTAATGCGTTACCGGGCGTTTTGTGACGAGGTGAGATCAAGAGGCATTAACCTGCCTGAGAGTGATTACCACGTGATTTTTGTTATGCCTATGCCGAAGTCATGGAGCAAGAAAAAACAGGCTGAAATGGACGGTAAGCCACACCAGCAAAAGCCAGACAAGGACAACTTAGAGAAAGCCTTGCTGGACGCCATCTTTGACGATGATTCACGTATATGGGATGGGCGAGTTTCTAAGGTGTGGGGAACCATAGGAATGATAACGGTAAGGTTACCGGAATAATCGACAAATCATGAACTTGTTACCAATGGGTAAGTTTGTGAGCGGATTAACGAATCGTTGAATGAATGAGGTAAGTCCTTATGAGTCCAGAAGATTTTATTAGAAAGAACATCATCAAGAAGCTTAAAGAGCTTGATTATCAGGGGGGGGGCATTACAGCTTGCCGCTGATGAAGGCATCGCACATTACCGTAGATGCTCACAGGCAAGTAAGCGTGGCGCCATGTTTGATGATTGCTTTCACGTAGCAAAGGTTTGGATGGATAAGTACGGCGGTAACACAAAGGCTAAGCCTAAGCGCCGTGGGAAAACAGTAGTTAAACAAGTTTCGTTATTTTGAGGGTAATACGATGAGCAACAGAGCAGCAACTAGAAGAGTGTGGTGTGCACTAATTAGCAATAAGATTTTTTACGGAAGTGTCTGTAATGAAACTGGCAAGGTGGTAGGTGTTAAGAAAGACATTACAGGTGATGCGCTGCGAGCTGTAGCGGAACACTTATTTAATCAACCTCGTGTGCTTTCGTTCGTTTTGAATAGCGGTCGGATCTTGTCGGTTAAGGTATGCGTTACTGATAGCGAAGCGCCTGATAATTCCGTAGAGAATGCGGCTCATGACTTGCTTCATGCGATGCAGCGTATGGTAAATCAATTCTATGCGGCTGGTATTGAATCAAAAGAAGAGTCGCTAAACCCTATGGAAGAAGCGCTGTATCAGGCTGAGCAGGCAATCGCCAAAGCAACTGGAACAAAGGGGTAAGTCATGAGTGATGATTCAAGAAAGCGGATATATGGGCCTGTAGGCGGCATCATTACCACACCACCGAAAAATGAAGGGTTAACCTTGCGTGACCAGTTCGCCATGTCTGCTATGCAGGGCATTTTATCAAACGAAGCCATGATTGCGGTTGTGATTGAAGAGTCAGCAGCGTGGGTATCGCGTGAGGCTTACATAATGGCTGATGCAATGCTGGCGGCTAGGGGTAAAAAACCATGAAAAAAATAGCATTATCAGCACTAGCCTTGAGCATGGCTGCGCAATTGTCACAGGGTGCTCTATGGGCTATCGACCATAGCCGCAACTGGTGCAGCTACCCAATATCAAATAAGCGTATTACAGGCCACGCAAAGATAAATAGGGCGGCTAAAAAACGGAAGGGAAGAAAGGGGTAACAATGGCAGGCATCGACGCAATCAGGCTGTGCTACGACATTCTTGACGGCTCTGTATCACCTGAAAATATCTCATCTCAAGAAGTGTATGCGATTTGTACGTATCTTGATGATGTTGTTCGTGAAAATCTCGCATTAGTCCAACAAAAGCCTGTAGCGTTCATGGATGCTGATGGTGAGGTAATTAGTGCAGTTAAAAAAGAATTTGAGCAGTTAACGGGCGGTAATCACGTTGGTTTCGATATTCCGTTAATTCAACTAAACAAACAATCGTGACATGTCACGCGAGGTAAATATGGAAAATAGATTTTATATGATGTGTACACGCGACACGGTTGGTTCAAATGCATCGTTCCACTGCAAGGACGGCAACGGTTATGCCACTGATATCGACAAGGATCACGTATACACGCTAGAGGAGGCACAAAGTGCGTGGGAACACGGAAGAAGCATTGACCAGCCTGTATGCACTGAAAGTGTTCTATCACTTGCTGAATATCACGTTGATTGCCAGTACATACCAAACGAAACCGTAATTGAAAGTAAATGCAATTACTACGTTGGATATGTGAAAGGTGATTGGGACGGTAACGATGTTTATTGGCTAAATGACCGTGGCTATCCATCAACTAACTTTTCGATAGCTAAGCGATTCACTATTCCTAATTTAACGATGGATAACATTGTCTGGTTGCCGTTCGATACTGCCAACTCGAAAAAAAGAAGAACATTTCCGATTAAAAAATTCAATGCTCGTTCAATGGTACAAAGTAAAGGCTTGCGCGTTCCTGAATGGCTTAAAAAGCAACGTAGACGCAAAGGGGATAGCGGTAAAACACGCTGGAACTGCCCGTGCTGCGGGAGAATCAGTTGGCAACACAACCCATATGATTATGACGGATGCTTAGATATATATTGCAGTGAATACAGACCTATTTACGAGTTGGAGTGCTAACAATGCTAAAAACTTACTTAATATTCGTTGTGTTCTGGTGCGTGTTCGCTGTAGTTGTGGGAGTGTTATTCAATGGCTAAATCACCAGCAGAGCGTAAAGCAGCACAACGTAAACGCCAGCGGGATGCTGGCCTTGTCACTCCGCAGTGGCAGGTGGAAGCAGAAGAACACGAAATGATTAAGCGTAATTGTGCATTGCGTAGACCAGGGCGCGAACCGTACGACGAATCGGAATATATTCAAATGCTCATTCGTAACGACGATGCACGGCTCAAGCGTGAGGTTGCGGAGTTATCAAAGCGGTACTGTGGTAAGTGCGGTGAGCGGTTGCCGGTTTCCGGTTGCTGCCTTGACGGTGATTCAGAATGCTGGGTAACCAGAGGGTGGCATGAGATTAAATTAGAAGTAGAATAGTGAAAAATTACTTAGCTAAGGAATTAGTTATGACTGTGGTTGAAGGTTTCTCTATTTTTGGAAGTTTGGCATCGGCCGTAGCTATAATCGTGAGTTTAATTGTGTTTTGGGTTCAAAGAACAAATGAGAAATCAGTAATTGAAAAGCATACTCAAAACGAATTAAAGGCATTGAAAATACTTATCTATGATGAGGTTAGGAATAATTGTATTTATTTCAAGCAGATAATGCAGTTTTTTGATGATGTGAAAAATAATAAAGTCGCATCTTGCAGAAGAGCTGATGGGCTTGATGAATTTTACTTTAATTACACCAAGGAAGATGGTAGCAATGTTTTTATTTTAGCTAGGGATCATTCATCTGTGGTTATTGATAGGTATTTGTTGGATATATCTAGAATAGATGACAATCTTATAGGATTGCTCATTGACTTAAAGTTTTTATTAGATGGTTTTAATAAAGTTACATTGAAAGGGCTTCGCTTATATTTTGATACAAAACCTACCAAATCAGAGCTAATTGATTTTGTTTCGGATGTTGGTAACTTGCCATATAGATATAGAAGTTTGTGTAATCAAATTTTAAGTATTTGCAATGTTAAGGATGGATTTAAACCATATCAGATTTGAAGTTTAACTTTTCAGTGGTCATAATAACCGAAGAGGTGATGATTATGACCACAAAGAAACCACGTAAGCCACCAGCAAGAAAACCCACACCGCTTAATGCTCAAATGGAGCGCTTCTGTCAGGAGTATATCAAAGCCCCTGATAATCAAACCAATGCAGCGTTAGCAGCAGGCTATGCCGAAGTTAGCGCCTGTAAGCGTGCATCTCAACTCATGAAAGACCAGCGCGTCATTGACCGTATCGCACAGCTCATGCAACAGCGTAATAAGCGCAAGAAGCTAGACGCTGACAGCGTGTTAGAGCGATTGGTTAATATGCTTGATGCCGATATCGCGGATATTCTCACTAATACTGGTGATATCAAGCCAATTAAAGACTGGCCTGCAGTATGGCGCAAAAGCATTTCTGCGTTTGAAATAGCCGTCATTGATGAGAAGGTTACCGTTAAGAAAGTGAAGCTGTTAGATAAGCTGCGCGTACTTGAAATGGTCGGTAAGCACGTTGACGTTAACGCATTCCGTGAGCGCTATCAGGTCGATGTAACCATTTCCCTTGCTGATAAGTTGGCAGCGGCCCGTAAGCGTGCCGCTGGTGGTGAGTCATGATTGAAACCATGTCGCCAGAGGAACAACTAATTAACGATATCGGCATGTTTACGCATGACCCGTTAAGCTATGCGCTATACGCATTTCCATGGGGTGAAGCTGGTACCGAACTTGAAAATGCTAGTGGGCCTCGCCAATGGCAAGCAGAAGCGCTGAACGAAATAGGTGAGCACCTACGCAACCCTGAAACACGCCACCAGCCGCTACAACTTGCTAGGGCATCAGGTCACGGTATTGGTAAATCTGCTTTCATATCGATGATCATCAAGTGGGGCATGGACACCTGCGAAGATTGCAAAGTTGTTGTTACTGCCAACACCGAAAACCAGCTACGAACTAAAACATGGCCAGAAATTGCGAAGTGGCAGCGCTTATCTATCACTAAGGATTGGTTTACCTGTACCAAAACCGCTATCTATTCCAATGACCCTAATCACGCTAATGCTTGGCGTGCTGATGCTGTGCCATGGTCAGAGAACAATACGGAAGCATTTGCAGGGCTACATAATCAGGGTAAGCGCATCATTCTTGTTTTTGATGAGGCCTCTAACATTGCGGATCTGGTGTGGGAAGTAGCAGAGGGTGCCTTGACGGATGAGAATACAGAAATCATCTGGATAGCATTTGGTAACCCGACACGCAATACAGGGCGTTTCCGTGAGTGTTTCCGTAAGTTTAAGCACCGCTGGAAAACCAAGCAAATTGATAGCCGTACGGTTGAAGGTACCAACAAAGAACAGATTGAAAAGTGGATTCAAGACTACGGTGTTGATGATGACTTTGTTAAGGTGCGTGTTCGCGGTATTTTCCCATCTACATCTGAAAAACAATTCATACCAACTGGTCTAACTGATGCAGCCATGAAGCGTACAGTAACACAGGCAGAAGTATCACACGCACCAATTATCTTGGGCGTTGACCCTGCATATTCAGGTGATGATGATGCCGTAATCTATTTACGCCAAGGGTTACACAGTAAATGCCTATGGACCGGTAGTAAAACTATTGATGATGTGATTATGGCTAAGCGCATTGCTGACTATGAGGATCAGTACGGTGCTGACGCTGTTCATATCGACTTTGGTTACGGTACTGGAATTCAATCTGTTGGTATGAATTGGGGACGAAATTGGCAGCTTGTATCATTCAATGGTGCATCAACTGACCCGCAAATGCAGAACAAGCGCGGTGAAATGTACAACAATGTTAAGTCATGGCTCAAGATAGGTGGGGCTATTGACGATCAGGAGGTGGCTGATGATTTATCAACGCCAGAGTACAAAGTGCAGCTTAGCGGTAAAATATTGCTTGAAAAGAAAGAGGATATAAAAAAACGTATTGGACGATCACCAAATAAAGGCGATGCGCTAGCCTTAACATTTGCTTACCCAGTCACCAAAAAAGAACGACACAACATATCAACATCTAGTCAGGGTAGTCACGTTGTTAGTGATGCTGATTACGATCCATATGCTTAACTAACAGGCAAAAAAATGCCCTCGCGAAGAGGGCAAATGTAAGCAAGGGAACGGTACTTGATAACGAGCAAAGGAACATCCGACTAACGACCTGTGACCAAAATGTATCTCGTGGTTTTATATTTGTCAAATAAGATATACAATAAATACTAAATGATATTATTGTTTATCTTATGAGGTGATATATGTGTGGAGGTCTTTTTGGTGGTACGCCTAAGATTAAAACCCCGCCACCAGTGCAAGCAGCACCGCAAGAGCAGGACGAAGCTGTAGTAGGTTCGCGTGATGAAGAGTTGCGTCGCCGCCGTGCTGCCGCTGGCCGTAAGTCAACATTACTAACCGGTGCGCAGGGCGCTACTAGCTCAGCATCAACCAGCGGTAAAACGCTACTTGGTCAGTAACCTAACGGGGGCGGTATGAGTTTAAAGCAGGATTTATTAAAACAACTCTCGCAGCTTAAGAATGAGCGACAATCATTTGAGCCGCACTGGAAAGAGCTTGCAGAGTATACACGCCCTCGTAGCACTCGCTTTAGCACATCAGAAGTTAATCGCGGTGATAGACGTAATACGAAAATCATCGATCAAGAAGCGGCTAAATCTGAACGTACGCTTTCTAGTGGCATGATGTCAGGGATAACTAGCCCGGCAAGAAAATGGTTCCGTTTGGCTACGCCAGACCCTGACATGATGAATTATAGCCCTGTAAAGATGTGGCTTGAAGTTGTTGAGCAGCGTATGAATGAAGTGTTCAACCGTTCCAATATCTATCAGTCACTACCGCAAACCTATTCCGATATCGGCACCTTTGCCACCAGCGCACTAGCTGTACTGGAAGATAACGAACGCGTTATTCGTACGGTACCGTTTCCTATTGGTAGCTATTACATTGCGAATGGACCAGATCTGACAGTTGATACTTGTTTCCGTGAATTCAGCATGACAGTGCGCCAGTTGGTTATGGAGTTCGGCTTAGACAATGTGAGTGAGCAGGTTAAAAGCATGTGGGACTCTGGCAACTATAGTCAGTGGATCACCGTCATTCATTCAGTCTACCCGAATTTAAACCGCATCAGCGGCAAGCTGGACGCTAAGAACAAACTGTTTAAGTCAGTTTACTTTGAAATTGGCGGTGATAGTGACCGTGTTCTGCGCGAGTCTGGCTTTGATGAATTCCCTATTATGGCGCCACGCTGGGAAGTGAATGGCGAGGACGTCTACGGTTCATCGTGCCCCGGCATGATTGCATTAGGTAGCGTGAAAGCATTGCAGCTATTACAGCGCCGCAAAGCACAGCAGATTGATAAAGTGACCAACCCGCCAATGCAAGCGCCTGCCTCAATTAAGAATCAGCGAATTTCTCTTGTACCGGGTGGAATAACTTACTTACCAATGGCTGGCGCTGACCAAATGATTAAGCCGATATTCCAAGTGCAAGCCGACATTAACGGCTTGATTGCTGATATTGGTGACACTCGTAATCAAATCAAAGAAGCCTATTTCTCTGACCTTTTCATGATGCTACAGAACATCAACACTCGCTCAATGCCAGTGGAAGCAGTTATCGAAATGAAGGAAGAAAAGCTTCTCATGTTAGGGCCTGTCTTACAGCGTTTAGATTCTGAACTACTAGATAAGTTAATTAATCGTACGTTCGCAATCATGGCGCGTAAAAACCTATTACCAGTGCCGCCAGAAGAAATGCAGGGTATGCAGCTTAAAGTTGAATACATTTCCGTCATGGCGCAGGCGCAGAAATCGGTTGGTGTTAACAGCGTTGAGCGTTTTGTCGGCTTTGTTGGTGGTCTAGCAAAACTGAAACCAGAAGCGCTAGACAAGCTAAACACTGACGAAATTATTGATAACTACGCTGAATCAATAGGTATTTCCCCAACTATCGTTTCATCCAATGATCAAGTAGCAGCAATTCGCCAGCAGCGTGCAGAGCAACAACAGCAGATGCAACAAATGCAAATGGCTCAGGAGGCAGTTGCTGGCGCGCAGGCTCTTGGCAATACACCTATGGATGATAATAGCGCCTTAGCTGCGCTTGCTGGTGGTGGTCAATGACGCAGTTTGATGATTACTCTGAAGAGGAAAAGGCAGCGATTAAGGCTGGCTTAGAGCTTAAGGCCAAGCTTAGAAAAGAACGTGAAGACGATGATTTAAAACAGGTTATGAGTACTGAGTGTGGTCGTCGTTTTATCTGGAAAACCCTATCTGCTAGTGGTGTTTTTGAAGTTTCATTTACGTCTGATCCCTATGTCACTTCATTCAATGAAGGTAGACGTAATAAGGGATTAGAGCTGTTTAACGATGTAATGAGTGTTTGCCCTGATCTCTATTTGGTCATGGCAGAAGAAGCCAAAGAACAGGAGAACAATCAATGAATTTATTTCAACGCTTGGTGTTTCGTCGCCTTTGTAATGAGGTTTCAGTTGATGGTGGTGAAGGTGCAGCTGCGACAACCACAGAAACTACAGCGGTTAAAACTGAAACATCAACAACGGGTGATCAGACTACGACTACTAGTACAGAAACTGACAAGACTAATGATACGTCCAGTACTAAGCAGGAAGGTGATAACAAGAAGCCTGTAAGCGCTGCGCCTGAAAAGTATGAGTTTACGGCCGGCAAAGACCAGGAGCTTGATAAAGAAGCCGTAGCAGCGTTTGAGCCTGTCGCACGTGAACTTGGATTAAGCAACGAGCAGGCGCAAAAGATTGTTGATGTGTACGGATCTACGATCATGCCGCAACTGGTTAAGCAGCAAGCCGATGCATGGCAAAAACAAGTTACTGATTGGGCTGAAACAGTCAGCGCAGATAAGGAAGGGCTTGGCTCTACAGAATCGATTGGTAATGCACAAAAGGCGTTGGACCAATTCGGTTCACCTGAACTTAAAAGTTATCTGGTTGAAACAGGCTTAGGCAATCATCCAGAGCTTGTTCGTGTTTTTTCAAAGATTGGCAAAGCTATGTCTGAGGACGGCTTTGTTAGTGGCAGCAGTGAAAACGCTCGCAGTGCTGCGGATGTTCTTTTTGGTGATAGCAAATAAGGTATAGGAGATAAATTATGCCTCAAGCTTTAACTCTAACTGATTGGGCTAAGCGTCAAGACCCAAACAGCAAGCAAGCGAAAATCGTTGAACTGCTCAACCAGTCAAACGAAATTCTTGAAGATATGACCTTTGTTGAGGGTAACTTACCGACAGGTCACCGTACCACTGTTCGCACTGGTTTACCGTCTGCAACGTGGCGTTTATTGAACTATGGTGTTCAACCAAGTAAATCAACAACTGCGCAAGTTACAGATGCCACAGGTATGCTGGAAACTTATTCAGAAGTAGATAAAGAACTAGCTGATATGAACGGTAGCACATCTGAATTTCTATTATCAGAAGCACAAGCGTTCATTGAATCTATGAACCAACAAATGGCTGAAACTCTGTTCTATGGCGATACATCAGTTCACCCTCAGCGATTCACTGGTTTAGCTGCTCGTTTCAATGATTTGAGTGCTAAAAATGGCGTAAACATCATTGATGCTGGTGGTACTGGTAGCAATTTAACCTCAATCTGGCTAGTGGTATGGGGACAAAATACTGTTCATGGTATTTACCCTAAAGGTTCTAAAGCTGGGCTTGAACAAAAACACTTGGGTGAAGTCACTCTTGAAGATGAAAACGGTGGTAAATATCAAGGTTACCGTACCCATTTTCAATGGAAGAATGGTTTAACTGTTCGTGACTGGCGTTATGTAGTACGTATTGCTAACGTTGACCTTTCTAAGTTAACCAAAGATCCAGAGGCAACCGGCGCTATCGACTTGCCTGATTTGCTGATTCAGGCGATTGAAAAAATCCCTAATCTGTCTATGGGTAAACCTGTTTTCTACTGTAACCAGCAAATCCGTAGCTGGATGCGCCGCCAGATTAAAAACTCTAAGAACGTCAATATTTCCATGCAAGAAGTTGCAGGGAAAAAAGTCGTTTCTTTTGATGAGATTCCGGTGCGTCGTACTGATGTGATCCTCACCACAGAAGACCAAGTGAAGTAATTCCGTACGGGGCTGATATCTAGCCTCGTTAACTTAATTTTGTTGGGAGTTCGCAACATGATTTTAGATAAAGAAAACCTATTTTCCCTCGACCAAGCAGTGACCGCATCAGCGACTGCGACCAGTATCATTGACCTAACACCAGTAAAAGGTGATTTCCGCGATATCGGTATTGGTGAGCCGCTGCAACTGTTTGCACAGGTTACTGAACAGGCTACAGCAGCAGGTGAGGCTAAAGTACAAATCGTACTGGAAACATCAGCAGATAAAGCATTTACAACGCCTGTTGCTTTGTTTAAATCCGTTGAAATGCCAATCGCAGACTTGAATGCGGGCAAGCGCATTGTCGGTACCGTTCCTTATGGTGTTATTAAGTATCTGCGTCTGCGTTACGTTGTCACAGATGGCCCATTAACTGCTGGTAAGTTTACGGCTGGCATCGCACTTAACGTTGATGCTCATCCTATCTACAGCGCTGTAACTAATTAAGGTGTGACATGTCACGATATAAAGTTTTGAAAAAATCATTTATCGCTGGTCGTCTGCTTGAAGTTGGTGAAGAGGTTGAATACAGCGGTATTGCTGGCAGCAACTTAGAGCTGATTGGTGGTGGCGATGCTAAATCTGATACTGGCGCTTTGGGTGATGGGGCTGGTGGTGATGCTGGTGAGGTTGTAACCAATAACGCTATTAGTGGTTCAGGCGATACAGTTGAATCCAGCCTTGAATATTTACGTGAACAGTACACGCAATTATTCGGCAAAGCACCTCATCACAACATGGGCGCAGATAAAATGCGCACCGCGATAGATGAAAGACGTAAAGAATTAGCGATTTAACTTTCGCGTTAAAGGGGGCGAAAGCCCCTTTTTCTTTTGGAGATGCAGACAATGAAAATGGTCAACCTGAAAACCAGCACAGAAACGTTTGAGAATGCGAGTGGCGTTAAGGAAACACGCGATGAATACCCGTATGGGTTAACGCTATACCTTGATAATGAGACATTAGAAAAGCTTGGTGTGAGCATTCCTGATGTGGGTGAGTCTATAGAGTTGTCTGGCATCGCCAAGGTTAAATCAAAATCCACTAATGAGCATGAAGGTAAAAAATCAATGTCTGTGGATTTGCAGATTACGGATCTTGCGTTGGGTTCAGGTGATGATAAATCAGCCGCAGACGTTTTATTTGATGGGGGTGAATAATGGCCTCAGAAATTGAAATCTGCAATATGGCGCTTAGCCGGATTGGTAACAGCCGGTTCATTAACAGCCTTAGCGAAAAGAGCAAAGAAGCCGAGCAATGCAATCTACATTACGGTCATTGCCGTGACACTGTTCTGTCTGATTTTCCATGGAACTTTGCAAGTAAGCGCGTTGCGTTAGCTGATACCAATAACCCGCCACCGGACTGGAAGTTTGCGTATAGCTATCCAACTGATTGCTTGAAAGCCATTGCGATTATTCAATCTGGCCAGAAATACCCCCAGCCAAATAATGCAATTCAATTCATTGTTGGATCTGATGTGAGTGGTACCGGGAAGCTTATTTATTGTGACCAGCCGCAAGCATGGCTTCAATACGTTGCATCAGTAACTGACGTGAATATGTTTGATTCTCTATTCATTGATGCGCTTGCATGGCGCTTAGCTGGCGAGCTTGCACGCCCATTGGCCTCTAACGCTGGCATTGGTAGTGAAGCATTTCAGATGTACACCATGGCGATAGCTAGCGCCGGTGCTCATTCTCTTGATGAATCTTCTGAGCCTAATGACTACATGGATCCTTTCACTGAAGCGAGGATATCGTAATGGCCTATAGCATTATTCAACCTAGTTTTTCTGGTGGCGAAATCGCACCTAGCCTTTATGGTCGCATCGACTTAGCGAAGTACTCAACCGCTTTGCGTAAGTGTGAAAACTTTCTCGTGCGGCAATATGGCGGCATTGAAAATAGACCGGGTACCAAGTTTATTGCAGCGGCAAAATACCCTAACAAGAAATGCCGCCTGATCCCTTTCCAATTCAGCACAGTGCAAACGTACGCCCTTGAAATGGGTGATAAGTACATGCGCGTCATTAAAGACGGTGGACAGGTACTTTATGCAGATGGTGAGCATAAAGGTGAAATATTCGAACTAACAACGCCATACAAAGAAGCCGACCTATTCAATTTAAAATTCACGCAGTCAGCAGACGTAATGACCATCGTACATGCTGATTATCCACCAATGGAACTACAGCGCTATGATCATGACGATTGGAAGCTGGTACCCGTTGAAACGCGTAATGGTCCATTCGAAGATATCAATGTTGATAAAGAGCGAAAGGTTTACGTTAGCGCTAGCACTGGCGAGGTGACACTAACTGCAACTCATAATATTTTTGGCGCCGAGTTGGTCGGTAAGCAAATCTATATAGAGCAGCAGGCGGTTGATGCTGTTCCTGTGTGGGAAACGGATAAAACAACCATTAAGAATGATCAGCGCCGTGCCGGTTCTAATTACTACAGAGCAAACACATCAGGTAAAAGCGGAACATTGAGGCCGTCACATACAGAAGGTATGAGCTGGGATGGATGGGGCGGTGATACAGGGATCCAGTGGGAATACCTTCATAGTGGATTTGGTATTGTTAAAATCAATTCAGTGAGTACGGATGGTTTAACAGCAACAGGTAAAGTTATTTCCTATATACCATCAAACGCAGTTGGTGAAAGCAATGCCACATACAAATGGGCGCGTTCGGTTTGGAATGACGTAGACGGCTACCCAAGCACCGTTATGTATTATCAGCAGCGCTTATTTTTTGCTGGCTCTCGTGCTTATCCACAAACCATTTGGGCTAGTCGTAGTGGGGACTATAAAGACTTTGGCAAGAATAACCCTATTCAAGATGATGACCGCATTATCTATACCTATGCAGGGCGCCAAGTTAATGAAATTCGTCACTTAATAGATGTTGGTTCGCTGGTGGCTTTAACCTCTGGTGGTGAGTATCAAATCACTGGGGATCAGAACAAAGTATTAACGCCTAGTAGTTTCTCTTTTTCCTCTCAAGGCGCCAATGGTTGTAGTGATGTTCCGCCTATTGCCGTTGCCAATATTGCCTTGTACATCCAAGAAAAAGGTAGCGCAGTGCGTGACCTTGCGTATTCATTCGACGTTGATGGGTACCAAGGCACTGACCTTACCATCATGGCTAATCACCTGTTTCAGCGCCACCAGATTATTGATTGGGCATTCACTATCGTTCCTTACTCAATCGCCTGGTGTATTCGTGACGACGGTAAATTACTTTCATTGACGTATCTCAGAGAGCAGCAAGTATTTGCTTGGGCGCCACAAGATACCGACGGGCAATTTGAATCAACCTGCAGTATCAGCGAGGGCAATGAAGATGCGGTTTACTTCATTGTATGCCGTAAAGTTGGTGACGGCACCGTGCGTTACATAGAGCGTTTAAGTAGCCGTCTATTCACTAATACAGAGGATGCTTTCTTTGTTGATTCAGGCCTTAGCTATGATGGAAGAAACAAAGATGAATCAAGCACTGTACACCTAACTACAGTCGATAATTGGACGTACGAAGGTGATATTGCCTTAACCGCCAGCAATGCCATTTTTAAAGATAGCGATATCGGTAACACTATTCACTTGCCTTACTTTGAAGATGATGAAAATAAAACGCTACGCTGTGAAATTACTGAGTTTATTAACACTCACGCGGTGCGAGTAACACCTAATCGTGATGTTCCTGAATTACTACAGGAAAAGCCATTGAGCGAATGGGGCTTTGCGCGTTTCCGTTTTGAAGGGCTACAGCATATCGAAGGTAAAACCACTAGCATTCTAGCCGATGCAAACGTGTTACCTCAGCAAAAAGTATCTGGCGGTGCTGTATCACTCGAAGAGCCTGCGGTAGTTGTTCACATTGGCTTACCGTACGTGAGTGATATGGAAACTTTAGATATTCATATTAATGGGCAAGAAACGCTACTAGACAAAAAGAAACTGGTTAAGACAGCTAGCCTTATTGTCAATTCAAGCCGAGGGATATTTGCTGGCACCGAAAAAGACCGACTATATGAATATCCACAGCGTGAATTCGAGTTCTATGATAACCCGGTTGATGACGCTACTGGCGTAGTAGAAATTAACCTTGATGCTCAATGGAGCAAAAACGGCCGTGTGTATGTCAGACAGTCTGATCCGTTACCTCTATCTATCTTAGCGGTTATACCTCGTTTAGATGTGGGAGGCTTCTAATATGGCAAAGAGTATTGTTCAAATCGTACCTGCGACATTAGAGCACGCTAAAGCATTGGTGCCGCGTGTTAGACAGGCTGATATCGATGAATTCTATGCAATGAACCTATCAACGCCTGAGGATGTTTTAGCCTCAGGCATCAAGCTATCTACAAAATCATGGGCTGCTATTTTCAATGGTGAGGTAGCGGCTATCTTTGGTGTGTCTCCTGCGTCCATTATCGGTGGAGTTGGGATCCCCTGGTTGGTTGGCTCGGATATTTTAGAAAAGCATCAGAAAGCTTTTCTACGCCGTTGTAAGCCATTCGTCGGTTTAATGCTGCATATCTATCCAGAACTACTTAATTACGTTGATGAACGCAATTACGTTGCTAAGAGTTGGCTGCATTGGTTAGGGTTTAAGTTAGAAGATGCAAAGCCAATTGGTGCGCTTAATTATCCATTCCACAAATTCACGATGAGGGCTAAATAATGTGTGATCCTATTTATGCCGGTGTTGCAATGCTTGCTTCATCAGGCGTGCAAGCATATAGCCAATATCAATCAGGTAAGTTTAATGCTGATGTAGCCAATCAAAATGCGCGCCAGAACGAACAAGCGGCTAATGATTCAATCAATCGTGGTAATGCGGAAGCAGAGAAACAGCGTTCACGTACGCGGCAACTTGCCGGGTCACAGGCTGCGGCAATGTCTGCTAATGGCCTTGATTTAAGTTCTGCAGGTGCACTTGATATGTTCGGCGATACAGCGGCGATGGGTGAGCTTGACGCTTTAACGCTGGTTAATAATGCGAGTCGCGAAGCGTACGGCCTACGTATGCAAGCAGCTAATGACAGACTTCAGGGTAAAATGGCACGCCGTGAGGGTAATTTTGGCGCTGCTACAACATTATTAACTGCACCAATCAAAGCCTACGGTGCATATCAATTGGCTGGTGGTACGTGGGATCCGTTCTCTGGTACATCTAGTGCAGCAGCTAGCGGTAGTTCAAGTAACAACCTATTCGATATTGCAAAGAAAAGCGGTACCAACCGTTTTGTATTCTAAGGGGGGGGGACGCATGCCAATTGTACCAACGTATAAAGAACAACAGGTTAGTTCATCGCCTCTGCCAAATAATGGTTTTAGTGTTCAGTCTAACCCTAATCAGTTTGGTGCTGGTTTAGGTCAAGTTGCCGAGCAATATACAGGCTTATTCGCTGAAGCGAAGCAACGGGCTGATGTGGCATTGGCACAAGATGCGTCATTGCAGCTTAGACAAAAAGCAAATGAACTAATGAACGATTTACTTGCTATGCAGGGTAAGAATGCTATTGGTAAAGGTTATGAGTTTGAGCAAGCATTTGATAATGCTGCTGGTGAAATAGCCGGAACACTGCAGGATGATGCGATTAAAAGCATGTTCGCACAGCAAGCAAAAGAAATGCGATTGCAGTTTAGCTCGCAGGCTAATAAGCATGAAATGGGGCAAATTAAAGCTTACGAACAAGACCAATTCCAAGCAACGTTATCTGTGAATGCGGAGTCGGCCGCTAGTTTGTATGGAGATAACAATGCTTACCTATCAGCAAACAAACAAGTATTCCAACAAATAGAAGAGTTTGGGTTTTCGCACGGCTGGAGCGATGAGCAGATTCTAGCTAAGAAACAAGAATTTAAAACAGCCACAGCCAAGAGAGCTATTGAAAATCAGATAGGATCTGATTATATGCAGTTTATGCAGCAGAACGGAGAGCCGTCAGATAACGGTGGTATTTCACGTTATTCTGATGACAAATCAACACCATCAACTGTCACGGGAAAAGCAAGAGGGTTAAGAAATAATAACCCTGGCAATATTGAGTTTTCCAAAGAAAATAATTGGGTTGGACAGCTTGGACATGATGGTAGATTTGTACAATTTGAAACGCCAGAGCATGGACTCAGAGCGCTGGGTAAAAACTTATTATCTTATGCAAGGCAAGGATATGTAACGCCTGAGCAAATTATAACGCGATGGGCTCCACCGGGTAAAATAGATAAAAATGATACTGAGGCATATATTAAGTTTGTTTCGGAATATATCGGCGTTGATAGGGATGTACCTCTTGATTTAACTGATTTAAACACCCTGACAAAAATGACGATGGCAATTATTACGCAAGAGAATAAGGGTCATAAAATTAACTATACACAAGCGCAAATTTCGAATGGAATGCAAAGCGCATTGGGTTTATCCAGTTTACCTAAATCTGAACGCCAGCCAAAGCGATTAACTGGCTCAGTAGCTTTCGATGCGCTAGACGAGTCAGACCAAGCCAAATACTTGAAGCAAGCTGAACAAATGGATAAGCAACGTCAGCAGCAATTACAAATTGAACTTGGAACTACTATTTCTGATTCCTACGCCGCATGGGAAAACGGTCTTGATGCACCTAATGCGCCATCTGAAAAAACTATTATTTCTGCTTTTGGTTATGACAAAGGCACTGCAATGATAGCTGATATGCGAGAAGCGAAGCGCTATGCTGGATTGATATCAGCTGCTAAAGATATGACGCCACAGGCTCAGCGCTCATTATTAAACAGCATCATGCCGGACCCATCTGAAAGCAATTATGCAAGTAAAATGCAGCGCTGGGAAAAGTTTGGTAAGTTTGTTGATAGCAACATCAAGGCGCAAAACAAGGCATTTTCAGCAAATCGCCTGCAGTTATCTATACAGAATAACTTCCCGCTAGATCCTAACGATAAAAGCAATCAGGATGCAGCAGACCACTACTTTGCAAACAATATCGAATCATCATTCAATATTCGTGATGAGAATAGTTTAAATGCAGTAGCTGAAATATCTAGTCGTACTGGAATTATTCCCTCGCAAATTAAATCAAAACTGGCGACTGGCTCAACATCTAGAAACCCTGAATTAGTCATTCCAATGTCTAAAATGTACGGGCAAATCTTTGATAATAATCCGTCTGCGATTAATGGTCTATCTACTGACGCCATGGCTTACTATGGAAAAATCTATGACTTAACTCGATCAGGTATGGATAGTGAAAAGGCAATAGATATTGCATACAACCTAACCTATGAGCAGAACGATAGAACCAAGGCGATTATCGCCGAACAGATGCGTGATAAGAAATATAGCAAAGAAAGAGACAAAGCAGCTCAAGGTAATATTAATAGTTTCTTTGCCTTAGGTGGTTTCTCTTCGCCTAATGTTACAAAGCCTGGCATTAACAACCGTGAATATATGCGAGACTATCAAACGCTTTATGATGCGAACTTTGCTAGTACTGGCGGCGATCCTGATTTAGCTAAAAAAATGACGGATGCACAAGTTAAGAAAACATGGGGCGTTACATCAATAAACGGTAAAGATGAAGTTATGCGTTATGCTCCTGAAGCTGTTTATGGCACTAATGAAAGCGGTGCTGGTAACTGGATCATTGGTCAATGGCAAGAAGAGCAAAAACAGCTTAAATCTAAAGTGTTTGGTGGTATGCCTAGCGATGCTGAATTTGTTTTAGTTCCTGATGCGGTGACAGCTCGTGATTACAGTTATGCAATCATGCTAAAACAAACTGGTAGTGACGGTATCCCTATGTTTACACCTTTCCTTGGTGATAGCGGTATGCCATCACGCTTTAAACCTGATCAATCATCATCACCAATGTACCGTGAGGTTATGGATAAACGCCAGAAAACATATCAAGAGGCTAAGAAAGAGCGTGAGATATTAGAAGGTAACGCAAAGCCTGATCCGATTGATTATGGCTTCAGCAATACACTTAACACCATGTTCGGGAGAGAATAGCCATGCCTATTTATGAAATGAATCCAAATGATGTAATGGGCGCTGATATTGGTTCAATTAAACAACCTGAACCTCAATATGGTGAATCAAATGATGTAGGAATTCTTGATGCTGCAAACCCTTTCAGTGATAAAAATGAGGTTTCTAGGCTACGTGATGCAGCATTTAGGATTGATAACTCAGTAGGTAGTTTAATCGCTACCATGCCTTTTAATCAGTTCGAAGAACAAGACGGTTATAATCCATTCGATGATGAACGCACATTATCTGGCTATGAAGATTTTGCAGATGCTTTTATTCACTCTAAATCACCAGAGGAAACATCAGCAATAAAACAGCGTATTAATAGACAAATTCAAGATAGGCAATTGCTGCAAGATGCTGGTGGAGCTGGATTAATTTCAAGCATAGCGATGGGGGTAATTGATCCTATAAACGTAGCAGCAATGATGGTACCTGCAGGTACTATTGCGCGTGGCGGGGATGTATTAGCTACCGCCAGTAAATTTGCGGTTTCTAACGCGCTTGGTGGTGTTGCTTCTGAATTGGCGTTATCTGCTACCCAAGAGACTAGAACGCTTGAAGAAAGCGCATTGAACGTAACGTTTGATGCTATGTTAGGTGGATTACTTGGCTCTGCCGCTCAGTTAGTTAAAAACAGAGGGCAGATAGTCAGTAAGTTTAAAAATGATGTGTTAGGCGAACAGCAGACAATACAACAAAATATTCCTGATAATACTAGTGTAGGTGCAATGGAAGTCCCTGAGACCACGTTAGAACAGGAAACATTGAAAGGACCATCATTTATTAACAGAACAATGAATGTTAGTCCTGTTGGGCGAGTAGCTCAGTCACCATCAAAAACAGCACGGCAAATTAACCAGCAGCTTGCAGAGAACAATTTTACCTTTGCAAAAAATGAAGAAGGTATTGCTTCGTTTACAGCTGTAGAAACCAAGGTAAGAGGCTATGAAACGCTTGTTTATAAGCAAGTTGAATCAACCAAAGATTTTTATAAAACCTATCGCAAAAAAGCCAAAGAGCGTGACGGTAGTCGATTAAGCTTATATGAGTTTAGTGAGCAAGTTGGTGATGCTATGCGCAATAATGATCGCCATGCAATACCAGAAGTCGCAGAAGCAGCAAGAGCGGTGCGTCCTATTGTTGAAAAGACCAAGGATCGCATGGTTGAGCTTGGCATCTTGCGTGAAGGGGTAACTGTATCAACAGCAGAAAGCTATTTTCCTCGCATTTATAAGTTCGACAAAATACTGAATGATCGGGCTGAATTTAGAAATATTATTGCTGATTGGTTACAGGAAATGAATCAGCGCACAGTTTATAAAGCTGAATCTAGTCTAGCTAAAGCCGATGCAGGAATAGAACAGGCCAGAGCGTCCGTACCACAAGCAGAAAAGTTGAACGCTGAAATAAAAGAGGCTGAACGCTGGTCTGGTAAAAAACAGCTTTTAATGAATGAAATAGAAAAGAACCGAAAATTAGTTGCAGAAAAAGAAGCTGTTTCAGCTGAAATTGAAATGCGTAAAGCAAAAAAGCCAACTAAAAAACTTGAGCAATTAGAGCGTAAACTTATGCGCATTGAAGATGCTGAAAATAAACTGGCTTCTTATCAGCGTTCTTTAGAAATTTTAGACAAACCACGCCAGTTTAGAAACGAGTATAGCCAATTAACACGTAAAGCAAATTCACTAACTCGCTATGATAATCGTCGCCATGCAGCATTGCGCAGAATGGAGCCATTAGCGCGTGAAGAGGTTGAGGCAGCAGCAGATGATATCATCAATAAAATTATCGGTGCACCATCTGGAATTGTACCTAGTGAGCTGATACCTGATGGATTAACTAAGCGTGCAGGTTTCACTAAATCACGTACGTTAAATATTCCAGATGAACGTATTAAAGACTTTTTAGAGTCAGATGTTAACTACGTAATGGAAAACTATATTCGCCAAGTAGCACCAGAAATAGAGCTCACGGCGCAGTTTGGGCGAGTGGATATGGACGCACAAATCAAAGCCATTACTAATGATTACAACACGTTAATTTCCGAAGCTAAAACCGCAAAAGAACGTGGAAAATTAGAAGCCAGAAGGGATGCTGATTTACGCGATATTCGCGCCATGCGTGACAGGTTATTAGGTACCTATGGTGCACCTAAAGATCCATCAAGTTTCTTTGTCAGAGCTGGTCGCATTGCTCGTCACGTTAACTTTTTACGTTTACTTGGCGGCATGACAATTTCATCATTGCCAGATATAGCCAGACCTATTATGCAGCATGGTTTGCGTAGCGCATTAAAGCCATTGGGTAAAATGTTAACCGACATTAGCGCAATGAAGATCGCCAAAGCTGATTTGCGTGAAATGGGCGTAGGCCTTGAATATGCATTGTCTAGCCGTTCTAAAGTTATTGCTGACCTTAATGACCCTTATGCTCGACGCACTTTTCTTGAACGTGGCTTAGAATGGTCCTCACAAAAGTTTGGTAACTTTACATTGATGAATCAATATACCGACACAATGAAGATGTGGACTGGCGTTGTTACGCAATCAAAGATACTCAGAGCTGCGCAAGAGGTTTCGACTGGGAATGCATTAAGTAGCAAGGAAATCAAAAAGCTGGCTCACCTTGGCGTTGATAAGAATATGTTAGAGCGTATCGCTCAGCAATACTCAAAACACGGTGAAGATTTAGACGGTATGTTAACTGGCCATAGTCACTTATGGGATGATCGTGTAGTTCGTGAGACTTTCCAAGCAGCTGTATTGAAAGATGTAAGAACTACTGTAATCACTCCTGGTATTGGTGACACACCATTAATGATGAGTAGCGAACTAGGAAAGATTGTGATGCAGTTTAAAACTTTCTTCTTTGGTACCCACAATAGGGCGTTAGTGTCTGGCATTCAATCTGGTGATGCTTCATTCTATTATGGTGCATTGTTACAAATTTCATTAGGCTCATTGGTATATGTATTAAAATCAATGATGGCAGGGCGTGAAATTAATGCTGAACCTGCTAACCTTGTGAAAGAGGGGTTAGACTGGTCTGGAATGATGGGCTGGCTAGGTGAGCCTAATAACCTATTAGAAAACCTCAGCGGTGGTTCGTACGGCATGAGCGCTATGTTTGGTGGCCCACCAGCATCACGTTATCAGAGTCGAAACGGTATCGGTGCACTGTTAGGCCCTACATTTGACCTTGGTGGGGATATCCAAAATATTACTGCAGGCGTTATGAATGGTGAGTTTGATGATAGAGAAGTCAGATCGGTAAGAAAACTGTTACCATTTCAGAACCTTTTCTATTTATCACCGTTGCTTAATCAGGTAGAAGAGCAGCTAAAATAAAGATCACAAAGTACATAGTAGGGCTGAATGGCTTATTGGTTTATTCTGCTCTACTATTTTTCCAGCAAGAGAAAAGCTATCTTCGTCCAAAGAAATCATAGTAATAATAGCTTTGAAGTCATTTTCATATATATGCTTTTTTATATGATGACCTTTGTATCTATCGTTTATATAGGAAACAAAGTTATTAAGCATATTCATTGTATTATCAGTAACAAGCTCACCTAAAGGCAGCTCTATTATTTGCTTTGCAACGTGTATTACTAATATATTAGACAGCACTTCAGAGCTACTATAATCGCTTTTAAGCCCCATAATAGCCAGTACTTTACCACCATTCGTTACTGTAAAACCAAGATCACTAGCCATTTGCTGTACTTCTTCGAAAGTATTTTTTCTTTTTTCTAAATAAACCAAACATATGACCTCACATTATTTTAGTGCTAAATATAATCAGTAATTATTTTGATTTATCCATGCAGGTTTTACACCACATTGTTAACCCATCTTTACGTTTACTGTTTGGGTAAAAATTTGTTTTGTTTCGGCGAACTTTGCATTTAGGGCAGTACTTCATTTTAGGTGTATCTCTTGGTGCATCTAAACACTCTCTGCACCAAACAGTTAAACCATCATCACTCTTTCCCGACTTGCCAAATTTATCAAATGGTAAATTTCTACCGCAGCGTTTACATTTTTTCCTCTCGCTATCAATAGGATTATTTTTAGTCGCTTTTTGGGATTGAGCTGTTATTTGTTTAACTGGTTGCTGATTGATAACAATAGGCTGTTTTTCAGATATAGAGTAAGATTGTTGAGGTTGGGTATTCTTGGTAGTTTTGACTGTATCAGCAGATTGTACAGCCTGACTATGGAAAGTATTAACATCAGGTTTACTGCTAAATTGGGTGGTAGTTTGTTCTACAACCTGAGTTCTATGGATGTTAATTTCACCATCATCAGTTTGTATTTTCTTTGTATGGGTTACAACGGTTCTATCAGATACTTTAGTCTTATTTTGATTAATTAGGTAAATGATAACAACGACCACACCAATAACAATAAACAGTTCCATAATATCACTTTATCTTATCAATTATCATTAACCCAGTAGGTTAATATCTAAAGTGAAATTATTCAATCAAAAAAGCACCTCCGCATAGGTGCTTTAATTTATTCTTAAATGATTACTTGTTTAACTCGTTGGCGATATATTCAATATGCGTCTTGATATTCTCTTTAACCTTCAAACTCAGGTTTATGTAATTCATCATTGCTGTAATTTCAATGAGTGCCGCGCTCACGTCACATCCTTCACTATCCAGTTTTCTTAGTAGTTCTTCTACGTTCGACTTGCTCATCAACTCCTTTATTCCAGTTTCGGTATTAACTTTTTCTGCATAGTTATCGGGTGCTGGAAAATTAATTACATCTTTCATATTAACTACCTATGTGATTTAAGGAGCTTATACAGTAACTGAAAATACTTCACGAATGTTTATCTTTTTATATTTAAAAGTAAACAATGTTCCGTTGATGAATTTTAATGGCTATCATACACCAACGCAACCAAGTGGAGAATAGCCATGACTGTTTCAACTGAAATCAGCAGTAATGAATATACAGGAAACGGTGTAACAACCGATTTTGATTATAAGTTCAGGATATTTAAGGCAAGTGATTTAAGCGTTACAACGTCAGACGCAGACGGTGATAATGTTGTCATGTTACGTTTAGGTACTGATTACACAGTAACAGAGGTCAATAAATCAGCTGGTGGCAAGGTACTATTAACCAGGCCATTAGCTGATAAACATCAAATTAGCATTGCCCGCGTAATTCCAATCGTTCAGGAAACCTCATTTCGCAATCAAGGTAAATTCTTAGCTGAAACTCATGAAGATGCATTTGATTATCTCACGATGCTTATGCAACGCCTATGGGGAAGCTTGTCATTATTTCTAAAGCGCCCAAGCATTTTAGCTAACTGGTTCGATGCTAAAGGCTATCGTATTGCTAACCTTGGGAAGCCTAAGAGTGATAGTGATGCGGTTGATTTAGGCACATTGAAAGATGCTCTTTTAGCTAAAGAGAGGCGAGCACTTCGTGTTGAAGATATGGATATTCTAGCTTTTCCTAAGCGTAATGATAGAAAAAATAAAGCAATAGGATTTGATTCCTTTGGGTTGCCTTATCTTTTTGATCCTAATGATCCATCTAGTATTAGTGATGCTGTTTTGAAAAGTTCGGAGATGAACCATCTGATTGACGGTCAGTTAAGAATAGGAACAATGACTCCAGTGCCGGGTGTCGGCGGTGAAAGGGACACTATATTATTGGTAAGGGATATCCAAGGAGAGTCTGATAGGCATGGTTTCAGAGATGAATCTGTATTAAGCAACATTACAGACCATGGAACTTATGGAACATTTGATGCTGCTGTAATTTATCGCGGAGATAATTTCTACGGACACAATTTTTCCTTCCAAGATAGATTCAGATATCAAGGTTCAGGTGGTGTTAAATTACATGGCGGGCTACTTTCAGCGCCAAACTACAGTGGAACTGGCGTAATTTACGAAAGAAATGGATTTAAAGTCCAAGAGTATGATGGTACATCAGTAGTAAATACACAAATCGCTATAAAAATCGATGCACTAGATAAAGCAAAATCAAACTACACTTTGGTATCAGACAGTCCAAAAGCAAGCATGTTACATACAGGTGTTGCTATATATGGATATCCAAAGAAGGCTCCTGATTTTACAGAAGGATTGGTGTATCAAGGTAACTGGCTTGTTGGTGGTAAGCAGACAGGCATCCGGTCAGAGGGATCAGCTAATAAAGCTTGTTTTGAATCATATAAAGCGTTTTCAGCAAAGCTACAAACCACACCGGAAGCCAATGTTCCAGACTTGATTGGATATGATGTTAATACTGGCGGCGCTGCAAGCAACTCTAGCGTTTCTCGTGTAGTTGGATTTAACTTTACCGAATACAACCAAATAGCAATCAGCGTGCGCGGAATTCAGTTAGCAGTAAATGCTGAGGATGGTAAAAATAACTGGCAACTTTTTATCGCTGGAACAGCACCGAATTGGATAAATAGCAGGACAGGGTTTGGCGTTGATAATGAAGCTAGAGCACCCAAAGCAAGAGTTGACATTCAAGGTAGCACAGAAACTGAAGCTCAACTTAGATTAAGGGCTGGAACGCTAACAACAACCCCTCTTGACGGGTTTATCGAGTTTACTGGCAACAACTTGTATATAACAATAAAAGGAGTCCGGAAAAAGTTTTCATTGATTGATTAATATATTTACATTAATTCTCTGATGGTATTTTGTTTATCTTTTGTGCTGTAGTATCATGGTTATTTCTCAACTATGGTGCTACTCATGCATGAAAACACTACAGCGGTTACAGGCTTAAGCCTTGCATCATTTGTTAGTTATTTTTCAGGATTGCCCCCGGAGGTTGTTATGGGGGCTATTCTTGGCGCTATTTATTTCACTACAGCTGCAACAGAATTCCCCTTAGCTATCCGTTCAATATTTGCCATGCTCAGCTTTGCCGCAGGGCTTTTACTGTTCAGCCCGTTCGCTACTATCTTTGTTTCCATGACGGGTTTAATTGGCGTTAAGCCTGATGCTTATAACGTTGATAGCCTTGATGCTATGGGGGCGTTCGTAGCTTCTCTTCTCTCTGTAAAACTCAGTATCAAATTGTATAAGAAAGCTGATATTCCGAAAGGAGGTAACAGCCATGACATACGATAAATCACTACTAATTATCAATGCACTAATCTGCTTAATCATGTTCTTTAGAGGTCTTTATTTCGTACGAGGAGATAAAGGCTATAGCCGATTAGGTGGCTGGCTTGCGTGGGTATTCTTAGGTTACTCAATTTCGGTACCGGTATTTTCCTATCTAGATCCAACCTATCAGGTTGGTATTCAAAACCTTATTCCAAATTCGTTCCTTTGTGCTGCGCTGTTTGCTAAGCGTGGCAATGTTATGCAATTACTTAAAAAAGTGGGGTGATCCTAATGTCTATGGTGGATAAACAAAATAGATTTACTGGAATGGTGGCTAAGTTAATTATCTTTGCTCAGGCGAATGGCTACCAGTTAACTTTTGGTGAAGCATACCGAACGAAAGAACAGGCAGCATTAAATGAAAAGGCTGGTAAAGGCATCAGTAAAAGCCTGCATACAGAGCGCCTAGCGGTTGATTTTAATTTATTTAAAGACGGTAAGTGGTTAACTGCTTCCAGTGATCATAAACCACTTGGTGAATACTGGGAATCAATTGGCGGTAGCTGGGGCGGTCGTTTTAATGACGGTAACCACTATTCATTGGAACACAACGGGGTTCGCTAATGAAACAAGTAGCCATTGCATTAATTGCGCTGGCTATCTCATTTGCCGCTGGTTTTATGACTAGCGGCATTTTTTCTGATAACCAGCAAATGACAAAACAGATTGCAGGGAAACAGGAAGATGAGAAAGACCTAGCGTTTAACCTCGACCAGCGCAAGCAGGCTGATGAAGAACAACAAAATAGGGTGGTGATATACAATGAACAAAAAGAACGTGCTACGATGCGCACAGACGCTCTGCTTGAGCGTGTTCTTAATCACTTTGATGGGATGCAGTACGAAGCCAGTGCCTCGGAAACAAAAGCTAATGGTACCATTAACGCCGATACCTGCCGAACTGAAAGAGAAAAGACCAGTGAACTTTCTAGACAACTACGAAGAACACTTGAAGTCTATGGGCGTGAGTCTAGGCGTGCAGATGAAAACACAAGCGCCCTTAATTTATGTATCACTGAGTTAGCTGAGAAAGAAAAACTACTGAATTCGTATCGATAAACCGCTGTGCAAATATTGTTCACTTTTCATTGTGACGGTATTGGCGACGGTATCACAACCTGCTAGGTTAATCTTGATTTATATAAATCAATTGGTTATGTGGTTCTAAAACAATTGAGTGGGAATGATTTAGCTATTATCGATAGCGATTTTTAGAAATCATTAATGTTAAAGGCATCAGTTACTTACTGGTGCCTTTTTGTTTTTTAAATATAAAACAGTTTTATTAACTAAGCTGGTCAAATATCCAGCCTCAAATTTTTACTTATCTCATCAGCCAATGTCGTCGGAACTTCCCACTCCTTGGCGAGATCATTCCATTGTGAAACTGCATCGATAGTTTCATCGATAATATTATCGATTTTTTGTTTGTTAAATGCTGGGCTGAGCTTGATTAAAGAATAAAAATCGTCGCGGCTAAAATCATCTCTTTTCCCATTTAAACTCATCCAATGGCTATTTACCCACTTGCTGCCAGGCTTATAACTATAAGCAAGATCGTATGCAGGCGCTAAAATCCATTTATTATCTTTAAGCATAAATGCAAAGTTTTTCGAATGGTCATCATGATTACGAGCGATAATATTAAATGCCATACGCCTCAATAATTGGTAAGCGTCATTTGCAGATAATCTCAGTTCGCGCGCTATACCAAATAGTTCTGCATAAGAAAATGAGCCTGGCTTTTTATAATCCACATGGGCTAGCCCGTTTAAGGTTTGTACATGAATTTTTTGATTACCAATGCGATCAAAACGCTGAGTAATAAAATGCCGTCTAGCACCTTCATCTAATAAATGGCAGGGCATCATATCTACACCGCTCTGTCTTGCCATCAGGTGATAAACATATTCCATTGCCCCGTAGCCTAGGGGATCTCCAAACGTTTCTTGGTTTTTATTATGCTCACTGACGCCATCAAATTTCATTAAATAATGCGTGAAGTTATCCGGAATATCAGATTGACCTGATCGAACTTGGGTAAAGTCTTGGTTAAAGGCAAGCACAGCCTTAGGTCTTGCTCCACCTGCACTCATTCCGACAGAAAGTAGTTCAATCATGGCAGCCGAATCTTCTTGGTGATTACGATTTAATTCCAAATGAAAATCGCCACGTAAATCGAGAACCTCCTGTGCGATAGCAACAAGAGATTCAATCTGAATGTCGGATTGCTTATTACCGGAATGAAGTTTTGTAGCAGGGATGTACTCTAGTGCGCCCATTCCGCGTTTTCCCGTGTATTGCAGGCGCTGCAAAGGTGTAATGCTGTCAACGGATTTACCTTGGCTCGAAACCCAAGCATTCATGACTGCGTTACCAAAATCATCGGGCAGAGAATCGGCAATTAACCCTGGTAGCCCTTTGAATGTCTGATAATCGAGCTCAGGAAAACGATAAATATGCGGAGATAAAGGCATCTTTAACGGAGAAAGCTGGATGCCTTTTTTAATGAATTCAGGAGTGTATTCAAACGCGCCAAGACCCGTAGAGGAATCAAAGCTTAATGCGCCAATACTGTCACCTTGGTAGCACACTTCGATGACTTCCATTACCATTCTAATTCTTCCTCTTCAATATCAGTACGTTGTCCAGATGCACGTTGACGTTTTTTTCCTTGTAGCTTCATCAGCTGAATAGGGGATATTGGCTGTGGAGGTAAAAATAAATCTAATTGTTCAGTTAGGTTGAGTGCCATCATGATGGCAATAAACATTTCTAGCTGGGCATGACCTTTTTCTGCGGCCATGATTGTTTTGCGTGAGACACCAACAAATTGCGCTAATTTAGCTTGGGTTAAATTTTGATTGAGTCTCGCTTGCTTTAGACGTTCACCTATTTGCTCTGCATAAGCTAAAGCGGATTTTATCTTGGTCATAATGTCCCCCAATTTGGACATAGTGTGCAATATTACACTTTAATGTATCAAATATAGGACTTTATAATACTCTAGTCAAATGCATTGGTAAGTCCTAAATTATGGACCTAATGTGTTTTTATTGCTTTAAAGTCCATAAATTGGGACTTTGCTATATTTTTATTATTTTCATTTTGGATGGAGCGCTTACGGGGAGATGATGACCGATAAAATCAAAATAGATGTATGGAAAATAACTATAAATTCATAAAATGTGATTTTTTATTCAAAATATCCCAATTATCACTTGTTCAATTAATTCAGCTTGTTATTATCAGCAGCCTATATACATAGAAGGTATATGTTCACTCCCCGTAATCATAATAATAAAGGTGAGGGGAAACTCACTGAACCATGGCTAAGGATAAAAACGTGTCATTTCGTCTTAGATATCTTGCTCTTTTGCCTTTGCTGGTTGCGACAGCCTGCCAGCAACCCGCGAAAACCAACATCATTGAAACCTCATCAGCACAAGTTCAACCCGCGGTCATTAATAATTCGTGGATAGAAATTTCGCACAGTGCGTTGGATTACAATATCAAGAAAGTGCAAACATTATTGGGTGATAAAGCGGGGTTGTGCGCCGTTTTAAAAGGGGATTCCTATGGGCATGATTTGACGCTCGTCACACCAGTGATGATTGAGAATAATGTCCAATGCATTGGATTAACGAGTAATACAGAGTTTAAGCAGGTTCGTGATTTAGGCTTTAAAGGTCGTTTAATGCGAGTGCGTAACGCCACTGAGAAAGAAATGGCTCAAGCGACGGAATTTCATGTAGAAGAACTCATTGGTAACTTGGATATGGCGCAGCGCTTAAATGCGATTGGGGCGAAACAAAACACCATTATTCCTATTCATCTTGCATTGAATTCAGCCGGTATGTCGCGCAATGGATTAGAGGTTAGCAATGCTGAGGGATTACAACAAGCTAAGCTAATTTCGCAGTTACCAAATTTAAAGATTGTCGGGATTATGTCGCATTACCCAGAAGAAGATGAAGCGCAAATTAGACAGGATCTGGCTAAGTTTAAAAAACAGTCTCAACAAGTGTTAAAGATGACAGGGCTAAAGCGTGAGGACGTGACACTGCATGTGGCGAATACTTATGCAACATTAACGGTACCGGAATCGTGGTTAGATATGGTACGTGTTGGTGGCATTTTTTATGGTGACACTATTGCGACCAAAGATTACAAACGTGTCATGACGTTTAAATCAAATATTGCGGCTGTTAATCATTATCCGAAAGGAAATACAGTGGGTTATGATAGAACTTACACTTTGAAGCGTGACTCAGTGTTAGCCAATATACCTGTTGGTTATGCGGATGGATATCGTCGTGTCTTCAGTAATGCTGGCCATGTATTGATTAATGGTCAACGTGTGCCGGTTTTTGGGAAAACATCCATGAATACCGTAATGGTAGACATTACTGACCTTAAAAATGTTCAGCCAGGGGATGAGGTTGTCTTTTTTGGTAAACAAGGCAATGGAGAAATTACCGCTGAGGAAGTTGAAGAGATTAGCGGTGCTTTGTTTACAGAAATGTCCATTTTGTGGGGAGCCACAAACAAGCGGATTCTTGTGAATTAAGGCATTTTATCTGAACTTAAACCCGTCCATGTGGCGGGTTTTTTTATGTATATGGAGGTATCAGAATAATTGCAATTTACTATGACGATCCGATAAGTGCGGTTTAACAGAATTGTTATCGAATCATGAGTAGGGATATGTTAGTTTGGAGATAACCTTTTCAATCTGAATAATGTCAGAAGGCAAATAGAAGAATTAGAAGGATATTCTATGTATCAAGTTGATTTACATGCTCACACTATCGCCAGCACCCATGCATTTAGCACTGTTAATGAATACTTTGCAGAAGCCGCCGCTTGTGGCATGAAACTATTTGCGATTACTGACCATGGCCCAGAGATGCAAGATGCTCCACATGAGTGGCACTTTGGGAATATGCCAATATTGCCACGCATTGTAGGCGGTGTTGGTTTGCTCTATGGAATCGAAGCAAATATTAAGAATAAGTTAGGTGAGACAGACTGCAATGAAAAGATAGCTCGTCACCTAGATATTATATTAGCGGGTTTCCATGAGCCTGTTTTAGAACCACAAAGTTTAGAAGAGAATACTGAAGCGATGATCGCCACTATTCGTAGCGGAAAAGTGCAAATTATTACTCATCCTGGTAATCCCAAATATCCTATTGATATTAAAGCCGTTGCCCAAGCAGCCAAAGAGTGCAACGTGGCACTAGAGATGAACAACTCCTCTTTCTTGCATTCTAGAGCGGGTAGTAAGAAGAACTGCATAGAAATAGCAAAAGCGGTGAAAGAAGCGGGTGGTTGGGTTGCATTAGGCTCAGATTCTCATCATGTTAGCTATTTAGGGCATTTTGATGAAGTGATTGAAATGCTGAAATCGATCGATTTTCCGGAATCTCGAATTTTGAATACCACGCCACGTCGTGTTTTAGACTTTTTAGAAGCTCATGGGCGTAAGCCTATTCCTGAGTTTGCCCATTTTTAATTTTAAAATTTAAATTATCCGTAAAAAAGCCATTCAAGATTGAATGGCTTTTTTACTTGAAGTAAGCAAAAAAAGTTCTCTTTAGATAAAAATAAAAGTCAGTACATCTTAAAAAAAGAAACTTTATTAAATTAGTAAGATAAAAAGTGAGTTTTTAAAATAAAAACGAAGAAAAAATAGATATCAAATAAATTGGAATGAAGATGATCTTTAAAACCAAAAAATTAACATCAAGACTATCTTTAATTTATCTATTTGATATTTATAAATAAATTAACTTCGCAGTAAATCAAATAAAGATTGAAAATTAACCTATGAAAGTAAATGGAATATCAACAAAATTAAAATATTTATTCATTAAAATAACCTATAAAAAATTTAAGAATCTTTAATATTCTCCTATTGCGAAATGATCTACAGATATGATTTATTAGTGTGGCAAGAACATCCTTGCTTAATAAATTAATCTTAAGGTACTTAGTATGAAAAAGTTATTAGCAATCGCAACTGTATTGTCATTAGCTGTTTCTGGTGCTGCATTAGCAAATACAACAACTAAAACTGAGCCAGTAGCGCCAATTGCTGCCGCTCATCACTCAGCGAAAGCTCATCACGCAAAAGTGAAAACTGAGAAAAAAGTGAGTGCAACTAAAGATAAAAGTGCCGAAAAAGCCATTTAAATTTTTAGCTACACCAAAATATAAGTTTTATATCAATGACTCGTTAGTTTGAATTTAAATAAGGCGTTCAAAATGAAAAAATTATTAGCAATCGCGACTGTTCTGTCATTAGCTGTTTCTGGTGCCGCACTAGCAAATACCACTGTGAAAACTGAACATGTAAACCATGGTGTGAAAACTCACGAAGTTGCCAAAGCAGAACACAGTAAAAAAGAACTTAAAAAGAGTGAAGTCAAACAAACTGGTGAAGTAAAAGCACCAGAAGCGACTAAAGCAGGTAAATAAGTTCGCTTTACTCCTCTAGATTACGTCACGGTGCCATGGGGGTATAATTCCATGGCGCTGCTTGACCGCTTATATGGTATACTGCGCATTATTTTTAAATCAGTGTAACCGTATGAATTATCAATGTCCCCTGTGTTTTAAACCTCTCAATTTAATTAACAGTACCTATCGTTGTGAAGCAAACCACCAGTTTGATTGCGCCAAAGAGGGTTATGTTAATTTACTTCCAGTGCAACATAAGCGTTCGAAAGATCCGGGCGATAGTTTAGAGATGATGGTATCGCGCCGACAATTTTTAGATGCTGGGCATTATCAACCTATGCGCAATAAAGTCGCGGAAAAACTTGCACAATATTTACCTGAAAATAGCCAAAGCATACTCGATATTGGGTGTGGGGAAGGGTATTACACCGATTATTTTTTACAGTCATTATTAGCAGCATCCAAGCCCATCAACATGTATGGGCTTGATGTTTCGAAGGTCGCGATCCGTTTTGCTGCTAAGCGGTACAAATCAGTCAATTTTTGTGTCGCATCGAGTCATCGTTTACCTTTTGCTGATACCAGCATCAGTGGAATTATTCGTATTTACGCACCCTGTAAAGCACAAGAGCTCAGTCGCGTATTAATGTCTATGGGCATCTTAATTACCGTGACGCCCGCAGCAGAACATCTGCAAGAATTAAAAGCCTTGATTTATGATGAAGTGAAATTACATCCAGCAAAAGAGGAAGATCTTCCTGATTTCAAACTGATTGATGAAACGCGTTTAAATTACGCGATGAGTTTGTCTGGAGAAGAGGCATTTGGATTACTTGAGATGACGCCATTTGCATGGAGAGCGTCTGAAGAAGTGAAACAGCAATTAAAACAATCAGAAATTAAAGCGTATACCGCAGATTTTTTGATTCGAGTTTATCAATATCAACCATAAACTCACGGTGAAACTTTGAACGATCCCCCTGAACAAGTCAGGGGGATATCGAATATTACGGTGCGTACATAAACAATTCGAGATGTTCAAAAAGGATATTGAAGCCAATCGCGATAAGTACCAAACCACCTAATATTTCTGCTTTTTTTCCTAGTAGTGGACCCACGTAACGTCCAATCATCATACCGATCGTCGCCATAATCATGGTGGTTAAACCAATGGTCATTGCGGTATGGACAATATCGACTTGTAAGAAAGCTAAACCTAAACCAATCGCCATTGCATCGAGGCTGGTGGCTATCGCGGATAACACAAGGTTTCCTGCACTATGACTTGATGGTTTATCGCAGCAGTCTTCATCTTTCGTCGTCAGACTTTGCCAGATCATACGACCGCCAAGGATGAATAGTAGGGCAAAGGCAATCCAGTGATCCCAACGGATCACATACTGGCTAGCTAAAATACCGATTCCCCAGCCAATGATTGGCGTAATGGCTTCGATAAAACCAAAGATAAATCCAGTACGGAGAATTTCACGAAAACGGGGTTTATGGAGTACTGCACCTTTGCAGATAGCGACAGCAAAAGCATCCATGGATAGTGCGAAGGCGAGGATGAGAGTGGCGTAAAAGCTCATAACAATAATCTCGGTTGGGTGTTTCCATATACACATAAATTACCCCCAACCAAAAGGCGTATTTATGTGTCTATGGTCTTGCCAACCAGTAAATGGCATCCGCACCACGTTTAAAAACAAACGAGTATGTTGATACGGATTTTCTGGAAAGAATATATTTCCAGAACAGGCTACTCCCCAATGACGTGGGACGAAAGATATCATAGATTTTAATAAAGGCAAAATATTAATTATTAATAATGATTTCTGCAAATGATAATAATTTTCATTTTCGATATTAACAAAATTAAGGTTAATTAAACATTTAATTAACCTTAATATTTATACCAATATATAAAGTAGTTATTTGTGATTAATGAAGAAATCATAAATCTTTTGTAAATCATCAAGATGGTTGACTTGAACATGGATTTTCTTTTGCTCCAATCCAATCATTAAAATACCATCTTCAGATAAATTCATTGTTTTAATTCGCTCATATAAAATAAATGTATTGGCGAAATAAAAACCGGTTTGTTTAAAAAATACTTTCGGACGACGAATAAAGGCTAAATAAATAGCCATAAAAATAGTAATCATTAATAAATAAGTGGTTAATAAATTACCATGTCGAGCAATGTTTGTATAAATGACGATGCAAATGAGAACAATAAAAATAATGGCATCGACTCTGTGTTTACGTTTTAAGTTAACTTTTAATAGAGTTTTGCCCTTCAGAATTCCTTGGATAAATTCATCATAGATTGCGTATACAAGCATGATCAAAATGATAATGGCTAAAATTGCATCATTTAAGGTCATTTGAGTACCCATGACTAAGTGGACGAGCTATCAAGCTTAAAAGTAAAAAAGGGAGGCTGCAACCTCCCTTTCTTGATATTGAACAGAAATTATGGCGCTAAGAAGTTTAACCAAGCACCAAGGATACCTAAACCGAAGAAGCCGATAATAATCCATAAAGCGTTCACTTTACGGCGTAACAGCCACATACAGGCGAAGGTAAGTAACAGAGGCACCAAGCCAGGCATTAATTGGTCAAGGATCATCTGAACGGTAGTGATGTCTTCAACACCTGTAGTTTGGTTTTTGATCCGCGAAACTTCGAGTGGAATATTGACATGAGTCCATTTATTGACCAATGCCCCCATAACGAACAGACCGAGAATTGACGCCCCTTCTGTCAGTTTTTGCAGGAACCCACCACCAATATCCTGAACGATATCAATCCCTTTTTTATAGCCATAGGCAACACCATAGTAAAGTGTCAGCAAACGGACTAAGTTAAAAAGAACAAAGAATAGCAGCGGCCCTAATAGGCTACCTGTCATTGCGATACCCGCACCCAATGCAGCAAACACGGGACGCACGGTTCCCCAGAAAATAGGGTCACCGACACCCGCTAATGGTCCCATCAAACCGACTTTAATACCGTTGATAGCACCGTCATCGATATCTGCACCGTTCGCGCGTTCTTCTTCCATCGCCATTGTGACACCTAAAATAGGCGCGGCAACGTAAGGATGAGTATTAAAAAACTCTAGGTGACGTTTAATCGCTTGTTTACGATCATCATTGTTGTCTGGATACAAACGACGAATAACAGGAACCATTGAATAGCAAAAGCCTAAGGCTTGCATACGTTCAAAGTTCCATGAACCTTGTAATAAGTTAGAGCGTAGAAATACGCCGCGAATATCGCTTTGAGTTAACCGCTTTTCGGTTGGTTTTGTGATATCGACCATTATTGCATTCCTCCTAGTCCAGCTCATTGTCGAGGTTGTTATTGCTGTTTTGTGTGACAACAACCTGAGATTTGTTGTATTTAGGGCTGAGTTGGATATATAGGATAGCCATCACAGTTCCAATCACACCAAGCGCAACAAGGTTAAAGTTAGTGAATGCTGCAGTGACGAAACCTAAATAGAAGAACGGCATGAGGTAGCCAGCGCGCATCATGTTAATAACCATCGCATAACCCACAACAACAATCATACCACCCGCAATATTCAGACCGTCAGTAACAACCTGAGGGATGGAATCCAGCATCTGTTGTACTTCTGATGTCCCGACTGAGACAGCAACAATGAGAGCCGGAATGGCGATACGCATTGCTTGAAGTAATAATGCAGAAATATGAATAAAGCCAATCGCGGATAAATTACCATTGAGCGCAGCACGGTCAGCAGCATGTTGGAATGCAACAGTAACTGTACGTACAATAATGGTGAGGACTTGACCCGCAGCAGCTAATGGTATCGCGATTGCAATACCCGCGCCGATACTTTGACCACCTGCGATAACCAGAATGGTTGAAATGATGGAGGCTAATGCTGCATCAGGGGCAACCGCCGCACCGATGTTCATCCAACCTAACGCGATCATTTCCAGAGTACCACCGATAATAATACCGGTTTTCATATCACCCAGAACAATACCAATAAGCGTACAGGCAATGAGAGGGCGGTGGAACTGGAATTCATCGAGGATTGATCCCATACCGGCGATACAAGCCACAACGAAGACCATTACTATTTGAACAACGGTAAGTTCCATTGTTTAATCTCCTGTAACCAACAAGTTTTTAAGACTGTTTTTGAGTAACGGTTCAATATGAACTAATTTCTAAAACATTATTTTTTGAGTTTATTAATTAAATCCATCATGTGGACTTTACTGTCTGAAGCAACTTTACGGACTTCTAACTCAATATTTTTGTCATTCAAATACTTAAATGCATCGATATCTTTTTGGTTAATTGATACGGCATTGGTGACCATGGTTTTTCCTTCGGTATAAGCCATTCCACCGATATTGACCGAGTCAATTTCAACGCCTTGTTCAACAATGCGTTGTACGTCTGTTGGATTAGTAAATAACAGCATGACACGCTCACCCGAGTATTTCGGGTTGTTGTACACGCGGACACATTTATCTACGTCAACAACGTGGGCGGTGACACCAGGAGGGGCAACTTGCTTCAGTAGCGTGGAACGTACAGTGTCTTTTGCCACTTCGTCACTGACCACGATAATGCGTTTAACTCGCATCTCTTTGGTCCAGCGCGTCGCGACTTGACCGTGGATTAAACGGTCATCAACACGGGCTAAAGCAATGATCATATGTTCACCTGGACCGGCAATAACAGGTTGTGGAGCAGGTGTGTTGACGGCTTTAGGTGCGGGTGCTTCTGCAACAACTTCTTTAAACTTGAATGGACGGATGCCACCGCGACCTGTTTCGAGTGCGACAGTGATCAGCTCATCCATGGATGGGTTATCATCGCGGCACATGAAGGTCTCGACGAGCATTGGGACATTTACGCCTGTAATGATTTCGTAATTGTCATGCTCATTGGCAATGCGTGTAGCAGCATTAAATGGACTACCTCCCCACGTATCAACAAGAAATAGCACACCAGCTGAGGTATCAAGAGTGGTCAGCTTTTGTGTGTATTTATCGAATAGCGTGTCAGCATTTTCCCCAGGGACAAAGTCAATAAACGAGACGTTTTCTTGCTCGCCTATTAACATCTCGGTGGTTCGGAGTAGCTGTTCGGCAGCAACTCCGTGGGTACCAATCATAATAGCTATACTCACTATTTTTCCCTCTTAACAGATAAATCGAAACATCATTGACGATAGAATAGAAGTTAGAAACCGGACTTCTTCTCTATGTGTTTCCCCTGCACCTTAAATAGTAGCTGAATAAATTCAAACTAAGTGGCTAGCTAATAATTAGTTAAGTGCAATTATTAGCTGAATGGTCAGTCCAATCATATCACTAGGATTAATCTAAAAAACTTGTTTCGCGTCAGAAAAATAAAAACCGATCCAAATATTACTGATAAATAAACCTATAAATCTAAAAATATAATATTATTCAGATAATAAATCTTTATTTTGTTAAGATAGCGATACATTACTTTGTTATCGGTAACAAAAAAGAGACTTTTTTAGAGGGTAATTGTTAGAATTGAATGAATAGTGAGCAAATTTAGTCTGAGGGATAGAATCTTCAGTAATAAAAGGACGAAAGTATAGATTCAAAAATAAGAGAAAAGGCGATAAAAACAGACAAAGCAAAACAATCATAAACGATAAAAATCGAAAGCTGAAACGAGAAAAGCTGATAGAGAGAGACAGAATGGTGGTAGGGAGTCGTAAGGGCAATTAACTTAATTAAATAAATTAAATAAGGGGGAGGTAAAGTGAGGAAAAATTTCCCTCTTCATGATGCATAATACGCCATGAAGAGGGAGGGTCTACGTACTAATAATTAATCACATTGGACTTTGATTGCTAAACCACCGCGAGAGGTTTCACGGTACTTAGCATTCATATCTTTACCGGTTTCGTACATAGTTTCGATGACTTTATCCAGTGAAACGCGAGGTTCGCTGGTTCGGCGTAAAGCCATTCGTGCTGCGTTAACAGCTTTAACAGAAGCGATGGCATTACGTTCGATACAAGGTACTTGAACTTGTCCTGCAACAGGATCACAGGTTAAACCTAAATTATGTTCCATACCAATTTCGGCAGCAATACACACTTGCTCTGGGCTTGCGCCAAATAATTCGGCGAGACCAGCTGCTGCCATAGAACACGCCACACCAACTTCACCTTGGCAACCGACTTCAGCGCCGGAGATAGAAGCATTCATTTTGTAGAGAATACCAATTGCCCCAGAGGCTAAGAAATAACGCAAATACAGTTCAGGGGTGACAGGTTCAATACTGTGGTTATAGTAAGCCAGCACTGCTGGAACAATACCGCAAGCACCATTAGTTGGTGCAGTCACGACGCGCCCACCCGCTGCGTTTTCTTCGTTAACGGCTAATGCATACATGTTGATCAAATCAACGATGTTCATGGGGTCGTTCGACAGTTTGCTTGCAGAGGTAACTAAACGGTTAAGTGCTGGCGCACGGCGTGGTACACGCAGTGGACCCGGTAGAATGCCTTCGGTGTTAAGACCGCGTTCAATACACGCTTGCATGGTTTTCCATACATCAGCAAAGTAAGCATCAATTTCTTCACGTGGATGTAAATCCAACTCATTTTTCATCATTAAGCTGGAAATGGACAAACCTGATTCTTTACATTTTAGCAGTAACTCAGCAGCCGAGTTGAATGGATAAGAAACGGGTTTGCTGTCTAATACCGTTTGACCAAAATGCTCTTCATCAACAATGAAACCACCACCGATGGAATAGTAGGTTTTGGTATAAATTTCTTTATCGCCAGCGAAGGCGTGGATAGTCATTCCGTTTTCATGTAACGGTAAGTTATCTTGACGGAAATTCATGCCACCTTCACGTGGAAATTCAACAGTATGGGTACCATTTGCTAATGGTAACTTTTCTGTTTCTTCCACATTTTTGATAAAAGATGGGATTGATTCGATGTCAACGGTAGCAGGAAGGTTACCTGCTAAACCCATAATAATGGCGATATCGGTATGGTGACCTTTACCTGTTAAGGATAAAGAGCCATAAACGTCTACTGCGACACGGGTGACGGATGGTAATAATTGCTTATTGACCAAATCATCGACAAATTCTTTCCCAGCTTTCATCGGACCAACTGTATGAGAGCTTGAAGGGCCAATGCCCACTTTAAACATGTCGAAAACGCTTATCACGCAGGACTCCTTAAACAAAAGATGAAGATATAGTGATTTATTTTAAAGGGCGCTACTTTACTGTTATTTCGTAGTGTTAACCAGTAAGTTTAAAGTATTTTTTGAAATAAGGTAGTTACATAAGGTGGATTGGTTATAAATAGCACTAATTGTATTTTAGACAATGGAAAAATAATTGAATAAAAGGATTATTCGCTGTGAAAATTAATCCAGCTGTAAGGCAAGTTGGTGCAGGATGGATGCTGTTAAACCCCAAACTAAATGGTTGTTATACCAGTAAAAAAAGACACGTTTCTCACGACCAGAGCGATTGATATCCACATATTTATGTTTCTGTAGAGATAGCGCATCAAACAGCGGGATCTCAAAGATAGACGAAACCTCGCTTGGATTCGCTTGATAGCGAATATTATCGGGCACGAGTCCAACAATCGGGGTTACTTGATAACCGCCAATGCTGGTAATCGGAGCGAGCTGCCCTAAAACTTGCACTTTTTCAGGCGGCATGGCGACCTCTTCGTAGGCTTCTCGTAGCGCCGTGGCAATTAAATTTGAATCTTCAGGGTCACGTGAACCACCGGGGAAGGCGACTTGCCCTGCATGGGAACGCAAGAGAGGCGAGCGCTGAGTTAGTAACAATGTTGGATTGGATTTGTTGATAATCGGCAAGAGCACAGCAGCCGCTTTACCCGCCGATGTGGCGGGTTGGCGTGAGAGGGGAAGTGTCAATTGAAAACGGTTAATAAAGCTATTCAGCTCAGTCATCGTTATCCAGTTTTCCTAGTATTGGCAAAATTAAACGCAATTTGTCAAAGGTCTCTTGATACTCTTTATCAGCTTGACTGTCAGCAACAATGCCACCGCCTGCCCAGCAATAAATCTGTTTTTTATCAGTAAGTAGGGTACGGATTGTAATATTCGTATCCATATTGCCACAGAAACTAATATAGCCTATTGCACCACAATATCCATGTCGACGATTCGGTTCAAGCTCTTCAATAATCTGCATAGCACGAATTTTGGGTGCTCCCGTAATTGAACCGCCAGGGAAACATGCGCGAAGTAAATCGGTAGCTTGGTATTGAGTCTCTAATGTCGCCGTAATCGTGCTGACAAGATGATGAACGGCAGGGAATGGCTCTACTTTAAAGAGTTCAGGCACGCGCACAGTACCGGGTTTTGCGACGCGTCCAATGTCATTACGTAGTAAGTCTACAATCATCAAGTTTTCAGCACGATCTTTCGATGAGTTTGCTAACTTTTCAGCTTGCAGCTGATCTTCTTCTGGAGAATCAAGTCGAGGTAATGTTCCTTTAATGGGGCGTGTTTGAATCTCACCTTTTTCTAATAGAATAAAGCGTTCAGGTGAAATGCTGATAATAGCATTATCAGGCAAGCGAATGAACGAGGAGAATGGCGCGCGGTTATGTTGATTCAGCGTTAGAAAAGCATCCCATTCATTACCTTTATATTTAGCTTTAAAGCGCTGTGCAAGGTTGATTTGGTAGCAATCACCTTCGCGTAAGTATTGGTGAATTCGGGCAATATTTTCATGGTATTGCTCTTCAGTCATGTTGGCATGCCACGGCGATGTTAGTGCAAAGGGCGCTTTACGTGACGTTTTCTGCGCCTGCAACCAGGCTAACCGCTGCTCGACATCTTGATGACTAAACAACGTCACACATTGTTCATGATGGTCGACAATTAAACCCCATAAATAAATACCGACTGCCATATCAGGAAACTTCAGTTCAGTTGTGGCGAGTTCAGGCAATTTTTCGATGCGGCGACCGAGATCATAACTCCAAATACCCATAGCGCCACCTTGGAATGGCAAGTGCTCATCCATGCATTTTGCTTCGGGGTATTGATCAATTTGCTGTTGTAAAAGGGCGAAAGGGTCCTGTTCCGAATATTGTATGGGTTGGTTTTGTATTTGAATTTCGGTTTGAGGACCACGGGTTAGTAGGGTTGCGACCGGATCGGCGACAATCATATCATAGCGATTGTGTGAGTGCTCAGCCTGACCTGAGTGGAGTAGCATAGCCCACGGTTGGTGTGATAACGGTGCAAAATAATCTAATGCCGCATTTGGGCTGTAAGGAAGTTGTATTTTATTAATAGCCATATCAATCAATTAATATCGGGTTCTACAGTGAATGATGCCAGATTACCATATAATCTTACCTTATTAAGGTAAGAGCTGTTAAAATTTGCTGAAAATCCTAATGTATAAAATAAGTCCACAATTTAAAGAGGTTGATGATGTTTTCAGGTATGCCAGCACTTTCCCATGAAGAGCAACAAGAAGCCGTTGAGCGTATTCACCAATTGATGGCAGATGGCATGAGTAGTGGAGAGGCGATTGCGCTGGTAGCGCACGAAATCAGAGAAAAATACCAAGATAAAGAGCAAATTGTTGCTCGATTCGATGATGAAAATTAATAATCGGTAAACATACTATTAACATTTAAAAATATTTCTGATAAATTCATATCGGTTAAGTCATTTTGCTCATAGGTTTTATTTTAGCAACTACACTGTATGGATAACGTCAGCATATATGCGTGGCGTTGTTAACCTTGATGCAGTTTTGGTGAGTAAAATGGATCTCAATTTCACCTACATCTCGTGGGTGCCGGAGGATGGTATGAATATTAATAAAAAAATGGCAGTTGTTTTAGGCGGTTGTGCGCTTGTATTAAGCTCGTTTGCGTTCAGTGCTAACAAGGAAGAAGGTAAAGCTGCGGCATTTGTGAGTTGTGGTAATCTCACTGAACCACAAATTGCAGCTCAAGTTAAAAATGACTTTATGAACAACAGATTACCACGTTGGGCAGATGAAAAAGCGGCGGTAGGTAAAAAAGCAGTTGCTTGGATTAATGACAATGAAGTGACTAAAACTGAAGAGGGTTACATACTTCCTTTAGTGGTCAGAGGCTCAAAATCTGATTTGCACTACCGTGTTACAGTCAATTGCAAAAACGACACGATTACGTATAACACCAGCAATTAATTTGCAGGTTTAGCGAACGAAAAAGGAGAATTGAATTCTCCTTTTTTTGTTTTAGCGATTTCTTGGCTCATATGGCATACGAGCAAAATTCATCGATAACTGGCGATAATAAACCAGTCTTTCCCGAAAGTAATCCCGCAGATGTTCTGGCTGTTCACGTTCGACGGCTTCAGGAATAATAGGAATATTATAGCGCTCCTTGAAGGCAACACCGGAAGCAAGAAGGTCAACGTTGATTTTATCCATCTCGTCTTTGGGGAGGATGGCAAGATTGTGGCTCATTTTAAATCCTAACAGTTAACAACATCAGCCGTAATTGTAGCAATTGAAGTACAGAAAATCTTGATAAAATAAAGATATCACCAATGAATAATATCAAATTCAAACTCGATAATAGTCGCCAATTAGGATTATGACGGTAATGAAAAGCTAATGCGATTGATTCGTGTTATTTTTACTAAAAATCATTGTTAATCAATAAATTAAATTTTATGGAAAGAATGTTTTATGAATTCATTTATTATGTTACTGTGCAGTATAACTTCTTAAAATCATCATCATTAAGGTAGAACTATGTTAAAAGCTGACATGATTGAAGCGCTAAATAAACAACTGAATCTTGAATTCTTCTCTGCCAACCTGTACTTACAGATGAGTGCTTGGTGTAGCGATAAAGGTTTTGAAGGCGCAGCTGCATTCTTAAAAGCACACTCGCAAGAAGAGATGGAACATATGCAACGTTTATTTAATTACCTTAGCGATACAGGTGCATTACCTCGCTTAGGTGCGATTGCTGCTCCACCAGAAAATTTTGACTCTATCGCTGATGTATTCAACAAAACCTATGAACATGAGCAGTTAATTACTTCAGAAATCAATAAGTTAGCGCATTTAGCGATGACGACTCAAGATTATTCAACATTTAACTTCCTGCAATGGTATGTGGCAGAGCAGCATGAAGAAGAGAAACTGTTCAAATCTGTGCTTGATAAACTGGGCATGGTGGGTGAATCAGGTAAATCTCTATTCTTATTGGATAAAGATCTGAAAGGTTTAGCGGCAGCAGCGCACGTTTAATCTATTTCCTTATTTTATGTTTCAAGCGCCATCTCAGTAATGAATGGCGCTTGTTTTATTTTTGCGAGTGAGTTTTATTCTCGTTTTGTGTCAAAGTTCACAAGCTGGCTGAGAAAATCTGCTTTTATCGCTGCGCATCGTATTATTTTCCGTATAATGATTGGCAATATATCTAAATTCACCTGCAAATTAAGAGGTTACTATGCCAATCAACCAGATAAAATCATCTTGGCGTAAATTAAGCGCGGTCGCTGTACTGTTCTTAGGAATGTCATTTCAACAAGCCTTCGCGCATGCCCATCTGAAAGATCAATTACCCGCTGAGGGCGCCGCTCTAGAGCAAGCCCCTGAAGCAATCACGCTGAATTTTTCTGAAGGCATTGAAGTTAACTTTACTAAAGTTAATGTGACCGATGAAAATAAACAAACTATCAAAACAGGTAAAGCTGCTTTAGATCCTAGCAACAATACCAAAGTCATTATTCCTGTCGAAAGTAAGCTAGCTGCGGGTAAATATGATGTTCAATGGAGCGTGGTCTCTGTTGATGGACATAAAACAAAAGGGAACTATAGCTTCACTGTGAAATAATATGTCACTAGAAGCATTTTATACCTTAACGCGATTTGCTCACTTTATCGCCGCAATGTTGATGTGTGGAATGTCAATGTTTGCGGTGATAGTTTGTCGCGGGCAATTTCGCGAATTGTTACAAACTGCACTGAAGAAAAGTATTATCTTTAGCGCAGTTATCACGATTATTACCACATTTTGCTGGATGATTGCTCAATCAGGTTTGATGGGCGATGGCTGGGAAGATGCGCTTGATATGACTATTTGGCAAGGTGTACTCGGCACAACGTTTGGACAAATCTGGCGTTGGGAAATCCTCTGTGCGGTTGGCTTATTGGCGGTGCTATTTATACGCCCGATTACGCTAAAGCTTTATCTTATCCTTATTTTTTCCATTATTATCCTTGGTTTGCATGCATTAATTGGACATGCTGCAATGCATGATGGGGGATTAGGTGTGTTTCACCAAATCAACCAATTTATTCATCTGATTAGTTGTGCATATTGGTTTGGCGGGTTGTGGCCATTTCTGATTTGTATTCAATTCTTGCGCAGTAAAGATAAACTTAAAACGGGATTAGACCAGCAAATTGTGATTTCAATGAAGCGTTACTCACAATTAGGGCATCTTGCGGTTATTTGCGTCCTTGTCACAGGAATTATCAATAGTGTGATTTTATTGCCTGATTGGCCATTCTCGTCAGTGTTGTCCGAATATCAATCTTGGCTATGGCTAAAAATTGTATTAGTTGGATTGATGGTATTGTTAGCACTAACCAATCGTTATTGGGTGGTTCCCCGTCTTCAGCAGCAAGGGCGTATCAGCTATTTGATTATGAATAGTTGGGCTGAATTATTGCTAGGAACTATCGCTATTCTTGCGGTGTCTATTTTTGCTACCTACCAACCTGTATAATAGCTTCCTATGTATATAACCCTCGTTTGACAAGGTTACTTTAGATGAAATCCAAATTACTAGTTTGTGCATTATTACTGAGTGGAGCATTCAGTACTGCAGTTGCTGCACCATTGGCGACAGTGAGTAAAAAACAGTTTGGCGATGATTGGCCACTAAAACGTGAAGAAGTGATGTTAGAGTGCCGAGCTAATGGAGCCTTGGTTGTGATTAATCCCGCTACATTAATGCAGCATCCGCTAAATGATATTGCGACTGCACAAATGGAGAAAAAACAGATTCAAGCACAGCCGATCGATGTACTACTCACACCGATTGAAACCTCGAAATCTGTTGAAGAGAGAGTATTACCGCTAAAACAAGCAGCAGAAAAGTTGTGTGAAAATAAATAAGATGTTGAGACTTTTTAGCTGAAAGATCAAGGGAATGGCGATTGAAAGGTTTTACTGATTGCTCTGATAGATTTAACTTATCATGCAAATAGTTCAATCTTGGAAAATTAAGCAATAAATTGTGTTAAAAATATGTGAAATAATTGCTGATTTAAGTGGTAAGAACGTAAGCTGAACGCTAGTATTAGGGAGTACTTTGTTACGTCTCAATGGCAATTTTAGCGCACGGCTCTGCCAGAGCCATTTCCCAAGGCCCGGTAATCGGAATCTACCAGGCCTCTTTTTTTGTGTTATTTCCCATCTGATATTTCGACTTAGCCCCTTCGCACTCATTAAGCAATTCTCATCAGCCAGTGATGATTTTCTTTATCGTAACGTTGGCGATAGAGCAAAACAGGCTTTTCATTCAGTGTCGCAGGGATACTTGTATGTTCGTCCCAGCCATCTAATTGCATGCAGAATTCAGAATCAGAATCACAAGGGATACTCACGGTATCGCTACGCTTGTCCGCCATTACTGCATCATTGATTTCATAGGAAGAGATTTTCAATTTAACTATGCTCATAACATTTCCTCTTTACTCTTTATTTTAACAATAAAAAATCAGCCCAACGAAATTAAGCATAGTATAAATGGAATTCATTTCCAAAATATTTTTTTATGAATGGAAGATAAAAAAGGCGTCCTGCTGAAAAATAGGACGCCTTGTTAGGGATTATTTTTTGGGGATAGGGGTTCCCCAGTCTAACCAGTCCGCTGGTGGCTCTAATTTCAGAATGAAATGCTGATCAGGTTTAGCTTTAGGTGCGAGTGGCACTGTTGGTGGGGTTGCCAGTGAGATTCCACCACGAACAAACTGTTTGAATGTGCCGCTTTTCACCACGCCGCCCGTTAAGCCAAAGGCGAGGTTGTAACCTGAAGATAACCAGAACTGGGTATTATCACGGATCAGATATTGGTATTCTTTACCTATACGCGTTGCAACATAAACGCGATCGGAAAGCTCTCCCAAATAAAGCCCGGTGACGGTTCCGATCTCTAATCCTCTAAACAGAATTGGCGTTCCTACCTGAATAGAACCCGCTTCACTGGCATCAAGGATAATGGTGAGACCATCGAGATAACGGGAATCTGTAATGTTGGCAGTTTGCAATTCAAATTGGAAACGGCTCTTATTACTGCGCCCCGGCTCTGCACTAATATAAGGTTGGATCAGTGTATCAAGATTATTGACCCCAGAAGGTGAAAGCTCGGGGGTAACAATGGCAAAACGGCTGCCAATTTTAGTGAAGTTTTCCACATATTCTGGGTATAAAATAGCTTTTGCTTTCACTTCGCGGTTATCAGCTGAGAGCTGCAATGATTCGATTTGACCAATGTTAATCCCCAAATAACGGATAGGCATTCCTTCTGATAATTTAGAGGCATCAAAGGTGGTTAGCGTCACAGCACTACCAATGGCTTTCGCGGCAGTTTCTGATGGATAGAGAGTGTGTTGGCGTGAAGTATCTAAAGAGCCAGATTGGATATTGTCAAAGCTAATCGCACCACTAAATGCACGGCTGAGCGGGGAGGCTTGAACGGTTAAACCACCTGCATTTAACTGAACTTTGGCGCCACCTTCTGCCCAAAATACACTTTGTGGTGTGAGTAAGTTGCGATATTGTGCGGAGATATAGACATTCACCGCAAAACCATCATTATTTGGCTTAATCGAGACGATTTTACCCACTTCAAATTGTCGATATAACACGACGGAACCTTGTTGGATATCAGGTAGCGTATTGGTGTTCAACGTAATCGTCGTTGGTAGGGTTGAGCCTAAAACACCTGCTTTGGCATTCTCATCCGTACGGTATAAAGGAAATGATTCGGGTAAGGTATCTTTGCCTTTCCCTGGAATAATATGTAAGCCGCCATCTAACCATTCTTGTGGCGTAGCGCCTTGGAATTGCACGCCATTCATACCCAGTTGTACATCGACACGGCTATTGGCAACAAACTTACTGTCTTGTTTAACCAAATGTTTAAATTCATTGAAAATGGAAATTTGGAACTGAACATTATCGTCAGTTAAGTGACGTTGTAACACTTTACCAATTTTGATCCCGCGGTATACAACGGGTTGACCTACGTTAACTCCAAATGTATCCAAGGCGGTTAGGGTGAGTTGTAAATCTAGGTTACCTTGCTGATCTAGCGGTTTGACATCGTCTTTACTGGCTTGTAATACGTACTGTTGTCCCGTTTGTGCCGGCAGACTGTTTTCAGGGGAATCAAATGCTACAGCACCATTGATGACCGCCGAAAGGCTTTCCATTTTGATGCTGGCACCTGAATTGAGATCAAATCCGCCTTCAATACCGGAAATATTCCAAAATTGGCTATCTGAGCGTACAAGGTTAACGTAGCGTTTTTTAATAATAACGGCGATTGAGACGCCTTTATTTTCAGGTAATAAGGAGTAATCGGAAATATAACCGACAGGCACTTTACGATAATAAACCGGAGAGTTTTCGTTCAACGCCCCTAAATCTTTTGCGGTGAGATAAATCAGTAATTCACCTTCATTTAAGTTGCGCAGAGGCGGCGTATCAAGTGCGATAAACTGAGATTTAGGTGAGCCTGTACCGGGTTGCATACCAATGTAGTTCCCGCCAACTAGCGCATCTAACCCCGATACACCAGCTAAAGAAGCTTTGGGTGTGACCAGCCAAAAGCGCGTTCCACTGGTGAGCGCAGAACGCATATCTTTATTGACATTCGCGGTGACAAGGACACTTTTCATGTCACCACTGATGGACACTGTTTGTACCATTCCGACATCGACACCTTGGTAGCGGATTGGTGTTCGCCCAGCAACAACCCCAGAAGCGGAAGAAAATTGAATGGTAATTTGTGTACCGCGTTCGACCCATTGTTGGAACAGTAGCCAGCCTGCGATCATAATCGCGATGATGGGAAGCAGCCAAAAGGGTGAAATGGTTGTCCTTTTACGACGGACAGCCTCCGAAACTTCATCAGAAGTTTCATTTTGATGGTTTTGATTTTCCATAAGAATCCCAAATTAATCGACTGTCTAACCACTCAACAGCAAGGATAGTTAAAATAACCGCAGTACCAAAATATAAAGCCGCTGGCCCCATGGTGAACGACATTAGCATATCTCGGTTAACCAATGTCATCATTAAGGCGATGACGAATAAATCTAACATCGACCAGCGCCCGATCCATGAAACGAATTTGAGTAACTTCATACGTAGAATAGGGTCGGTGTGGCTTTTAAACTGAATTGAAAATAACAGTAATATCATGATGATTATTTTTACAAAGGGCACCAAAATACTGGCAATAAAGACGATAATGGCAATCGGCCAGTTTCCAGAATCAATTAAGGAAACCACACCTGAGTAAATTGTGTCTTCTAACCGCCGCCCATTTAAATAAAAGATTGAAATAGGCAGTAGATTAGCAGGGATCAGTAATACCATGGCAGCAATCAGTGCTGCCCATGTTTTTTGTAGGCTGAGAGGTTCACGATGATGAAGTGGGCGATGACAGCGCTGACATTTCCCTTTTTTATTCGGTTCTCCAGTAAAATGGCAAGCTAGACATGTTTTGGCGCGGGGAGAATCCGCTTGTTCCTCCAGAGGGTACAGCCGCCGCCACAACTCATCGAGATTGATGTGGATTAAAATAAGGATACTAATCACGGACATGATGCTGAATGCAATCAGTCCATGTCCCATATAGACCGTCGCGTAATCCTTCATTTTAATTGCTGCAATACCGAGCCCAACTAAATAGACATCTAGCATGACCCATTCTTTGAGGTGTTTCATCATCAATAAAATAGGGCGCATGTTCATCGCTAAATAACGGGCTAAGACGAGAGATAAAATCGAAATAGGTAGTAGCAATGGGGCCGCTATCGCACAAAAAGCGACAATACTTGCAGTAAACGGATCACCTTGTTCACTCATTAGACGAACACCATCAAGTACATTGGCATTAATTTGTATCCCAAATAGATGAATAGAAATTAGAGGTTGCCAAAAAGCGATGGGAGCAAGAAGCAATAAAGTAATAGATAATAGCGCGAGACGACGGAGCGACCATGAGCGACCATCATTAAGTTGACTAGAACATCTTGGGCAAACAATGACTTGCTGAGGTTGAAAAGGCGGAGTCACTATTTTTTGGTTGCAATGGCAGCAACGTTGCAAATTCATGGCAGTATGATTAATGTGGGTCATATATATTCATTGTATGAATTAATTTGCTTGTAATCTAGTGTAAAAAAATTTACGTAAAAGTGACAACTTGCTAACCTACGGTCTACGCTTACTAATATTTTTTACTTGTTTAGGTATAACTGAAAATAAATATGGATAAAAAGAAGTATTATCACGAACTTTCAGATAGTTTATCTGCACTTCTCGCTGGAGAGTATGATTTAATTGCGAGTTTGGCAAATAGTAGTGCGTTATTATTTGAACGTTTATCAGGTATCAATTGGGTCGGTTTTTACTTGAGTGATGGAAATGAACTGATTCTTGGTCCATTCCAAGGTAAAGTTGCTTGCGTTCGAATCGCATTCGATAAAGGCGTTTGTGGTACTGCATTTTCACAAGAGCGAGTTCAGCGTGTCGAAGATGTGCATGCTTTCCCTGGTCATATCGCTTGTGATGCCGCAAGTAACTCAGAAATCGTCTTTCCATTGAACGTAAATGGCAAGGTAATTGGGGTTTTAGACATAGATAGCCCAAATATCGGCCAATTCGATCAAGAGGATGAAAAAGGGCTTCAATACCTTACAGACCAGTTATGCCAACACTTGGCTATGTGTTCTATACCAAAATATTATTAAATATTGGTATGTAAAATTAATAGGAACGTGGCAATTGTCAGCAACACGATTATAATGTCCGCTTGTTCATGCCCGTGAGGTTGGCAAAATCGTTGTTATCAGGAAATTTCATGGAAAATCAACCTAAGTTGAATAGTAGTAAAGAAGTTATCGCATTTTTAGCAGAGCGTTTTCCACGCTGTTTTATCGCTGAAGGCGAAGCACGTCCGCTGAAAGTCGGAATTTTTCAAGATATCGTAGGGAACTTAACCGAAGAAGACGGTATTAGTAAAACGCAATTACGTTCTGCGTTACGCATGTATACCTCTAGCTGGCGTTATCTTTACGGTGTTAAAGAAGGCGCAAAACGTGTTGACTTAAATGGAGATGACTGCGGTGAGTTAGATGCAGAGCACATTGCCCATGCGCGTCAACAATTAGCTGAAGCGAAAGCGAGAGTTCAAGCCCAACGCGCAGAGCAACAAAAAACGCAAAAGCGTCCTGCTGCGAAAAAGCCTAGTGACAAAGCGCCTCGTCAAAATGATGCGAATAATAAAGAAAACGCATCTCGTCGCCGTCCATCAGACAAAAAAGAGCGTCCACAAACTGCCGCTCCGAAAAAACCTCGTAGCAATCCTGTCGAAGAGAATTTGAAATCAGTTACTGATATCAACACACTGAAAGTCGGTCAGACTCTGAAAGTGAAAGTGGGTAGCAGTATGATGGATGCCTCTGTGCTAGAAATTGCCAAAGATGGTGTTAGGGTTCAATTGCCATCTGGTTTGGCAATGATTGTGCGCGCGGAACATTTAAAGTTCTGATACGGAGGTCACTCAGGTCATGAACAAATTACTTCAAGTTGCATTTGTCGTTAGTCTCGCGACTTTTGGCACTGCAATTGCTAATACTCAGGCAGTGACTCCGGTCACTGCTGCTCAGTTACCTCTTTTAAAGCAGAATACTCAGCACGGTACAGTGAGTGAAAGGGTAACATCGCGTTTTACTCGTTCTCACTATCGTCAATTCGATTTAGACAAAGAGTTTTCTGGGAAAATATTTGACCGTTATCTCAATATGATTGATTACGGTCACAATGTTTTACTTCAATCCGACGTCGAACAGTATGCAAAAGATAAAGCAAAAACTGGCGAATGGCTTGAAGATGGCAAGCTAGATAAGTTCTATGACCTGTATAACCTTTCTCAGCAACGTCGCTTTGAACGTTTCAAATATGCACTCGCGCGTTTAGATCAGCCTATTGATTTAAACGCGACGGATTCTATTGAAGTTGATCGTACTAAAGCACCTTGGCCGAAAGACAAAGAAGAACTCGACCGTTTATGGGATCAAAAAGTCCGTTATGACTGGCTGAGTTTGAAATTGACAGGCAAAGATGACAAAGAGATTAAAGAAAAACTGACTAAGCGTTACAATTTTGCATTGAAACGCTTAGCTCAGGCGCAAAGTGAAGACGTATTCCAACTGATTATGAATGCGTTTGCACGTGAAATTGATCCTCATACCAGTTATTTATCACCACGTAGTACTGAACAATTTAACTCAGAAATGAGTTTATCTCTTGAAGGGATTGGTGCAGTGCTGCAACAAGATGATGAAAATACAACGATCAATTCTTTAGTAGCAGGTGGTCCTGCTGCGAAGAGCAAAGAACTGAAAGTTGGCGATAAAATTATTGGCGTTGGACAAGTTGGTAAACCTATTGTTGATGTCGTTGGCTGGCGTTTAGATGATGTAGTTGCATTGATAAAAGGTCCAAAAGGCAGCCAAGTTCGTTTAGAGGTCGTTTCGGATACGAAAGGGGCTAAACCACGTATCGTGACGATTGTTCGCGAGCAAATTCGATTAGAAGATAGAGCGGTTAAATTAACAATCAAACAGCAAGGCAAAGAGAAAGTTGGGGTATTGGATATCCCTGGTTTCTATGTTGGTTTGACCAATGATGTTAAAACTGAACTGCAAAAAATGGCGAAAGAGAATGTTTCAGCTCTGGTGATTGATCTGCGCGGTAACGGCGGTGGAGCACTCACTGAGGCGGTATCGTTATCTGGTCTGTTTATTAATAAAGGACCTGTGGTTCAGGTTCGTGATAATAATGGTCAAGTTCGTCAAGATGCAGATGATGATGATGTTATCTATTATAAAGGTCCATTAGTGGTTTTGGTTGACCGCTTTAGTGCCTCTGCCTCTGAAATTTTCGCAGCAGCAATGCAGGATTATGGTCGCGCTTTAATCGTAGGTGAACCGACCTTTGGTAAAGGTACAGTGCAACAGCATAGAAGCTTAAGTCGTGTTTATGACCAAATGCTTAAACCTGAATGGCCATCATTAGGTTCAGTGCAATATACTATCCAAAAATTCTATCGTGTGAATGGTGGAAGTACTCAGCGTGAAGGGGTAACTCCAGATGTGGTCATGCCAACAGGGCAAGATCCAGCAGAAACAGGTGAAAGCTTTGAAGATAACGCGTTGCCTTGGGATAGCATTCCAGCCGCAAATTATACGCAATCTGGGGATATCAAAGCTGATTTATCACCAATTAAAACTAAACACTTAGCACGTATTAGCGTCGATCCAGAGTTTAAATATATCGATGAAGATATTGCACGTTATAAATCATTAAAAGCAACTAAAAATCTGATTTCATTGAATTATGCTCAGCGCCAGAAAGAGGATGATGAAATTGAAGCGACGAAACTAAAACGCATTAATGAGCGTAATGCGAAGCTTGGTAAGCCGCTATTGAAATCAATTGATGATTTACCGAAAGATTATGAAGCGCCAGATCCGTATTTAGATGAAACGGTGAAGATGGCAATAGATCTTTCGAATCAAAACACTAAGATGCTTTCTAGTGCTAAACAGTAAATAAAAATTGCCTACTATAGAGCCAGCGTAAGCTGGCTTTTTTATTTCAAAAAATAAGATTAACAGATTGATTTAATTTACTTTTTATATAAAACAAATTTCCTCTTACTTTTTTAAATGAACTAAACCTAAATTTTTTCAAAAAATAATTGGGTTTTCTTTCGCTTTTTCAAAAATATCCTACACTTCAGTTAGTAATATCCCTTATTAATGAGGCAATACAATGCGTAAATTATCTGTAGGTTTATTAACTGTCATGGCGGTCATGATGTCGTCAATGGGTTCTGCAAATGCAAGTAACTACCCTTGTTCAGGCGCTAAAGGTGGAATAGCTCGTTGTGATGGCGGGCAATTTATCTGTAATGACGGAACAACCAGTCGTTCAGAGCAAGTCTGTACAACTGAGCTAAAAAACTCAATCAATAAAAGTGCTGGTATTGGTGCGGGTATTGGAGCGGGTGTGGTGAAGCAATCTAGCAAACCATCTGCGGTAGATTCTATCAAAGAGACAGGTGACAACATGAGTAAAACTGCAAAAGATAAAGCATCAAAAGCAACTGATAAGGCAAAAACAGCTGAAAAAGAGACGTCTAAAGCTGTGAAAGATAAAGCGAAAGCTACCGAGAAAGAAACCTCTAAAGCTGTAAAAGAGAAAGCGGATAAAGCGAAAGCTGCTGAGAAAGAAACCTCTAAAGCTGTAAAAGAGAAAGCAGATAAAGCAAAAGCTGCGGATAAAGAATCTGCCAAAGCAGTAAAAGAAAAAGCAGATAAAGCGAAAGCTAAAGAAAAGGAAACATCTAAAGCGGTGAAGGAAAAAGCCGACAAAGCTAAAGCAACGGAGAAAGACAAAGCCAAAGCAGCAAAAGATAAAGCTGATAAAGCAAAAGCCGATAAAGCAAAAGCTGCAGCAAAAACAACCGCGAAAGTCTCTAAAGGCAAACCAACTAAAGGTAAAGTGAGCTGATCATTTCCTTTTAGTCCTTGCCGTTTCCATGAAAATGCCGTTTACTAAAACGGCATTTTTTATTCCCGAGTGTAAAGATATGTTATTTTGTGACTTTTTCCTGTTAATGAGCTTGAAATGGTGTGAAAAAACCTTATTTATAAAGTAAATTTGTCGTAATGTTTGTTTTTACCAAGGAACCTATAAAAATGATGAGAATTGCTTTATTCTTGCTCACAAACTTAGCCGTTATGTTTGTGTTCGGGATAATTTTAAGTTTAACCGGGATACGTGGAAGTAGTGCACAGGGGCTGCTGATTATGGCGGCATTGTTCGGTTTTGGTGGTGCGTTTGTATCACTACTGATGTCCAAATGGATGGCGCTGAAGTCTGTTGGTGGTGAAGTTATTGAGCACCCACGTAACGAAATGGAACAGTGGTTAGTTAACACTGTTAGCCGTCAATCTCAACAAGTTGGTATTAAAATGCCACAAGTGGCAATTTACCACGCACCGGATATTAATGCATTTGCAACAGGCGCACGTCGTGATGCTTCTTTAGTTGCGGTAAGTACTGGTTTATTAGAAAACATGAGCCGCGATGAAGCCGAAGCGGTTATTGCTCATGAAATCAGCCATGTGGCAAATGGTGATATGGTTACCATGACGTTGCTACAAGGCGTCGTGAATACGTTTGTTATCTTTATTTCACGTATTTTGGCGCAAGTTGCGGCTGGCTTCATGTCAAACAACAATGACAGCGAAAGTGAAAGCAGCAATGGCAACCCAATGGTTTACTTTGCCGTGTCAATGGTATTAGAGATCGTGTTTGGTATCTTAGCGAGCATTATTACTATGTGGTTCTCTCGCTACCGTGAATTCCATGCGGATGCAGGCTCTGCCAAATTAGTGGGTAGAGAGAAAATGATTGCTGCGTTGCAGCGCCTGAAAACGAGCTATGAGCCGCAAGAAGAAGGGCGTTTAATGGCATTTTGTATTAATGGCCGCGGAAAGGCATTCAGCGAACTATTTTTATCTCACCCACCATTAGACAAACGTATTGAAGCATTACGTTCAGGGCAATACCTGAAATAGTCGTACAGCGAGTTTATGCTATCAATGTAAAAGGGAAACGTTATGTTTCCCTTTTTTATTACCTACCAAAGACTCACCGCCGAAGAATTTTATTTATCATTTTATCTAACTATTCCAGCAAATTGTGCCAGCAAGATTTAGAATCAAGGCAGGAAAAGCATGGCGCATTTTATGCTGTAAACACTCAAATCAGCATACCAAAAAAACCGATGTCAACTGATTGAAAAGCGTTAAACGAACAGTTTAAAGTTTGCGTATATTTTCGAGGTGTTGGTGCTTATTTACTGTCATTATGTCGAATAAATAGACTAAATACTTCTTTGTGATTATTTAAATAGAGATAAGTGAAACAAATCCCGTACACTTTATTTGTATTAAGTCCTATAGATGGGGAAGATTAATATTCTGCATAATGTTGATTATTTATGGTTAACTAAAATCAACATGATAGGATTAATGAATTCCAATTATTTTTTGTTATCAACAACTATATTTTATATAGTTTTATTGTTCATTATTGTAACTATTACTTTTTTAAAAATTAAAAATTATTGCATAAATATGCAGTTATAATTGTTTGTAATTTATTTATCTATTGTGATATGGTGCAAAAGTATCCTTTTTATTCAAGGTGAATGCCGTATTATCATAAGGTTGTTTCCTTTGGTTTAAATTCTTTTTTCACACCTGCAAGATGTATATTCAATATTTATGCATATCCAGCGTGGCGGTTTTACGCGCAAAAAGAATGTTAATCAGCATTGTCATTTATAGTTGATAAATACTTCATTTTATTTTGAATAAAAAGCACATCGTTCTGCGTGTATTTCAGATTTGAAATAACTCGCCATAAAATAATAAATGATAGGAAACCAACATGCACAATGACTTTTTAACACACGAAACTGAGATGCTGAATTTATTGAAGCAAGTCGTTAATATCGAGTCAGGTTCATACGATAAAGAGGGTGTTGATAACCATGCCGCATTTTGGTGCGAACGCTATCAATCAATGGGCTTTGAAGTTGAAGTTATTCCAAATGAAAAATTAGGGAATAACTACCGTATTTATTATCCAACTACCACGCCTGAAATTTTAATTTTACTGCATCTTGATACAGTTTTTCCAAAAGGTACTGTTGCGGAAAGACCATTCAGTATTGAGGGCGATAGAGCTTATGGGCCGGGTGTTATCGACATGAAAGGCAGCCATGTTATGGTGCATCAGGTCATTAAGCAGCTCTATGCAACACAAGATGAGCGTTATAAAAAAATTGAAGTTCTGCTGAACTGTGACGAAGAAATTGGCTCAATTTCATCACGCACTGTAATTGAGCAATGCGCCAAGGGCAAACGCTATGCCTTAGTGATGGAACCCGCTCGCGCAAATGGCGCCATTGTAAGTGCACGTCGTGGTGTAGGAACTTATGTTCTGACGATTCAAGGAAAAGCATCCCACTCAGGAATTGCACCAGAAGCTGGAATTAGTGCAATTCAAGAGCTGGCCTACAAAATCCAGAGCTTACATGCTCTGTCTCAGCATGATAAAGGCTTATCGGTCAATGTGGGGCTGATCTCGGGTGGAACATCTGTGAATACGGTTGCGCCAAATGCCCGTGCAGAGATTGATGTGCGGATCTCTTCAGAGCAGCAAGGTGTTGAAATTGATAAAAAAGTCCGCGAAGTTTGTAGCCAACCTGTACTAGAGGGTATCCAGCTTTCTCTGACGGGGGGAATTAACCGTCCTCCGATGGCAAAAACGGTAGAAAGTGTTGAGCTCATCGACATCATCAAACAAGAAGCCAATAAACTAGCAATTACACTGGAAGATGTTTCTACTGGTGGTGGCTCTGATGCTTCATTTACAGCGGGAGTTGGAACACCAACAGTGGATGGTTTGGGACCGATCGGTGGCTATCAACATAGTGACAAAGAATATCTTGAGATCCCTTCTTTAACTGAGCGTGCACAGTTATTTTTTAATGTATTAACGCGTATTACGCAGTAATCATGACCCACAAAATAAATAATAATCCAACAGGATAAGTCTATGGCAACAACATCAACAACATCGACAACACCACAAAAAAAACGTTCTGATGGGATAAACCCATATGTATTGCTCTTTTTCATCTTAGTAGCGGCAGCCATTGCGACATGGATTGTGCCAGCTGGTCAATACGCATCAGAAACTAAAGTTATCACAACCATCAAAGATGGGGTCGAGACTCAAGTTAAGAGCTCTTATACCATTCCTGGGAGTTATGAACGTTTACCGGAACAGCACGGCGTATTGCCAGGACAAGTCTTTACTTCTATCGCCGATGGATTAGTTAAAGCCGCGCCCATTATTTTCTTGATTATCTTTACTGGGGGCGCTTTACATCTGCTTGAAACGACTGGGGCCATTAATAAAGTCCTGAGTAATATTTCACGCAGTAAAAAACTTAATGACTTTTTATTAATCACGATTTTCTTTGTTGTTTTCTCGATTCTAGGCACCACAGGTATTGTTGTGAACTCAATTATTGCCTTCGTCCCTATAGGGTTATTGGTGGCAAAATCAGTCGGGATGGATGACAAGTTTGGTGCGGCGATTGTTTACGTTGCTGCATATTCCGGTTTTAACGCATCCGTTATGGCTCCGATGACTGTTGGTTTATCTCAAGGGTTAGCGGATGTTCCCCTGTTATCGGCATTTGGCTTCCGTACGGTTGTATATATTAGCTTTGTGATCGCAGGGATTATCTTCTTAACTCTGTATGCTAAAAAATGCCGTCGTCAGGGAATGGTTCGCCCTGACGTTGAAATCGATGACAGTCAATTTGAGACGTCAAAAATTTCTTTACGCCACGTTATCACCTTATCTTACGCCGCATTTTGTTTAATTGGCTTCATTTTTGGTGCCATTGAATGGAGCTGGGGTGAAAAAGAGATGATGGCGATGTTTATCATCTTAGGTGTGGGCGTGGGTGTGTTGAATAGAATGTCGGCGAACGATATTGCGACAGGTTTCCTGAAAGGCTGCGCAGGTATGGTTGGCGGCGCATTTATTGTCGGTATGGCGAGAGCGATTGCGATTGTACTTGCTGACGGTATGATCTTAGACACGATTGTAAATTCGATTATCTCTTTGATGGACGGATTACCAAAAACGTTATCTGCACTTTCAATGTTTGGTACTGCGGCGATTATGCACTTCTTTATCTCTTCAGGATCGGGTGAAGCAGCAGTTTTAGTACCTATTTTCACCCCAATGGGGGATTTGTTAGAAATTACTCGCCAAACTACCGTACAGACCGTACTAATGGGTGAGGGGGTTGTAAACTGTATTAACCCAACATCTGGTATTTTGATGGCCGTATTGGCGACATCGAAGATTCCTTATACCAAGTGGTTGAAGTTTATTTGGCCTCTGGTTTTAACATGGGTCATTATTTCTATTATTTCGATCGTGTATGCAGTGGTGACAAATTTAGGTCCGATTTAAGAGGGACCAAGTTTAGTCATCAAGATAGACAGGATATAAACCAAAGCGCTACTCGAAAGAGTGGCGTTTTTTTTGAGTAATGGGTAAGTTTGGGCAAAAAAAAAGCCCCCTTCATAGGGACTTGAAGGGGGAGCTAAATGAATAAAGAATGGTTTAATTCGGGATCAAAGATAAAGGATCCGAATAAGCAAAACTTAGTTTTTTGTGCACTTTAGGAGACCATTCTTATTTAATGGGCTGAATCGCATTTATCGCTAAATGCCTATTGACGATAACCTGTCTTAATTTGTTCTAAGATGTTTTTGTAGGTCTCAGCTTGATTCTCATCTTCCATTGAAGCGACTTCGCGCTGCATTTTGATCAGAATCTTACCCGCATCAGCTTGACCGATAGCTTTAAGCATGTGAGTAACAAGATTTTTTAAACAGGTTACTTCGTCAGCTAAAGAGTTTACATCGGGCTCAGTTGGAAAATGGGTTTTCATTTAGGAATTCCTGTAAGAATAAAAAGTAATTTGCAGATTGTAGCATAGAAGAAATGATTCTGTCGCTTTTCAAACAGGTATGAAAATAAGAGAGAAATAATAGTTCTTCTATAAGAAAAGAGTCTGAAAACAATAGTTTTCAATCCTTTAAAGATGAATGACGAGTGTGATATTATTCACAAAAATGAACTGAAGGCTATTATTGGTCTTAATTATCTTCAACAGGATGTCGTAAACCATGTCTCAGGTTTCTCGAAGCACTGCATGGATCCGTGTATTGGCGCTCTCCGTTGCAGCTTTTGTCTTTAATACCACCGAATTTGTTCCTGTCGCATTACTGAGTGATATCGCAGAAAGTTTTCATATGACAGTGGCTCATACAGGGCTAATGATCACGATTTATGCGTGGGTTGTCGCAGTGATGTCCCTCCCTTTGATGTTAATGACGGGAAAATTTGAACGGCGAAAGTTATTGGGGTGCATATTTGTTATCTTTATTCTTAGTCATATTCTGTGTGGGATTGCATGGAATTTTGAAGTGTTGATTGTTGCACGCATTGGTATTGCATTATCCCATGCTGTGTTTTGGTCTATCACCGCATCATTGGCAATCCGAGTCGCTCCTGCGGGCAAAAAAGCGCAAGCATTGGGTTTACTTGCAACGGGAACAGCCTTAGCGACTGTTTTGGGGCTACCACTAGGCCGTGTTATCGGGCAATGGATGGGCTGGCGAGTAACATTCTTGTGTATCGGTGTGTTGGCATTATTAACGATGATTGCATTATTGCGATTTTTACCGCGTTTACCGAGTGAACATTCAGGGTCTTTAAAAAGCTTACCGATTATTTTTAAACGCCCAGCTTTAATTGGAGTGTTTGTCCTGATCACGATCGTGATTACGGCGCATTTTACTGCCTACAGTTATATTGAACCATTTGTGCGTGATGTCGCCTTACAGAGTCAAAATTTTGCCACTGTATTATTGTTAATCTTTGGCGGTTCGGGCATTTTCGGTAGTGTATTGTTTAGTCGATACAGTAGCCGTTTTACACTGACATTTTTACCTGCATCGATTATTTTGATTACACTCTGTTTAGCACTATTTATGCCATTAAGTGGTGATGTTTGGACACTTATAGGTATTTGTGTACTTTGGGGAATTGCGATTATGTGTATCAGCCTTGGCATCCAAGTTAAAGTCCTTGATTTAGCGCCGGATGCAACGGATGTGGCAATGTCAATTTTCTCGGGATTATATAATATCGGTATTGGCGCAGGTGCGTTATTGGGCAATCAAGTTATTACCCATATGGGAATGACTAATATTGGTTACGTAGGCGCAATTATTAGTATCTTAGCTCTCGCTTGGTGCTTGTTTATCTACTTACGTTATACGTCAGCATTCAAAGAAAAACAGTTAGTGCCTGCCAATCATTAAGTCTTCTTTATTCATCAGCACTATACTAATTAAAGGTTAGTATGGTGCTTTTTGGTGTGCTAAATTTCTGCCAAATATTAGGTTAATCAATAAATAAAGGTGAATTATGAAAGGATTGGGCTTTTTACTAATGTCCATTATTGCAGAGGTTATTGCGACGACGACACTAAAAGCATCAGATGGTTTTAGCCGTTTTTGGCCATCCTTAGTGGTAGTCATTGGTTATGCCATCTCTTTTTGGGGGCTTTCTCAGGTTGTGAAGGTGATGCCGCTGGGGATTGCCTATGCCATTTGGTCCGGTCTTGGGATTGTGTTGGTTTCTGTGGCTGCCATCTATATTTATAACCAAAAACTCGATTTACCCGCAATTATTGGTATGCTATTAATTATAACTGGTGTTTTAGTCATCAACCTGTTTTCTAAGAGTGGCACCCATTAAGGGAACTGAGACAGCGCTGATACTGTTGGAGAAAGAAAATGAAAAGGAAAGGTCAATCGCTGTTAAAAACAGTGATGGCAATGGGATCCGTTACGGCGTTAGCCGTTTTGCTTTCAGCGTGCGGTAGCTCGGAAAACAGTCAGATGACAAGAGCAGAAACCGCCGGTTCTCAATATGCACAGCAAGTTGTGAATTTAGGACCAGGTGCGCAAGAAGCCTGCACTTCTGCGGGTGGATTACCTTCATTGAATTTAGAATTAAATGGTGAAAAAACCCCCGTTTGCCAGTTTGCTAATGGGCGGCGTTGCACGGTATCGGTCATCCGAAATGGAGCCTGCATTTAAAACTTGAGACGCCCATCAAATAAAATTGATGGGCGAAAAGAAAGGTTATTTTTTACTTGGGAAGAATAGGCTGATAGCGACAATCACGCCAACTAAGATATAGGCAACAAAAATACCCACTAACCATTGCGGCATATCTAAGCCTAAGAATGCCCATTGTCTTACTGCACAATCACCTGTTGCTTCAAACACAGAAGGAACCCATTCTTGCAGTGGCAACCAATCTGGGAAATTCACGAAGAAGTCACAAGATGCAAAAGGCGACGGATAAAGTTGCAGCATGGTGTGTTCCCATGACAGGTCTAGCCCACGCCAACCGGCATACAGCCAAATCACAATTGCAATTACTTTAACAATGGTGCTTTTAGGTGCTATCGCCCCAATTAAACCCGCTGCAATAATTCCCATCAATGCAACGCGCTCATAGATGCACATTACGCATGGTTGTAGCTTCATAATATGCTGGAAGTACAGTGCTGCACATTCAAGCATAAAAGCTGTGAATGCCATGAGTAGCCAAGCTGACCGTCCTTGAGAACAGTAATTAAAAAATCTGAACATAATTAATTCCCTTCATTAATAATTGGCTTATTCTGCCTCTATCTGGGTGATAAAAAAAGCAGCAAAATCAGATTAGAATAAGATTAGCTTAGTTTTTACGTTTTATTACAAAAAAAGCCGCATAAGTATGCGGCTTTGAGTCAACAAAAGGGGTTATCAAAATTCATTAGCGAGGGATGGTAACTAAACCAATACTTTCCATCCCATCGGTTAGTGGGATTAACCACAACTCAACCCCAAGCAAACCAACGACTGTCATCACGATAGTAAATGGCAGCGCCATCCATACCATGCGTCCATAAGAAAGGCGGATCAATGGGGAAAGGGCTGAAGTTAGCAGGAACAGGAATGCGGCTTGCCCGTTTGGTGTTGCGACCGACGGTAAGTTTGTTCCGGTGTTAATCGCCACGGCTAAGTGCTGATATTGCTCGGCTGAAATTAACCCTGCATTTGCTGCTTTTAAGGCTTCAGTGATATATACCGTTCCAACAAACACATTATCGGAGACGGCTGAAAGTAATCCATTAAATAAATAGAATAGTGAGAGTTGTGACGATTCAGAGGATTGCAGTACATACTGAATAAATGGTGTGAAGAGTTGCTGGTCAATGATCACCGCAACAACACTAAAAAATACCGTGAGCAGAGCAGTAAATGGCAATGCCTCTTCAAACGCTTTGCCGAGAGCATGTTCTTCAGTGATCCCGCAGAATGTCGTGGCAAGGATAATTACGGAAAGACCAATGAGCCCTACTTCAGCAAGGTGAAATGCTAATGCGACAATCAACCAAATCCCGATAAGACCTTGCACAATCAGCTGTGCTTGTTCTTTCTTGCTACGTTTTGCACTCATCTTTTTATCATGATCGGTTAATACTTGGCGTACGGAATCTGGTAATTCAGCGCCATAACCAAATATTTTAAACTTCTCGACGAGGAAACAAACCAGTAAACCACAGAAGAAAACAGGGATGGTGACTGGTGCCATACGTAGGTAGAAAGTAATAAAGTCCCACTCAACATGTTTGGCGATGATCAGGTTTTGTGGCTCACCGACCATGGTCATTACCCCGCCAAGGGCTGTACCGATACCTGCATGCATCATTAAGCTACGTAAAAATGAACGGAACTGTTCTAACGTGTGTTTTTTCTCAGCAGTATCAATGAAGGCATCGTTTTGTAGGTCGGTATTGCTAGGCTGGCTAGAGGCATATTGATGGTAAATAGCGTAGAAGCCAATAGAAACGCTAATGACCACAGCGATAACCGTTAGGGCATCTAAGAAAGCAGATAAAAACGCACTTGCTAAGCAAAATGACAACGCTAAAATTCGTTTAGAACGGACGTTTATTAACAGCTTCGTGAAGACAAATAGTAGAAGTTGCTTCATAAAGTAGATGCCAGCCACCATAAAGATTAGCAATAGAATCACTTCAAGATTATTGCTAATTTCATGGGATATTTGAGCTGGGCTAGTCATGCCAATGAGTACGGCTTCAATGGCTAACAACCCCCCAGGTTGAAGCGGGTAGCATTTTAGCGCCATCGCTAACGTGAAAATAAATTCGATGACGAGCAGCCAACCAGCGATGAATGGGTTAACAAAGTAGAAAACAATTGGGTTTATTATTAAGAACAAAATGATAGCAAGTTTGTACCAATCTGGAGAATTTCCCAAAAAATTCTTCAAAAATGCTCTTCTTAAACTAAAATCCATTATGACTTTTAATCCTCTTTAGCGAGTGTTGTGTGATAGCGTGTTACATACTACTCTTATCTTTTATAGAATTTAAGCTTATTTGCTAATAGATAATACATTAATTATATAGGGTTTTTACGATTTACCTACGGTTTATTAGAAAGCTAACTATCTCAGATTGTGACAATCTGGTATGATTTCTAGCAGTCCGTCTAAAAATGTTTGGAATAATAAAAATATGGTTATTAAAGCTCAAAGTCCGGCAGGTTTTGCGGAAGAGTACATTATTGAGAGTATTTGGAACAATCGTTTTCCTCCAGGATCTATTTTACCCGCGGAGCGTGAGCTATCTGAATTAATAGGCGTAACGCGCACTACATTACGTGAAGTTTTACAACGTTTAGCTCGTGACGGCTGGTTAACTATTCAGCATGGTAAGCCAACCAAAGTAAATAACTACTGGGAAACCTCAGGGTTAAATATCCTTGAAACCCTCGCGAAGTTAGACCATGACCGAGTACCTCAGTTAATTGATAACTTGTTAGCAGTACGTACAAATATCGCTGCTATTTTTATTCGAACCGCATTTCGCAATGATCCAGAAGCCGCATTGGAAGTGTTAGCCGGTAAAGACAAAGTTGAAGATAGTTCAGATGCTTTTAGCGATCTGGATTATAACATTTTCCGAGGTCTGGCATTTGCGTCAGGTAACCCAATTTACGGCTTAATCATTAATGGACTAAGAGGGTTGTATACGCGCGTCGGACGCTATTATTTCTCGAATCCAGAAGCTCGCCGTTTAGCGTTAAGTTTTTATCAGCAATTAAGTCATTTATGCCGCGAGCAAGCTTATGATCGTGTCATGGAGTGTGTCAGAAACTACGGTAAAGACAGTGGGATTATTTGGCATAACATGCAAAGCAATATGCCATCAGACCTTGCTAATAATATTTAGCCCTCAACGTTTGCTCAATCAGAAGCCAGTGCTTTAGCGCTGGCTTTTTTGTTGCTATTAATTGTTAATATGAGTTAATAAAAATAGAGTTTTACTGAGCCTCATTTATCGTCCCAGCAAAGCCGCGTTCTCAACCTGTTACGCCTCTTCGTTTAACCTATTGAATTTATTCCAGATAGAAAATATCAATCATACGAACTGTTTTAGTTGAATAATCCACAAAATCACCATTTTTTGGTATTAAATGAATAGGGTATAGATTTGGATAAATTGGTATAGAAAATATTATTTTCAAATTAAAGCAGAAAATGTTGAATTTTGTTTTTTTTGACTACTAATTTTTAAATTAAATAAATAAATTTCAATTACTTATGATTTTAACTGGATTCTTGGTATTTTTTTAACTGAAATAATTCGCCACATTATAAATTTAAAAGCCACTGAATCAGCTTTATTGTCTTTTTTGTTAAAAATGTTAATCAACTGTATTGGAAAATAAAAACTAGAATATTATGCTAATAACAAATCCATTTTGTTCTCTTGAGGGGCTCTATGAAAGTTCTCGTTTTGGGTGCTGGCGTTATTGGTGTTACCACTGCGTGGTATCTCGCACAAGAAGGGCATGAAGTCTGTGTTATTGATAGGCAGAACGATGTTGCAGAAGAAACTAGCGCAGGTAATGCAGGGCAAATCTCACCGGGTTATGCAACACCGTGGGGTGCGCCAGGGATCCCTCTTAAAGCTGTAAAATGGATGTTTGAAAAACATGCGCCTTTGGCCATTAGACCTGACGGCAGCCTGTTCCAATTACGCTGGATGTGGCAAATGCTGAAAAATTGCGACATGCAGCACTACACTATGAATAAAAGCCGTATGGTCCGGATTGCTGAATACAGCCGTGATTGTATTCGCCAATTAAGGGCAGACACCGGAATTGGTTATGAGGGGCGTCAAGGCGGCACTTTGCAGCTATTTAGAACGGCAAAACAGTTTGAGAACGCAGCAAATGATATTGCGGTTTTACAGCAAGAGGGTGTGCCCTACGAATTGCTTACCGCAGAACAGTTAGTCACCGCAGAACCCGCGTTAGAATTTGTGAAACATAAACTCACTGGGGGCTTGCGCCTACCTAATGATGAAACAGGGGATTGCCAGCAATTCACTAAAAAATTGGCAAAAATGGCAGAACAAGCCGGAGTTACTTTCCGCTTTGGATGCCATGTTGAACAGATTTTAACAGATGGCAAACGGATCAGCGGTATTAAGGTTAACGGTGAGATTTTGCTGGCAGATCAATACGTGGTTGCTATGGGGTCATATTCGACTCAGATGTTACAGCAGTTGGTAAAAATCCCTGTATATCCACTGAAAGGTTATTCACTGACGATGCCTATCATTAATGAATTACGCGCGCCAGTTTCTACTGTGTTGGATGAAACCTATAAAATTGCGGTTACACGATTTGACCAACGTATTCGTGTTGGAGGAATGGCTGAGGTTGTTGGGTTTAATCTTGATGTCCTACAAAAACGCTGTGAAACATTGAAAATGGTTGTGCAAGATTTATATCAAGGCGGTGGAGATATTAGCCAAGCACAATTTTGGACAGGATTACGACCAATGACACCAGATGGTACTCCAATTGTTGGACCAACAGAGTTCAGTAATTTATATCTGAATACGGGGCATGGGACCTTAGGTTGGACAATGGCTTGCGGCTCTGGCAAATTGTTGGCTGATTTAATTTCAGGGAATACGCCTGATATCGCTGCGGATGATTTGTCTGTGTTCAGGTATACCGATGGTTTTAATACAAAATTAGTCCATACGGGTCATTTATCGCCTGCGCGTTAATTGAGCAATTTCAAATGTCAATAATAAGGAATAGCAATGCCACGCCCAATTCGTGCAATTATTCATCCTCATAATTTAGAACATAATTTAGCCGTTATACGTCAGAAAATTGGTCAGGCTAAGATCTGGTCGGTAATGAAGGCCGATGGTTATGGTCATGGTATAAAACGAATATGGCGTGGGCTTAAAGCATCAGACGGTTTTGCTGTTCTGGATCTGCATGAAGCGGTTTTATTGCGAGAAGAAGGGTGGCAAGGTCCTATTCTGCTGCTAGAAGGTTTTTTCCAAGCCGCAGACTTAGTGGTTATTGATCAGTATCAGCTGACTACCAGTGTGCACAGCCGCTGGCAGCTAGCTGCAATTGAGCAAGCGACATTGAGCCAGCCAATCTCTGTGTACATTAAACTGAATAGTGGAATGAATCGCCTAGGATTCTCTGTGAGTGAATATTCCGATATTGTGGATCAGCTGACGCACATGGCAAATGTGGCGAACGTAACTTTAATGAGCCATTTTGCCAATTCAGATTTACCCGGTGGAACTCAAGTCCCATTGGAAAAAATTCAACATTTCTCATCGTTATCGTTACCAACTTGCATTGCAAATTCTGGTGCGGTGTTATGGCATCAAAATACACATTATGATTGGGTGCGAGCCGGTATTGTGCTGTATGGAGCATCACCAAGCGGTAAGTGGGCAGATATTGCCGAATATCATTTAAAAGCGGCAATGACCTTACAATCTGAGATTATTGCGATACACCATATCGAGGCGGGTCAATCCATTGGTTATGGTAGTAAGTTCACCTCAGAAAAACCAATGCGTATTGCAACGGTTGCCTGCGGTTATGCGGATGGATATCCACGCCATGCACCGACAGGCACGCCTGTTTGGTGTCAGGGGCGACGTTGTGAACTCTTAGGTGCTGTTTCCATGGACATGCTGACTATCGATATTAGTGATTGCCCTGAAGTAACAATTGGCACTCCCGTAGAACTATGGGGTGAGAATTTACCCGTTGATGATGTGGCACAATTTGCGGGTACAATTGGTTACGAATTATTATGCGCACTAGCACGTCGTGTACCCATTGATTTTTAATGAATAAGTATCACTTTTCATTTGCTTAGCTTATATTCATTGCTGAGAAAGATAGACAATGAATGCAATTTAGCTTTAAATGTGAACCATCTCACTAACGTAGGGGATACTCCTGCGTTATTCATCGTTTATTATTAACTTCATTTGAATAATTTGGGTTTAATTTAATATGTCTAAAACAGTTAAAATGACCACACTTGCCATTGCGTTAAGTGCGATTTCAAGCGCTGCTTTTGCTGGAACTTGGTCTGTTGGTGGTTCCGTATTAGCGCAAGCAACGCCTTATAAAGGCATCAAAACTAGCGATTATATTACGCCAGTTCCCGTCGTGAATTATGAGAGTGAAAATTTCTACTTCCGCACATTAGCTGTAGGTTACTACTTGTGGAATGATAAAGAAGACCAACTTTCTTTAGATGCATATTACTATCCGCATTTCTTTAAGCCAAAAGATAACGATAATGCAGATATGCGTAAGCTAGATCGTCGTCGTGACACTGTGATGGGGGGGGGTCACCTACAGACATAACGCGGATTGGGGAACATTACGTTTCAATGGTTCTCTCGATATGTTATGGGAAAGCGAAGGCATGCGTGCTGAAGCAGCTTATCTATACGCATTTAAAGGCGATAACTGGTCACTAACCCCAGGGATTGGTATTAAATGGGATAGTGCGAAGTTAAACCGTTATGAGTTTGGAGTGACCTCGAAAGAGTCCGCAAAAAGCGGTTTAGAGCGTTACCAGCCAAACTCAAGTTGGACACCTTATGTTGAATTATCAGCTAACTATCGCATGACTGACAGCTGGTCATTATTTGCACTAGGACGTGTTGATAAGCTGTCTAACGAAGTGAAAGATAGCCCGATGGTGAACAAATCCTATTCTGGTATTGTGTGGAGTGGTGTGACTTACACCTTCTAATTTATACGCTGGAATAGAATGAAAAACCCCAAAATGGCTAGGCTGTTTTGGGGTTTTATTTTTGCATTTATTCTTACGATTATTTTACGCGTAGTTATTCTTGCTGTGGCTGAGGTTTATTTTCGCGGCATACCATCACGAGAGAAAGGCGAGAAGGGCTTTGCGCTTCAGGTTTCATTGGCATATGAATGCGAGCCGTTTCCACACAAACCATCTGTTTGTAACCATTATTAGGCATATCCTGCATGCTGCAAGATAGCTCCGCCCAAGGGTTCCAGCACACAACATCGCTGTGATGATAATGGTGCAACTCAATAGTGCGATTCCAGCCATCATCACGCAATAAACTGTACTCTTCGGGTTCAGTATAAATGCGGTCGGTGTGCTTATTGAATTTCAGTGGTTCAGAAATGTAAGCTTCTCTATCTGCTACTTTATCAATGTAATGTCCACCGAGACCATACACAGTGGCTTTTTGAATATCACTAATATTGAAGTAACTGTGCAATGCCGCTGTCGCTTCAAAATCCCCATAGCTTTCTAGTTCAAGTTCACAGGTTTCACCAAGCTTCATACGTAGGATCAGTGTAAACTCATGCGGCCAGAGTTTGCGGGTGTATTCGTTGTCTGTCAGGGTAAAGGTGAGAATGACACCACAATCATGTTCGTTATGGGCGGTAAATTGCCAAGGTAAAATACGGGCAAAACCGTGACTAGGGCTATTTACAGGACCAAACCATGGCCAGCAAATAGGAATACCGCCTCGAATAGCCACGCCTTCTTTAAACGCACTTTCCGGACTTAACCAAAGGCAGGGTTTTTGACCTGCGGGTTGCCAGTCAATTAAGTGGGCACCTTGTAGGCTCACTGCACCACGCACTTTTGGATGTGAAACTACGATGAGTGGCAACTCACCAAGTTGGCGTTGGGTAATATAAGGAGAAAGCTGTTTGATAACAGGTAAAGCAAAAATTTTATCATGCATTGTCTTGCGCCTGTGGTTGTTGGTCCATCATCACGACCTAAATCAGCGACTATAAATAGAACAGCGCCTATAAATAGGGCAGTAACTAGAAATAACAATATAACAAACTCACGATACTGCAAGTTGCATTGAGTGAAGCGGGAGACGCAGCTTGGAGTATATTGAGCTGGGCTTTAATTTTGCGTGTACGAAGGATACAAAAGAGCCGCCAAAAGGCGGCTCAGTCACACTAATTGCGTAACAACTCTTATTTAGAGATGTGAGCGATCAGGTCTAGAACTTTGTTAGAGTAGCCAGTTTCGTTGTCATACCAAGAAACCAGTTTCACAAAGTTGTCGTTCAGTGCGATACCTGCTTTAGCATCGAATACTGAAGTCAGTTTTTCGCCGTTGAAATCGGTAGATACAACGTCATCTTCGGTGTAACCCAGAACGCCTTTCAGTTCGCCTTCAGCTGCTTCTTTGATAGCATCACAGATTTGAGCGTAAGTTGCTGGTTTTGCCAGACGTGCAGTCAGGTCAACAACAGAAACGTTAGGAGTTGGAACACGGAAAGACATACCAGTCAGTTTACCGTTCAGCTCAGGGATAACTTTACCTACAGCTTTAGCAGCACCTGTTGAAGATGGGATGATGTTCTGAGAAGCACCACGACCACCACGCCAGTCTTTGTGTGAAGGACCATCAACAGTTTTTTGAGTCGCTGTTGTTGCGTGAACAGTGGTCATCAGACCTTCAACGATACCAAATTTGTCGTTGATAACTTTAGCCAGTGGAGCTAAGCAGTTAGTTGTGCAAGATGCGTTAGAAACGATTTCTTGACCTGCGTAAGCTTTGTGGTTAACGCCCATAACGAACATTGGAGTGTCATCTTTAGAAGGACCAGTTAACACAACTTTCTTCGCGCCTGCTTGGATGTGTTTACGAGCAGTTTCGTCAGTCAGGAAGATACCTGTTGCTTCAGCAACAACATCAACACCGACTTCGTTCCATTTCAGGTTTGCAGGATCTTTCTCTGCTGTAACACGGATTTTTTTACCGTTAACAACTAAGTGACCATCTTTAACTTCAACAGTACCGTTGAAACGACCGTGAGTTGAGTCGTATTTCAACATGTATGCCATGTACTCTGCATCGAGCAGGTCGTTGATAGCAACGATTTCGATGTCAGAACGCTCTTGTGCAGCACGGAAAACGATACGGCCGATACGACCAAAACCATTAATACCTACTTTGATAGTCATAGTATTTCCACCAGCTATTTTATTTCGTGAATTAAGATGTACTTAAAGTTACCAAAACCTTGCCAGCCGTCAAGCGGAATCGTGTCAATTATTGAAAAAAATCAATTCTGAAACCACTATCTGCATATTTGTCAGTCACTTCAGCAGCAAATACAGCCGCACGTATTATCGGGATTGTTCAGCATAATGAAACCATCCTTCAGTGATATATGTGAGACTCATCACAAATCAAACCGTAAAGTTCTAACCTTAATAGTCTAGAATAGTTTTTCACTGAACGTTGTTAAGTTTTTGTTGCTTGAAATAGGGGCATGCTGACTTCAGCAAGCGCCTTTTTGAAAAAGAGTAGGTAATCGATGTCGAATAAAGATAAGCAAACTATTGATTTGTCAAAGCTTAACCAAGTCCAACTGTATGTGACGCAGGAAGCTGGTACAGAGCCGCCATTTAGTGGTCAATTATTGCATAACCGTAAAGATGGCGTGTATGAATGTCTCTGTTGTGGCACACCTTTATTCCTTTCTGAGACAAAATTTGATGCTGGCTGTGGTTGGCCGAGCTTCTTTCAACCGATAGATGAAAGTTTGATAAAATTTATCGAAGATTTCTCCCACGGAATGCATCGTATTGAAGTGCGTTGTGGTCATTGTAACGCTCACCTTGGCCATGTATTTCCTGATGGACCTCAACCCACTGGGCAGCGTTACTGCATTAATTCAGCATCACTGAGCTTTACAGATGACAAAACGGGCGAAAAGACCGTTGGGTAGGTTGCTGAAGCTTGCTGAAGCACGAGTTGTCACTCGGAAGTAACGATTCAGCTAAATAGATATAATTAAAATAATCTTCATTATCACTTTATTCGTTTTATGAGGCGTAACGTGAGCGTAGAAATGGATACACAACAAATAGAACAACTACTGTCTGTGATGACCCCTGAAATTTATCAGCGCTTAGTGACGGCTGTCGAATTAGGTAAATGGCCTGATGGCGTACCGTTGACACCTGAGCAGAAAGAAAACACATTGCAGATGGTCATGTTATGGCAATCTCGCCATAATCATGATGCGGAACATATGACTGTTGGCACAGATGGTCAAATTACAATGAAGAGTAAGCAAGAATTAAAATCCCTGTTTCAAGGGGATAGATTAGCAACGTTGAAACCGCAAGAAAACGACTAAGCATATAATATCGCCCCATGAATGGATGGGGCGGTAATTGAGAATGACAACGATAAAACGGCTTAAGCTTAAAATGATAAGCTCATCAACTTGGCGCCCGCATTTTGCATTTCTGCTAAGGCGAGTTCACTATCTTCTGGGGCTAAATTCACACCACGACAACCGTCAACTAAAACATCCACGCAGTAGCCTAATTTCAGTGCATCTAACACCGTAAATTTAACGCAATAATCGGTCGCAATTCCCATAACGGTTAAATGGCGAATTCCCTGTTGTTGGAGCCATGGATGCAGCTCCGTTTGACTGATACGGTCGTTATCGAAAAAAGCACTGTAACTATCCACTTGTGGGTTTTCGCCTTTAGTGAAGACTTTTTGGATAGCGTGGATATTAAGTTGAGCATGAAAATCAGCGCCATGAGAACCTTGTATGCAGTGTTCAGGCCACCAAACTTGCGGTAATCCATTTAATTCACCCAGTGTGCCGACAGGGTGCCCTGAGTTAACGGCAAAACTCAGATGATCTTCAGGATGCCAATCTTGGCTGGCGATCACCGTCGTTCCTTGCGCTTGGCAAGTATCAATCATACGATTTGCTGTTTCAATGACCTGTTCACTTTGTTGAACCGCAAGTGCACCACCAGTGCAAAAATCATTTTGTAAATCGACTAACAGTAACGCTGATTTCATCATTTCTCTCAGTAGGTTATGGCTTACTCATCGGCGTAGCTTAACTCTCCACGCAAGTTATTTTGCATTAATTCGCGAATAAGCTCAGTGGTATAATCTTGGCTTAGTAAATAATGTAATTTACTCAATGCGGCTTCAAAAGTCATATCAAAACCACTAATCACTCCAGATTCTGCTAACGCATGTCCGGTAGCATAACCTTCCATATTCACGCGACCTGAAATACATTGAGTGAGATTAACCACAATAATGCCGCGTGACGTCGCTTCACGAAGGATCCGCAAGAGTTCAGGTTGTTGCGGTGCATTGCCAACACCATAAGAACGTAAAATAAGCGCTTTTACAGGTTGTTGAAGAATGTTACGTACGATTTCAATCGATAACCCTGGATATAATGTGACAACACCTATCGGCTGTGGAGTAATACGATGAGTTTTGAGTTCACCAATACCAATTGGAGCAGGGCAAGTATTGAAGGTACGGATGTGGATCCCTGCTTCCATCAAAGGTGAACAGTTTGGTGATGTAAACGCTTCAAAACCATCAGCATGTGCTTTTACGGTGCGGTTACCGCGATACAATTTATTATTGAAGAATAAACCGACTTCATTAATAGGATAGTTTGCCGCTAAATAAAGTGCATTGAGTAGATTGGTTTGCCCGTCGGAACGTAGTGCTTCGAGTGGAATCTGTGACCCTGTCACTATGATCGGTTTCTTAAGATTTTCGAACATGAATGAAAGCGCAGAGGCGGTAAATGCCATGGTATCCGTACCATGTAGAATCACAAACCCATCATATTTATCATAATTTTCGCTGATGTCATCGGCGATATTCTGCCAGTCTTCGGGTGTGATGTCCGAAGAGTCGATTAATGGTTGATGCTCCCGAATCGTAAATGTTGGCATTTCAGGGCGATGGAATTCGGGCATTTGCGCTAGCTGGGCTTGTAAGTGACCTGAAACGGGAATATAACCTTGCGGAGAGTGGCGCATACCGATGGTGCCACCCGTATAAACGACATAAATCGATTTCTTCTGCATTTTGTTACCTGACGATGACAGATGAAGTTCTGTGTGTGAATAATTTGGATTATAAGGATTTTGGCTTATTTGCCGGAGATAATCTATGGATAAAACAATATATTGCAGATTGTTGTGATGGCAAGAACGCTTTACGCTAGGTATTTTCCCTTTAAGGTATCCCCTCTATGATGACCATAGAGGGGGCGACAGTTAGTTAATTTCCGCGCAGTTTAAACAAAAAGCATAACGATTTTGCGGATCATTCATTTTCAAGAAAAACTGTGCTTGGCGGCGGATATCCGTCACCGCGGCTGGCGGTAGGAAAGCTTGCAATGCGTCAGGCATCATGACTTGAACATTGTTAGTCACTTCAAGGATTAATTGATCCATAAAGGAGAGTTCAGGCTGCATCCAATCCAATTCAACTGATTTCACTTGCGCTAGTTCAGCTGCTTTTGCGACAGCATCATCAAAATCACCTAATTGGTCAACTAAACCTATTTTTAGTGCGTCTTTCCCAATCCAAACGCGACCTTGAGCAATTTTATCTATCTCTTCTGGCGTTTTATGGCGTGATTGAGCGACTAAGCCGATGAAGGTTTGATAGCCGTTTTCGATAGTAATTTGCATCATATCAGCAAATTGTGGGCTGATCCCTTTAGTGACTGAAACGCCCGCCAATGGTGAAGTTGAGACGCCATCGGTGTAAACACCGATAGATTCGAGTGAATTCTCAAAGGTGTTGATCACGCCAAAAATACCAATGGAGCCTGTTAGTGTGCTTGGGCTGGCAATAATGTAGTCCGCAGGCGTTGAGATCCAATAACCGCCGGATGCAGCCATACCCCCCATAGAAACCACAACAGGTTTTTTCGCCGCACGGGCTGCGGCTAATTCATTACGAATTAAGTCAGAGGCGCTGACGCTTCCTCCTGGGCTATTGACCCGTAATACGATAGCTTTGATATTGTCGTTTAATCGCGCATCACGAATTTGGGCAGCAAGGGTTTCTCCACCAGCAATACCGGGTGTTTGTGGTCCATCCATGATGGCACCTTGTACCACAATCACTGCGATATTACCTTCGCTGTTGCTGGTATCGGCGATTTGGGTGGAATAATCATAAATGCTGATACCATTGAACGTTTTATCGTCTTTATTCCAACCAAATTGGTTGGAGAACACGTTCTCAGCTTGCTCTCGGGTGTAGATCTTATCCACCAATTTTTGTTGTAAGGCATACTGTGCGGTATCACCTTTCACGAGGCGGAGTTGGGCAATTAGCTTATCGGCACCCGGGAAAATGTGTTCTGCCTGGGTTTTGCGGTTTTGTGCGATTGATCCTAAATAATTATCCCATAGAGTGGTTAGCCAGAGCAGGTTTGCTTCTCGGGCTTCAGGGGACATATTATCGCGCATCATCGGCTCTACCGCAGATTTATAGGTACCGACACGGAAGATATGGCTACTGACTTTCAGTTTTTCTAATAACGACTTGTAATACAGTGTATCGGTTGAGAAACCGTAAATGCCCACTGTACCATGAGGTGCAAGGTAAATTTCATCGGCGAAGCTTGCTAAATAATATTGAGCTTGGGTGTAGCTGTCGCCCATGGCATAGACGGATTTTCCAGAGGCTTTAAATTCTTCAATGGCTTTACCAATGTATGCCATAGAGGGTTGATCTGCGCTGACTAAATTATCTAAACGCAATATTAATCCTGTAATGCGATCATCATTGGCAGCAGTACGAATAGTGTCGACGATATCAAACAGCGAGTTTTCTTGCATGAGGTTATTAGAGCTACCTAATAATTCACGACTCATACGACCAAAAGGATCAGGCGATGAAACTTGGTCAACAACGATACCTTGAAGATCAACGACCAGTGCACCAAAATAGTTTTTCTCTGGCTTACTGTCCGTTTGCAATAGAGAATAGGCGCCGATCACTAAAAATAACAACACGAAGAAAATTGCGTTGAAAATAAATTGTCGAATGAAATTAATGATTCGCCAGCTAAACTTAAAGACTGTGGCGAAAATATCCCAGAGTTGTCGCATTTTTTCTCCAGTGTGAGGATATCAATCAAGGTTGGCGGCATAAAATGGCACGCGAATGATTTAGAATATCATTTATTTGATGGTTGATTAATAGATAGATTAATCAATAGATTTAATCCTATACAGTATCAAACGATGACAGATACCAAATAATGTAATACAGGATTATTCATAACAAAACCATTGCGAGCATTGTACAATAGCCTGATGGTATTTCTATTTTGCTGTGCACTACATCAGCTTACTCTTAATCGGAGATCAATATGGATGCATTAACCCTTTTGTTGAACCGTCGTTCAGCTTCACGTTTAACCTCACCTGCGCCGCAAGGCGAACAACTCGAAAATATTCTTGCCGCTGGGATGAGAGCACCGGATCATGGCGCGTTAAAGCCATGGCATTTTGTTGTGATGCAAGATGAAGGAATTACCCGCTTTAGTCAGTTGCTCGAAAAAGCCGCAGTGGAAGGTAAACTTGGGGCAGAAGTGGAAGAAAAAGCGCGCAATGCACCATTTCGTGCACCTCTTATCATTACTGTCATTGCAAAAGTAAAAGATCACCCAAAAGTCCCTCAGTGGGAACAAATTGTTGCAGCAAGCTGTACGGTTCAAGCAATGCAGATGGCGGCGTTAGCACAAGGGTTTGGCGGTATCTGGCGTTCAGGTTCATGGACAGAAGATGCGATTGTGCGGGAAGGGTTAGGCTGTGAAGAGAATGACCATATTGTCGGCTTTCTTTACTTGGGAACGCCAGAATTAAAGGCACCTGCAAAAGCTCAGCAACCTGATATGACAGGTTTTGTGACATATTTCTAAAGAGATAGACAATGACAGAAAAAATTAGATTGACCCAATACAGTCACGGTGCAGGCTGTGGATGTAAAATCGCACCTAAAGTATTAGAACAAATTTTGCATACTGAGCAAGCTAAATTCCATGATCCCCATTTATTAGTGGGCAATGAAACCAAAGATGACGCGGCGGTTTATGACTTAGGTAATGGCATTGGTATTATCAGTACCACAGATTTCTTTATGCCAATCGTGGATAACCCATTTGAATTTGGACGCATTGCGGCGACTAATGCGATCAGTGATATTTTTGCGATGGGCGGAAAGCCGATTATGGCGATTGCCATTCTAGGTTGGCCTATTGCAAAATTGCCACCTGAAGTGGCGCGTGACGTGATTGAAGGTGGGCGTGCAGCATGTGCTGATGCGGGTATTTCATTAGCTGGCGGTCATTCCATTGATGCACCGGAACCTATTTTTGGTTTGGCGGTAACTGGGGTGGTAAATACAGATTATGTGAAGAAAAACAGTGCAGCGAGTGCAGATTGCGAATTGTTTTTAACTAAACCGCTTGGTATTGGCGTGTTGACCACCGCAGAGAAAAAAGGGGCTTTGGCACCCGAGCATGAGCATCTTGCTGCGGAAACTATGTGTCAGATGAATAAATTCGGCGCGGTTGTTGCACCATTAGACGGTGTGACTGCAATGACGGATGTGACCGGTTTTGGTTTACTTGGGCATTTAAGTGAAATTTGTGAAGGTTCAGGCGTTCGAGCTCAAATTGCCTTCAGTCAGGTGCCAAAATTAGCGGATGTTGAGAAATATATTGAAGCGGGCTGTGTACCAGGTGGTACTCAACGTAACTTTGATAGCTACGGTCACTTGATTGGTCCAATGAGCGACATGCAACGCAAATTGTTGTGTGATCCTCAAACCTCAGGTGGTTTGCTCATCGCGATTAAACCATCGGAAGTTACTAAAATTAAAGACATTGCACAGCAGCAAGGTGTTTTGTTACAGTCTATCGGGAAATTATTACCCCCACAGGACAATGTACCTTTAATTGAAGTGATAGATTAATCTATGCGTTTGTTTATTGCGGAAAAGCCCAGCCTTGCACGGGCAATTGCGGATGTACTGCCAAAACCCCATCGTAAAGGGGATGGCTTTATTCAATGTGGTGATGACCAAATGGTCACATGGTGCATTGGACATCTTTTAGAACAAGCAGAACCGGACGCTTATGATCCGCGCTATGCCCGTTGGAATTTGCAAGACTTGCCCATTATTCCTGAAAAATGGCAGTTGAAGCCTCGTTCCGCAGTAACCAAGCAACTAAATACTATCGATGCTCTCTTGAAGCAAGCGAGCGTCGTTGTTCATGCCGGAGACCCTGATCGAGAAGGGCAGCTGCTGGTGGATGAAGTCTTGGATTATTTCAAACTTGATCCGGAAAAGCGTAAAAATGTAAAACGTTGCTTAATTAACGATTTAAACCCTCAAGCTGTTGAGCGTGCTATCGACCGCTTGCGTGAAAACCGTGAATTTATTCCGTTATGCGTCTCTGCATTAGCCCGAGCTCGTGCTGATTGGCTGTATGGGATCAATATGACCCGTGCATATACGTTGTTGGGGCAACGAGGTGGCTATCAAGGTGTGCTTTCTGTTGGACGTGTTCAAACACCCGTCTTAGGTTTAGTCGTTAGACGTGATGAAGAAATAGAAAACTTTATTCCAAAAGATTTTTTTGAAGTCAAAGCACATATTGTGACACCGAAAGATGAGCGTTTTGTGGCAATTTGGCAGCCGAGTGAATCTTGCATCGATTTTCAAGATGAAGAAGGGCGTCTCATCCACCGTCCGTTAGCGGAACATGTGATTTCGCGTATTGAAGGAAAGCCGGCAATTGTCACGCAATATCAGGACAAAAAAGAGTCTGAAATTGCGCCGCTACCGTTTTCTTTATCCGCATTACAAATTGAAGCTGCCAAAAAATATGGACTGAGTGCCCAAGAGGTCCTCGATATTTGCCAAAAACTGTATGAAACCCATAAACTTATCACATATCCACGTTCAGATAGTCGCTATCTGCCTGATGAGCATTTTGCTGGGCGCCATGCCGTATTGAATGCAATTGCTGTACACCAACCCGAATTAACGGAGTTCGAATTACCTGAACTCGATAAGAAAAACCGTTGCTGGGATGACAAAAAAGTGGATGCGCACCATGCGATTATTCCAACAGCAAAAACGGCGGCGGTGCGTTTAACTGAAAATGAAAGCAATGTTTATCAACTGATTGCTCGTCAGTACATTATTCAATTTATGGCTGATGCGGTTTATCGCAAATGTACTATCGATTTAGATATCGAAAATGGCAAGTTCAATGCGAAAGCCCGTTTTCTTGCCAAAGCGGGTTGGCGCGTGGTATTAGGCAGCAAAGAACGTGATGCAGAAAACGATGGGATGCCATTGCCAATTGTGAAGAAAGGCGATGATCTTTTATGCGAAAAAGGGGAAGTGGTCGAACGACAGACCCAACCTCCACGACCATTTACGGATGCAACCTTATTATCCGCCATGACAGGTATTGCGCGTTTTGTACAAGATAAAGCATTAAAAAAAGTATTGCGTGAAACCGATGGTTTAGGGACCGAAGCGACCCGTGCAGGCATTATCGATCTACTCTTTAAGCGCCAGTTTCTCTTTAAAAAAGGGCGCTATATCCATGCTTCTCCCGCTGGGCGAGCGTTGATCCACGTTTTACCAGATATGGCGACACTACCTGATATGACTGCTCATTGGGAATCAAGACTCACGCAGATCAGTGAAAAGCAAACGCGCTATGATGATTTTATGCAACCGTTAAGCCAAACATTGATTAATTTGATTCAGCAAGCGAGACAATATACCAATCTTCGTGCATTTCGAGAACTACCGCCTCCGCCCAATGCAAAAGGAATGAAAAAGAGCTCGAAAAAAGCCTCTGGTGCCAGTAAAGCAAATAAATCTGCCTCATCAAAATAAGTGTTATCAGGCAATTCGTGTTTATCGCTAAAAGAGTTTGAAAAAGCGTTTTAGTAGTGACAAGGAGATGTTCCAAAAGCGCTTGTTAACCCTAACTTTTTGTCATCGTTCAATTTGGAACCATCAAGGCAGCATATAGGTTCTATTTGTTCAGGGGCATTCATTCTTCATGCGTTAAATCTATTACCCAAACGACAAGCCACAACTCATCGAGATGCAGAGGCGGCATTGAGCGCATTATCAGTAGAATTTATGGCGCAGCCATTTGTTTGTCATGGAAAGGTGGCGACAGCGGGAGGCTGTTTATCTGCACTTTATCTCGTGGGATGGTTAATCGATTTTAGCTTACACCAAGGACTGATGTAAAAAACGGCCAAGTGCAAAGCATAAGGTAAAAAGCTTTTAGGACAAAATCGTGCTGTCCTAAAAGCGAATAATTTTGTCGAGCTTATTTAGTCAGATCAAATTCAGCCCAAACAGGTGCATGGTCAGACGGTTTTTCCATTCCACGAATGTCGTAATCGATACCAGTGGCACGACAACGGCTTGCGAGCTTTTTAGACGCTAACAGAAGGTCAATACGCAGTCCTCGGTTATCATCAAAACCCTTGGAGCGATAATCAAACCAAGAATAACGGTCAGTGGTATCAGGATGCTGTTCACGGTAAGTGTCTACAAGCCCCCAACCCAGTAATCTCTCTAACCATTCACGCTCTTCAGGTAAGAATGAGCATTTACCTGTCTTTAACCAGCGTTTGCGGTTGACATCGCCAATACCAATATCTAGATCGGTTGGGCTGATATTCATATCACCCATGATGAGTAGTTGAGAATCTGCAGTTTGCGTTGATGTCACATAATCTTGTAGATCACGGTAAAATTTTTCTTTTGCTGGAAATTTGGTTGGGTGATCACGGCTTTCTCCTTGAGGGAAGTAGCCATTCACGACAGTGAGGATACCTTCATTAGTTTGGATATCCGCCATGATAATACGGCGCTGTGCTTCTTCATCGTCAGTAGGGAAGCCTTTTCTGACAGCGATTGGCTCATTTTTTAACAGTAATGCCACACCGTAGTGGGCTTTTTGTCCGTGATAATAAACATGGTAGCCTAATTTACTGACTTCCTCGTAAGGGAACATATCGTCATGGACTTTCGTCTCTTGTAACCCGATCACTTCAGGTTGATGCTTTTCGATAATCGCTTCCAGTTGATGAGGACGTGCTCTTAGACCATTAATGTTGAACGAAATAAATTTCATGGTTACTTATCACCCATTGCTTTAAATATGATTGAAGAGATTCTAGCAGAAGCTAACAATAGTGTAACTATTAAATATTTTTTGTTTATATAATTGCCCATAATTTATTAGTGAATTTTAATTTTTGATAATAATATATCTATAGATGCTAATTAAAAAATGTTTGTTAGTTTTATAATTAACTACCTAAAAGTTCATTTAAAGTCAGTTGGTTATTTATATTTTAATGTGATTTAATGGTGGGGCAATAAAAAATAATCAAATGAAACAGTATAATATATTGCTTTGCTATGTTGGAAAATATAAAAATACTTTTATGAAATATTGTTAACCATCAAATGAAAAAATTTATTTAAATTTTTATTTGGTGTTCGAGATTATGGGTTAATCAACATATTGTTATTTAAAAATAATTATGTTGGTTTACATTTCAATAAATAGAATGGGGTCATAGATATGTTCTTTTCAAGAAAATTAGAGGCGTTTATGGCAGTTGTTGAGAATGGCTCGCTAAGCAAGGCTGCAAGGGTGATGAACCGCACGACACCCCCCATCGCAAAATCCATAAAAGACTTTGAAACGAGTTTGGGTAAACGGCTTTTTAAAAGAGAAAAATTTGGAATGACATTAACTAAGGATGGCCAAGAACTTTATAATGATCTCAGAGATCTTTACCTACAGGAAAAAGAAATAACAAAGAAACACTTTTCTGGTTACATCGTTAATGAAGCCAATATTTATTATGACTGGGGGAAGGAAAATCATTTAATTAATTTGTATCAAGCCGCACATAAAAATAATGTTCAGGTTAATATATTAAGATTTAACTATGATGAGGTAGATGAAATTGTCGACTATGATGGAAATACTTTAATTTTAAGTTCTGAATTAGTTATCAGTGAAAGATTTTCATTGCAAAAAAAAATAGAGAATGCGCCGTTAGGTATTTATTGCAGAAAAGAGTTATATGAAAAATTCAATCATGACGTAGTGGTATTGCTTCAACAAAGTACTTGGTTATGCGATCCGTCATTTTACAAGAGCTCACTAATGAGTGATTTGTTGGCAAAAGTTGAGACTGCTGAAAGTAAATCCAGTATCCGACAGATGGACAATATTGGATGTTGCCAAAGTTTTATTCAAGATGGGGATTTTCTTGGAATCATTGACCACTATCCTGAGGATGAATTGATCGACAGATCACTGATTTATGTGTCACTAAACGGGATTTTGGATAAAAGTGATTGTTACATTTATAAATCAAAGTCACATTCAAGTGTGTTAAATCGATTTATTGGTGTTGTAGATAAACTTGGAAAAGAGACTGCTTAGATGGTGGTGGGAGAAGGATTCGAACCTTCGAAGTCTGTGACGGCAGATTTACAGTCTGCTCCCTTTGGCCGCTTGGGTATCCCACCAGATTTTGAATTGCTGTAATCGTTCACAGCGGGCGGCATCATATCAAATGACGCGCCCCTGTAAAGTATTAATTGAAAAAAAATATCTGAATGCTGGATTTTTAATCTTAACGCATGATAAATCAACAAATTAATGTAATTAATAACTGAAATGCTCTGTTATAAAATAATTGTCCGATTACCGTAAACAAAGACACGTTGTGCGAGAACCCAGTATAAGGCATGGCTCAGCACGTTTTTTTCAACATCACGACCAGCGCGCATCATATCATCCGCAGTGAAAGTATGATCTACGTTGATAACGTTTTGCGTGATGATAGGGCCTTCATCTAAATTATCATTCACAAAGTGGGCTGTCGCCCCAATGATTTTCACACCGCGCTCATAGGCTTGGTGATAAGGACGTGCACCAATGAATGCAGGTAAGAATGAATGATGAATATTAATAATTTGGTTTGGATAGCGCTGAACGAAGGCAGGTGTTAGTACACGCATATATTTTGCCAGTACAACATAGTCAGGTTGGTACTGATCAATCTGAGCAGTTAATTTCTCGTCATGTTGATCACGAGTTAATCCTTCGTGGCTGATATGATGGAAAGGAATGCCAAATTGTTCGACAAGATTTTTTAGCGTGTCGTGGTTGCCAATAACGGCGGCAATTTCCACATCTAACCCATCATAAGCACTCTTCATGAGGAGATCACCAAGACAGTGAGCTTCTTTGGTAACCATAACGACAATGCGGCGGCGTCCCGCAGAGTTTAATTCACGCTTAGAACCTTCTGGCAACGCATCATCTAAATCTGCTAGCAATGTTTCGTCGTTAAAAATGCCTTCCAGTTCCGTTCTCATAAAAAAACGACCAGTGCGGTGATCGACAAATTCATTATTTTGGATAATGTTAAGCTGGTGTTTGTAGCAGATATTGGTAATTTTGGCGATTAATCCCTTAGCATCAGGGCAAATAGTTCTGAGAATTTTTTTCTGTACGTTTTTGTGTTGCATGGAACTGCCTAATCCTTAACTAACAAAAGTCCAATAATTTAGACTCATCGTAATATGTGCAAAGAATATGCGAATTGATAAACAGAGAATTAATAACTATCGCAGCACTTCTTGAATTTTTTTCCTGAGCCGCATGGGCAGTTATCATTACGCCCAACTTTTGGTGTTATTCCATCAATGTAATACCACTGTGCATCAATGCGAAGAAAACGGGAACGTTCGTGAATAAGCTGTTTATGATCAGCTTTTTCATCAATAAAGCAAGCCGAAAATTCGACATAAGCTTCGTCAGGATTTTTAGCATGAGAAGAACTAATGACACGCAGTCCTAGCCATTCAGTTTGTTCAAAACTTTCTACGATAGCATCGCGCCACTCTTGTGCTTGGCAATCTGGGTGCCATGTTTTAATGAGGTAATCTGCATCTCGGTGAACATAAGCACTGTATCGTGAGCGCATTAATTGCTCTGGAGTTTCAGCAATAGTCTGCCCAGATATCAGCGGAGAGCAGCATTGGTCAAACGGCAGAGGATGACCGCAACTACAATTATTTTTTAAAGATTGGTTCATTCTTTTCTCGATAAAATAACTATACTTAAAAAATATAGTCGTTAATGATTTTGCGATATAACTATTGTTGTCACAATATATGACTTATTAAACCAGGGTAGTCGTGGTAGGTATGATATGAAAAATAGAAAAATACTCATAGTTGAAGATGAAAAAATTTTTTGTACTATTCTTCGTGAATACCTCGAAAGTTTAGAAACCGACGTCTATATCGCGGATAATGGTGCGCTTGCACTTGAACTGATCACGCAACAGCAGGTGAAACCTGATGTGATTTTATGTGACCTAAATATGCCCGTCATGAACGGGGAAGCGTTTATGGCAGAACTGGTAGAACGCAATATTAATGTGCCAGTGATTGTCATATCAGCAACGACGGATTTTACTCAATTGGATCGCATGTTTCGCCTTGGAGCGAAAGATGCACTATTGAAGCCGATAAAAAATCTTGATGAAGTCAAAGTGACGATCCATGCGGCGTTGTATCCTGAACAATATGATCCCGAAGCATTGATTGAGAATGAAATACAAAATATTTCGAATATTCTAAATAATGACAAGCTGGATATGTTGGCCATTTTAAAACAGTTGCAACCTCCCGTTGTACAGGTCATTAATGGCTATAAGATAAACTATAGACAATTAAATGAAGCGAATCGTTTTGGTTTACTGTTGGATATTGCAGCAATATCAGAAGAACAAATTGGCTTTTATTGTATCGATATAGAGCGTTCTCCGCATGAAGGTATCATGGCGGCTTTTTTAATTAGAGTGGTATTTAATGATTTGCTCAAGAGCGCAGTAAATAACCGAGATAAAAAATTGCCTCAAATTGATAACATTATTAACCAAATAAATCATCTACTTGAAGAGTCAGGTTTTTCAGGTCAGTTTCCTTTGCTGCTTGGTTACTTTAATACTAAGTCCAAAAGTGTGATTTTGGCGAGTGCAGGGCTCGAAGCTGATATTACCACGGGGAATGAGCACTACCACTTAGCGCGCAACATTCCATTGGGCACCTTGAAAACATACCATTCAAATCGATTAGATTTTCAAGGTGAGAATTGGAGATGTCTTATTCATAATTCGAATCAAAAAATTAAGCTGATGTTTAATCCTGATGCTCAGAAATAATGCATGTATTTAATGAATATGGGTTCTATTTATCTTAAATGGGGCTATCTCTATTTATTCAATAATGAATCCTGATATACTGGCGCGCACTAAAAACGCACCAGTATAGTTTATTGACAAGATAAATGGTGCTTATTAAATTTTCGGAGTTCTCAAGATGATCAAACGCAAGGTGCGTAAAGCGGTAATCCCTGTAGCGGGTTTAGGAACACGGATGCTTCCTGCAACGAAAGCGATCCCGAAAGAGATGTTACCTGTTGTGGATAAGCCTTTAATCCAATATGTAGTTAATGAGTGTATTGCTGCTGGGATTAATGAAATTGTGTTAGTAACACACTCATCTAAAAATTCTATTGAAAACCACTTCGATACGAGCTTTGAACTTGAAGCTATCTTAGAAGCGCGTGTGAAACGCCAACTGTTGGATGAGGTTAAGTCTATTTGTCCAAGCCATGTGACGATTATGCAAACGCGCCAAGGTATTGCTAAAGGTTTGGGACATGCGATTCTATGTGCTAAGCCATTAGTGGGTAACGAACCTTTTGCCGTCATTCTTCCTGACGTTATTTTAGATCGCTACAGCACCGATTTAACGAAGTTCAATCTTAAAGAGATGTTAGAACATTATGAAACAACAGGAGCTAGCCAAATTTTAGTTGAGCCAGTACCAGAAGAAGATGTTTCTAACTATGGGATTGTGGATTGTAATGGTGTGACATTACAACCAGGCGATAGTAAACCTATTTCTCGTATGGTTGAAAAACCTAAGCGTGATGAAGCGCCATCAAATTTATCAATTGTAGGGCGTTATGTATTATCTGAAAAAATTTGGGATGCATTGGCAAAAACTGCCCCAGGTGCTGGCGACGAAATTCAATTAACAGATGCCATCGCTTTAATGATGGAAAATAAAGAACCTGTTGAAGCTTACCACTTATGTGGTAAAAGCCATGACTGCGGAAATAAATTAGGTTACATGAAAGCCTTCGTAGAATATGGCATGCAACACGATACGTTAGGAAATGATTTTTCCGCATGGATTCAAGAGTTAGCCGCTAATTTAGATACTACTGCGAAATCTAATTAATAGATAAACTCCCTTTATGCGTATAAAAAGCTAACCAAAATGGTTAGCTTTTTTTATACAAATCTATAAAGGGAGTATTCGGATTTTAAGTGTCATTAAATGTCAGTGATATAATATAAATCTATAACACCTGTGTCGCGTGTGAATTAATTAGCGTAAGACCTATCAAGGAGAGTTCAAGAATTTTATCTGATGAGATTACGTAACTTTACTTTAACGCTATATTTTATTTTGTACTATTATTTTTGATTAGCGCTGGATGAAGAAAAACGGATTAGGAAAGATGAAGGATGGATAATATTGGGGTTGTTATAAATAAAAACACCCTTATAAAAAGGGTGTTTAGAATTTGAAAGGTTGTTAATCTTAGATTAAGAAATCGTCTAAAGATTTACCTTGTTCTTCGATTGCAACTTTAATTACTGCTGGAGTACGACCTTGGCCTGTCCAAGTTTTAGTTTCGCCGTTCTCATCAACATATTTATATTTTGCTGGACGAGCTGCACGTTTAGCGCGGGTGCTAGTGCTTTTACCTGAATCCATAGTTTGCAGAAGGTCATTTAAATCTACGCCTTGTTCTAAAATCATTTCGCGAACTTTTTCTAGTTTACGATTACGTTCTTCGACTTCAGCGCGAGCTTGGCTTTCTTCTTCACGACGCTCATCAACAACGACGGTTAATTTTTCCAGCATTTCTTCTAAAGATTCTAAAGTAACTTCACGTGCTTGAGCACGAAGAGTACGGATGTTATTTAAGGCTTTTAATGATTCGCTCATTTTCCTGGTCTCAATTTTATATGTTGGCATGTGTACAGTAATAATAGAGTGCTATTTTAAATTCTGCAATAGCTAAATTACTTTCGTAGTTTAAAAGTTATCTTTAACGAATGCAATTTTTTTACAAAAGAATTATAAAAATTTTCGTTGCTATAAATTTCGCTATTATCAATAACGGAACTAATGAAAAAAGGTAATTAGGAAATGCCAATAAAATTTATATTAATAGGCTCATGATAAGCATTACCTTTTGTTTGGGGATGTATCAATGGATGTCTTTAACGTAAATTTTCTTTTTTTGACATAATAAAATTAGCAATATGTGCCAATGGCTATACCAAGGAAAGTTAATATCAGTTTGAGATTAATTGTCTAGCACACAAAAAGAATGTGACTTAAAGTCACTAATTTAACATAGTGATGGGCGGAAATTCATACACTTACTTATCAGCATAGAGTTTCAGTTAATCTTAAAATGCCTTTATGCTAAAATATTCTGAAACATTATTTTTAGGAAACCGCCCAATGGCACAGCTCTACTTCTATTATTCTGCAATGAATGCAGGTAAATCGACTTCATTATTACAATCTTCCTATAACTACCACGAACGTGGAATGCGTACTTTGATTTTTACCGCTGAAATTGATAATCGTTTTAGTCATGGCAAGGTGTCTTCTCGGATAGGGTTATCTGCAGATGCGTTATTATTTTCGCCTATAACGGATATGGCGGAAATTATCAAAAATGAAAATAGTGTTCAGAAAGTACATTGTGTGCTTATTGACGAATGCCAATTTTTGACAAAACAGCAAGTAGAACAATTATGTGATGTAGTCGATAATTTAGACATTCCAGTGCTTTGCTATGGTTTGCGTACGGATTTTTCTGGGGAATTGTTTGCAGGAAGTCAGTATTTATTAGCGTGGGCAGATAAATTAGTTGAGTTAAAAACCGTCTGTTATTGCGGGCGTAAGGCAAATAAAGTTTTACGCATTGGTGGTGATGGTATACCAGTATATGAAGGAGCACAGGTGGATATTGGTGGAAATGAAAAGTATATCTCAGTCTGTCGCAAACATTACTCCGATGCTATCAAACAAGCTCAATTAATGAATAGTGGCGCGATAGAGAAAACACCGTTTAACTTCAAATAAATGAAGATTAAGATTAATTAGGCATATAGTTTACAAATAGGAATATCAGGTTATTAAGACATTTTTGTCAAATAAGGTAAATAAATTAATAAAATACTCAATCTACTTGTAGTTAATAATGGTTCGTAACAAAAAAAAGTTTAAAACGGATTGAATAAAATTTGATAAGCCTCATGTTTTTAACATGGGGCTTTTTAGTGGATTAATTTTATACATGAACACATTATCCTATAATCAAAAAATGCAAATGTGCTTAAATGGTAGCGCGTAATGAAATTTAACATCTCAAATCTTAAAAACGACAAGTTTTTATTATTGTTTCTTTGCTTTGGAATACGCCTACGGTAATAGGAATATAAGGTAGGGTTGATTATATGCTCATGGCAGTGAAACGAAGACTAATGAAAAGAGCATTGACTGGAATAAAATCGACTGCTTTTGTTCATAAGGTGACAACGAGATTATAACGTCTAGCCATTTCTTCATGTTTCCATTTAGCTAGGGGAAGCTAAGGTAACTGTGAATGTCCTCTCTGTACTATCTTTCCTCATCGATACGCTGTTGTCACGGGCTAGTGGATGTAGTTGAGTTAGCTATCATTCATCGCTTTTTATCCAGGCTGAACGCGTTTAATGCCTTATTCAGTGACAATAGCTGGTAGGTAAGTGAACTCGTCGGAAAGCCCACCAAAATCATTAATCATTTGCCATTGAGCTTGGAAAATATTTCCTTGAATATTGGGTATTTCTGTATCACTAAATGATGCCAATATCAGGCTTTTATTATAGTTTTTCTGGTTATATTTAATATTTACAACAGTTAGATAGTAAGGTGTTGGATTATTAAATTTCCACATTTTTTGTTGTTGGTGAAGAGTCACTCGCTGGAAAATATGGCTATTGGGAGCACTGAGATGACTAGGTCGATAAAATACTTTAATGAAGATGTTGGTGACAAACGTGGGTTTAGTCTTATTTGCTCGCTCTCGAAGGTGTTTTTCTGCTGGAATAGCGCGTGTATTTAAAAAGAAAAGAGATTCTCTATCGGCTGGTAATTCACTGTTATTTTTTAATAATACGCGAGCGCTAGACTGATTGTTTGCTTCTAATCGAAATAAGTAGGGGGTAACCAAAAAATAAGGTGACTTCGTACCTTCAATTTGTTCAGTCACGGTAGCCTGAATGAAATAGGGGATTGAATCCCCATTAATCACCGTGAATGTGGTGGAGGGGTGATCACTGTTTAATATTAATCTTGTTGGTTCCAGACGTAAGCCCACGCTGTAGGCTGAAAAGCTCAAGCACAGTAAAATTAAATAGGTAAAATCAGCCAGTTTTTTCATATCAATTTATGTCGTCCCGAGAAAAGAAAAGGTCATGGTTGATTGAAAAGAGTTCATTTATAGACTCATGTTTTTCTGGATGGGACTTAACATAAATATAAAAGGTTTTATGAAATTGATCCTTATTGGTGCTTTACTAAGCATTTCAACTGTTTTCAATAAAGTGACTCAAGTTAGCTGATACCGCAGCGTGGTTATATTTCGGAAATACATATACCAAGGTTTATATTTGGGTTATCAATAAGTCTGATGAGACCAACCTAATTTATAGGTGATATTCTAACGACGGTATTGTGGAATAAACGAATGCTGCAATGAGAGAAGACGACTGCTTAGACAAATAATCGTAAGGTGGTTAGGGCGGTGATTTTATCATATATCCATCTTTGGGATGTTTGAATAAAGATAAAGGCTCCAAAAGCGTTAGGGGGATCCTAAATCTTTTGAAGCCTTTTTATCGATTAATGGCTATACCATTAGAATGCTAACTATTTTTTCGTGCTTTTCTTTTCTGCTTTAGGTGCAGCAAGTTCTGCGCCTTTTTCAGTAAATTCACGTCCGTAGTAAGAATCCAGTAACAGTTGTTTGATTTCAGAGATCAGCGGGTAACGTGGGTTAGCTCCAGTACATTGGTCATCAAACGCATCTTCAGACAATTTATCTAAATGAGCTAAGAAGTCCGCTTCGGCAACACCAGCTTCACGAATAGATTTAGGAATACCTAAATCCGCTTTCATCTCTTCTAGCCAAGCAAGTAGACGTTCAATTTTCTCACCTGTACGGTCGCCTGCTTTGGTCAATCCTAAGTGATCAGCAATCTCAGCATATTGACGACGAGCTTGAGGGCGATCGTATTGGCTGAATGCTGTTTGCTTAGTTGGGTTATCATTTGCGTTGAAACGAATAACGTTACAAATCAATAGGGCATTAGCTAAACCATGTGGAATATGGAATTCAGACCCCAATTTATGTGCCATGGAGTGACAAACTCCTAAGAAGGCGTTGGCAAATGCAATACCCGCTAATGTTGCTGCATTATGAACCCGCTCTCTTGCTACAGGGTTTTTCGCCCCTTCATGGTAGCTTGCTGGCAGATAATCTTTTAACAGGCTTAGTGCTTTCAATGCTTGACCGTCAGAGAATTCATTCGCCAGTACAGAAACATAAGATTCCAGGGCATGAGTCACGGCATCTAACCCACCAAATGCAGTTAGCGATTTAGGCATGTTCATGACTAAGTTTGCATCAACAATCGCCATATTTGGTGTTAATGCGTAGTCTGCTAATGGGTATTTTTGACCTGTTTTATCATCAGTCACAACGGCAAATGGTGTAACTTCAGAACCTGTACCTGACGTGGTTGTAATCGCCACTAATTTTGCTTTTACGCCCATTTTCGGGAATTTATGAATACGTTTACGGATATCCATAAAGCGTAACGCTAATTCTTCAAAGTGAGTTTCTGGGTGCTCGTACATGACCCACATGATCTTAGCGGCATCCATTGGGGAACCACCACCTAATGCGATGATCACATCCGGTTGGAATGCTTGCATTTGAGCTGCGCCTTTACGTACAACAGACAAGGTAGGATCCGCTTCTACTTCAAAGAAAACATCCGTTTCAATATGGTGTTTTTTCAGCACATCAACAATTTCATCGACATAACCATTATTGAATAAATAGCCATCGGTGACGATAAAGGCGCGTTTTGCACCATCAGTGGCTATCTCTTCTAAAGCAATAGGAAGACATCCACGGCGGAAATAGATTGAATTAGGGAGTTTATGCCACAACATATTTTCAGCTCTTTTTGCCACGGTTTTCTTGTTGATTAAGTGTTTTGGTCCTACGTTTTCGGAGATAGAGTTACCTCCCCAAGAACCACAACCCAAGGTTAAGGATGGTGCTAACTTAAAGTTATACAGGTCACCGATACCGCCTTGAGATGCTGGGGTATTAATCAAAATACGTGCCGTTTTCATTTTTTCGCCAAAATAGCTTACTCGAGCATGTTGGTTATCTTGGTCAGTGTAGAGGCAAGACGTATGACCAATACCGCCCATTTCAACTAATTGTTCTGCTTTTTCCACTGCATCTTCAAAGTTTTTAGCACGATACATTGCTAAAAGTGGAGAAAGTTTTTCATGGGCAAAAGGCTCTGATTCATCAATGAGTTTTACCTCGCCAATCAGAATTTTGGTGGTTTCAGGAACGACAATACCTGCCATTTCTGCAATTTTAAATGCTGGTTGACCCACGATTGCTGCATTTAGGTTACCATCTTTTAAAATAATATTTTGGACAGCTTTGAGTTCTTTACCTTGTAGTAGGTAACCGCCATGGGTAGCAAAGCGCTCACGAACTTGATCATAAACTGCATCAACCACGACAACTGACTGCTCAGATGCGCAAATTACACCATTATCAAAAGTTTTTGACATCAAGATAGACGCAACGGCACGTTTGATATCGGCGGTTTCATCAATAACAACAGGGGTGTTACCTGCGCCTACACCAATAGCGGGTTTACCTGAGCTGTATGCTGCTTTCACCATGCCCGGACCACCGGTTGCTAAGATTAGGTTAATATCTGGGTGATGCATTAATGCGTTAGACAGCTCGACTGATGGGGAATCAATCCAACCGATGATATCTTTTGGTGCACCAGCTTCAATCGCTGCATTTAATACGATTTCTGCCGCACGGTTAGTCGCAATTTTAGCACGCGGATGTGGAGAAAAAATAATCGCATTACGAGTTTTTAAGCTAATTAAAGATTTAAAAATGGCAGTAGACGTTGGGTTTGTTGTTGGGACAATACCGCAGATAATGCCAATAGGTTCAGCAATAGTAATGGTGCCAAAGGTTGGGTCTTCAGACAGAATGCCACAGGTTTTTTCGTCTTTATACGCGTTATAGATATACTCAGAAGCGAAGTGGTTTTTAATCACTTTATCTTCCACAATACCCATACCTGATTCTTCAACGGCTAGTTTAGCTAATGGAATTCGAGCATCAGCCGCAGCGAGAGCCGCAGCGCGGAAAATACGGTCGACTTTTTCTTGAGAGAAGCTGGCAAATTCACGTTGAGCTTTTTTGACACGAGCAACGAGTTCATTGAGTTCGGTAACATTAGTTACGGACATATAGATTACTCCTGATAAAGTTAAAATTTTTAAGCCAATGAGCAAAGCATCTAAAAAAAGCTGTTGTAACAAGACCACCTAAAACAACAGTATAGATAAACTTAACAATAATGCGTTTCACTCATGCTAATTGGCTTATAAATCTCAGATAAATAGCTCAAAAAGTAAAAATTAACTGATTCATAATAACGTTTATTAGTTAAGAACAGATTAACAAAAAGGGGAATTAATAAAGTGATCTAAATCACAAAATATGCAAGCTGACTCCTTTCAGCATGGCATTTTTACGTTTTAGTAGAAATTGCAAAAAAAGGATTAATGAATCGCTAAAAATGGGTGAATAAAACGTCGATTTTTGAGTGGTGAGACAACCTGCAATAAATAATTCTATTAAGATGCACAAAATTGTTCTTTAACTAAGGATTTTAGTCATTTCAGTGATAAAATTAATTCAGGTAAGCGTTTCTTGTTTAAGAATTTTATGAGGGTATTAATGGGTGAGCGCAACATTACTTGATTTATCAGGCTATATTAAATTTTTTATTGGTCTATTTGCGTTAGTAAACCCGGTTGGTATCCTACCTGTGTTTATTAGTATGACAAACTACCAAACTATCGCGAGCCGTAATCGAACAAATACAATAGCCAACTCATCAGTGGCAATTATTTTATGTACGTCTTTACTGGTTGGTGACTCAATATTACAGCTGTTTGGCATCTCAATTGATTCGTTCCGTATCGCGGGGGGAATACTAATTGTTACTATCGCTTTATCGATGATCAGCGGTAAAATTGGTGAAGATAAACAAAACAAACAAGAAAAAACCGAAACAGCAGTGCGCGATAGCATTGGTGTGGTTCCATTAGCTCTTCCGTTAATGGCGGGACCCGGTGCAATCAGTTCATGTATCGTGTGGTCTTCACGATGGACAGGGTGGCAAAATTTTATTGGATTAGCGTTAACCAGTATTTTATTTGCTTTCTGTTGTTGGTTGCTGTTCCGTTCGGCATCTTTATTGGTTCGTTATTTAGGGCAGACAGGTATTAACGTCGTCACCCGTATTATGGGGTTATTATTAATGTCATTAGGTATCGAAATTGCTGTAACGGGTGTGAAAGCAATATTTCCAGGTCTTTTATAACTCATTGTATTTAGCCGTCTATCGGGACGGCTATTCCTGCCTCTCTTTTATTACACATCATCATCTCATCTCAATCGACAATATCCATTTAATTTTTTTGAGTTACTCAAGATGTTCGAAATAGTTCCTCTGCACGATAAATATAAAATGTGATTATGTGCCGCACTTTTTGCAAATATAGGAATAAAAAGTAAGGAAATGTGAGCTGCGTAAAGTTATTCACTATTCTCATTGGAGATTGTTAATGATATGTTTGGATTATTGTCATTGCAGGTCTTAAGTATTATTTAAGGTGTTTTTTATCTGATTGTTTTATTTGTTTATTTTTATTGTTACGTACATTTTAGTTATTCTGATGATGATTTAATGCTCGAAATGTTAAGTGTATGTGATTTTTTGCGGCTTTTTTTTATATGCCTTTTGTATAAATTAAAGTCAGTAAGGGCGTTTTTGGGAGGTTAAAGTAAAAAAGTTATTAGTAAACAATGGCTAAAAGCCTTTATGAGTCAATAACGAAAGGCTAAAAAAACACCATTCGACTTAATGTTGAAAATTTAATTATGAAATGGAGAAGGCGCAACGATGAAATTAACATCCCGACACTGTTTACTTTCTTGTCTCATTATCTCATCTACTGTTTTTGCTCAAGCGTTACCTACCTCAAATAAATCACCACAAACGATTACCATAAACAATGGTTCTGAAGTTGCTTCTCTTGATCCTCATAAAGTTGAAGGGGTGCCGGAAGGTAATATTATTCTCAATTTGTTAGAAGGGCTGGTTTACGAGGATATTGAGGGTAAAGCGGTTCCTGGTATGGCGAGCAGTTGGCAGAATGAAAATTATACCGTATGGACATTCACTATACGCGATGATGCCAAATGGAGTGATGGAACACCTGTTGTCGCAGAGGATTTTGTATATAGCTGGCAGCGACTAGCGGACCCGAAAACGGGATCACCTTATTCCAGTTATTTACAAAATGCTTATATCGAAAACTCAGAAGCGATTTTAAAAGGGCTGAAACCGAAAGAATCATTGGGTGTTAAAGCTATTGATGATAAACATTTGCAGGTAACACTCAGCCATCCAGTCCCTTACTTTATCGATATGCTTTCACATACCTCAATGAAGCCAGTTAACCGTAAAGCAATTGAAAAATATGGTGATAAATGGACACAACCCGGTTTCTTTATTAGCAATGGGGCATACATTTTGGATGAATGGACAGTCAATGAGCGAATTATTCTTAAGCGTAATCCACAGTATTGGAATAATGCAAAAACGCAGATTGACCAAGCTACTTTTTTAGCCATCACGTCTGAAGTCAGTGATAACAACCGCTATCGCAGCGGTGAAATAGACATTAGTAACTCTGCCATTCCGCCTACGTTGTTTAAAAAAATGAAGGCAGAGAAACCTAACGAGCTGTATGTTCGTCCATATCTGTGTACGTTTTACTATGAAATTAATAACCAGAAAGCTCCCTTTACCGACCCACGAGTGCGTGAAGCGATTAAATTAGGTTTAGACAGAGAAACGATCACAAATAAAATCATCGACCAAGGACAGGTTGTCGCTTATGGGTTTACACCGACATTTATTCATAATGGTCATTTCGCCATACCTGAATGGGCAAAACTTTCGGCGGAACAGCGTTACCAACGAGCCAAAGACCTGCTCGCTGAGGCTGGATACACGGCGAAAAATCCCCTTAAATTTACTCTACTGTACAACACATCAGATCAAAATAAGCAGCAAGCTATTGTTGCCGCATCGATGTGGCAAAAAAATATTGGTGCTCAAGTCACATTGCAAAACCAAGAATGGAAAACCAGCTTACAAAACCGCCATGAAGGAAACTATGAAGTTGCTAGAGCAACATGGTGTGCTGATTACAACGAGCCTTCTGCATTTTTGAATTCATTACTGTCGGATAACAGTAACAATACGGCAGCATACAAAAACAAAGCTTATGATCAATTGCTATTAGAGGCTTTGACTGCACCAGATGACCAATCTCGTCAAAAAATTTATCAACAAGCAGAGTCCTTGCTAGACAAAGACTCTGCGCTGGTTCCCGTTTATTACCGCGTGAGTGCAAGAATGATCAAGCCCACAATTGGAGGATTTAAAGGAGGAGACCCTCTTGATCATATGGATGTTAAGCGGTTATATATAAATTCTACTAATCAATAATTTTGTAATAAACAAAATAACTGTTTACTGACTCAGTAATCGGATGCATCAACAACACAACCAAAACAAGAGTATGGGAGTAACCAAAATAATGAGCAAATTACTGAATAAGACCTTTGTTGCTTTAAGCGTTGCTGCTGGGTTAATGGCAGGGACGATGGCGACAAGTTATGCTGCAGTTGTTCCTGCTGGCGTGGAGCTAGCCGATAAACAAGTTATCGTACGTAATAATGGCTCCGAGCCACAATCCCTTGACCCGCACAAAATTGAAGGGGTGCCTGAATCCCATTTAGCAAGGGACCTATTGGAAGGGATTACGATTGTTGGACCTGAAGGGGAAACATTACCTGGCTCCGCGATTAGCTGGGAAAATAAAGATTTCAAAGAGTGGACCTTTAAAATTCGCGATGGCGCTAAATGGTCAAATGGTGACCCTGTCACGGCTGAGGATTTTGTTTATAGCTGGCGCCGACTCGCAGATCCAGACACCGCGTCTCCTTACGCTAGTTATCTGCAATATGCCCACGTACAGAATGTGGATGATGTTATTGCCGGTAAGAAAAAACCAGAAGAATTAGGCGTTAAAGCGTTAGATGATAAAACGTTGGTGCTAACATTAAGCGAAGCCGTACCGTATATTCCTAAATTACTTTCTCACCCATCAATGTCGCCAGTGAATAAAAAAGTCGTTGAAAAATTTGGGGCTAAATGGACTCAGCCGGGTAATTTTGTGGGTAACGGTGCCTATAAATTGAAAGATTGGACCGTTAACGAACGTATTGTTTTAGAGCGTAGTCCAACCTATTGGGATAATGCACATACAGTCATCGACCAAGTCACCTTCTTACCAATTTCATCGGAAGTTACGGACGTAAACCGTTATCGTAGCGGCGAAATTGATATGACGTATACCAATTTACCTATCGAACAATTTAAAAACATTCAACAAACAATGCAGAAGGATTTGCGTGTAAGTCCATATTTATGTACTTACTATTACGAAATTAATAATGAGAAACCGCCATTTAATGATCCTCGCGTTAGAGAAGCATTAAAACTGTCAATGGACAGAGATACTATCGCTAATAAAATCAAGGGAATGGGAGATATTCCTGCCTATGGTTTTACACCACCATTTACCAATGGTATGAAAGCTGAAAAACCAGATTGGTACACTAACATGACGCAAGAACAGCGTAATGAAAAGGCGAAACAGTTGCTTGAAGAAGCGGGTTATAATAAGTCAAACCCATTGAAATTTAACTTGTTATATAACACATCAGATTTACATAAACGCATTGCTATTGCCGCATCATCCATGTGGAAGAAAAATATTGGTGCAGAGGTTAAACTCGAAAACCAAGAGTGGAAAACTTTCTTAGATAGCCGTCACCAAGGTGCTTATGATGTCGCACGCGCAGGTTGGTGTGCAGACTATAACGAACCGTCATCCTTCTTAAATATGCTGCTTTCTTACAGCAGTAATAACACCGTACATTATAAAAACAAAGATTTTGATGCCGCGATGAAAAAGACGCTTCAAGTAAAAACAGATGACGAGCGTGCTGATTTATACAAACAAGCAGAACAGATTGTTGACAAAGATTCTGCGATAGTCCCTCTCTACTATTATGTTAACACCCGATTAGTGAAACCGTATGTGGGTGGATATACGGGTAAAGATCCATTAGATAACTTACATACTAAAGATCTGTATATCATCAAACACTAATTACAACAGGCTGGCTCCGCGTGAGCCAGCCATTAGCCTAAATGGCAACAGAAGTAGGAAAGGGCAATGTTTAAATTTATTTTACGTCGTTTGCTTGAAGCAATTCCGACTTTATTTATTCTCATTACCATCTCATTTTTCATGATGCGACTCGCGCCAGGAAGTCCGTTTACGGGTGAGCGAAAATTACCTCCTGAAGTTATGGCGAATATTGAGGCGAAATATCACCTGAATGATCCCATGTATAAGCAATACTTCAATTATTTAATCCAACTTTCACAAGGGGATTTCGGTCCTTCCTTTAAGTACAAAGACTACAGTGTGAATGAGCTAGTCGCGAAAGCCTTTCCTGTATCTGCAAAACTCGGCGCAACGGCGTTTGTGGTTGCGGTGTTATTTGGTATTACAGCGGGGGTCATTGCGGCTTTAAATCAAAATACTAAATGGGACTTTACAGTCATGGGATTCGCCATGACGGGGGTTGTCATCCCAAGCTTCGTTGTGGCACCTCTTTTGGTGCTGATTTTTGCCATTCATTTGAAATGGCTCCCCGGTGGGGGTTGGGATGGCGGTAATGTGACACATATGATATTGCCAATGGTGGCGCTCTCTTTGGCATATATTGCCAGTATTTCACGTATTACTCGTGGTTCGATGATTGAAATCATGCATTCAAACTTTATTCGTACTGCGCGCGCAAAAGGGTTACCACTGCGTACCATTATTTTCCGACATGCCTTAAAACCGGCGTTGTTGCCTGTGCTTTCTTATATGGGACCGGCTTTTGTCGGGATAATCACAGGTTCAATGGTCATTGAAACCATTTTCGGTTTACCTGGTATTGGCCAGCTATTTGTGAATGGGGCTTTAAATCGTGATTACTCGTTGGTGCTCAGCTTGACTATTTTAGTTGGGGTTTTAACCATTGCCTTTAATGCCATTGTCGATGTGTTATACGCTGTCATCGACCCGAAAATTCGTTACTAAGCCGGAGAAACACTATGTTATTAAACAACAAAAATAGTGAAGCTCTGGAAAATTTTTCTGAGCAACTGGATATTGAAGGGCGCAGCCTCTGGCAAGATGCAAGACGGCGTTTTATGCATAACCGTGCGGCGATTGTCAGCTTATGTGTCCTATTTTGTATCACCCTGTTTGTGATTTTTGCCCCTATGTTATCGCCATTTCTGTATGACGATACGGATTGGGAGATGATGTCCACAGCACCTGATTGGGCTACGGGGCATTATTTCGGAACGGATGCTTCAGGTCGTGATTTACTTGTACGTGTGGCAATTGGTGGACGAATTTCATTGATGGTCGGCGTTGCAGCAGCATTGGTGGCGGTTGTCGTGGGAACATTGTATGGGTCGTTAGCGGGTTATGTGGGTGGTAAAGTCGACTCCATCATGATGCGCTTATTGGAAATTTTAAACTCCTTCCCATTTATGTTCTTCGTTATTTTGTTGGTCACCTTATTTGGTACCAATATCCTGCTGATTTTCGTCGCAATTGGTATGGTGTCATGGCTGGATATGGCGCGTATCGTTCGCGGACAAACATTGGGATTAAAGCGCAAAGAATTTATTGAGGCAGCGCTAGTGTGTGGAGTGAGTACGAGGCATATTATTCTTCGCCATATCGTCCCCAACGTATTGGGCGTGGTTGTGGTTTATGCTTCTTTACTCGTACCAAGTATGATTTTGTTTGAGTCCTTCTTAAGTTTCCTTGGTTTAGGAACTCAAGAGCCACTCAGTAGTTGGGGAGCCTTGCTCAGTGATGGGGCAAACTCAATGGAAGTAACACCGTGGTTGCTGTTGATCCCTGCTGGATTCTTAGTTATCACGCTGTTTTGTTTTAACTTTATCGGCGATGGCTTACGTGATGCCCTCGACCCGAAAGATCGCTAAGGGGCTTATTATGGAACACTCAACACGCAGAAGCCCTTTATTATCGGTGCATGATTTGAACGTCACATTCGCAACCCAAGATGGGAATGTGACAGCGGTTAACAAACTCAACTTTGAATTGAGTGCGGGAGAAACGCTGGGTATTGTGGGTGAATCTGGTTCAGGTAAATCGCAGACAGCGTTCGCACTCATGGGGTTACTGGCAAAAAATGGTCGAGTGGGTGGCTCAGCCATGTTTAATGGTCGTGAGATTTTAAATCTCAAGGAAAAAGAACTTAATCGCATGCGTGCGGAAGAGATTTCAATGATCTTCCAAGACCCAATGACATCGCTTAATCCTTATTTGAAGATTGGTACTCAGCTTTCTGAAGTCTTAATGTTACATAAGGGACTGAGTAAAAAAGGGGCATTTGAAGAGTCAGTTCGTATGCTTGATGCCGTAAAAATGCCTGAAGCGCGTAAACGTATGAATATGTATCCACATGAATTTTCAGGTGGTATGCGCCAGCGCGTGATGATTGCGATGGCACTCTTGTGCCAGCCAAAACTGCTCATTGCTGATGAGCCAACCACTGCATTGGATGTAACTGTACAAGCGCAAATCATGACATTACTGAATGAGCTAAAACAGGAATTTGATACGGCGATCATTTTAATCACTCACGATTTGGGTGTTGTCGCGGGTGTGTGTGATAAGGTTTTGGTGATGTACGCAGGGCGTACCATGGAATATGGCAGTGCTCGGGATATTTTCTACCAACCCTCCCATCCATATTCACTCGGTTTATTAGCCGCCGTGCCTCGCTTAGACGGTGATGATGATAACTTGGCAACCATTCCGGGCAATCCACCAAATCTTTTACGCTTACCGAAAGGCTGTCCATTCTCACCGCGTTGCCAATATGCAAATCAACACTGTGTAGAGGAAGAACCTCGATTATCCAGTTTTGCCCAATCTCGTTTGCGTGCCTGCTTTAAGTCTGTGGAGGAATTAGTATGACCAACCAAGAAAATAGGCAGGTGCTGTTGGAAGTGAACGATCTCAAAGTGCATTTTTCCATCAGGGATAAACAACAGTGGTTTTGGCAACCCGATAAAAGCTTAAAGGCCGTCGATGGCGTGACATTACGTTTGTATGAAGGGGAAACCCTTGGTGTTGTTGGCGAATCTGGTTGTGGTAAATCGACCTTCGCTCGTGCTCTGATCGGCTTAGTAAAATCCACTAGCGGCACCGTAACATGGCTTGGGCAAAATTTGCTGACCATGAACGATAAGCAATGGCGCAATGTACGCAGCGATATTCAGATGATATTTCAAGATCCGTTGGCATCCCTTAACCCACGGATGACTATCGGGGATATTATTGCGGAGCCATTAAAAACGTATCATCCTAAGATGTCACAGGCAGAAATCACTGAAAAAGTGAAGAAAATGATGATGCGGGTAGGGTTATTACCAAACCTGATTAACCGTTACCCTCATGAGTTTTCCGGTGGGCAATGTCAGCGAATTGGTATTGCGCGCGCACTGATATTAGAACCTAAACTGGTTATTTGTGATGAGCCCGTATCTGCATTGGATGTGTCAATTCAAGCGCAGGTGGTTAACTTACTGCAAGAACTTCAGCGAGAAATGAAACTCTCATTGATCTTTATCGCTCACGATTTGGCGGTAGTTAAGCATATTTCAGACCGAGTTTTGGTGATGTATTTAGGGCATGCTGTGGAATTGGGGACGTATGACGAGGTGTATAACAACCCGCTGCATCCTTATACGCGTGCATTGATGTCAGCGGTACCCGTTCCTGATCCTGATAAGGAAAAAAACAAGCAAATTGAGCTACTTGATGGAGAGTTACCTTCACCGATTAATCCACCGTCGGGCTGTGTATTTAGAACTCGTTGCCCAAGTGCTGATGCAGAATGTGCGAAAACACGTCCATTATTAGAAGGGAGCTTTAAGCATGCGGTATCATGCTTGAAAATTGATCCTCTATAATTGGTGATATCCACGTTTTCAAGGCTCCCTTTAGATGAATAAAGCGGAGCCTTTTTTATGGAGGACAATTTTCAGAGTTTTCAATCATCGTTGTCTCTTAAAATAATGTGTTATATATGATATTAAAATCAATACGATGCAATCTATAGGATATTGACGCTTAATGAACCACCTTTCGCCGCCGTTACAACAATTACAACAAACATGGCAGAACATTAATCAGTGCTATGCGGATGATCAAATTCAACGTATCAAACAGAAACTCCCTCTCGCCCAACAAGTTGATATAGATGAGGCATTGTTCGGTGCAGATAGCCACAATTATCAGCTCAATCCACCCTTAGATATTGAGCGGATAGAGCAGTGGCAGAATCGGATGGCGGTACAATTACCACATGAGTATGTGACATTTATGACTCAGTTAGGTAATGGCGGTGCAGGACCGTATTATGGCATTGAACGCTTTGAGGACAGCGAGAGTCGCTATGACTCAGTTGCGTTGCCTTCGGTACTTAGCCCAACGATGAGCGATGAAGAGTGGCAAACATTGAGCCAAATGGCGGATGATTGCACTGACGAAGAGTACGATTCACGAGAAAGTTTACTTCATCAAGGGCTATTTTATCTGGGAACTTGCGGTTGTACTTATGACATTCTGTTGGTGGTCACTGGCGAACATGCTGGGCGATTAATCTATACCCATGATTGGTGCGATTCTCCAACTGCGTATTTTTTCGTATATGAAAATCATTTTCTTGATTGGTATGAGCGCTGGTTAGATGAGGTTATTCAACAATACGATACTGGCTGGTTTGGGCACCGAATGGGGGGCAATGAGGTTTATTTATTTGACTTATTTACCCTTAGCAGTGATGAAAAAAATAAATTAGCGGCGTTAGAAGGGCTGAAAAAGTTACCCGCATTATCAGAGGAAGGAATTGAACAACTGACGGCAATCCTGAATATAGATGCATGCAGGATTTATCAGACTAAGGCATTGGAAGTGTTAGCGAAATACTCAGCCACGGCATCATCTGATTATTTAATGAAGGCGATTGAAAGTCACGAGCCAGCGCGTATTAATCTTGGTTTACAGTTGATTTTTTGGTACCAAAAAGGGAATTTAGCTAAATTTAAATCGACAATATTAGTGAGATTAGCAGAGACCCAACATGTTGATACCGTGCGATTTGTGGGATATATCCTTAAAGAGTTACAGGCTGTGAAGGTCGAGAACTTCGAACATTTATTCCAACATACAGAATGCAGTGTCGTGATAAACGCATTATATGCAGCGTCTCATGATACAAATTTCAGTCAGAAAGTGTCTAAGTATTTTGAGTATATGGTGTCCGACAATAGCGAAGTTGCGTTAACGGCAATTCAATCTGTTGCTCGATCATCGCAATTTGCAGACGGTGTTGAAGCCTTTATCTGCGCAGCATGGGAAAATACCCAGTAGATAAGAGCGATTATATTCGCAATAACTTACGTCACTATATGAAGAAGTATAATTTGCAGTTGGATTTGGCAGAATAAAACAGGGGGAATATTCCCCCTGTTTACCCGTTATTTTTTCCATTCAATATGTTGGAAAGGGTGTTTTGGATTTCGACTGATCAGAATTCGTGCAAAAATATCATCAATGTCATCTTCAGGATTTTTAGCCAGCCCAATCACGATTTCGCTCATTTGCGTTAAAGGGAGCCCTTGAGTCGCCAGAATATGCCAATCTTGGCTAAACGGAACAATTTCAGCAGCCCCGCAGTCTTCAAACTGTAATGCGAAAATAACTTGATCCGCAGGCTCCAAATTCTCCATTGCGCCTTCAAGGAAAAGGTCATAGGCAATTTCAATGATTTCATCTTCATCGATTAGGTTAATATTTGAATTTTGACTCATGACGTTTTCCTAACGGTCAATACTATATAAGCATCAAACTATAATAGTGGGCTAAAGAAGTAGCATAGGCGCTCAATGACACGATTCCAGAATGGGCGTTGTTCCCATTCTTCAATATCTAAACGTGTGGAGCGAGCCATGTAATCATACTGAACCAGCGTGAGATCGCTACCAAAACTTTTATCGTCAATGACCACGGTAATTTCAAAGTTCAGCCATAAACTGCGCATATCTAAGTTGACTGATCCCACTAAACTTAGCTCGCCATCGACACAGACACTTTTGGTATGCAGTAATCCATCTTCAAACTGGTAGATCTTCACGCCCGCTTCCAATAATTCTGTATAGAAAGAACGACTAGCCCAGCGAACTAAGAAAGAATCATTGTGACGTGGCATGATGATACTGACATCAACTCCGCGCATGGCAGCGGTACAAATCGCATGCAGTAAGTCATCACTTGGCACAAAATACGGCGTTGTCATGATCAACTGTTTACGTGCCGAGAACATGGCGGTCATCAATGATTGCTGTATTAACTCTTCAGGAAAACCGGGACCTGACGCAATCATTTGGGTAGTGTGACCATTATCTTGCTCAAATGGCATGATATTGGTATCGGGTGGCGGAGGTAAAATTCGTTGCCCTGTTTCCATTTCCCAGTCAAAGGCATACACAATCCCTAATGTGGTACTGACAGGACCTTCCATGCGCACTAAAATATCGACCCATTCACCAACGCCTGCATCTTGTTTAAAGTAACGAGGGTCGACCATATTCATACTGCCGGTGTAGGAAATATAGTTATCAATGACCACAATTTTGCGGTGTTGACGTAAGTCCATTCGACGCAGGAAAAAACGCATTAGGTTAACTTTCAGGGATTCGACAAATTGAATGCCAGCAGCCCGCATTTTATCCGGATAATCGCTGCGGAAAAAATGCCAGCTGCCTGCAGAGTCCACCATAATACGGCATTTAACACCACGCTTCGCTGCATTGAGTAATGCTTCAGTGACTTCATCTACTAACCCGCCAGGTTGCCAGATATAAAACACCATTTCGATTGTATGCTGAGCATTGTTGATATCGTTAGCTATTGCACGTAACGAATCTTCGCTGGTGGTCAGTAATTGAATGCGATTACCTTTAACGCCAGCAATGCCTTGGCGCTTTTCACACAGCTGAAATAATGGCTCTGCAACGGGACTATTATCGGTGGCAAAGATATGCTTGGAGAGACGCAAGTTTTCTAACCAAGTGGCAACCGATGGCCACATTTGATGGGCTTTATCAATGCGACGTCGACCTAAATGAAGCTCACCAAATGCTGCGTAGGCGATGATACCAACCAACGGCAGGATATAAATGATCAGTAACCATGTCATCGCTGAAGTGACGGGGCGACGTGTCACAAGGATACGTATGGTCACCCCTGCAACAATTAACCAATAGAGGAAAAAAAGTAACCAACTCATTAAGGTGTAGACGGTTGCCATAATGGATAACAAGCCTCACTGACAAAGAGAAAAAGAGTCGAAAAAAGAAAATATGTCTTATTAAATATAGACTAAGAATAAACATACCAGAATTTGCTAAAAGTTCTGAATAAAAACTGAGTTAAATAAATAAAAGTGCAATTAATGGTAAGTTTTCTAGAACGGGATCATGATTAAACTGACCATTTTCGTATTTTTGCGGATAACTTCTTCTTGGTTCTCGCAAACAAAGGCATATAATATTTCGTCGTTATGACCATCCACCTGATAAGGATTAAAAAATGAGACGCAGTAGGCAAGAAGTGGGGCGCTGGAGAATGTTAAGACAGGTCGTTCGCCGCCGCCGCCGTTGGTTAGAAAGACACTCTCGCCGTAACATGAAAATTTATGCTATTCGTAAAATGGATATCTATCGACGTCGCCATTCTCTGTTATTTACTCAGTGGATTGAGTAAGGGTATTCACGTTTATACTCACATTTTTCACTTTGTTCGCTAAACCTTATTGAATATGATTGCTATTTGCATTTAAACTATTGCTCATATTCAATAAGTAAACTGGTGTAGGGTAAAAATTGCATATGCGTGGTATCAGACTGTTAGTCATCGTTGCTATCTCATTATTAATTCATGCGGGTCTAGCTATGGCATGGATTTTTAATCAACCGAAATTTCCTCAGCCTGAGGAGCCTATCTCGATAGCGATGCTTTCCTTTGCTGAACCTGCCTCAACTCCGCCTGTAGAAACACAGTCAGAACCTGAGCCTGTGGTAGAGCCTGAACCTATCATTGAACCTGAGCCTGTAGTGGAACCTGCAATTGTCTTACCGCAGAAAAAGCCGGTAGTGAAAAAGAAACCTGAACCAAAGAAAGAACCTAAAAAAGAACCGAAAAAAATTCAGGAACCTGTAAAGCCTGTTGAAAAACAGCTCGCAATGAATAAAACCCCCGCTACCAACACGGATATCCTATCAAAAGACACCGTAAATACGCGTGGAGCCGAGACCACAGCCAAAAATAATGCGCCAGTATCTAGCCAGTCCTCTGGGAGTCGTGGTCCAAAAGCATTAAGCAAGCAAGCGCCAGATTACCCGGATCGTGCTCGTCGCCTTGGAAAAAATGGCTATGTAAAAGTGCGTTATGATATTGATGATGATGGACGAGTCCAAAATATTGAATTTGTCGAAGCGTCGCCAAAAGGGTTGTTTGAGCGTGATGTAAAACGCGCGATGAACCGTTGGAAATATGAAAAATTACCTGCAAAAGGTTATACCACCGAGATCTACTTCAAAGTGGATGGAACGGTTAGCCAAGTATAGAAAAGCAAACACAGTAAATATGTAAGAGTAAAAATAAAAAAGCGCTTCATATGAAGCGCTTTTTTGATATTCGAATGATTAAGCCTGAGGTTGTGAACTTTCTAATTCAAAGTGTTGTTTGTCTTCAGGTAATGCGCGTGGGGTATTGTCATCATTCACGGCTACATAAGTAAATACAGCATCAGTCGCTTGATAACGCTGACCAACTGGATGGGTTGCCACTTTTTTTACCCACACTTCGATATTGATTGTCACCGAACTTTTTCCGGTTTTTAAACAGCGAGCATAACAGCAAACGACATCACCAACAGCAACGGGTTTTTGAAATTTAATACCATTGACAGCCACTGTGACTACGCGACCAAGAGCAATTTCTTTTGCTAAAATCGCGCCGCCAATATCCATTTGAGACATTAGCCAGCCACCAAAAATATCGCCATTCGCATTGGTATCTGATGGCATTGCCAAAGTACGTAAAACGAGCTCACCGTTAGGTAATTGCATATCAAACTCTTTAGTAAAGGGAATTAAACACTATGATTTTGTTGCTCATTTATAGCAAACAAATATAAGTATAGTAAACCGCTAGAGTACATCCAGTCACAGATAATTGTAACAAATCGCTGTGATAGGCATAAAAAAGCTGCGAAAGTGCGCAGCTTATTTATTTTTATATTATTTTAGAGAAATAAATTACTCTTTTGGCTTCTCTATTTGGGGCTCTTTAGTCATGTGTTTGAAAATATACACGACACTCAGAATCGTAAAAATTAAGGTACTGGCAGTGAGTCCAAACACTTTAAAATTCACCCAAACGTCTTGCGCCATCCAAAATGCGACATAGATATTGATACCGGCACAAGCGATGAAGAAGATTGCCCAAGCGGTGTTCAGTTTCAGCCAATAACTATCAGCTAATTTAATTTCCTGATTACTTCCCAGCATTCTTTGGATAATGGGCTTTTTGGTAAACCATTGGCTAATTAATAATGCTAAAGCGAATAAACCATAAATAATAGTGACTTTCCATTTAATGAAGGCATCACTATGGAAAATTAAGGTTAAAGCCGCAAACGCCATAACAATGACACAAGTAATTTTAGCGACTTTTTCGACTTTCTTATAAATAAGATAAGTTGCCAGTAGAGCGAGGGGTGTTGTCACCATTAAGGCGCCACTAGCGTAAAAAATATCGTATCTTTTATAGACAATAAAAAAGATAACCAAAGGAATAAAATCAATAAGTTGTTTCATAACAGTGGATTCGGATCCTTAACGTGAACATAGTCAACTTAAACACAATGACGTAGTTTAACTGATTTTGCGAAGATTGTTAAAAGTTTGCTCTCTTTTACCAAGAATTAGGGCTGTCATCCAACCAGATTTGCACTATTTTACGCTTATTTGACTTAGTTCTAGATAAACTTTAATAGTTCGGATATAAATAGTCTACACAATAAATTAACTGATTAATTTTTAGAGAATTTTTCTCCATGATAAAGGCGCGATTATTTAATTTGATGCCCGGTTTGCAAGCCTTTAGCCAGTACCAATTGGCTAATTTAGGACCGGATGTGAAAGCGGGGCTATCGGTCGCTGCGGTGGCGCTGCCTGTTGCAATAGCCTATGCGGAGCTTATGGGGATCAACGCTATTGTTGGTTTATACGCCTGTATTTTACCTATGCTGATGTATGCGTTATTTGGGACATCGAAACAGTTAATTATCGGTCCTGATGCGGCGACGTGCGCCGTGATCGCGGCAGCCGTTGCGCCATTGGCTATGGGAGATGAAAATACTCGCTGGCAGCTAATTATTGTGATGAGTTTAATGACGGGAATTTGGTGCCTGATTGCGGCGCGGTTTCGTCTGGGAATGTTTGCTGACTTCTTGTCAGGTCCCATTCTTCAAGGATTATTAAATGGGGTAGCTCTGACCATTATTGTAAGCCAATTAGGCAAAATATTTGGTATCGATTCACTGCCGTCAGGGTTTATCGAACGTTTAGTCGCAATACCTCTCGCACTGTCTGAAACGCATATTCCAACACTGATTGTGGCAGTGTTAACGTTGTCTATCACGATACTGATTAAGCGAGTACGCAGTAAGTGGCCCTCCTTATTAATTGCAATGGTATTAGCAACAGGTGCCAGTATTGTCTTTAATTTAGAACAATATGGCATTAGCACTGTCGGTAATCTTGGGGAGGGCTTACCCTCTATTGCAGCACCCGATTTTAATCCTGGGTTATTGCGGGATTTAGTCACACCATCCTTAAACTTGGCGGTCATTAGCTTTGTGAGTTTTATGATGACGGCTCGCAGTTTTGCCAGTAAAAATGGGTATACCGTTGATGCTGACCAAGAACTGCGAGCATTGGGTATGGCGAATATTGCGTCGGCGTTATCTCAAGGATTTGCGGTCAGCGCAGCCAGTAGTCGAACCGCAGTAAACGACATGATGGGAGGCAAAACCCAAATGGTGTCTGTGGTTGCGGCATTAACCATCTTGGTTGTATTACTGTTTTCTATGGACGTATTAGGATATATCCCGATGCCCGCATTAGGGATGGTGCTGGTGGTATCCACGTTTTCACTGATTAGTTTTCGCAGCATTTATGCTATGCGTAAACGGAACCGACAAGCCTTTTTCTTATGCGTTTTCACACTTTGCGCGGTGCTTGTGGTCGGCTTGATCAGCGGCGTGGGTTTTGCAGTATTATTAGGTTTGCTGCAATTTTTGCGGGTGATATTCCGCCCAACCGATCAATTATTAGGGGTCGATGAACAGGGTATGTTGCATTCTATGAACCCTGATAATGATATTCAGGCGGTTGAAGGGGTTCTGATTTATCGTTTTAACTCACCGTTGACCTATTTCAATGTGAACTATTTTAAAGATCGCTTAAACAAGCATATCGATAGCCAGCGTAAACGTCCGGCGTGGGTCATTGTGGACGCCGCCGTTAGCTTCACCCATAACGACGTGAGCGTCTTCTCTGCATTGAATGAACTCGTCACGGCATTAAAAGCCAAAGGCGTTACGCTCGTATTGGCAGGGCGGCGGACATCGCTAAATCGCTGGTTATCTCAAAATAAAATTAATCGTTCAGATGATGATTTATTGGTGGTACCGGATATCTATTTTGCTATTCGCTTGATTCAAAGTAAGCAGCATATTCAGCAAAAAAGTGTGGATGAGCGAAACGAAGAGAAAAATCAGTCAATATAACGGAAAAAAGGGCGTATCAGATACGCCCTTTTTCATCAATTAGCCTATGTGAGCTTAGGCATTCTTGGTGCTCAGCATGTATAAACGGAAAAAGTAAATTAAAGCAAAAGCCGCAATGATATTGTTAAATAAGAACGAAATACCATTGACCACGATATGATTCAGTTGCAGGCTGCTTAACAGCATACTGACCAGCATTTGGCTTGCCATCCAGATTAAAATCATTGGGGCAGCAATACGCCAATTCGCAAATGCCAGCTTCCAACTTTTCCCCATTGCATTAAATGGATTCACTTTTTCATTCATTAGAATCGCGGGCGCGAGAGAAAAACCGATCGCTAAAATCAGACCAGGAAGCACCATTAAAGTGATACCCAGTTGGATAAGCAAAGAGCAGATGATCAACAACAGGAACATGGCAGGAGCTTTAGGTAACGATGACACTAACGCTTGGGTTCCGTTGACGGCTTCACCGCGAGATAAATTGGCAATATAAGAAAGTACGCCACACATGAGCACTAAGCTGCCCAGTGCCACGGAGAGAATTAAGCCTAGTGAGACTCTTAGGATACTGCTTTTTTCAGCTTCTGGCAGGGTGAGTACCCAGTTTTGTAGTCCTGCGTTACCCGCCTCAAGGAGTTGGTTTTGCGCTTCCAGTAATACGCCGATCATCCGTTCATTAGGAATTAACATTGCGTAGACAATCACGCTGATTACCGTGGCGATTATCACAATGGTGAAAAGGCCATTCAACTGGTTTTTAAAAAAGTTGATGCTGTCACGAAAGAGTGAGTTGGCCGAAATGGACATGTAACTGCTCCTATCTACAAACGGAATAAAAATTTGACGGTGATTGTAACCGAGTATCGTGCGTATAGGTAGAGAAAGATAAGAAAAGTCTGGGAGTTAGCCTAATCAGTAGAGGCGCTCAATAAATACGCGTATTAAGAATAATAAAGAATAAAATCCAAAAGATGTATTTTAAATATATATTTAAAAGTGAGTTTAATTAGCAATAAATATAAAATCATTTTTTATTTTAATGGTTATTTAACGAAAATTGATTCAAATCAAAATAGAAAAAAATAGTAATGGAATAATAAACTCAGATTTATTGCGAAATATATAAATTAGCAAAAGATGTGATCTTGATTTGAATATCTAATTCGAGAATAGGCTATATTTTTGCTAAATAATAAACATAGGAATGGGATGACAATGAAAAAACTCACTGCGCTTGTCTTAGCTGCTGCAACTTTAGCTCCAGCTGTTTCATTTGCACATGAAGCTGGCGACTTTTTATTCCGTGCAGGAACTGCAACGGTAAGACCAAATGCGGGTTCTGAAAACGTATTAGGGCTTGGTTCTTTTGACGTTAATAATAATACCCAATTAGGTTTAACTTTCGGTTACATGATCACCGATAATATTGGTGTGGAATTATTAGCCGCAACACCTTTTGAGCATAAAGTTGGAACAGGTCCTACAGGTACTATTGCAACAGTTAAACATTTACCACCAACACTGATGGCTCAATACTATTTCGGTAGTAAAGAAGATAAACTGCGTCCTTATTTAGGTGCGGGTCTGAACTATACCTTCTTCTTTGATGAGAAATTTAATAGCACAGGTAAAGATGCTAAGCTTTCAGACCTTGATTTATCAAGCTCTTGGGGCTTTGCAGCTCAAGCAGGTATGGACTATAACCTGACTGACAACTGGATGTTAAACGCCTCAGTGTGGTGGATGAATATCGAAACGGACGTTAAATTTAAAGCCGATGGTCAGCAACAAAAAATCGATACTCGTTTAGACCCATTCGTATTTATGTTTGGTGTGGGTTACCGTTTCTAATTTCTTAAGGACATAAGCAAGATTATTCTTGCTGACTAATGGATTAGAAAGCAGTAAAGAAATCCGGGAATATACTTCCCGGATTTTTCGTTTTTAGAAAATAAAATAATAATCTGGAATGTTAAATTAATTCTATTTTATTTAACATTAAATTTACATTGCCGGGGTTTTAATATATCAATACAGATATTTCATTCAAAATTTAAATATCAAAATACGTATTTAAACTTAAATTAAAGTTAATGATTTTATCTCTATATTTGAAATGTTTTCTGTGATGTGAAATTTGACTAAAAACCAAAATCAATTAATTGATATTAAGAATAAAAAAACCACCCAATAATGGATGGCTTCACAAAGTCTAGATAGAAATAAATGATGGGAATTATTTCTGTGTAGCAGCTTTCATATTAGTGACAAACGTCGTTAATTTACTGAGCATCTCTTGTGGCTGCTGCAAATTATTTTCAATAATTTTGACGACAGCGGAACCGGATATTGCGCCAGCTGCACCATTACGAATCGCTTCAGCTACTTGTTCCGGTTCTGAAATACCAAATCCTTGAAGTGCAGGCGCCGCACCATATTGAGAGAGCTTATCGATTAAATGGGTTAATGGCATTTGAGCACGTTGCTCTGTTCCGGTGACTCCCGCTCGAGAAAGCAAATAAGTATAGCCTTGACTGTGTTTGCCAATTTCCTGTAGCAGGGCGTCATCACCATTTGGTGGGCAGATAAAGATAGGCGCAATACCGTGGGCTATCGCAGATTCACGGAAAGGCTTTGATTCACGCATTGGCACATCCGCAACTAAAACGGAATCTACACCTGACTGCTGACAACGTTGATAGAAAGAGTCAATACCATTAGTGAACACTAAGTTGGCATACACTAATAAGCCAATTGGCATATCCGGATGTTTAGCTCGAATACGTGCTAATAATTCAAAACACAGCGTTGGTGTGATATCACTTTTAAATGCCCGTAAATTCGCATTTTGAATAGTGGGACCGTCGGCTAAAGGATCAGAGAACGGAATGCCTATCTCTAAGGCATCCGCACCGCCAGCGATGAGTGCGTCAATAATTTTTAACGAGAGCTCAGCATCAGGGTCACCTAACGTGACAAAGGGAACGAAAGCACCTTGATTTTTTTGGTCTAAACGCTGAAAAAGTTGGGTATAACGCGTCATTAGATTTCCCCTCTGCTGGTCAAAATATCATGTACTGTAAAAATGTCTTTATCACCACGACCGGATAAATTGACAATTAACAACTGCTCTTTATTTGGATTTTGTTCTGCCATTTTGAGCGCGTAAGCCAGCGCATGAGAAGATTCCAACGCAGGAATAATGCCTTCTTTACGTGACAGCAACTTAAAGGCATTCAGCGCTTCATCATCCGTGATTGAAACGTATTCTGCTCGACCAATACTGTTTAAGTGAGCGTGTTGAGGACCCACTGACGGGAAATCTAATCCCGCAGAAATTGAATAAGACTCTTCAATTTGACCTTCAGAGGTTTGCATCATGGGGGACTTCATTCCAAAGTAAATCCCAACGCGACCGTGTTTCAAAGGAGCACCGTGTTGCCCTGATTCAATGCCATGGCCCGCGGGCTCAACACCAATTAACCCGACATTTTCTTCAGGAATAAAGGAGGCAAACATGCCGATAGCATTGGAACCGCCACCGATACAGGCGATCACCGCATCGGGCAAACGACCTTCCTTGTCTAAGATCTGTTGTTTGGCTTCATCACCAATCATCCGTTGGAATTCACGTACAATGGTTGGATAGGGATGAGGACCCGCCGCAGTCCCTAATAAATAGTGTGCGGTTTCATAGCTGCCAGACCAGTCTCTTAATGCTTCATTACAGGCATCTTTTAAGGTCGCAGAGCCGCTATGGACTGGGATCACTTCCGCACCCATTAATTTCATCCGAAATACGTTAGGAGACTGACGTTCAACATCTTTCGCACCCATGTAAATACGACATTTCATATTCAATAATGCACAAGCAAGGGCGGTAGCAACACCATGTTGCCCAGCACCCGTTTCGGCAATAATTTCATTTTTGCCCATGCGTTTTGCCAGTAAGGCTTGCCCTAAAACTTGGTTAGTTTTGTGGGCGCCCCCGTGAAGGAGGTCTTCACGCTTTAAATAGAGTTTGGTTTTTGTTCCCGCAGTCAGATTACGGCACAGGGTTAACGCAGTTGGACGACCCGCATAATTTTTGAGTAGGTCATGAAATTCCGTTAAGAATGCAGGATCATTTTGGGCATCAATAAAGGCATCTTCCAACTGGTTTAATGCAGGGATCAGGATTTCTGGGACATATTGCCCACCAAACTCACCGAAATAGGGGTCTAATTTGCTCATTATTTATTATCCATTTTAAAATTGTGTGTTCTGTATTGATGAATGTGTTTTTGGCTAAAGTGCCATACGGGCATTCTTCAATACATCAAAGACTTGGTTTAGTTTATGTTCGGATTTAATACCCGGCTCAATCTCAATACCTGAGTTAAAATCAAGCCCATTACAAACGAGTTGTGCCGCTTGCTGGCAATTATCTGGGTTGAGTCCGCCAGCAATCATCAGCTTATGTGAGCTATTGACGGGGATATTTGACCAATCAAAGGTTTTACCTGTACCACCTGCACCATTATCTAATAGCAAGATATCGACTAAAGTTGGGTCATAATCAATAACTTGATTATCTGCCATGTTAAGTGCTTTCCAAATATGACAGTGCGCGGGCAAGATTTCACGGAGCTGGGCAATGTAGGCATTGTCTTCGTTACCGTGAAGCTGAACAGCGTGAAGTGCTAGCTGTTGTGCAATATGTGATACAAAATCAACGGATTGATCGCGAAAAACACCCACATATTTAAGCGGGGTTGAGTGAATAATCTGCTTTGCTTGTGACAGTGTCACTTTGCGGGGTGATTTTTCCGCAAAAATTAATCCGCCAAAATTAGCACCAGCAGCAAAAGCCGCTTTAGCATCTTGCTCGCGGGTTAAACCACAGACTTTATGCTCGCCAACTAATAAATTACGCAGCGCTTGTGGTAAATCTGCCTGTTCCATCAAGGCACTGCCAATTAAGAATCCATTTGCGACATCGACAAGGCTTTGAATATGTTGATGTTGTAAGATGCCCGATTCACTGATCACCACCGTACCCGCAGGTAAACGCGGAGCTAGCTGACGAGTGCGATTGAGGTCAATGGACATATCACGTAGGTCACGGTTATTGATCCCGACAACTTTGGCTCTCAACTTGATAGCGCGCTGCAGTTCACCTTCATTACTGACTTCAGTGAGTACGCCCATATTGAGTTGGTGCGCCACATCTGCTAATGCAATGTATTGCTCATCGTCCAATACCGATAGCATAAGTAAGATAGCATCTGCTTGGTAATAGCGAGCAAGGTATATCTGATAAGGGTCGACAATAAAATCTTTGCACAGAACAGGTTGTTTCACGGTATTGCTGACGATAGTCAGATAATCCATTTTACCTTGGAAATATTTTTCATCGGTAAGAACAGAAATTGCAGAAGCATAAGGAGCATACATGCTGGCAATGACCGCAGGATCGAAATCTTCACGGATCACTCCTTTTGATGGCGATGCTTTTTTACACTCTAAAATAAAGACAGGGCGTTTAGCTTGTAATGCCGCATAAAAACCACGTTGCGCAGGTTGCACTTCAGATTGGAAACTCGCTAGTGGTTGGTGCAATTTGCGTTCAACCAAGTAGGTCAGTTTGTCATCTACAATCTTCTGTAATACAGTGCCTTTCATTTTAGTGCTCCCTTGCAGCTAGTGCCAGAACGCGGTCAAATGCTTTGCCGCTACGAATAATATTGAGTGCGTGCTCGCTGTTTTCTTTTAAATCTTCGTAACCATTAATACGTAATAACATCGCGACATTGGCAGCAACAGCAGCTTCATGAGCGGCTTGACCATGTCCTTGTAATAATTGAGTTAACAGAAAACGATTCTCATCGGGCGTACCACCTTCTAAATCTTTTAGTTGATAGGGTGTTAAGCCAAAATCGTTAGCTGTTAAGATATATTGCTGCACTTCGCCATTTTTTAGTTCGGCTACGTGGGTTGGCGCATGAAGAGAAACTTCATCCATCCCTCCACTATGTACCACAGCTGCACGAGTAAACCCAAGCATTTGCATGGTTTTTGCAACGGGCTCAACCAGTGAATCTTGATACACGCCAACTAAAGCGAGCGGTGGACGCGCAGGGTTGATTAATGGACCCAGTACATTAAATAGGGTGCGCGTCTTTAATTGAGTGCGAACCGGCGCGGCATGACGGAATCCACTGTGATATTGTGGCGCAAATAAAAAGCATAAACCTAATTCATCTAAGGCATCACGAGCACTCTGAGCACTTAAATCTAATGCAATTCCAAATGCAGCAAGTAAATCAGAGGAACCAGAACGACTTGAAACGCTACGGTTACCGTGTTTGGCTACTTTGATCCCACATTCGGCAGCCACAAAAGCGCTGGCGGTTGAAATGTTAATGCTGTTTGCTCCATCACCACCGGTCCCGACAATATCGCTAAATTGATAATCAGGGCGTGGGAATGGCTGCGCGTTTTCCAAGCATGCCAGTGCGGCACCTGCAATTTCTTGAGGTTGTTCACCGCGCATTTTCATGCTGATCAGCACCGCGGCAAGTTGGGGCTCCGTGAGCTCACCTTGAATGATGGCGTTAAAGAGGTATTGGCTCTCTTGTTGAGTTAACGCTTGCGCCTTAAATAATTTATCGTAAATGTTTTGCATGATTGGCTCTCTGTGTCCCATTAGTGCGAATGTGTTGTTGTTTTGTTGGGGGAAGAAAGCGCCCATGCCACGGTGTTTTCTAATAACAACTTACCTTGCGTGGTTAAGATGGATTCAGGGTGAAACTGGAATCCACACACTCGCTGCTCATCATTGCGCACGGCCATAACCATACCGTTGGACTGTGCACAAATGGTTAATGATTCAGGAACTTGGCTACCTACTAAAGAGTGATAACGCGCCACTGAAATTGGGTTATCTAAATCAGCAAACATCGCTTGACCATCATGGGTCGCCATTGAGGCTTTACCATGTAATATTTCACCCGCTGGAGAAACAACGCCGCCATACGCTTCAACAATGGCTTGATGCCCTAAGCAAATACCAATCACCGGAATTTTTCCTAACGCAGATTTAAGCACTTCAGGCATACAACCGGCTTCACTGGGTTTTCCTGGTCCGGGAGAAAGCACCAAAATCGGGTCATTCAATTGCGTCAGTACGGATAAAACATGTTCTGCACTGACGGTGTTACGGTAGATCACGACCTGATGACCACTGGCACGTAATTGGTCGACCAAGTTGTAAGTAAAAGAGTCAATATTATCGAGTAGTAAGATGTTAGCCATTAGAATAACTCCTCAACTTGGTGGGCTTGAGCAATCGCGCGGATCACTGCACGTGCCTTATTACGCGTTTCGTCGGCTTCACCTTGCGGGGAGGAGTCGAGTACCACACCACCGCCGGCTTGCACTGTCGCAATACCATTTTCAACATACGCTGAGCGAATAACGATACAGGTATCAAAATCCCCTTTGCCGTTGAAGTACCCGACAGCGCCACCGTAGGAGCCGCGACGTTCTTTTTCACATTCGGCAATCAATTGCATGGCTTTGACTTTTGGCGCACCAGTTAGTGTTCCCATATTCATACAGGCTTGATAGGCATGAAATACATCTAAATCACGACGTAAAGTGCCCACAACATGAGAGACTAGGTGCATCACAAAAGAGTAGCGATCGACTTTGGTCAAATTGGCGACATAACGGCTACCCGCTTCGCAAATGCGTGCTAAATCATTACGAGCCAAGTCTACGAGCATGATGTGTTCCGCGAGCTCTTTTTCATCCGTGCGCATTGCTAATTCGATGCGACTATCTAAATCCAAGTCGATATTCCCTTGCGCATTACGTCCACGAGGACGAGTCCCTGCGATAGGGTAGATTTCGACAACACGACTTTGTTGGCTGTATTTCAATGCACTTTCAGGTGATGCGCCAAACAGCGTAAAGTCGTTGTCTTGCATAAAAAACATATAAGGGCTTGGGTTTTGTGCTTTGAGTTTTTGATAGGCAATCAAGGGTTGTGCACATGGCATACTAAATTTACGCGATGGCACAACTTGGAAGATATCCCCACGATAAATCGCCTCTTTTAGTGTATTCACCACCTTGCCATACTCTGTATCGTCTTTATTGATAGTAACGCTGAACTTAGTGGGTTCCCCCAAAGGCAAGGTGGGTAAGTAAGGTCGGCAAGCCACGATAATGTCATTATGACGTTGTTGTACTTGTGCTACTGCTTGTACATTTGCAGTAAAAAATAAGCTTTTCAAACGTGCCGCTTGGTTCTGATGGTCGATCACTAAATAGTGTTCAGCGACAAAAAAGCAGAAATCAGGGCACTGGTTAGTCGCTGTTACTTCAGGTAATTCTTCAAAATTTGCGACTAAATCGTAGGCGAATAACCCACCCATGAAGAGAATTTCAGGCTTGGTGTAGTAGGCTTGTGCCAGTGCAGGCAATGTCCGTAATACATCTAAGCAGGATGCGCTTTTTAAGCGGCTATCTTCATCTAATTGACTTTCTGGTTGCGCAAAAACAACGGTCAAATGCTCTGTTGTTAAATCACAACGAAGGGCTTGCTCTGTTAACTGCTCACTGATTAATGGCAGAAGTGCTTGCCCATTTTGGGTTAATGCTTCAATTTCGACACGTTGACCAAATGCTCGGATACGTAATGCGCTGTCGACGATTAACAAACTTTGTAAATTGGCTTTGTTGTTGACTTCCGCCGACTCTAACAACATGGTAGCGGGTTTATTCTGGCACAGATGATTAAATAGCAACGTTGGGTCTGGTTGATAGTTAATTGGGCTATCCAGATAATTAAAATGTGCTAATGTGGTGTTTTGTTTGTTCATTTTGCTGCCTTAAGCTAATTTCAGACATAAAAAAACCCGCTGGTTGAGGGCGGGTTCGGCACTGAGGCATTAACAATTTATGCGCGTGCGGCTTCCGCCCAATTTGGGAAGTCGCGCCACCAACGATTTGATAAATTGAATAAAGTCATACATGCCTCACTGGATAAACAAATTGGTTTTAAATGTTTTTTGGATGTAACTAATCTTGCGTACTAGTAAACTGGATCATGAGGTTTGTGTCAATAGTTGTTTGTATTTATTTTTAATTTTCGTTAAGTCGAAGAAGGGAGAAGGTAACATCATGTCGCAAGATTCGACGCCAATAGTGACTCGCTATGACTTACATAGCCATACGAATGCATCAGATGGGGATTTAACGCCCGCTGAGTTAGTCGAACGTGCGATAGTAATGGGTGTGAATGTCTTATCAATTACGGATCATGATACTTGTGATGGGGTGATTGCCGCCAGGGCATATCTTGCAGAAAATCCGCGTCCATTAACACTAGTTAATGGCGTTGAAATATCCACCCTGTGGGAAAATATTGAAATTCATATTGTTGGGCTAAATTTTTCACCGAGTGAGCCTGCAATGGCAACGTTGTTGGAGCAGCAATCACAGCGTCGTTTAGAACGTGGCATTGAAATGGGACGACGTTTGCAAAAAGCAGGAATTGATGATGCATGGGAGAATGCACAAGCACTTTCAGGTGGTGGACAGGTAACTCGGGCGCATTTTGCGCAATATATTGTCAAAACTGGCAAAGAGAAAACGATTAATAATGTGTTCAAGCGCTACCTTGCGAAAGGAAAGACTGGTTATGTACCAGCTCAGTGGTGCAGCATTCAAGAGGCCGTCGACGCGATTCATCGCGCGGGTGGTGTTGCGGTATTAGCCCATCCATCAAAATATCAACTTTCCAATAAGTGGTTAAGACGGCTGATCGACCATTTTAAAGCTTGCCAAGGGGATGCGATGGAGATATCCCACTGTCAGCAGCCAGCGAATGAGAAGCAATTTCTAGGGGAATTAGCGCAAGGCGCCGAATTGAAAACGTCTGTCGGCTCTGATTTTCATCGACCGTGTTCGTGGATTGAACTAGGACGCAATCTATGGCTCCCTAATGATAATCATGCGGTTTGGACGCTGTGGGATCAGATAAAAACCGCTTAGTTTATGAGAATATAACCTAATTTATTGATGGATCACGGTTTGGGTGTAAAATACTCTGCAATATAAATTATTTTATTGAACCGCAATATTATTTGATAAAGGTAATATTGTGGTTGTTATGTTTTGCAAATAGATAGTGCCATTTTTAGGTCGTTCACCGGATGATGCTGTCGATACCCAACTATAGAGGTCACTATGAGCCAGTTTTTCTATATCCATCCGGACAACCCTCAGGCAAGGCTGATTAGCCAAAGCGTTGAAATTCTGAATAAAGGCGGCGTTGTGGTTTACCCGACAGATTCAGGTTATGCCATTGGTTGTCGTTTAGAAGAAAAAAATGCCCTAGAACGTATTTGCCGTATCCGTAAATTGGATTCAAATCATAACTTTACGTTAATGTGTCGTGATTTATCCGAGCTTTCTAACTATGCGCATGTAGATAACACCGTATTTCGTTTAATTAAGAACAATACACCGGGTAACTACACGTTTATTTTGAAAGCGACGAAAGAAGTACCGCGCCGTTTAATGAATGAAAAACGTAAAACAATTGGTTTACGTGTTCCTTCAAATCCAATTGCGCGTGATCTGTTGGAAGCCGTAGGGGAGCCATTAATGTCCACCAGCTTGATTTTACCGGGAGATGATTTTACGCAATCTGATCCTGAAGAGATCCGCGATTTACTGGATAAACAAGTGGACTTAGTGATCCATGGCGGCTACATCGGTCAAAAACCAACGACGGTTATTGATTTTACGGATGACACACCGGTTGTTGCTCGCGTTGGAACCGGTGACCCAAGCCCCTTTGAGTAAGCTTATTTGCCAAGAAGATTAGTAATAGGGGATCAGGATAAACCTGTGTATAATGCGCAGGTTTTCAAATTCATCACTTTTTGCCTATTGAGCGAGAAGTTATTTGACGCCTGTGAAGGCGACAGCTGAGGATCTCATGAGTTCTAAACCGCAACAAACTGAAAAGTTACAAAAAATCCTTGCCCGTTCAGGGCATGGTTCCCGCCGAGAAATCGAAGGATTACTTAAAGAAGGTCGCATTAGTGTTGATGGTAAAATGGCAACACTGGGTGACCGTGTTGAAGTTAAAGCGACAACAAAAATTCGTTTAGATGGCCGCCTTTTAGCGATTAAAGAGCCAGAAAAAGAAATCTGCCGTGTCATGGCATACTACAAACCAGAAGGGGAATTGTGTACTCGTCATGACCCTGAAGGACGTCCAACAGTATTTAATCGTTTACCAAGATTGACTGGCGCTCGCTGGATAGCGGTAGGTCGTCTTGATGTGAATACCAGTGGTTTACTGTTATTCACGACGGATGGCGAATTAGCTAACCGTTTAATGCACCCAAGCCGTGAAGTCGAACGTGAGTATGCGGTACGTGTATTTGGTGAAATCACGGACGCAAAAATTCGTCAGTTAACTACGGGTGTTCAATTAGAAGATGGTCCTGCATCGTTTAAAACGGTGTCATACCGTGGTGGTGAAGGAATGAACCAGTGGTATAACGTCACGTTAACGGAAGGTCGTAACCGTGAAGTTCGCCGCTTATGGGAATCTGTTGGTGTTCAAGTCAGCCGGCTGATCCGTGTTCGTTACGGGGATATTGACCTCCCTAAAGGTTTACCGCGTGGTGGTTGGACGGAGTTAGGTTTAGAGCAAACTAACTATTTAAGAGAGTTAGTTGAGCTGGATGTTGAAACAGAAAGTAAAGTGTCTGTTGAGCGCGATCAGCGCCGCATCAAAGCGAACCAAATTCGTCGTGCAGTGAAGCGTCATACTCAAGTTGCATCACGCCCAGCGGCGAAACGCCAATCTTCGCGTCCAACAGCAAAACGTCGTACTCGAATCTAATTTGTACTGCGTTATTTAGCAGATTTTAAAGAGGTTATGGTATGCGCCATAACCTTTTTTTATTTCATTTAGATTGAAATTCTGAAATTATCCGCTAATTTTTGATACTCAATTTTTCATTCTCACATTATCTATTTCAATGTTTTTCCAATTAATAGAAATAAAATAACAAGAGAGTAAATAAATTACCAATCCAGTCCTTTTATGATTAGTAAAGGGTAAAATAAAATACACTGAGCAATTTTGCTTATTACTTTTACTTCTTTGTTATTTTAGTATTTAAAACTTAAAATACTTAAGCTAAGAGTTTATAAGGTGCTTGTCACATTGTGACACTTTCATATTGTGTAAGTTGTATATTTAATCTATTTTTATCATGATGAAATAAATAAAAGGTTTTAATATTTATGTTATGTACAAAGTCGGCGAAATATGCGGCAGTCTTGAGTTTTGGCATAACAAGTTGCGATGTATATCAACCACATACCTCTGAAAATGGGCGCTTCTTCTTCAGTAATGAATCGTTAGATAATTACTCATTTTTTATTGATAATAAACTGATAGTGATCCCTAGAGAATCTGTGGGAAGTTTATATTTGAAACAAGGCTTACATTCCATGACGATGGATCAAGGTAAACATATTTATTTTATGGTTTACCCTGGTAATAAAGGGGGAATATTAAATCCTCAGCAGCATATTTATTATTCCTATAGCTTTGTCTATGGGAATAATGGAATTCCGTCGATACATGATCAGATAGTGCAAGAATTAAAGGTTGGCGATTATCGAGTAAAAGGAAGAGTTCAGAGCAGTGATGATATCATTATTGATAATAACGTATTCAACTGTGATTACCCTATTGGAACTCGGATCCCAGACGAATTAAATTCATTGACCAACGTAAGTAAAATAAAAAGAAAGTGTTTTTCATATTTAGAATTCATTAATGCAATTTCCAGTGATGATAAACAAATAAAACAGGTTTCGGTACGTGAAGATAAATCTGTACAACAGGATACAGTGAGCCTGATGTTTGACTATCCTGTGATACTTCCGGTTTTTGACGATCAAAACATTCAGCAGTATGCAGAGAAAGTGAATGCTATTATCCACGCTTATCGGCGTTCAGACGACCCGACAACGAAGCAAGATTTTTATAATCAATATCGTCTCGAGGTATCGAGTATGGCTGAAATTTATAGTCAGTGGGATACTGAGGACCATTGTTTAGAAGAGCGACAAAAATATGTGTTATTTTTGTCGCAAACTGCAGCTATATTCAGCGCGGGTGTTTTAAAACTTCATGATATGCCTTAATTCGCTGTCACCAACTATTACCAATCAATGCCTTTTTGCGCCTTAATCCCTGCGTCAAACGCATGTTTAATGGGGCGCATCTCCGTCACAGTATCAGCGAATTCCAGTAATTCACGGTGACAACCTCGGCCTGTAATGATGACCGACTGATTTTCGGGGCGGCAGCTCAGCGCATTCATGACCTCAGCAAGTGGGAGATAATGGTAACTCACCATATAAGTAAGCTCATCAAGAATCACTAAGTCATACTGTGGGTCTTGCAGTAATTGAAGAGCGTGCAGCCATGTTTCGAGACAAGCTTGTGTATCCGTATGCTTGTTCTGAGTTTCCCATGTGAAACCCGTCGACATGACATAAAAAGGAACCCCGTGGGGTTCCAAAAGATTTCGTTCGCCATTGTCCCAGCTGCCTTTAATAAACTGGACAACCGCGACTTTTTTGCCATGACCGACCGCACGACACGCTGTACCAAAGGCAGCCGTCGTTTTTCCTTTACCGTTGCCTGTGAAGACAATCAGGATCCCTCGTTCTAACTGTGCGGCATCTATACGTTCATCCACTTTTTGTTTCAAACGTTGTTGACGTTCTTCGTGTCGGTCTTGGCTCATGGTTTACTCCGCTTTAATCGGCTTTAAATTTGGTTGAGCATCTACACTTGTTCCCGTTTGGTCGACGCTATCATCACCCATTAAGTATAGATAAGTTGGCATAATATCGGCGGGCGTTTTTAACGTCATTGGATCTTCTCCTGGTGCTGCACCAGCGCGCATTGCAGTGCGCGTGCGTCCTGGATTGATGCAGTTTACACGTAAGCCGGTGCCTTGATATTCATCAGCTAAGACTTGCATTAAACCTTCCGTTGCAAATTTAGAAACGGCATAGACGCCCCAATTTGCACGACCTTGTTTGCCAACACTAGAACTGGTGAATATAAGAGATGCATGGGGCGCTTTCTCTAATAAAGGTAATAGAGCTTGAGTTAGCATAAACCCAGCATTCACATTGACTTGCATAACGTCATGCCACAGCTGAGCGGGTTGTTCACTTATTGGAGCGATATTCCCCAGTAATCCTGCGCTGTGTAATACGCCATCTAAATAAGGATGTTGTTTTGCAATATCGTCTGCGATGGCTTGGCAATCGTCGGGTGTCGCAGTCAGTAAATCAATAAGGTAGCTTTCTGATGTTGAACCAGTGACGTCTTGAATTTCTTGTTTAATTGCGGCTAATTTTTGCGGGTTTCTACCCAATAAAATGACGGATGCGCCAAAGCGTGCATAAGTTAATGCTGCTTCTTGACCAATCCCATCAGTAGCGCCGGTGATTAAGATAGTTTTACCATTCAAAAGATCTTGTCTAGGCTGATAATGAAGCATAATTTTTCCTATCGTCATGATTCGCGTTGAGGGTTATCATCGCGTAAATTGCGCGGGAGGGCAATTTACCACATTTGTTTAACGTCTGTGGTTATTGATAACAATTTTTTTACTGGTTGTTTTTGAACAATCATGCGATCATTTTTTATTAGTGTTAAATACGAGAAGGATCAACCTGTGGAGTATTTCTCTTTGTATGGACTGTTTTTAGCAAAAGTGGTGACGATTGTGGTTGCCATTGTGGTTATTGCTGTATTTGTATTTGGTGTCGGAATGAGACGCCAAGGAAGTAAAGGTGCATTAAAAATTACAGATTTAGGTGAGAGCTACCGTGAACGCCAACGCCAAATGCAACAAATCAAAATGAATGATTCTGAGCAAAAAGCGTGGACAAAGGCATTTAAAAAACAGGAAAAAGCGAAAGCGAAAAGTGAAAAATCAGGGGCAAAAGTAGGGCAAACTGCCGTCAAAAAGCCTTGCTTATATGTCTTAGACTTTAAAGGCAGCATGGATGCTCGTGAAGTTAGCTCTTTACGTGAAGAAATCAGTGCAATTCTGGCAGTTGCGGAACCTCAAGATGAAGTTTTACTGCGTTTAGAAAGCCCAGGTGGATTAGTCCATGGTTACGGTTTAGCGGCATCTCAGTTAATGAGATTGAAAGAAAAAATATTCCACTTACTGTTGCAGTTGATAAAGTCGCGGCGAGTGGCGGTTATATGATGGCGTGTATCGCAAATAAAATTGTTGCAGCGCCGTTTTCTATTATTGGTTCGATCGGTGTTGTCGCGCAGGTACCTAATATTCACCGTTTACTGAAAAAACATGATGTAGACGTAGAGTTACACACTGCGGGGGAATACAAGCGTACATTGACGATGCTGGGTGAAAACACCGAGCAAGGGCGCAAGAAGTTTGTTGAAGATTTGAACTCAACGCATGAGCTGTTCAAAGATTTTGTTCATCAAAATCGCCCATCTCTTGATATTGCTGCTGTTGCAACAGGGGAATACTGGTATGGAACTCAAGCGCTAGAAAAAGGTTTGGTGGATCAGATTGGGGTAAGTGATGACCTAATCATTGATGCAATTGAAACCAAAGAAATCGTTAGCATCCGTTTTGTCATGAGTAAAAAAATGGTAGAGCGTTTTACCAGTAGTGCGGCTGAAAGTGCGGATAAGCTATTATTACGCTGGTGGCAGCGAGGTCAAAAACCACTATTATAAAAATAGCGGTTATAAAAATGTATGTTATAAAGAGAAATAACATTCATTGAATATTGACGACGTAATGTTCAATTTGAACTACCCTTAAAAATACCGGCCAATAAAGCCGGTATTTTTTTATTACTGTTCAGACTCAAGCAGTCGATACTGTTCAGAAAATACGTGTGCTAAATGCTTATACATGTTAAAAGCCGCAGGGCTTTTTAGGGTTGGAATGCCATTTTCATCAAGGAAGAACTCCCCTTTGAAGACCAAAACATCGCGATGTTGCTCGACATTATCTACAAACATGCCGTCGAGGTATTCATCGTGGTTTTTAATGATTTCGTTGGCTTTTTCAAGTAGTTCTTGCTTTGAAATAGTTTGAATCTCAGTGTTCATAGAATGCCTCTCTTGAAAAAATAATTGGTTGCTTCTAGCATTTTATCAGGTAGAGTGTGTGTTTTTCAATGCGGCTAAACCGCATTATGTGGTTAAAATCAGTCAACTAGAGCAATTTGTATGCTTTATAAAATAATGTGGCTGGTGGATAAAATTCGTTTCGTTACAAATTATTGTACGAAAAAATATTGATATATTGTGATTCTGTCGCAATATAAAAAAGAGATTCTCATTTTGCGCATTTGAATAGAAAAATGCGCCTTCTTTGATAGTAGGTAAAGGTAAATATGGGTAAAGCTCTTGTTATAGTGGAGTCCCCGGCAAAAGCCAAAACGATCAATAAGTATCTTGGCAGTGGCTACGTTGTAAAAAGCAGCGTCGGTCATATTCGTGATCTGCCGAAAAGCGGCTCTGGCTCACAATCCGGCTCACCAAAGAGTACAGGCTCATCTACCGATAAAGCAAAGACCGACAAAACGAAAAAAGTTAAGAAGGATCCTCAAGATGCGTTAGTTAAACGTATGGGGATCGACCCTTATCATGGTTGGAAGGCGAATTACCAAATTTTGCCGGGTAAGGAAAAGGTCGTTTCTGAATTAAAAGCGTTAGCCGCAGATGCTGACCACGTCTACCTCGCGACGGACCTTGACCGCGAAGGGGAAGCAATTGCGTGGCATTTACGCGAAGTGATCGGTGGTGATGACTCTCGTTTTAGTCGTGTTGTGTTTAACGAAATCACTAAAAATGCGATTACTCAAGCATTTGAAAGCCCAGGTGAATTGAATATCGACCGTGTTAATGCTCAGCAAGCACGTCGCTTTATGGACCGTGTCGTTGGTTACATGGTGTCTCCATTATTATGGAAAAAAGTGGCACGTGGATTATCAGCTGGGCGTGTACAGTCTGTTGCAGTGAGACTGATTGTTGAACGCGAACGAGAAATTAAAGCTTTTGTTCCTGAAGAATATTGGGAACTGCATGCGGATTTAGCGGATAAAAGCGCCGTTAATTTACGCTTAGAAGTGACTTCTCAATCAGGAAAATCATTTAAACCTGTTAATAAAGTACAAACAGAAGCTGCGGTTAAATTACTGGAAAAAGCACGTTATCAAGTGATTGATCGTGAAGATAAACCGACATCCAGTAAACCCAGCGCGCCATTCATCACATCCACGCTGCAACAAGCAGCGAGCACTCGCTTAAGCTTTGGTGTGAAGAAAACCATGATGATGGCTCAGCGTTTGTATGAAGCAGGTTATATTACCTATATGCGTACTGACTCAACCAACTTGAGCCAAGACGCAGTAAATATGGTTCGCGGTTATATTTCTGACAACTTTGGTGCGCAATACTTACCAAAAGACGCGAACGTTTATACCAGTAAAGATAATTCCCAAGAAGCGCACGAAGCTATTCGTCCATCCAATGTTGATGTGTTGCCAGACTCACTAAAAGACATGGAAAACGATGCAAAACGTTTATACCAGTTGATTTGGAATCAATTTGTGGCTTGTCAAATGACACCTGCAAAATACGACTCTACAACATTAACGGTGAAAGCGGGCGATTTCGAATTAAAAGCGAAAGGTCGCACTTTACGTTTTGATGGTTGGACGAGAGTCATGCCAGCACTGCGTAAAAATGACGAAGATAAAACTTTACCTGCGATCCCAGTAGGCGCTGAGTTATCGTTGGTAGAATTGTTGCCAAGTCAACACTTTACGAAGCCACCAGCACGCTTTAGTGAAGCATCTTTAGTTAAAGAATTAGAAAAACGTGGGATTGGTCGACCGTCAACATATGCGGCTATCATTTCGACGATCCAAGATCGTGGCTACGTGAAAGTAGAAAACCGCCGGTTCTATGCGGAAAAAATGGGTGAGATCGTCACGGATCGTTTGGAAGAAAATTTCAACGACTTGATGAACTATGACTTTACTGCCCGCATGGAAAATCAGTTAGACCATGTTGCGAATCATGAAGCCGAGTGGAAAGCGGTTCTGGATGAATTCTTCTCTGACTTTAGCAAGCAATTAGATGTTGCTGAAAAAGACCCTGAAGAAGGGGGAATGCGTACCAATCCAATGGTTATCACGTCGATTGTTTGCCCTGACTGTGAACGCCATATGGGAATTCGTACCGCATCAACAGGGGTGTTCTTAGGTTGCTCCGGCTATGCACTGCCGCCAAAAGAGCGCTGTAAGAAAACCATTAATCTGATCCCTGAAGATGAAGTTCTTAACATCCTTGAAGGCGATGATGCCGAAACCAACGCCTTAAGAGCAAAACGTCGTTGTCCAAAATGTGGCACCGCGATGGATAGCTACTTAATCGATAATGGTCGTAAACTCCATGTTTGTGGTAATAACCCAGCATGTGAAGGCTATGAAATCGAAGAGGGCGAGTTCCGCATCAAAGGTTACGATGGTCCGGTGATCGAATGCGACAAATGCGGTTCTGAAATGCACCTGAAAATGGGGCGTTTTGGCAAATACATGGGTTGTACCAACGAAGAGTGTAAAAATACTCGCAAGATCTTAAAAAGTGGTGAAATTGCACCGCCTAAAGAAGATCCAGTACCGTTACCAGAACTACCATGTGAAAAATCAGATGCTTATTTCGTGCTACGTGATGGCGCTGCCGGTGTTTTCCTTGCGGCAAATACGTTCCCGAAATCAAGGGAAACTCGCGCACCATTAGTGGCAGAACTGCAACGATTTAAAGACAGACTACCAGAAAAATTGGCGTATTTAGCGGAAGCACCAGCGCAAGACGAAGAAGGTAACCCAACAGTGGTTCGCTTTAGCCGTAAAACGAAACAGCAATATGTTTCGTCAGAGAAAGACGGTAAGGCAACAGGTTGGAGTGCTTTTTATGTGGATGGTGTTTGGAAAGCCAAAGAATAATTTTTTATTCTTCATACTCTACACCGTAGCGGCGTTGGCGGCACTCGCTAACCCTAGTCACATACTTGTGTATGCTCCTAGGGATTAGCTCGATTGCCGCCTTGCTACAGCACAAATTATTTTGAATAAATCTATTGATTATATTCAGGATGACTCTGGTGCTAACCGCCGGCTTGTTCTAACGCGAACTATTTAGAATAATAGTTTGGAATTCGGTAACGAAGTTCAGAATCAAAGCTAAATCCAAATCTGCAATCATATAAAAGAGCCCTCTGGGCTCTTTTTTTTGTTCATAACTCGATAGCTCTCACATAACAAAAGCAGTAATCGCCCATTTTTATTCATTTATTATGCTAACGTTTAACTTAAGGGTAATACACAACGTGAATGACTGGAGGCGGTATGAAGTTCAAATTATGTTTGTTAGCAACATTATTCACAGCCAGCGCGGCATATGCAGCACAAACCACGGTAGAGCTAAAAGAAGCGACAGCCAAAGGTGATGGTAAAGCCATTGGCGAAGTGGTGATTTCTGAAACCGAATACGGATTACTCTTCACTCCAAAACTCTCTGGATTACAAGCGGGAGGCGTGCATGGCTTCCATGTGCATGAAAACCCAAGTTGCGACCCAGGGGAAAAAGAGGGCAAAACAGTTCCAGCATTAAAAGCGGGTGGGCATTTAGACCCCGCGAAAACAGGAGTACACAAAGGACCTTATGATAAAACAGGTCATCTTGGAGATTTACCGGGCTTAGTGGTTGATAGCCAAGGCAATGCAACCTACAGCGTCCTTGCACCAAAATTAAAATCCTTGAAGGATATCCAGAACCGAGCATTAATGGTGCACGCAGGTGGGGATAATTATTCAGATCATCCAGAGGTGTTAGGCGGTGGGGGGGCTAGAATGGCCTGCGGCATCATTCCTTCGTCATAATTTGCGTGATAACTGCGTTGGCGTT
>NZ_ABXW01000047.1 GCF_000173415.1 Providencia alcalifaciens DSM 30120 | reverse complement strand
TTCTTATGTTTCCTTTTCTTTCTTCTTTATCGTCCCAAACTCAACACTCAAATTAATTTTTAATTATTCTAGCTTCATTTACGATTTATTTTATCAATAAAAAAGGCGACTCACATTGCTGCCTGCCACCTTCTTTCATATATAAATCAAATAATTAGTTACGAATAGCTAACTCGCCACCATTACGAAAATAGGCTTTAATCCCTTCAAAAATAGACTCTGCCATCTGCTGTTGGAATTTCGCGGTTTTAAGCTTACGCTCTTCATCTAGGTTACTGATAAACGCAGTTTCTACCAAAATAGACGGAATTTCAGGGGCTTTCAATACAGCAAAACCAGCTTGGTCTACTTTGTTTTTATGCAGCCGATTCACTCTACCCATCCGTTTCAGGACTTCATCACCAAACTTCAAACTGTCATTAATGGTTGCTGTTTGCACCAGATCTAACATTGTATGGTCAAGATAGACATCACCACTTTTGCTCACGCCACCGATTAAGTCAGCTTCGTTCTGAGTTTGAGCAAGATAACGCGCCGTATTACTGGTCGCTCCTTTCGTGGATAATGCAAAAACAGATGAGCCATTCGCTGAGCGATTCGTAAATGCATCCGCATGAATAGAAACGAATAAGTCTGCCTGCATTTTTCTCGCTTTCGCAACACGCACTTTCAATGGGATAAAGACATCCTCATTACGCGTCATATAAGCTCGCATTTTAGGATCTTTATCTATTAGCGTTTTCAAACGACGCGCAATTTGTAAAACCACATCTTTTTCACGCGTTTTATATTTACCAATCGCACCGGGATCTTCCCCACCATGACCAGGGTCAATCATAATAACAATCGGTCTATCCGTACCTGCTTTACCCGGTTTCTTCGCCTGTGCAGGCATGCTCTCTTCTAAATCACCTTTATTGTAATCTTCAAGAAGCGCAAGTAACGGATCATCATTGGTTTCAACCCCTTTACCTGGGTAAAAGTCCATGACTAAACGGTGTTTAAACTCAGCTACTGGCGGTAAAGTAAAGAACCGAGGTGTGACTTTATTCTTAACTTCAAACACTAAACGTACCGTTTTAGGATCAAACTGCCCCACCCTAACTAATTTTAAGTAAGGGTCTCGAGACTGAATTTGACTTCCCATATTCTTAAGAACGTTATTTAATTGGACGCCTTCTAAATCAACAACAATACGCTCAGGGTTGTTTAAAACAAACTGGCGATACTTTAAAGGAATGCTGGATTCAAGAGTAATACGGGTATAACTCGAGGCTGGCCAAATACGAACAGCAACAACACTACTACTGGCAGCAAATCCAAATGGGCTGACACTTAATAGCATGACTGCCGCCGCACCTTGCAATAGGCGACGTTTTGATGGGCTGTGATCTTGATGACTCATCAATAATTCCGAATCTATTTCCTGAAAAGTTTAATAATATCTAAAATAAGAGATAATATATTAGCGATTAATTCGCACTCTATCTAGTTCTTCATCCTTTGTCATTACCAATCTATTCTATTTATATCCCAGCACGCATCTATTCAATGCCATATAAACGCCATATTTACGTAATTTAAATAGTTAATGATGCTCAAATGTCGAATAACATTTATTGGCAATAATCTGATATGCAGATTGAATTGTTGTGATTATATCCATTTATATTTAGAGATATGTAAACCTTAAAAATAAATTTGTTACTTTTATTGTCCCAACTTTTACTTGATATTTCTTGCCAAAAAGAATAAAAATACAGTTATTGCGAATAAAAATTCAGTTAAGAGGGTAGTTATGAAAGAGCGCAGCACCGAGTTGGTTGATGAGTTTCGCCATTCGGTACCTTATATAAACGCCCACCGAGGCAAGACATTCATTATCATGCTTGGCGGTGAAGCAATAGCGCATGAAAATTTTCCTAGCATTGTCAATGATATAGGTTTATTGCATAGTTTAGGCATCCGTATAGTCGTCGTTTATGGTGCTCGTCCTCAGATAGAAGGGATTCTTGCAGAGCATAATTACGATGCTATTTATCACAAGCATACCCGTGTGACAGATGCGAATACTCTTGAATACGTTAAACAGGCCTCTGGTGCTCTACAGCTAGATATTACAGCCCGCTTATCAATGAGTTTAGGCAATACACCGTTACAAGGGGCACATATTAACGTTGTGAGTGGTAATTTCGTCATTGCACAACCTCTTGGCGTAGATGATGGCATTGACTATTGCCATAGTGGTCGTATCCGTCGCATTAACGAAGATGCAATCAATGCGCAATTAGATAACGGTTCGATCGTTTTGATTGGTCCTGTCGCCGTTTCAGTGACTGGTGAAAGCTTTAATCTTACCTCTGAAGAAATTGCCACCCAGCTTGCCGTTAAAATTAAAGCCGAAAAACTCATTGGTTTTTGCTCATCTCAAGGGGTTGCTGATAAAGAAGGTAATATCTTATCTGAGCTATTCCCGAATGAAGCTGAAGAACGAATCCAAGAATTGGAGTCAGAAGGTGATTATTACTCTGGAACCGTTCGCTTTTTACGGGGTGCTGCTTCAGCATGCCGCCGAGGTGTTCGCCGTAGTCACTTACTCAGCTACCAAGAAAATGGCGCGTTAATCCAAGAGTTATTCTCCCGTGATGGTATCGGTACGCAGATCGTTATGGAAAGCTCTGAAAAAACTCGCCGAGCCAATATTAATGATATTGGGGGAATTTTAGAGTTAATTAGACCACTTGAGCAGCAAGGAATTTTAGTTAGGCGTTCACGTGAACAACTCGAAATGGAGATTGATAAATTTACCATAATTGAGCGGGATAACTTGGTGATCGCTTGCGCAGCGCTTTACCCTTATCCTGAAGAAAAACTTGGTGAGATGGCGTGTGTAGCCGTACACCCAGATTACCGCAGCTCCTCTCGTGGTGAAGAGCTATTACAGCGTGTCATGGCACAAGCGAAGCAACTGGAATTGGATAAACTTTTCGTCTTAACCACCCGAAGTATTCATTGGTTCCAAGAACGTGGTTTTATCCCCGCTGAGATTGAAATGCTCCCCATGAAAAAACAGGCGCTCTATAACTATCAGCGTAAATCAAAAATATTAATGCTCGATATTAAAAGCCAAGCGGCTTAAGTCCCCAGAAGCAGGCGAAAAAATTAATTCGCCACACGATTTAATGCGCAATCATAAACCCAGATGTTCAAGCAACATTCTGGGTTTTTCTTTAATACAACTGAGTGTTAAGTTAAGCGGTTTGAACGACGCGGCACTTTTCACACAGTGGATTTGCATCTAATAATGGGCGTAAAATTGCTTCCATTTCAGCAAAAGAACTACCATAAAAGTAAAATGCGGTTTCAGTTGGTCCATCCCAAACACCGTGGATGCCACCAATATCCTCTACCGCTTCATCCAGTTGGTCAAACAAATCATTAATATCATTGTTTTCATATACTTCATCGGGTAGCTCTGTGCCATTAAAGTAAATAGCTAAACCTTCATCTGTACCAAAATCGATTTGTACATCTTCACCATGAATAGTTAAACGAGAACCTTTAGGCGCTAACATTGCCGAGAACATCTGAATAATTAGGCTAATATTCTCATCACTCGCATCGGTTAATGCCAATTCAATATCACATTCAGCAACTTCGCCATTTTCACCTAATTGAGTACCACCACCGCTGACTTGAATTTGCCCTTCCTTGCCTAGCTTTTCCATTGCTTGATCAAATGCGTCTTCTAAATCTGCACGGCGAGCGGGGTCAATTTTGGCATTTAGTGTTACTGTTACGGCGGTCATTTGCTGCTGGTTTTCCATAGAAGTACCTTAAAGTCAGGGGATTAATTTAATTCTCTGTAATTCATTATCTGTAGCTAGTTCTTAGCAATCCCATGGTGACTGTTTAATTGCTCAAACTGTAATGCTAAGCCGCTACGGCGTTTAGTCGGCGTTTCTATCGCGCGACGCAACACTTTTTTACTGCCATACAACGAAAGTTCATTCTTGGCTCGAGTCATTGCCGTATAGACAAGTTCACGAGTAATCACAGGCGAATATACATAGGGTAAAACCAAGGCGGTATGAGCAAACTCTGAACCTTGTGATTTATGTACCGTCATCACATAAGCTGTCTCATGGGCTGGTAATCGATTCGGTTGAATCCCACGAATAGTACCGTCAGGGAACTGAAAATAGGCTCTTAGTTGCCGCTCTTCGTCAAATAGAATAATACCAATATCTCCATTAAAGAGCCCCAAAGCACTATCATTACGGCTGATCATGATAGGTCTTCCAACATAGTGTTTATGTTGTAAATTATACGGCTTTGTAATTAAGCCTTGGCGGTGAAGTAATTTTTCAAGCTTGTCATTTAAACCAGAAACCCCGTAAGCCCCTTCTCTTAATGCAGCAAGCAAACGGTATTGGTTAAATTTATAAAGAATATCTGCAGGTTTTTCACCGACTTTAACCGCCAACAGATAGTTTTGATAGAAACCAACGGCATCTAATAACATCTGAGCGTAACTTTCTCCACTTTCGAGCTCAGATTGGGCTTCATGTTCAGAGGGACTATTTGGATTATTGTTAGAAATATAATTATGAATGTCTGCGAAATTCTGGGTAAGAATTTCATCAACCCGTTTTACATTTCCTGCGTTGACGGCATAGGCTAATTGCCCTATCCCTGACTCAGCAGAAAAACGGTAGCTTTTTCTCAGTAAACATAAACTATCGCGAATAACAGGCCCTTCATTGGAGGTAAAATCACTTAATGGGCATCCAGTCAGTGATTCAAGCTGGGCAGCTCGCTCATAGCTATAACCTTTATCGGCAAAACGACAAATATCCCCAAGAACAGCCCCCGCCTCGACTGATGCGAGCTGATCCTTATCCCCAAGAAATATCAACTTAGCCGAGTTAGGCAACGCTTCAATGAGTTTGCTCATCATCGGTAAGTCTACCATCGATGCTTCATCCACAATCAGTATGTCCAGTGCCAACGGGTTATCACGATGATAACGAAATTGTTGGCTTTCTGGCTGAGCGCCTAGCAAGCGATGTAATGTTTTGGCTTGGGTGGGTAACAACGTTCGCTCTTCATCATTCAGCGGCAACTGCTTCAGAGCATGCCCTAAAGATTCCGTTAAACGTGCGGCGGCTTTACCTGTTGGCGCGGCTAATTCGATGCGTAAACGATGTGGCAGGTGACCTAACTTAATCAATAACGCTAAAATTTTAGCTACTGTCGTGGTTTTACCTGTTCCGGGTCCACCGGAGATGACTGAAACTCGGCTTGTGACAGCAACTGCAGCAGCAATTTTTTGCCAATCAATATTTTCAGAGACTGGGAATAACTGCGACAAAATTGACGGGGTTTTAACTACATCACAATCTGTTGACCCTGTCTGTGAAAAAAAGTGTGCGACACACTGCTCATATTGCCACATGCGTTGAAAATAAAGAAAATCACCGGACAATATCAAGGGAGCTACGCCATTATTTCCAACTTCACATACTGACTCACTCGACAGCAATGCGGCTCTTATCGTGCTAGGATCCGGCTCCCCTATCATTTGCCACAACTGCGCTGCAAACTCAGGGTGTCTTCCCATAAATAACGAGTTAGGATGAATATCATCTAGTGATAAACAGACATGCCCTGACATGGTTTCCGCGCTAAGAAGTGCTCCCACCAGCAAAAGTATTGGGTTTTCCTCATTTGCAATATTATAGGCAAATTGTACATCAAGAGGCGTGAATAAACGCGCTTCAATAGCTTGATTAAATAGCACTTTCATTATTGAAGCTCCTTAGATTGAGCCTCACGAAAGAGCGCATCAAATTCATGGATAAATTCAATTGTTGGGCGATAAAAAAAGATGCCATTTTGAGAATCTACGCGCTCAGTCCCACGTAGAAAGAGATAGTAAACACCGCCAAAATGAGTTTCATAATTATAATTTGGCATCCTCTGCTGTAAAAAGCGGTGTAAAGCGAGTGAATAGAGTTGGTATTGCAGATCATAACGATGGTCTATCATCGCGTCTGCCATCGCCTCTTGCGTATAATACGAGGCATCTTCACCTAAATAATTAGACTTATAATCTAATAAGTAAAATTTCCCTTTCCAACAAAAAGTTAAGTCAATAAAGCCTTTTAAAATCCCTTGCACCTGCTCAAAGTTAAGCGGTGGGCAATGTTTGGATAATGGATCATGTTGGTGAGTCACGCGATCGACATCTTTTGCATTAAGTAGGCTATCTATTGGCAGATAAAATTGCATTTCATCCAATCTATCTTGGGCGGGAAGCGCTGATAAGCAAAGCCCATCATCAGCCAAAGGAACGTTGAGAATCGCATTTAGCCAAACTTGCAACATCGGAGCCCATTGAATATCAAACCCCGCAGATTGTAGTTTTTCCTCTAACCACTGAGATGAAATTTCACCTGAAAAATCAATTTCCTCCATCAAACTATGCAAGAAAGTTCCAGGAGCTGAGCCTTTAGGAAACTGGTGTGGCGTCAGTTGGTTTTCTTGTATCTCTTCAGCGTTAACATCTTGGCTAGCTTCAATATCCATTTTTGGTGCTAATGAATTTGCAAATTGCAAAGCAGATAATGTTTGTTCTTCTTCTCCATGAGAACTGCTATAGCTCAACCCCGAATAACTGGTAACACGCCAATGGTCATCAAAATGACGAGAAATTTCTCTCGCATATAGCTCACAGTCAGTCTCTTTCGTTAAATTCAACCTTGCCATTTGCGACGCAACAATCGGTTTTATATCAATGACATCGTTGCTGATAACGTCTAGCATGTTACTGAGTAATGAAGCATCGCCTTCTTGACCTTTTTGCAGTAAATAACCCAGTGCGGATAAATGCAAATCTGTATTACCTGACTTTTTGCGGTTACCTTTGATAAGCGGTGCTACCCCTACACTACAATGGTAAATTGCACGAGTGAGCGCGACATACAACAAACGTAAATCTTCCGCTAAGCGCTCTTCGTCCGCTAATTCAACGTATTTTTCGGCATCATCAAGATCGAGTTTAGTCATGTAATCATTACGATCATGGAACAAGCCTTTTGACTGAGGTAAAAAATTACTCGCAAACGGCAACCAGACAATTTTATATTCCAAACCTTTAGATTTGTGAATGGTGCTAATTTGCACTAAATGACGATCACTTTCCAAACGCATTTGTTGGGCATCTGATTGATGATCAGGATGCGCAATCTGTTGTGCCAACCAACGAGTTAGTGTGTGCTCACCTTCAAGTTGGAGAGACATCTCTTGCAATAATTCACCAATATGCATGAGATCCATCAAACGACGTTCACCTTCAGTACCCGACAGCAAAGTTTCCGCGATATGTCGTTGGGACATAATTCCCCTCAACATAGGCAAAACGCCACGTTTACGCCAAATTACTGCATATCGTGCAAACTCATCAACCAAGGCTTCCCACGCTTTTTCATCGTAATTCAGGTTATCAATATCTTCAGCAGTTAAACCTAATAAGCCCGTGGCTAACGCGCTGCGTAGTACCCGTTCTTTTTCCGGTGTTAATACCGCCAATAATAACCAAAGAATCTCTTTAGCTTCTTGGGTTGCAAATACACTTTCCCTATTCGATTGGAACACAGACGGAATATTAAGTTGATTCAGCGCATCACGGATTAATACTGCTTCTCGGCGACTACGCACTAACACTGTGATATCAGAAGCTTCAACCGGTGTTTTTTGCTGTTTATTTTCAAAGTAAGTGAAGCCTTGCTGACCACCAGCAAGATATTCCCCAATTTGTGCTGCACACTGCTGTGCAACCGCTTGTTCATATTCTGAAACTGAGACGGCTTCCGCTTGCTGCAACCAAAACGTGAGGGCTTTAACTTCCTTTCCATCATGGATCAGTTTTTTGTCGCTATTGCTTTGTGCAAAATTAACACTTTGAAATGGAATTTGTTCAAAAATAAAGGGGTTTTCTGCATGATGAAAAACCTGATTGACCGCCTCAACCATATGCTGTGATGAGCGATAGTTCGTTTCTAACGTATAGTGAGCACTAACTTGCGTCTTTGCAGCAATATACGTAAAAATATCTGCCCCACGGAAAGCATAAATCGCCTGTTTCGGGTCACCGATAAACAGCAAGGCTGTCTCGTCTGCTTCTTGATAGATTCGCTGAAAAATACGATATTGCTGCGGGTCGGTGTCTTGAAATTCATCGATCATAGCGACAGGAAAACGCTTAGCTATTGCTTCAGCAAGCAGCTCGCCCCCATCTTTATGTAAAGCACTATCTAAACGGGTTAGTAAATCGTCAAATCCTAGCTCTCCTCGCGTTTGCTTTTCATGAGCAATAGTTTGGCGTACTTCGCTAATCGCTTGAGGAATAATTAAGTCTTTAATAGTGAGATTTTGAGCAAGTAATTCATCGATAAGCCGAAATACTGCATGAGAAGGTCCCGAACCGCTTTTAGATTTTTCATCTAGTCTGGACTGAGCAAAACGCTCTAAAATATCCTGAGGAAGCTGGTAATCATCTGTTTCTTGCGCCGCCCAATGGGATATTTTCTCCAACCATGTTGGTAAATAACGCCCGCTATAGCTGCGTTTATCTACATCAGAATCCGCAATCAACTTTTCAAAATCAGCAACGTTTTGGCACCATTCATCTTTTACGTTTTGAATTAGATTAATTAGCCTATGATGACGCTCTTCTAGCGTTTCGAGCTCTTTAGGTTGATTAATAATGGTGGGAATATCACCTTGTAAGAATGGTTTAATTTCATTCAATAGCGCTTCAGGTCCACTCCACTGAGAATGAACGACTTTCGTCATCGAATAATCCAAAGGATAAAAATGACGCCGCCAAAAATCCGCACATGCTTGTTTCTGAATCGGAAATTCATCTTGGATCATCGTTTGCTCAAATAAAATGCCAGACTCAAACGCATTGTGAGCCAGCATTCGTTGGCAAAAACCATGAATCGTATAAATTGCCGCTTCATCCATTTGGCGCTCAGCGGCTAGCAACCAATTAGCGGCAAAGTCCCTCTGCTCTTTACTTGGTAATTCTGCCAGTAACCTAAGGTATTCTGGTTCTGATTCAAAGCCTAAGCCATTACGTAAACATGCTAGACGCATTTTATGAATACGTTCGCGAATACGTCCACGTAATTCATTTGTCGCAGCTTCGGTAAAGGTAACGACCAAAATTTCTTCAACACTTAAAGGGCGAGGGAATGCATTCTCATTCCCTAACCCCAGTAATAAACGCAGATAAAGAATCCCAATCGTATAAGTTTTACCTGTACCCGCAGATGCCTCGATTAACCTCTGTCCATTTAAAGGCAATTTATAGGCATCTAACAATTGGGAATTCATCTGCATTTTATTCACTCAGCATTTTCCTTAATCGGTAACTTCTTCTGAAGGTCAGATGCATTCAGATATAGCGCCCAGTTTTTAAATTGTGCATATCCCGATTTCGTATCGACATTCTGACCAATAACTTGAGATGCCATAGCCAAGCCTTGGCGTTTTAATACTGCGTTTTCGTAGTAGTTAATCACTTCAGCTTGAGTTGCTGCCGCTAATCTCGTTAACAGTTTATCTCGAGTATCAAAACTGAAAATATTACGAGAAAAATCAGAACCATAACGTCCTACTTCTTCATAGAATGTTTGCGGTGGCTGCTTCATTTCTGTAATGATGGATTGCTTATATTGCTCAAACTCACTAGCAGGCAATTTTTTCAGCTTATCCAAAGCCGCCGTATAGAAATCCTGATAGCGAGTATTGAGATAATTTGGAGTTTTGGCATTACTTTGTAGTAAGAAACCAATTCCCCATTGATCGCCCAGCCCAACCTTAAAGGCAAATACCGCATAACCTAATTGCTCATTGGTTCGCAGTTGATCGTAGAACCAGGGTTGAACAATTTTCGATAAAATACCCGATAAAACAGCGCCATCGATACGATCATAGCCAGTAGGAATAAATAGCTCAGCTAACGCATTATCACTGCTATTACCTTGTTTATGGAAATTTGCCAAATACGTTTTATCTACAACAACGATATCACCACGCCACCAATTTTTACCTTTGCTCTTCAATAGCTTACTCGCGTCCAAAATAGTTTGAATACTTTGTTGCTGAGTTAGATTTCCTACCACTAACGCCTGTAAGGCAGCCCCCTCAACGACTGAATCACGGTAGTCCGTAATATCCTTAAGCGTGATAGTCTCTAAAGCGGCTAACCGTTGTTCTTGTTCAAAATAAGGAACACTATTGAGACGCTGCAGTGGTTGCATAGCGAGTTCATACGCTTTCGCATTGTTTGCTACTTCGATTTGTTCTTTGTACCAAGATTTTGCTTGGGCTAACTCTCTTTCTGTTGGCTCAAAACTTAAATATTGCTTGGTCATGGACAAAAACAGCTCAGATAAATGCTGGGTATAACCACTAGCATTGAGCTGTAAACCAACCCCTTGAGAAACTGAAACAGACATTCCAGCTACAGAAGCCTGATACTGTAATTCATCCATTTTTAACGATGAAATATATTGCAGAAGTGAGCCAGCCACTTGAGATTTAGCCGTTTTATCTTGCTCGTTGTACCGGAGATCTAACGTAATACTCGCCTTAGGTTCATCAGCAAAATATTGGCTCGGCATATACAGAACACGGGTATTTCCTTCCTGATAAACCATTTCAGGATGCTTGTAAGCTTTGTCTGTTTTAATCAGTGACAAGTTGTCTGGAATATATGGGTTAAGTTTAGGCAATTTAAACGTCATTTTTGACTCTAAATCAGCCCACTGCGTAAATTGCTTTTTGCTAATTTTATCAACCTGATAGGGTGCATCGACAAAATAAGCTTTTTTATTACTTGGCTCATTCGGACTAATAAACCAAATACGGGCATTTTGCGCAGTTAACTCAGAAAGTCGCTGTTTTATTGCAGCAGGGTTATATTTATCCGCCACGTAATCAGAGTCCAATACATGATTAACTGGCATTGTGATCATTTGGTCAGATAGCCATTCGATATAGTTCATGTCTCTTACAATTGAACCATAACGGAATGATAAATTAAGCACTTTGGCTATTTCATCAAAATAACCTTGGTTAACACCTTGGTTTTTAATCAAATCAATATAAGCAAAAATGGCGGCAATGATTTGATCACGCTCGGCTAATCCTTTGTCAGTTAACGTGACATAAATAGAAAAGGAGCCATAGTTACGGTCAGAATTTGGTGATGCTGATGCACTAATACCTTCCGCTAATCCTTGGGAGATCAGCCAGTCTGATAACGTACCAGGGCTACGGTTCCCGATTAAGTAGCTAATATATTCATCACTTTTGCTACGAAAATCCGCCATATTATTTTTGATACTAAATTCAATTTGCAGTGCTTTTTGCGGCTGAGACGGAACGTAATGAATCACAATACCTTTTTCTTTATCCGTAACTGCTGGGATCGTGACTTCAGGTACTGAGGCATTAAAATTAGGGATACGACCAAATGTTTCATTGGCGATTTTCGCCAATTGCTCAATAGATTGATCGCCATATAGCACCCCGTTCATCAGGTTCGCAGAATAATAACGCTTGTAGAAACTCACTAACTCATCTTGAAGCTTACTATTTTTTTTATCCTTTAGCGTTTCTAGATTCCCCCCAGCAAAGCGAGAATTTGGGTGCGCGGGATTTAAGGTTTCTGAACGAATCTGCCAAATGCGCATTCCATCACGGGCACGAGCCATTGTCAGTTCTGCATTAACTGCATTACGTTCTTTATCCGCATTGATAGGGTCTAGTAATGGTTCTGCAAGGGCATCCGCGAGCCTATCAGTCGCCGCTTCTAATGCACCATTTTCGACTTCAAAATAGTAGGCTGTACGGTGAGGAGCTGTACTCGCGTTATGACTCCCGCCATGCTTTTGTAAAAATTCAGAGAAGCTGCTTGGCTCTGGGTATTTTTTAGAGCCCATTAACACCATATGTTCTAAATAGTGAGCAAGTCCTAACTGACTATCTGGATTCTCAATACTTCCAACAGGTAATGAGACCGCAGCTAACGATTTTGTGGCTTTAGGATCTGAAACCAGTAAAACCGTCATGTCGTTATTCAATTTAATAGCTTTATATTCTCGGGGATCACTCACGCTTTTATTGATAGTCTCTGGCAATACTTGCCAAAGTGGTTGCGCAGCAATGGCACTACCGACAAACAGTAGTGATAACAAGAACAGATGAGCGATATGTTTCGATAATCGTAACATTCTTGGATGCTCTCCTTTATTTTAAGTGCTCTGCCATCGGCAGTAAGAAGCGCCGAGTATTACTCAGCAGCGATTCAATCAATGAACTATTTATGCTTCTACAAGCCCGTAATACATAATCATCTTCCATTTCACCCACTTTCATTTGGCTTCCCTGAAGGCTTTGTAATAGCGCAGATAACGCCTTTTGCTGCACATCTTCCGAAATAAAATCATATTCCTTTGTTTTTTTATCTAAACACGCTGAGAGCCAATTCCAACCACTTTGGTTTAAGAGGATCAGAGGCGTATTCATTCCTTCACAATAACCTTTGATAAAGGTATTTAAGTGCTCTTTGGCATTTTCGGTTGGTATGGCAGAAAAATGCCAAACACTGTTTTCTCGTCCTAATGCAATGCTCTCACCTTCACGAATGAATGCATTGAAAAATAAATGCTCTATCCATAATTGCACCCCATCATTAGCCGTTAGATAGGCAGGTCGATAGCGCAATATTCCTGATTCATGAATGTTTCTCAATAAACCCGTGATTTTGATTCCTTGTATTTCACATTCAATCGGGTAATCAATACGCTGATCACCATACTCTTTAACTTTTTCAGCTAATGGAGCAATGTCATTTAGTTGCTTTTCCCAAAATATCTGACCAAATTGTTTAGCGGGTAGTTGTCCTGAGGCCTTTAAAGCATGATAAAGCGGATTTGGGTCTTCATCTTTTACCAACAAATCTAAGACTTGATCATTGATTTTATAACGTTGTAATCCACCTAATACAAACGGTTCCTCTTCTGGAAGCTCGGTCTCTTCAACCGAAAAATGGACCTTCAGACGTTGTTGGAAAAAGCCACGAATTGGGTGTCGATAAAAACGTAAAATTTGTTCTAACGATAATTCTGTAATAGGTTCCCTTTGCTTTAATACTGAAGTGAACACTTCCGTTGCTTTATCCTCACTTTTTGCTGCAGGTAACCACTCCTGAGCAAAACTTTGATAAAGAGAGTTTGGTACAAAATTTTCTTTCGCAAATGGTACTCGATTATGCTCAGTGACTAAGTGCTGCTTTAAGCGCTGGGCACTATCATCGATATTAAGTGATTGGTCACCTTGTAGGCAGAAGCTCTGACAGATGTACTCCAATAGTTCAGTCACCAACACCGATGGATTACATTCTTGATTATCTCGGATCGAGCGCCCGATATAACTAATGTAGAGCTGTTTCGCTGCTGAATTCAGCGCTTCCAAAAATAAATATCGGTCATCATCGCGGCGTTTTCTGTCGCCACGTTGTATTTTTTCTGCCATTAAATCAAAACCTAATGGCGGTACATTACGCGGATATGCCCCATCATTCATACCAAGCAAACAAACGACTTTGAACGGCACTGAACGCATTGGCATCAATGTACAAAAATTTATTGCTCCGGCAAGAAAACGCTGACTAATTTTTTCATCATCAAAACAAACAGATAACTCATCACGAATTAATCGTAATGGAATTGTTTCTTGATAATTGGAGGTCAGGGCGTTTTCAATAATTTTATGCCATTGCTCAGTCAATAATGCCAACACCACTTCAGTTTCACTATCCACTTTGAAGCAAGTATCAATCAATTGCTGACAGACAGTTTTCCACTCCTCTAGAGTACGTTCTTGCTCCAGCAATGTTCTCCATTCTCTAAGAGTATCAACGAGTAATGCAAGTTTCCCCGCTAACTGAGCAGCTAACCCACTGCATTCATCATACGGTAATACCCCATTCCAGGGACCATTACGGCTATCCATTGCATAGCCAAGTAACATACGGCTTAAACCAAACTGCCATGTATTTTGCCCAATAACAGGCAAAGACAGTGAGCGAACATTGTCATCATCAAGTCCCCAACGAATACCAGATTCATTAACCCAACGTCTTAATAAACTCAGTTCACTTTCATCTATGTTGAAACGTGCTGAAAATGCCGACACTTCTAATAATGTTAAAACTTGTTCTGTAGAAAATCGGCTTTGAGGGAGATCCAATAACATGATAAAAGCTTGCAAGATCGGGTGAGCTTGCAACGCTTTTCTATCTGATATTGAAAATGGAATATAGTGTGATGAGTTTGTATTACCAAAGACGGCTTGAATATAAGGGGCATAACTATCAATGTCTGCAACCATCACGATCACATCTCGTGGTGTCAATGTTGCATCTTCTTCAAACAATGCCAGTAAACGATCCTGTAAAACTTCAACTTCTCGCTGAGCACTGTGGCATGAATGGAATGTCACTGATTGGTCTAATTGATTAAGCGGTCGCTTATGCTGACTACTTTCGTACTCTTCTAATGTCGCGCCTAATTGCGCGTGATTTTCAAGATCTAGAATATCTTGCTGTAAATTTTCAAGGAGATTATTTCTCCCATTCTCTACAAAAGCAGAAACTTCATTTGTGGCGTCAATTTGAGAAATAAAATACAGGTTGTCACGCCCAAGCTTACCCCATGATGCCAGTAATGGATTCGCAATATTTTGCTCGCCATCGGCATTAAATAAATTAGCGGCATGCTCCTCAATTTTAAAACGAGATATTTCATATTTATCTAAATAATGGCGCAATTTTCGTTGTTGCAATCTCGCCAAAAAGGCACTGCTTTGAATATCACCCCAATAATAGCGACATGGGTTGGTAAACATTAAGTGAATATCCGTATGTTCCGCAATAGCATTAAGCGCTTGTAGGTACACTGGTGGTAAAGAAGAAATACCACAGATAAATAAGCGAGCGGGTAAATTTTTAGCCAACTCTGGTGATTCCCGCAGCTTATCAATAAAGCTCTGGTATAGATTTGCACGGTGCCAAGGCGACTGACCAAGTTGCGCTGTATACTCGACCAAGCAGAGCCATAATCTTTTTTGCCATAATTGATTTGAGCTTAATCCTTCAATTAGTTCATTACGCTGCCAGTGAGAAATCCACTCTGGTCGATAGACCAAATACTGGTCAAATAAGTCAGCAATTCGTCCTGATAATTGATGTAATTTACGCTTATCTGAGTCGTCATTAAGATAATGACGTAAAGGCTCAAATTCAGCTTCATTAATAACTGTTGGCAAAATAGTCATTAATTTCCACGTCATCGCTTGCTTGGTATAAGCACTTTCCTTAGGAATATCTGGAAGAACTCGACGGAACATATCCCAAATAAACGTCGCTGGTAATGGGTAGTTTATGTTAGCGGCTATCCCAAAACGCTTAGCAAGTTCTATTTGTAACCACTGAGACATTCCAGGGCTTTGAACTAACACAATTTCTTGCTCAAAAGGATGTGTGAGTGGATCATTCTCCATTAAGTGTGCAATTAGCTCTTTAAGAAGATCTAATTGGTTAGAATGATAAACCTGAAACATGACTCTCTCCTTTTGCGCATTGCCAGCGACTTATCGAATGCCGTTTATTGCCCACTGACAAGGACACCTTAGATTCAGCACAGCTCCCAACATTGGCAGAATATACAATTTCTATCTGCTGTTCTTGATTCTGTAAATCATGAGCCCATGGCTCTACTTTTAATGGAATAGCGTTATGGGAAGATACTGTTTTTTCTAATGTTCCATGTAGAGACCTGACTGCCTTTGCACTTTGAGATATTTGATTAAAATTCAAAGCGATATATTGACTATAGTTTAACAGAGCTATGAGTAAGATAGCAAAAACAACCACCGCTATCATCGACTCTACCAGCGCAAATCCTCGCTGTGAATTCTTCATTGACAAAATCCTTTAATGGCGACAGGGCAATAATCTATCCACCCATTTTCTTGTGCTTGTAGACGCCCTTCATTCCATATCGGTATTACCCAACGATATACCGTTAACGACTTGTTAGGCTGTAACTCACCGGTTCCCGATAAAATGAATTGATTGTTTTTATAATATTTAAGGCAACTCACCCACCCTTGATTCTGTTCTTTTTGACATACCCAAGAACCTGATTTATCTGTCTTCAGCACCCAATGTTGAGTGAGCCCCCACGCCAAAGCAGATTCTGCTAAATTAAACGATTGATAATATTTTTCTTCTCGGCTCAGTTCATAGCTAGCCCGTGTTTGGTAGTAATGTAACGCTTTTAATAGTATGAGCCCTATACTCATTAAAACCATCACCATCACTAAAGCAATATTACCTTGCTCCGCTATCTTCCACTTCATGGCATATTCCTTAACATCACAGTAGAGCGGTAATTAAATGTTTTACTTGGCAATAAAAGGCTTTCTAAATTGATATGCGTCTCTAACATGTGCACAGCTGGCTGCCAATTAAAATTAAGCTTATTAACTTTAACAATAGAAGGATCAAATAAGGACTGCCAACGAGTTCCATCACAGCTTGTGACGTTACGATTAGATTCAAGCTTATTATTGTTAAGCCTAAATCCAAAAAAATCTGAATGTAATGTCTTTTCTTGCCCGACAACCCAACTCCCTGATAAGTCTTGATCATAGGCAAAAATAATACAGGAGTTCATTTGGTGACTTAAAAACTTGGCGCTGATAGTGATTGCCTTACCTTCGCAGCGAGGCTTAGAGAGAGACTGGCTACAATGACCAATTCGGCGAAAATCCTTTTCTATATTAATCAGTACCTGTCTCACCTCCCTATCTAATTGGTATTGGAAAAACGCCTGAAATAGTTGCTTAAATAGCACGGGGATCGTATTCATTGCAGCTATACACACTAAACAACCGACCAGCATTGCGACCAAAGACTCCAATAGTGAGAACCCTTTTTCCCTTTTATTCTCTCTAGCGCGTATTAACATTTAGGTACGCCTGCTAATGCTTGTTTGCTACAACTACGTACTCGTCCAGCAGATGAAACTATCACTGATATTTGGTCACTTTGATTACTAAGCGCTATTTGAAAAGGGCTGCTGGTTCCTTGCTTACCGTATAAATGAATCGATTGTCTAGACGCATGCTTGAGTTCAATACCATCGAATTTATCACCACTAAATTGGCTTATTTTCTGTAGTGTATCCACATTAGCGACCTTTAAATTCCAGCTCGTTAATGTGGAACTAACCGACATAATTCGATGTTGATTGAGATAAATCCCTTCCATTAAGTTACTGTAGATAAATTCTGCGGTTTGCCTCGCAGCATCAATAAGCTGTAACCGCTTCACTTGTTGTTGCCATTGATAAAATGCAGGTAACCCCACGATTGAACAAAGAAACAGTACAACTAACATTTCAATTAACGTGAATCCCTGTTCATCCTTTTTTTTCTTCAACCCCTTCGTCGTTTTATTTATCAAATTCATCTGGTTTATCTTTCCCTTCTGATAGCAACCTATCTGGCCTCAGAGATAAGCATGACCGGAAATATCACAGAACAACAATCTTCATCGTTTATTTTTCGTAGCGCTTTCCAGAAAAATGTAATGGTTACATTTTCTCTCGTACTTTCTGGATACCACTTTGAATAATAAATTAAGAGGTAAAAAAATAGCTCACGAAAAAAAGAATGATGCTGGAAAGTAGTTGAACACACGGCAAAGCAAAAAGATGAGAGGAAGAGAATTCAAGAGTAATTACATAGGTAGGCAATAAAGGCATAAGCAATGTGAAATGCCTATGCCTTCAGATCAACTAATCAATACTAATTAAACCGTAAATGGATATTTAATGGCTTCGTGGCACTGATAACCTTCCAAAGTGAAGTCATCCGTTGTTACCCACGTTTCAATATCTTCTAAGGTTTTAATTTCAGGATTAATCGTTAAATTTGGAGATGGGTATGGCTCACGCGTTAATTGGACATCACGCATTAAAGGTAGTTGGTTTTCATAAATATGAGCATTCACAATTTTATGGTAAGCCTTACCCGCTTTGTGACCCGTAATACGCGCCATTAGCGCCAACAAGACAAAACATTGCACCTGATTAAAATTGAGTCCAAGGGGAACATCGCAGCTACGTTGGTATGAAGTTAAATGCAATGTATCGCCAAGCAGTGAAAAGGTATGGGTATGCATACATGGACGTAAGCAGCCCATTTCGAATTCGCCAGGGTTATAGAAAGTAATAATTTCCGCACGGTCATCAATGCCATTTTTCAGGTTATTAACGACTTTCTTTAATTGGTCAAGATGAGAACCATCGGGACGTTGCCATGAACGACCTTGGACACCATAAACGCGCCCCATGTCATCTTCGCCTTTGCGGTGCGGATTATCTAACCATGCTTGGTTTTCATTCGCATTGGCATTCCATGTATTACAACCAATTTCACGAAATTGTGCCGCGTTATCATAGCCACGTAAGTACCCTAATAATTCAGCAATAGCGGCTTTATAAAAGCTTTTGCGGGTCGTAATTAGAGGAAATTGATTGTTACCTACATCATATTCGAGATCAGCATTAATAACGGTTAAACAGCGGACATTTGTGCGCTTGTTTTCAACCCATTGACCTTCATCGAGAATACGTTGGCATAATTCAAGATACTGCTTCATAGTGGCTCTCTTACTCAAAAATACAGGCGGTTTGTGCTATAAAACATCAGTAATAACACAAACCTATATTGACTTGATTTACTTACTGTCTGCGTTCTTAGCGGGCTTATGGGCAGGAATATTTTTACCATATTTATAAGCCCAAATAATCATCAATACACCGATAAGAATCATCGGAATTGAGAGTATTTGCCCCATACTGATGCCGCCAAATAGCCCTAACTGCGCATCCGGTTGTCTGAAGAATTCCACAATGATACGGAATGCACCATAGCCAATAAGGAATAAGCCCGATACGCTTCCCATTGGGCGAGGCTTACGAACAAATAAATTCAAAATCAGGAATAAAACGATGCCTTCTAAAAACATTTCATACAGCTGAGATGGGTGTCTTGGTAACACGCCATATTGCTCAAGAATAGGTAACAGGGATGGATCTTGTGCCGCAAGCTGAATGTCTTCACTTCTTGAATGAGGGAATAAAAACGCCCATGGTGTATCTAACGTGACGCGTCCCCATAATTCACCATTAATAAAGTTACCGATACGCCCCATACCAAGACCAAAGGGAATTAAAGGTGCAACGAAATCAGACACTTGTAAAAAGCGTCGTTTAGTGCGATAGGCAAACAACATCATGGCACAGATAACGCCGATCAAACCGCCATGGAAGGACATTCCCCCATCCCACACTTTGAATAGGTACAATGGGTCAGCTAAGAAAACAGGTAAATTATAGAAGAAAACATAGCCTAATCGCCCACCAACAAATACACCGACAAAGCCAATATACAGGAGGTTTTCGACTTCATTTTTTGTCCAGCCGCTGTTTGGCTTAGCCGCTCTACGCCCTGCTAGCCATAACGCAAAAACGAACCCCACAAGGTACATAAAACCATACCAATGTAGAGAAACTGGTCCAATCGAAAACATAACGGGATCAATTTCCGGAAATGCTAAGTAGCTGTTACTCATCGTTCCCCACTTTAAAATAATTGATTCAAAAATTATGCCGCATAATAACACGAGGTTATTGTCAGCATATAATTACATATTAATAACATAGAAGATCAAATTAGATCCCGCCACGCACAAATCCACCGAGTCCATTTTTTTCCATGAACTCACTGATTTTGTGTCGGACATTTTCACTCGTTTCTGCCGAAAGCAGTTCAGGTACTAATTCAGACATCAATAGAGGATCAAGCTGGCGAATTAAATACTTCATACGAGGCACACTACGCCCACTCATACTTAAACTTCGATAGCCTAAAGCCATTAGCACCATCGCGCTTAATGGTTGACCCGCCATTTCACCGCACACACTGATTGGTAAACCAATACGCTGACATTCGGTATGAACCAGGGATAAAAAGCGAACCACCGCAGGGTGCAGGTTATCATAGAGTGCCGCTACATGAGTGTTATTACGGTCAACTGCAAGTAAATATTGTGTAAAGTCATTGGTACCAATAGAAATAAAATCAACACGTTGTTTTAGCTCTGGCAGCAAAAACAATAACGAAGGTACTTCCAGCATGACGCCTATTGGCGGTAAATTAATTGGTTTACCAAGCTGTTGGCTGACTTCATTTCGGGCGCGATTAATCAAGCCAATCGCTTCATCCACCTCATTAATGCTGGTGATCATCGGCAGCAAAATACGCAAATTCCCCGTATATTGGTTCGCTCGCAACATAGCTCGTAACTGGATCAAAAATATCTCAGGTTGATCCAACATCACTCGGATCCCACGCCAGCCTAAACATGGATTCTCTTCACTAATCGGCATATACGGCAGCTGTTTGTCCGCCCCAATGTCCAACGTTCTTAGCACAACCGGTTTGGTTGAAAACAGTTGCAATACTTCACGATATAACTGCTTCTGCTCATCTTCTGAGGGAAAGCCATTGTGCAGCATAAATGGCAGCTCAGTACGGTATAACCCGACTCCGTCAACACCATCATGAATTTGTTGTTCATAACGCGGACTCAGCCCAGCATTAAGGCAAATATCCACATGCTCGCCATTTTTCAGTATGGCGTCTTGGGAAAGTGTTCCTTCCGCTAATCGGCTAAGGTCATTTTCTTCTTCGATGATTTGCTGATATTCCTGAGCGATAAAATTTTCAGGTTCAATAAATACTTCACCACGATACCCATCCAAAATCAGATGACGATTGTGTAATAACGAAGGCTCAATATCCGCCCCCATAATGGCTGGGATCCCCATTGCGCGGATCAAAATCGCCGAGTGTGAATGTGTTGCACCATCGCGAACAATCACTCCTGCCAATTGCTCAAGCGGTAACTCAGCAAGAACACTGGCACTCAGCTCATCCGCAACCAAAATAAAACGATCTGGCCATTGACTAGTGGGAGTCTGAGAGTCATCCAGATGAAACAATAAACGCTGCCCTAACGTCCGAAGATCCGAGCCGCGCTCTCTTAAATAAAGATCTCTCAGGCGAGAGAACTGCAAGGCATAATCTTCGATAACTGTTTTGACGGCCCACTCTGCCACTGCGCCTTGATTGATCGCCGTAAACAATCGTTTTTTCAGTTGGGGATCGCTAAGCAAGTGGTTATACAGATCAAAAATGGCAGCGCTCTCTTTGGATGAACTTGCCATAAAACGTTTGCTGATCCGGCGAAATTCCGCAGCGGCACTTTCCAGTGCAACAACCAAACGCTGGCGTTCTTCATCAATATTTAATGTGGTAGCTTGGCATATGCTATCTAAAGATGGCTGGGAAGTATCTTGCCAACCATATGCCATTGAAATTCCTTGAGAAACAGGAATGGCTTTAAAGCGATTTTGACGATATTGTCCAAAAATACCTTTGGTCTGTGCTTGAGATAAAATCACCGCTAACTGCATAGATAGCGTCACCATAAAGGACTCTTCGGTTTCGCTAAATAACCGCTTTTCTCGTTGCTGAACGACCAACACACCCAGTAGCTGACGTCGATAAACCACAGGCACACCTAGAAATGCCTTGAGCTGCTCTTCTTTAATTTGAGGGAGATATTTGAATTGAGGGTGTTCGCGAATGTCCGCGAGATTCAGCATTTCAGATTGTCGGCCCACTGCGCCAACAACCCCTTCGTCAAATCCTAGACGAATAGCAATCCCGCTAGGCTTTTTCAGCCCGCGGGTTGCCATTAGGTAATAACATTGACGAGGATGATCTGCTAAATAAATCGAGCACACATCTGTGCGCATCGCTTTGCAGGTTTCATTGACCAAAACTTCAAGCGCTTGGGTCAAGCTGGTCGCCATCGCGACCTTTTCGACAATGTCACGTAAACGCGTCAACATAGGCTTATTTGACTCCGCGCCTACGATTATTAAAAACAGGTCGTTGTGGTAATTTTTGTTCCTGCAAAGGCATAACCACGGGGGCGAATTCCTTCATAACACGCCGATAAACTTCACGTTTAAAAGAAACCACTTGCCTAACAGGATACCAATAACTGACCCACCGCCAGCCGTCAAATTCTGGCGATTTACTGCGCTGCACATTTATATCGGCGTCATTACATTGGAGTTGAAGTAAAAACCAACGTTGTTTCTGTCCAATACAAACAGGTTTTGTATCCCAACGCACCAAACGCTTAGGTAATTTGTAGCGTAACCAATTACGGGTAGATGCAAGTAACCTGACATCTTTACGCTGTAGTCCGACTTCCTCGTATAACTCACGATACATCGCTTGTTCTGGCGATTCCCCAGGGTTAATCCCACCTTGAGGAAATTGCCAAGAATGCTGACCATAACGGCGAGCCCATAAGACTTGACCTTGCCGATTACAAATTACAATTCCTACATTCGGGCGGTAGCCATCATCATCGATCACTAGACTACCTCAATAACCAAATTTGAAAGATGCCTAATTGTTTCACACATACCTAAACTGGTAAACCTATATCAATACAGTTTGCAGATATGTCTGAAGTAACTACAATAGTCTGCGTCTCAACGGGGTGCCAATTTGGGCTGAGAAATAACCCGTAGAACCTGATCCGGCTAATACCGGCGTAGGGATTTGAGCTGCCGTCTACAAATTATTGTATCGGTCCCCCCTCAAATCCTGTGTGTTTTTTATGATTTACGCAGGAATTACAATGACTAAAAATAAGCTATTTACCTCTATCATTGCATTAACCACCTTAAGTTTTGCAACGTTAGCCTCAGCAGAGAAACCAACGCTGACTGTCTATACCTATGATTCTTTTGCCGCTGAGTGGGGTCCAGGCCCACAAATTAAAAAGAATTTCGAAGCCCAATGTGATTGTGAATTGAAATTAGTTTCATTAGGTGATGGTGTTGCGCTACTCAACCGCCTGCGTATGGAAGGTGCTAAAAGCAAAGCTGACGTTATCTTAGGTTTAGATAACAACTTGCTTGATTCCGCAGAAAAAACAGGATTATTCGCCGCTGCAGATATCAAAACTGATGCCCTCAAATTACCTATCGAATGGAATAGCAAAACATTCATTCCTTACGACTATGGCTACTTCGCGTTCATCTACGATACCAATAAAATTAAGCAGCCACCGAAAAGCATGAATGAGCTGCTTGATAGCAAAAATAATTGGAAAATCATTTATCAAGATCCTCGCACCAGCACCCCTGGCTTAGGGTTAATGTTGTGGGTTGAAAAAATCTACGGTGAAAAATCTGCCGATGCATGGAAAAAAATGGCAGGCAAAACGCTCACAGTTACGAAAGGCTGGAGTGAATCTTATGGATTATTCTTGAAAGGCGAAGGTGATTTTGTTCTTAGCTATACCGCCTCTCCGGGCTACCAGATTCTGAATGATAAGAAAGATAACTACGCTGCGGCTCTGTTTGATGAAGGGCATTATATGCAAGTCGAGGTAGCAGCTAGATTGAAGCACAGCCCGCAGCCTGAGCTCGCAAAACAGTTTTTACAGTTTATGTTAACGCCAGAATTCCAAAACACATTACCCACAACTAACTGGATGTATCCGGTGATCGATATACCGCTACCTGAAGTGTATAACGTGTTGCCATTACCGAAAAAATCATTGCAATTTAGTGCTCAAGAAGTGGCTAAAGAACGTCAAGCATGGACTCGTTTATGGCAAACCGCCGTCAGTCGTTAATCAACTTAACTTTATTACCGGGGGCGCTTGCCTCCGGTTTATTGCTTGTCGTTGCTTTGCTCGCATTTGGGGCTCTGTGGTTTTTCGCACCTGAAATTTCGCTCAAAGAAATCGTTGAAGATGATTACCTCTGGCATGTCATCGGTTTTACGTTTTGGCAGGCACTGCTTTCCGCGATTTTTTCCATTATTCCCGCTATTTTTCTTGCAAGAGCCCTTTACCGCCGGCGGTTCTGGGGACGAACGCTCTTCCTCCGCCTATGCGCTATGACTCTCGTTTTACCCGTATTGGTGGCTGTTTTTGGTATTTTATCGGTATACGGGCAAACCGGATGGCTTGCAAAACTGTGCCAATGGCTAGGATTTGAATACCAATTCTCGCCTTATGGATTACGTGGCATTTTATTGGCTCATATCTTTTTCAATATGCCACTCGCCACCCGAATGCTATTACAATCGCTTGAAAATATTGCTATTGAGCAACGACAAAGCGCAGCTCAACTTGGATTTAATGAGTGGCAACAATTCGCTATTTTGGAATGGCCCTATTTGCGCCGCCAGATGTTACCGACTGGCGCCTTAATTTTTATGTTGTGCTTTGCCAGTTTTGCGACAGTACTTGCTTTGGGAGGCGGTCCAGCAGCGACAACTATCGAGTTAGCGATTTATCAAGCGCTTAGCTATGACTTTGATTTAGGACGAGCCACATTGCTCGCCTTGATTCAGCTTGGCTGCTGCGTGGGCTTAATGTTAATTTGCCAGCACATTAATCATGCATTCTCAATTGGCTTTAGTCATCAAAATCAGTGGTTTGACCCTGCCGATAACCTATTTCGTCGCTTGCGCGATTTGCTTGTGATTGCTGCCGCCCTCCTCCTATTAATCCCGCCCTTATTAGCGGTTATTGTCGATGGACTAAATAGTCAACTACTGGACGTCCTCCAGCAATCAGCCTTATGGCAAGCAACATCAACATCACTGTTTATCGCACTTTTCGCAGGAGTGATATGTGTCATCCTCACGCTAATGCTGCTTTGGAGTAGCCGAGAACTACGACTGAGAAATGCACTAAAACTTGGACAAGCGATTGAACTCAGCGGTCTCATCATTCTCGCGATGCCTGGGATTGTTCTGGCAACTGGCTTTTTCATTTTTTTCAATGAAACCATTGGTATCCCTGAGACTCCTTATCCGCTCGTGATCATGACAAATGCCTTACTTGCGATCCCTTATGCCCTAAAAGTGCTTGATAACCCTATGCGGGATTTGGCTCAACGTTATAATCCATTGTGTCAATCTTTGGAAATTACAGGCTTTAACCGATTTAAAATTATTGAGTTACGAGCGCTACGTAAACCTATCGCTCAAGCATTAGCGTTTGCTTGTGTTATTTCAATCGGGGATTTTGGCGTCGTCGCCCTGTTTGGTAATGAAGCGTTTCGCACTCTACCTTACTATCTTTATCAGCAAATAGGCGCTTATCGTACTCATGACGGTGCTGTCACCGCGATGCTATTGCTGTTACTTTGTTTTTGTCTGTTCAGCTTACTTGAGAGATTATCGGGAAAGACTCATGATTGAATTAAAAAACCTAGATTATCAATACGATAGTTTGAACATGCACTTTGATTTCATAGTCGCTTCAGGGGAAAGAGTCGCGATCATGGGACCGAGCGGCGCAGGCAAGAGTACCCTACTTAGCCTAATTAGTGGATTTCAGTATCCTCGCCACGGCACTATCACGTTAAATGGCGAAAATCATACATTGACACCCCCTGCGAAGCGCCCTGTCTCCATGCTATTCCAAGAAAATAATCTCTTTGCCCACCTCACGGTTAGGCAAAATATTGGGCTAGGCTTACAACCTAGTTTGCGCCTTAATCAACTGCAAATGACTGAAGTTGAACAAATGGCGCAACACGTCAGCTTAACTGAATGCTTGGATAGAACACCGGCGCAGTTATCGGGTGGTCAACGTCAACGTGCAGCGCTTGCTCGCTGTTTAATTCGCAACCAACCTATTTTATTGTTAGATGAGCCATTTTCTGCCTTAGATCCCGCTTTACGCAATGAAATGCTGCAATTACTCAATGACATTTGCGTTAATAAATCCATCACGTTATTGATGGTCTCTCATAGTATTGAAGACTCACTACAAATCGCCCCTCGTAGCTTAGTGATTGCCGATGGCGCAATTGTGTATGACGGCGATACTGAAACACTGTTACAAGGCAAAACCGATGCTTCTGCATTATTAGGTATTTCTAATTATCTCGATAAATAACACTGTATAAATCCCCACCATTCGCGTATATTAATTGCAGATTATTTACGCGAGTTTCCTTTATGCCTCCATCCAATGCCCCCGCTGAAAAAGGCTTTATTCTTAGCCGCCATTGGCGAGATACCCGCTACGGTATCGAGGTCAGCTATTGGCTACTTACCGATAATCAACCGCAAAAAGTCATTGTTCCTTATCAACAAGCCGTCGGTTTTTTACCCGAATCTAAACTGCCCCTTGTACGCCATTTATTTGAAGGGCAAGCTGATATTAGCTATCGCCCCGTTGAGCTTCGGGATTTTAAACGCGAAAAAGTGTATGCCATTTACTGTCAGCAATATCGCCAGTTACAAAATTTGGACAAAAATTGCCAAGCGCTAGGTGTCGAGTTATTAGAAACTGATATTCGCCCTTGTGAACGTTATTTAATGGAGCGCTTTATTACCGCTCCCGTGTGGTTTTCTCGAAATCATCAAGGAAAATATCAACTTAAACCTTGTGACGGTTATCGACCAACATTACGCGCTGTCTCCCTTGATATTGAAACTAGCCAGCATGGGGAGCTTTACTCAATTGGGTTAGCTGGCTGTGGTGATAATGTCGTGTTTATGCTGGGGCCTGAACAAGGTCCAGCCCTCAACAATGAACATCGGCTAGTGTACGCAAACAGTCGCCCTCAGTTACTCGAACAATTAAACGACTGGATTCAGCAATATGATCCTGACGCCATTATCGGTTGGAATTTAATTCAATTTGATTTGCAAGTGTTACAAAAACACGCAGAGCGTTATGGCATTCCACTTTTATTAGGTCGGCAAGGGAAAAAGCTTGAATGGCGAGAACACGGTTTTAAGCAAGGGGTGTTTTTTGCCTACGCTGAAGGTCGCTTAATTATTGATGGTATTGATGCGTTAAAATCGGCAACATGGAGTTTCAGTTCATTCAGTTTGGAATCCGTTGCCCAGCAATTGCTTGGTGAAGGAAAGGCAATTGATACTCCCTATGATCGGATGGATGAAATTAACCGCCGCTTTGCTCACGATAAACCCGCCCTCGCCCATTACAATATTCAAGACTGTATTTTGGTGCATCGCATCTTTGAGAAAACCGATTTAATGGCATTCTTGCAAGAACGCTCTACAGTCACAGGGCTCGCCGCCGATCGCATGGGAGGCTCAGTCGCCGCCTTTTCCCATTTATATATTCCTCGGCTACACCGCTTAGGGTTTGTTGCCCCTACGCTCTCTGAGCAAAAATTTCAGCTCAATCCCGGCGGATTTGTCATGGACTCCCAACCTGGTTTGTATGACTCTGTTTTGGTGCTTGATTATAAAAGCCTATATCCCTCAATTATTCGCACCTTTTTGATTGACCCTGCAGGCATGATTGAAGGGCTGGCTCATCCTGAACCTGAGCATTCTGTTGAAGGATTTCGTGGGGCATGGTTTTCCCGCACTACGCACTGTTTACCTGATATTGTCAGCCATATTTGGCAAGGTCGAGATAAAGCTAAACAACAAAAAAATGCCCCTCTATCCCAAGCACTCAAAATCATTATGAATGCATTTGCAGGGGTTTTAGGTGCCGATGGATGTCGCTTTTTTGATCCTAGATTAACCGCTTCAATTACGATGCGTGGTCATGAAATCATGCGCATTACGAAGCAATTAATTGAATCTCAAGGCTATCAGGTAATCTATGGGGATACAGATTCCACCTTTGTTTGGCTAAGGGATCCTCACACAGATGAACAAGCGCAAAAAGTCGGTTATCAATTGCGAGATCATGTTAATAATTGGTGGAAACAACATCTTAAAGAAGAGTGGCAACTCGATGGTGTTCTCGAACTTGAATATGAAACCCACTATCGACGCTTTTTGATGCCAACGATCCGCGGAACCGACCAAGGCAGTAAAAAACGCTATGCAGGTTTAAGCCAAGATACCATGGTTTTTAAAGGGTTAGAGACTATCCGCTCTGATTGGACGCCTCTCGCTCAAAATTTCCAAAAAGAGTTGTATACCCGTATTTTTTATCGTCAGCCTTATCGAGAGTTTATTAACGATTATATTCGTGCCATTCGTTCTGGAGAATATGACAATCGCTTGATTTATCGTAAACGCCTGCGTCGTAAATTGTCCGATTATCAGCGTAATGTTCCCCCTCACGTAAGAGCTGCACGACAGGCGGATGAATACAATTTAAAATTACAGCGCCCTTTGCAGTATCAAAATGGGGGTTGGATCAGCTACATTATTACCCAAGCGGGTCCTGAACCGCTTGAAACTGTGACGGCTAAACCCGATTATGAGCACTATATTCTCAAACAAATCAAGCCTATCGCCGATGGGATTCTCCCTTTTCTGCAAGATGATTTCGATACCATTTTGACAGGGCAAATTAATCTTTTGTTTTAAAGCCTAACGAGCAGCGAGAATTGTACAATTCTTATTACAATTGCCGCATTTTTAACAGGTGACGATAAGCGAATGTTGAATTAATATAACGCCCCTTTGGTATCTCGACCTGTTATACGCACAGCTTGGCGAGAAAATCGGCTATACTCATCATAATTCGAGCAACGCGACTCGAAAGAGAAAAGAGCTATAATTGCCAAACGGCAAAACGATTAAAAAATTTCGCATCACCCTTGGTATATAACCGTTATATCAACACTGGGCAAAGACACCGATTAGTTGTCTTAAACATCTAAAAATAAACAATCAAAATTATGGAATTAAATTAAACCTATGCCATTTACTCTTGGTCAACGCTGGATCAGCGACACAGAAAGCGAACTTGGGTTAGGCGCCGTCGTGGCTATTGATGCCCGTATGGTGACGTTGCTTTTCCCTGCAACAGGGGAAAACAGACTGTATTCACGAAGTGATGCGCCCATCACCCGAGTGATGTTCAACGAAGGTGATACCATCACCAGTCACGAAGGTTGGCAGCTACAAGTTGAAAGTATTCAAGAAGATAAAGGGTTACTGACCTATACCGGAACGCGCTTAGACACCCAAGAAGCGGATGTCAGTTTGCGAGAGGTTTTCCTCGATAGCAAATTGACGTTTAATAAGCCACAAGACAGGCTGTTCGCGGGTCAAATCGATCGTATGGATCGCTTCGCTCTGCGTTTTCGCGCACGTAAATTCCAAAGCGAACAAGTTAAACACCAAGCCACTGGCTTACGTGGTATCCGCGCAAGTTTAATCCCTCATCAGCTGCATATTGCTAACGAAGTAGGTAAACGTCATCATCCGCGCGTTTTACTGGCAGACGAAGTGGGCTTAGGAAAAACAATCGAAGCGGGTATGATTATCCATCAACAATTGATGGCGGGTCGTGCTGAGCGCGTCTTAGTGATTGTACCGGATAGCTTGCAGCACCAATGGCTAGTCGAAATGCTGCGCCGCTTTAATTTACGCTTTTCCCTATTTGATGATAGCCGCTACAGTGAAGCGCAACATGATAGCGATAATCCATTTGAAACTGAGCAGTTAGTACTGTGTTCTTTGGATTTTGTTCGCCGTAATAAACAGCGCTTTGACCAACTCGTTGACGCAGGCTGGGATATGATGGTGGTTGATGAAGCTCATCACCTGCAATGGAGCGAAACCGCCCCAAGCCGTGAATATCAAGTCATTGAAACGTTAGCGGAACATGTTCCATCTGTGTTGCTATTAACCGCAACCCCTGAGCAGCTTGGTCAAGAGAGTCACTTTGCGCGTTTGCGCCTCCTCGATCCTAGCCGTTTCCACGACTACCAAGAGTTTTTAGCTGAGCAAGAAAACTATCGCCCTGTCGCAGATGCGGTTTCACTGCTGCTGTCTGGCGATAAATTAACGAACGATCAGCAAAATATACTGAACGAACTCATTAAAGAACAAGATATTGAGCCGTTACTGAAAGCTGCGAATCTTGAAGGTGATGATAGCCAAGCCGCTCGCCAAGAACTGATCCACATGCTGATGGACAGACACGGTACTAGCCGCCTGTTATTTAGAAACACTCGTAATGGTGTCAAAGGCTTCCCACGCCGTGAATTGCATTCTTTAAAAATGCCACTGCCAACTCAATACCAAACGGCAATCAAAGTCGCTGGCATTATGGGCACGAAAAAGGATGTGGAAACTCGCGCAAAAGAGATGCTGTATCCTGAACAAATCTACCAAGAATTTGAAGGCGAAAACGCCACTTGGTGGAACTTTGACCCACGTGTTGAATGGCTGATGGGCTTCTTAACCGCGAATCGCCACGAAAAAGTACTGGTTATCTGTGCTAAAGCTGCCACCGCATTGCAACTTGAGCAAGTTCTGCGTGAACGTGAAGGGATCCGCGCCGCGGTATTCCACGAAGGTTTATCGCTGTTAGAGCGTGACCGTGCTGCTGCCTACTTTGCTTCACAAGAAGAGGGGGCACAGGTTTTACTGTGTTCAGAAATTGGCTCCGAAGGCCGTAACTTCCAATTTGCTAACCAATTAGTGATGTTTGATCTGCCATTCAACCCTGACCTACTTGAGCAGCGTATTGGGCGTTTGGATCGTATTGGTCAAAGCCGCGATATCGTCATCAACGTGCCGTACTTAGAAAATACTGCGCAATCTGTGTTGATCCGCTGGTACCACGAAGGGTTAGATGCATTCGAGTATACTTGCCCAACGGGTCGTACTATTTACGACAAATACTATCAGCAACTGCTGCAATTTATGGCAGAGCCAACTATCACTGACGGGTTTGATGAATTTATCAAAAACTGCCGTGAAGAACACGATGCACTGAAAGCCCAGTTAGAGCAAGGTCGCGACCGATTGCTGGAAATGCACTCAAATGGTGGTGATGCGGGTAATCAACTAGCCGAAGAAATTGGCGAAGGAGATAACGAAACTGAGTTAGTCAACTTTGCGTTGAACTTATTTGATATCGTAGGCATCAATCAAGAAGATAAGAGCGATAACTTAATTATCCTCACGCCATCAGATCATATGTTAGTCCCTGATTTCCCAGGATTACCACAAGATGGTTGCACCATCACCTTTGATCGTGAGCAGGCTCTTTCGCGCGAAGATACACAGTTTATTAGTTGGGAGCACCCAATTATTCGTAACGGTTTGGACTTAGTGTTATCGGGTGATACCGGTAGCTGTGCCGTGTCTGTTTTGAAAAATAAAGCATTGCCAGTCGGTACATTATTGACCGAATTGATTTATGTGGTTGAAGCTCAAGCCCCTAAACAACTGCAAATCAGTCGTTTCCTACCCGCAACGCCAGTACGTTTATTAATTGATTTAAAAGGTAATAACCTCTCTTCACAAGTGGAATTCGAGAGCTTTAACCGCCAATTAAATGCAATTAACCGTCATATGGCGAGCAAGTTAGTCAATGCGGTACAAAACGAAGTGCATTCAGTGCTACGACTCTCTGAACCAATGATTGAGAAAGAAGCTAAATCTATTATTGAGAATGCGAAAGAAGCGGCCGATAAAGCTCTAACTCTTGAGCTGTCACGTTTAGAAGCACTGAAAGCGGTTAACCCGAATATCCGTGATGAAGAACTCGACATTATCGAAGAAGAGCGTCGCCAATTGATGACCAATATCGACCAAGCATCATGGCGCCTCGATGCTATTCGCCTCGTGGTTGTCACGCATCAGTAGAGAATGTAGCTCGGCACTAGCGGTGCTGGCTGATAGCAGCCAACACCGCTACAGCGTGAAGAGTGAAGGATAAAAAGTAGGTATTTATAGTTTGGCTTTTGACTTTATCTCTCTATTATTAGCCAAAATTATTCGCGTTGTAGCTAGGCGGCAAACGAAGATATCCCTAGGTGCATACTCAAGTATGTGACTAGGGTAGCTAAGAGCTGCCAACACCGTTACAGCGTGAAGAATGAAGGATAAAAAATGTTACCCTATAATCCGCCAACAGACCCTTGGCTATATGTCCTTTACCAAGATGAACATATCATCGTAGTAAACAAGCCTAGCGGTCTGCTTTCAGTGCCAGGGAAAGCCCCTGAGCACCATGACAGCATTATGAGCCGTATTCAGCGAGATCACCCTGCTGCTGAATCTGTTCACCGTTTGGATATGGCAACCAGCGGAGTAATGGTGGTTGCGCTGCACAAAGCCGCTGAGCGGGAACTCAAACGCCAATTTCGAGAGCGTGAGCCCAAAAAACACTATGTTGCGCGCGTATGGGGTCATTTAGAAAAGCCCGAAGGTTTGGTGGATTTACCACTAATTTGTGATTGGCCGAATCGCCCTAAGCAGAAAGTCTGTTTTGAAACGGGTAAATCGGCACAAACCGAATACCTTGTTCTGGAATATGAAGAGCAAGCCACACGAGTTAAACTTTCCCCCATTACTGGGCGATCGCATCAATTACGTGTGCACATGTTGGCACTGGGGCATCCAATCCTTGGGGATAGATTCTATGCTCATGAAGAAGCATTAGCATTGGCGCCACGTTTGCAGTTACATGCTCAGGAGCTCTATATCACACATCCAGAGTATGGTACGCCAATGCATTTTACTTGCCAGCCAGACTTCTAACTGTCGCGTCGAATATCCCTAATCACGCAGACTACCGCAAGGTCATGCCGATTGAATAAATCCCTAGGCACGTAGATAACTGCGTAACTAGGGAATCCTGCGAAGCCAATAACACCGAAGTACAAAATATAGTGGGGAAATTATTTGAAGCCTCGTTCTTTTTTGACTAGATCATAAGCGGCTTGAATTGACTGCGCTTTTTGCTTAGCTATCTCCATCATTTCCGGCGGTAACCCTTTTGCTACCAGCTTATCCGGATGGTGTTCACTCATCAGCTTACGATATGCGCGCTTAATTTTTGTCGGCTCATCATCCACAGCGACACCAAGCACCTTGCAAGCATCTTCCAGCGTCGGTCCATTATTTTGCTGATAATATCCCCCAGACTGCTGTTGAGAGTAACCATGACCAAACTGACGACCGCTTTGAATCATACTCAAGAACTGTTCGAACTGAACTTGGGAAATGCCGAGCTCTTCTGCAATGATTAACAGCACTTTCTTTTCATTCGGATGCAATGAGCCATCGGCAAAAGCAGCTTGCAGTTGAATTTCCAGAAACATCTGAATTAGGTCATGCCGACCATAACATGCCATACGCAATTGCTTTAAAACATCACGTAGTGGAAACTCTGGCGATTTCCCTTCTCTAAAGGCTTGCTGAGCCGCTTTACGCGTTTCCCCATGCAGTTGCATTCTATCCATCAAATTCGACGCTAACTGAATGTCTGTCTCAGTAACACGCCCTTTCGACTTGGTTAAATGCCCTAGTATTTGGAAGGTACTCGCGAAGAAAATAATTTGTCTATCGCGCTTATTGATGGAGCTGGCGAACTTACGTTGAGCCGAGGCTTTATCAAAACCGTGTCCAATGAGTAAGCCTGCTAGTGCTCCCCAAAACCCTAAACCGGAGACAATAGCGAGTATCACCCCAATAATTTTACCCCAATAGTGCATATATCCCTCAATTCTTCAATGCTCAGAATGCAATTTTGCATTATCATACTATCCATTCTGCTTTTGTGCATAACGATAAAGAGCCTAACAAGTTGCTAACAACGAACGCCACAGTTTTGATATTATGCTGGCGAAAACGGATTGGCTAAGATAGTCTTTGAGCGTTTGCCGACTGTGCCCATTTGACGGACTCCTTATTTAATGATGAAAAAAAGTTATCCCACAATAATCGCCACCATGGTATGGGCGGCTATTTATAGCCAGCAAGCACATGCTGATCTTGCAGCACAATGTATGCTTGGGGTGCCTGTTTATGACAAACCGCTGGTCACTGGCGACTCCAATAGTTTACCGATTGAAATTCAAGCTAACGATGTCACTGGGGAATACCCTAATTTTGTCGAATATACAGGCAATGTTGATATTCAACAGGGTAACCAAACTCTCACCGCAGATAAGGTCAAACTGACGCAAACCCAAAAAAACGGTGAAGAACCTGTTCGTGAAGTGACGGCAACGGGTAACGTTCATTATGATGACCCTCAGATTATCCTGAAGGGACCTTCCGCATGGTCGAATTTAGATAACAAAAATACTGATGTTGATGACGGTAACTACATGATGGTAGGTCGTCAGGGTCGCGGTGAAGCGAAAAAAATGAAAATGCGAGGTGAAAACCGCTATTCCATTATGGAAAACGGAACCTTCACCAGCTGTTTACCGGGAAGTAATACCTGGAGCGTTGCAGGCTCTGAAGTCATTATTGACCGTGAAGAAGAAGTGGCTGAGATTTGGCATGCACGCTTCCGTATTGCGGATGTCCCTGTATTTTATAGTCCATATATGCAGCTACCAATTGGTAGTAAACGTCGTTCTGGTTTCTTGATCCCGATGGGAAGCTATTCAAATAATGACGGGCTGGAATTCACACTCCCGTATTATTGGAACATTGCCCCGAATTACGATGCTACTATCACACCACAGTTTATGACTCACCGTGGCGTTAAACTAAATAACGAATTCCGTTATTTAATTACACCTGGTACAGGCACCATGGCTTTCGATTTTATCAACCATGACCGTGCTTATATAAAAGATAAAGAGAATGGTAAACGAGATGCACGTGACAGCGATGACCGTTGGTTATTCTACTGGCGTCATTCAGGCACCTTTGCTCAACACTGGAACTTTGGTGCAGATTATACCAAGGTTAGTGACCGCCAATACTTTACTGATTTTAGCTCTCAGTACGGTAGTACCACCGATGGTTATGCCACGCAAAAATTTAATGTCGGCTATTCAGATACCAATTGGAATATGAAAGTATCTCATAAACAATTCCAAGTCTTCGTTGATGACCCCAACCGCCGTGCATATAAAGCTGAGCCACAAATCGATTTTAACTATTATCAAAATAACGTCGGTATGTTGGATTTCCATACCTATGCACAAGCTGCCCGCTTTACCAGTGTAGGTGAAAATAACCCAGATGCGACGCGTTTGCATATCGAGCCAGAAGTCAGCATGCCGCTGTCCAATGGCTGGGCTCAGATGAATAACAGCATTAAATTAATGGCAACCCATTACGACCAAGATATTCCTGATGTAAGACAAGACAGCGGCTTAGACAAAAATGTCACCCGCGTACTGCCAATGTTCAAGAGTGATGCAAAGGTCGTTTTTGAACGTAACCTATATCAAGGCAGTGATTTTGTTCAAACCTTAGAACCGCGCGTCCAATACTTATATATTCCGTACAAAGATCAGGACAATATCAATAACTACGACTCCGCACTCTTACAGTCTGACTATACTGGTCTGTTCCGTGATCGTATTTACAGTGGCTTAGACCGTATTGCCTCTGCAAACCAGTTCACCACCGGTGTCACCACCCGTATTTATGATGAAAACTTAGCTGAGAGATTTAATTTCTCCGTTGGGCAAATTTACTATTTAGAACGCCCTCGCGCAGGTAACTCAAATCTGAAAATTGATGACAAGAGTGATACCGGTTCATTAATGTGGGCAACCGATGCCATGTGGCATATTGATGAAAACTGGGGTATTCGTGGTGGTTTACAATATGACCGTCGCCTCGGCAGTGTCACCATGGGAAATGCGGTTACTGAATATCGCTTTGATGCCGATAGACTGATTCAGCTGAATTACCGCTTTGTTGACCGTGACTATATCCAAGCCACGTTCCGTCGTGAAGATACCGCTGGTGGCTATACTTATACACTCCCTGAGTACCAGCAAGGTATTTCACAAGTTGGTACCGTGGTTAGCTGGCCGTTAAGTGACAACTGGGGCTTTGTGGGCTCTTACTATTATGATACCAAGCAGCAACAATCAGCGAGCCAGCTCGTCGGATTACAATACAATGCGTGCTGTTGGGCAGTCAATTTAGGGTATGAACGTAAGATTGTCGGTTGGCAGAAAGAGAAGTTTAACAGCGAATATGACAACAAATGGTCAATTAATGTGGAACTTAGAGGCCTAAATAACAATCATAGTTTAGGTAGTCAGGAGATGTTGAAACAAGGTATTATTCCTTATCAACGTGCTTTCTGATAATAAACAACATAACGATCACGATTAGCCCGCATATGCGGAATAAAAGTCAATTTTATAGGACCATTATGAAGAATTGGAGAACGCTTATTCTAGGACTGATGTTCGCAAGCTCTGCTAGTTTAGCTGCGCCACAGCAAATGGATAAAGTGGCTGCGGTTGTCAACAACGGAGTTGTACTGGAAAGCGACGTCCAGAATATGATCAACACAGTGAAACTGAATGCGCGTAACGCAAATCAACAAGTTCCTGATGATCAAACCTTGCGCCAGCAAATCATTGACCGTTTGGTTATGGATAACATCATGTTGCAGATGGCCAACCAAATGCAGATTAATATCCCTGAAGAAGCAGTTAATACCACTATCGCGGATATTGCTCGCCAAAACAATTTAACCTTACCTCAGATGGAAAAACGCCTGACGGCAGATGGCATTAACATTGCCAAATACCGTAGCGAAATCCGTAAAGAAATGCTATTAGCGGAAGTGCGTAACAATGAAGTTCGCCGCCGTATTACTATTTTACCTCAAGAAGTCGATGCATTAGCGGACCAAATGGATTCTCAAATGAACGCGCAAAAAGGCGTGAATTTAAGCCATATCCTGATCCCGCTGCCAGAAAACCCAACGCCAGAACAGCTGGCGAAAGCTGAATCTTTAGTCGATAAAATCTTAAGCGACCTGAAAAAAGGCTCTGACTTCGGTAAATTAGCTATTGCCTACTCCGCGGATCCTCAAGCGCTGAAAGGCGGAAATATGGGTTGGTCACGTCTGCAAGAACTGCCTGTCGTATTTTCTGATGAACTAAAAAATGCGAAGAAAGGCGACATCGTCGGTCCAATCCGCTCTGGTGTTGGCTTCCATATTTTACGTGTAAATGAAGTTAGTGGTGATACTCACCAGCCAATTTCCGTCACTGAAGTTAAAGCGCGTCATATCTTACTGAAATCATCACCAATTATGGATGATGCCACAGCAAGACAAAAACTGACTCAGCTGGCTCAAGAGATCCGTAACGGTAGAATTTCATTTGAAGAAGCCGCTAAAGAGAACTCTGAAGACCCAGGTAGCGCATTAAAAGGCGGTGAGTTAGGCTGGAACATGCCAGATGTTTACGACCCAGCATTCCGTGATGCGTTAATGAAACTGAAAAAAGGCGAAATCAGCCAACCTGTTCCTTCAAGTTTCGGCTGGCACTTAATTCAATTAGAAGATACTCGTAGTGTCGATAAAACTGATGCGGCGAAGAAAGATCAAGCGTACCGTTTACTGTTCAACCGTAAGTTTAACGAAGAAGCGCAGACTTGGATGCAAGAACAGCGCGCAGCAGCTTATGTGAATATCGTCGATGGTCGCCAAAGCCAATCTAATGATGAACAAGCAAAATAAGCCCATTATCATCACCCCCGGCGAACCAGCCGGGGTAGGTCCGGATCTCCTGATTCAGCTGGCTCAACAAGCATGGCCAGTTGAATTCGTCGCTTGTGCCGATCCGGATTTACTTCTTCAACGTGCTAAGATGCTCAACTTGCCATTAACTCTGCACGAATATCATGCAGATCAACCTCAATCGTCCATGGCAAGTCACCTTTCCATTGTTCCTGTTTCGTTGAACGTGCCTGCTGAGCCTGGAAAGCTGAATGTTCGTAATGGCGAATACGTCACTGAAACCTTAGCCCGTGCCTGTGATGGTTGTTTGAATGGCGAATTCTCTGCCATTGTGACGGGACCGGTTCACAAAGGCATTATTAATGATGCAGGCATTCCATTCAGCGGTCATACTGAGTTTTTTGCTGATAGAAGCCACTGTGACCGCGTTGTGATGATGCTCGCAACTCAAGAGCTACGTGTTGCCTTAGCCACCACGCACCTCCCGTTAAAAGATGTGTCCGATGCGATAACTCAGCAAAGCTTGCATGAAGTCATCACCATTTTGCATCATGATCTGCAAACTAAGTTTGGCATTGAAAACCCACATATTTATGTTTGTGGACTTAACCCACATGCAGGAGAAGGCGGACATATGGGAACGGAAGAGATTGATACCCTCATTCCAGCCCTAGAAACACTGCGTAAACAAGGTATGACCTTAATGGGTCCGTTACCCGCAGACACCTTATTCCAACCGAAGTATTTAGAGGATGCAGACGCTGTATTGGCGATGTATCACGATCAGGGACTACCTGTGTTAAAATACCAAGGTTTCGGCAGAGCGGTAAATATTACCCTTGGTCTGCCATTTATCCGTACTTCCGTCGATCACGGCACAGCGCTTGAATTAGCAGGTACGGGTCAAGCCGATGCGGGCAGTTTTATCACCGCATTGAAATTAGCTATCCAAATGACACAAAAGAATTCATGAATAATCGAGTCCATCAGGGGCACCTTGCCCGCAAACGTTTCGGGCAGAACTTTTTAACTGACCAATTTATTATCGACAGTATTGTGGATGCTATGCACCCGCAACCAGGACAAGCCATTGTAGAAATTGGTCCCGGTCTTGGTGCATTAACTGAACCTGTTGGTAGCCGCATGGATAAAATGACGGTAGTTGAGCTTGACCGCGATCTCGCCGCTCGCCTGCACGTCCATCCTCAATTAAAAGATAAACTGACCATCATCCAACAAGATGCGATGACTGTAGACTTCGGTGAACTGGCAAAACAAGCTGGACAGCCAATACGAGTCTTTGGTAATTTGCCTTATAACATCTCAACCCCGTTGATGTTCCACCTGTTTACATTCACCAACCAAATTTCCGACATGAACTTCATGTTACAGAAGGAAGTGGTTAACCGGTTAGTCGCAGGTCCGGGGAGCAAAGCTTATGGTCGTTTAAGTGTTATGGCACAATATTACTGCAATGTTGTTCCTGTGCTCGAAGTTCCACCAACCGCTTTTGCCCCGCCACCAAAAGTAGATTCAGCAGTAGTAAGATTGATCCCTCACAAGGAAAATCCATACCCTGTGAAGGATATTAAAGTATTAAGCCGTATTACGACTCAAGCATTTAACCAACGTCGTAAAACTATCCGCAATAGTCTTGGGGATTTATTCAGTGTTGAGCAGTTAACCGAGTTGGGTATCGACCCAGGTACACGTGCTGAAAATATCTCTGTTGAGCACTATTGTAAGATGGCAAACTATCTGTGTAATTTTTCGGAATAGAGAATCTGAGGAGGCACAATGCTGAATGATCCCAATGTGAGCATCCAAGTTCAAAGTGTCTACATAGAAAGCCAATCCCAACCTGAGATCGCCCGTTTCGTCTTTGCGTATACCATTTGTATCCGTAATGTAGGGCGAGTCCCGATACAGTTAATGAGCCGGTATTGGCTCATTACCAATAGTGATGGTCGTAAAACTGAAGTGCAAGGTGAAGGCGTGGTTGGCGAACAACCCGTGATTTTACCGGGCAAGGAATATCGCTATACCAGCGGTGCAATATTAGAAACACCAATGGGTACGATGGAAGGCTATTACGTCATGCTGAGCGACCAAGGAAATCACTTCCATGTTGATATTCCTGCATTTCGTCTCGCCATCCCAACACTGATTAATTGATTATGTCCACATATATTGTAGGTGATATACACGGTTGTTATCGTGAGCTGCGGGAACTTCTTGATAGCGTGAGTTTCGATCCACAGCAAGATACATTATGGCTAACAGGTGATCTTGTCGCCCGTGGTCCCGATTCACTGCAAGTATTGCGCTACGTGAAAAGCTTAGGGTCATCTGCACGATTAGTACTTGGCAATCATGACCTACACTTAATTGGTATTTATTGCAAAATTAGCCGTAATAAACCCAAAGACCATCTTGATGAGCTACTGAATGCGCCTGATATTGATGAATTAATCAATTGGTTACGCCGCCAGCCACTGTTGCAAGTCGACGAAGACCAAAAAATGGTCATGACCCACGCAGGGATAACCCCTCAGTGGGATCTCGAAACAGCCAAAATGTGTGCTCGAGAAGTGGAAGCCGTTTTATCTAGCGATGCCTACCCACTTTTTATTGACTCGATGTATGGTGATATGCCAAACAATTGGTCTGAGAGCTTAATGGGGCTCGCACGTTTACGCTACAGTACGAATGCCCTTACCCGTCTGCGCTATTGTTTTCCTAATGGTCAGCTGGATATGGACTGCAAAGAAAGCCCAGCTAAAGCCCCTGCTCCTTTAAAACCGTGGTTTTCTCTACCAAGTCAATTCCCTGAAGATTACTCAATTTTCTTTGGTCATTGGGCATCACTGGAAGGTAAATTTACACCAGAGCATGTGTATGCAATGGATACGGGTTGTTGCTGGGGAGGAGATTTAACGCTGCTTCACTGGGAAACTAAAACATTCCATAGACAAAAATCTCACCAAAAACGTCGTAAAGAGTAAGTGTTTTCTCAGATACCAAAATGATAGATAGTAAAATGGCACCTAACAGTGCCATTTTTATTGACTAGACCAACAACGATTAGACGCGACGAGTCAGAACTTCAATGCAGAAACCGTGGCTATTCGCTTCGTCTGCTTCGTGATACTCAGTGAAAATAGAATCCCATTCATCGGGTTCATAGGCAGGGAAATGTGTATCTCCAATCACTTCCGCATCTACATGGGTCAAATACAGTTTATTGGCGAGTGGTAGAAACTGCTGGTAAACCTTGCCACCACCAATCACCATAATTTCATCGGCACCTTCAACTGCTTTCGCAGCTTCTAATGCTTCTTCAATGGATTTAACCCAGATAACACCGGTTTCAGTCCCTGCTTGACTACTTAAAACAATATTAACACGCTGTGGTAAAGGGCGGCCTAACGCTTCATAAGTCACGCGTCCCATAATCACAGGTTTATTCAATGTTTGACGTTTAAACCACGCCAAATCACCAGGTAAATTCCAAGGCATCGCATTTTCCATGCCGATAACCTGATCGAACGCCATTGCTGCGATTAAGCTAATATTCATCTAACCACCTTAGAAACGAAATATAAAAATTGTGCACACTATACGGAAACAGACATACTACGTCGACTAAATTTAATCTTCCTTAAATACGACGCAATCCCTTATACTCAAACGAATCAAGTCAATGCACTAAACGATGTTTACAACGCTTTTAGTCCCTTATTACTCAGTTTAGTTCAACCTAAAATAAAGAGATTACATTATGTATCAGACCAGTATCATGGTCGCGACGATTGCCGCCCTTGGCATGGTTTCACCCGGTCCAGATTTCTTTTTAATTATCAAAAACGCAGCACGCTACCAACGTTCTGCCGCTATGATGACCGCCTTCGGTATTATCGTCGCCATTGCACTTCACATGTCCTATTGCGTGGCAGGTCTTGCCGTGTTGATTACCACCACGCCATGGCTATTTAATATTCTCAAGTATGCTGGTGCTGCCTATTTAATCTGGATTGGACTAAAAAGCCTCATGCCACAAAAAGTCCAACGCATTGATTTGACTACCAATCAACATGAGCATGTGACGTTTAAAAAGGCTTTTATGCAAGGCTTCTTATGTAATGTATTGAACCCTAAAGCCACTTTATTCTTCTTAGCCATTTTTACGCAAGTGCTCAGTGTCGATTCTACATTCTCAGAAAAGCTGTGGTTCGCCTTTATTATTTGGGGTCTTGCAGTGATTTATTGGCCGATTTTAGTTTTATTGATTCAAAGCACCCCTGTCAGAAAAGGGTTAGCTAAAGTCCAAAAATATGTGGATAAAGTACTCGGAGTGGTACTTGTCGCCTTTGGCGTGCGTGTTGCGTTAAGTTAATGCTGAAAATGATAAAGCCCCAAATAATGGGGCATTATCTTTTATTAGTTAGCACTATCTTCTGGTGTAATGACCAATTGCCCTGCGGAGCCTAAATCCGCTTTCTCTAAATTTTGGCTATAAAACAAGAATGGGAAGTGGTTATATGATGGTTGCATCATTTGAACAAGTAGCTCACAACGCCCATCAATCCAAACTGTGTCTTTCCAACCAAAATTATCGGGTTGAGCGGGTTGACCGTTACAATTAATAACTTTGAATCGAACACCTTCAATGTGGAACGCCTGTGGCTGTTGGCTACTCACATTCCAACGCTCCCAGCTACCTTGGCGAGAGGTGATATCCACACGAGCGGTATCTAATTTTGCACCGTTGATCCCCACAGGATCATTCAATTGAATATCACGATTGGTGATTGACGACGTAATTTGCGTTGTATCCAAAACTAATTGTTTTGGAACATCATCCGTCACCAGCGACATTAATCCTGTTGCTTTGATGGTTAACACATTGGTCGAGATTAAGTTATTAGAAGGCTCAAATAACCCTTTTACGCGATCCATTAACGATGCGGACTCCCCTGCCGTTATCGTTAACTCTTGAGTTTTAGCCATATCAATCAGGACTTCACGACGTTCTCCTGGCGCAAGCGGCAACTCTTGAACACTCGCGGGAACCGTTAATAATCCTTGATCAGAGCCAATCATGATAAAAGGACGCCCATCACTAATTTTCATGACATAACGTCTAGAGTTAGATGCATTCAATAAGCGTAAACGTATCCAACCACGAGAAACCTCAATATAAGGGTCTTGTACCCCATTAACCACGAGTGTATCCCCAAGGAATCCATTTTCATCAACGTGATATTCAGGGGCTCCAAAATTATCTAAGCGCTTATCTTGAATAATAATAGGGAAATCATCGACACCGTAATGCTTAGGTAAACGTAGCTCTTTGGTAGAATCATCATCAATAATCCACATTCCCAGTAGACCATTGTAGACTTGCTGCCCCATTTTCCCTTGAGTATTCGCATGATACCAAAGCGTTGCAGCATTTTGGCGAATAGGGATCACTGGCGACCAATCCGCATTTGGCGAAATTTGCCTTGCTGCACCACCAATTTGCGTACCCGGTATTTGTAATCCGCTAATAGTCATCGAAACCGCATCAGGTAGCCTGTTGCTATAAATAAGTTTGAGATCATCCCCTTTTTTAACGCGGATCGTAGGTCCTGGATAAGAGCCATTAATCCCTAAAACCTCTGCCGAATATTTACCATCAAAAGACCAATGGATTTTTTGTAATGTTAAAAAGAGAGGCTGTCCCGAACGGGATTCTAACAAGGGTGGAACAGGGAGTGCGGTTGTTCCTTCTGCACTCGCATGAGTTGATACCTGTAATAAGCACACAGCCAACCCGCTAATCAACAATGATCGGCAACGACTGAATAACATAGATTCTCCGCTAAATAAAAACCAGCAAATTATTTTAATAAACCATTAAAAATTAGTGACTTATCTGAGTATTTTTAAGTATGTGCTGGTGATACCACTATTTGGAATTCAATAATTTATCTTGTGATAAATTTGTGAGCCATCATATCGCGAAAGGACATGGAATTCTAAAAATATATGTATCAATAATTAAAATATAATAAATTCAAGTGGTGATAATTGCAGGTGGGTTAAATAACAACGGGGATAAAATGGTGGGATGCTCTCAATAACACCCCACCTTCAATACACTTGATTAGCGTTTATTCAGCTCATCGACTTCTTTATCTAATTCTTTAATTTTAGCTTCCATCAAGTCATGGCAATATTCTGACAGCTCACGAACCTGATCTTTAGAATATTTAGATGTATCAATTGGATCTAACATTTCAATAATCACATGACCATTATTCCAACGATTCAAGCTGATTCTATTTTGTGTCGTAGAAACGCAGACAGGAACAATGGGTACACCCGCCGCAATCGCTGCATGGAATGCACCTGTTTTAAATGGCAGTAAACCACGACCACGGCTGCGTGTTCCTTCAGGGAACATCCACACTGAAATCTGACGAGATTTAATCTGTTCAGCAACCTGTGAAATGGTATTATGCGCCTTAGAACGATTCCCACGGTCAATCAATATATTACCGGTGATCCAATACAAAAAACCAAAAAACGGGATCATAACAAGGCTTTTTTTCCCCACCGTGACCGTTCTTGGTTGAACACCGTTCGACATGGTCACCATGTCATAGTTATTTTGGTGATTACCAATATAAATACTTGGGCCATAATCCTTCGCTTTCGCAGGAACCCGGTCAATCATTTTGATGCCAAACACTGGGGATAAACGCCCAAACATACGACCAAACGTCATCACATGTTTTGGATTCCGTGGGCTAAATAAGCAGTAAATACTTCCGCCTACACACACACAAATCGTAAATATGATCACAATGATAGCTCTAATTAGCGCTAGCATAATATTCCTTAACTTATGAAAAGGGCTTTAAACAAGCCCTTGAATTATCTTTTATTTTTATTCTGCATTCACAGAATCGACATCAATACGTTCAATGTTATGTAAACCGCGAGGTAAAGAGGTTCCTTTACGTCCACGCTCCGCACGGTATTTTTGTAAGTCTTCTGATTTAAATTTCAGTTTACGCTTACCAAAATAGAGCGTGATAGAGGCTTGTGGCGGTATTACCATTAACCAAACTAGCAGATCTTCACCACTTGCCGCTTGTGCGCCAGTGATATTAATAATCTTATTCCCTTTCCCTTTGGATAATTGTGGGAGGTCAGACACCGGGAATAATAACATACGACCCGCTTTCGTGATGGCTAATAACAAATCTTCTTTTTCGTTATTTAGCTCAATTGGCGCCATTACTTTTGCATTTTCAGGTAGTGACATCAACGCCTTACCAGTTTTATTCTTCGTCACCAAATCATTAAAGGTGCAAATAAAACCATAACCCGCATCAGATGCCATTAAGTATTTCTGCTCTTCCGGCGCCATCAGCACATGCTCAATCGTCGCACCCGGCGGTAATGTCAATTTACCCGTAAGTGGCTCACCTTGGCTACGCGCAGAAGGCAATTCCAACGGATCTATTGAGTAACTACGCCCGGTGCTATCAAGGAATACTGCCGCTTGATTAGACTTACCTCGTGCAGCCCCCTTGAAGCTATCACCCGCTTTGTAGCTAAGGTTGCTTGGTTCGATATCATGCCCTTTCGCACTACGCACCCAGCCCATATCAGACAAGACAACAGTAATCGGTTCCGAAGGTAAAATCTCATGCTCACTCAGTGCTTTTGCTTCTTCACGCTCCTGTAATGGCGAACGGCGATCATCACCATACGCTTTAGCATCCGCTTGAATTTCCTTTTTAATCAAGGTATTCAAACGTGCTTCAGAGCCTAAAATAGCTTGTAACTCATCGCGCTCCTTGGCTAATTCATCCTGTTCACCGCGAATTTTCATCTCTTCGAGTTTCGCTAAGTGACGCAGTTTTAATTCTAAAATTGCTTCGGCTTGCGTATCGCTAATATTAAAACGCGACATGAGAACCGCTTTTGGCTCATCTTCATTACGAATAATTTCAATCACTTCATCGATATTCAAATACGCGATGAGTAAGCCATCCAGAATATGCAAGCGTCTTAATACTTTTTCTAAACGGTGGTTTAAGCGATTACGTACCGTTTGGCGGCGATAGATGATCCACTCGTTGAGGATCTCCACCAGCCCTTTCACTGCCGGACGGTTATCTAAACCAATCATGTTTAAGTTAACACGGTAACTTCTTTCGAGATCCGTCGTTGCAAACAAGTGAGTCATCACTTGCTCAAGATCCACACGGTTACTGCGTGGCACGATCACTAAACGAGTTGGGTTTTCGTGATCCGATTCATCACGTAGATCTTCCACCATTGGCAGCTTTTTCGCACGCATTTGGTTGGCGATCTGCTCCAAAATTTTCGCCCCAGAAACTTGATGAGGCAGTGCGGTGATCACCGCATTACCCTCTTCTTTTTCCCACACGGCGCGCATACGTACTGAGCCACGACCATTTTGATAAACTTTACGAATATCTTCTGGTGACGAGATAATTTCAGCTTCTGTCGGGAAGTCAGGACCCGGAATAAACTGCATGATCTCATCAAGGTTTAATTTCGGTTTTTCGAGTAGTGCCACCAGTGCACTTGCCACTTCGCGGGCATTATGTGGTGGAATATCCGTCGCCATACCGACGGCGATCCCCGTGGTACCATTTAATAAAATATTTGGCAGACGGGCAGGCAACATTTTCGGCTCATTTAATGTGCCGTCAAAGTTAGGTACCCAATCAACAGTACCGTGACCTAATTCGCTTAACAGAACTTCTGCATATTTTGATAGACGAGATTCGGTATAACGCATCGCTGCGAAGGATTTCGGGTCATCCGGAGCCCCCCAGTTTCCTTGGCCGTCAACCAAAGGATAACGGTAGGAGAATGGCTGCGCCATTAACACCATCGCTTCATAACAGGCGCTATCACCATGTGGATGATATTTACCTAATACGTCACCAACGGTTCTTGCAGATTTTTTATATTTTGCCGTATTGCTCAGCCCTAACTCGGACATGGCATAGACAATTCGGCGCTGAACTGGTTTAAGTCCATCGCCGATAAATGGCAACGCTCTATCCATGATGACGTACATCGAGTAGTTCAGATAGGCGTTTTCAGTAAAGGCATGAAGCGGTAAACGCTCCACACCGTCATGAGTAATTTCACTCATTCAATACGTTCCTTACTCTTATTCATCCGATTATGATCAGACCTCAATTTCTGCCGTATCGCCTTTTTCTTGCAGCCAGTTACGACGATCTTCCGAGCGTTTTTTAGCCAGAAGCATGTCCATCTTCGACATGGTTTCTGTGTAATTATCATCATCGATAGTTAACTGAACGAGGCGGCGAGTATTTGGATCTAACGTCGTTTCACGCAATTGCGGCGGGTTCATTTCACCCAGTCCTTTAAAGCGCTGGACGTTTGGTTTACCTTTTTTACGGCTTAATCTATCTAGGACCGCATTTTTTTCGCTTTCATCGAGTGCGTAGTAAGTCTCTTTACCTAAATCAATACGATATAGTGGTGGCATTGCCATATAAACATGCCCCTCTTTGACCAATTTAGGGAAATGGCGCACAAACAAGGCGCACAACAATGTAGCAATGTGCAGTCCATCGGAGTCCGCATCCGCAAGGATACACACTTTTCCGTAACGCAGCTGCGAGATATCTTCGCTATCCGGATCCATACCAATTGCCACGGAAATATCGTGTACCTCTTGGGAAGCTAAGACTTCATCCGAAGAAACTTCCCAAGTATTGAGGATCTTACCACGTAGAGGCATGATCGCTTGATATTCACGATCACGGGCTTGTTTTGCTGATCCACCCGCCGAGTCCCCTTCCACCAAGAACAATTCGGTCATCGACAAATCTTGAGAGCTGCAATCTGCTAATTTACCCGGTAAAGCCGGACCACTCGTGAGTTTCTTACGCACCACTTTTTTTGATGCGCGAAGGCGACGTTGAGCACTTGAGATGGCCATTTCCGCCAGTTGTTCTGCAACTTGGACATTTTGGTTGAGCCATAAACTAAAAGCATCTTTCACCACACCGGAAACAAACGCGGCACATTGGCGGGAAGAAAGACGTTCTTTGGTCTGCCCCGCAAATTGTGGATCTTGCATTTTTACAGATAAAACATAGGCGCAACGATCCCAAATATCATCCGCAGATAATTTCACGCCACGCGGCAGAATATTGCGGAATTCACAGAACTCACGCATTGCATCTAATAAGCCTTGGCGTAAACCATTAACGTGGGTACCGCCTTGCGCTGTTGGAATCAAGTTAACATAGCTTTCTGTTAGGAGTTCGCCGCCCTCTGGTAACCATAATAGTGCCCATTGTGCCGCTTCAACTTCAGCAGAAAATTCACCTGTAAATGGTTTTGCAGGCAAAGCTTCAAAACCATCCACTGACTCCATTAAATAGTCAGTCAACCCGTCGCTATAGCACCAGCTTTGCTCAGTATCATTGAGCAGATCCTTAAACGTAATTTGTACGCCAGGGCATAAAACAGCTTTTGCTTTTAAATTATGGGTTAAACGAGAAACAGAAAAACGTGGGCTATCAAAATAGCTTTCATCTGGCCAAAAATGAACACTGGTTCCGGTATTACGTTTGCCACAAGTGCCAATGACTTGTAAATCTTCAACTTTGTCGCCATTTTCAAACGCAATCTGATAAACCTGACCATCACGGCGCACAGTCACTTCAATACGTTTTGATAACGCATTGACCACGGAGATACCTACACCGTGCAAGCCACCTGAAAACTGATAGTTTTTGTTGGAGAATTTCCCCCCCGCATGAAGCTGCCCTAAAATTAACTCAACGGCAGATACCTTCATTTCCGGGTGGATATCAACAGGCATACCTCGCCCATCATCAATCACTTCGAGGGATTGATCTGGGTATAAAATCACTTGGATGTGTCCTGCGTGCCCTGCTAAAGCTTCATCGACACTGTTATCAATTACTTCTTGAGCCAAATGGTTCGGTCGGCTGGTGTCGGTATACATGCCAGGACGACGGCGAACAGGCTCCAAACCACTGAGAACTTCAATGTCCTCTGCGTTATAACTAGATTGAGTCATGTTGTCATTCTGCGGTAATAGGTGATTAATTGAACTATATCCTAAATAATTCAAGGTGATTGGGTATGTTCAATCAGTGAGTTACTGTTGATAATAACAGTGTATTGGCGTTTTCGCACTATTTCTCTGCGTTATCAACCAGAGACAAAAAGCGAATGATCTGCGGGAAATAGCGTTCAAATCCTACAAATGCATGATCCCCATCCGGTTCCACCGTTTGCTTACACTCTGAAAGATAGGCAACGGCTTGGCGATAATCAAGTACCTCATCCCCCATTTGCTGCAATAACCAAAGTAAGCTTGGTGACTGTATCTTTTCAAGATGCAAAGCCTTCAATTCGTCCATGTGCTTAGGTTCGAGCAAATATGTTTCGTGGGTATACGGATTGGTATTTTCCCCAAGATAATCATTAAGCAAATCAAACGGGCGCACTGCTGGGTTAACTAATACCGCAGGAATTTGGTAGCGCTCAGAAAAATAAATCGAAAAGTAACCACCTAATGAAGAGCCCACTAAACCGACTTTTTCATGCTGGTGTTCTGCAAGAATACCATCGAGTAAGTTGGCAGCTTCCTGTGGGTAATTAGGCAGTTGAGGGACTACCATATTGATCTGTGGATAATGCTCCGCCAACCACTGCTTAAGATTATTTGCTTTCTCAGACAGTGGCGAACTATTAAAACCATGAATATACAGTAAAGTAGCCATTAGTAACCATCAGAATCAAAATCGGGACTAAACGCCTGAGTATTTAGACGATGAACTTGGGTTTCAATCACTTTTTCCCCATTTTCATTAACCGTCAACTCAAGATAACGCCAGCCTGGAGCTACAGTATCTAAAGCAAAATTGGTGCAGTGCGGTTTAAATTGTACACAAGTTGATGGTGTCGCTAACAAGCGGATACCATGCCAGTTTTCATCCATTTCCTGATGAATATGCCCGCACAACATCGCCTTCACATTAGGGTAGTTTTTGAGGTAGTCCGCCAAAATATGCGAATTTCGCAAACTGTGCTGATCTAGCCACGTGCACCCTGACGGTAATGGATGATGGTGTAGCATAATCAGTGTCGTGCGAGTTGGTTGCTCATCTAAGCACTGCTGCATCCACTCTAATTGCTGCTCAGAAAGCTCACCGTGCGCCACATCTTGTAATTGGCTATCTAACATTAAAATTTGCCAGTCATCACCAATAAAAACCTGCTTAGCACTTGAGATTCCCGCTATTTTCAAGGTTCCGACCATTGCAGGTGGGTAATCGTGATTGCCCGGAAGCCACACGCAAGGCGCAGGAATACGCTCAATCCCAGCCGCAAAATGTTGATAGGCTTTAGGGGATTGGTCTTGAACGAGGTCGCCTGTCGCGACAATTAAATCGACAGGTAAGTTTTGTTCTGCAATCGCATCAAGTACCGCCTGATAGCTTCGGTAAGTATTGATCCCTAAAAGGGTGTTTTCCGTATCAGCAAAAAGATGCGTATCAGTAACTTGTAAGATTCTAATAACGTTAGGGTTATTAGCAGTCACTTTAAGCTGGCTGTCCAAAGTATTCCTTTATCCTTAAAAATAGCGCTAAGTATTATCACCTAAATCGAGAAGTGCATAGGTCTCTGATTTTAACCTAACTATTCACTTAATATCTGCTAATCAGCACACACTTCATTAGATTAGTGGTTATTTAAATCGGTTTCACCCATTTTTCATGCAGTTTTTGGTGATGAAGTTGTAGCCATTGAATGGCAATCACTGTCGCCGCATTGTCAATTTTACCCTCTTCAACCCATTGATAAGCTTGCTCTCTGCTCACCACATGCACGCGGATATCTTCATTTTCTGACGCGAGACCATGAATCCCTTTTGCTTGAGAACTATAGACTTCACCAACGAAAACATGAATACGTTCGCTGGTTCCTCCTGGGCTCGATAAATAACTTACTGATTTTTCGATGCGTCCAATGGTCAGTCCCGCTTCTTCTGTTGATTCGCGGCGCACAACGTCTTCAGGGGATTCATTTTCTTCTATCATTCCCGCGACTATCTCTAGTAACCAAGGTGTTTCACTTGATTCAAATGCAGGAAAGCGTATTTGTTCAATTAATACGACATTATCCGTTTGAGGATCATAAGGAAGTATTGCGCCTGCATGCCCTCTTTCAAATACTTCACGAACAATCTCTTTGCTCCATCCGCCTTCAAATAATCGATGTTTGAATCGATACTCAATCATTTGAAAAAAACCGTTAAATAATTTACGCTTAGATATAATTTCAATATCATTTTTACTGTATTTAATCGGATTTTCGATTTTATTATTCATTGATATTCTCCTAATCCCTTCATTTTTATACTAAGAAAGATGACAGGATTAAATCAGTTTTTAAGGTTTTTTAACCTTAGATGAGGTAATGTTTAAACTAATTAGGACTAAATGGCACAAAAGGCTACCGTTATCGGTGCCTCACCTCTGTTACAATGTGCGCCATTATTCAAATTTATGAGCAACAATAGGGTCTGTTTTGAGAACGGTCTCTCTTTTCAGAGTTCCAACTGCCTATCATTGTTCAATAACATGATAAGTTTTAGATAACAGGCTCAACATAATTTGCTGTTTAATCAAGGAATCCAAATGAAGAAACTGCTTCCCCTTTTTATTGCGATGAGTTTTGTGGGTCTCAGTGCTAATAGTTATGCAGAAGATTTACTTCAGGTTTACCAAAAATCCAAAGAAAGTAACCCTGAGCTCAGAAAATCATTTGCTGAACGTAATCAAGCTTTTGAAAAAATCAATCAAGCACGTAGCCCACTGTTACCGCAACTTGGTTTAGGCGCTGGAGCAACTTATGGCAGCGGTTACCGTGATGCAAGCAACACTGAGAGTACTGGTCTTAATGCATCATTGAAATTGACCCAAGTTGTATTTGATATGTCAAAATGGCGTCAGTTGGATATTCAAGAGAAAACAGCTGGAATTTCTGATGTTACCTACCAAACAAGCCAACAACAGCTCATTTTAGATACAGCAACTGCATATTTTAACGTATTAAAAGCGATTGATGCGTTATCTTACATCCAAGCTAATAAAGAAGCTGTTTACCGTCAATTAGACCAAACAACTCAACGTTTTAATGTTGGTTTAGTGGCAATCACTGACGTGCAAAACGCCCGAGCAAACTATGATAGCGTTATTGCACAAGAAGTTGCGGGTCGCAACGACTTAGTCAACGCAGTCGAAAAACTTCGCCAAGTTAGTGGTGTTTACTATAGCCAATTAGCGTCTTTAAATATCGACCGTTTTAAAACAGCAAACCCAGACAATGTTGAAGCCATCTTAAAAGATGCAGAGCTGCGTAACTTAAGCCTTCTTAGTGCACGTTTAGCACAAGACGTTTCGCGTGAAAACATCCGTTTAGCAGAAACAGGTCATATGCCAACTGTAGGATTAGATGCATCGACTAGCGTTGCAAACACCTACAATCATGGCAGTGGTTATGATCGTACCGGTGGCGCAAGCAACAATTATAACGGTCAAAACAGCATCGGCTTAACATTAAGCCTCCCACTCTATTCTGGCGGTGCTGTAAGCTCACAAGTTGAACAAGCACAATATGGTTTCCAAAGTGCAAGTGAGCAGTTAGAAAGCGTTTACCGTAACGTAATCCAATTAGTACGCTCATCCTATAACAACGTAACGTCGTCAATCAGTAGCATCAACGCATATAAACAAGTTGTTGTGTCTGCACAGAGCTCATTAGATGCGATGGAAGCTGGCTACCAAGTGGGTACTCGTACTATCGTTGATGTGTTAACAGCAACAACTGCGCTATATCAAGCGAAGCAAAATCTGTCTAACGCTCGTTACGATTATATGATTAACCAACTGAATATCGAATTTGCACGCGGCACATTAAACGAAGATGATATCGCTCGTTTAAATGCTAGCCTAGGTAAAGAGATTCAAACCTCACCTGATAGCATTATTCGTAACTCAACAGCACCAAAAATCAAATAATCATTTGGTTCAGTCAGTTAGATAGCTCGCCCAGTGGCGGGCTATTTTTTTACCCTTATCACCCAAGAGCTTATTTGAAAATAACGCGAAATTTGTAGTTCTCTAGATAATGAATAACTTATTGCATTATTTATTCAATCTATCCTTAAAATTCAGTCAATTCTGACTTATGTTAATTGCAACATTAATTAAAAAATCACCATAATTAATTTATTGATATCAAAGAAAAATAAGAATTGCTTGGCGTTAGATTTAACCAACATTCTATAAAAATGGAATCAATATCGCTAAATCCATCATTTCCCATTATTTGTGCAGCATTTGTACTTTAATTTTTATCTTATATCCCCTATTCTAGAGGCAATATCTCGAACCTCTTACTTATTATTTATTCAAGGTAATTACCATGACCATGAAGCGCACCAAAAATATTAATCAGAACGCCTTCCGTAAGTCTTGGCGCTCATACCGTTTAGCACCTGTTGCTGTGGCAGTGAGTGCTGTATTTATGCTGTCTGCATGTGAAGAGAGCGATGAAACAGTTTCTCTGTACACCAACGCACAAGACTGTAGCCAAGCCAATCCCTCTCAAGCAGAGCAATGTACTCTTGCGTATAATAACGCACTGAACGAAGCTGCAAAAACAGCACCAAAATATGCCACTCAAGAAGATTGCGTTGCGGAGTTCGGTGAAGCGATGTGTACTCAAGCACCAGCTCAAGCAGGCATCGCAGGTACAAGCACACCAGCAGCCGGTGAGCCAGCTGCTCAACCACAAAGCAGTGGCAGCATGTGGATGCCATTAATGATGGGCTACATGATGGGCCGTATGATGGGCGGTAGCGCACCATCTCAACCACTGTTTAGCTCTAAAAACCCAGCCAGCCCAGCAAATGGTAAATTTGTTGATGCGACGGGTAAAAGTTATGGTCCAGCCGTTGCTGGCGGTCGTTCAATGAGCGTACCAAAAACGGCTATGGCACCAAAACCAGCGACTACCTCCACCATTACTCGTGGCGGTTTCGGTGATACAGTCAACAAACAAGCGACAGCGCAACGTTCATCTTCGTCCGCAAAATCCAGCTCATCCTCTTCCCGTTCAATGGGTGGTTGATAAGTAATGAAACGTGTTCCTATTGTAGAGCGTCCTAACTGGCGCGAAAAAGCGGATGAGTTTGGTTTTCACTTCCACACTATGTACGGAGAACCGTACTGGTCTGAAGATGCCTATTACCAATTCACGCTAGCACAAGTTGAAGAAATTGAAGAAGCTACCGCTGAAATTCACCAAATGTGTTTAAAAGTGGTTGAACGCGTTGTTGAAAGCGACGAGTTACTCGCTCGCTTCCAAATTCCTAAACACTGTTGGGAATTTGTCCGTAGTTCGTGGAAAAGTGAGCAGCCTTCATTATATTCCCGTCTCGACTTAGCTTACGATGGCGTAAATCCACCGAAATTACTGGAAAATAACGCAGATACACCAACGTCACTGTATGAATCAGCATTCTTCCAATGGATTTGGTTAGAAGACCAAATCGAAGCTGGGAAACTGCCAGAAAATGCAGACCAGTTTAACAGCATTCAAGAGCAGCTGATTGAGCGTTTTGGTGAGCTTAAAGATCAATACGGTTTCCGCTTGCTACATATGGCTTGCTGCCAAGATACCGAAGAAGATCGTGGCACAGTGCAATATCTGCAAGACTGTGCAAACGAAGCTGGCGTAGCGACCGAATTTCTATATATTGATGAAATCGGATTAGGCGAGAAAGGCGAATTCACCGATACACAAGATCAGGTCATCAGTAACCTGTTCAAGCTGTATCCATGGGAATTTATGCTCAGAGAAATCTTCTCAACCAAGCTGCAAGATGCGGGTGTACGTTGGTTAGAACCAGCCTGGAAAAGTATTATCTCCAATAAAGCGTTGCTGCCAATGTTATGGGAAATGTTTCCTGATCATCCAAACTTGTTACCAGCCTACTTTGCGGATGGTAACAAACCAGAGCTTGAAAGCTATGTGATTAAACCGCTATTTTCTCGTGAAGGTGCGAATATTCGCGTCATCGAAAATGGCAAAGAAATCGCTTCTGCGGATGGTCCTTATGGTGAAGAAGGGATGATTATCCAGCAATTCTACTCACTGCCAAAATTTGAAGGCAGCTATACATTGGTCGGAAGCTGGTTAGTTAACGACCAGCCTGCGGGGATCTGTATCCGCGAAGATAAGGAATTGATTACTCAAGACTTATCCCGTTTCTATCCGCACATCATCCTCGACTAATTCACTATTAGCTTGGTAAAACAGCATCAAATAAACAAAAAGCGGCGACGAAATATTTCGTGCCGCTTTCTTCTTTCGCCATTCGACTCATTAACCGATTTGTACTGATAACATACTCAATGATGCCGAAACAATTCCTTCAACAGGCGTGCTAATCACTTCTTCACCATCCCATGTACCTAAGATAGGTAATATAGGTAAAAAATGTTCCGGTGATGGATTTGATAACTGACCATCTTCACGCTCTAACCCTGTTGTCAGCGGGTGTGGCTGCTCATGACTTCTCAGATTTGCATAAACAAATTGCTCAAACGAAATTGCCCAAGGGTAAGGTTCTGCATGTGAATTTTGCCAATCCATTGCACGTAAATTATGGACAACGTTACCACTCCCCATAATCAAAACCCCCTGCTCTCGCAAGACTGCTAATTTTTTACCTAGCTCATAGTGCCACGATGCAGGCTTAGTGCCATCAATACTCAGTTGCACGACGGGAATATCGGCTTGCGGATACATGCGCACTAAAATTTCCCATGTGCCGTGATCAAGTCCCCACTCCTCTTTATCTTGATGAATTGGCTCTGGAGACAGTAATTCAGCCACCTGTTTAGCCAGCTCAGGAGAGCCTGGTGCCGGGTACTCTATTTGGTATAAAGCTTCAGGGAAACCACCAAAATCATGGATCGTTTTCGGTTTAACCATCGCCGTGATCGCCGTTCCACGGGTATACCAGTGTGCTGAGATCACCAAAATCGCACGCGGTCTAGGCAAAGTTTTACCCAGTTTTTCCCATGCTTCAGTGTACGAATTATGGTTAATCGCGTTCATCGGGCTACCATGACCGATAAATACCGCGGGCATTCGATGGGTTAAGTGTTGGTTATTTGTCGACATGATGACCTCAATTCCACAAAAAGGATAATGAGTATCAGCATACCCTTTTTTATAAAAAACACAGTGGGGGAATTATGAGAATGATCATCAAAAAATTTGAAGAGGCCACAAAGGTGTGCAACTTTGTGGCCGATGACTCTATAGGCAAAGCGTTTTAAAAACTTAGCGAATTAGCTCGCTTTTTTTTCCAACTGAAGACGATAGCTAGCTAAGTCCTCAATGGTGACAACTGTCATGTTGTGTTCACGAGCAAACTTCACCACATCTGGCGCACGCGCCATTGTGCCATCATCATTGGTCAGCTCACACAGTACTCCAGCAGGTTTGAAACCGGCTAATGTGGCTAAATCAATCGAGGCTTCTGTATGGCCACGACGTGTTAATACACCACCTTCACGACCACGTAATGGAAATACGTGACCAGGGCGGTTAATATCCGCAGGCACTGCATTATCCGCAATCGCCGCTTTGATAGTCGTGATACGGTCTGCCGCAGAAACGCCGGTTGTGACACCTTTCGCAGCTTCAATTGTGACCGTAAAACCCGTTTGGTTTTGGCTGGTGTTTTTTTCCACCATCATCGGAATATCAAGCTGCTTACGGCGTTCTTCCGTAATGCATAGGCACACAATGCCGCTGCTATAGCGAATTGTCATTGCCATTTGCTCGGCGGTCATGGTTTCTGCTGCAAACACTAAGTCACCTTCATTCTCACGATCTTCATCGTCGAGAACTAAAATGCCTTTGCCTTGGCGCAGAGCTTCGATTGCATTTTCAACACGCTCGGTTGGATTACCGAATTCGGAAAGTAGCGTCTGATTCATGGTAAAAACCTTCTTTAATTAACAATATTTGAGTTACCAGAACCAGGGCAGTCTTAGGAGTACGAGAAATGAATAAACACCACGGTCTACTAGCCGTTTAGCTATTCAATATGTAGAACAGTGTTGTACCTAAAAGATACAAACATGCAGATACAGTGATTCTCTCCCATCCGGACTATAACCGTCGGCTCCAGATTCACACTGGATCTGCTGACCTTTACTATCCATGACAATAATGCCAAAGATAACAAAGCGCTCGCGGGCTTCATGCGCGATGCATGTTACCGCCGGTGGGGACTTTCACCCCGCCCTGAGATTACGCAATTAATATAACTCCAATAATCCAATGGCGCAACGAACAAACGATAAACTGAAGACTTACTCACACTTTTCGCCAATAAAAACAAGATGAAACAGCACGTTTCTATAATAATAGAAGAAGGTGGTTTATTCATAACGCTGCAGGTATTACACTACCCCACATTATTTATTTTGAAACTGAAGGACCCGCGAATGCTCGATCCGAAAAAAATTGAACAAGTTGCCCGCCAAATTCAAGGTGCATTACCGAAAGGCGTGCGTGACTTAGGTGAAGACTTTGATAAAAAGCTCCGTTCACTGTTGCAATCTCAGCTTGGTAAATTAGATTTAGTCAGTCGAGAAGAGTTTGATATCCAAACACAAGTTTTATTGCGCACTCGTGAGAAACTGATGAAAATGGAGCAGCGTGTCAGCGCCCTTGAAGCTCGTTTCTCAGATGAAAAAGTGATTGAAGAAAAACAAGAAGATTGATTCAGTCACAAACAAAAAAGCCTAACTTCTGTACACATTTAAATGCAGACAAAAAGTTAGGCTTTTACTGATACCAACTAATGCTTAATTATTTGGTTTTCATAATATTTTTAATGATATTGGTGGTTGAAATACCATCTTCGAAATTCAGCACCATCACTTGTCCACCCGCAGCCCAAACTTCCTTGCTTCCGGCAATTTCATCTGGTTGATAATCCCCGCCTTTTACTAAGATGTCAGGCAGAATTTCTGAGATCAAACGCTGCGGTGTATCTTCCTCGAATGGCACAACCCAATCCACGGCACCTAATGCACCCAACACAATCATACGTTGGTCTAATGGATTAACTGGACGAGTCTCCCCTTTTAAGCGGCGAGTCGATGCATCGCTGTTTACCGCAACAATTAGTCGATCACCGAGTTTACGGGCATTCGCCAGATATGAAACATGACCCGCATGGAGAATATCGAAACAGCCATTGGTCATCACCACGCGCTCACCACGCGCACGCGCATCGGCAACGGCTTGCTTAAGTTGGCTTTCAGTCATAACACCGAAACCATTTTCCGCGCGACCACGGATCGCATTTTCCAATTCAATCGGGGATACTGTTGACGTCCCTAATTTACCAACCACAACACCAGCCGCCGCATTCGCTAGCGCACAGGCTTCATGCAATGGACGACCTGATGCAATCGATGCCGCTAACACGCCAATCACCGTATCCCCCGCACCAGTAACATCAAACACTTCTTGCGCTTCGGTCGGTAAATGTAATGGAGCCTCATTACGACGAATCAAGCTCATTCCTTGCTCTGAACGCGTGATTAATAATGCAGATAGCTCCAGAGATTCAAGAAGTTGCATCCCTTTTTCTTCCACATCTTTATTATCTTTGCAACGCCCAACAATCGCTTCAAATTCAGACATATTTGGCGTTAGCAGCGTCGCACCACGATAACGCTCAAAATTATGACCTTTCGGGTCGATAAGAACAGGAACGCCAGCCTTATTCGCCAATGCAATCATCTTCTCAACTTCTGCCAATGCCCCTTTCGCATAGTCAGATAACACTAACGCACCAATGTGAGGCAACGCTTGTTCGATGCGTTCCAGCATTGGCTGAGCATCCACATTTTCGAAACCTTCTTCAAAATCGAGGCGGATAAGCTGTTGGTTGCGGGATAAAACGCGTAATTTAGTAATGGTTGGATGAGTTGGGATCGCCACGAAATCACAGCGTACATTCACGCCATTGAGATTCTCGGTGAGCGCTTTTGCTGCATCATCAATCCCTGTTAATCCAACCAAACGGGAGTTAGCACCAAGGGAAGCAATGTTCATTGCCACGTTAGCTGCACCACCAGGACGCTCTTCAACCATGGTCACTTTAACAACCGGAACCGGTGCTTCAGGTGAGATTCGATTAGTCGGTCCATGCCAGTAGCGATCTAACATTACATCACCAACAACAAGTACACCTGCTTGCTTATAATCAGGAAGGGTTACTTTCATCCCGCACTCCAGTTATGAAAAGAAAATCTACAATTAATTGCCGCCAATACTACCATATTGCACGATATCGCCTAAATAATTTGCTACCTAATCAATTACTCCAGCCATTTTCGCCAACTGGCTAACACCAGCGCTCGCTGAGTCACAAATTGCTGGCTCTCTACGCGGCTTGGTAAAGATTGCAATGCAAGATGGTGCAATTCATTACGCATCGTCACATACGCTTGTGTTAAGCCATAAGCCTCTTCTTCTGGCATAAAATCGTACTGCGCCATTAATTCAAAGATGCGTACATTGTCTGACCAACGGGTTAAAGCCGGATTCTCTGTTGCAAAACGCAATACTAAATATTGAGCAATAAATTCAATATCCGTGATCCCACCAGGATCAGCTTTTAAATCAAACTCATTTTCCTGATGACTGCCCAAATGCTGATGCATCTTCACTCGCATATCTCGCACTTGTTCACGCAGCACATCGGGCTCTCGTGGTAAACATAAGGTTTCATGGCGGATTTGCGTAAATTTCTGTTGCAATGAACTATCACCGAAAACCATACGGGCGCGGATCAGCGCTTGATGTTCCCACGTCCAGGCATCATTTTTTTGGTAATCATCAAAAGATTGAATGGTACTGACTAACATCCCTGACTCACCGGAAGGTCGAAGACGTGCGTCCACTTCATAGAGCACCCCTGAGGCTGTTCGGGTACTGAAAAGATGAATAATGCGTTGTGCGACACGCAAATAAAATTGTCGTGCGTCAATGGAGCGATCCCCTGTAGTGACCACATTCATTGGGCAATCAAACAGAAAAACCAAGTCTAAATCAGAACTGTAGCCCAGCTCCCATCCACCTAATTTACCGTAGCCTAAAACGGCGAATCCGTACTGTTTTTCATCAAGCTGAGCCAGATGAGCCGGTTCTCCGTAACGCTTCGCCATTTTTTGCCAAGCTTGATGTACCACAGCATCAATAATCGCCTCAGCCAGATACGTTAAGTGATCACTCACTTTCATGACAGGGAGCACCCCTGAAATATCTTCCGCAGCAATACGCAATAATTGCGCCTGTTTAAATTGGCGGAGGGCTTCTAATTGTTGCTCTTCATCATCATCCGGCACCCGCATAAGATATTGACGTAATTCATCTCGATAAGCGGTCAGTGGTAATGGCTGATACAGCGATTGCGGATCAAGCAATTCATCTAATAATAGTGGATGACGAGCGAGCTGTTCTGCAATCATCGGGGATGCTGCACATAGTCGAATAACGTGGGTTAACACCTCATCAAATTCGAGCATCAGTTCTAAGTATGTTGTCCGGCTAACAATACTTAACAATAATGGTGTAATGCGCTCGATAACTCGCCCTGCATCTTCACGCTCCCCAACTTTTGCCAGTAATTTAGGCATTAATTCATCAAGAACATCTCGACCTCGGGGACCGATGGTACGCTTATTGAGGTCGTGTCTGAACAGGTTAATGCCGTGGATCATTTTCTCAGCGACAAATTCATCTTTTGACGGTAGATAACTAGCAAGTTCTTCTTTAGAAAGCTCACTTTGCCACAACGTGATGTAGGCTTCATCGCACTCTTCTGCACGGTCTTCTTCATCATCGCTGCCAATTTGCTCTGCAAATATCTGATGCACTGAGGTCATCATAGCACTGAGCTGTTGGTAAAATTCAGACCAACTAGTGAATCCCATTCCCCATGTTAAACGCGCCTGATTTAAGGCGTCATCGGGTAATGTCTGGGTTTGTTGGTCATCAATGCTTTGCAATAAATTCTCCAATCGGCGCAGAAAAATATAGCTGTTTTGGAGCTGAATTACTTGTTGAGATGGCAAAAGTTCAAGTTCTTCAATCCCCTGTAATGCGGCGAACAAAGACTGAGACTGTAAAACGGGCTCTCTCCCACCACGAATCAACTGGAAAACTTGGGAAATAAACTCAATCTCACGAATACCACCAGCACCTAACTTGATGTTATTGATTAATCCACGACGGCGAACTTCCCGCTCAATCATGTTTTTCATGTTGCGCAGGGATTGAATCACACTGAAATCAATATAGCGGCGATAGACAAACGGACGTAATAATTTACGTAGCGTATCGGCATAATGAACGCTGTCAGGTCCCATAATACGCGCTTTGACCATCGCATAGCGTTCCCAGTCACGACCTTGTTCTTGATAATAATCTTCTAGGGCTGAGAAACTAAAAACCAATGGACCGCTGTCACCAAAAGGGCGTAAACGCATGTCAACACGATAGACAAAACCATGAATGGTCACTTGGTCGAGAACTCGAATCAGTTTTTGTCCAAGACGCGTAAAAAATTGCGCATTATCCAGCTCTTTGCGCCCACCTTGGGTCACACCGTTTTCTGGATAAGCAAAAATCAGGTCGATATCAGACGAAAAGTTTAATTCTCTGCCACCCAGTTTTCCCATTCCCAGCACTAATAATGGCTGGGGATTTCCAGCTCTGTCACAAGGTGTTCCCCACAATTGGCAATAGGTTTTATATAACCAATCCCGTGCTGAGACGATCAAAACTTCAGCCAGTTCACTAAGTTGCACAATCGTCTCGCGTTGGGAACAGATTTCCAACGTTTGCATCCAAGCTATGCGCACTAACATATGATGACGAAAAGTACGCAGAACCTGCATCAAATGATCTTCATCAGTTACGCCTGCCAGCGTTTCTTCCAGCCAGTCTCCATAATATTTCCATTCATCGCCCATCGGAGGTTGAGTGCGAATCTGTTGTAAAAATCGAGAATAGGTAAGAACCTGTTTCAACGCAAAATCACTGAACGCTAAAAAATTCAGCTCATCTTCACTTAATGGGAGCAATGCTGAAGAGAGCTCCGAAAATTGACGAATAATACGTTGATGTTGGTCTTGCAAAAGTTCGGCAGAAAGCGGCATAGATTCAGTACCTATTCGACATCGGTATATGTTAAGGCGGTTAACCACTGAATAAAGGCTAATTTACATTTTAGCCATTGGCTACTGTAACAAAAATCTTCTGCACTGATCGTCTCGTCAGTCACATCCAAACGTAATTGTTCTAGAGGAAGGTCATGCACAAAATGCGGTGCCGAGTTTTGATAATGCACTAAAAATGCCTGAACAAAGCGCAAGAATTCACTTAATCCATGACAAGCATGTTCACCACCAGATAACCAATATTGCTCATGCTGCTGGCACAGTTGCTGCATGTGCAGCAATGATTTTTCAATAGGTTGCTCTTCATAATCAAACACGGATTCAGGGCGAACTAACGGTGCTGGTTCACTCATCAATAAGGAGTACCCACGGGCAGCTTTGCTCAGTGACGAAAGACTAAGACCATCGATATCAGCGAATTTTTTCGCCAAATTAAGCACATCCGCCACAAAACCTTGTTTTAGTTCCAATTCAAACTCTTGAATCGGGATATCTTTAGCCCCTGCTGAAACTTCTCCTTGATCAAATACAATTTCAATCTCGCTATCTTCAAACTTCACTAACCACTTTTCACGAGTAAAGTTTGTACTAAACAAAACTTCTAGCTCTGATTCAAGCTGCGCCAAATCGGTGCCTTCCGGCCAAATCTCAGCGGGAAATGCAGAGAGGTTGATTTCAGGAGAATCGATTTCCACATTGTATTCTGGGCGCTGGTGTAACCCACTGATCACTTGACCTGCCGTTTTAATCGTCATTTCATAATGACCATCACAACCACGGATCCGTAGCCCCATATCCCATTGACGAAGCTGTCTTGTCTGTGTGTCAAAATAGATATTGGTCAGTTTGCGAGGGGCAAAATGCTGAGGTGAAAGTGTTGAAATACACTGGCGAACAGCATCAATAGCAGAACTCTGAGCCGCTAACTTGAGTTCAACTTCTATGTGGTTCATACATTTCCTTATTTAATAATTTCACTGCATCCATATTACCCCAATCCCTGATAGCAGAGAAAAGAAACCGCACAGAAACCAAAAATTCCATGCAATCCCTCCCTTTTAGAGAGTTATTTCGATAACGCACTGAAAAATTGAATTATCCAGTGACTTAGGAAGGTTCTCATTCTTATTCAACATTTACACAACTCTAAGCTTTAACGTTTGCACCAATAGGCTTTACTTATTAATATTTAATTAATAAGACACTCATTCACCCTAAAAAGATCACAACACTATGCGAAAAATTCCACTTTTATTTGTCTCAATCATGGGGTTAGGCCTTTCAATCACAGCAAACGCTGAAACACGCTACGTTTCTGAAGATTTATCGACTTATGTCCGTAGTGGTCCAGGCACCAACTACCGTATTGTTGGCTCGCTGAATGCAGGTGAATCTGTTGAACTGATTTCAGTTGATAATAAATTTGCCCAAATTAAAGATGGCAAAGGCAGAACGGTTTGGATACCTACAGATCAACTCAGTGACATCCCGAGTATGAAAAGCCGTATTCCTCAGCTAGAAGCTGAGAACCAAAAGTTACGCCAACAATTAGATAATATTGATAATACTTGGAATACCCGCACCGCAGACATGCAGCAAAAAGTGGCGGATAATGATAGCGAAGTTCGTCAGTTAAAAGCTGAAAATGAAAAACTGAAAAATGAGCTTATCAAGGCAGGTAAGAAATTAGATATTGCTGAAGTGAGTCTGGATGACCGTCGCCGCGAATTGATTTTACAGTGGTTTATGTATGGTGGTGGCGTTGCTGGTGCGGGCTTAATTCTAGGTTTGCTGCTGCCGCACATTATTCCTCGTCGTAAAAAACGTAATGATGGCTGGATGTAAGAGAATTTAAATGAAAGTCTATCTCGTCGGTGGTGCGGTACGCGACAAACTACTGGGATTACCTATCTCAGATAGAGATTATGTGGTGGTAGGTACTACGCCAGAGGCGATGCTAGCCAAAGGTTTTCAACAAGTTGGTAAAGACTTTCCTGTCTTTTTACATCCCAAAACCCATGAAGAATATGCCCTTGCCAGAACTGAACGAAAAATCGGTTCTGGCTATACTGGATTTAGCTGTTATAGCGCGCCCGATGTCACCATCGAAGATGACCTTCTACGCCGTGATTTGACCATTAATGCCATTGCTCAGAGCGACACTGGAGAACTAATCGACCCTCATCATGGCGTACGCGACCTCAAAAACCGTGTTCTTCGCCATGTTTCTGATGCGTTTTTAGAAGACCCTCTGCGCGTTTTACGCGTAGCACGCTTTGCCGCTCGCTATTATGCACAAGGCTTTCGAATTGCTCCTGAAACGATGTTTCTGATGCAATCCATGTCTGAATCCGGTGAGCTCTCTCATCTTACGCCTGAGCGAGTTTGGACGGAAACACACAAAGCGCTCATGTCCAATTCGCCACAAATCTATTTCGAGGTTTTACGCGAGTGTGGGGCTCTTGCCATCCTATTCCCTGAAATTGATAACTTATTTGGCGTTCCAGCCCCTGAAAAGTGGCACCCTGAAGTGGATACTGGCATCCATATTTTGATGGTGATGCGTGTTGTGGCAACGTTATCGAAAGATATTGACGTTCGTTTTGCTGCACTATGCCACGACCTGGGGAAAGGCCTAACGCCTAAAGCCGTTTGGCCAAGCCATCCACAACATGGTGAAGCAGGGATCCCTTTGATCATCGATTTATGCGAACGCTACAAAATTCCGAGTAGCACCAAAGATCTCGCCTGCTTAGCTGCAAAATATCACGATATGATCCATGTAATTAATAAGCTTAATGCGTGCGATCTCGTTGGTATGTTCGATGGATTAGATAGCTGGCGTAAGCCTGAACGTATTTTACAGCTCGGCTTGGTGAGCGAAGCCGACGCCAGAGGTCGAGGTGGATTAGAAACACAAGCCTATCCCCAAGGGATATATTTACGCCAATCCTATGAGGTTGCCAAAGCGGTTGCTGTCAAATCAATTATTGAGCAAGGTTTTCAAGGCGCGCAAATTCGAGAGGAACTCACAAAACAGCGGATTCACGCCGTTGAAGAGTGGATAAAAAACCAACAGGTTATGGTTCAAAGATAAAATGAAAAATATTGGCGGTACTGACCGCCAATATCCACGAGGCAATCCCCATTAGCTGGTTTTTGTACCACGCTCAATCAGTACGCCCATGTTAGCAGCACGAGCAACAGCCCCTGGCTTAGATACTCGGATACGTACCCAAGGCGTGAAAAATTCATTCAGCAGAAGTTGAGCAACCTCTTCAGCAACTCGTTCAACTAATCCAAACTTATTCTGTTCTAAATAGCTAACAATGCGTTCGCTAACATCTGCGTAATTCAAGCACAATTCAACATTATCGCTCATCGCGGCCTGTTTATTGTCCCATCCCATTTCGATATCGAGCAAAAGTTTTTGTTCTATATCTTGTTCCCAGTCATATACACCAATGGTGGTGATGACTGATAATTGTTCAATAAATACGATATCCATCACGTCATTTTCTCGTTTATGTGCTGAATTGATACCACTTCAGGAAAAATGTGCGTATTATCCAAGACTGAAGTGAATTACATATAAATAGCTTAAACCGTTTTTGGAGTTAGTTATGAGTGCAATCGCGCTTGGCATGATAATTTTCGCCTATCTCTGCGGATCAATATCGAGTGCTATCTTGATCTGCCGTCTGGCAAGATTACCCGATCCCCGTCAACACGGCTCGGGTAACCCCGGTGCAACTAACGTCTTACGCGTCGGTGGTAAAGCCGCCGCAGCCTCAGTACTGATCTGTGACGTACTGAAAGGGATGATCCCTGTATGGCTTGCTTATTATTTAAATGTGCAACCATTCTATCTTGGCTTGGTCGCGATTGCAGCCTGCCTTGGACATATTTATCCCGTTTTCTTCCACTTTAAAGGCGGAAAAGGCGTTGCCACCGCATTTGGTTCTATTGCCGCTATTGGCTGGGATCTCTCTGGGTTAGTCGCGGGAACATGGCTGCTCACCGTATTACTTAGCGGATACTCGTCACTCGGTGCGATTGTTAGTGCACTACTCGCCCCCTTCTATGTCTGGTGGTTTAAGCCAGAATTCACGTTCCCTGTAGCCATGCTCTCGTGCTTAGTGTTAGTCCGTCATCATGCAAATATCCAACGCTTATGGCGTGGGCAAGAGAGCCGGATTTGGCAAAAACTGAAAAACAAAAAACAAAAGACCGCCAAAGAGATTGCTCAAGAACAACGTGACGATCATGATGAATAATCACTAAACATGAGCTATAAAAATCACCAACAATAAGGGCTAATTTTTAGCCTTTTTTGTTGTGACTAACCCGCCTTTTACATTCAGCCAAAATCCACTCTATTATCAAAAATTTCCCCGATTTTTTACTTCGCTCACTCACAAAATCTCACTTATTTTTGTACGTATTTACACCTACGTATAACTTAGCGCACACTTTTAAAAAATAGTTAAAAGATTGCAAATTTATTACTAATGAATAATTAAAAACTGTCGACTATATAAAGGAAAACTTAACTATAAAAGTGAATATAAAATGAGCAGAACTCCTTATGTAACTCAAAATGAACATATCTTAGATGAAGATATAACCCTGATGACCACAAGTGACCTTCAAGGGAATATTATTCATGCTAATGATTTCTTTGTGCAGGTGAGTGGGTATGACCTCGATGAATTAATGGGACAGCCTCACAATATTATTCGCCACCCTGACATGCCAAAAGAAGCATTTGCCGACATGTGGCGAACCTTAAAAATGGGTGAACCATGGACTGGAATAGTTAAAAATCGCCGTAAAAATGGCGACCATTACTGGGTTCGTGCCAATATTATTCCTATGCAACGAAAAGGCGTGATCACTGGCTATATGTCTATTCGGCTACGAGCCACACGCGATGAAATTGCCGCAGTCGAGCCGCTTTACAAATCACTCGTTGAAAATCGTAGTAATCGCCGTATTTATAAGGGGATCGTGCTACCCAAACGCCGTCGATTCTCGCTATCAACACTGTCTGTCCGTTGGCGCTGCCGACTTATTTCTGCCAGCTTATTCGCATTGTGGATGGTGATGGCAGGTTTATCGGGCTTATCAGGCAATGCGCTGCTTCTTTCCAGTTTGTTCACTTTTATCACCCTACTGCTGGGTAATGTGGTACTCGAACGCAGCTTTGCCAACCCACTTGAAAATATCATGTCCCAAGCACTCAGCGTAGCAAGGGGCAATCGTAATAGTATTACTCACATGAGCCGCGTTGATGAAATCGGGCAAATTCTGCGCTCAATAGGTCAGCTAGGCTTAGTGTGTCGTTGGCTAATCAATGATGTCTCAGAACAAGTCGATAATGTTCGCAAAGGAAGTGAGTCATTGGTTAGTGGTTGCAGTGAATTAGATACCCATACACAACGCACCGTGGGCTATATGCAACAAACCGCCGCCACCATGAATCAAATGGCGGTTTCGGTCAAAATGAACGCAGACAACACCCATAAAGCGGATGTTTTATCGAATGAAACCAGTGAAACAGCCGTTAATGGCGGTGCGATGATGGATGCCGTCGTCATGACGATGGATGAAATTGTACACAGTACCAGTAAGATAAACTCCATCACGGATGTGATTAAAGACATTGCATTCCAAACCAATATTTTGGCATTAAATGCTGCGGTTGAAGCTGCAAGAGCAGGTGAGCAAGGGAAAGGTTTTGCCGTTGTTGCCAATGAAGTTCGTAGCTTAGCCAGCCGTAGTGCCAGCGCAGTAAACGATATTCGCGAATTGATTAACAACTGTGAGAAAAAAGTCAGCTCAGGTAAGGATCAAGTCTATGCGGCGGGCAACACGATGAAAGAGATCGTGGGTCAAGTACAAAACGTCACCCAACTGATCACACACATCAGCCATGCGACAACAGAGCAAGCGTCTGGGATCTCCGATATCACGCAAGCGGTCAGTGAGCTGGAATCGATTACTCAGCAAAGTAGCTTATTAGTCGAGCAAAGTACTGAAACAGCAAGCCATGTAAAAGATCGTTCCATTCGTTTGGAAGATGCGGTCACTATTTTACATTAAAACGCTTTTGCATAAAAAATAGGGGCTGACGCAATACGCCAGCCCCTACTATCGCATTAAAATATGACGTTATTTTTCTAACGGTGGAAGTTCTGCAAGAGGCCAGCGAGGACGAACCGTCACGCCTAAACCTGCATTTGCCCCACCTTTTAGGCGAATCAATCCTGCTAATGCAATCATGGCACCGTTATCGGTACAAAATTCAGGGCGTGCATAGAAGACTTCGCCACCGCGCTGCTTCAAAACGTCTTCCATTTTAGCTCGTAATGCACGATTAGCGCTCACGCCGCCCGCCATGACCAAACGTTTAAACCCAGTTTGTTCAAGTGCACGTTTACATTTGATAGCTAATGTATCGACGACTGCATCCTCAAACGCGCGAGCAATATCCGCACGAGTTTGGTCATCATCATCATTTTCACGAATCGTATTCGCGGCAAATGTCTTTAAGCCTGAAAAGCTAAAATCTAACCCAGGGCGATCGGTCATTGGACGAGGAAAAACAAAACGTCCAGCAACCCCTTGCTGTGCCATACGAGATAAAACAGGTCCACCGGGATAATCTAAACCAAGCAATTTCGCCGTTTTATCGAATGCCTCGCCCGCGGCATCATCAATAGACTCACCGAGAAGCTCATATTCGCCAATACCTGTTACGCTAATTAGCTGGGTATGACCACCAGAAACCAACAGCGCCACAAATGGGAACTCTGGACTTTTCTCTTCCAGCATAGGTGCGAGCAAATGCCCTTCCATGTGATGCACTGCGACTGCCGGTACGTTCCATGCAAACGCTAACGCACGACCCACTGTCGCACCGACCATCAGAGCGCCTACTAAACCAGGCCCTGCGGTATACGCAACAGCATCGATATCTTCACGAGTTAAATTGGCTTCTTTTAGCGCAGCTTGAATCAGCGGCACTGTTTTACGGATATGGTCACGAGATGCTAATTCGGGTACGACGCCACCGTAATCAGCATGTACTTTAATTTGGCTGTATAACTGGTTCGCGAGTAGACCCAGCTCATCATCATAAATTGCGATTCCGGTTTCATCGCAAGATGTTTCAATACCTAAAACACGCATTGCACTACCCTTGTTTGTTGCATGGAGGCAAGTCTATCACTAAATTTGCGTCATCGCGCAATAAATGTCATGAAAACACGCAATTAATCCCAGCAAAAGGCTGACTTTCTTAGTTGTATAGTCTATAATCAGACCCTGTAATAAAAATTTCGTGTGGCAAATTCTCATTATTATCTGGTTTTTCTCACTTTATTTATTAAAGCTGGGACGAAAACAGGCAATCTTGTGTGATTCAATTTTATACGGCACTTTACAAACCCGTACTCATTGAAGTAAAATTCCGCACCATTTTAAATGATGGCTGGTGAACAAAAACCAGCAACAAACCGATTTCTATTGAGGTGAGAGGCACATGCCGGTAATTAAAGTACGTGAAAACGAGCCATTCGACGTAGCACTGCGTCGTTTCAAACGTTCTTGTGAAAAAGCAGGAGTTTTAGCTGAAGTTCGTCGTCGTGAATTCTATGAAAAACCAACGACTGAACGTAAACGCGCTAAAGCATCAGCGGTAAAGCGTCACGCTAAAAAACTGGCTCGCGAAAACGCACGCCGTACTCGTCTGTACTAATTGATTGCGATTCTCATCGCAACCAACGCAGACAAGTAGTAGTTAGCAGTTAAAGGCCGTGCTTTCCTAACGGAAGCGCGGCTTATTATCGTTCATCAACAGGCGAAAAAGAGGCTTATGGCTGGACGAATTCCGCGTTCATTTATCAATGACTTACTCGCTCGTACCGATATCATTGATTTAGTCGATGCAAAAGTCCCGTTAAAAAAACAGGGTAAAAACCATCACGCTTGCTGTCCTTTTCATAACGAAAAAACACCATCGTTTACTGTCAATGGTGAGAGACAGTTTTACTATTGTTTTGGCTGTGGTGCCCATGGTAATGCCATCGATTTTCTGATGAATTACGACAAACTCGATTTTGTCGAAGCGATAGAAGAGTTATCCGCATTACATGGTCTGGATGTCCCTTATGAAAAAGGAACGGGAACCAGTCAAATAGAACTCCATCAGCGTCAAAATTTGTACCAATTGATGGATAAAATAAATCAGTTTTACTGCGCTGCCTTAAATCATCCCTCGGCGAATAAAGCCAAAGATTATTTAAGCCAACGTGGTTTAAGTGCAGACATTATCTCGCATTTTTCAATCGGTTTTGCTCCCCCTGGCTGGGACAACCTTTTAAAGAAATTTGCAGTGAATCCAGAAAGCCGTCAGCAACTTGATGAAGCGGGTATGCTGGTCACTAATGATAATGGTCGCGTATATGATCGCTTTAGAGAGCGAATCATGTTCCCTATTCGGGATCGTCGCGGTCGTGTGATTGCATTTGGTGGACGGGTATTAGGCGATGCCTTACCGAAATATTTAAACTCCCCCGAAACCGATATTTTTCATAAAGGTCGCCAGCTTTTTGGTCTTTATGAAGCCACGCAAAATAGTAGTGAGCTTGCAAAATTACTTGTTGTTGAAGGCTATATGGACGTTGTAGCACTCGCACAGTATGACATCCGCTATGCGGTTGCATCACTTGGCACCTCTACAACCTCTGAGCATATTCAATTGCTCTATCGTTCAACAGATACCGTAATTTGCTGTTATGACGGAGATAGAGCAGGAAGAGATGCCGCTTGGCGTGCACTTGAAAACGCCCTTCCCTATTTGACCGATGGTCGCCAACTCCGTTTTATGTTTTTGCCTGATGGCGAAGACCCAGATTCATTGGTACGCAAAGAAGGAAAAGACGCCTTTGAGCAGCGCATGGAAAATGCGCAAAGTCTTTCCACATTTTTGTTTGACTCTTTAGTCCCTCAAGTGGACTTAAAAACCCAAGAGGGTCGAGCAAAAATTAGTAAACTTGCTATCCCATTGATAAAACAGATACCGGGTGAAACTCTGCGCCTTTATATGGCACAAGAGCTAGGAAATTTCATTGGCGTACCGGATATTTCCCAAGTTCTTGCTATGATTGATAGAGAGAGCACTGAACCAGTTAACTATCAGGCACCCAAACTGAAACCAACAACAATGCGCATACTTATCGCGTTGTTGGTACAAAATCCGAACTTTTCGGAGCTTGTTCCCTCACTAGAGGGAATTGCCCATATCCAGATGCCGGGGCTTTCTCTATTTCAGGAATTGGTTGAAGTTTGCCGTTCCACCCCCGGAATGAACACAGGGCAGTTGCTAGAACGTTATCGCGATAATAATTTTGCGAAACAACTTGAAAAACTCGCAACATGGAACGATATAGAAATAGAGGAAATAGCGGAAAATACCTTTATAGATGCTCTAAATCATCTATTTAATAGCGCCCTCGATGAGCGTTTCGACTATCTAATAGCGAAAGAACGAACACAAAGGCTGACACCTGAAGAGCGCGAAGAAGTCCGTCTAATCACTCTTTCACGAGTGAAAACATAAAGCATCCAAAAAATAGTATACAAAACGGCTTAAGTGCCGCATATAACAAGGCAAATGCCTGTAAATGCTACGAAATATAAAGGGCGTAGCGCGTAGTCAAATGTCCCTTTAAATGTTCTTGTTGGCCGTTAGTTTCGCCGACCGACACCAATTTAAATACTCAGAAGTGTGGATACCGTCTTATGGAGCAAAACCCGCAGTCACAGCTTAAGCTACTCGTCACCAAGGGTAAAGAGCAAGGTTACTTAACTTATGCCGAGGTAAACGACCATCTGCCGGAAGATATCGTCGATTCAGATCAGATCGAAGATATCATCCAGATGATTAATGACATGGGCATCCAGGTCATGGAAGAAGCACCTGATGCCGATGATTTAATTTTGGCTGAAAATACTTCCGACACGGACGAAGATGCGGCAGAAGCTGCAGCTCAAGTATTATCCAGTGTTGAAAGTGAAATCGGCCGTACCACTGACCCTGTTCGCATGTACATGCGCGAAATGGGAACCGTCGAATTGCTCACCCGTGAAGGTGAAATCGACATTGCAAAACGTATTGAAGATGGTATCAATCAGGTTCAGTGCTCTGTCGCTGAATACCCTGAAGCTATCACCTACTTACTTGAACAGTATGACCGCGTTGAAGCTGGCGAAAGCCGCTTATCTGACCTGATTACAGGGTTTGTTGATCCGAATGCGGAAGAAGATTTAGCTCCTACAGCTACCCACGTAGGTTCTGAACTTCCACAAGAAGAGCTAGATGACGACGAAGAAGAAGAAGATGAAGACGGCGATGACAGCGATAGCGATGACGACAACAGCATCGATCCTGAATTAGCACGCCAAAAATTTTCTGATCTTCGTGAACAGTATGAAAAAACGCGTACCCATATTAAACAATATGGTCGTAGCGATGCGAAAACTGTGGCAGCTATCGAGCAATTGTCCGAAGTTTTCAAAGAGTTCCGTTTAGTACCTAAGCAATTTGACTATCTGGTCAATAACATGCGTGAAATGATGGATCGCGTTCGTCTGCAAGAACGTACCATCATGAAACTGTGTGTTGAGCAGTGCAAAATGCCTAAGAAGAACTTCATTACCCTATTCAGCGGCAATGAAACCAGCGAAACTTGGTTAACCGCAGCAAAAGCGATGAACAAGCCGTGGTCTGAAAAACTGCTGGAAGTGGAAGAAGAAGTTCTGCGTTGTCTGCAAAGACTGCGTCAAATCGAAGAAGAAACGGGCCTGACAATTGAACAGGTTAAAGATATCAACCGTCGTATGTCTATCGGTGAAGCGAAAGCGCGTCGTGCGAAGAAAGAAATGGTTGAAGCAAACTTACGTCTGGTTATCTCTATCGCGAAGAAATACACCAACCGTGGTCTGCAATTCCTTGATTTGATTCAGGAAGGTAATATCGGTCTAATGAAAGCGGTTGATAAGTTTGAATACCGCCGTGGTTATAAGTTCTCAACTTATGCAACATGGTGGATCCGTCAGGCTATTACCCGATCTATCGCAGACCAAGCACGTACAATTCGTATTCCGGTTCACATGATTGAAACTATCAACAAATTGAACCGTATCTCTCGTCAAATGCTGCAAGAAATGGGCCGTGAGCCATCGCCAGAAGAACTGGCAGAACGCATGCTAATGCCGGAAGATAAAATCCGTAAAGTACTGAAGATTGCGAAAGAACCAATCTCCATGGAAACGCCAATCGGTGATGATGAAGATTCACATTTAGGCGATTTCATTGAAGATACCACATTAGAGTTACCGTTAGATTCTGCAACATCTGAAAGCTTACGTTCGGCAACTCATGAGGTTCTGGCTGGCTTAACCGCTCGTGAAGCAAAAGTTCTGCGTATGCGTTTCGGTATCGACATGAACACTGACCACACCCTTGAGGAAGTGGGCAAGCAGTTTGATGTAACCCGTGAACGTATTCGTCAGATTGAAGCAAAAGCGCTGCGTAAATTACGTCACCCAAGCCGCTCAGAAGTTCTGCGCAGCTTCTTAGACGAATAAGCAATAACCGTCTTCAAGTCTAAAAAATCAAACACCTGTTCCGGCAGGTGTTTTTTATTAAATAACCGCTAAAAAACATATTTTCCTATTAAGCCACTAATATTGGCGTTTCGTGCAGATACAGCCAATGATATTTCCCATCTTCAATTTTTATACACACTGTCGACGTGCGACTATTTTCTTTGCCAGCCAAGGTCTGATGTTCTAAATATTGTATCCAATATGTATTGCCATCACACTCAAACAGCGGCTGAATATTTCTAATTTCAATAGCTAATGAAGGTCTAACACCTCTGTTTTTACTAAACAACTCAGATGCCTGTTGTGCATTCATCAAGGCACCTTGAATAGTGACCATTTTAAATGTCTTATCAAAACTCCCTAATAAAGCCTGAAGACTTTCACCTTGATCTCGCCCCGTAAATACATCCTCAATGAGCATATGGACATCAATAATATTCTGTATAGCTAAAGACATTTGTGGATTCATTTTATTTTCCTTTAAATACTGAAATTAACGATAGCAGACCCAACAGTGCTGCAATAAAAAAAGTATATTGGTAACGAATTAACTCTGATGAAAATGAAATAAGGTTAAACACTGAAATAAGTACGACCGTCCCTACACTGAAAGCTACCTGACGGTTAATATTCCACAACACGCTACCTTGCAGTAAATCTTTATCTTTAAAATCAATTAATGCACTAATTTGAGCCGTATTTGCACTTATTCCCCCGCCCATTCCCATCAATAAATAAGCAGTAATCAATAATGCTAACTGACTTTGACTATCTATCCAGAACAGCGTAAGAATCCCAACACTGTGCAAAATAATCCCCACCACAAAGAGGTTTCTCTTACCAATACGATGATAAAAATAGCCTCCTGTCACCATGGAGATCAGAGCGCCAGCTGCATATACCAGCATAAACATGCCTGTTTGCTGCGCATTAAACCCAATATTATTTTGTAAGTTAAAAATATTCAGTAAATTAACACCGGTGAAAATTCCAGGCACCGCGTAATAAACAATAAATCCATTACGTAAATTATAATTCTTCAGTAATAGCAAATTTAAAATAGGTGCTCGGCATTTTTGGGCATATTTTAAATATATCCTCAGTAAAGCCGCAGAGACGCCAAAACTCAATAAAGCCAGTACCCAACTTTGCTCATCGTTATACAGAGTAAATGAAAGTAATAAACCCAACAAACTGAGACTCACTAGCAGTAAGCCGATAATATCGGGCTTTTCTCGAAGTTGTTTTTCACCATGCTTGACCCAGACCCATGCAAGTATTGATGCTAATAATACAAATGGAAGATTGGCAAAGAAGACCCAACGCCATGAAAATGAATCAATAATCATACCGCCAATTGCGGGTGAAAATGCAGGTGCAATTAAGGCAACAGTCATAATCAAAGTCGATATTTTTTGGCGTTCTTGATTGGGAAATAGCCCAAACACTAATGCTTGCCCAACCGGAATTAATAATCCGCCAGAAACGCCTTGAATAAAGCGCCAGAAAATTAAACTATAAATCGAATCACTGAGCCCACATAACCCAACGGAAAGCGAAAATAGCAACATGGAATACGTGAGTAGCTTTCTTTCTCCCAAACGTCCAGCCAGCCATAAGCTAATGGGCATAATCAGCACTAACCCTAAAATATAAGCATTGGCGACCCAAGCCACCATCGACTGGCTTGTCGAAAAAGCTGATGCAATATCAGGCAGCGCAATAGCAGACATAAAAATGTTAATACAATCAATAAAAAAACCGAGAAGAAATACTGTCGCAATTTGATAACGATATGACATGGTGACCTCCGGTTGCAAAGAGTAGAGCTCAGCCCTTCTCCTGTCGATGCAAAGGAAGTAAAATCATTGTTTAATTCAATCAAACAATCGAGTTGATTATGCAAAAAAATCTCAAGCAAATTACCAGCTTTCTTCAAGTTGTCGATTCCGGCTCTTTTACAAAGGCTGCCGAGGTTTTAGGACTAAGTCGCTCGATGGTAAGTATTGATATAAAACAGCTAGAAAAAAGCTTAAATGTCAGCTTATTGGTGCGAAATACACGCAATATTGCACTCACTGAGGTAGGAAAACATTTCTACGATGATTTTAAACGGATTCAATTACAGATTGAGGAAGCGTTTGAAAGGAATCAAAACTTAGCGACCAATATTACGGGGACATTGCGCTTTTCTTCCACAAACGAATTTGGGCAACGTTATGTTTTGCCACTGGTCCCAGAATTTTGCCGGCAATATCCTCAACTGCGTCTGCAATACAGTTTCAATTCATCTTTTGATGATTTATTGGCAGAAAAACTCGATATTGCCATCCGCTTAGGAAATTTAAAAAACTCCTCCCTAAAATCGAGAAAATTAGGGGAATATGCCATTTATTTAGTCGCAACCGCGGAATTTCTCGAACAATATCAGGTTGAAAATGTGGATGATTTAGCCAATATTCCGTGGATCACCCATACTTTGCTGAACTTACAAGATAGCCAATATGCTCTACAGAACCGTCACGGTGAAAAGTTTGAGTTGCCTCTATTAAACAGCCAGTACGAATCTAATTCCGCAGAAACTATCCGCCAGCTTGCATTAGCATCACTCGGTGCCGCTATTTGTCCGGCATGGCTAGTTGAAGAGGATTTAAATGCTCATCGCTTAATCCGTTTACTTCCAGATCTTGAACTCCCCAAACAAAATATTCAGCTGCTCTACCCGAACACCCAAAATCTCCCCGCTAAAACACGGGCATTTATTGATTTTTTGGTTAAAAAAATCGTTCTGTGATTAGGCTTCAGCCACCGTCCATACCTTGGTACACACTTTCTCTAACAGCGCTTTATTGTGGCTAAAAACAATCATTGCCAGAGGACGTTGCTGTGAAATACGGATCAAATGCTGCCACACTTCCTTTTGTAAATGCGCATCTAATTGGGCAGTCATCTCATCTGCGATTAATACTTGAGTGCGGGGATCGAGTGCGCGAAGCAGCGCAATACGTGCTAACTCTCCACCCGATAATTCACTTGGGCGCCGTTCTAGCCATTGAGGTTTTATCGATAACCAATCTAGCCATTGGGCATCCGGCTCCCATGCATCGCGTACACTGGAACCTACGGTACGATAAGGATTAAAACTTTTTTCTGGGTGCTGCGGGACTAGCTGAATAGGGCAATAACCGAGATGGGGAACAGGTTCACCATTCAATAAAACTTGCCCATCAGTGGGTTTTTGCCACTGCCCAAGCACTCGTCCTAGCGTCGTTTTCCCAAATCCACTGGGAGCGGAAATGCCAAGCCGTTCATTATCTACCAATGACAAATTCAGGTTATCCCACAGCACTCTGCCTGCCTGTTCAATACGCAAGTTTTGTATTTCCAGCATCCGGCTACCTCCACTCATCCAGCATCATAAATTGATGTTCTGGCAGCGCATTCCACAAAGATTGAATCCACTGACCACCACCGCCTTGTTTGAGTTTTTGGCTGCTTAGCACCTCTTCTAGTGCCCCATTACGCAATAATGCTACACGGTCGGCAAAGCGCACCGCCATTGCTAGATCATGAGTTACCCACAACACACCACGCCCATCTCGACATAGAGATTTGATATTGTCGAGTAACTGTACCGCATGCTCGTCATCCAGCCACGAGGAGATTTCATCCGCCAAAATATATTCCGCGCGCGATAAGGTGGCGCTACTCGCTAATACCCTTTTCGCCATTCCCCCTGATAGCTGGCCTGGGTAGTGATTCACAAGGCTAGATTGCAAACTATATTCTTGTAGATGCCGAGCGACATCGTGCATTTTAATATGTTGCCCACTAAGTACGGCGGCACGCTCAAGCTGAGGACCAATTTGAATCAATGGGTTTAAGGCGCTGACCCCTTGAGGTACGTAACACAGAGAATTCCCTCGATACTGAGATTTCGTTTTTTCCGTCAATGGCTGACCATTGAGCTCAATGGTCCCTTGGCAACGCATATTTTCGGGTAATAATCCCAATGCACTTTGCAGTAATAAACTTTTACCTTCACCGCTACCACCAATCAACGCCACCATTTCACCGGGTTGAATATCCAGAGAAATATCATGCAATAACGGAGACCACTGCTTTCTCCCCAGCCAGCGGTATTGCGCTACGTCGATGGTAAGATTTTCAAACTTCAGCATACTGCGCCCCTTAACCATAACCGTTGGACTGATTTAGCAAATTGGTCAAACAACAACACTAGCCCCATCAATGCAGCACCAGGAAATACCACCATCCACCAAGCGCCCGTACTCAAATAACGTAATGCCTCGGACAGTAAAATCCCTAAAGAAGGCTCATGAGGTGCTAGCCCAAAGCCAAGAAAGCTGAGTGCCGCACTGTGTAAGACAGAATGTGGAAACATCAATAATGTTCCGACCATCCATTGAGGGAGTAGCATGGGTAGATAGTGATACCGTAGGCGCCATAACGCACTGTTGCCAATACGGTGGGATAACATAATGTAATCAGTTTGCTGAACACGCAGGAGCTCTGAACGTAAGATAAGTGTTAATTTAGGCCAATGGGTTAATGCCACCGCCAAAATCACCCCCATCTTTCCGCCCCCTAGCGTAAAGCAGATCAACACCAATAACAGTAGATGAGGCAAAGCAAGCAGCGCATCAATCACGCCGCGAACCATATAATCCATACTTTTATTCAGTGAAGATAATCCCGCCATGACTAAGGCGATAATTCCACTGGTAATCGAGGCGGTTAAGCCGATTTGTAAACTGGTAGCAAGCCCTTGAAATGTGCGTTCAAAAAGATCACGCCCCAAATTATCCGTGCCAAATAAATGCAGTAATGAAGGGGCTTGTCGCCTATCGAGTAGGCTCATTTCAATATCAGAGGAGAGCAGCCAAAACGCGTAGCCACCCAATAAAATTAGGCAACTTAATGACAGGATCAGTGTGATCAAAGCTCGATTCGGGTTATAAGTCATGATTCTCTTATCACTCCTTTATTTACCCGTTTCAATAACAAATCTGCTAAGGTATTGCTGATGAAAATCAGTACTGCACAAAGCATCACAATTCCCATTAGCAATGGCACGTCTCCGCGTAACCCAGCATCAATTGTCGCTTGCCCTAGCCCTGGATATGCAAACACTTTTTCCGCTAATAACGCACCGCTAAATAGCTCCCCCACAGAGGCAAACTGCAAACAAATTGCGGGTGTTATCGCATGTTTGAGCACATGAAACCTCATCATCGACCACCCTTTATCCCCTTGAGCTTGTGCATAATGGATAAACTCACTGTTCATCACTTCTACCACCTTCGAACGGGTGTGTAGAGCTATCGTTCCTACCCCCAGCATCCCTAAGGCAATCACCGGTAAAATTAAGTGATGAATTTTTTGTGAGAACGTCGCCGTTTGTTCGTCCAGACCAATTGGCCATGCACAACAGATCGGCGCCCATTTTAAGGTGACAGCAAATAAGGAAAGCAGTAATAAACCGACCCAAAAGACCGGAATGGAGGCAAGTAAATAACAAAATGTAGAAATAAGTTTATCGGGCCAGCGATTCAAGTAACGTCCCGCCACCAACCCAAGTCCAAATCCAACAACACCGGAAAAAACCCATGCGCTTCCCAGTAGTGCCAGTGACGGAACAATACGATCAGAAATGACTTGGAGAACCGGAGTATTGTAAAGCATCGAATACCCCAAATCCCCTTGTAGCATTTGAGAAAACCAACGCCAGAACTGCATCCATAACGGTTGGTCTAGCCCCCAGCGCGCCGCGATCAGCGGGTATTGCTCTGGAGGCACATGCATCAGATCGTTACCAATATAGGCTTTGATCGGATCAATCGGCGAGTAACTCAGTAGGATAAAGATCCCCACGGCAGTTACCGTTAACAGGCAGATAAATCGCAATAAAAGCCCAAAGGTTGTTCGCATTACTGACAGGTCCACTTCCACTCATCAACATTGTTCAACACAGACCAAGAGCCGTGAATTTCGGGAGCACTTTTACCTAAATCCACACATTGATTTGATAAGTAAATATGCTGAACATTCATAAGCCAAGCCCATGCAGCATCCCCTTGGATACCAACGCCGACTTTGCCATTCCAATCCACTTGTTGCCATAATGGGATCGCTGCATCTTGGTCTGGCTGGCGTAAAGCCGCTTCGATGATTTCATCCACCGCAGGGTTTTTATAGTAGCCCGCGTTATAGAAGCCGACACCTGCCGCTTTGCTGCTGTAGTTATGCACCAGTTCCATTGGATCTAAACTCCCCCAACCAAATAGCGTTGGGTTGGCATGCATATGTCGCTCAACAGTTTCCCAGCTTCCTGATTTTAAATCCATTTCAATACCGAGCGGTTTTAAGCTTGAGCGAATGGCTTGCGCTAAATCACGGCGAGTGGTGTCACCGCTAGCGTACCAGAGGGTCAATTTAGCCACTTTGCCATTCTTCTCTCTCAAACCATCTTTATTCAGCTTCCAGCCCGCTTCTTCCAAAATGGCTTTCGCTTTATCTAAATCCCCATCTTTGAATGACGATTTAGGGTTATTCCAAGGTAACCCTGCGACACCGGTATAGGCAGGAACAGCAAATCCTTCAAGAACAGATTCTGCTAATAATTTGCGGTCTAACGCGTAGTTAATCGCTTTACGGATAGCCACATCGGAAGTGATATCGTTACCAATAGGGTTGCCTTGTGCGTCTTTTTCACCCGCAGGTGGAATTGGGAATGAGATACCCCGGTTTTCTACACTGTAGCGTTCAATCAATTTCATGTTGGGTACATCACCCGCATGGCTCGCCACAGCAGGAGGAATGCGAACAACTTCTAACTGTGCGCTTTGTGCCGCCGCAAATGCAGCATCTTCGTCAAGGAACACAAACACCATTTTGTTGTAGTCGTTTTTAGGTCCTGCATAGTACGGGTTTTGCTCAACAATCAGCTGCTGACCAGGTTGAAACGCCACTAAACGGTACGGACCTGCCCCAATCGGATTATGTGCATACGTTTTCGCATCATATTTATCCGCAGAGACGATCCCCAACGAACCGAGCACATTGATAAAGGTACTTTGCGGGGAGGACAACGTGATTTTAACCGTTAGCGGATCAATCTCTTCCGCTTTAGCAAAGTTCCCCATATCCACTTTACCGCCGCTCGCGGCAGCATTGTTGTAGCTAAATACGACGTCTTTTGCAGTTAACGGTGAGCCATCTGAAAATTTCAGATCTTTTTTCAACGTTAGCGTCCACTCTTTACCATCCGCATTATGCTGGTAATTTTCCAGCATATAACTGTGCCAAGACAGATCTGCCTTTTGTTTCAAGAGCGGGCTATGCAGGAGCAGATAACTACCATGGCTCCAACCCAACATTGGGTCAAAACCTTCTGTGGGTTCTGCGCCAATGGCGAGTCGTAAAGTGTGTGCCGAGGATGCGGGCTCAGCCGCTTGTGCTTGGAGAGTCAATCCCATTAGGCACATGGCAACCGCTAATTTTTTAATCATATATCCCTCTAATCAGTGATTCTTATTTTTGGGTATGGCTTTAGGATACCAACAACTAACAAATTCGAGGTAATGGCTCACTATGTGGCAAGTCTAGCAGGCGAGATGCACCGAAAATGCCGACTAGCTTGACCTGCTTGTTTTCAGTCACACTGCCAATAGTTTTTGCATGAATACCCAATGGGTGTTGATGTAACGCGGCTAAAACTTGCTGTTCAGCCTCAGGTTTCACCACAATCACCAACTTGCCCTCATTTGCAAAATTAAGTGGTTCTAAACCTAATAATTCACACACACCACGAACCGCTGAAGAGACAGGTAAATCATCTTCATTGATGGAAATACCACAGCCACTCGCTTCGGCAAATTCATGCAAAATCGCATTCACACCACCACGGGTTGCATCACGTAATGCACGTACGCCATCAATATGACGTAGCGGTTCAATAATGGGTGTCAAAACCGCACAATCACTACTAAGTTGACCTTCCAAACCTAACTGTTCACGCAAATTCAGAATGGTTGCTCCGTGGTCTCCCAACGTTCCGCTGACAATCACTTTGTCGCCCACTTCAATTTGCTGTGCACCCCAGTTTATTTCTGTGGGTATCACCCCAATGCCTGCGGTATTGATAAAAATTTTATCTGCTGCGCCGCGCTGTACGACTTTGGTATCTCCAGTCACGATCTGTACCCCTGCCGCTTTAGCGGTTGCAGCCATCGACTCAACGATGATTTGCAATTCTGAGAGAGGTAAACCTTCTTCTAAAATAAAACCGCAAGAGAGGTATTTAGGAACAGCACCGCTAACCGCTACGTCATTCACCGTACCGCAAACCGCCAGTTTCCCAATATTGCCACCGGGGAAAAAAATAGGGTCAATCACGTAGCTATCGGTACTGAATGCTAAACGATCGCCTAATGCCGTCATGTCTGCGAGAGAAAGGCGCGCTTGGTCTTCACGTTCATCGAGTGCTTGGTTAGCGAACGCCTGTAAAAACAGCTCTTCAATCAGCTGCTGCATCGCTAAACCACCGCTACCATGAGCCATAGTGACCACATTTTTAGTATCTGAGCTCATTTTACGCCTCCCGACGATATTGGTAATACGCAGCGCAGGCACCTTCAGAAGAGACCATCAGTGCGCCAAATGCAGTTTGTGGTGTACAACGTTGCCCAAACAGTGGGCATTCATTCGGTTTACAGCGCCCCGTTAGCACGTCACCACAACGCGCTTGAGGGTCATCCGACACTTGATGAGGCTGAATATTAAAACGCAGCTCAGCATCGAATATTTGATAATCAGGCGTTAATTGAACACCAGAACCAGCAATTTCGCCTAGTCCACGCCATTCGCTGGAGGCTTTCAACTCAAAAACCTCATCTAAGGCTTTCAAAGCCAGTCGATTACCTTCATCCGCCACAATACGTTTGTATTGGTTTTCTACCTCACAGCGCCCCTCTGCAATTTGATCCACCAGCATGGCAAGAGATTGCAAAATATCGAGAGGTTCAAAGCCCGTTACAACTAACGGTTTATGGAATTCTTGAGTAATAAATTGGTAAGGATGGGACCCTATCACCATGCTGACGTGCCCCGGTGCAAGGAAACCATCTATTCGCACATCAGGCTGTTCAAGTAAGCTACGAAGCGTTGGGATAATGGTGATATGTTGGCAAAATACGGAAAAATTTTTCACTTGGCGCAAGCGCGCTTGCTGCAATGTTAGCGCAGTACTTGGCATGGTGGTTTCAAAACCCAACCCAAAGAATACGACTTCACGCTCAGGATTTTGCTGAGCAAGATTTAATGCATCTAATGGCGAATAGACGATCCGCACATCTGCACCACGGCGTTTGGCATCAAGCAGTGAACCATTTTTACCCGGCACTCGCATGGCATCACCATAAGTACAAAAAATGACCTCTTGACGTTCTGCAATTTCAATGCAGCCATCAATTCGTCCCATTGGTAACACACAGACAGGGCAACCGGGTCCATGTACAAATTCAATTTCAGGAGGAAGAAGCTGGTCAATACCAAACTTGAAAATCGCATGGGTGTGTCCACCACACACTTCCATTAGCTGCAATGGGCGCTGCTTGGCTCTTGGGATATCCGCAATACGCTTGCGGATATGCGCCAATAATGCTTTTGCCAAGGCAGGGTCGCGAAACTCATCGACGTACTGCATCTGTTGCTCCCGAATTTAACCCAGTAAAATCACCCACTTCATGATCTAATTGGCTCATCGCCATTAGTGCATCAAGGGTAGCTTGAGCTTCTTCTTCGTTAATCACACTCATCGCGAAGCCAACGTGCACTAAGACCCATTGACCTAATAAATCCGCGGTGTCACCTTCGCAAATCAACCCAATATTGACATCGCGTTTTACGCCACAAACATCAACTTGCGCCAATTGGTGTACATCTTCGCCCACCGCGACGATTTTACCCGGTATTCCTAAGCACATAGCTGAGTCTCCAGCCACGCAAGCCAAGCTTCCATTCCTTCACCACTGGTGGCAGAGACTTTTATCACTTGGATATTCGGATTCACTCGTTTTGCATTAGCGATACACGCTTCAACATCAAAATGCAGATACGGTAATAAATCGATTTTGTTCAGGATCATAATGTCTGATGCGGCAAACATATGTGGGTATTTCAATGGTTTGTCTTCACCTTCAGTGACAGACAATACCGCAACTTTATGGCGCTCACCGAGATCAAAGCTCGCAGGGCAAACTAAATTACCCACGTTTTCGATGAACAGTAAGCTATTGTCATCTAAGCCTAAACGGTCTACTGCATCATGCACCATTTGTGCATCTAAGTGACAACCTTTACCAGTGTTCACCTGAATCGCGGGGACGCCCGTTTCACGAATACGCTGAGCATCGTTCGTGGTTTGCTGATCGCCTTCAATCACTGCACAGTTGAGTTTGTCACGTAAGCGTAAAAGCGTTTCCGTCAGTAAAGTGGTTTTACCGGAACCTGGGCTAGAAACCAGATTCAACGCGAGAATATTTTTCGCTGCAAAATCTTCGCGATTATGCTCAGCTAGATGGTTGTTTTTATCCAAAACATCCATCTCAATTTGTAACATGCGTTTTTGGCTGATGCCCGGCGCATGGGTTCCCGCTTCACCTTGCCCATAGTCTAGGTCATGGTGGTCACCTGCGGGGGCAAAAGAAGATTCCGTTTCATGACTATGTTCATGAGCATGCGGGTGCTCGTGCTCATGTTTATGCTTATGTTTATGCTTATGTTTTTCAATCTTCACGCCGCAAGTTTCGGGTTCTGATTGATAGTAATGATTCACATCACCTTGATGATAATAATGGTGATGGATAATCACCGTTTTGCCACTGTGTTGCGCCGCATGATCGTGGTCATGCTCATGGTGATGATGGTCATGTTCGTGATGATGATCATCATGCTGATGCGAATGGTGGTCATGGTGGTGATGATCATGAGAATGTGGATGATGATGTTCATGATCATGGTGATGTTCGTGTTCATCACCTTCAATTCTGCGCTCTCCCGAAGCACAGCCGCAAGTACTACACATAATGATTACTCCATAAGTGAGTGATGAAGTTAGCTTAGTGCAACATCAAAAAAATAGGTTGATTCACCGCAAGGTCAATTCACAATTTCCTATCTAAATCACACAAAAGATTCTTAGATCAAAAATCTATTCGATTTCTAATTCTTTGATTCGCAGACTGTCACCGTTTTCAACTTTGAGGTTAAAACCGTGGCATTTAGGACAAGCGGCATCGTGAGTGTGGACATCAACACTTTCACTACAATCCCAACACCATGCTTGAGCAGGACGATAGAGGATATGTAACTGACTACCGTGTGCCACGGTACCGCGGCACGCGATATCAAAACAAAAACGCAATGCACTCTCTTCAATACAAGAGAGTGCACCAATTTCCAACCAAACGCCTGTCACCTTCTTGACCTGATGCTGTCTTGCTTGCTGCTCAATAATCTCAACAGCACTTTGGCACAAAGAGACTTCATGCATTATTGGTCTCCCAAATAACGAGCGAAGACTGCGCGACGCTCCGGTGATTTAGGGACATTAGGGTCCGTCACAGGTAAAGAGAGCAACATCCGAGCACAATCATCCGTCAGATGCTGACCCTGTATTGCAGTCAGCTTTCTGTCTAATGGTGACATTAAGGAACACGCTAAATATTGCGTTAACCCTTCCAGCTCCCCAACGGTGTAAGTCATTTCACCATAAGGGAGGATCAAACCTAGCTTCTCACCGACAGTACGGTACTCCCAATACTGGTCAGGACCCGGAAGAATAATCGCACTCAACATCCAAGGCGTGATCACCGCCCCAACCCACTGGTTTTCAAACAACGAGAATGAACTGGCATAGATACCCATCGTCGGATGCAAAAAAGACAAATCATGCATCGACTGCTCAGCAACTCGTTCAAAAGCAGCCTGAACTAAAGGCTGCGGGTTTTGTGAGTAACCTTGGATCTCTTTTGGCATGGATTCATTAGGCATGGAGACACTCTTCTTTTTCAGTAATCTCTAACCCTTCACTGCGCAGAACTTCAATCACTTTTTGCAGCGCAGGCTCTAACGCAGCTTGCCCTGTTGCCGTTAAACCGATATGAGGTTCTAAGGATTCAGGTACAATCCCCACTAGCGTCAACCGCTTCGGAAATTCATCGGTTAGATGCAGTGCCGATAGCACATCGGAAAGCCCTAACTGATGGGGTGAGATTTTACGGGTAAACAACGCGGGCACTTCCGCATCGCGTAGTACCAAAATGCTGCCAGGCTGCTGACTAGACAGCACGACATCCGCAATAATCAGATGGTCACGGTCTGCCATGGCGCCAATGAGCTCCATGCCCGCTGTACCGCCATCTAATACCTCAACACATTCAGGTAAGTGATAACGATCTTCGAGCGCTTCAACAATTCGCACCCCAATACCTTCATCACTCAACAGAATATTACCAACACCTAAGACTAATATACGCATTAAAGCACCTTCACCTTAGTGACTTCAGAGCCTTCGGTATCAACGATATGCACAGCACATGACATGCATGGGTCGAAGGAGTGGATAGTTCTGACCACTTCTAATGGTTTGGATGGATCGGCAACGGTTGTGCCTACCAGCGCTTGTTCATATGGACCCGGTTCATCATTGAAATTACGCGGACCAGAGTTCCAAGTTGATGGTACAACAGCTTGATAGTTTTCGATTTTACCGTCTTTAACAACCACCCAGTGAGATAACAGACCACGAGGAACTTCACCAAAACCGACCCCTTTAATCACGGTATCTTGTGGGAAATTTGGCTTGATAAAGGTTGTGTGGTCGCCTTTAGCAATATTATCTACCAGTGCTTGCCATTGAATAGACAAGGTCTCATTTAGCACACAGCAACGAACAGTACGACCGATAATGCGTCCGAGTGTTGATTCGAGCTGATCTTTGGTGATCGTATTACCTGTTAAGGTTTGATACAGACCGACAACATCATTAAAGTGTTTTTCAGTTGGCTCATGTTTCGCGGCTAATTTACACAGCAAGTCAGCTAATGGTCCCACTTCGACGGTTTTATCGTAGAAAGTTGGAGCCTTAACCCAAGAATATTTACCGTCATCATCCCAGCCAGTGTAGTCAGGAATTGTGGTACCTTCCCAAGGTGCTTGAGGCTCATTATCTTTGTACCATGCGTGTTTACTGCTTTCTTTGATACCGTTAATCAGGTATTCATCCGTATGGCTAGTAATTGGGCGATAAGTACTGAAATCCCCATTTTCCAAATAACCACCCGGTAGCAAGAAACTGCCATTTTTGTTATCCATTGGCATTTCAGGCACGCACATATAGTGCTTCGCACCTTTACCCATTTCCAACCATTCTGGATAACCTGAAGCAATCACCGCCGCATCAATTTTGTACACTTGCTCAATGAAATCCCCTAAACGATCAATAAAGGATTTCACATACATTAAGCGTTCAAGGTTAAGCACACCTAAACCATCAAGGTTAATAGGGTTAGCAACACCACCTACTGCAAGGTTTTGAATGTGTGGTGTTTTACCACCAAGTAACGCAACAATACGGTTGGCATCACGTTGGCATTCCAGCGCTTGCAGGTAGTGAGCCACAGCAATTAAGTTCACTTCAGGCGACAGTTTCATCGCTGGGTGACCCCAATAACCATTAGCAAAAATACCTAGCTGACCACTTGCCACTAAATCTTTAATTTTGTTCTGAACGCGGGTGAACTCTTCCGGGCTATTTAACGACCATGTAGAGACCCCTTTCAGCATATTTGCCGCTTTCGTCGGGTCTGCATTTAATGCGGAGGTAATATCGACCCAATCTAGCGCAGACAGTTGATAGAAATGCACAATATGGTCTTGGATGGTATGTGCCGCCAAAATCATATTACGGATATATTGCGCGTTCACAGGCACTTCAAGATTAAGTGCGCTTTCAATTGTACGGACAGAAATAATTCCGTGAACCGTCGTACATACCCCACAAATACGCTGCATGATCATCCACGCATCACGAGCATCTTTCCCTTTAACGATTTCTTCCATACCACGCCACATGGTGCCGGATGCCCACGCTTTTGTGACTTTTCCATCTTCGATTTCGCAATCAATGCGTAAGTGACCTTCGATACGAGTTACCGGGTCGATTGTTATACGTTGGCTCATGCTTTACCTCGGGCCTGAGAAGGACTTGAATTAGATTTTTTTAACGCTGGAATAATTGGTAATAGGCGAACTAGCAAGATGTATGCGCACACCTCAATGGCCACAAAACCAATAGAAATTAAGATCTCTTCTGCGGTTGGGAAATAGTCATATCCACCGCCAGGATTGAACGCAATCAGTGAATAGCTCATACGCCACAGCGCAGAACCTAGCAACATGCTTAATCCACTGAGATACAACCATCTTGAGTCAGTACGTAAAGATGGCATGCGGAAAATGATCAACGGGATGACCATTAACGCAGTCTCAATCCAGAACATCATGGCGTAGAAATCTAACGCCATTACATAGTGCATCTTGCCGCGGTAAATCAGTTCACCGAAGCGGCAAACCAAGAACAGCACTAAGAACACTTGAAGGATATTGGTTAGCTTAACAAACAGTGGTCGCTCATCTGCCCCTTGCCCTTTTAGCGCAGACTGAAGTAATGAGCCTTCAAAAATCACAATCGAGAAGCCCATAATAAAGGCCGTCAATAGCGATAATAGCGGCAACATTTCATAGCTTTGCCAGATAGGGTGCACCTTGTGCCCCGCCGCAATCATGAGCGAACCCATCGATGATTGGTGCATCATTGGTAGCAATGCTCCCAAGGCAATGATGAAAAACATCACTTTATTCAAGCGTTTTAATGACACTTTCCAATTGAAGCGCTCACAAATTGCAGGTGCAAATTCCAGTGCCATCACACCGATGTAGATAGTCATACACACCGCAGTTTCAAACAGCACGGAGTTGGTATTAAAGTACCCTGGAATATAGAAGTAAGGCAGGTTCCAGTAACGACCCACGTCGATGGTGATGGATAATCCCCCGAGGGAGTAACCAAATAAGCTAGCAAGTAGCGCAGGACGTACTAATGGGTGATATTCACCACGGTTAAATACGTATACCGCCCACGCTAATGCCCATCCACCACAGGCAAAACCGGTACCAATCAGTAAGTCGAAGGCAATCCAGATCCCCCATGGGAACCCACCGTTCAGGTCAGAAACTGACCCCAAACCGAACACTAAACGTTTTACAATCAAGATCAGGCACAGGATGACAAAGGGTCCGAAGACAATCACTGGCCAACTGACTAAACGCCCGCCTAGCGGCTGTTCTTTATCATGCGTCGCCATTAGAGTCGTCTCCCTTATCCTTATGAACCGAGTTCTTATGAGACTGATCGTCATGAGATTGCTCGTCATGGGATTTGTCGTCATGAGAATCATGATGATCCTGCTTCTTGGTATTGCGATACACTAAGAAACTGAGCCCCGCTAATGCAGCGAGAGGCAGAACCATACCTTTGTACAAGGTGTGCTGAACATTTTCAGAACGCGCACCGGTTGCCAGTTCATCTAATTCTGGCAGTCCCAGGTTTTGATATGGCACACCAGAAAGCACCATGACCTGAGTACCACCGCCTTCCAATTCACCGTAAATATGCTGCTGGTATTTCGGAGCTGGCATCACGTTCGGGTCATTGTGATGAACGGTTTGGCGAGGGAAGCCATACTCTTCGCCCACTTTCAGCGATAAACGTTTTTTCGCTTCGGCGAGGAGCTCTTCACGAGTCCCGAAGATCACCGCACCCGTTGGGCACACTTCAACACAACCCGGTAAACCACCTTTATCTAGGCGTTCTACACCTTTTTGGTTACACAGTTCGCATTTATGGATCGCCCCAAATTTGTCATCATAAGCATATTTAGGGATGTTAAATGGACAACCCACCATGCAATAACGGCAACCTGTACAGATATCGGGATCGTAATGGACGATGCCTGTTTTCGGATCTTTGGTTAATGCAGATACTGGGCAAACAGACACACAGTTCGGATCCACACAGTGCATACATTGCTTTTTAATGTAAGCGTAACCGTCTTTTTCCTGATCTTTATGTAAACCGGTTCCCTCACTCCATACTTGGATGACATTGTTGGTATAGGGCGTGAGTTTGTCATTGTTTGACCATGTTTGTGGTCCCACAGGATTGCGTTCAGGATGATTGATATCCTGACATTTGGTCACACACGCCTGACAACCGACACACAGCGTCGAGTCATACAACATACCTAATGCGTTTGGAATTGGCGGTCTATTTTCCGCTCCCGCCAAGCTTGGTGAAGTGGTGCTTGCCAGCAACGCTCCCCCAGCTGAGAGCTTAAGGAAATTTCGTCTATCCACGGTTATTCTCCCCGTGAGTTGCTATCATTGTGACGCTTTTGGCGCCCTAACTCACGCACAGCCATCACACTGACACCCGCCACAAGACCGACTACACCACCAATTAATCCCACTGCGGTTGCCGAAACCTGTCCACCTTCTTTGTTATTCAAATCTGGCTTTTCAGAACGTGGTGTTTGGTTTTCCACATTGGCTAATTGATGAATACCTTTGTGAAAACCCACGTTTTCTTCATTACAGCCGTAGCACGGGTGACCGATTGCGACAGGCCAAACACCCCCGACATCGCAAAATTGTAAGGTTGAACAGTTACCGTATGTTTCCGGCCCTTTACAACCCAAATGGTATAAACACCAACCTTCACGGTGACCAGCATCACCGAACTCTTTTGCGAAGCGCCCCGCATCAAAGTGTGGACGGCGTTCACAGTGCTCATGAATTAATCGACCGTATGCGAACATTGGACGATTTTTGCTATCCAATGCTGGTGGGCGATTAAAGGTGATGATATGCGCCACAGTCGCCAAGAAGTTATGTGGATTCGGTGGGCAGCCAGGAATATTAATGATGGTTTTGTCTTTAAGAACTTCGCTCAGACCAACCGCGCCGGTAGGATTACTCCCCGCAGCAGCAACTCCCCCCCAAGATGCACAAGAGCCGATAGCAATAATTGCCGCGGCACCTTCAGCAGCCAGACGAATATGTTCAACGATAGGTTTACCTGCAACCATGCAGTAAATACCGTCATCTTTGAGTGGAATCGAGCCATCAACGACTAAAACATATCTGCCTTTATATTTTTCAATCGCATTGTGTTTATTTTCTTCAACTTGTTCACCGAATGCGGCAGACAAGACTTCGTGGTATTCGAGAGAAATGGTATCGAGAATTAGGTTTTCGAGTGTTGGGTGAGTTGCGCACAACAGTGATTCTGTACACCCTGTACACTCTTGGGCACCAATCCAAATGACTGGCGGACGTTCTGGATCACTAACCGCATCTGCCATTTGAGCAGCGGCTTTTCCACTTAACCCCATTGTCGCAGCAAGCGCTGTACATAACTTCATAAAGTCACGGCGATTAATGCCATGGGGAGAATGAATAGTGTTATCTCCTGCCATTTCTATTTCCTATTATGAGTGGCTTAGAGCCTATTTATTAGGCTATTTCTCTTTACAACCGTCGGTTCCAAAAAATAAATAAAATCCGTCACATATTAGAAATATGCATAGAGTTTTAGGTATTATTTGTATTCAAGGTCGCTTCAACAATTACACCGAATAAGCAACTTTCTTATTAGGCATTACCTGGTGTGTAAATATGAATGAGATCCTATTCCTACCGCTTTTTAATCACTTGATCTTCATCAAGAGCCAATAAGAAATTTGGTCTTTTTTAAATTTATGATAGAAAAATCGATTCAGCGTCGAGTTAAAAGATTATTTAACTTTTCATATTCGTCTCAATTTCTTTAAAAAAATGGGAGTTAAAATGTTAATTAAAATAACAAATCATCGCTATTTCATGATGTTAAAATAGAATCATTTCAAAGAGGAATTAATTAAACGAATTCCGAGCACCTTCTAAATTCGACCATTTCCTTTTACCACAAAAACAAATAAGAATTAATATCAATTAAATGAAATAAGAATTAATATCAAAAATAAATAAAGTAAAATTTATTTCTTAATATAAATCTCATAAACTTGAATAATATCTGACTATTATTCTCAGTTATTTTTTTTCAATATTGCCGCTGCTATCGCAACTTGTCCTAATGCTAATCCTCCATCCCCCATCGGTAATTGACGAGCATGGAGCACCTCAAGTGGCTGTAATTTTTCGATTAATAAATGACGTAATAATTGGTTATGGAACACACCACCAGACAACACCACTTTTTGAATACAATGCAACTTCGCTTGTTGAATAGCCAAATCAGCAAATCCTTGAGCGAGTGCTTGGTGAAAAGCATGAGCACGCTCTGCTCTTGGGGCATGATACGCAAGCCATTCACGCCAAAAAGTCTGTAAGTCCAATTGATTCCCCACCAGCGGCATCGTGACAGGATGCTGTTGAATCCGACTTTCTAATGCAAGGGCTTCGAGTTGACAAGCCGCCTCCCCCTCCCAGCTGGTTTGTTCCGGGCAAATTCCTAACGCCGCTCCAACAGCATCAAATAACCTCCCTGCCGATGAGGCGGTAGGACTATTTAATCCTCGAAGAATCGCTTTTTGTAATACGGGATAAGGGAAAGGCGCTAGCACTGAAGCAATGGGCTGAGCTTGCCAATCAGGTAGATACTTTTCTAAATGAGCTAATAAATTTCGCCATGGCTGACGAGACGCTAAATCCCCGCCAGGCATGGCAACTGGCGGTAACCCACCAAGGTGTAAGCTAGAGTGATAATCGACCAGTAAACATTCCCCCCCCCATAACCGATTATCATCACCAAATCCCAATCCATCTAGCGCTAAACCAATGACTTTCTCATCGCCTAATGGAATACCATGTTCAATCATCGCGGCTGCAATATGAGCATGATGGTGCTGCACCTGAATCATCGGGATATGGAGCTGCTCACTCAACACCTTGCCATAACGGTGGCTGACGTAATTAGGGTGCATATCCCCCACGATGTACTCTGGTTTAAATCGGTAGATGGATTCAAAAAGTACAATAGATTGCTGATATTGTTGGTAAATATCGACATCGTCCAAATCACCTAAATGCTGACTAAGAACCGCGCTTTTATCTCTGAGCAGACAAAAGGTATTTTTTAAGTCTGCACCCAATGCCAAGATAGAAGGAGAATGTTCAAATCCCGCAGGTAAATCGACGGCATCCGGCACATAGCCGCGTGCGCGACGCAGCATTTCGGCCTGAACTCCGTGATAACGCACTAAGGAATCATCAGCTCGCTGAACAATATCTCGGTTATGAGTCAACCACAGATCCGCGATGTTTGCCAAATCAAGGAAAGCGGCTTGTGCCGTTAATACTGGCGGTTTACCTGATGCATTTCCTGACGTCATGACTAACGGTTTATTCACCTGTTCCATCAATAAATGTTGCAATGGATTTGACGGCAACATGATGCCTATTTCTCGCAGATGTGGCGCAATATTTTCACTTAGTACGCTATTTTTCCATTTATGAATCAACACTATCGGCGCCGCAGCACTTTCAAGTAAAGCACATAGCCCTTCAGTTAGCGTAACTCCTTGTTCTTTTAGCCAGTCAATGGATGGAACCATGACCGCCAAAGGTTTACTTGGGCGGTGCTTACGCTGACGTAATCGCTCAATCACGTGAGTATGGGTTGCATCACAAGCCAGATGAAATCCACCAAGCCCTTTGATTGCAACGATTTTTCCATTGAGCAAGTGGCTTGCAGTTTGCTCTAGCGCTTGATGATGAGTGGCTAATATATTGCCATTTTTGTCACATAACTGAATTTCAGGACCACAGGTTGCACATGCATTGGGTTGAGCATGAAACCGACGATCCGCAGGGTTTTCATACTCTTTTTGACATTCAGGGCACAACGGAAATGCCGCCATAGAGGTATTCGGGCGGTCATAGGGCATTTGGCGAATAATCGTAAAACGGGGTCCACAATGCGTACAGTTCGCAAATGGGTAATGGTAACGGCGGTTTGTCGAGTCAAATAATTCGTCACGACACGCCTTACAGGTTGCGGCATCAGGGATTACTTGGGTATCCATCCGCCCTGCACCACTGTGACGAATAGTGAATTTTTCAGGAATTTCATCCCATTCAAAAGGTTGGGCTTGCACAGATTCAATATGGGCAAGCGGTGGACAATGTTGATATAAAAGTTGGGTAAATAAATCGATATCAGCGGTATTTAACAGGCGCACCAGAACACCTTCGCCATCATTACAGACATCGCCATTCAAGGCATATTGATGAGCAAGCTGCCAGACGTAAGGTCGGAATCCAACCCCTTGAACTTTGCCTTTGATCCGTAATTGTGTTCCGTTTTTCACTCGAATGCCCTCTGGTGATAGAGACTCTATTCTCGCGCTTCTACGTACAAATAACCTAAGTTCAGATCAAAAAATGGCAGGTTTCAGTCACGATGAATTGACTCAAAACCTGCCATTTTATTTTATGCTTCGTCATTAAGGCAATTCTACGGATAGTAAAAAGATCCCCGAATATTCGTTGGGTGTGAGATCTTTGGTTTTTCTCAATGTACTGGTGACGTTGAATGTTTGCTTCACGAACGAATCGACCGAAAGAACTGTGGATGGGCGCCCATTAACATTAATTTCTGACTCCAGTCCATCCGCCATAAAGATAAAATTATCATTATCTAAACCGGCAACTGCTGAAATTTTTACATCGGTAGGATTGGTACAACTGACAGTAAAGTTTTCGCTAACCGTATGACCATTCATCGAACTATTCGACAATGTTCCGTGATCAATATAATCCGGACCCTCAATATCACAATTTGAGATCGCAGGGTCTAACGGTGAGCAAAGAATAATGGGATTATTTGCCGTTTGCTCTCTTTGCATCACGCCAGTGTAGTGAATTCCAAGATTGAAACAATAACCCACACCAGGGCGTCTTGGGTAAAATTGCCAGCGGCCTTGAATATTTTTATTCAATACGCCATCTTTTTGTAATGCTCTTGCGACTTCACTAAATGTTACTGGTTTTTCTTCCCAAGAACTTCTTTCCGTTAATTTCACCGTCTGGGTATCGAAGCTCACAATATGTTGAGTTCCGGCGCCGTACTGACCATCTTCCCATGTCCCCCATGAGCCAAGAAAAATGTTACATGGACAAGCACCAGATGCTTGTATCGCTAATGGACGGTTATCATGTTCTAAATCCCCACGCAGCACATATGTGGTATCCATCCAAGCACCATAGTCTGTGCGTAATTCCCCTTGCGCCGCAAATTCAGCACGTGAGAATTGAAAAGGGGCGACCACTAATAAACAGATAAGAATAAGTCTTTTCATAATATCCTTAACAGCCGAGTTATTCGTAATAGATATTAAATGTCGTTGTAGCGCTAAACTCCCCGAGTTTAATGCTTTTATTTTTGATAGCGTCTTCTTCACCTAAAATAGAGGCTTTAAGCGGAATGACTTGAGGAAATTTATTACCGTTCATTCCTGTAATAGGATACTGGCGATTAATATCCATATTTCCCTTATCGCTAGTTAACATAATAGCGTAGCCAAGATCACCGGGATCACCATCAATCCGTAACGACCCTTTAATTTTCGAGTTACTGACCCCCGTGAATGCCATCGAAAATGAGAAATCAGGTAAGAATTCGCAATCTGAAAGTGTAATTTCAAAAGTTTCTGTAATATCTCTTTGACGGTAAAGATCTTTATCATTGACCTCGTAAAATGGCACCACCAGCTCTTCGCCACCATTTACCACGCAAGGGATTGCATGCCTCAGTACTCCAGAAAAGTTCACTTCATCTGCGAGCACATTCCCAGTGAAATAAAGTAATAGAGTAAAGAAAATAATCCTCATTGATATGCAACCGTTAATGTCGCGCTGGCAGTAAACTCACCCGGCTGTACATTGGCAGTACTTGAACTATTTTTTACTAAAGCGGCTTTTAAATCAGGAATTTGAGAGTCAGAACGATAGGTATATACAAAATCATCATTCACTCTCAGTGTCTTTGAATCGTAATAAATTTGTAGCGCGATATCTTTTTGCTCATTGATCTTCAGCAAATCATTATCAAAGGAAGCGCGGGAGCCTTCAAAACTAAAGACCACATCGGTTCCCGATGAAATGTTGTCACATTCCCATTCGAAATCGATATCTTCGATGTATTTTTTACCATCTTTCGTCGGAACTAACGAAACCACTAAGTCATCACCAAAATCCACTTCAATCGGACGGTTATTATTGATGACACACGGTGTTCCCTCTATCAAGTTTCCTCTGAAGTTCACTTTGACAGCCTGTGCGGTACTCGCATATGTCAGGAATAAAACAACCGATAATAAGAGTTTGTTCATAAGATAATACCTTAATGATATCCTACAGTTAGTGTTGCAGCAGTAGAAAACTCACCCCCAATAGGTCTTATCCCATTAGCCAGTGCCAGTTCTGCGGTTAAAGAAGGTAAATATTGGATGTTATCAATCTCATATTGAGAACCGATATTCATTGGCTTGTTATCAATATAAAGTTTGATATTCAAACCCGGTGTATCCGCGACTTTCAGGCTGTTAGAGGTTTCTCCTTTAACGCCTTCAAACACAATGTACAGCTCGTCAAACTGAGAATCACACGTCAGATCATAAGGAACCGTTTCGGTGTATTTGCCTGAGTCAATTTGTCCAATAACAATGTCATCACCAAAATCAACGTAGATATCTTCGTTATTATTCAACACGCATCCACCGGATAAAACATTCACTCTGACCGTTACAAACTTCCCATCCGCAAATGCATTCACCGATAAAAAAAACAGTAAACTAAGACAAAACAAACTCTTAAATTTAAACATTAGATTTACCCGTTTCCATCATTTGCTTATGAGATTATTTGGCATCTTTTGCGTGACACTCTGTAGCAGAACACACAAACGGTAAATCAACCTGACCGCCGTAGTCATTGATATAGTTAATTACAGGTGATGAACCTAACTGCTCTGCGGTAATAGCAATCTTTTGCTCGGAAAATGGAGCAATATCTGTTGCCACAAACCCCTTATTTTTCTCAGCCGCTGCATTCTTTTTAATATTATTGAGTACCACGTAATAAGCCGTTGGGTTTTTCGCATAAACCTCACTGCCTTTTTTCACTAACACTAATTTATTCTGCCACGGTGAATTTTTCATTTGTGTGGAATCAACCACTAAAGAGGCTGGTCGATAGAAAAATTTCACTCGAGTTTGCAATGCAATTTGTAATACGTTGGATTTTTTACTGGTAGGTGGAATCTCTCTTAAATTAAAAAAGAACTGACTTTCTCTATCTTGTGGTAATTTCACAACGTCGGGTAAAGCTTCAATACGTAATTGGCTAGTTTGTCCTGCATTAATTCTTTGGATTGGCGGCAAAATAGTAAAATACGACGTTAACTTTTCACCTTTATCATCTTGAAACCAACCTTGAGCTAAATAAGGCAGCTGGGTATTCTTATTACTAACCGTTAATGAAACAGAGTTACTATCACCATTATAAATAATACGCGTTCTGTCCATTGAAATTGCCGAATAAGCATTCGCCGTAACGAAGCAGCCAAGTAATAATACGGATAATTTTTTCATCATAAACATTAGCCTTCTTTTAAGATTTTTATTAATTACATGGTAAGAGCAATTTGTCATAAATATTATGCTCTTCGATATTTTGTGGGAATGTTATTTTACATTCTGAACCTTGCCATGATACTTTCATTTCTTCACCAGGTCTGATTCCACCAATATAAGCTTCACCTTGATCCCCAACAATTCCTGTTGTTTTCCCAGAATCATTTTTAATATCGGCAGCAAATGGTGGATAACTACCATCTTGTAATCTCAGCGTTACCATCATTTTTATTCCTGAAATAACGTCAAAGCTACGATAACCAATGGCGCCTTCAGTTAATGTGGTTTGGGTTACTGAATCAGCAATTTCCACATCTTTAGGTAACTTGTTAATATCAACAACTACATCGGTCTTGTAGTAACTGTTAATATCTGGAACAACGACTTTTCCAAAACTGCTTGAGCGTAAGTGCGAACCATTGTATTTCACCGGAACATCACCTACGCCATTCATATCAACAAATACACGCGTTCCACCTGTTGATGTAACGGGATGCATACTCACACCGTACCCCGTCATCGTCACACCACCTTGAATATTGGCAGACAGCGACATTGAGTTATTGCTCATATAGTTATAACTAGTATTAAAGTCATTCATATTGCCTTTATGGCTATAATAACTACTCAATATTCCGCTATGTCGATTGTTACCCACAGACAGTGATAGATTATCTTTATTTTCAAGGCGTTTATTCATTGTCACTTTATTCGTATTATCATTTTTTCCGTTATACGTTGAATAATTGACATAGGTTCCTGATGCTAATGGAACGGAAAGGCTGACATAAACTCCGTTATCCTGATAACCCTGCATTTTGCTATTAAACATATTGATAGACAGACCGACATTATGAAACATGCTCGTATCAAAATACTTCGAGAAAGTCATGTTATAGCGATAACTATTTGGTCTATTCCAATATGTTTGATGCGTGTAATTTAAATTTATGGAAGAACGCCAATCCGTAAAGTTTTTACTTATCGATGCTGAATACAAACCTTTATTGTGTCCCGCATACGTAATATTGTTTTGGTCATTATAGATGAGAAAATCACTCATCGTCATGAACTCACGATCCATAAAACGATACGCCGATAATTGCAATTGGCTATTACTGCCTTCAAAGCTTTTATAATAATCAACTTTAAATGCTTTACCTTTTAAAGTCGGTCCGTCAGTCAGTGCCGCAATTGAATGATTAAATGAAAATGAAATGGCACCAAATTTAAATAAGTCGCGCCCAACACCGGCAGCAAAAGAATTGAATCGACTACTATTAAGTGCTCCACCAAAAATTGACCAGCCGTTATTTATACCCCATGAAACTTCACTTTGAGCAAAGACATCGCCCATGACATGTCGATCCATATCCGTGGGTTTACCCGCGCTCACTTTATAACGTACAGAGCCTGGGCGAGATAAAAATGGAATATTTCCCGCGTCCACTTCAAATTCAGAAACACGCCCATCACTCTCTTCAACTCTAACTTGTAATGTACCTGAAATGCCGCTATTTAAATTTTGAATTCTAAACGGACCAGCAGGCACTAAGCTTTCATAAATCACCCGACCATCTTGGCTTATTTTAACCACAGCGTTAGTTTCTGCAAAACCAGTGACCTCTGGCGCATAAGAACGTAAGCTTGGTGGCAGCATATTGTCGTCAGAACGTAATGAAACTCCTACAAACTTAAAGCTATCAAATAAATCAGTTTGCAGAAAATCCTCACCGAGCGTTAATTTAGATTTTAAGCTGCGAATGGCCCGATAAGCATAGATATTGGTCCACTTAATATCATGGGTATCATCAGCTCGGCTATTTTGAGTATGGTTATATGAACCTTGCCAAAAACCCCGTAAACGCCAGCTATCAAAATTAGCTCCCACGGCACCTAAACCTGACAAGAAAAAGGTATCACTCGCAGTGTTGCTGCCTAAGCTGCGGTTATATTGTGAAGTCAGATTATAATCAAAAATAATGCCTTTAATGCCATCTTCCCAGCGCGAAGCCGATTCCCAATCATTCGCAGAATATTCTTGGTACGTTTTAGGAATATTAATAATTAATGTTCCAGTAGATAAATTGGGTGTCACTGACATGCCATCTAAACTAGCTATATCTAAACATTCTAAGCCATCAATAGCATTCCAGTGCAATTTACTTTCTGCATTCTGGTTTAAATCAAATTTCTCGACAATTTCATCCGTTAAACAAGCTTGAGATTTATCCTCATAACTCACAACGGTAATTTTTTGTTCAGGAATATAGGCATTATTTATGCTTAGCTTAAAGGGGTAAACACCCGGAACAATATAAAGATCCTGAGAAAAAACGGCCAAGTTAATATTTTCTCTATCTTCTGCATTCAATATATTAATATTGAAATCCACCGCCTCTTCAGCAAAAGAAACTAATGAATTCAACAGTAATAAAGAAGCCGTGATACGCTTTTTCATGACTTTATTTTTTATTAAAATTTAAAAACACGGAACACATAATTTTATTATTGAATTTTTTCATTACAATGCCCTTAAATTTTAATAAATATTCTAAGCTGAAGTAATGATTAGTCTCATTACTTCAGCTTACCGTTACAATAATTTTGAAATTAGTTGTACGACAATACGAAATCTGTTACTGCTTGGAACTCACCTGCTACAATTTCAACTGGAGCTTCTGGTTTACCTTGGCTTCCTAAACCTTTAATGTAAGCCGCAAATTGCAAAGTGTTTGTTGTGCCTTGTAATTTGTGAATTGATTTAGTTTGCTCATTTAAAACGATTGGCGCATTGTTGCTATCCACGATTTGAATACCTGCACCCGCAGCTGTACCTGTAATAGCTAATAGTGATTTAGGGTCATTTGTAGCGGCCGCTCCTGAAAATGTGATGTTCACGGTTTCTTCCGTTTCCAAAGTGCAGTCAATTAATTTAATATCAAACATAACTGGGGATGACTGACCATCTGAAGTACCGCCGTTTTTTAAGACAACATCACCTACTTGACCTAAATCTACTGTTTGATCAACAGAAGATGGGTCAATAGAACAAGGTGCAGTAATAATGCTACCAGTAAATGTTACTTTACCATTACCGTGATTAACTGGCGCTGCATTTGCACCAAAACCAATTAATGTTGTTGCTGCGATAGCCATAAATGTCTTATTGAATTTCATTAGGTACGTCCTCAATCAAATAATAATTTAAAAAATAAAATTAGCCTCTGTAATTAAACATTAATCACAATATAAACTTGAATTTCAGAGACAAGGAGTAGATAAATATACTTAAGTAAAAACCACTAATATATTTATGCATATGGTAATTAAATCTTTTTGCCTTTTGAGCTTTGGTTCACATAAATACTATAATTACACCTAAAAGCTGTAAAGTCGCCATCACCTATTAAAATCAATGGATTTAATAGGCAGTTATTTTTTGATACATTTACTCATATTACGATTATTTCGCACCCAATAAAATCAACAAGTTACAAATAATGTGTCATGAATTCATACTTAACAACATTTCTTTCACATATATCGGACATTACTTTATTGCAATTAGTTACATTTTTAATGTGTATTATAGTTACAAATAAACAAATCACCGCTATTTAGCGTAATAGTTTTTCCATTTTTTATCTTAAATTTATATTTTCAATAAAGAAAAATCCTATTTTTAATTTAACCCCACTCGCTAACACATAGATTTTCGATTAAAAATAAGAGAACAGTCTCATTTTTTATATCTAATGATAATTATTCAATATGTATAAAACACATTCTTTGTCTAATCAGTGTTTTATTTCCTCCTGAATACAAAAAATTAAGCTTATAGCAATGAACATGAGAGATAAGTATTTACTAATATAAGTGATGCGTTTAAGTAAAAATACTATTTGGATAGAAAATGAGGTTAAAACAGCAAGTCACGTTTAACTGAAAATATAAAGTCCCAAATTGATACATTAAACCTTCACGTGAATCATCATCAGTTTTTTATATTTGTCTCAATTTCTTCAGACATTCAAATTTCTTTGGGTGCTCTACTCGCTTAATCGCTCGTAGATCGCGAATATTCTTTTACCGATAACGTCCCACGACTTGGCATCGATAAAGCCCATGAACGGGCTAACATATGGGGAAACCAATTCATGCAGATTAAAGATGGAGGATATTTAAATATCGATGCGGATATGGTGAAAAACATGAAGGGGAGCGATTAATTCAAGAATTCACTGGAAAAACAATTAATTAAGCGATAATTTGATTTCAAGATTTTAGATACAAAAAAGCCACTTCTTTCAAAGTGGCTTAATGCGCTGATTTAACAGCTAAAATTTGGTGGCCCCTACTGGACTTGAACCAGTGACCAAGCGATTATGAGTCGCCTGCTCTAACCAACTGAGCTAAGGGGCCAAAGTGGTGCGATTATACGTGCTGTTTTGGTGAAGGTCTAGTATTTCAATTCTATATGGTGAATTTGTATCCAAGGCATAGTATCGCCCTATAATTCAATGCCATGGCATCATCCAAAACCATTATTCCTCTCTTAATTATCGGATTTTATTCTAGGGTTCCATTCTTTATTAGGACATCATTGACGAACAAACCTGCGTGAACAGCTATCCTATAGTAAATAATTGGCGGTAAAGAGTGAGTTTTCGTATTCTCATTTATTAAGCATTATTTATTCAATTGATTGATATAAAACAATAATTTTATACTCTAGATAGAACATGATAATTAAAGATAAATAGAAACAGGACAACAATGATGAAAAAAGTACGTGCAGTTCAATATGGTTGTGGAAAGATGGGCAAATTTCTCATCCGTTACCTACAAGAACATGATGCTGAAGTTGTGGCGGCTTTTGATATCAATCCAGCCGTGATCGGTAAAGATATTGGCGAAATTGCAGGAACAGCCCTCACAGGCGTAAAAATTCAGCCGCTTAATGAAGCCGATAAAGCACTCGAAACCTTAAAACCTGATGTTGGGATCATTGCGACTCTCAGCACAATGGCAGACTTAGAAGATGCCTTCTCCCTATTTGCTCGCCATGGTGTCAATGCAATCTCAACCGGTGAGGAAGCGCTATATCCGTGGAATTCCTCCCCTGAAATCACACAAAAATTGGATGCTTTAGCCAAAGCGAATAACTGCACCTTAGCCGGTAGTGGCTACCCAGATATGTTCTGGGGTGTGCTCATCGACACGTTAGCTGGCTCTATGCATAAATTGGTGAAAATCAAAGGGTCTAGCTGCTATAACGTGGAAGATTACGGTATCGCACTAGCGAAAGGTCACGGTGCAGGCTTAACCGTCGACGAGTTCAATCAGCAAATTGGTAACTATAACGACCTGCCATACGCAGTTATCGCTGAAAAAATTGAGAGCGGCGAGTATGCGCCACCGTACATGTGGACGCAAAATGGGTGGCTATGTAGCCGCTTGGGGCTGACTATTACCAATCAAACTCAGCGCTGCGTACCGCAAATTGCCAAAGAAGATATCTATTCTGATACCTTAAAAATGACGGTGAAAAAAGGCGATGTTTTAGGGTTATCTGCGCTGGTGATCACTGAAACAGCAGAAGGCGTCACCTTAGAAACGGAATGTATTGGTAAAATTCTAACCGCTGATGAGTGTGACAAAAACAGTTGGCAGCTGATTGGTGAGCCGGATACAGCAATTGAAGTGAATAATCCAGCAACCGTAGAATTAACCTGTGCAAACTTGGTTAACCGTATTCCTGCGCTAATCAACAGCCCTGCGGGTTATACCACTACGGAAAAAATGCCAAATAACGTGTATATGACTAAACCTATGCACGAATATTTGTAATCAACTGATTTAGCTAAACATTAACTATATAGCCCACATTATGTGGGCTATTTTGTGACTTATCGAGGCTTTGTCATCTGCCACTCTAAATGGCGACGTACTGCTGGCCATTCATGATTTAAAATGCTGTAAATGCAGGTATCTCGCAATTCGCCAGTACGTGTCAGCATATGGCTACGTAAAATCCCATCGAGTTTTGCGCCTAAACGCTCAATCGCTTTACGGCTTTGATGATTTAAAAAGTGCGTTCTTAGCTCCACCGCAACACAGTCTAATTCTTCAAATGCATGTTTTAATAACAGATACTTAGCTTCTGTGTTAATCGGAGTACGCTGCGCTTCGGCCCCATACCACGTTGCCCCAATTTCAACACGTCGTACGCTTTGGTCGATCCGCATATAAGAGGTCATTCCAACCGCCCTGCCTGTGCGCTTATCGATAATGGCAAATGGCACCATCTCTTTCTGGTCGAAACGCGCTAAACGACCATCGACATCTTTCGCCACATTTTCCGGCTCAGGTACCGAGGTATACCACAGGTGATGCAGCTTATCTCGTTCAATAATGTCTGCATAAATCGCATCATGCTGATGAGTCAGCAACTCTAATCGCACATGGTTGCCTTCTAAGGTCACAGCTTGGCAAATCTCTTTCATCGGCGTATTTCCTGAATAACTCGGTTGTGTGAAGTCAAAGCCCATCAAATTATGATGATAACAGTCTGTTGTTGTAATCCTTTTTTATGACAGAAAAATAAATCAAAAGAAATAGTCCTGTGAATTTATTAATTCCCACGTAAAACATATGATAAAAATCACAATTTTTTAACATTATTTTTAATTCAATTGCCCATTAGGCTACAGTTAACTCATCTGACCTGTTATTGACAGCCCCAAATGGGAGCCATTATGAGCAATTTTCCACATCTTTTTACCCCACTTGATTTGGGGCATACCGTACTTAAAAACCGCATTTTGATGGGTTCAATGCACACCGGCTTAGAAGAACATCCTCAAGGAAGCCAACGTCTTGCCCATTTTTATCGCCTGCGTGCAGAAAATGGCGTGAGTCTCATTATCACCGGAGGGATTGCCCCGAATCCTGAAGGTGTTTTGGCGCCTCACGGTGCCATTTTAAACCACCAAGACCAACTGCCTTTTCATCAGCAAATCACCGAAGCAGTACATCAAGCTGATGGAAAAATCGCCTTACAAATTTTGCATGCGGGTCGCTATGCTATGCATCCTGCATTAGTGGCTCCTAGTCCAATTAAATCAGAAATTACCCCCTTTCCGCCTCGCGAATTAAGTCGCGATGAAATACAGAAAACCATAGATGACTTCGTGAATACCGCAAAACTGGCTCAGCAGGCAGGCTATGATGGTGTCGAAGTGATGGGTTCCGAAGGGTATCTTATCAACCAATTTATTACATCGCGTACCAATCACAGAACCGATAAATGGGGCGGTAGCTATCAAAATCGGATTCGTTTCCCCATTGAAATAGTTAACCGCATTCGCCAGACCGTTGGAGAAAAATTCATCATTATCTACCGGCTATCGATGCTAGATCTTGTGGAGGGAGGTTCTACGTGGGATGAAATAGAGCAACTTGCAAAAGAGATAGAAAATGCAGGTGCCACGATGATCAATACCGGGATAGGCTGGCATGAAGCACGCGTGCCAACCATTGCCACGTTGGTGCCCCGCAAAGCATTCAGTTGGGTGACTGAAAAATTAATGGGCAAAGTGAATATCCCCCTCATCACAACCAATCGTATCAATGACCCCTTTGTCGCAGAGCAAATTATTGCTAGCGGCCAAGCTGATATGGTGTCGATGGCTCGTCCTTTTCTTGCTGATGAAGCCTTTGTTTCAAAAACTCAAGAAGGTCGAGCTGATGAGATAAACACCTGTATTGGTTGCAACCAAGCCTGTCTCGACCAAATTTTTAATGGGAAATTAGCCGGATGCTTAGTCAATCCACAAGCCGTGCGAGAGATGGATTATCCCAATGAATTAGCTGACAAACCCAAAAAAGTGGCGATTGTGGGAGCAGGTCCTGCGGGGCTGTCTTGCGCCATTTATGCCGCGAAACGCGGTCATCAAGTCACGCTATTTGAGCGTAGCAACCAAATTGGCGGACAATTTAATCTTGCTAAACAGATTCCGGGCAAAGAAGAGTTTTACGAAACCTTGCGGTATTTTTCACGCCAATTACAACGGCTCAATGTTGATGTTCGATTAGAACAGCTTGCTCAAGCAAATGATTTAATCAAATTTGATGAAGTTATCATTGCAACAGGCGTTGTCCCTCGTGCGATTCATCTCGCGGGAGCCGACCACCGCAAAGTCATGTCGTATATCGATGCCTTAAAACAGCCCGATAGTGTTGGTAAAAACGTCGCGATTATTGGTGCTGGTGGCATTGGATTTGATGTGGCAGAGCTGCTTACCCAACAAGGGATCAGCAGCAGTTTAGACGACGATAAATTCAATCATGAATGGAATATTGATACATCTATCACAACCCGAGGTGGCGTTTTCTCACCCAAAAAACAGCTTGAACCCACACCTCGACACCTCTATTTATTACAGCGAAAAAACAGCAAAGTCGGCGCTGGTCTTGGAAAAACGACGGGTTGGGTACATCGTTTATCATTAATGAAACGTGGCGTTGAAATGTTCAATGGCGTGGAATATATGAATGTCGATGATGATGGGCTACACATTCGTTATCAAGATGAAAACTTATGTCTTGCCGTTGATAATATCATCTTATGCGCGGGACAAGAGCCGTATCGCCCATTGAAGCAACAGCTGGAAGAAATTGGGATACACCCCTATGTGATTGGGGGTGCGGATGTGGCAGCAGAATTAGATGCACGCCGAGCCATAGAGCAAGGCATGAAAGTTGCTTATCAGCTGTAAATTATCTCTCACATAAAAAACCCGCTAAATCAGCGGGTTTTCTTTTTAATCGACAACAAACTTAATCTTGAGTTTGGGATAACTCAGCGTCGTCCTGCGCCAGTCTATCATCTTCCGATAAACACACTGCCGCAGTGAATAACACGTCAGTTGAGGAATTCAATGCTGTTTCTGCGGAATCTTGCAGAACACCAATCATCACACCCACGGCAACCACTAGCATCGCCACTTCATTAGAAATACCAAACATATTACACGCCAGCGGGATCAGCAGTAATGACCCACCCGCAACACCTGATGCTCCACACGCACACACCGCAGCCACCACACTTAATAACAGCGCAGTAGGAATATCAACAGGAATGCCCAGTGTATGTACAGCGGCCAGCGTCAACACCGTAATAGTAACCGCTGCGCCACCCATGTTAATTGTTGCCCCTAATGGGATAGAGACAGAATACGTATCTTCATGCAAATTCATTCGGCGGCACATGCCCATATTCACAGGGATGTTCGCTGCGGAACTACGGGTAAAGAACGCCGTCACGCCACTTTCACGTAAACAAGCAAAGACCAATGGATATGGGTTACGTCTGATTTTCCAATAAACAATCAATGGGTTAACCACTAATGCCACGATAATCATACAGCCCAGTAATACTGCGAGTACGTGGAAATAGCCTTTTAACGTTTCAAAACCTGTGGTGGCGATAGTTGAAGACACTAAGCCGAAAATACCTAATGGCGCTAAACGAATAACCACACGAACCAGTTGAGTCACGCTTAAAGAGAAGTCGTGGATCATCGTTTTGGTCGATTCATTCGCATGACGCAGTGCAATACCTAAACCAATCGCCCATGCTAAGATGCCGATATAGTTACCTTTGATTAACGCATCAACAGGGTTAGCAAAGATATTAATTAATAACCCCTTTAAAACTTCAGCAATGTTCCCCGGAGGAGTCAGTTGAGTGTCCCCCATAGCTAAAATCAAGTTTGATGGGAACATAAACGAACCGATTACCGCAACAACCGCCGCGAAAAAAGTTCCTAAAATATACAGCACGAGAATGGGACGAATACTGGTTTTTTGCCCTTGGCGATGGTTAGCTATCGATGCCATGACTAACACCCAAACCAACACCGGTGCAACCGCTTTTAATGCGCTCACGAACAAGTCACCCAATAAGCCAACATTTTTTGCTGCGGATGGCCATAACCATGCCAATAAGATACCCGCAATCAAGCCCACTAGGATTTGTTTGACCAAACTACCTTGACTAATTACTCGCCATAACCCTGTTTTATTTGTATCCATAATAGACCTTTATGATTTATCTTTTTTAGGAATTAAATGTGTTTGCCGAGCCAGTATAAGGAATATTAATCTCCTGAAAAGGCTATTATTCAAAATATACACAATGATTGAGCATGATTAACATTAATTTTACATATCTGTGATCACAATAGAATTTTGTTTCTTATAGTAAACACAGAGCATTAAAAATGATTTAGTCTTTTCAGTCAGTTAAAATAAAAAAACACCTTAGAGGCTCTCTAAGGTGTTTTTCTAAATTTCATAAAATCTTGCTAATAAGATTTAACCTTTGGTCAAATAGTCACCAAAATAATGTACTGCTTTTTCTTCATCTATTTTCAAACTGCCTTTCCATCCCGCCCAAGGCATCTCCATATCAGAACGCCCTTTTGTATTATTAAGCTGATTTTCTGCGCCAGTAATATCACCGAAGTCATGCCAACTATCGAGAGACAGTGAAATAAAAGTATTAGGAATAACGCCAATCAATGCGAGTGAATGTAATATGCCTCGCAATGTATATTTATCGCCTTTAACTATTTTTGCCTGAGATAAACGCTTTTCAAATTTCCCAGGAGTCTCATCTTCAGGTGCATTACGTAATAAATCTAACAGCTGGTTAAAGACTTTCTTATCGTCATCGGTGGGTTTAATCGCCTCTATCTTCATTAAATGTCGGAGATTTAAATACGCATAGCTCGGATTTCCTGTATAGGAATTTCCGTAATATAAACAGTATTGGAAGTAGCTATCATTAATATAAATACGTTTGTTATAGCCACTACAGATCCAGCAACACGCATATTGCGGTTTTTCTACATATACGTGATCCGGTAAAGCGTTCAGTTTATGGTAAGCACCTAAAACTGAACGTCCTCGCAAATAACTTCCGCCCACACCCGCGACAAAAGCATCCAAGCAACGTTGGCGAGTCAGTACACTTACTTGCTTTAGGCTGTGCAGCTTATTAACCATATCTTGATGGTCTGCAAACTCTTCAATTGTATTAGCTTGCCACTGAAAATCCTCTAATACATTACGCTCTTTATCAGATAAACAATCTACCGAATAAATAGAAACGGCTCGTTCTCCGTCATATTGGCTATTTTCATATTTATAGAGTTTCCGCAAAACCCGCATGATTTGCTGCACAGAGCATCCTTTTATTCGTTGAACAATCAATAAATCATTAGATATAAAAAAGCTCCCAAAGTCATGGCTAACTTATGGGAGCTTTTCAATTTAAGAAAAAGATTATTCGTTAATTAGTTTTTTCGCTTCATTGCGCTTATTCACAATAGTATTAATCACTAAAGTCAGAACTAAAATCGCAGCAACGGTACCTAACGAAACCGCAGTTGGGATATGGAAAACATCCATCAACAGCATTTTCACACCGATAAAGCTTAAAATCACAGCCAAACCATACTTCAGCATTGAGAACTTCTCAGCAACGCCAGCTAATAAGAAGTACATGGCGCGTAACCCTAGAATCGCAAACAGGTTAGAGGTTAATACGATAAACGGGTCAGTGGTCACAGCAAAGATAGCGGGAATACTGTCTACCGCAAAGATAACATCGCTGATTTCCACTAAGATCAGAACCAAAATTAATGGTGTAGCAAATAGTAATCCATTCTTTTTAATAAAGAACTTTTCACCATGCAGCTCATCAGTCATACGTAAATGTGAACGTACCCATTTTACTAACGGTTTTTCATTTATGGGTGAATCATCTTCTTTAGCGAACGCCATTTTGATTCCCGTAAACAGCAAGAATGCGCCGAAAACATACAGGATCCAACTAAATTGAGTGACTAACCAGCTACCCGCAAAAATCATAATGGTACGTAAAACGATAGCCCCAAGCACACCATAAACTAGCACACGACGCTGTAAGTTTGCTGGAATAGCAAAGTAACCAAATAGCATTAACCAGACAAACACGTTATCAACAGCAAGCGCTTTTTCTAAGAGATAACCCGTGAGGAATGCCATAGTTTGCGTGTTAGCGACTTCAGGTCCAACGGTATCATTAAAGTACCACCAGAGACCGCCCGCAAAAATCAGTGATAGCGTAACCCACAAGATGCTCCAGCCCGCAGCTTGTTTCATCGACATCGCCTGACCTTTATGTTTTCCTTGCCAAAACATATCGATGAGTAACATCACGAGTATCATGACAGCAAAGCTGCCCCATAAAACTGGATTACCGACAGAGTTCATTTAGATTCCTTAAAAACAAAAAACGGCTGATATCCAGAAGACATCAGCCGCTTAAACTGTTTTCACCTTATGTTATCACTACACGGTTGTAAACAATGAGCAAACCTCGCCTTCTGGCAAGGTCTCACTTACAACACAGATAACCTAAGATAAGGAAATTGTGGTGCTCGGTTACCGGGTGCAATGTGTGCACCGTAATGACGATAATCCGACAGAAGAAGTTACTCCCCTTTGCTATGCGCCTACAATAAGGTAATTAGTCTTAAAAAGCAATGATTAGCTATCAATATGTTCGTGAGATTTTTTATTCACTAAACGTAAATTTACTGCCAAATAATGAGGTTTGAGCGCCACATCCAGTGCCATTCACGCTTTTAATGAAGCGAAACAGCGCATCACAGAGATGCGTAAATGTAAAAATCAGCCGTAATTTAAATAAATCCTAAAAATAAGCTCAAAATTTACTGTTTAGTTATTTTCTGTTTTGTTAAAGTGGACGGGTTTTACACTAACAGCCCGAAGAAACAGCGTTTTCCTTCCGGCATTTACTTAATCCATTTCTGCCCAACAACATGTTTGTTGCTGTTATTGCCGTTTAGGAAACATTAATGGAATTAGTTAGAGAACTTTTTTTCGCCCTTTGGCATCAAGATTACGAAACCTTATCCAACCCATCGTTGATATGGTCCATTTATTTCATGCTGTTCATGATCCTTTTATTGGAGAACGGCGTGCTTCCTGCTGCATTCTTACCTGGTGATAGCTTACTGATCCTTGTTGGTGTCCTCATCGCAAAAGATGCGCTTAGCTATCCGTTAACGTTAGTCATTTTAACCGCTGGAGCCAGTATTGGTTGCTGGGTGGGTTATATTCAAGGGCGTTGGCTGGGTAACACTGCAATTGTCAAAGGTTGGTTATCACACCTTCCCGAACACTATCACCAACGGGCTCATGGGTTATTCCATCGCCATGGCTTAGCCGCCTTACTGATTGGTCGATTTCTTGCATTTGTTCGAACCCTATTACCCACCATTGCAGGTCTTGCAGGCTTGCAAAACGGGCGTTTTCAAGTGTTCAACTGGTTGAGTGGATTCCTCTGGGTATTTATTTTAACCGCTATCGGCTATGGATTCGGTAAAAGCCCTATTTTCCAGCAATACGAGCATCAAATTATGAACGTTCTGATGCTAATTCCTGTTGGTCTACTCATTTTGGGTCTTATCGGTAGCATCGGTGTTGTCATTAAGAAAAAATTTACGCGTAAATAGATAACTTTTTCTCAATCAAATCAATAGCGGGAGTAACTCACTATTCCCGCTTCTCGCCTTTATCAATTCTCAATCTATTCTAATTAGTGATTGCACTTAAGCTAAAAAAAGCTATTGTAGTAGTATTCAAACGATCTTTTTCTATTGATAGGAGGTTCTACTATGTCATCCAATCATTCTTCTGAAGATCTACGTGCTGAACTTAAATCACTCGCAGACTCTCTCGAATCCATTCTGAATAGTACTCAAGATAAATCAAAAGAAGAGATTGAAAGTTTAAAGGCTAAAGCCCGTGAAGCTCTCTCCTCTTCGAAAGCAAAACTTGGTCAAGCAAGTGATAAAATCACTGAGCAAACCAAAGAAATTGCAGGTCAAGCTGATTGCTATGTACGTGAAAATCCATGGAAAAGTGTAGGCATTGGCGCAGCAGTCGGTGTGGTTTTAGGCATGCTGCTCACGAAACGCTAATCACCGCTTATGGAACAATCACCACGTCAAGGACCCGCTAAGCGGGTTCTAGATTCACTGCAAAGAATTACGGGTATCGCCGTGAATATGGTAGAAACCCGTATTCAACTTATTGCGGTGGAATTAGAAGAAGAGAAACTCAACCTTGTTCAATTATTATTATTAGCAGGGCTGACTCTCTTATTTTCTGCATTTGGTCTAATGTGCCTTATTGGGCTTATCTTCTGGTCTGTTGATCCCATTTATCGTTATCAAGCTTTCGCGATCACCACCGGTACTTTGATTTTACTTGCTATTATTTTTGCTATTTGGACATTAAAAAAAGCGAAACAATCCACACTATTAACTGCAACACGTGAACAGCTTCGTAATGATGCCAAAGCACTTGCAGGAACAGATAATGATGAGCAAAAGTAAACGCCAATTACTTGCAGAGAGAAAACAACGTTTAGTTGCTGATATCGAGCAACAACGCATTATGCTATCCGCAAGCAAAGAAGAGTGGCTACAAGCGACTGCCCCTTATGACCGAGCATGGCAAACCATCATGACCTTTCGCCCAATCGTTATTGCCGCGACGGGTCTTATCTCTATATTGACGTTAAAACACCCCAACCGATTTATTTCCCTCAGTAAGAAAGCGATTGCAGCATGGGGCTTAATCCGCACGCTGAGAAATAGCCTAAATAGCGCCAATCAAAAGTAACCTATCTCACTAAGATAAAAATAGTCTTTACCCGTCAATTAGATAGATAAGCCCTCCCTTTTTCATTTTTTTTCACACCCAATTACACACATTCAATTTTTTTGTCTATCTTTGTTAATAAGCTTAGCTTTTTATTGAATGAGCTAAGTAATAAGATACGCACATCCAAGATTTCTAGCCTTTTCGTGCTGAAACTTAGCTTACAACGCGATAGACATCGCACTTTATTTATATTTAATGACCGTTTTATCTGGAGAGACTCAATGAAAAATTTAGAAAGTGGAGCTATTTTATTAGCACGTATTATGATGCCAGTTCTGTTTATCGTCGCAGGTTACGGTAAATTAGGTGGTGCTTATGAAGGCACTCAACAATATATGCAAGCCATGGGCGTCCCAGGCTTTTTACTGCCATTGACTATTTTACTTGAGTTAGGTGGTGGCTTAGCGGTGTTATTTGGTCTGTTAACACGTACAACCGCTATTTTTACAGCAGTATTCACATTCTTAACTGCGATGCTGTTCCATACGAATTTCAGCGTTGAGCCAAACAGCTTAATGTTCATGAAAAATATGACCATTGCAGGTGGCTACATTCTGTTGGCTGTTACTGGTCCAGGTAAATTCAGTATCGACCATTTATTAAATAAAAAATGGTAATTAGACCCAACTTCCTCGCCTATACCTACCTATAGGCAGGGAGTCAGCAGTATCTTTATGTCAGAAGTACCCTCAAGTCCAACATCCTTATCCATAAGTTAAATGCCTTTGCACCTCTTGTCCGAGGTGCTTTTTTTTGCTTTTATCTCTACTTTCTTATTTATTCTCTTTTTCGCTTTTCGCTAAAAAAAAGAATTCAAAAATAGGTCACGAGTGATCTCTAAATAATTCGAGTTGTAGCAAGGCGGCAAGTGAAGTTATCCCTAGGAGCATACATAAGTATGTGACTAGGGTAACTTTATGAAGCCAACACAGCTACAGCTTGAAGTATGACGAGATCAAGATCTAAATAATTTGGGAATTTCTCGGAGGCACCACGACTTAGCCTCCCCCATGCTATCGCGTCGCCACGCCATAATCATATTCGACTCATGACTAAATTCTGCCGCTACAACTTTCAGGCGCCCTTCCTTAATATCTTGCTCCACCAGCGGATATGGCATTGTTGCCACCCCTAGTCCTGCAATCAGCGCTTTACGTTTGTCTTCAATGCTCGATACCGTCAACCGTTGTTGTTTATCTAGCAATTGCACTGTGATCACCGGACGTTCGCGCGCCGTATCTGCCACCGCTATTCCACGGTATTTCACTCGAGTGGTTTCAGACAATGGCTCTGGCTCTTTATGAATCGGATGCGAAGGGCTCGCGACATAAATATGATTCAGGGTATATAACACTTTGGAGTTAATTTCCGAGGATGAGCGGAAATGCATATCGGGGGCAATCACAATATCCGCACGCCCAGATTCGAGCCGCTCCCATGCCCCGGCTAATACCTCCGTGATTAAAGAGAGCTGAGTGTCGGATTTTTCAGCCAGTTTATCGACCAATGGAAATAGCGATTCAGCCGGAACCAGCGCTTCACACACAATGGTCAGATGCGTTTCCCAACCTTTCGCTAATGCCTCTGCATCGGATGTCAGTTTATCTGCGGCTTCAAGTAACACTCGACCACGCTCTAATAGCATGCGCCCGACATTGGTAAACTTTGTTCGATGTCCTGAACGGTCAAACAAAATGACATCCAGTTCCTCTTCTAACTTCTGCATGGTATAGCTTAATGCTGAAGGCACACGACCTAATTCCTCTGCCGCTGCTGCGAAACTGCCACGCCGATCGATTGCATCCATCACCCTTAACGACTCAAGTGTTAATGCTCTCTCTTTGCTCATGATGTATCTCTTTCAGGAAATTTGAATAATGGAAACAGATTAACTGGCTAACAATTCAACGTCCAGATATTTATTATAACAATATATTACTGGCTATATATTTTGAGTGAGGGTTAACCATTATGATGAATTTGAGATCAGTTAACCATTGTGGGAAAGCAGACTACGGTTGGTTACAAGCTCGCTATACCTTTTCGTTTGGACACTATTTTGATCCAGACTTAATGGGATTCAAAACGTTGAAAGTGCTAAATCAAGAAGTGCTTGCGCCCAATAGCGCGTTTCAACCAAGAGTTTATCCTCACGTTGATATTGTGAATATTATCCTGCAAGGACAAGCTGAATACCGTGATAATTTAGGCAACACCGTCAGCGCAAAAGCGGGAGAATGTGTGAGTTTCTCTCCTCGCCCTGACCTCAGTTACAGTGAGCATAATATCAGTGAGACGACGCCATTAACACGGCTTCAACTGTGGTTAAATGCCTGTCCTCAGCAGGAATCTATGCCACCACAAAAATTGATGTTAGCGGAGAAAGATTCCAAACTGATTGCTTCACCAGAGGGAGATGAAGATAGCTTACAGCTTCGCCAAAAAATTTGGATAAGCCAGATTTATCTTGAACCTCATGAATCAAAAACTATCCTATTACGGGGTAAAAACGCCTATTTGCAATCTATTCATGGCGGTTTACTGGTAAAAGGAAAAGAGGGGCAATCTCTTTCGATGAATTGCAATGATGGGCTGTTTATTCAGGATGAAAATATTCTGACCTTCACCGCTGAGAAACCATTTAGAGGTTTATTGATCGACTTGGGAGAGTCCCTTTAAGGAATTTTTAGGCAGGAAAAAGAGAGTTTATGACTAAAATGGTCCAAAATTTGCGAATAGATTCGCAAAATTCATCATTTATATTTCCGCTATCCTAATATCACTGTGATAGAGTCCAGCCATAAGAGAGTTAAAAGACCATCCGTTTTCTAACTCCGAACTTTATTTTTGATTTTAAAGGGGTTCTTGTGGCTTTGTTCATTTTGCAGCGACACAATCAAATTTTCTCTCGGATCCTCAATGAGGTTGTCCCTCAAGATGAATTAGCGAAAAACTTTTCGGTTTCTACACGGACCATTCGTTCTGATATCAATGAAATCAACGAATTAATTAAAGACTATAGTGCCCATATTGTGTATGAGCGCGGTCGTGGCTATCAATTAAAAATCGAAAATGCAGAGGCTTTTGCCGCCTTTACCAAGCAAAATGATAAACATGGTCAGATCCCCCGTACGAGCAAAGAGCGCATTGATGCGCTCTTACTCAAGCTCTTAATGCTATCACTCCCCGTCAAGCTCGATGATATCGCGGAAGAGTGGTTTGTCAGCCGCAGCACTATCCAACAAGATATGGGCGCAGTAAGAGAGCATCTTCACCGCTATCAGGTTCAACTGGAAAGTATTCCACACCAAGGAATTCGTCTCAATGGAAGTGAGTGGGCAATTAGGGCCTGCATGACTGAAGCATTATGGCGGCAATTCAGCGAACAAATCACCCCCGACCTCGCGACCTTCTATCCTGAAAGTCTTGATAATCTGGATTTAACCTACATTAATAAAGTGGTTCATAACAGTTTGAATCGCTTTGATATCCGCATCAGCAATGAGGGTCATCTTTACCTTGTCTTTAACTGTGCAGTGACTATTTTGCGCATTACCCGAGGTCATGAGCTCAATAGCAGCGTGAAAAATGAAGAATCCGAAGAGGTCATCAACCAAGCCTGCGATGAAATTTCCAAAGGGCTGATTTATTTTCTGGGTAATGATTTATCTTCCGCTGAGCTGAGTTTTTTACATGATCAAATTATCGCGCAGCGCATCAGTAACCAACATACATCTTCGCAGAAACACAGCCAGCACAACGAACTATCTGAGTATATTTTAAATTATATCAATGACTTGTATAACTACGATCTGCGTAATGATGAAAAGCTGAAAAAAGATTTAAATACCCACCTTGCCGCCTTAATTACTCGGCTCCAATACCATATATCTACCCCAAATCCGCTCCTGTCAGATATCAAGCAGTATTATCCGTTTGCCTATGATGTCACGTTGAGTGCGTTAACCAGTGCAAGCAAACAGTTGCTTCCACACCCAATCAATGAAGATGAGCTGGGCTACTTGGCGGTGCATATCGGCGTTAGTCTTGAACGCAATTATGGGGCAGGATCTGCACGCCAAACGGAAGTGCTCGTAGTGACCGATGCGGGTAACTCCACATTTCGTGTCGTGGAATCTAAAATCATGCGGGAATTTCCGCAGCTGAAATTTAGCCGTGGACTCACCTTGCAAGAGTACGAATCTCTGGATGAGATAACGGAAGACTTTGTGATCACCACCGTACGGATTTCCGAGAAAAATAAACCCGTTATTAAAATTGCCCCCTTTCCAACCCCCTACCAGCTCGAACAAGTGGGTCGCTTAGCGATGGTGGATCAGACCCGTCCCTATATTATTGAGCGCTTCTTCGATGAACGTTTCTTTATGGTTATCAATGAAAAAATTAGCCAAGAAGAGTTATTCCAAACGGTCTGCCATAAATTACAACAAGACGGCTATGTCACTGCCGATTTTTATCCGTCATTGCAGGAGCGAGAATCCATTGTCTCTACGCTACTCGGTGAAGGCATTGCGCTACCTCACTCCTTAGGGTTACTCGCCAATAAAACGGTTGTGACAACCATCCTTGCCCCAAAAGGCATCGAGTGGAACAAAGAAACCAAAGAAAACGCCTATGTTATTTTCTTACTGGCAATCAGTAAAACGGACTATGAAGAAGCCATGGCAATTTATGACCTATTTGTTACTTTCGTCAAAGAAAAAACAACACGACGCCTCATTAATGTTAAAAACTTCAATGAGTTCCAAGCGATAGCCAAAGACAGCCTGGCTCGAATTGTGTGATTTCAATGAGTTTCCACTTCCTTGCGGAAAAAGGGAAGTGGACACTGTTTACGTGATCCTAACCACAACTCCATCAAATGATTTTTAGTCTAATTCATCCATTTCATGCATAAAATAGGTAAGTGGAAGTGAAAATTTCCACTCTACGTATGTTTCCATTTATTCATTTCCACTTTTATTACACCCTCCAAACATCATTTCCAGATTTCAAAAAATCAATCTAATTTATTGAATTTAAATATCTTTAATCTTTTAATCATAATTAGCCCCTACTTTTTGTCCCTCATAATGCATAACATTTTCCAGTTAACTTCCTTTTAGACCAAAAAATAGCCTCAAATCGTCCGTTTATGCTTCCGAATTATTTCCACTTAGAACTGGAAATTCCCTGTCTGCAAAAACAATAAAGAAGCGACTAAGGTATTAGCATGAATAAATGAAGTTACATGATTTGAAATATTATCTTGGATTTTAAATAGTTATGAATGAATCAGTTGTAGTTTTCAAAATGTTAGAGGACGACCTTGATGTTCAACAGGTCACACACAAACTGCTAGCAGTGATTACTGACTGGCTCAAACAGGAGGGTTGCTACACCACAGATGTACAGCAGCAGATGTTGGAGTCTCATCTACGTGCCATGGTTGATAGAGCCAAAACTGGCGAAGCCTTACCGGAAGTGGATATTAGCTTGTTTGATGAAATCTCAGCACATTCGATTGCATTAGCACAACGAGTCGTCGATACACTTCCGGGACTTGCACCAGAAGAGACTTACTTGCTTTCAGTCCACTTTGAAGTTGCCCGTTCTAATGATTAATTTTTAGCATTAAATTTTTTGGAGAATATTTTATGAAACAGATAGTTATTGTTATTGGCGATCGTTTAGGTAAAGGGCAAAAAGTGGCTGCTGGCGTTGAAACCGCGGGTGGAAAAGCCATTGTCGTACCCGGCGTCGCTGCCGATATGAAACTCGGGGATGTGATGAACCAAGAGCAAGCAGACCTGGGCATTTCATTCTGTGGAAGCGGTGGCGCAGGCGCTATCACCGCTCAAACTAAATATGGCTATAAAGCACGTTATGGTATGCGTTCGATTGAAGAAGGAGAAACCGCAATTGCAGAGGGCTGCAATGTATTAGGTTTCGGTTTTATGGACAAGGAAGAGTTAGGCGAGCGCTTAGTCAAAGCTTTTAATAAAAAATACGGCAACGCTTAATGAAAAAATCTATCGAAACGACAGTACGGGTGACAGGGCAAGGCGATACCAAGCAAAAAGCCATTGCGGACGCCTTAAATTCGATTCAAAAAACCGTACTTAAGAACAGCACCGACATTATCCTGCGGATAGAACCAAAGGATGTTGAGGTTGTTAGTGCTCACTCTCATTCGCGGACAGAAAAATTTCTTTTTCTCTTTTTGCCACGCAAACGTGAACATTTTCGTGTTGTACTCGACGTTTCGCTGGATGTCACCTTACTTTCTGTCAACGAAATTCCATTTACAGAACAATAAAAGCAATCAGGTCTGGAGTAAATTCCATGAGTGAAACTGCATCTTTCTTAGAAATATTGGGCATGTCCCTTATCATCGGCGGTCTTTGCGGCTTCGGTTTAGGCGCAGGGGCAGCACGTATGTTCCACGCGCCAACCATACAAGGTATGGGTGCATTCCGTACACTTGGTGAATTAAACGCATGTGAAGGCGACCCTGCATCACACTTCTCGTTCGGCTTAGGCTTCTTCTTCAACGCATGGGCATCTTCTGTCGCTGCGGGTGCATTCACCCAAGATGTTGACCATCGTATTATTCCTAACTGGGGCGCCGCAGCGCTACTGACCAAAAATCGCAGTGTGGCAGACACTCTGCATAACCCGAAAAAAATGGCGATTGCCTGTGCCATTATTGGGGCATTGGTGGTCGCCTTCTTAAATACCACAGCATCTGCGGTACCCGCAGCACTGCAAACTACCGCGATTAACGTACTTGTACCGGCAGCTAACTTACTGGTTAACACCGTGATGCCTGTCATTTTCTGGTTAGCCGCAATGGATGCCGGTCGTCGCTCTGGTTTCTGGGCAACCTTATTCGGCGGTTGTGCTCAATTAATCATGGGTAACGCAATCCCTGGTTTAGTGTTAGGGATCTTGATTGGTAAAGGCGTGGATGACAATGGCTGGAACCGTATCACGCGTACCATGATGATCACCGTTGTTCTGCTGTTCGTTCTCAGTGGTTTCTTCCGTGAATTTGACCTGAAGATGATCACCTCTTTCAACTTAGACAAACCACTGTGGCTTGAATATGTCCACGGACTGCTGAGCGGGAAATAATCATGACAACTGAAATCAACAAACAAGACTTTTGGTACGCAGAATGGTCCTTTCCTATCTTTGTTGGCTTGTTATCTGCTGGGATCTTCGCAGGTACGCACATGTATGTGGTGTACGGCTTCGGTGCTTTTAACGAAGTGGCTTTCGTCGCCATGTTACGCGCCGGGCTAGATACTGGAGTTTACGGGGCGGTTGCCGCCTTTGGTGCCAGTTTCCTGTTTGCTCGGATCATAGAAGGGTCATTAGTGGGGATTTTAGATATCGGTGGTGCACTACAAACCGGTATTGGCTTAGGTGTTCCAGCCCTCTTTTTAGCGGCTGGCTGGGATATCTTAGTCACTAACTTTTGGATCTCCCTGCTCACGGGCTTATTCCTCGGTGTACTTATCGGCTTAATTATTGTTTTTGCTCGTAAGTTTACCATTGCCCAAGCTAACTCCACATTTGGCGCAGATGTCATGATGGGCGCGGGTAACACCTCCGGTCGTTTCTTAGGTCCATTGATTATATTGGCAGCGATGGCGGCATCGATTCCAATTGGTATTGGTGCACTGATTGGCTCACTGATTTTCTATGTATGGCAAAAACCTGTCGCCGGAGGCGCTATCTTAGGTGCGATGTTATTTGGGTATTTCTTCCCACTCGCAGCTTAATAGCATTTAGAACAAATGCGACGGTTTGCATCACTTAGAACAAACACTTGAGCATACTCTAAATAATTCAAGCTGCAGCTAGGCGGCAAGCGACGATATCCCTAGGAGCATACATAAGTATGTGACTAGGGTAGCGGAAGAGCAGACAACAACGCTGCGGTTTGAAGTTTGACGAGTATGACTATAAAGAAGGTAATCATGTATTCTCTAATCATCAAACAGGGCAAGCGTATCGATGGTTCAATTATCGATATTCTAATCAAAGACGGAAAAATCGAAGCTGCGGGCCCTGAGCTTTCCCACAATCAGCAAGCTGAGAAAATTATTGATCTTGAAGGAAAGCGGTATGTTAGCGCTGGATGGATAGATTCTCACGCCCACTGTTTTGCAGAGTCACCGATTTACTTCGATGAACCTGATCTCGCCGGTGCTGCTGGCGGTGTCACTTCACTGGTTGATGCGGGCAGTGTGGGAGCTGATGATATTGATCGGTTTTATCGGTTAACCACTCAATCCAAAACCAACGTCTTCTCACTGCTGAATATTTCGCGCATTGGCATTATTGCTCAGAATGAACTGTCCAATATGGACAATATCGATGATGCGAGTTTCCAAGCCGCACTTGAGCGCCACCCAGGCTTTGTGGTTGGTATGAAAGCAAGAATGAGTAAAAGTGTGGTAGGCGAAAATGGTATAGCGCCGCTGATTAAAGCCAAAGAAATGCAGAAGAAACACGCGCTTCCGCTAATGGTACATATTGGAAACAACCCACCTAATATTGATGACGTGGCTGACCTACTCACTCGTGGCGATATTATCACCCACTGTTTTAATGGCAAACCTAATAAAATTTTAGGGGATGACGGCTATCTGAAACCGTCCATTGCCCGAGCATTAGCCCGCGGCGTGATCCTCGATGTCGGTCACGGTGGCGAAAGTTTTAGCTTTAAAGTGGCAGAACAAGCCATGCGCATTGGGACTTACCCCGACATTATTAGTTCCGATATTTATCACCGCAACCGAGTGAATGGTCCCGTGTATAGCCTCGCTTTTGTGATGACTAAATTCCTGTGTATGGGATTCAGCGCGGAACAAGTTTTACGCTGCGTAACCGAAAAAGCCGCTGATTTACTGTCTCTTCCAGCCAAAGGTTATTTAAGACCGGGCTTTGATGCAGACATTACCTTATTTGACCTGAAAGAAGAACCCACTGAGCTGACAGATGCAGAAGGGGAACACCGTATCGGAACACATCGTTTTGTACCGGTTGCTGCCATCGTCGGTGGAAAACATATTATTCCTGCGCAAGGTGAAACCGAACATGCAATCAATCTATGAAAAATATCAATTAAAACACGTCATCAATGCATCGGGTCGAATGACTATTCTGGGCGTTTCGACTCCGACACCAGAAGTGGTAGAACGCGTCACTTATGGACTGAATCACTATTTTGAAATTAAAGATTTAGTGAACAAAACTGGGGAATACATCGCTCAGCTATTAAATGTTGAGGCGGCTGTCGTCGTTTCCTGTGCATCCGCAGGTATTGCCCAAGCCGTCGCCGCTGTTATTGTTCAAGATGATGATGACCTCCTTTTGAACTTACACTCCTCAAGCAAATCAGTTCCTCGCGAAATTATTCTGCCTAAAGGACATAACGTGAATTTTGGTGCCCCCGTAGACACCATGGTCACCTTAGGCGGCGGTAAAGTCATTGAAGCTGGCTTTGCTAATGAGTGCAGCGCGGTACAACTCGCGGCAAAAATCACCCCCCAAACCGCCGCGATTTTGTATATCAAATCCCACCATACTGTGCAAAAGAGCATGTTAACGGTTGCTGAAACCGCCAAAGTGGCCCATGCCCACCAGCTTCCGTTGATTGTCGATGCAGCAGCAGAGGAAGACTTAACGACATATTATCAAGCCGGTGCCGACCTCGTTATTTATAGCGGCGCCAAGGCAATTGAAGGTCCGACTAGTGGCTTGGTAATCGGTAAAAAACAGTATGTTGAATGGGTTAAACGCCAATCTCAAGGGATTGGTCGAGCCATGAAAGTGGGTAAAGAAGGTATTCTCGGATTAACGCTAGCTATCGAACAATATCTCACTGCGACCAAAGAAACCGGCGCAGAGATGGTTAGCCGTATGAATAAATTCCTTGACGATTTAAATGGAATTTCAGGGATTTCAGCACGCATCGTTTGGGATTCCGCTGGACGCGATATCGCCAGAGCCGAGATCAGTTTTGATGAAAAAGCGATTGGCAAAACGACCTATCAAATTATGGCTGATTTAAAGCAAGGCGATACGGCAATTTATTTCCGTGAATATAAAGCGAATGAAGGCAAAGTTGAAGCTGATATTCGTAGCGTTAGCACCGAACAACTCGATGTTATTTCGCAAAAAATTCGTCGATTAGTAGAAGGAATTTAAAATGAAGTTATCACCTAATTTTTACCATGACCGAGTGTGCTTAAACGTCTTAGCAGGGAGTCATCAAAACGCCAAAGATATCTATACCGCTGCGGAAAGCTTTGTGGTTGTTGGCGTGTTATCCAAAAATTACCCTGATCTTGAAAGCGCTATTGCGGATATGAAAATTTACGCCAAAGAAGTGGATAATGCCTTGTCTGTGGGATTAGGCGCGGGCGATCCGAATCAATCCACCATGGTGTCTCTGATTTCAAAAGAAATTCAACCACAACATGTGAATCAAGTGTTTACGGGAGCCCCCATTAGCCGTGCGTTATTGGGACAAAATGAAACTTTTGTGAATGCGTTGATTTCCCCAACTGGCACTGTTGGTATGGTGAAAATTTCAACGGGACCATTAAGTTCCCAAGCGCCGGATGGCATCGTCCCGATTGAAACAGCCATCATGATGCTCAAAGATATGGGCGCAGATTCTGTGAAGTTCTTTAATATGCAGGGCTTAAAACATATCGAGGAATATAAAGCGATCGCCAAAGCATGTGCCGAGTTTGATTTTTCTTTAGAACCAACGGGCGGTATTGATTTGGATAATTTTGCTGAAATTTTACAGATTGCTCTTGATGCTGGCGTGAAGAAGATTATTCCCCATATTTATAGCTCCATCATCGATAAAGCTACCGGCAATACTCGCCCTGAAGATGTACGCCAGTTATTGCAAATGGTTAAACAAGCCGTTAACTAATACGGCAGCAAGCTGCAAATAAGAAAATAAATCTAAGCGAGAGATTAAAGTCTAGTCCATTACCACAATAAAAAAGCAACAATGCCCCACTCATTTCTCATGCTGTGGGGCATTTTTTATTTTGAATTAATGACTTATCATTTTAGCGTTCGGTATAATGTGAAACCAATAGCTATCGGGTACTGGGCTATCCCAAACGCCCATGTAAACTGCAACACCAATCATCAAAAATAATATGCTGAGCGTCAAAACGGCCATTAACACTCCTGATAATGAACGTTGATGTTTTTGAGTCGGAGTGTGTAGTGAAAAAGTCAATGTTGATGCAACAGGGCATGATTCAACGCATGTCATGCATCCCGTACACTCGACCGTTCTGACCTTAATTAATTGATCAACAGGGATCCGTGATGGGCAATTTTTGGCACATTTCCCACAATCAATACAACTTTCCGCATTGCGGTGAATTTTAAACGGTGAGAATAAAGAGAATAGCCCCAATAATGCGCCGTAAGGGCATAGATAACGGCACCAAGCATTACGAATAAATAAGCTAATCACCACAAGAACGCAAACAGTGATAAGGGAAGCACTACTAATATAACGAAAGAAATCGAGCATTTTGACATCAATAATGATCCCGTAAGGTGACATCATAAAGTATTGGATCATCTGTGCAGGCATTGATAGCGAGATATAGAGGAAGAAGACTAATAATAGGTATTTTAATCCTCTTAGGGGAATATCGAGCCATTTAGGGACTTTGATTTGAAAACGAAAAAGTTTCTGCCCTATTTTCCCCGTGTATTCCGATATCGTGCCTATTGGACACATCCATGAACAGAATGCTTTTTTCAGTAATAAGCTAATGATAATAAAAGAAGCCAAAAGAAACATCGATGCGGCATGAATTGGCGGTAATCCCCCCATTTCGATAGTGTATTTTAAGTTCATTAATCCCGCGATAGGCAGCCAACCTTCAATACCGCCTGGGCGAGGAAGGTAAAATGTCATTCCTCCGGTTTCGTAATAACGCACCCAATAATAGAACGTGATGCCAATATAAATATTGATCGCCAATAGCGTGATTTGCACAGCTTTCCGCCACGTCGACGCATTACGCCAATCATTCCAAGGGAGTTTTCCGCCAACGGTACCAGAACGACGTGGATATCGTATTGATGGTTTTTTTATCATTTCCGCCCAGCTCTTTAACATGCATTTTAAATACCATTATTGTATTTAAGTCCCCAGCACACATATTGATTTGTATCACTGCCTTGCGATGTTGACGGTGGATATGGCGTATTGATAGGAAAATGTGCAAATGAAAATTTTTTCTAAATAATTCGAGGTGTGCCAAGGCGGCAAAATGAGGAAATCCCTAGGAGCATACACAAGTATGTGACTTGGGTTGACGAGTGAAGCCAACGCAGTCACAACTTGAAGTATGACGAAAAAATGGGAGTTGGTCGGTAAGCCGGGTTCTGTCGTGGACAACCATTCATCTAGGCCAGCACTTGCGCACTGGCTCCAGCAACCTACCCGAGTTCAATGCGGGCCGCACCATATGAACCCCTATTTGGTCTTGCTCCGGGTGGAGTTTACCATGCCACGAACTGTTGCCAGTCGCGCGGTGCGCTCTTACCGCACCCTTTCACCCTTACCTGATCCTGTAAACAGGCCATCGGCGGTTTGCTCTCTGTTGCACTTGTCGTAGGCTCGCGCCTCCCAGACGTTATCTGGCACCCTGCCCTATGGAGCCCGGACTTTCCTCCCCTCTACCCGTCTCCCGAAGGGACTACGATAAAGCAGCGGTTGTCTGACCAACTCCGCGGCGAATTATAGGCACTTTGTGATAGCTTGTACAGACTCTATAGCAGGCAATTTACGTCAAAACCTACACTTGAATAAAATTTACTCATCGTCTTGCTGGTCAAGCATCAATTTGTATAACTGGTTTTTCTTCAGACCGTAAATTTCTGCGGTAATTGCCGCTGCTTTTTTCGGTGGTAACTCTTTTTGTAGCAAACCTAAAGTACGAAGAACATCTGGCGTAATCGCTGATTCATCATTTTGGGGCTTATACCCTTCTACTATCAGCACCATCTCACCGCGATGGCGATTTTCATCTTCTTTGACCCATGCAAGTAACTCCCCAACAGGTCGCCCTTCAATAGACTCCCATGTTTTGGTCAATTCTCGCGCTAAAACCACGCGACGCTCTGGTCCCCATACTTCCACCATGTCTGCTAAACTGTCTAATAAACGGTGAGTGGATTCATAAAAAATCAGCGTGCGAGTTTCTTGCTCTAAAGATTGCAGAACGTCTTTACGTCCCTTGGTTTTGGCGGGCAAGAAACCTTCATAGCAAAAACGATCTGAAGGTAAACCTGCGGCTGACAACGCCGTAATTGCCGCACACGCCCCCGGTAGAGGGACAACTCGAATACCAGCTTCACGGCAGCGGTTGACTAAATGATAGCCAGGATCATTAATTAAAGGTGTACCTGCATCCGAGACTAATGCGATACTATCTCCTTGTTGAAGCTTACTAATTAATTGATCTGCTTTTTGCTGCTCGTTATGATCGTGTAGCGCAAACATGCGCGCATTGATGGCAAAATTCTGTAATAGAATGCCTGAATGCCTTGTGTCTTCCGCAGCAATTAGGTCAACATGTTTAAGCACATCCAACGCACGTTGCGTGATATCTCCCATGTTACCAATTGGGGTAGGCACAATGTAAAGCGTGGATGCCATAACCACTGCTTGATTAGGTTGATTCATTGTTTCATCCGAATAGCCGGTTTAAAATTAAGCAATTGAAAAATACACCATTGGATACAGTATGCGTCCTTCAATTTTTTTGCATTTGAAAAAAGATTACTCTGCACTGCGATGTTGTCCACTTTGGCATTAACTGGATGCCAAATCGAATCCTCGACAACCACGACCGCAACTCAGCAGCCTAGTGTTTCTGACGCCAGCCATTACCAGTCCATTATCGATGCTGCTCAAGGCAAACCATCAATGGATGTCCTGCGCGTTTATATTAGCCAAGAGCCTTTATTAACCGATCCGGCACAACATCAAGCGAATATTGATTCTCTGTGGCTGATGTTAACACAAATGAAGCCAGAACAGATTCAAGGAATCGAAGCTGACGAAAATATTCTACTGGGTTGGGTCGACCTGCTGGATATCTACCAAAATAATAAAGATGACCCAGAAGCACTACGCACTGGCATCGACGATTGGAAAACCCGTTACCCACATAACCCTGGGGCAAAAAATCTCCCGACAGCATTAGTGCAAGGTACTATTACTAAAGTCGGCGCCAATCCACGCATTGCACTATTTTTGCCAATGAGCGGACAAGGGCAAGTTTTTGGTCAAGCTATCATGCAAGGCTTCCTTGATGCACAAAAAGGCCTGCCGTCATCCCCAGTCTCTCAAGCGTCTACTGCACCTGCCGCATCACAAGGCTCAGGGAATGATGTGCTCGATCAGATTTACCAAGAAGTTGCCGCTACGGTGAATGAAAATGCGAATACTGAAGTTGCTTCATCAACCGTCAGTATTGACGCAGTTCCGACCAATACTCAAAGCGTTAAAGTCTTTGATACTCAAGGTAAGGCTATGCCGCAGTTAGTCGCTCAAGCGACCTCTGAAGGTTATAACTTAATTGTTGGTCCATTACTGAAATCAGACGTTCAAGCTATTGCTCAAATGAACGCGCCAGTAAATGTTTTGGCACTGAATGAATTAGACGCAAACCAATTACAGCCTCGTACCAATCTCTGTTATTTCTCTTTATCCCCTGAAGATGAAGCGAAAAATGCCGCTAACCAAATGAGATTAGAGGGTAAACAAATGCCTTTAGTCTTAGTGCCCGCGTCACCATTTGGTGACCGTATCGCAAAAGCCTTTGCCGAAGAGTGGCAAGCAAAAGGTGGCGGGACTGCATTAATGCAAACATTTGGTTCTACTGCATCTTTAAAAGAATCGATCAACCGAGGTCAAGGGATCCGCATGACGGGAACCCCAATTAATGTTGCTACGCAAGGCGTGGAACAAGCAAACGGTAGCATTGATGCGGTCTATATCGTGGCAACACGCGATGAGTTAACCCTTGTCAAACCGATGATAGAAATGGCAATTAGCTCTCGCCAACGCCCTGCTTTATATGCAAGTTCACGCAGTAACCAAGGAAATTCGAACGCGGATTACCGCTTTGAGATGGAAGGTGTGAAGTTCAGTGAAGTGCCATTACTCGCAGGTGCAAACAACAATCTACGCAAACAAGCACAAGGAAAAGTGAATAATGACTATTCTCTATTCCGCCTGTATGCAATGGGGATTGATGCATGGTCACTGGCAAATAACTACGATAACCTACAAAACAATGGTCAGTTCCGTGTTAATGGGGCATCAGGTATGTTAAGTGTGCACGAAAACTGTGTGATTTACCGCGAATTACCTTGGTTGCAATTCAAGCAAGGACAAGTTAAGCCGGCACAATAACATGAATTAGGCAGCCTTATCGCTGCCTAATTTTCAGACAAGGATGTCATGAAAACAGTAGAAAAATCATTAAAATGGTTAACTGGTAAATACTACGAAAACCAAGCGCTCTCCTATTTAAAACAGCAAGGACTTACCTTTGTAGCACGTAATGTCCGAAATCGTGCAGGCGAAATCGATTTAATCATGCGAGATAAATCGAGCTGGGTATTCGTAGAAGTCCGTTTTCGCAAGAATAGTCATTACGGAGATGCACTTTTATCAGTAAACTGGCACAAACGCAGAAAAATATTGGCAACCGCGCAATATTGGCTTGCTCAACAACAACAAAGTTTTGAAACAACACCTTGCCGCTTTGATATCTGTGCGATCACCGGCAAACAGTTTCAGTGGATTCAAAACGCATTTAATCTCAGTGAACAGGAATATAAGTAAGTGCTAGATAGAATAAAAGTTTGCTTTACTGAAAGCATTCAAACTCAGATTGCTGCTGCAGAAGCCCTGCCTGATGCTATTTCTCGAGCTGCGATGATGATGGTGCAGTCACTGCTTAATGGTAATAAAATTTTGTGTTGTGGTAATGGCGCATCCGCAGCAACAGCACAGCGTTTTGCTGCCAGTATGATCCACCGTTTTGAAACTGAGCGCCCAAGCTTACCCGCACTCGCGCTAAATACAGACAATACGGTACTGACTGCAATTTCAGGCAGTAAACAGCCCACCGAAATCTATGCGAAGCAAGTAAGAGCTCTGGGGCAGCATGGTGATGTGCTAATGGCTATCTCAACCCACGGTAACAGCGCCGATATTATTAAAGCCGTAGAAGCCGCAGTGACTCGCGATATGACTATCGTGGCGCTAACAGGCTATGATGGTGGTGAGCTTGCTGGTCTTTTAGGACCACAAGATGTTGAAATTCGTATTCCATCCCAGCATAGTGTCAGAATTCAAGAGGTGCACTTACTCACTGTCAATTGTCTGTGTGACCTTATCGATAACACGCTCTTTCCTCATCAGAACGACTAAGGAGACAAAATGCGATTACTCCCGATTTTTGCCATAATGTTTAGTGCAGTTCTTTTACAAGGTTGTATTGGTGCAGCCGTCGTAGGTACGGCAGCAGTTGCGACCAAAAGCGCGACAGACCCGCGCTCTGTTGGTCAACAAGTTGATGATGGTACGTTAGAAGCGCGTGTCAGCGGTCAGCTCAATAAAAATAAAGATATCACCAATAATTCCCGCATCATCGCAACAGCCTATAAAGGCAATGTGTTGTTGACGGGTCAATCTCCCGATATGTCATTGGCAGACAAAGCCAAACAAATCGCCAGCAACGTTGATGGTACTGAAAAAGTCTATAACGAGGTACGTCAAGGTCAGCCTGTTGACTTAGGTACAGCGTCTAAAGACACATGGTTAACCACAAAGGTGAAATCCAAGATTTTAGCCAGTGATGAGGTGAAATCTGGTAGCGTTAAAGTGATTACTGAGAATGGGGAAGTCTTCTTATTAGGCGTACTCACTCAACAAGAAGGTGCTGCAGCGGCAAAAATTGCAAGTGAAACAGATGGCGTTCGTCGAGTAACGACAGCATTTACTTATCTCAATTGATTATAATTAGTAACCTATTGTGACAAAAAGCCAAGCCATGAAGTCAAATTCATGGCTTTTTTCTTATTCCTCACCGATATCGTTATTTTTCAGATAATTCCTATCTCCTAATAAGCTCATCTGATTCAGTATCCACGCCTGCCTTCTCAAAACATACGAAGATGGATTTTTTACATGGAATCTATGAGGATTAGGTAAAACGGCAGCTAAAAGTGCAGCCTCCTGCCGAGAAAGCTTACTAGCAGGCTTATTGAAGAATTTATTTGCAGCCTCTTCCACACCAAAAACACCCTCACCAAACTCTGCAATATTAAGATAAACAGTCAGTATTCTGGTTTTTGACCACATCAACTCCATAATAGGTGTCATAGCTGTCTCAATCCCTTTTCTTAACCAGCTTCTTCCATCCCATAACCATAGGTTTTTCACTGTTTGCTGAGAGATTGTAGAAGCCCCTCTAACTGTCTGTTTATTACTCGAATTATGCTTATATGCACGTTCAATTGCATTCAAATCAAATCCCCAATGATGTGGAAAATTTTGATCTTCTGAGGCAATGACAGCGAGATAAATATAGGGAGATATCTGTTTCTCACCAACCCAAGTCGAATGAGAAACATAAGAAAAATTAAAGTTTAGCCATGCAGAAAGTTGTCTTTCGACCATCACTGCAGAAAAGGGGACGGGTATAAATTTGAAGATCACAACAGAGACTAACCAGAGGGCAAGTAATGAAAGTGTGATCTTCTTTAACCAATACCACAAGCGAGAAACAAACTTTTGCATTGGATTAACTACGCCATTTCTAATACTTTCTCAACCAGCTTATTGATACCGACATTTGCCTCAGCAATAGATTGAGCCAGCATATAAGCAGGTGTTGTAACAACTTTGTTATTTTCATCTACCACAATGTTATCAACGGTACACTCCACATGCAGCCCCCCCATCTTTTCAATTTGGGCAATCGTTTCAGTATCATTGCCAATTGTCAGTTTCACTGATGTATTTAACATCTTCGGTAGCATGACAGGAGCAATACACATCAGCCCTAGCGGCTTTTTCTGTTGGTGCATGACCTGCACTAAACTTAATAGTTGTTTATTAATTTCACATTCACTGCCTTTGGTCGCAAAATTACATAAATTTTTCGCCACACCAAAACCACCAGGAATTATAAGGGCATCTAGCTTAGAGGGGTCTACTGATGATAAAGGCGCTATTTTTCCACGAGAAATACGCGCAGACTCTTCCATTTGGTTACGAGTTTCTGTTTTTAACTCACCATTAATATGATTGATTACAGTAGCTTGATCTTCATCTGGTGCAAAAAAGTGAACTTCTGCATTATTTTTACTTAAAGCAAGCATAGTTAGCACTGATTCATGAATCTCACTTCCATCAAAAACACCACAGCCACTTAAAATTACCGCAATTGATTTCATATCTTCGTCCTTTTGTAGTAAATTACTCCCCAGAGCGAAAGCAGACAAACATCAATCTTCATCACAGATTTTAATGAATCTTGTAACAGGTTCGCTAAATTTTGGTATCTTGATAACGTCTGAGTCGTGACAAATAGATTTTAATGATTCGCCTAAGATAAAAATTATAAGCGAATCAATGATTTCCCTGGTGTTGGCGCAGTATTCGCGCACCCCAACTTAGGTTGGGGTTATTTTTTTGTACGACCATCCACCCAGTTTCTTAATGTTTCTATATCTGACTTCCAATCCTGTTTTAACTCATCCACCCACTCTTGCACGTTGTCCCACCACGCTGGTAATTCAGGGGATTGAATCTGCTGAGCGAGTTTCTGTAAATTTTTGAGTCCAACCGAACCTGCCGCGCCTTTAATTTTGTGAGCTTCCTCAACAATTCCCTTCTGATCCTTAGCCACCATATTAGAATCGAGAATGGCTAAATATCCCGGCAGCATTTTTTCAAACACTTCTAAGCCGTCATAAATCAGTTTTGGTCCCACTAATTCAATGTATTGCTCTAACATTTCGCAATCTAAAATAGATTCATCAACCTCTGCCATATCCACTTGCTCCTCATGCGGATCATTTGAAGATGCATTTTCACCCCAGAACTGCTCAATCACGTGAGTCAGTGCAGGTACTGATAATGGTTTGCTCAGAACGCCATCCATTCCTGCGTCAAAGTACTCTTTTTTGTCTTTGAGTACGTTAGCTGTCAACGCAATTAATGGCGGTAAATCTTCCTTATCATATTGTTGTTTAAGCTGTTTAGAGATATCGAATCCAGTCATATCTGGGAGTTGAATATCTAATAGGACTAAATCATATTCTCCAGGTGCGAACATCTCTAAGGCATCTTTACCTGTCATTGCAACATCAACCGTATTGCCAAGATTCTCTAGCACAGAACACGCCACAACCACATTTAGTTCAATATCTTCTACTAGTAAGATATGAAGGGCTGGTAACGGATAATCATCGTCATCCTGTTGCTGCTCTTCGATTTCAGCCTCAACTTCTGGGGCGATAATCGACAGTGTGAATGTGGAACCTTGCCCTATGTCACTTTCTACGCGAATATCGCCACCCATACTTTGTGCTAACCTACGGGATACAGAAAGTCCAATCCCCGTTCCCGTTGCTGGACGTCCGCCAGCAGAATCACGCACTTGATAGTACATCGCAAAGATTTTATCTAATTCATCTTTTGGAATACCAATTCCACTGTCTTTCACTTGGAAAATCAGTTTATTGTCAGCTTCTCGCCAAATGCTCAGTTTCACTTCACCTTTTTGAGTGAATTTCACCGCATTGCCGATCAAATTCCACAAGATTTGGCGTAAACGAGTGCCATCAGTCAGAATTGTTTTAGGCAGACCGTGCGCGACATCCATGACAAACTTCAGACCTTTCGGCTGAACCAGTAATCCACTGAGATTTTCTAAATCATTGACAAATTCAGGCAGCATCACAGGTTGGTTATCCAATTGAACTTTGCGACGCTCGATTTTATCCATCTCAATCACGTCATTAAAAATATTCCCTAACGTCACCGCACTGACATGAATTGTTTTTAAGTAGCTTGATTGTTCTTTGGTTAGTTTGGTATCTAATAAAATACGGCTAAGCCCTACAATGCCATTAAGCGGCGTACGAAGCTCGTGGCTGATCGTTGAGATAAAGGTAGTCTTCTCTCTACTGGCGTTCTCTAACGCCTCCTGATAGCGCTTACGCTCGGTAATATCCCGTCCAAAGCCCATCAGCCCGTGACGTTTACCCACTCGGTCATAAAATGGAACCTTGCGTAGTTCAAAACACGCTTTACGCCCATCAGGGTAAACCAACCACTGTTCATAAGTTAGCGCGACATTGTGTCTGAAAACTTTCTCATCCGTTTCCATCACTTTAGCCGCAATTTCTTCATCATAAATATCTAATGGCGTTAAGCCGACCAGCTGTTTTTCACTTTTACCCGTGAGCAGCTCCATTGCACGGTTACAACCGGAAAATTCATTATTTTCATTACGATAATAAACAAGATCAGGGGAAGCATCGAGAAATGAGCGTAGTAAAACGGACTGCTGCTCAAATTCAATTTGTGTTTGTTCGCGGTATTTCATTTCTTGTTTGAGTTGCTCTAACAACTCAAGATGGGCACTTTCGGCTTTTTCACGCTCTAAAATTTCGAGATTCAGTTGCTCAATATTGCCCTGTAATTGAGTATTGAGTTCTGAATCGCGCTTTCTCATAACCTCGAGTTTGTCCACCATCCGAGTTAAACGCTGGCGAGACTCCTCCAATTGCTCAACCACCACCGAAAGAAAATAAACCGCTAATGGCGTTATAATTAACCCAAAGAAAATCGAACCGACCATATCGAGGCTATCAACTTGCCCACGAAGAAAAATCGCTACCGCCATTTGCATTATCATGGCGAGCACAACTAACGCTGATGCGAGAAGCAAAGAGAAACGCACTAAGCCCAGTTTCATCATCAGGTCAACATAGTATTGTGCTAGACCGCGAAGTACTTTCATAACCACCCCTTAGTTAAATTCTCACTGAATCATATATCAAACAGGGCTGTTTCGGATGGGGTTTCATACGAAATATCGATCCTGCTCATTAAATCGCCGGTCACAATGAGATATTCATCCCTGTATTAGCAACTTTATTACGATAATCACTATTTATATCAATGCTATCAAAGTAAACTTCAATTTGTGTCATTCCCATAAAAGAATTTGGCTGAAAAGGTGACTATGTCCTCTTCAAATAGAGGTTCGCCCCGTCGTGAGCCCAATAAAAAAGCGCTAACTATTCGCAAAATTGAATTTGTGGAAATTTATCAGCCAATGAGTGGCCTCGAAGCGCAGAATCAAGCTCAACGCTGCTTGTCTTGCGGAAGCCCATATTGTGAGTGGAAATGCCCATTACACAATCCTATTCCCAACTGGTTAAAACTTGCAGGTGAAGGGCGAATTCTCGAAGCTGCAGAGCTTTGTCATCATACCAATAGCCTGCCTGAAATTTGTGGGCGAATTTGCCCTCAGGAAAGATTATGTGAAGCTGCATGTGTCCTAGATGAAACGTTTGGCTCCGTCACTATTGGTCATTTGGAGCGTTATATTACAGACAGTGCCTTTGAACAAGGCTGGCGCCCTGACCTTTCCCATGTTCGCAGTACAGGCAAGCGTGTAGCCATCATTGGAGCAGGTCCAGCGGGGCTTTCTTGTGCCGATATTTTGGCTCGTCATGGTGTTCAAGCCACGGTTTTTGATAAATTCCCTGAAATTGGTGGGTTACTCACTTTTGGCATCCCTGCGTTTAAGTTGGAAAAACAGATAATGCAGCGTCGTCGACATATTTTCGAAGAGATGGGCATTACGTTTAAATTGAATACCGAGGTTGGGAAAGATATCCCATTAGAAACTCTGGTCAATGAGTTTGATGCGATTTTTGTGGGTACAGGTACCCATAAGCCCGTCTCTGGTTGCCTACCCAACGAGAGCGCTATAGGCGCTTATCAGGCGCTCCCTTATTTAATGGGTAATACGCACCATTTACTAGGCTACCCTGATGATCCGCAGTTTCCTTATATTTCGCTTGCTCATAAAAATGTTGTAGTGTTGGGTGCTGGGGATACCGCGATGGATTGTGTACGTAGCGCTATTCGTCAAGGTGCGAACCAAGTTCATTGTATCTACCGTGGTAGCATGAATGAAATGCCAGCGACAACAAGGGAAGTTATCCATGCGCAAGAAGAAGGCGCACAATTTCACTTTCATTTACAGCCCGTTAGCATCAATACTAATACTGAAAATCACGTGATTAGCATCAGTTTTGTTAATACTGAGAATAACGCGATAGCCACGAAAAAAATCCTATACCCTGCCGATGTGGTTATTATGGCGTTCGGTTTTGAATCAGAGGTACTACCTTGGCTTAAAGAGCATGCCGTTCAATATGATAAGGATGGAAGAATTATTGCGCCACGCCATCATCGCTATGCTTATCAAACCTCAAACCCGAAAATTTTTGCCGGAGGAGATGTTGTGCATGGTTCTGATTTAGTCGTCACGGCGATTGCCGAAGGACGAGGTGCTGCAGAGGGAATACTGACGTTTCTTCAGATATAAAAAAAGAGGAATTTCTTCCTCTTTTTATTCAATTACCTACTAGGTCTCACGCTTATTTTACGACGCGTAACGCAGGACGACCTTTCGGGGGTCTTGGTGGTTCATCATCTGGAGATGAAGGCTCTTCAGTTTGAGGTACCTCATCGTGAACCAACACGATGTTGTCCGACAGTGTTTCATCAGCTGCATCATCTTCACCATCAAAGTGCTCATCATAAGCCGCTTCAGGTTCAAACATCATGCCCGCGCCATTTTCGCGAGCATACACCGCCATGATGGCAGCCATTGGCACATATACCTGGCGAGGTACGCCGCCAAATCGTGCATTGAATCGCACTTCTTCATTGGTAATTTCAAAGTTACCCACTGCACGAGGGGCAACATTTAAAACAATTTGCCCATCACGAGCAAATTCCATCGGAACATTCACCGCTGGAAGAGTGACATCAACCACCAAATGCGGAGTCATATCATTATCCAGCAACCACTCATAGTGGGCGCGCAGCAGATAAGGGCGACGTGGTGTCATTGGTGCCATTTCCATCATCCGACTTAGCCTCGTGCTGATAGGCGCATTTCACGCTCTAATTCAGTTAATGACGCTAAGAATGCATCACGTTCAAATACACGCTGCATATACATCTGTAAGTGCTTGCTGCTAGATGGTTTTAATTCGATACCTAATACAGGTAAACGCCATAAGAGTGGTGCTAAGTAGCAGTCTACTAAGCTAAATTCATCACTCATGAAGAATGGCATCTCAGCAAATACTGGAGAAACTGCGATCAACTCTTCGGCTAATTGACGGCGAGCGGTTTCTGCTTCTTGTGCAGTCCCTTTCTCGATTTTAGTCATTAGTGAATACCAGTCTCTCTGAATGCGGTGCATCAGCTGACGGCTTGTACCACGAGCCACTGGATAAACTGGCATTAATGGTGGATGCGGGAAACGCTCATCGAGATATTCCATAATGATGTGTGGGTCATACAGAGTCAGGTCACGATCCACCAGCGTTGGTACGCTTTGATACGGGTTAAGATCAATAAGGTCTTGAGGCATATGACCTGGCTCGACATGTTCAATTTCAACACTAACACCTTTTTCAGCGAGTACGATACGTACTTGATGGCTAAAAATATCAGTTGGGCCTGAAAACAATGTCATTACCGAACGTTTATTAGGAGCAACAGCCATTAAAACCTCCAAATGATAAAAATAATGATCCCTAATTAAAGGATTAATTCATTATTTTCATTTTTAAAATCCCATGTACTTAACCTTCCAAATCCATTTTGAAAGTCAGCACAACCCTCTCGCTTCATGGAAGCGAGAAATAATCAAATAAAAAACTGGGGCATAGTCTAACAGATTTTGTACAGCTTAGGGGGCTAACCCTGAGAAAATCATCGGTTAATTTTATTAGAGGCGGTATCGGACAGCAACAATCAGAATAAATAGCTATAAATTATTATTTATTAAGCATAAGAAGCTTAAAGTTAACTCCACACTTAACTTGATTATATTTTTACCAGATTTGCGATATAGCGCAAAAAGAGGGAGAAATAGTAAAATAATTCCTTTCACCTATCTTTATTTTAATTAAATCACGATGAATCAATATTTTGTTTATTGCCTGTAATAAAAAACCCGCCATAAAGGCGGGTTTTTTCATCAATTTTATGCCCAGAGGGCAATAAATTAACGTTTTGAGAACTGTGGACGACGACGTGCTTTGCGCAGACCCACTTTTTTACGTTCAACAGAACGCGCATCACGGGTAACGAAACCAGCTTTACGCAGATCAGAACGAAGAGTCTCATCATAAGCCATCAGTGCACGAGTAATACCGTGACGGATTGCGCCTGCCTGACCAGAGATACCACCACCTTTAACAGTGATGTACAGGTCCAGTTTTTCTAACATTTCAACCAGTTCTAACGGCTGACGAACTACCATGCGCGCAGTTTCGCGACCAAAGTATTGTTCCAGTGTACGTTGATTGATTGTGATGTTACCGCTACCCGGCTTAATAAAGACACGAGCAGATGAGCTTTTGCGGCGACCAGTGCCGTAGTATTGATTTTCAGCCATTGCTATAATCCCGATTAAATGTCAAGAACTTGCGGTTGTTGTGCCGCGTGGTTGTGCTCATTACCTGCGTAAACTTTCAGTTTACGGTACATTGCACGACCCAGAGGTCCTTTTGGCAACATGCCTTTAACCGCGATTTCAAGCACACGCTCAGGACTACGAGCAATCATCTCTTCGAAAGTTGCTTGCTTGATTCCACCAATATGGCCTGTGTGGCGATAGTAGATTTTGTCTTCGCGTTTTTTGCCGGTAACAGCAATTTTTTCTGCATTCAGAACGATGATGTAATCACCAGTATCCACATGCGGAGTATATTCCGCTTTATGCTTACCGCGCAGACGGCTAGCAATTTCAGTTGCAAGACGGCCTAAAGTTTTGCCATCTGCATCAACAACATACCAGTCGCGTTTTACGGTCTCTGGTTTAGCTGTAAAAGTTTTCATTAAAACTTACCCAATATTGAAGTTACACGTTGTGTGAACACTCATGTTCGTAAAATATAGCGAGGTTCACGCGACTCATTGTCCAGCAAACCCACCCCTTCGAGCAGCCTAGCTGGCATTAATGCGTTATTTTTTGGGAAATAAAAAACAACGCCGTAACGTGGGGTCGCAAGATTATAGAGAAGTCAGCAACAAAAATCGACCCCAAATGCATTTTTTTTACGTTCAAATAAACAATTAGTACCGCATGTTCAAAAAGCACGCATAAATCTGGAGAGAAAACGACGTCCTTGAGACTCATTTCCTCTTTGGCTTCTATGATAAATGCGGGATTTTCAAATATTCTTCACTTTGCATTTCTTGCAAGCGAGAAAGGCAGCGCTGATATTCAAACGCCAAAAGTTGCCCTTGATAAAGTGAATCCATCGACACCTGTGCATTGATCATCAATTTTACCTTACGTTCATAGAACTCATCAATAAGCGCGAGAAAACGTCTGGCTGGGTTTTCGTCTTTCAGCCCCATCACGGGCACATCGTAAAGAAGCACTGTGTGATAACAATTTGAGAGGTAAATATAATCATTTTGGCTGCGAGGCTCTTCACACAATACTTTGAAGCTAATCGCTAATACACCTTCCGCGGAGCGAATTGCCTGCATTTTCCGATGGTTAACTTCCAATACTGGACTTTGCTGCCCTTCTTTGCCAGCGAGTTTCACAAATACTTCATCTAGATGATGGCGATTTTGCTCATTAATCGGTGATAAAAATAGGTGAGCTTGTGTCAGTGTTCTCAAGCGGTAGTCAATACCCGCATCCACATTCATCACATCGCAATAGGTTTTAATTTGTTCTATTGCGGGTAAGAATCGAGCACGTTGTAACCCGTTGCGGTAAAGATTGTCAGGGATGATGTTGGAGGTGGCAACTAACGTAATTCCGCGAGCAAACAGTCCTTCTAATAAGGTTCCTAGAATCATCGCATCAGTAATATCTGAAACAAAAAACTCATCGAAACACAAAACATCCGTCTGTTTTTTGAATTCATCAGCGATGATATCCAGTGGATTTTCTTGTCCTTGCAGTGACATTAAATCTTCCTGTACTTTCTTCATAAAACGGTGAAAGTGCAGACGCAGTTTTCGCTCACCCGGTAGGCTATCGTAAAACATATCCATCAACCACGTTTTACCTCGCCCAACGCCCCCCCACATATATAGACCTTGAACAGGGCGGCAATTTTTTACTGCTGGTTTATTGCCCAATAAGCGTCCAAAGCGTTGTTTAAGTCCGGTCGGTTTTTCATTTGGGAAGCAAGGTGTCGCGCTGCAAAGTTGCTGATAAATCTTATCTAATCGCTCTACGGCTTGTTTTTGTACGTCATCAGGCTGGTAATTGCCTTGCTCTAGAGCTTGTTGGTAACGCATAGTAGGGGGCATCGGCGACATCAACTGAGTAATCCTTAAAATTTTCGGTTTTTTTTACCGTTATATGATATACACTGCCTTTATTATAACCAGATTCTGTTAGCATTTAACTTTCGATTAACTATTCAACATAGAGTAAGGAATTTCGCTTTATTATTCCACTCTTTAGCATTAACAGACGTGCTATTAACAGGTATAGTTAGGGTAATCGAGCTAAATTTTGGCAACCATTTTCTGTGAATTTTGATTGAAGTAAACGAAGGAGTTAGCATGACTTGGGAGTATGCACTAATAGGATTAGTTGTTGGCTTTATCATCGGCGCATTGGTTGTGCGTTATGGCAATCCAAAACTTCGTCAACAAAAAACGGCACAAGCTGAATTAGATAAAAAAAGCACTGAGCTAGAAGAGTATCGTAAAGAACTCGTTAGCCATTTTGCTCGCAGCGCAGAGTTATTAGATAAAATGGCACGCGATTATCGCCAACTGTACCAACATATGGCACAAAGCTCTTCTGAGTTAATGCCTGATATGCAAGATAATCCATTCCATTATCGTTTGACTGAGTCTGAAGCTGATAATGACCAAGCTCCGGTTAAAATGCCACCGAGAGATTACTCCGAGGGTGCTTCAGGATTATTCCGCCCTCTCGAAGAAAAAGAAAAATAATTCGTTGATTCTGCCACCAGTAGCATCCGTTACTGGTGGTGTTATTCATCCTACCAAAACATTCTAATTCCGAATAAAATCTTAGAGTTAGTTTAGCTACTGTATAGAAGTGAATACTTCATCTCAACATCATGTAAATGGATGTAAAATTGTGGATAAGTACTATCCGCATCGGGAACTTTTCCGCATAATCCATGGTCATAGTCATCAGTAAATCATTATTTGAGACCAACAAATACCTCAGCTCATGTGTCCTTAATGCTCCATTGATAAGTCCATCCACATGAGTTGATATTTTCTATTGAGAGAATCTACGGAATGATGAAAAGAAAAAATTTCTTTCTGACAGCAGTTGCAATGAGTTTAGGTTTAACACTATCCACGATCCCTACAATTAGTAGCGCCGCACTACCCGCGACATTACCGGTGACAGCGCAAAGCCAAAACATGCCAAGCTTAGCGCCAATGCTAGAAAAAGTGCTGCCTGCGGTCGTGAATATCCATGTTTCAGGCACTCGAGTACAAAATCAACAAATTCCAGAAGAACTGAAATTCTTCTTTGGTCCTAATACGCCATCACAGCAACAAAGCGTGCGCCCTTTTGAGGGCTTAGGTTCTGGTGTCATCATTGATGCGACACAAGGTTATGTTTTAACCAACAATCACGTTATTGATGGCGCGGATAAAATCCAAATTCAGCTGAATGATGGTCGTGAAATTGACGTCAAGCTGATTGGTAAAGATCCACAAACTGACATTGCGTTATTAAAAATCAGCAATACTAAAGATATTAAGAACTTAACTGCGGTTTCTATTGCTGACTCAGACAAACTGCGCGTTGGTGATTTTGCGGTCGCTGTTGGTAACCCATTCGGTTTAGGACAAACAGCGACATCGGGAATTATCTCTGCGCTTGGTCGTAGTGGATTAAATCTGGAAGGATTAGAGAACTTTATCCAAACAGATGCGTCCATCAACCGTGGTAACTCAGGTGGCGCCCTGGTTAACTTAAATGGTGAGCTAATCGGGATTAACACCGCGATTTTAGCGCCGGGTGGCGGAAATATCGGTATCGGATTTGCTATCCCAAGTAATATGGCGAAAAGCCTGAGTGAACAGCTAATCAAACACGGTGAAGTTAAGCGCGGTATCTTAGGAATTAAAGGCACAGAGATGAACTCTGACATTGCCAAAGCCTTTAACATTGATGCACAACGTGGCGCCTTTGTCAGTGAAGTCATTCCAAAATCTTCAGCAGCAAAAGCGGGCATCAAATCCGGTGACGTTTTAGTCTCTGTTGATGGTAAACGTATTAATAGTTTCGCTGAATTAAGAGCCAAAATTGGGACTAGCCAATTAGGCAAAGAAATCACTCTTGGTCTTATCCGTTCAGGTAAGCCAATGGAAGTGAAAGTCGTTTTAGAAAGTGATGAGGGTTCTGCCACTAACGCTGAAAAACTGACTGAATCTTTGTTAGGTGCAACTATCTCTAATGCGGTTGTGAGCAACACGAAAGGGGTTCAAGTAGACAGCGTCGCGCCTAAATCTCCTGCTGCGGCAGTCGGTTTAGCGAAAGGTGACTTGATCTTTGGCGTGAACGATACACGCGTTGAAAGTATCGATCAGTTCCGTAAAATTATCGAGAGCAAGCCACCAGTATTGGCAATGAAAGTCCTTCGTGGCGGTGAAACACTCTACTTATTAATGAAAAACTAATTCATTAATTCAGCATAGATCAATCAATAAAACAGGTACAGTATCACTCTGCTGTACCTGTTTTTTTATGGTATGCTCAAAACATCTTTCTGTCTGTCATATCCATCATAGCGAACTTGGTAACCTTTAATATGGTCAAAAAGCTGCTTGTGTCTGTCCTGCTAGGATTGGTCACTGCCTCAATTATTATTGTGGCTGTCCCCTCGTTGCGCCCTCAGGGACTTGCTGACTTACTGTATGGAAAAACCAATAGTGAACCTGTGAGCTATAACAAAGCTGTACGCCGTGCTGCCCCCGCCGTCGTCTATGTTTACAGTAGTTCCAAAGGCAGTTTCTCGCAGTCAGGTCGTGAGCTCCAATCCCTCGGTTCTGGTGTAATCTTAAGCGCCAACGGCTACATTCTCACGAATAAACATGTGGTGGATAATCCAGACCAAATTCTTGTGGCTTTACAAGATGGTGCGATTTTCGACGCACTGTTAGTGGGCTCAGATCCGCTGACTGATCTTGCCGTTTTAAAAATCGATGCTGAAAATCTCCCCGTGATCCCAATTAATACAAAACGCGTGACTCATGTTGGAGACGTTGTTCTGGCTATTGGAAATCCCTATAACCTCGGGCAAACCGTCACTCAAGGAATTATTAGCGCCACAGGACGCGTAGGACTAAGTTCGACACGACGCCAAAATTTCCTCCAGACCGATGCCTCAATTAACTCCGGTAACTCTGGTGGTGCGCTGATTAATACAGAAGGTGAACTGGTTGGCATTAACACACTTTCGTTCAGTGCGGGCCAAGGCGTCAGCTCCGAAGGACTCAGCTTTGCAATTCCAACCCCTCTTGCAACCAAAATTATGGAAAAACTCATCCGTGATGGTCGAGTTGTTCGTGGTTACATTGGTATTACCGCTCGTGAATTACCTCAGATTCGCACAAACAATAATAATATCAATCAAATGCAAGGATTACGGATTTTCCAAGTATCACCTAATGGACCTGCTGCAAAATCAGGCATTGAGCAAGGGGATATTGTGTTGTCCTTAGATGGCAAGCCCGCTATCTCCGCGGCTGAGACGATGGACTATGTCGCTGAAATTCGCCCTGGAACTAAAATTCCGGTGCAAATTTTACGTGATGGGGACGTGAAAAATATGGATGTAGTTATTGAAGAGCTTCCTGAAGGGCAAGCTAACTAAGTCCAATCATTACCCAATAAAAAAGGTTGCCCAAGCTAAGAGCAACCTTCTTACTTCTACGATAGGATTAACCCAATCTGAAATTACTCGTCAGATTTCACGCGTTGAATATTCGCCCCTAGCGCATTTAATTTTGCTTCAATATTTTCATATCCACGGTCGATATGATAAATACGGTCAACGGTTGTTGTCCCTTCCGCGATACAGCCAGCAATGACTAAGCTTGCTGAAGCACGTAAGTCCGTCGCCATAACTTGTGCGCCAGTCAGTTTTTCAACGCCGTGACATAATACTGTATTACTTTCGATATCCGCGTGAGCACCCATACGAATTAACTCAGGGATATGCATAAAACGGTTTTCGAAAATCGTTTCGGTGATCATGCCTGCACCTTCAGCGACTAAGTTCAATAGGCTAAACTGAGCTTGCATATCGGTTGGGAAGCCAGGATGTGGTGCCGTACGCAGTGTAACCGCTTTTGGACGCTTACCATGCATATCTAAGCTGATCCAATCTTCACCAGTTTGAATATCGGCACCCGATTCTCGTAATTTTGCTAATACCGCATCTAAGGTATCAGGGCAGGCATCACGACAAACCACTTTACCGCGAGAAACTGCCGCAGCAATTAAGAAAGTCCCTGTTTCAATACGGTCAGGCAGAACACGATAAACACCACCACCTAAACGAGCCACACCGTCAATGACAATACGGTCAGTTCCTGCACCGGTGATTTTCGCACCTAACGCATTCAGGAAATTAGCGGTATCTTCAATTTCAGGCTCACGTGCTGCGTTTTCAATAGACGTTGTACCTTCCGCTAATGCAGCGGCTGTCATGATACTGATAGTGGCACCGACGCTCACTTTATCCATCACGATATCAGCGCCTTTCAGACGACCATTTACTGTCGCCTTAACATAACCATCTTCCAGAACAATATTAGCGCCGAGTTTTTCTAAGCCGCTGATGTGTAAATCCACAGGACGAGCACCGATTGCACAACCGCCCGGAAGAGAAACTTCACCGTGACCAAAACGAGCAACCAAAGGCGCTAACGCCCAAATCGATGCGCGCATGGTTTTCACCAGTTCATACGGTGCACAATATTCAGTCACATTGCTAGCATCAACAAAAATCGAACCATTACGTTCGATTTTGACGCCAAGTTGGCTAAGTAACTTAATGGTTGTGTCGATATCTTTCAGCTTAGGGACATTCTGTAATTCAACTGGCTCTTCAGCCAATAAAGCAGCGAACAGGATTGGCAGTGCAGCGTTTTTAGCGCCTGAAATAGAGACTTCCCCTTCTAAGCGGGTAGGTCCTTTAACTAAAAATTTATCCATTCTGGTATTCTCGTGTGTCAGATTTTTACAAACTGTTCGCTTACATTTTCAAACTTATAGACCGCTCAGCTTACGGTCACGCTCCCACTGCGCTGGGGTATAAGCTTTAATTGAAAGCGCATGAATTCTGTTGTCCGCAATATATTCCATTAACGGCGCATACACTGCTTGTTGCTGTTTAACACGGCTCATGCCGTCAAAAAGGCTGCCAACAGCGATAACTTGAAAATGACTGCCATCGCCATTCACTATCACTTCTTCCAGTGACAGCTTTTCCATTAAGACTTGTTTAATTTCGTTGGTATCCATAATGACTCAATTTTGTGATTAATTATGATAATAAATATAGCCATCTATCCTAAAGGATTCAGCTTAACACTTAAACTAAAGAAAACGCTTCTGATGCATAAAAACACTCAGAAGCGCTATTTTTTACATAACTTGACTTAATCCATCAGTAGGGGCTTCACCCCGTATAATTCCATCAAGGTATTGAGATTATCGCTCACGCCAAGAATGCTGAGATGGCGCTGTTGAGACTGATATTCCCCTTTTAGACGCACCAGCATGGCAAGTCCAGTAGAATCCACATGGGTTAACGCAGAGACATCAATTCGCTCAATTTGAGATAACAGCGTTTGGCGCTTATCCCAAAATTCGACCAGTGAATCTCTGTCCAAAACACCGGAAAGTGCCAGCATGACACTATTTTGCGTCCAAGATAACTGGCTTCTCATGCTAGTTGCTCTCTTCTAACGTAATCGGTACCTGAGCACTACGTTGTAATTGAGCCGTCAATCCATCAATACCTTGTTTGCGTAAAATGTCGCCCCACTCGTTTTGTTTAGTGGTGATCATGCTGACACCCTCAGCAATCATGTCATACGCCTGCCAGTAACCGGTTTTGCTATTTTTACGCCATTGGAAATCTAAACGTACCGGAGGGCGACCGTTGGTATCATTGATGGTGACGCGGATAGCCACAATATTTTTATCACCAATGGGTTGTTCAGGAGCAATAGTGTACGTTTGACCGTGATACATCGCCAGCGCTTGACCGTAAACTTGCTCAAGATAGGACTCAAACGCTTTAAAATAGGCATCACGTTGGGCAGGGGTCGCGTCTTTATAATATGTCCCTAACACCAATGCGCCAGCATATTTGATTTGCACATATGGCAATAATTCTTCACGCACGATAGTCCGTAAGTAATCTGGGTTTTGCTTGATTTGAGGCTGTTCCGCTTTTAAGCGATCAAATGTTTTCGCTGCGGCTTCTTCCATAAGCTTATACGGGTTAGTTTGGTCAATCGCCATCGCAAATGGTGCAACCACTAACATAGCTATCATTATGAGACGTTTAAACATAATTCATTCCTTTCAAATTCACAGGGAATAACAACTTAGTGAGCAGCGGGCTCCGCAGGTGCCGCAACATGTTGTGCTGGGGCTGATGCGGGTGCTGTAGCTGGTGCTTCTGGTGCAGACCCACCTTGGCTGTCGCCACTCTTATACAAAAATTGACCAATTAAATCTTCCAGTACCATCGCCGGTTTCGTATCTTCCAAACGACCGCCTTCTTTTAACATTGAGATCCCCATATCTTCATCATAAGGACCAATATTCATCGCAATGTACTGTTCACCCAGCAGACCAGAAGTACGGATTGAAAGCGAGCTAGAATCAGGAATATTGTCATATTCGCTGAGTAAATCGATTTGAACGTCCGGAACATAACTCTTTTTATCTAAAGAAATCCCCGCCACACGCCCTACAACAACACCACCGACTTTGATTGGAGAGCCGACTTTTAAGCCACCCACATTTTCGAAAGAGGCAGAAACTCGGTAAGTTGACTGACTACCAATCGATTGTAAATCGGCGACTTTTAAGCAGAGAAACACAATTGCGGCAATCGCCAGCAACATAAAACAACCTACCCATATTTCACTTTTTTTACTTTGCATGACTTAGTTCCCAAACATCAGTGCTGTCAGTACGAAATCCAACCCTAGAACCGATAATGATGCATGCACAACAGTTTTCGTTGTTGCGCGGCTAATTCCTTCCGAGGTTGGAATGGCATCATAACCATTAAATAGTGCAATCCACGTTACCGTGATCGCGAAGACTACACTTTTGATAAAGCAGTTGACTAAATCTAATCGCCACTCCACAGATGATTGCATGGATGACCAGAAGAAACCGGGGTCAATTCCTTTCCAATCAACGCCAACAATCGCACCACCGATAATTCCAACAGCAACAAAAATCAGTGATAACAGTGGCATACTAATAAACCCAGCCCAAAATCGAGGGGCAACCACGCGACGCAGAGGATCGACAGCCATCATCTCTAAGCTGGAAATTTGCTCCGTGGCTTTCATCAAACCAATTTCGGCTGTTAATGCGGATCCCGCTCGCCCTGCAAACAGCAATGCCGTAACGACAGGACCTAACTCGCGCAATAATGAGAGCGCCACCATCATGCCAAGACTCGCTTCCGCACTGAACGTCGTCAGTACCAAATAACCTTGTAGACCTAACACCATGCCGATAAACAGACCGGATACGGCGACAATCAGCAAGGATTGAACCCCAACTGAATAAAGCTGTTTCACTAATAACGGCCACTGTTTACCAAATTCAGGTTTGCCAAATAGTGCGCCAAATAATAAATAGCCTGCTCGACCAAAAGCCGCAAATGTTTCAATCCATCGACGTCCGAAGGCAGCAATCGCCTTAATTATCATGTTCATTTACCCTAATAAATCAGCCGAATAGTCATTGGCAGGAAAGCGGAATGGCACCGGACCATCAGCAATACCATCCATAAACTGTCTAACACGAGGGTCTTGGTTTTCACGTAACTCTTCCCCTGTTCCTTTCGCAATAACATGTTGCTGCGCCACAATATAGGCTTTATCGGCAATACTCAGCACTTCTGGAACATCATGGGAAACCACCACACAGGTAACCCCAAGTGCTTGGTTAAGTTCGTCAATCAATTTGACCAAAACGCCCATTGTAATGGGATCTTGCCCCACAAATGGCTCATCAAACATAATCAAATCAGGATCCAGTGCGATCGCACGTGCAAGTGCTGCACGACGTGCCATTCCCCCAGAAAGCTCTGAAGGCATTAATTTTGCCGCACCGCGTAATCCCACCGCTTCTAATTTCATCATCACAGTTGTATGAATCAACGACTCCGGTAAATTCGTGTGTTCACGTAGAGGGAAAGCCACGTTATTAAAAACGTCCATATCAGTAAACAAGGCACCTGATTGGAATAACATGCTCATTTTTTTACGTGATTGATATAACTTAGAACGAGACAGTGCAGGAATATTATCCCCATCAAACCAGATTTCCCCTTCCTCTGGGCGCAGTTGTCCGCCAATCAGTCTAAGTAATGTTGTTTTACCAATCCCTGAAGGTCCCATAATCGCAGTAATTTTACCACGAGGCACAGTTAGGTTAATATTTTCAAATATTTTCCTATTTCCTCGCGTAAATGACATGTTTTTGACTTCGATTAAGTTCTCTGTCTGTGCTTGCATCGTTTAATCGCTCGTTATAGGTCAAACTATGATTCTGCCCCAAATAAGTCAGGGTTTTACAGAAACATAAACCAAATAGTATTAACTAATATTTTACCTAATTAATAGAAGATAGCTCTTAGAAATTTATATATCCAACCATAAGGGTAAGAGAATTAAAAAAATTTTTTTTGGGCATCGGTGCGGTTGAACGGTAAAACACTCTTTTGAGCTCAAATCGCTAACAAATCCCCATAACCATGACATTCATAAAAGCTTAGGTACAAAATACTTACCGATACTAAGTATTCGTTATACAATCCGATTTCGCTTTTTTGATCTAACCGAAACTTTGGATCCAACCGACACTTTTGATTCACCCGAAAACATCCATGGAATTAGACATGTCAAACATCGATTTTCAGAAAGTAGGTAAAGAAGTTCTCCATATCGAACGTGAAGGTCTGAAAAACCTAGAACAATATATCAATCATGACTTTGACCGCGCTTGCCAGCAAATTTTTACTTGCCAAGGCAAGGTTGTCGTTATGGGAATGGGAAAATCAGGGCATATAGGACGAAAAATTGCGGCCACGCTTGCTAGCACAGGAACGCCTTCATTTTTCGTGCATCCTGGAGAAGCCAGTCATGGCGATTTAGGGATGATCACCAATAAAGACATCGTATTAGCGATTTCAAACTCTGGCGAGTCAGGGGAAATTTTAGCCCTGTTACCCGTCTTAAAACGCATAAAAGTCCCGCTGATCTGCATGACTAATAATCCTGACAGTAATATGGGCAAATATGCAGATGTTCATTTATGTATCAAAGTCCCGCAAGAAGCGTGCCCATTGGGATTAGCACCGACAACAAGCACGACAGCAACCTTGGTCATGGGAGACGCTTTAGCCATTGCGTTACTCACCGCTCGCGGCTTTACCGCTGATGATTTCGCGCTATCGCATCCTGGTGGCGCACTTGGACGCAAACTTTTACTCTTAGTTCGTGATTTAATGAGTACAGGTGACGACGTTCCCCATATCCCGAAAAGTGCCTCTTTACGTGAAGCTCTCGTCGAAATTACCCGTAAAAAACTGGGTATGACGGTCATTTGTGATGATGATATGAAGATTCAAGGGATCTTTACTGATGGAGATTTACGTCGCATCTTTGATATGGGTATTGATCTGAACAATGCAAAAATCGCTGATTTAATGACGCCAGGCGGTATTCGAGTCGCACCAGGTATGTTAGCGGTTGAAGCACTAAACCTGATGCAATCTCGCCATGTTACCTCGTTATTGGTGGCCGATGGCGATCAATTAGTGGGTGTTCTACATATGCACGACCTACTGCAAGCTGGTGTGGTATAAGTCGAAAAGTATACATAAAGGAAATAGAATGAACCCTAATTATCAGAATACTTGCTATGGGTCTGTCGAGAATTCTGTGATAGAAAAAGCGACGAAAATTAAACTACTGATTTGTGACGTCGACGGTGTGATGTCTGACGGTTTAATTTATATGGGGAATAATGGCGAAGAATTAAAAGCCTTTAATGTCCGTGATGGATATGGCATTCGCTGCTTATTAACCTCCGGTATTGAAGTCGCAATTATCACGGGTCGCAAAGCCAAATTGCTCGAAGATAGAGCCCAGACTTTAGGTATTACATATCTTTACCAAGGACAAAGCGATAAGCTTTTGGCGTATCGCGAACTGTTAGATAAACTACAGCTAACAGAAGAGCAAACAGCTTACATTGGTGATGACCTTATTGATTGGCCTGTCATGGCAAAAGTGGGGTTATCTGTTGCGGTGGCTGATGCACATCCTCTGCTATTACCAAAAGCAGACTATGTAACCCACATTGGTGGCGGGAAAGGCGCAGTACGTGAACTTTGCGACCTGATTCTGTTATCCCAAAATAAACTGGAAGAAGCTAAAGGCTTGTCGATTTAAAGAACAGATATCATTCATGAGCAATGCAAAAAAGTGGTTAATCATTATTTTATCCCTCATTGTACTGGGGCTGATTGGTTGGAACTTTTCGGTTTACGATGACTCCAAACCATTAGCAACCGAAATCAATGATGGCAAACCTAATTATCAAACTGATGATTCGGTAACTTTCGTCTATAATCCAGCAGGCGATTTAGCCTATAAACTTGCTGCAACTAAAGTAGATAATTATACCGATGGAAAAATCACTTGGTTTACCAACCCGGTATTAACAACCTATAACGACGCAGGCACGCCAACTTGGACGGTAAAGTCCATTAAAGCAAGGTTAACCAAAGAGCGAGTGCTCTATCTGTACAGCGATGTTCAAGTGGATAGTTTGACTCCAGAGCCTCAAATTCAGCGCATTACAACAGATAATGCGGTGGTCAATCTAGTCACACAAGATGTCTCATCTGACGATAAAGTAACCATTATCGGACACGGGCTAAATTCTACGGGCTTAAAAATGAAGGGAAACCTTCGTACAAGAACCGCTGAATTAATTGAAGATGTTAAAACTCACTATGAGTTACAACCAAAAGAGCAACAAAATGAATCAAGTAACTAAGAAAAGTTTTATTCAAGGAGCTGTTGCAAGTGCAATTTTGGCTCTTAGCCTACCGGCAATGGCACTGAAAACAGATACCCAACAACCGATGACCATTAACTCGGTGAAGCAATCTCTTGATTTAGAAAAAAATGTCACCACATTTACAGATGACGTTGTGATTAAACAAGGTTCCATTGATATCCGAGCGAACAAAGTTATCGTGACACGTCCAAGCAGCGATTCCGATAAAATTGTCATTGAAGCATTTGGTACCCCCGTCACCTTCTATCAGTTACAGGACGATGGCAAACCAATCAAAGGTCACGCATCCAAAGCGCGTTATGAAGTTGATAAGCAACTGGTCACATTAACGGGTGATGCTTACCTTGAACAGCTCGACAGTAATATCAAAGGCGATAAGATCACCTATGTGGTTCCGACCCAGCAAATGGAAGCATTTAGCGATAAAGGTAAACGCGTGACCACCGTCTTATTACCAGCACAGTTACAAGAGAAAGGCCCAGCCGCACAGGGTTCATCAACTAGTAAGAGTAAATAATTGTTATGGCAACACTAACCGCAGAGAATCTGGCGAAATCCTATAAAAAACGCAGCGTAGTGACTGACGTCAGCCTTGAAGTCAAATCAGGGGAAATTGTTGGTCTCTTAGGTCCCAACGGTGCGGGTAAAACGACCACTTTTTATATGGTAGTCGGCATTGTTCAGCGGGATGCAGGCAAAATTTTAATTGATGGGGAAGATATTAGTCTATTACCTCTGCATGAGCGTGCTCGCCGTGGCATTGGCTATCTTCCTCAAGAGGCGTCTATTTTCCGTCGTTTAAGCGTTTATGACAACCTGATGGCGGTCTTAGAGATTCGTCATGACTTGAATTCAGAGCAGCGTAAAGAACGTGCAGAAGAACTGATGGAAGAGTTCAGTATTACCCATTTGCGCGACAATGTTGGTCAATCACTCTCTGGTGGTGAACGCCGCCGTGTCGAAATTGCACGTGCCCTCGCCGCCAACCCTAAGTTTATTCTGTTAGATGAGCCATTTGCAGGGGTTGACCCGATCTCCGTTTTGGATATCAAAAAGATCATCCAACATCTACGTGACTATGGTCTTGGTGTTTTAATCACCGACCATAACGTACGTGAAACGCTTGATGTTTGTGAACGAGCCTATATCGTTAGCCAAGGACACCTGATTGCACATGGTTCTCCTGAAATGATTCTTGAAAATGAACAAGTTAAACGTGTTTATTTAGGTGAAGGCTTTAGACTGTAGTTTTGTCTTGTTGGTTGTCATGATATTGGTTGTGTTAGTGGTAATGGAGAATAAAGCACATTCATGAAGCAAAGTTTGCAGCTCAGAATCAGTCAACAACTTGCAATGACTCCCCAATTGCAGCAGGCAATCCGCTTGTTGCAATTATCCACCCTTGAGCTTCAACAAGAAATTCAACTCGCACTTGAAACCAATCCGCTACTCGAGCAAGAAGAACAATCTTCGGAACAAGATAGTGTAGATAATCAGAGCAACGAAGCGGACAGCAGCGAAATCGATACCAAAGATGCGCTAGAAAAAGAAGATATGCCTGATGAGCTACCATTGGATGCTGATTGGGATGAAATCTATACCGCGGGAACGCCTTCAGGAACCAGCAACGATTACAGCTTTGATGAGCTTCCAGTATATCAAGGGGAAACTACCCAAACGCTGCAAGACTATCTGATTTGGCAAGCGGATTTGACCCCATTTACCGATACTGATCGTGCAATTGCCACCTCGATTATTGACTCTATTGATGATTCAGGCTATCTCACTAGCCCAATCAGCGAAATCCATGAAGGTATCGATAATCCCGATATTACCTTAGAAGAAGTCATCGCTGTTTTAAAACGTATTCAACATTTTGATCCCTTGGGCGTAGCAGCTCAGGATTTAAAAGAGTGTTTGCTAATCCAGCTCTCTTTGTACCCAAAAGAGACAGCAGGGCTACAAGAAGCTAAACTAATTATTAGTCATCATATTGATTTACTAGCAAATCGCGACTTTCGTCAGTTGAGCAAACTGACACGTTTAAAAGAAGATGCATTAAAAAAGGCAATTGATCTGATTCTCACGCTGAATCCTAAGCCCGGTCAATCCATCAATACCGGTGAATCGGAATATGTTATTCCCGATGTATTGGTGAAAAAAGTCGGTGGGCACTGGCAAGTTGAGTTAAATACAGATAGCATTCCTAAGTTAAGCATTAACAATCATTATGCTTCAATGGCAAATGATTCAGCCAGTGAAAGTGACTCTCAGTATATTCGTAGTCACTTACAAGATGCGAAGTGGCTGATTAAAAGCTTAGAGAGCCGCCATGAAACACTGCTAAAAGTGGCGACCTGTATTGTTGAGCAACAACAAGAATTCTTTGAGTTAGGTGAAGAGTACATGAAACCGATGATTTTGGCAGATATTGCTTATCAGGTGGATATGCACGAATCGACTATCTCTCGTGTGACAACCCAAAAATACCTCCACTGCCCGCGAGGCATTTTTGAATTGAAGTATTTTTTCTCCAGTCACGTCAGTACAGACACCGGAGGAGAAGCCTCTTCCACTGCTATTCGTGCACTGGTGAAGAAGCTGATTGCTGCGGAAAACCCAGCAAAACCATTGAGTGACAGTAAATTGACGAGTATGCTGGCAGAGCAAGGTATACAAGTTGCTCGTCGAACTGTTGCTAAGTATCGTGAGTCATTATCTATTCCGCCATCAAATCAACGTAAACAGTTGGTTTAACCCAATAAGATAAGGAAGATTGTATGGAATTTCAGATTACTGGACACAATATTGAAGTTACACCGGCATTGCGCGAAACGGTTGAGAAAAAACTCAAGAAATTAGAGCAATTGTTTGATCGTATTAACAGTATCCAAGTCGTCCTGAAAGTGGAAAAAGTTCAGCAAATTGCTGAAGCCACCCTGCAACTCAACGGTGCAGAGCTTCACGCATCAGCGGAAGATGACGACATGTACGCGGCACTTGATTTACTCCTTGATAAGCTGTCACGCCAATTAACCAAACATAAAGAAAAACTGAGACAACACTAATACATTTAGCCAGTCCTTGACTGATTAATGTTCTAAACCAGATGGTGGGATACATCATCTGGTTTTGTAGTCCTAAGTGAATAATAAAATGAATAGTGATATAGAAATCCAATTAAGCGATGTTTTATCCGCCAGTTGCACACGTAATAATTTAGTTTGCACCAGCAAGAAAAGAGCATTAGAAATTATTAGTGAGTTAGCGGCCGCCGAGTTGGGATTACCGGAAAATACGGTATTTGAAGCGTTACTAACCAGAGAAAAAGTTGGCACGACAGGTATTGGTGGCGGGATTGCAATCCCCCACGGTAAGCTCAATGAAGGCGAAAGTGCTCGTGCTGCAGGTGTGTTTTTGCATTTGGAAGAGCCAATTGCGTTTGATGCAATTGATAACCAACCTGTTGATCTACTTTTTGCATTACTTGTTCCCTCGGATCAATGTAAAACTCACTTACATACCCTGTCCCTTATCGCTAAAAAGTTAGCCGATAAGTCATTATGTAAGCGTCTTCGCTCAGCACAAAGTGATGAAGAGTTATACAAGATCATCATCGAGTAAGTAATAATGAATATGTGTTGATGCCAGCCTAATGATATTGTTATGATTTCTTATGTTCGGCATCGCGAAACACGGCGAATGACAAAATAATCTGACCAGCTAGAGGATCACCACGAATAAGCCAGAAATGGGTGAACAGTCAGAAATGGGTGATCAGTCAGAAATCGATCATTAAGATATAAATCCTTAAGATATAGAAGGGAGTTAGCTCATGGTGCTGATGATTGTCAGCGGCCGTTCCGGTTCGGGAAAATCCGTTGCCTTACGCGCGCTGGAAGATATGGGTTTCTATTGTGTGGATAACCTGCCGGTAGTTTTACTGCCGGAGTTAGCTAATTCACTCGCCGATCGCAATATTTCTGCGGCTGTAAGCATTGATGTGCGCAACATGCCCGACAATCCAGAAGTATTCGAAGAAGCCATTGATAAATTACCATCAACCTTCTCACCACAACTGCTATTTCTGGATGCAGACCGTAACACTTTAATTCGTCGTTACAGCGATACTCGTAGATTACACCCACTTTCGAGTAAAAATTTATCCCTAGAAAGTGCTATTGATGAAGAAAATGAGCTGCTAGAGCCTCTACGCTCCCGTGCTGACTTAGTGATTGATACCTCTGAGATGTCAGTGCACGAATTAGCGGAAATGCTCAGAACTCGCTTAATGGGCAAACGTGAACGTGAATTGACCATGGTGTTCGAATCCTTTGGTTTCAAACATGGTATTCCTATCGATGCAGACTACGTTTTCGACGTGCGTTTCTTACCAAACCCACACTGGGACCCCAAATTACGTCCTATGACGGGTTTAGATAGACCTGTGGCCGCCTTCTTAGATAGGCACACTGAAGTTCATAACTTTATTTACCAAACTCGTAGCTATTTAGAGTTATGGTTACCGATGTTAGAAACCAATAATCGTAGTTATCTGACTGTCGCCATCGGCTGTACAGGAGGAAAACACCGTTCAGTTTACGTCGCAGAACAACTTGCCGATTACTTCCGCTCTCGTGGAAAAAACGTGCAATCACGCCACAGAACACTGGAAAAACGTAAGTAATGACCGTCAAAGCGACGATCACACTAAAAAACCGCCTTGGTATGCATGCCAGACCAGCGATGCTTCTCTATGATTTAGTTAAACAATTTAACTCTAGAGTTGTTTTAAAAAATGACAGTCAAATTGAGGCTGAGGCGGATAGCGTTATTGCGATGTTGATGTTAGACTCGGAGCAAGGCAGTAAAATTGATATTGAGGTTAGCGGACCCGATGAAGAATCGGCATTATCCGCAATCATTAACCTGTTCGAAAGTGGATTTGACGAAGAGTAGCATAAAAGTAAATCCCGATGGACCAAGTGATATATACGGTTTTACACGCATAGGCACCGAGTTCGTGATCTCGATCTCTTCCCTTTAACGCCTATAGCGCCTAATATTTTATATAATTTATTTTTCTAGCAAACACCCCCTACCTTCTGGGTGGGGGGTGTTTGCTTTGTACGTTCCTATTGGAGTGTGGTATGACAAAGCCAACAATTATTATCAATGATTTAGATGCAGAACGCTTAGATGCACTGATGGAACAGGCTGCCTATGCCGGTACACCTGTTGCCGAAGCACTAAACGACGAATTAGACCGCGCAGACATTGTCTCCCCACAAGAGATCCCTGCGGATGTGGTCACGATGAACAGCACTGTTCGTTTCTTAGATTTGATCAGCAACGAAGAGCGCACACGTACACTGGTATATCCTGCATCCCTAAAAGATAGTGCAGAACAATTATCAGTCATGGCACCGATTGGCGCAGCATTGTTAGGTCTGCACGTTAACGACGAAATTAGCTGGGCATTGCCAAATGGCGTAGAAACCCGCGTTCGTGTGTTAGAGATTGTTTATCAACCTGAAGCGGCTGGCGAGTTTCATCGTTAATAACGATGCTCGATACAAAGAGAAAGACTAGCCGAAAAAAGTTTCAATCAAGAAACTCCCGTTAGTCTTCAGGCGGTATTCAGGCACTCATTTGAGTGCCTTTTTGATACTTAAAACTTATTGCCCTGCAATACTCATTTCAGGGATCAACACCGAACCGCACTGAATATTACTGCGAGTTTCGATATCATCGGCGATAGTAACCATATTCATCCACATATCTTTCAAATTACCCGCAATTGTAATCTCACTGACAGGATATTGAATTTCACCATTTTCTACCCAAAAACCGGATGCCCCACGGGAATAATCGCCCGTAATACCGCTAACCCCCTGCCCCATCAGCTCTGTGACGACTAAGCCCGTTCCCATTTGCTTTAGCAATGCATCGAAAGATAACCCTTGCCCCTCGATGCGCCAGTTATGAATTCCACCAGCATGACCTGTGCTTTGTAGACCTAATTTGCGCGCAGAGTAGCTAGTCATCAGCCACGTTTGTAAAACACCATTTTCCACAATATTACGCTCTGTAGTCCGTACACCCTCACTATCAAATGGCGAGGATGCCAAACCACCCATTAAGTGTGGCTGCTCATTGATGGTTAACCAGTTCGGTAAAATTTGTTTGCCAAGGCTATCCATTAAGAATGATGATTTACGATAAATGCTGCTGCCGCTGATAGCACCGACTAAATGACCAAATAACCCCGTCGCCACTTCTGAGGCAAAAATCACTGGGGCTTTCATGGTTGGTAATTTACGCGGCGATAAGCGAGATAATGTACGACGAGCACACTCTTGCCCTACCCACTCAGGGGATTTCAATGCCTGCATGCTGCGTGCGATGGTATACGCATAATCGCGCTCCATTTCGCCATTTTGCTCGGCGATTACGCAGCTCGACATCGAATAACGGCTAGAACTGTAGCTCTTTAATAGTCCAAGAGAGTTACCAAAGACACGGATACCATAGTGCCCGTTGAAGCTTCCGCCTTCGGTATTCACAATACGAGAATCTGTATTTAAAGCCGTCATTTCTGCAATCGATGCCAATTTAATGGCTTCCTCTGGGGACAGCTCCGTTGCTTGAAACAAGTTCAAATCCGGCGCATCAAACGCCAATAATGATTCTTCTGCAGGTCCTGCGCACGGATCTTCAGACGTGTAATTGGCAATATCAATTGCAGCTTGAACGGTACGTTCAATCGCTTCAGCACTCAAATCCGTCGAAGAGGCACTACCTTTACGTTGTTTATGGTAAACCGTGATCCCTAATGCGCCATCACTGTTAAACTCCACATTCTCAACATCACCTTGGCGCGTACTCACACTAATCCCAGTGCTTTTGTTAACGGCAACTTCAGCGCCATCACAACGGCTTTTGGCGAATTCCAATGCGTGGGCAACGGCTTGTTCTAATTGTTTACGTTGTTCGGCAACTTGTTCAGTAACACTCATGCATTTTATCCAATAAAGAGGGGAAAAGTGATTTTCTACCTAGACTCGTCAATGTCAGGTAGTCATAAGGGGGTTTTCCCAGTTACAATAGACTTAATTCTATAAATGTTAACACTCACAACGCCGTAAATCATGTTAATTACTCGTAATTACACGACGGTGTTTAGTAAAAAGGAAAATCCCTATGGCCAAACAGCCTGAAGATTGGCTGGATGATATCCCAGCGCCCCAAGAAGATGAGGACGATGAGATTATTTGGGTCAGCAAAAGCGAGATTAAACGTGATGCTGAGATCCTCAAAAAACTGGGAGCCGAGCTTGTTGATCTAAGTAAAAGCGAGCTTGAACGCATCCCATTAGATTCCCAATTACTCGATGCGATTGAGCTTGCTCAAAAAATTAAACGCGAGGGTCGTCGTCGTCAATTGCAACTTATCGGCAAATTATTACGTTCCCGTGAAGTTGAGCCGATCACCGAAGCACTTGATAAGCTGAAAAACCGCCATAACCAACAGGTTGTGATCTTACACAAGCTGGAAGATCTGCGTAATCGCTTATTAGCGGATGGTGATGAAGTCATCGAAGAAGTGGTCGCTTTATTCCCGCAAACTGATCGCCAACAACTGCGTGCATTGGTACGTAATGCGAAGAAAGAGCGTGATGGAAATAAACCACCAAAAGCATTCCGTCAGATTTTCCAATATCTGAAAGAGCTTTCTGATAGTCACTAGTGACCTGTTCCCCTTAGCTAGCAATGGCTTAGGGGAGTTTTCTTAAAAAATATCCCCTTATTGCTCGCCATCCAAAATAACACTATCATCATCAACATCATATTTTAACCCGCATTATCGCGGCTGCTGAGCCACGATAAATGAATGAGGCAAATATGGATAACCCCCGAAATAGAGCTTGGCGTCGAGCCAATGGTCGTATTAACAAATCACGCGACCAAAAAATTCACTACAAACACGACGCTATCCCCCTATAACACAAAAAACAGGGTATTTTCTAATACCAAAACTTTAACAGACTCAGTAAAGCAGGCAGTCGCGTAAAACCTTCTCTATCAAGGAAATGCCCTGCATTTTCAACCACCGTAATAGAGGTTTGTAACGATTTAGCCAGCTCGATTGACGTCGCTGAATCAACTGCCCAGTCATTGGAAGAAACAATTGACGCGCGTTTGTCACTCATCCCTATCAGCTTACTATAATCTAATGAAAACTGAGTGTGAGCCGCCAAGTCAGGCATCGTGTCCAAAGTACGATCAAACCCAGACACAAGCACATACCCTCCAATTTTTGCACCTTCTGGGGCATGGTTCTCTAGAAAACGTAATGCAGTGATACACCCTAAACTGTGTCCGACTAAGATAGTGTTTTCATCAAACTGGATGTTCGCATCGAGTAAACATTGCTCCCATTTTTGCGGATCCGGTGAATCGGACTCCGGCATGGCGGGAATATCAACGGTTGCTCCTAGAGCTTCCAATTCATCCTTTAACCAATTAAACCAATGATTATCCGGAGATGCGGTATAACCATGAATCACAATAACTTTTTTACCTTCCACTTAATCACCCTCAATATAAATAACCGTCAAAAAATGGCTCAACGTAGAACCATTCGCCAAATTTAGCATGTGGTTCGGGATGCATCATTCTCATTATTAGTGATGTCTATGAGAAAAATAAATGCTTCATCAAGCTCAGTTTCAGCTTCATTCATTAAATCAATGATCGCTGAGAATTGCGTACGCTGAGGAAGTTTAAGGTGACTAAAAACCAGAGTAACGGGTAACTCAATTTCGCCCGTAATCACATCCCATAAAGCATCGAGATTGTGACCAAACCATTTCGGAAGCGAGAACTGTTGCTGAAATTGCTGATAAAATGCCTCAAGGCTATCTATTTCACGAAAATCAAAAACGACGGTCTTGTTCATCGCTGTCCCCTATTATTTAACTTGCTGGAACGTTTTATAGTGATCCGTGCTCACGAAAATCATCCCATCAGAGGAATAGAGCAAACGGTCTGCGCCACGATGCCCACAACGGTAATTGATGTCCGCTTCAAACCATTGACGCCCTTCTGCAATCGGTAACCCTTTTTCACGGTTGGAAAAACGATCGCCGCCAATCGCTCTACCGGGTAATACTTCACATAGATTACCTTTTTTAGCATCCCACCCGGCTTCTCTTGCCTGTTTTTTGGTCATATAAAATGCGGGGAGTTTCTGGTATTTCTCCATAAAACTCACCACATTATTTTGAGCCGTTAATTGGTCAATGGTTTTTGGTGTTTCCTGTGGCGTTATCGCTTCTCGAGAAGGTGGAATTGATTGTGTTGTTGGTGGTGTTGAAGGGATAGAAGGCTCAGTCGCAGTCTGCTCACCGCCTTTAAAATAGAGGCTAATTGCAATCAAAATCGCCATTAACACCAAAGAAATAATACGTTTGTTCATAACGCCTCAATTATTTTTGCTGTGTTGATAAACAATCGCCCCAGTCACATCCGTAACTAGGGCGAATAAAAAAAGACTCTCTTGCGTGTGATTACGCGGTGCCACCCACGGTCATTTTATCGAGTTTCAGCGTCGGTTGACCAACACCTACTGGCACGCTTTGCCCTTCTTTACCACAAACGCCCACACCTTTATCCAGTGCAAGGTCATTACCTACCATGGAAATTTGCTGCATCGCCTCTACTCCAGAGCCAATCAAGGTGGCCCCTTTTACTGGAGATGTAATTTTACCATTTTCAATTAAGTAAGCTTCTGAGGTTGAAAAGACAAATTTACCTGACGTGATATCCACCTGACCACCACCGAAATTCGGTGCATACAGACCTTTTTCCACACTGGCAATAATCTCTTCTGGTGTAGACTCACCCGCTAACATATAGGTGTTTGTCATACGTGGCATAGGTAAATGCGCGTAAGATTCACGGCGCGCATTACCGGTTGGCGCCACGCCCATCAAACGGGCATTATGTTTATCTTGAATATAATTACGCAAGATTCCGTTCTCAATGAGCACATTGTATTGACCCGGAACACCTTCATCATCAATCGCCAATGAGCCTCGACGTCCAGCAATCGTCCCATCATCCACCACGGTACATAGTGAAGAGGCAACTTGCTCGCCCATTTTTCCAGAGAAAACAGAGGTTCCACGACGGTTAAAGTCGCCTTCTAGACCATGACCTACCGCTTCATGAAGTAGAACGCCAGGCCAGCCAGCGCCTAACACCACAGGCATCATACCCGCTGGCGCTGCAATCGCAGATAAATTAACCAATGCCATGCGCACCGCTTCACGAGCATATTGTTCCGCGAGCACTTGCCCTTGATGAATTTCAAGGAAATATTCATAGCCGTAACGACCACCGCCACCGCTTGCTCCGCGCTCACGTTTACCATCATGTTCTACGAGAACACTCACCGAAAGACGCACTAATGGGCGAATATCCGCCGCTAATGTGCCATCAGTGGCAGCGACCAGCACTTGTTCATATACCCCTGTCAGACTCGCATTGACTTCAATCACGCGCGGGTCTTCCGCACGAGCTACTTGGTCAACGCGATGCAGTAATTCAATTTTCTGTTCGCGCGGTAAACTACGCAGAGGGTCCGCGTCTGAATAGAGTTTTTTGTAGTCAACGTTCGTTAAAATTTGTGACTTACCAGAGCCTTGTTCAGTCACGATACTACGGGCAGCGGTCGCACTCTGCGTCAGCGCTAACAGAGAAATTTGGTCTGCGTATGCAAAACCTGTTTTTTCTCCCGTAATTGCACGAACCCCAACTCCTTGGTCAATATTGTAGGAGCCATCTTTAATAATTCGGTCTTCTAAAACCCATGACTCATGGTAGCTAGACTGAAAGAAGAGATCCCCATAATCAACACGGCGCTCAGATAGCAGCCCTAAAATATCATACAGATTATCTTGACTAAGACCGTTGGCAGCCAGCAAATGTTCGCTGACAGAAGCTAAACTCATATTTATTACTCTTATTTGGTTTGTTTTTTAATCAATGATGTCAGTTGTGGTCTAAAGCGGTTATGTTTTACCACTCGGATCTGTTCACGCATCACATTTAAGCTGTCTGTTTGGACATTCACCACCAACGCGGAAACGGCATCAACATTCTTTTTCATGACTTTACCCCAGCCATCAACGGCTAAAGTGTGTCCCCATGTTCGGCGAGTACCGTGTACACCAACTTGTGCAGGTGCTAAAACGTAGCACTGGTTTTCAATCGCACGCGCTCTTAACAGTGGCTCCCAGTGCGCTTGCCCAGTGTAACGAGTGAATGCCGCAGGTACCGAAATAATTTCAGCACCTTGTTCACGCAAGGCTTGGAATAAGCCTGGAAAACGTAAATCATAACAAATGGTCAGCCCTAAGCGACCAACAGGGGTATCGACCACGGTAAGATACTCACCGCGTTGATAAATAACGGATTCGTTATACTCGCCTTGTTCATCTTCAATGTTCACGTCGAACATATGAATTTTATCGTAACGCGCAGTAATATTACCTTTCGCATCAAACAGTAAGCTGCTGCTTGTAATACGTTCAGGATCTTCACGACTAATCAATGGCATTGATCCAATGAGGATCCACACATTGTAGCGGATAGCCATTGCGCGGATTGCGTCTTGTAATGGGCCAGTTCCTTCTGCTTCAGCCTGTTTACGATAGGTTGCAGCATCAGCAAATAGTAATGCATTTTCAGGAGTAAGTACTAACTGCACGGTATCAGGCAACTGTTTAATTTGCTGCTCGATCTGTGCCAAGTTGTGTTTAGTATTCTTACCGCTACATAACTGCAAAAGTGCAACATTACCCGTTTTCATTACTCTTGAGTCTCCTTAAGCTGACGTAGTACTTCATCAATTTTCGGTTCATCTAAACTGCCGCTCACGCGATAACGAATAACCGAAATTTTACTCCACAACGGACCAAGGACTTTCGATGCGGCAAATACTGCCGCTCCCGCAAATGGGTTAATCACAAATGCGGTGGCTACACCTACTGTAGCAGATATTTCCGGGGTAATAACCGCTTCGGCATTAATTTGGCGTTTAACGAGGTCAATTTCCCCATTCAAGGCAATATCTGCGACGAGTCCGTCAATATTGAGGTTCTTCGAGGTTAGAATACCTTGATTAATCACCGCATCGCCTTTGATTGAGTCAAAGTTAAAGTCATTACTAAACGTATCGCGGAAGTCTAATTGAAGTTTACGCAATAATGCATCAAAACTGACTAAACGTAACAGCTGCCCAGCACGACCGCCTCCCATATGAGCGATGGCGCCTTTACCTAGGTTCATCGACATTTTACCATTGAGCGTGGCTAAATCAGGTTCCCAAGGCACGAGCCCCCAGTTAAGGTCAAATTCAATGGAATACGGGGAATCAATAATAGGCACTAAGACACCAAAATAAGCGGCGGTTTCATCAAAAGCTTCTCCCGTTAATGAACCCGCTATCTCCGTTTTATTTCCGTTATTACTGTGCCATAGCGCATCCAGCTTTAACTCACCGGCACTGTTTTTCAGTAAACCTGCGGTTAATTTCAAAGTATGCTGTCCTTCGGGGGTAATTTTTGCCGTAATTTCACCCAATTTTTGCCCACTCACCCAGCATTCCGCACAGTGAATATTCACTCTAGGCCATTGGCTGAAATCAAATGTCTCCGATTTTAAACTCGCTTCAGTTGGCGTCAATGAACCTTCAGGGTTGTAATACAGATATTCAATATTCAGCGCCCATGGTCGCTGCTTCCATATCTGTAATTGTCCTTTTAAATTGGTGCTATCAACATTGATTTGCTGCTCATCACGGTACAGGTCGTAGGAAAAACTTAAGTCTTTCCAGTGTTGTCCTGCCAGATAAACCGAGGGGACTTTAACTTCAAGCGTGTCAGGGTAACTAATTTCCCCCACATGTGAGCTAGCCGACGAAGATAAAAATCCACTTGCCAGTTTTTCCCAATTCACATCCTCTACCGCAGGCAAGTCCACTAAGATTGACGAACCATTTGGTAATATTGGCGGCTGATTACTCCATGGCGCGATATGGGCTTTTTGCAGTTGTAAGGGCGTACTCGATAGCAACCACTGAGAATTAAATCCAAGGCGCTGACCAATATCACCACTGACGGTCAACTGCGCTGTAGTGCCTTTCGCTTGAACATTTATTTTACTGAGCTGTTGCAGTAATGCCGTATCCAGCGCCGGTAATTGGCTTTTTAACTTATTGAGCCCCGCTGTAATATCAATCTGCAGCCCTGTTGCTTGCTTCGATGATTCAGGCAACGTGATATGAATTTGGCTTTTCCAATCACTCAAACCTGACACTTTTCCTTTAATATCATTTGGCAACATTGGAATTTGATTCAATTCCCAATTTCCGCCTAAATTAATATCCACCAAATAATCTTTTGGTCCCGTCAGTGTCGTGAAATCCAAAGAAACAGGCTGCCCTAACCATTGACCTGTGATGTTATCACTCACTAAATCCCCATTGGTGAACTTAAAACTTCCTGTGAGTCCATGTAGGGTACTGTCGATAGGACGAACAAAAATAGTATTCTTGTTGAGATTAACTTGCCCTTTTGCCACCACGTCTTTCCCTGCTGATAATGGGATAGCGAGATTCAGTTTTCCCGTTACCGTGCCATCAATTTGTAGCTCATCAAGGGTGCCGCCAAGGGAATTCTTTAACGGTGTCTGGGTAAAATATTGTTGAATTTGCTTGCCCGTACCACTAACACCGGCATCGATATACAACATTTCATCAAAATAGTCGTGGATCACGGCATCGAGATTTTCTGCCGTTACATCCCCTAACTTCACCGAATCAGCATGCATCGCCAAACTGGCTCGGCTAAAGTCTAAGTCGATGTTTAAATCCAGTAAGGCTGGCCATTGGTCATCGTATTCGAATGTGCCATCACGTAACGGTACGTAGACTTGGAATTGCCCATCATTTTTATAGTAAGGGTAATGGGCTGGGTCGCCTTTATAGACTAACGTTGCATTATCTACATGCCCAGCAATAATCGCTTTTGTGAGGTAATCTGCCAGCGCTTGCCCCATCAATTTTTGTGGGAAATAGCGCCAAGCTTCTCCTGCATTATCGGTACTGATCCCCGCCAAAATAGCTAAATCGGCAATATCGTGCTGCTTCGCTTTCGCATAGCTAAAGTCACCATTTACCCTGACCGCTTTGGCTTGTAAATCAATGCCTGAGCTCCACAATTTGAATTCGCTACTGTTGTTGACCCAATTTAATTTACCGTTAGCGCGGTCAATTTCAAAGGGTGCTTTAAATTCATCACGGTAATCCACCGTGCTATCTTTGAGCATAAACGAGAGAACGCCTTCTTGGTCACCCCCAACTAGCACGCCCGAAAAATGGTTAACGGATGGCAGTTCTTTCCATTTTTTCCAGCTAACATCCTGCCAATCCATACTGATCTGCGTATGTTCTTCCGTATCTTGCGTAAAGTCTAAAGCAAATTCTGTGACTAACCCCGTCGGCTGACGATGCTGCCAATCTTGAACCAATTCGGGGGTTACAAATGAGAATGTCGGTAACACTTCACTCAAGCGTTCTAATTCAATATTTTTTGCTCGAATGCGCCAATGATCTTTATTTTGATATTTTGCAGATGAGGGTAAATACAAGACTGAAACACTACCTTGAGGCCAGATATACTCATTAGTTTTCAATGTATCGAGCTCTGGGATATTGAACAGCCAGCCGTTACCTTGGCGCTTCATACGAACTAGCAAATCATTCACTTGTAGGTTTTGAGCAAGGGTATCTTCCCCCCAGTTCGCTTCACCTTGGCGCAGCTGAATAAGACCGTTATCAATACGATTATTCTTGAGTGAAATCCATGAAGACAAACTAAAGTTGGCGTCGCGTAACCCCGTGTTATCGCGTAACCATTTACTGAGCCAAGGCTGCATATCAATGTTATCAGCCTGCACATAGAAAATTCCATCGCTGAGCACGCCGTTTTTATCCGACACATCCAACTTTACTTGTAGATAACTATTTTGTTTATTTAGCGTCTCAAGACTCACAAAGCCCTGAGCACGATGGCGGGTATCTTGATTTAGCCAAGAGAGTTCCGGCAACAGTAACGTCATTGTTTGGTCTGATGGCGTTAAGAAGGTCAACTGACTGTCTTTTAAAATAAAGTGGTCAAATTGCCGTAAGAAGAGATCATCCACACCATCATAGCTGGCGGTTTCTTCTGAGCCATCAAAGCTGAGCGGAACTTTATAATTCACATTGAGTTGATAAAAAGTCAGATCACGAAAACGCCACCGCAGAGATAATAAGGAATTCCAAATATCTAACTCAATGGTGACTTTGTTGACTTGAATATCTGTTATCGGATTTTCAATGGCGACATCAGAAATGATGAGCTCTGGACCATAATAGCGCCAAGCCCCTTCGATTTTACCGATGTTCAGTGAGATATCGTGGTGATTTTCAACATAAGTGATAATTTCTTGGCGATAATTATCAATATTAGGTAATAGAAAACGCAAACTGGTGAGTACCAACGCACACAGCAACAATACAGCAGCGGTTGTCACGAGAACTACGCGTGGCAGTCGTTTCACCAGTTTCTCCTTCAAGCAAAATGCTACATCATGACGACATCAAAGCGTTCTTGGCTATATAACGGCTCAGTCTGCACTTTAACTTGTTTCCCTACAAAGATTTCAACTTCCGCTAATGCGTGAGATTCATCTCCTGTCAGCACATCTACCACGGCTTGTGAAGCGTAAACTAAGAATCTATCTGCATCAATTGTCCGATGAACCCTGACAATTTCACGTAAAATTTCATAGCACACCGTTTCAACGGATTTTACTGTGCCACGACCTTGGCAAGTTGGGCAAGTATCACACAGGACATGCTCCAAACTTTCACGGGTTCTTTTACGTGTCATCTCCACTAATCCTAGCTGAGAGAAGCCATTAATGGTGGTTTTTACTTTATCTTTACTCAGTGCTTGCTCAAGCGACGCAAGCACGCGACGGCGATGCTCTGCATCAGACATATCAATAAAATCGATGATAATAATGCCACCGAGGTTTCTTAATCGTAATTGACGCGCAATGGCTTGAGTGGCTTCGACGTTGGTATTAAAGATAGTTTCTTCTAAATTACGGTGACCAACAAACGCCCCAGTATTGATATCAATGGTGGTCATCGCCTCAGTTTGGTCGATAATCAGGTACCCCCCTGATTTTAACTCAACCTTTCTGTCCATCGCCCGCTGGATTTCATTTTCCACATCGAATAGATCAAAAATGGGCTGATTCCCTTGGTAGAGTTCAAGTTTTGCCGTCATTTCTGGCACGTATTCCGCAATAAACTCTTCAAGCTGAGAGTAAGTCAAACGAGAATCGACACGAATACGGTCTAATGATGCTCCCGCAAAATCACGAATAATTCGGTAAGCCAGTGAAAGCTCGCCGTAAATTTTAGTGCGTGTGACATTACGCTTTTTACGTTCAATCACTTTCGCCCATAAACGCTTTAAAAATGCGGCATCTTGTTTAACATCCTCTTCTGCCACACCTTCTGCGGCGGTGCGAATGATAAACCCACCGTTTTCGTCACAATATTGAGCAACACACTCTTTTAAGCGCTCTCTTTCTTCTTCACTATCAATACGTTGAGAAACACCTACATGAGAAGCTCCCGGCATAAAAACTAAGTAGCGAGAAGGTAAAGTAATATCCGTAGTCAGACGCGCGCCTTTTGTGCCTAGCGGGTCTTTAACAACTTGAACGATTAGGTCTTGCCCTTGTTTTACCAGTTCGGCAATGTCTCTCACATGGAAATTTTTTTGCTCATCACCTGCGATACATTCAGTGTGAGGCATAATGTCAGAGGCGTGTAAAAAGGCTGCTTTATCAAGGCCAATATCAACAAAGGCCGCCTGCATACCGGGCAAAACGCGGCTCACGCGACCTTTGTAAATATTCCCTACCAGTCCTCTTTTCGCCTCTCGTTCGACATGTATTTCTTGTAAGATCCCACCATCAATGTAAGCGACGCGCGTTTCAGATGGTGTTACGTTTACTAATAGTTCCGTAGTCATGAATTCCCCTTACCATCACCTAACGCTAAAAATCGTTGTATTAATTCTTCTGTTTCGACCAATGGTAAGCCCACTACCGCATGGTAGCTACCATTGATACATCGGATAAAACGCCCACCCAAACCTTGGATACCGTAAGCGCCCGCTTTATCCATCGGCTCACCCGATTGTATATAATCCTGTATTTCCAGCAAAGATAACTCGCGGAATGTCACATCTGTCGTAATCAATGAGGTTAACGTCTCATCCGTATTCGACACCGCAATGGCGGTCATTACCTGATGTGTTTTACCTGAAAGGTCACTGAGGATTTGCTGAGCATGGGCAGCGTCTCGTGGTTTTTCCAATATTTTACCCTCGAGAACCACTATCGTATCTGCGCCAAGAACAGGGTGATTCGCGGGTGCAATAGCCACACCTGCTCGTGATTTATCTCGCGCCAAGCGCTGCACATAGGCTTGAGGCGACTCCCCTTCTTGCCATTTTTCTTCCACTTCTGGGCGCAAAATTTCAAAGGAATAACCTAAGAGTTGGACTAATTCACGTCGTCTCGGTGAACCTGATGCAAGATAAATTAAGCTCATAAATTGTTATTCCCGTTATTATTAACAGCCACAATCTTAACATACTGAAAATTGACGGCGAATCTTTCGTAACAGTAAAAATAGCCACGGCCACAGAATACCATTCACCAAACTATTCCAGAATACTTGAGGGTGGAATAAGACTTGCGAGGAAAGGAATTCAGCCCAGAAAACAGCAAGATCTTGCACCACCGTTAGCGCAACAATAATCAAAGATTGCTGCCAAAGTGCCATATTACGCAGGAGTTGGTGCTTATAAGCCACGAGATAACAAATGATGCTGAATGATAAGGCATGAACGCCCAGTGCCGAGCCTTGAATAGAATCGACGATAATCCCTAAGAGAAAGCTAGTGCCAACACTGACTCGGTGTGGTAATGCCATCACCCAGTAAATCAAAATCAACAGCAACCATGTTGGTCGATAAAACGCCAATTGTTCAGGCCAAGGCATGACCTGTAAAATCAGTGCGATAAAAAAAGATAACCAAATAATGATGCGCCCATTACCACGGTACTCATCCATTATGATCCCCTCCCATCTTCATCATACAGTCTCTCTCATCCAATCTTATGGCTGTGACTGAGTTTGTTCTGGTTGCATGGACGATGGCAATGGCGGTCCTTGAATTTCACTCGGCGTTGGTAACACCTGCGGCAACACTTTCATTAAACGCTCATTCGCCGCTCGGTAAACATCAGATGGCTGTAACGCAGTTTTAGGATCATTTTCATTACCCCACAATAGGAGTAAATAGCGTAGACGCTGTAATTCTGCGCTTGGTCTAGCTGAAATGATGGTATATGCACGCTGAGTATCATGCTTCACCGCAGAAACCACCGCAACGGGATACCCTTCAGGGAATCGCCCGCCAAGCCCCGATGTCACTAGTACATCGCCAACGCGAATATCTGTATTTCCGGGTAATGGCTCTAACTGTAAATCATCCGCACAACCAGAACCGGCAGCGATAACGCGAATATCATTACGTAAAACTTGCACCGGTAACGCATGAGCGGTATCGCAAATTAATAAAACGCGGCTATTAAAGTTGCTGATTCCCACCACTTGCCCAACCACACCTTTATCACTAATGACAGGCTGACCTTCATAGACACCATCATTACTTCCTTTATCAATGACCACTTGATCACGATAAGGTGTGTTCGCACCTGAGATAACCTGCGTTACCATCATGTGTTCGTCTTGGCGTAATGGGGAACCTAAAAGCTCTCGCAGACGGGCGTTTTCTTGTTTCAGCTGCTCAAGCAGTAAGTTATCTGCTTTTTTTAACAATATCTCTTGGCGCAGGGCTTTATTCTCAAATTGGAGTTGATCCCGCGTTGAAAGGGTTTCAGAGATATTATCGAGGAACTGACGAGGTCCGTTAGCTAAAAAATAGAATGGGCTAACCGCCGTGTCTAAATAATTACGGATTTTATTGAAAGGCTCGAAACGATGGTCAATCACCACCAGCACCAATGCAATTATCACTGCAATAAAAATGCGTAACTGTAGGGAAGGACCTCGCCTAAAAATTGGCTTCATGTATGGCTAAGTTTCGCTAATGGTCGGAGAATAAAAAAATAGTCAAAGCAACTGGAGCTAAAACCCCAGTTGCTTATGGCGTGATTTAGTCTTCGCTAAACAGGTCACCACCGTGCATGTCAATCATCTCTAACGCTTTACCGCCACCACGAGCAACGCAGGTTAAAGGATCTTCAGCAACGATGACCGGAATGCCAGTCTCTTCCATTAATAAACGATCTAAATTACGCAGGAGAGCACCACCGCCTGTTAATACCATACCGCGCTCTGAAATATCAGACGCTAATTCTGGTGGGCACTGTTCTAACGCTAACATTACCGCGCTAACAATACCTGTTAAAGGCTCTTGTAATGCTTCTAAAATTTCGTTGGAGTTCATTTTGAATCCGCGTGGCACACCTTCTGCCAAGTTACGACCACGCACTTCAATTTCATAAACTTCATCTGTTGGGAAAGCAGAGCCGATACCATGCTTAATGCGCTCAGCCGTTGCTTCACCAATTAAGGAACCATAATTACGGCGTACATAGTTGATAATTGACTCGTCAAAACGGTCACCACCAATACGTACAGAAGAAGAGTAAACAACACCGTTCAGGGAGATAACAGCCACTTCAGTGGTGCCACCACCGATATCGACAACCATCGAACCCGTTGCTTCAGAGACAGGTAAACCCGCACCGATTGCCGCAGCCATAGGCTCTTCAATTAAAAATACTTCACGTGCGCCTGCGCTTAATGCAGATTCACGGATAGCTTTACGCTCAACTTGAGTTGCACCAACAGGGACACAGACTAAAACGCGAGGGCTTGGACGCAAGAAGCTGTTACTGTGAACTTGCTTAATAAAGTGTTGTAACATTTTTTCAGTTAAGAAAAAGTCAGCAATAACACCATCTTTCATTGGTCGAATTGCAGAAATGTTACCCGGTGTACGCCCCAGCATCTGTTTTGCTTCACCACCAACCGCCGCGACGCTTTTTGGCGAGCCTGCGCGATCCTGACGAATTGCAACTACAGAGGGTTCATTTAATTTGACGCCTTGTCCTTTGACATAAATGAGGGTATTGGCCGTACCCAAGTCAATCGACAGGTCATTAGAAAACATGCCACGAAATTTTTTAAACATAACGAAAGGATTATCCTGCAAGCTGGGGACGAATAAAAACCCGTCTACTCTACCAACCACTTGAAGCTGCCTCAAGGCGTAAATCAATCACTTCATAAATATGGTTAATTCATCTATTTTCACATACTAAAATCGTACATGCTTCTATAACAAAACGAAGCAGATAAAAACCCCGAAAATTACCCTTAATTCATACGCACATGAATCTGTTCATCATTTGCGCACAAAAAATGGACAACCTTCTGGTTGTTATATACTCCATCTTTGCGTTCTTCCCAGTGTGACAAGCGATTACGTCTACAAGTTCAAATAAAATTTTTATATTTTAATTATTGCTATACATCTAGCTTTTTTAACAACAAAATAAGTGAACTTAAATGTCGCTAATTCTATTATCAACTTAAAATTAAGCTATAACGATGTCGACACGCTGATGTATTAGTCAGAGTAGGACATTTTGCATGATAAAAGCCTAGTTATGCCAGAAAAAAATGCATTTTTACAAATTAATTACATAAGTAATAGTGTGAAAACCATTCTGGTGTCAATGAAAACGATTTTACCTATGTGTAAATTAAAAAAACACTTATTTAATCATAAATTAGGGGTGGGTCATGAAAGCGCTCGTTTTACAGCAACAAGACGATAAAATCGTTCCTGAAATTCATCAAGTTTCTCCAGAGTCACTACCTAAGGGTGATGTCATCATCGATATTCACTGGTCGACAATTAACTATAAAGATGCGCTCGCAATTAATGGAAAAGCGGGGGTTGTCCGTCAATATCCCATGGTCCCAGGTATTGATTTTTCAGGCATTGTTCATCACAGTGAAGATCCCCGTTTCCATATTGGTCAACATGTTTTACTCACCGGCTGGGGAGTGGGAGAAACCCATTGGGGGGGACTTGCCACCCAAGCAAAAGTTCCCGCTGATTATTTAACGCCTCTTCCTGAATCATTATCACTGAAACACGCCATGGTTATTGGTACCGCAGGATTTACCGCGATGCTCTGTGTCAACGCGCTTGAAGAGGCAGGCATTACCCCTGAAAGTGGCGACATTCTGGTCAGTGGTGCCAGTGGTGGAGTCGGAAGTATTGCCACTCAACTACTGTCTTTATTAGGCTACCACGTTGTCGCTATTTCGGGGCGAGAAGAAAATCATGACTATTTGCTGCAGATTGGCGCAAAAAGTGTGCTTCCACGCAGTGAATTTACGCATCCCGCGAAGCCATTAGATAAACAACGTTGGGCGGGTGCAATCGACACCGTTGGTGGTGACGTGCTCGCCAATATTTTAGCACAAGTGAACTATAATGGAGCTGTAGCAGCATGTGGACTTGCTGGCGGATTCACTCTACCAACAACCGTTATGCCATTCATTTTACGCAATGTTCGTCTACAAGGAGTCGATTCGGTTTACTACCCTGCAGCTAAACGCTCAAAAGTGTGGGAACGATTAGCACAACTCTTGCCTGACACGTTTTATGGACAAGTCAGCAGAGAGATATCCTTAGAAGAGTGTGTGGAATATGCAAAAAAACTCTTAAAAAATGAAGTCACTGGGCGTACCCTAGTAAACCTTCAAAATTAAATCATCAATATCCATCATTGTGCTGCCACAATGTGGATTACGGCACAATTTCTAAAATAAATTCGGGTAATTTCTCTGATAAGACCAGTATTTTGCTGCTATATGCGACGAAATAATTATAATGCTCTTCCTTGTCAGTCAAAAATCTATTTATTTTTATGATAAAAGATGACAAACCGTCAACATCGCGTTATGTTGTCGGATTATTGACATATCGTCGGAGTTAGCAACACAATGACAGAAGATACTCATATTTTGCTCCTTAACGGACCGAACTTAAATATGCTAGGTTCTAGAGAACCTGAGAAATATGGAGCGCGGTCGCTTTCTGACATTGTATCGAACCTGATGCAAGAAGCAGAAAAGCTAGGGGTGAAACTGAGCCATTTTCAGTCAAATGCAGAGCATGAACTTATCGATAGAATTCATGCAGCACAAGGTAATGTTGATTATATCCTAATCAACCCGGCCGCATTCACGCATACAAGTGTTGCTCTGCGTGATGCGCTATTAGCGGTGAGTATCCCATTTATTGAGATCCACTTGTCTAATATTTATGCTAGAGAATCCTTTCGCCATCACTCCTATTTCTCCGATATATCCAGTGGAGTTATTTGTGGTCTTGGTGCTGAGGGTTACAGTTTTGCATTACAAGCCGCGGTAAACCGTGTGCAACTAATTAATTCAATCCAATTATAAGAGTACGGAATCATATCCATGGATATTCGTAAAATTAAAAAGCTGATCGAGCTTGTTGAAGAGTCTGGCATTTCTGAACTGGAAATTTCTGAAGGTGAAGAGTCAGTACGTATCAGTCGTGTATCACCAGCATCTCAAATGATGGCTGCACCTCAACAGTTCTACTCAGCACCAGTTGCTCAACAACCTGCATTAGCTAACGCGGTTGCTCCAGCACAAGAAGCAGCAGCTCCAGCAGCACCTGCGGCAGTTTCTGGTCACCAAGTTCGCTCACCAATGGTTGGTACCTTCTACCGCTCACCAAGCCCAGAAGCAAAACCATTTGTTGAAGTTGGTCAAACAGTCAAAGTTGGCGATCCTCTTTGCATCGTTGAAGCGATGAAAATGATGAACCAAATTGAAGCAGATAAAGCTGGTGTTGTTAAAGCTATTTTGTTGCAAAACGGTGATGCAATAGAATTTGACGAGCCATTAGTTGTCATCGAATAACGAGGCGTTTCCATGCTGGAAAAAATTGTTATCGCAAACCGTGGAGAAATTGCACTGCGTATTCTGCGTGCATGTAAAGAACTCGGCATCAAAACTGTTGCGGTTCACTCCACGGCAGATAGAGATTTAAAACACGTATTGCTGGCAGACGAAACTATTTGTATTGGTCCTGCCGCATCGGCAAAAAGCTACTTGAACATCCCTGCGATCATTGCTGCGGCTGAAATCACAGGCGCACAAGCGATTCACCCAGGCTACGGTTTCCTGTCTGAAAACGCTGACTTTGCAGAGCAAGTAGAACAATCAGGCTTCATTTTTATCGGGCCAAAAGCTGAAACCATCCGCCTAATGGGTGACAAGGTTTCTGCGATTAGCGCGATGAAAAAAGCAGGCGTTCCTTGTGTACCGGGTTCTGATGGTCCATTAGGCAACGATACTGAAAAGAACAAAGCAATTGCTAAACGCATCGGCTTCCCAGTTATCATCAAAGCATCTGGTGGTGGTGGTGGTCGTGGTATGCGAGTGGTCCGTAATGAAAAAGATTTAGAATCTTCCATTAACCTGACCCGAGCAGAAGCAAAAGCTGCATTCAACAACGATATGGTTTACATGGAGAAATTCCTTGAAAACCCTCGTCACGTTGAAATCCAAGTGATGGCAGATGGTCAGGGTCATGCTATTTATTTAGCAGAACGTGACTGTTCAATGCAACGCCGCCACCAAAAAGTGGTTGAAGAAGCACCAGCGCCGGGAATTACCCCTGAAATTCGCCGTCATATCGGTGAACGCTGTGCAAATGCGTGTATTGAAATCGGTTATCGTGGCGCAGGTACTTTTGAGTTCTTATTTGAAAACGGCGAATTCTATTTCATCGAAATGAACACCCGTATTCAGGTTGAGCACCCAGTGACAGAAATGATCACCGGCGTTGACTTAATCAAAGAACAGCTGCGTGTGGCATCTGGTTTACCATTATCGGTGACTCAGGATCAAATTAATGTTCACGGTCATGCGATTGAGTGTCGTATCAACGCAGAAGACCCGCATACATTCCTGCCTAGCCCAGGTAAAATCACGCGTTTCCACTCTCCGGGTGGCTTCGGTGTTCGTTGGGAATCTCATATTTACGCAGGCTACTCTGTTCCTCCGTACTATGACTCAATGATTGGTAAATTAATTACTTATGGTGAAACTCGTGACATCGCGATTGCTCGTATGAAAAACGCGTTGAACGAATTAATCATCGATGGAATTAAAACCAACATCGAATTACAACAGATGATCATGAATGATGAAAACTTTGCCAAAGGTGGAACCAACATCCACTATTTGGAGAAAAAACTCGGTATTCAAGAATAATAAGCTGAATAGTCGATATTTTCATCATCCAAAACAAATACCGGAAAGCCTTTTTCCGGTATTTTTTTGCCTATAAATAACCAGATTATCGGTTTTATTATGCTATTTTTAACACTCCCCACTCAGATTGTCGTACAATCCCCCGATTATTTTTGTCAACATGAGGAGGAAAAACGAATGGACAAACGTTTTCTTCAATCAAACAGGGAAGCTCGTTGGGCGTTATATCTGACGATTGCCTATTTGCTAGGTTGGTTACTCTGCGCCTATCTACCCAGTAATACTCTTGGTGTTACAGGACTACCGTTGTGGTTTGAGTGGTCATGTCTGATTCTCCCTATCATCTTTATTGTGCTATGTATCATGATGGTAAAACTCGTATTCAAAGATATCCCTCTGGAGGAGAAAGATGCAGACTGAAGTACTTCTGCCCCTAGTTGGCTATCTGCTCCTCGTTTTTCTCCTTTCGCTCTACGCTTATAAAAAACGCACGAAAGGCGAGTTTCTTAACGAGTATTTCCTCGGCAATCGCTCTATGGGCGGCTTTGTCTTAGCCATGACGATCACGGCGACCTATATCAGCGCCAGTTCCTTCATTGGGGGACCCGGAGCCGCCTACAAATATGGATTAGGCTGGGTACTCCTTGCCATGATCCAACTGCCTGCCATTTGGCTATCTTTGGGTGTACTTGGCAAAAAATTCGCAATCCTCGCACGACGCTATAATGCCGTTACTCTTAACGACATGCTGTACGCCCGCTACCAAAGCCGTTTTTTAGTTTGGTTTGCAAGTGTCAGTTTATTAGTCGCGTTCTTTGGCGCAATGACCGTGCAATTTATCGGCGGTGCTCGATTACTTGAAACTGCGGCAGGCATTCCCTACACATACGGACTACTCATTTTTGGTGTCTCTATCGCACTGTATACTGCTATCGGTGGTTTTCGGGCGAGCGTCCTTAACGATGCCTTGCAAGGGCTCGTCATGCTATTAGGCACCGTCATCCTGCTGGTTGCAATTATCTATCACGCGGGAGGTTTACCGGCTGCCATAGAAAAAATGCATGCCATCGATCCTAAACTGGTTTCACCAGAAGGTGCTGACGATATTCTCAGTGGCCCCTTCCTCGCATCATTTTGGGTATTAGTGTGCTTTGGTGTGATTGGTTTGCCACACACCGCCGTACGTTGTATCTCTTATAAAGACAGTAAAGCCGTCCATAAGGGAATCATTATTGGGACGATTGTGATGGCTATCTTGATGTTTGGTATGCACTTTGCTGGCGCCTTAGGGCGGGCGGTGTTACCTGACTTAACCATCCCAGACCAAGTTATTCCTACCCTAATGGTACAGGTGCTTCCTCCGTTCGCTGCGGGAATTTTCCTTGCGGCGCCAATGGCAGCCATTATGTCCACCATTAACGCCCAATTACTACAATCTTCGGCGACGATCGTGAAAGATATCTACCTCAATGCAGCTCCTCAGCAGATTAAGAATGAGAAAAAGTTAGCGCGAATTTCCAGCTTCTCAACCTTGATTTTAGGCGCGTTACTGCTGATTGCAGCATGGAATCCACCACAAATGATTATCTGGTTGAACTTGCTAGCTTTTGGTGGGTTAGAGGCCGTATTCCTGTGGCCGCTGGTTCTTGGACTTTATTGGGAAAAAGCCAATGGTACTGGGGCGCTAAGTGGAATGATTGTGGGTGGAGTCTGTTACGCTATTTTTGCGTCATTTAAGATTGAAATTATGGGCTTTCACGCGATTGTCCCATCGCTGATCCTCAGCTTAATTGCCTTTTTGATCGGTAATCTTTTTGGCAAAAATCCAGTACAATCGGCACCAAACGAACAGGTAACTAGCACTCATTGATTTTGGCTTTACCTAATTTAAATGAACAAATGCAATGCTCTCAATATTGATGTGAAACATAGCAAACCATTTTAGTGCTCTAAATAATTCGCGTCATAGCTAGGCGGCAAACGAGCTAATCCCTAGGAGCATACACAAGTATGTGACTAGGGTTAGCGAGCGCAGCCAACAACGCTATGGCGTGAAGAATGAAGAGCATCCTAGAAGAGAAAAAACAATGCCTTGGATACAAATCAGACTAAACTCAAACGCAAAAGATGCAGAAGCGCTTGGCGATGAATTAATGGAAACGGGATCAGTCTCTGTCACATTTCAAGATAGCCATGATACCCCTGTTTTCGAACCACTTCCGGGGGAAACTCGCCTTTGGGGAGATACTGACGTCATTGGCTTGTATGACGCTGAAACTGACATGAAACTGGTGATCGCCCAGTTAGAAAATAGCCCACTGTTAGCACCTGGCTTTGTTCATAAAATCGAACAAATTGAAGACAAAGATTGGGAACGTGAATGGATGGATAACTTCCACCCAATGCGTTTCGGTCAACGCTTATGGATCTGCCCAAGCTGGCGTGATGTGCCCGATCCAACCGCGGTGAATGTTATGTTAGATCCAGGATTGGCATTCGGTACGGGCACCCACCCAACAACCTCTTTATGCTTAGAGTGGCTAGACGGATTAGATCTTGAAGGTAAAACAGTAATCGACTTCGGTTGCGGATCTGGGATCTTAGCTATTGCTGCATTGAAATTAGGTGCCGCACACGCTATTGGGATCGACATCGATCCACAAGCTATCCTCGCTAGCCGCGATAATGCAGAGCGTAACGGCGTCTCAGAGCGTTTGTCGCTCTATTTACCGAAAGACCAACCCCAAGACCTTCAAGCAGATGTCGTCGTTGCTAACATCCTTGCAGGTCCATTACGTGAGCTTGCACCAATGATCAGTGTATTACCTCGAGTCGGGGGTCATTTAGGTCTCTCTGGCGTGTTAGCGAGTCAAGCTGAAAGCGTGGCTGACGCGTATCGTGCAGACTTCAATATTGATCCAGTTGCAGAGAAAGATGAATGGTGCCGAATCACTGGTGTCAAGCATTTTTAATGGGTTTGCGGTAAAAATTGAAGAATAATTTCTTTGAAATTAATTGCAGAATGGATTATCTTACAGCTCAAATATTGCTCAATAGCTGGTGATAATCTGTTCTGCTCGAGAGATGAGTCTCGGATATTCTCTGTAATCGTTATTTTTAGTGCTCGTTGTTAAAAAACACCTAACAACCTGTTAAATAACACTAATTTTATTATTTCTTAAAAAGCAAGATAAAAAAGTTAGTGATAAATAACCGTTTGCTCAAAGTTTGTCCTTTCATATCTCGTAAAAAATGCGTAATATACGCGCCCTTGCAGTCACAGTATGGCCCCCATTTAGTTATGCGAATCGGACAATATCAGTTGAGAAACTGTCTTATTGCTGCCCCCATGGCAGGCATCACAGATAAGCCGTTTAGGTCTCTGTGTTATGCAATGGGTGCTGGAATGACAGTATCGGAGATGCTTTCTTCCAACCCACAAGTTTGGAAGACAGATAAATCGAGACTCAGGATGGTTCACCGCGATGAACTCGGGGTGCGTTCTGTTCAAATAGCTGGCAATGATCCCGATGAAATGGCCGCAGCAGCTCAAATTAACGTTGAGAGCGGCGCTCAAATCATTGATATCAATATGGGCTGTCCAGCTAAGAAAGTGAATCGTAAGCTTGCAGGCTCAGCCTTGCTACGTTATCCGGAGATTGTGAAATCAATCCTAGAAACCGTTGTAAACGCTGTGGATGTGCCAGTCACACTAAAAATCCGCACAGGCTGGTCACCTGAAGAGCGTAACTGCATAGAGATTGCCCAATTGGCCGAAGATTGTGGTATTCAAGCCTTGACCATTCATGGCAGAACCAGAGCCTGTCTGTTCAACGGCGAAGCTGAGTATGACAACATTCGGGCAGTTAAGCAGACTGTTTCCATTCCGGTTATTGCCAATGGCGACATTACTGACCCGCTAAAAGCCAGGGCTGTTTTAGACTACACAGGGGCGGATGCCTTGATGGTAGGCAGAGCAGCTCAGGGAAGACCTTGGATCTTTCGGGAAATCCAACATTATCTGGACACAGGTGAGATATTGCCACCGATGCCAATGGCAGAAGTGAAAAGCATTATGCTAGGGCATGTACGGGAACTGCACGACTTTTATGGTCAAGGCAAGGGAGCCCGTATAGCGCGCAAACATGTTTCTTGGTATTTACAAGAGCATGCACCTGATGACCAGTTTCGGCGCTCCTTCAACGCCATTGAGGATGCCAGCGAACAGCTGGAGGTGTTGGAAGCATTTTTTGAAAATTTTTGCGTAAATAAAAGATAAGAGCTGACAGAACTATGTTCGAACAACGCGTAAATTCTGACGTACTAACCGTTGCAACTGTAAATTCACAAGATCAAGTAACTCAAAAACCGTTACGTGACTCAGTTAAGCAAGCACTGAAGAACTATTTTGCTCAATTAAATAATCAAGATGTTAATGATTTATATGAGCTGGTATTGGCTGAGGTAGAACAGCCTTTGTTGGACATGGTTATGCAATATACCCGTGGAAATCAGACCCGTGCTGCCCTGATGATGGGTATCAACCGCGGAACTCTGCGTAAGAAACTGAAAAAATACGGCATGAACTAATCCTAGTCGGTTAATGCAGTGTTTTTAGAAGCCCTTTCTGATTTTAGAAAGGGCTTTTTTGTTTTCATCGATTTGCACATCTTGTTATACCTTTCAATAATCACGCCTCTTTTTAATACAATAATTATTGATTTAATAAATAAATCAACCTTGTTTTAATCTTGGATTTTATTTATGAGCATCATCACAGTTCATAGAATCCTATTTTTTATATCTTGCCATTTTTTATTTAGCTTTATAAATTCAAAATCCTTTTATTTCTCACCATTCGAAATTAACCATGAAAATTGAAAAGGATTTAAATGACAATGATTGATTTAAGAAGTGATACGCTAACGAGGTTAAATAAAGAAGATTTAAATAATATAAATTATAATTATATTAGTGATGATTGTTACAATGAAGATATTTACGTCAAAAAATTAGAGTCCTATATATCTGAATTGTTTAATAAAGAAAGTGCGCTCTTTATGCCATCGGGTACCATGTGTAATCAGATTGGTTTAAAAGTTTTATCCTCGCTCGGTAATGAAGTTATTACCGAAGTCGGCTACCACATCTGTTTTTTCGAATCATCACAAACCTCCGCACTGAGCGGATTAATCATTAATAATATTAAAACGCAAAATGGTATTTTGACCGAAGACGAGGTTATCCAAGCCATCAACAGTAAAGCTCGTTGGTCAAATCTTTATGCCACCCCACAAGTGATTGCGATAGAAAGTAGCATTAGCACTTACGGAGGAATGGTATTCCCCCTCTTAGAAATAAAAAAGCTCAAAAAGTTGTGTCTTGAGAAAGGCATGTCTCTATTTTTAGATGGCGCAAGGGTACTCAATACTTGTATTTCTCTAAAACTTTCCCCAGCAGAATACGTCAAAGAAATCGACCTGCTTAATATCTGTCTATCTAAAGGCATTGGCGCGCCATTTGGCTCGGTATTAGTGGGCAGTAAGCGCCATATAGAAAACGCTAAACGGTATCGAAAATGGTATGGCGGAGCGCTGCATCAATCAGGGCTACTTGCTGCCATTGCGTTAAATAAATTAGAGCATTATGAATCCCAGCTACGCACAGATCACCAAAATGCAGCACATCTTGCCTCCATTGCTTCAACGTATTTTCAACTCGCTTACCCTGTTGAAACCAATATTGTCATGATAAAAACGCCAGATGCCGAGCGTGTTGTCCAAGCATTAAAAAACGCGGGGATACTGGCTATCGCTTGGACAAGCGATATTGTGCGTTTTGTTACCAGCAGTAATATTACGGAAGCCATGATCAATCAACTTGACCCTCTATTTAAAAAATAAAAAATATTTAATATGATAAATAAAATCATGACGACTCGATTTTTATCGGGCATCTCTTTTTACAGTTTTCTACCTTTTTTTCTTTATACCTGATTAATGAAAAAAATCTCGAAGAGAGTGATGTCGCTATTATCATTCTTACATTTCTTTTTATTAGCCGTTCATTCTCTCTTTTCACTCATTTTATTATTGATTTCATTAATTATAAGAAAACACTTTTCTTCAGTTATTTGATTTCTTCATCATTTATTATTTCTATCTATTTCACCTCAAGCTTTTATATCCTTCTGTTATCCTCAGCCTTTATTGGTGCCGGCTTTTCTATTGCCAATGTGGGTACAAGTTTATTTATTGCAGAAAATAGTCATCATTCACAAAGAGTCAAGAATTTTTCAATATTGAATGTCATTGTTAATATTTCGTCAGCTGTAGGCGGTGCAGCAGGGGAATGGTTTTATCATGGTTCATATTCGAGCGTTATTTTTCTTCCTTCTGCCATTATGTGTGTCGCTGCGCTGTACTCATTAACCTTAACGGATAAAAAGCATACCTCGCCAATGCAAGATCAGCCAACGGAAGCCACCACCCGCTTTTTAGCATGGGGACTTTTCCTCTGTTATAGCTCAATTCCCTTCTTTATGTTGGGATTAGTCTTTCGCAATTTAGCTTACTTATTTGAGCTACATTACCAAGGTGCTCGAAACTATATCAGTGTTGCTTATTTGTTCGCTTTGAATGCATCTATGATCATTCTTCTGCAAATCAAAGTAACTCAATTCATTGATAAACAGAAAAAATCACACCAGGCTATCATCTACAAATGTAGCCTTATTTTGATTGCTATCTTGCTGTTATTTTTAAACTTCAATGCATTAGTCTCGCTCTATTTATTAATCATCCTATTTACCTTTAGCGAGTTGATTTGGAGCCCTTACAACAATAGCCTTGCAATAGAGAAGTGCCCATTTACCCGCAAGAAACTCTCATTGTCTATTTGCCTCTTTTTTTGGGGATTGGCTGAATCCCTTGGTGCCTATATTGGCATTATTGCGAACGATGTCCAGATACACATCTATATCCCTATTACCTTGTTTTTACTTCTTATTTCTTTATTCGCTGCTGAATACTCTATCTCTTTAAGGCGCTCAGATGAAAACCATCCTATTTCTCGAATGTAATATCTCTGGTACAGGTGTCAGAGCCATTAAGCTGGCTAAAGAACACGGTTATCACACCGTTTTATTAACCAAAGAACCCAATTATTATGCGCAATTAGCTGACAACCCAACACTCTATGTTAATGAAATTATAGAGCTTAATACCGATTCCATTGCAGCGATACTCAGTCATGCTCTCGAGTATAATCCGCAAGGTATCGTGGCTTTTGATGACTATCGGCTCGTCAACGCTGCCGCGGTATCTCACGCCCTCGGTTTACCCTCTCCAAATTTAATTGCCCTAACTATGTGTCGCTACAAGCACCTAACCAGACAATATTTGCACCAACAGAATGCCAATTGTCGTTACAATGTTTGCAATATCCATGACAAATTTGATCTTAACAATATGCCATACCCTGTTGTCATAAAACCCTGTGATGACAGTGGGAGTAGCCAAGTTACTGTGTGTTACTCTGAGAAAGAAGCTCGTGCTGCTGTCCATGCATTAACCGAGTTTAGAGTTAACCAACGCGGATATCTGCTCTCCCCACAATATCTTGTCGAAGAATTTATTGAAGGGGATGAATACAGCGCCGAAGCTTATTGGGATAGGCAATGCGATGAGTGGAAAATACTGGGTATCACAAAAAAATATACGACGTCTGGGCAATATGCCGTAGAAATCGGTCATGATTTTCCAGATGAATCCCTTGATATCGATGACGTCACGAAAACTATCATTGAGTGGCTCACTCAGGTAGGATTATCCCACACGGTCGCACATGTTGAATTTAAACTTAACCATGGCGAAATAAAGCTTATTGAAATTAATCCAAGAGTTGCCGGCGGGATGATTGATACTCTTTGCTATCAATCAACAGGGTTTGATTTAATTGAATGCTATCTTGCGTTACATGTAAAAGGTATGACCTATGTGCCCACATTAACGCTCAACAAACAGTATGCGTCTATTCGATTTTTAACCTCCGAAAAACAAGGAACTATCCTTGATTTCCATGCAAACTCTCACTTAGATCTACCATTACTGTTTAATTTTGTTCCTACTCCTGTACATGTCAATACACTAAAAGATAGCTATAGCCGGCTTGGTTACGTGATTACAACAGCGCCCACACAACACTTAGCCGCAGAAAAGGCAGAAAATTGGCTCAAGAATATAACCATGAGCTATCAATAAAAAAACCCAGTACAAACCTGTGTTTGTACTGGGCTAAATGGATTACCGTTGCTTGATAGTTTGCCGCTATTAGGCGGCAACAACCTTGGCGTCGGTGAATGCACTTCCATCGCTGGTTAGCTGGAACTTGCTCACCGATTCTTGTAACTCTTCGGTTTGATGCTCTAACGAACTTGCGGCTGTTGCCACTTGTTCCACCAAAGACGCATTTTGTTGCGTCACACTGTCCATTTGAGTAATCGCGACACCCACTTGTTCTATCCCCTTACTCTGCTCTTCAGATGCGGTGGTAATCTGCTTCATAATCGCAGTCACGTCATTGATCCCTTGCAGAATATTACTCATCGTTGAACCCATTTCATGAACCAAATGCGTTCCTTTTTCCACACACGAAGTCGATTCAGCAATGAGCTTTTCAATTTCCATTGCAGCATCAGCACTGTGACTTGCCAGCTTACGCACTTCAGCGGCAACCACCATAAACCCTCGTCCATGCACACCCGCTCTCGCTGCCTCAATAGAGGCATTCAATGCCAAAATATTCGTCTGGAAGCTAATGTCATTCATCATGCTGATAATGTCAGAAATTTTCTTGGCGCTCTGAGAAATCTCATCCATTGTGCTCACGACGGATTCAACAATTGCATCCCCTTGATTTGCGACTACAAACGCTTCTGCGGCTAGCTGGTTTGCTTGGTGAGTATTTTCCACATTCAATTGCACTGCTGCGGTAATTTGCTCCATACTCGCTGCGGTCTCCTCCAACGCTGCCGCTTGCTCTTCGGTACGAGAGGAAAGGTCGCTATTACCATTAGAGATCTCTGTCGCGCCGCGATAAATGCTTTCACTGCCATTACGAATGGTCAACACCGCTTCACGTAAGCTGTTTTGCATCTCTTCTAATAGCGGGAAAAGTTTACCGACACAGTTACGACCAAATGGCGCTATTGGTTGGCTTAAATCACCTTTCGCAATTTTATCGAAATATTGACGGATCATTTCCAGTGGGCGCTGCATCATGTGCAGCAGATAGCGGTCAGTAAAGATCAAAATCAACACGCCAAAAATCGTGGCAATAATGATCACGATCCGCGTCATGTCCATATGCTCATCAACGGCTTCTCGTGTGTGCTCAATCATCACATCCGCCGCTTGGTTAAATTGCGTAATAGCGGCACCAAATGTACGGCTTAGTGCAGGTGTGACATTATGGGCATGAGCCAGATACGCCGCTTTATCATCCCCCATTGAGACAGCAAGCTGGGGTTTAACCCCATCATCTAAGAGTGCTTGCCAGCTGTTAATCACTTGGTCTGAAATCGCTTTATCCATCGGTCCTGGTGAAATTGATTTCATCTCTTCAAGATAACGCTCCATATTCACTAGCGCCTCTTTAACCAGTGTATAGTCCCCTTCTTTCCCTTCATTTTTCGTTTCCATCACACGAGTTAAACGAGTCACAAAACGAAAATACTGGTCATTACCTTGGCTCAGAACCGTCATCTGCTTAACCAATTGTCGGTCAACCTGAATACCATCGGAAATACGAGATAAGGACCAGCCGCTATACAGACTTATTCCGCCTAGGTTTAGGCATAAAATGCCAAGTAGCACGAGCATCACAGCACGTATTGAATAATTTCGAAGTTTCTGCATGGAATTTCTCTTTTGATAAAATAAAATGATCTTTGTTTAATTTATCGGCGGTAAAAGAGAAAAATTTAATTATTTTCAATTGCTTTCCGACTTTTAGACATTACAAAAAACACAAAATTATCCGATTGAAAATTGGGTTACTACTTGATTTTAGAGACATAATGTTTGTTTTTTATCCATCGTAGTTCTACTTTTGTACAATTACCTTATCTTCCAGTTTGTGATTGAACTCGCATAGTCATCCTCGTTTTCTGTATGCCACATTCATCATCAGGTTCTGTAAATATACGCAAAAATCTGTTTTATCACTTGAGCTTCCCCCTACAGGAAGCTTTATGGTGCTGAGGTTCGATCAAGGACTCAAATAAGAAAAATAAAAACCTGCTTTTTAGTTCGCACCCTTATTTTATTTAAATAACAATGCTTTATTTTTGGAGTGATACTGATATGAAAAAATTGTTACTCACCGCGCTACTGGCGGCATCTTTCTCTTCTGTTGCCGCAACTCAAGTTGTCGATCTATACAAAGAAGAGAGCTGTGGCTGCTGTCATCTTTGGGGCGAAGCTGTCAAAGCTGCAGGTTACGATGTAAAAATCCACGATGTCTCCTATCAAGAAATAGATAAAATAAATCAAGAAGCTAACCTTCCCCTCTCTTTACGTAGCTGCCATACCGCTAAAATTAATGGCAAATTGGTCGTTGGGCATGTGCCGCTCGATAGCTTAGCCAAACTAAGTACCCTTCCTGATGATGTTGCAGGTATTGCGGTAGGTGGCATGCCAGCGGGCAGCTTAGGCATGGAACAGCCAAGTGGCTTTACACAACCATATTCGGTCGTTAGCTTTAAAAAAGATGGCAGCCAGTCGGTATTGAATCGTTATTAATTTCGCTAAGCCATAAAAAAGGTACAGCAAACCCTCGCTGTACCTTTGATACTGATGATGACATCTTAATTTGAAAAATTAACGGTATATCGGTAATACATTAAACTGTGCTAACAACTGACAAATAATACCCACAACACCAAAGGCTATAACAGCATAAATTAGCCCTTTGCCTCCCCATACTTTGAATTTCGCATTAGGGAAACGCTCTCTCACTTTTAATGCCATAACGGCTGGACAAATAATCGCCCAGATACACGCAGCCATTCCCGCATAAGCGATAGCAATTAAGAAACCATTTGGGAATAACATGCATAAAACTAGAGGTGGTATAAAGCATAATAGTGCCGCTTTCATTCTACCGGAGGAGTTATCCTTAAAGCTTAATGACGCAAGAATGTAGTCGAATAAACCAATAGCAACCCCTAAGAATGAACAAAATACCGCACTAATCGAGAACCATAATAAGAAAGTCGCAATATGTGGACTACTTAGCACCGCATACAGTGACTCAATAAATGCATCAAGGTTCCCCCCTTTATTAATAATGGTCAGAAACTCTGTTCGCGGTAAGTTCCCCATGGTGCCTAATATCCAAAGGAAATAGAGTATTAAGGCAAGCACACAACCAATTACACAACTTTTAACCACTTTGCGCTCATTTTCATGATACAGCTTATATAAGCTACATACATTACCGTGGTAGCCAAAAGAGGTGATAGCGTAAGGAATAATAATAAAGACAAATGGCAGTAATGATAGCTGACTATCCCCTACAGGCGATTTTAATAATAAATCAGTTTTTACAATTAAAAATAACCCTGAAAAAGCGAGAATAAATAAAATAATTTTGATAAATAAGAATAATGAAGTTAATCGACTTGCTGCAATTCCACTCCACCAAATACTTGCGCCTAATAGTATAGTGAAAACAACAAATATTAATCTTAAATTAATCTCAAACCCATATATTGCAGCAGCCTCTTTAATAACAGATCCGGCTGCGGAAATATAAGCATATATCAATATATATAAAACAAATATGAGTGCTGCGTTAGCAATATAACATGCCCATTTTGGTAATAATTCTTTAGATATATAAAAATAATTGGTGCCTGCTCCGTATTTGGATATGCATTCTAAAATATAGATCCCTGAATGAAACATAAAAAAAACAAACAATCAGTAATATTACAATCGAGTTAATAAACCAAGCTCCTGCCATAATAGTTGGCAAGCTAAACATACCTGCCCCTATCATAGCTCCGCCTAGCACAAAACCCCCTACCATTATGGAGGGTTCTTTCTTGGCTGCCGAATTGTTCATGTTGTTCACCTTAAAAATAAGGGATAAGGTTCCCGCATTGCACGGGAACCCGCAGAACTACTATTTATTATTTGATAGGTTTCAATCTTGCAGTAAAGTGTCTTAATACTGGCGGCTCATATTCGAAATCTAAACCTTTCAAGGTTGCGAATTTATCTTTTAAGCCAATCAGAGCATCTGCAATGTAATCCATATGGTCGTTGGTATAAACACGTCGTGCGATAGTTAAGCGCATGAACTCCATATCGGCGTGTTTTTGCTTACCTGTTTCTGGGTCACGACCCAATAGGAATGAACCAATTTCAACCGCACGGACACCAGACTCTAAATACAATGCGTTAATTACCGCTTGTGCTGGGAATTGGTCTCCAGGGATATGTGGAACCAATTTTTTACAGTCAACAAACACTGCATGTCCACCGGTAGGGTACTGAATTGGAATACCGCCTTCACGTAAACGGTCACCGAGGTATTTCACCTGACCAATACGATAATGCAAATAATCTTCCCCTGCACCTTCTTCTAAACCTTGTACCATCGCTGCCATATCACGACCCGCTAAACCACCGTAGGTCACGAAGCCTTCCATTGGTACACAGCGTTGTCTTGCCAACGTAAAGATTTTTTCATCATTTTTAATGCACACCAGACCACCGATATTTAACAGTGGGTCTTTTTTCGCTGACATAGTAAGCGCATCAGCATATTTGTACATATCTAGGATAATTTCTTTAATTGTGGCATTTTTATATTTCGGATCACGTTCTTTAATGAAATACGCGTTTTCACAGAAACGCGCAGAGTCCATCACAACAAAGATATTATGCTGTTTCGCGATTTCATAAACTTCTTTCAGGTTATCCATTGAAACTGGCTGACCACCCGCACTGTTACAGGTGATGGTTGAAACAATGGCAACCACGTTTTCGGCACCGTGTTTTGCAATATTATCTTTTAATTTTTGAATATCGAAATTACCTTTCCAATCATCATAAGTTTCAGAATCATAGGCTTTTTCGGTAACAATATTAATAGCTTTACAACCATTTAATTCAACGTGAGCCGCTGTTGTATCAAAGTGGAAGTTAGAAATAAATACCGGTTTTTTCGCACCGCCCTGTTCCTGTTTTACTTTCAGTAAAACAGGGAATAACATATTTTCAGCACCACGACCTTGGTGAGCAGGGATCACGTAGTCATAGTCAAACATTTCTTTAACTTTATCTTTTAAATCATAATAGTTACGAGATCCTGCATACGCTTCATCACCGGTGATCATCGCTGCCCATTGACGGTCACTCATGGCGTTAGTACCCGAGTCAGTCAACAGGTCAATATACACCGCACTACTTGGTAACAAGAATGGGTTATAACCCGCCTCTTTTAATGCTGCTTCACGCTCTTCTCTGGATGGAATACGGATGTTTTCTACCATTTTAATACGGAACGGTTCTACGATTCTTTTAGCCATGATAATACCTTTAATTTTTCATTAAATAATAAAAACAGAAATTCGAACTTATAAAAATAAGCGAATAGATCTTGGGAGAGAGAAAAAAGAAAGGTTATTTGTGCGGAAAAAAATAAGCTAAAGAAATATCAATATTGAACCATTTCTTCAGATAGAAGAAGCGCCTCGACATGAGTAACTCACTTAAAAGAAACATACTAGGACTCCCATCAGTAAGGAATTAGTACAACCTTGAGTATGGTATATAACAATTTTCAGATGAATTTAATAGCAATTGTCTGTTATTTGTATCTTCATCACAAAATGTGTTAAATAACCCCTCGCACTATGATTATGGTCACAATATTATTTAGATAAACAACTATTAAATAAACGTTAATAATTTGATTTTGTTTTATAATTAAATAATAAATAGTGATTTTAAAATTAATTTATTAACGTTAAAAAGTCATTTCACTGAGAATATATTTGAATTAAGTAAAGCCTTATACAAAGGCTTTACTTAATGATATCAATTTAATAATTTCTCTCTAAACATTATTTTTCAAATAGCTTGTGAGTATACTCTTTCGATACCGCACTGCGCTTTCCATCCGCGTCAAAGTAACGGTCGATATGGCACTTCTGCTCATTAATATCGCAGAAAATCCCATTGGCAAACGTCATGGCCGTTTTATCAAAATCGCCACCTTGCTCAATTACTTTCGCGCGTTTATCACCTAAATACTTCTTAGTCAGCTCCGTAGATACCCCATCTTTGGCGCTAAAGCAGACATACTTATCGCATAGTACGTTTTTTTCTGGGGATTTTAATGCTGAGGTCGATTTTGCTGACGACAACATCGGTAATGCCGCAATCGCAAACCCAACGAGACATACTGCTTTTAAATTCATACCACACCTTTTATTAATCGATAACATAACTGCAATGTAATATTAGAGCTTCATTTCACTGTTTAATTCCCCGTTTCTGCCCGTATTTCATATTTACTGCAAACCCTATCCATTTACTGCATCAATTTAACCTTTTATTAACACTTTCAATTGTCATTTTTTGCAGAAAAGATGAGTGTATGGGTGGCAATTTAAATAATAACAACACCTGCAACTCTGCATTCGACAAAATTAAGCACCCAATAAGAGAGTGAAGCATGACAACAGAGACCGTCGCCATTAAATCTTTTGGCTCCACTAAAACCACCTCAAAAGTGTTATTGATCTGCTGGATGAGTATTTTATTTGAAGGTTATGATGTCGGCGTGATGGGCGCCGTTCTACCGACGCTCGCAGAATACAAACAATGGAATCTTACCCCGTTAGAGCTTGGTGCTCTCAGTAGCTACGCCTTAGTCGGTATGTTTTTTGGAGCATTTATTATCGGAACACTGAGTGAACTCTATGGTCGTCGTCGCATGCTTTTGGCCTGTGTTACCTTGTTTTCACTGACAATGCTCGCTGCGGCTCTTGCACCTACGCCTTGGATATTTGGGCTTATGCGCTTTATTGGTGGTATTGGCTTAGGAGGGGTGATCCCTGTCGCCGCAGCATTGACTATCGAATATTCTCCCGCTGAAAAACGCTCATTTAACTACGGGATTATGTATTCTGGCTACTCGCTTGGGATCCTCTGCGCAGCACTGGTAGCAATGTGGCTACTGGAACAATTTGGTTGGCGCAGTGTTATTGGCTTTGGCGCTTTACCACTCTTGCTCGTTTGGCCCATGGCTCGCCTACTACCTGAATCCTTAGAATTCCTCACCCATAAAGGTCGTCATGCTGAAGCACAATCACTAGCACAAACATTAGATGTTGAATATCAAGCACCGCCCGCACAACAAAAACAGCAGCCTCAACGCTTAAAAGAGATAGTCTCCGTGGTTTTTGCGTGGACTCATTTGCGCGCAACAGCCTGTTTTTGGGTAGCGTTGTTCTGCGGCATGTTGCTGGTATATGGCTTAAATACATGGCTACCTTCCATCATGCGTAAGGAAGGTTATAACTTAGGCTCCAGCTTAACCTTTTTAGTCGTATTTAGCTTAGCGTCAGCATTAGGCGGGTTATTCTTAGGAAAAATCGCCGATAAGCGTGGCGTTCGAGGGTCTGTTGCCTTTTTCTTCCTATTAGGGGCAATCGGAATTGGCTGCATGGTTTTCAAACAAAATATTTATATTAACTACCTACTTGTGGCATTTGCAGGGGTTGGTAGTATTTCCGCAGCGTTGATTTTGACGGGTTACATTGCCAATTACTATCCATCAAAAGCGCGCGCATCCGCCACTGGATGGGCATTAAGTTTTTCACGCATTGGTGCCATGACCGGTCCGATGTTCGGCGCGTATATCGCGAGCTTAGGAATTGCCACCAGTTGGAACTTTATTGCGTTTTCTATCGTCGCCGTGATTGCCGCCACCGCAGTGATTTTACTTCCCAAAAAACGACCATAGCCTGCCTATCATCAATAGGGGCACAATGCCCCTATTCCATCGCCTTAAATTAATACGCTGTACGATAACGAAGTTGTGTTCCCGCAGCCAACGCGGATTCATCACTATAATCGGTTGATAGCTCAATAAATCCTTGCAGCTCAGGAATAAATAATTTGTTATACCATTCTAAGTCAGAGCGACGATGTAACTGACCGCTAGCAAAATCGAGCGTTAAATATTGCAGAGCACCTCTGGCATATTCCGCCACAAGCAAACCATCATTGGCAACTTTCATATCTTGCAAATGGTTATAACCCGCCTCCCTGATCAACTTAAAATCACCATTTTGATACTGATACAGAGAAAATAATCTGCGCGAAGGCTCCTGCGCAATCAGGTAAATGTCCCCTTTCAGATTTTGGGCGGCTTCGTTAATACGAATCGGTAGCCACCGATGGCTCACCACCGTTTTTTGGGCAATATTGACCACCACTTCAAGGGAGCCCATTTCGTTACCGTAGCTATACCACATCACTACATTGCCATGATGCACAGCATATGAAAACGTGGAGTTGTCAGCGATCTCTTCAGGATAAAAGCGTTTCACTAACTCGCGAGGATTCATCAAATATTGCCATGTTAACCCTTTGTCTGCACTGGTAAAAATATTTTGACTATCTATCAGCACGTAAGGCTCACCCGGACCACTTTGGTAAATATTCCCAGTGATTGCCGAATAAACATATTCTCCATCACCTTCTTTCCAAGGGGTTAATAGTCCCACTGAATAGTCAGATAAATTCACGGTGCGATACCCACCCCGCACCATTAACAGACACTGAGTATCATCACACACCACATTATAAAAGCTGTTGTCATCTTGGGTGATGAAACGCACACCTTCTTGATTAGCAAATAACACCTGATAACGGTCTTCTCTGCCAGACGCATACGCATCGAGACGATTGTAATAATATGACGAGCGACGATTTTTCTGAGTAATTATCAGCGTGCCATTTTTCGCCGGATAGGTTTTGGCATAATCATAATCCGCAATATAGGCACTGCTCTCTTGGTAATTATCTTTCCATCTCCAGGGGCTATCATCCCCACGGAATACCAAAAATAGCGTCCCCCCTAAGCACACAAAAAAAATGGCGCCCGTCACCAGAAATCGCCAACTCAGAAATGGATTCATTAGCGTACCTCCATAACGTAACCATCTTTACCTTGTTGGCGACGTAATGTGCTCAAAATGGCTTGAGTTTGATAGTAGGCACGACCGCGTTTAGAAAACTGATAATATGCCGCCATCCCCAAAGCGATTAAAAAGCAGATGCCGAGTGTTATTGAGCTAGCAAACCCGATAAATATCAAATCATTATCCAGTAGATATAGCCAATCCCATGAGTCCCAGTGACCACCTCGGTCTTGAATCTCCATAATGGAAATAGCCCCAAACACTGCCAGCAACAATGCCAAAATAATGCCGGTAATCCACCATAATCCTAAATACAATCCTCGCTCCTGCGCCATGTTTCGAGCAGATAAGGTATAGGCTAAATTATCTTGATAGTTGAACACCCCAAACACCACGTTATCAGGCTGGTTTTCCGCTAATTTAGAGTGATAAACCTCAACCTCATCACCCTGAGCCAGAAAAAAACTATGGTTATTAAAGAAAGGTTTCGCGCCATCTAATTTTAAATTCAAATGGCTTTTATTCACCTGCAACTCGACTTCATGGCGAATAGTCGTATTGCCACGATAATAGTATTCAATAATATTGATGTTTTTGAGGTTAACACTGCCCTTTGTCACGCTCAAAGATGGTTCATGGGGCAATTTATCCAAAGTTGGGTTTATTTTAAGTGGTTTAGATTTTGGATTTTTAATTCCCTCAATCTGGATCAGATTTTCGCCAGACAATACCTGAAACTTACCATCAATCACCAAATCTAGGGCGCGCAAAATTGTTTTTCGTTTTCGACTAAAAATGGTGAAGGTCTGTGAAATACACATATACAACAAAACAGCCCCCGTGAAGGCAGCCATCGCGAGTAATGATGCAATAACAATTAACCACACACTATCTTCATCAGTAAACAGACAAAAATAGGCAGGTATAAAGAGAGCTGTAAGCCCTAAAGACAGCAAGTATTGTTTCACTAATCCTTTGTCAAACTTAAGATTTCTGTCTGGTTCCAAGCGTCCATACTCAGGATGATAAACCCAATTTAACCAATAACTACCGTCATTCAGTTGTTCAGCAGAGATAATCAATGTGTCATCTTTTTGTAATCGTTCCAAAAATATTTGGCTATTTTCAAAATCCTCAACATTGAAGAAAAACACTTTATCCGATGTAATTAGCCTTACCATGCCCATTGGTGAAACATGTTTATAGTCGCACTGGATTAGCTTAACCTGAAAATATTGAACACCCATAAATGATGCCTATTTGTTATAGTTAATTTAATATTATGATAATAAATAAAGGTATATTGCCCTAGTCAAAGTTGTCTTATAATAAAACAATTCGGATAATTACAGGTTAAAAGCCAAAACAGCAAAAAGTGGGTAAATACCTGTTTTACTCTTAAAATGAGACCCAACTCTAGTAAAGGAAATAATTACTGTTAGACTGGCGCCTATGCGTTATTTTGAATGCCATGAGTCCAAAAAAATAGATTATTTTATACCTACCGTTAACGACAAATTTGAATAAATGTGATGACATCAAAACCGGCCTACAAGCAAATTCAATCTTACATTTTGCGGAGTATTGATTTAGGGATTTTTAAACCCGAAACTCAAATCCCCACAGAGCTTGAGCTATGCGCCCAATTTAATGTTAGCCGTATGACGGTGAATAAAGCGATTTCTGAGCTGAGTCAGAAAGGTATCTTGAATCGTATTGCAGGGAAAGGTACGTTTGTCGCTACCCAAAAACATGAACTTCCTGTAACCAAAGCGTTTGATATTTTTGATGAGATTTCGGTTAGTGGAAATAAATATGCAGGTCACCAATTACAATTAAAGGTCATTCCTGCGACAGCAGACATAGCCTTGCAACTCGGTGTCACGGAAGGCAGTAACATTGGTTACTGTAAAATGCTGCATTTTGAAAATGATATTCCACTGATGTTGGAAGAACGCTTTGTTAATCATGAACTTGTTCCTGAATTTGTTCAGCAGCAGTTTGGTCATACTGAAACCCCTAGCGGCTATTTGCAACGCCACTTTCCTGTCAGTGAAATGGAGCACACGATTGAGGCTATCCTAGCAAGTAAAACGCTTGCTCAAGCCCTATCCATCAAAGAAAATGCCCCTTGTTTACAACTCAGCCGCCGGACATGGACAGGCAACATATTGATCAGTTACGTCAATATGATCAGCGCAGGTTCTCGCTATAAATTGAAATTACATTCTCGCATTGAAAACTAACTTTTTTGCCATAAAAAATGGGGCTCTTCTGCCCCAAAACGACTGATAACACAATAATATACCTCGATAATTTCCACATCACAGAAATTACAGTGGTATCAACACATCAACATCACAACAAAACTACATACCTTGATAAATCGGTCCTTCTCCCCCTTGCGGTGCTGTCCACGTAATATTTTGCAGAGGGTCTTTAATGTCACAGGCTTTGCAATGCAGGCAATTTTGCGCATTTATTTGCAGTTTTTCCTGCTGCTGTATATTCACAACTTCATAGACCCCCGCAGGGCAATACCGAGTTTCCGGTGAAGCGTAAATGGATAAATTGACACGAATAGGTATTTCAATATCTTTCAAGCGTAGATGGCAAGGTTGCTCTTCCGCATGGTGAGTATTCGATAAAAATACCGATGACGGCTTATCAAACGTTAATTTACCATCCGGCTTCGGATAAGATATTGGCTCAAATTGGCTTGCAGGTTTAAGCCCTTGATGGTCATCCATTTTAAGCTTTAACGACCATGGGGTACGCCCTTTTAATAACCATTGCTCAGCCCCAAATAGCAATGATCCGAGCACCAGCCCTTTTTTCATGTAAGGCTTGAAATTACGCGTTTGGTATAACTCATCATATAACCAGCTTTGTTCGAACTTTTGTTGAAACTGGCGGGTAAATTGCGTGTAATCGACCTGATCGTCGGCAAATGCTTCAAATAGTGCTTCAGCGGCTAGCATGCCACTTTTCACTGCGCAGTGACTGCCTTTAATCCGTGCCGCATTCAAGAATCCCGCATCATCCCCTATCAATGCACCACCGGGGAAACTTAATTCAGGCAGAGCAGGTAAGCCCCCAGCAACCATGGTACGTGCACCATAACTGATTCGCTCACCACCTTGTAGAAACTCACTAAATGCAGGATGGGTCTTTAAACGCTGGAACTCCTCAAACGGGGACAAATACGGATTTTCATAATTCAGCCCGACCACCAGCCCCACCGCAACCAAATTTTCCCCGTAGTGATACGCAAATCCACCTCCGTAGGTTTGATTATCGAGAGGCCACCCTACTGAGTGCACCACTAATCCCGCTTGATGCTGCTCTTGAGGGATCTGCCAAATTTCTTTTAAACCTAATCCATAAGTCTGCTTACCACGATTTACCGCTAAGTCGAAATGAGCAATTAACTGCTTACCTAGCTGCCCTCGACACCCTTCTGCAAAGAAGGTCATTTTTGCCAGTAGGTTCATTCCCGCTTGATACATAGCAGTGGGGTTACCCTGCTTGTCTAACCCCATATCCCCTGTGGTCACGCCCATAACCTGTCCTGCATCATCAAAAAGGACATCTGTGGCAGCAAATCCAGGAAAAATATCGACGCCAAGCTGCTCAGCCTCTGCCGCAAGTGCAGCACTGACTTGCCCAAGGCTACCAATCACGTTGCCATGATTTTTCAGGCAGGCAGGTAACAAAGCTAATGGCAGCTTGCTAGCTTTATGCTCCTTGAGCCATAAGAAGCGGTCCTCACCAACGGGCGTAAGTGATGCAGAAACCGTTTGTTGCCAGTCAGGTAATAGCTCGTTAAGACCTCGCGGGTCGATGACCGCGCCCGATAAAATATGCGCGCCGACCTCTGAGCCTTTATCGATTAAGCAGACACTAAGGTCTTTACCTGTTTCGCTTGCGAGTTGCTTAAGACGAATTGCCGCCGATAATCCTGCGGGTCCTCCACCGACAATCAGGACATCAAATTCCATTGATTCTCGCGTCGAAGACGCCGTGATATTGGCACTATTGTCGGTAGTCATGGTGTCCTTCCTTATGCCAGCGCTTTATCAAATGCAGGTAAGATCTCAAACAGATCACCGACGATACCGTAGTCTGCCACTTGGAAAATGGGGGCTTCTGGATCGCTGTTAATCGCGACGATCACTTTGCTCTCTTTCATGCCCGCAATATGTTGAATGGCACCGGAGATCCCAACCGCAATGTAGAGATCAGGCGCAACAATTTTGCCCGTTTGCCCCACTTGGTAATCATTCGGTACATACCCCGCATCCACTGCGGCACGCGATGCACCTACCGCAGCACCTAATTTATCGGCGATGGTTTCCAATAAGGCAAAATTTTCCCCCGAACTTAAACCACGCCCCCCAGAGATCACCACTTTGGCAGAGCTCAATTCTGCGCGGCTCATCTGCGTTAATGACTGGCTAGTCAGTTCTGAGAGTTGATTTAATTCTGTGACCACTACGGGTTCTATCACTGCGGGGGATTGGGTATCGACGGCACCAGAAAAAGCAGAACTTCTTACGGTGATCACAACTTGATGACCATTGTTTTGTACCGTTGCCAATGCGTTTCCGGCATAAATCGGGCGAACAAACGTTTGAGCATCCACAACCTGAGTAATATCTGAAATCTGAGAAACACCTAACGTTGCAGCCACTCGTGGTGCAATATTTTTACCAAATGTGGTCGCAGGGAAAATGATGTGGCTATACCCTTGTGCGACCGCAGCGACTGCGTTAGTCATTGGTTCCGCAAGGGCATGCTTCAATGGCTCGGCATCCACTGTGATAACTTTTTCTACGCCACTCAGCGTCGCCGCAGATTGAGCAATAGAAGCTATTTGGCTTCCAGCCACGAGGACATGCAAACCCCCTCCTTGTGCAATGATTTCGCGCGCAGCCGTTATGCTGTTATATGTTGAGGATTTAATGGTTTGGTTATCGTGCTCAACAACGACTAAAACGGATAATTGGCTCATATTCAGGCTCCCTATTAAATCACTTCTTTAGCTTGCAGTTCAGTGACTAATGCAATGGCATCATTCAACATAGTGCACTGCCCAGAACGTTTTTTTGGTTCAGTAATACTTAAGGTTTTCACTTGCCCTAATGGGCTGAAGTTCAATGTCGCCACATCAATAATATCTAATTGTTTTTTCTTTGCTTTCATGATGTTAGGTAATGTGGCATAGCGAGGTTCATTTAAGCGTAAATCCGTTGTCACAATCGCGGGTAACCCCATGGATAACGTTTCCAAACCACCATCAATTTCACGGGTGACTTGCAGCCTTGCACCTTCAACCACTACCTGTGAAGCAAACGTAGCTTGGGCGTAGCCTAATAAGGCTGAAAGCATTTGACCGGTTTGGTTGCAATCGTCATCGATAGCTTGTTTACCCAGCAAAATTAAATCCGGCTGTTCTTGGTTAACAACCTGCTGTAAAAGACGGGCGATATCCAATGGCTCTAATACCAGATCTGCGGGCCGTTGAATCAAAATAGCGCGGTCAGCACCAATCGCCATTGCACTACGTAAGGTGTCCTGTGCACTGGCTTCGCCAATAGATACCGCGACAACTTCAGTAGCTTTACCCGCTTCTTTTAAGCGTACTGCTTCTTCTACCGCGATTTCATCAAATGGGTTCATTGCCATTTTTACATTCGCCAGCTCAACTCCTGAGCCATCCGCTTTAACACGCACCTTGACGTTATGGTCAATCACTCGTTTCACCGCGACTAAAATTTTCATAACCACTCCTATCACGCACTTTGTTGCATCTGTTGAATATTTAATTTTTTTAGGATGAAGGAGCCCATAGCAGTGAATTTTTTCACTGCTAGGACGCCATCACTGACTATTTTTATATTTGGAAAATTAAGATGTTATATAAGAAATAAATCTTATTTGGTTTCAGGTAATATCAAACTTGGCGCCACTGACATTGGCCAAATTTTAACAGCTGCATAGTAGATAATGCTGGTTGCCACTAAGCCGACAATCCATGAAATATCCACGCCGCCTAAGCTTTCCACCAACGGTCCGGTATAGAATCCTGTCGCAATAAATGGCATCTGGATCAACACACCTACCACATAAGTGATGATCCCCACCTTATTCCAGCGACCATAGCGGCCGTTCGGATTAGATAATTGTGGTACGTCATAACGACCTTTGGTTACCCAGTAGTAGTCCACCAGGTTGATGGCACTCCATGGTGTAAAAAATGCCAATAAAAACAGCAAGAAAGCAGAGAATAATTTTAAGAATGAGTGCTGTCCTGCAAGCCCAAGTATCGTCGAGAAACTCACCATAAGAATAATAAAGAACAGTCGCTGACCGCGGGAAATTTGCTGCTTACCACGGAAACCACACCAAATCGCCGCCATCGACATAAAACTACCGTAAGCGTTCAGCGCAGTGATAGTGACTTTACCGAAGAAAATACTGATATACAGTAGCGCTGCAATTAAACCGGTACTCCCCAGTCCAACAATGTAGGACACTTCGTGACCTGCAAATTGATTGCCTGCCAGCGCGGCGGCAAATACCCCAAGGATCATAGAGGCTTGGGTTCCAATTACTGTACCCGAACCTACCGCTAAGAAAGCTTTAATGGTGGGAGTTTTAGTCGGCAAATAGCGGGAATAATCCGCAACGTAAGGACCGAAAGCAATTTGCCAAGACGCTGACAATGACATTGCTAGCAGGAAATTTGTCCAATCAAAGTGACGGTTTGCCAATAATACAGAGACGTCATTCATATAGAACAAACGGAAGAACAGGTAGAAGAATGCGATAATACCAACGACACTCGCCACTTTACCTAAAATATGAATAATGCGGTAACCACAGATAGTGATACCAATGATCACTATCCCAAAAATCACGATCCCCATCCAGTCGCTAACGTTCAGTAATTGCCCAACGGCTTGCCCTGCTAATACCGTACCGCTAGCAGAGAACCCAACGTACATCATACAGACCAATAAAATAGGGATCACCGCACCATAAACCCCGAACTGAACACGGCTGGAGATCATTTGCGGTAAACCTAGCTTCGGCCCCTGCACTGCGTGGAGCGCCATTACCGCGCCTCCCAGTAATTGTCCGATAAACAAACCGATCAACGACCAAAATACATCCCCACCCAACACGACCGCTAACGCCCCGGTGACGATTGCCGTGATTTGTAAGTTCGCACCAAACCATAATGTAAACTGGCTCGATAAGGTGCCATGTCGCTCAGATTCAGGAATATAGTCAATGGAACGTGCTTCGATAAGTGGAACGTTATCTTGGCGAGACTGCTTTTGCCCGATGATATCGTTGGAAACTGTCATGGTAACTCCTCTTTAAGCAAGGCTGGCTTAAAGAATGGACCAATTAGCCGTCAGCAATGGATTCTCTATGCGGTTAGGCACAGGCATTTGACGCGATGCAGGTATTTTATTGTTATATCTACCCGTCATTAATAATTGAAATACATTCTTAAACCTGATTGTTGTTGTGTTTTTAAGTCCATGATCCTGTTGTCAGGGTAGTGCTCCTGTTATTACTTAGAAACCCCGATAAGTCCTGTCTTACCTATCGGGTCGAACCTATCAAAATTAAGCGTCGAGAACGGCGCGAGAAATAATGATTTTTTGAATTTCTGACGTCCCTTCAAAGATACGCAAAATACGGGCATCTCGTACATAGCGCTCTAGGGGTAGATCACGAATATAACCATACCCACCATGTAGCTGTAAGGCCGCATCGGTAACAAAACCCGCACATTCCGCAGCAAACAATTTTGCCGTTGCTGATTGCAAACTAAAACGTTGCCCAGAATCACGCAGTTCAGCCGCATTCCACGTCAACATGCGAGCAGCTTCTAATTGTGTGTGCATATCAGCAAGCTTCCACTGTGTTCCTTGGTAGGCGGCCAATGGCTTCTTACCTATTTGGCGCTCTTTCACCCAACCTAATGTGCTCTCCATCGCTGCGCGAGCAATTCCCAGAGAGGTGGCTGCCACTTCCACTCGCCCTTTATCCAAGACTTCCATTGCCGTGTGAAATCCTTTGCCTTCCTCCCCCAATAAAGCCGATTCAGGTAACCAACAGTTGAGTGCTAACTCATAAATAGTGCTACCACGCAGGCCCATGGTTTTTTCTGGGTGAGAAAACGCCACACCTTCAGTGCCTTTCGGGATCATAAATGCACTAATGCCACGGGCACCCGCCTCAACATCTGTTTTGGCATACAGCACAATGAAATCAGCTTCTTTAGCATTGGTAATATAGTGTTTATTACCACGAATTCGCCAACCACCATTCTCACGGGTGGCGGTTGTGCGCATGTCGGCGGGGTTTGAACCCGCAGCGGGTTCTGTCAATCCAAACGCACCCAGCAATTCCCCATTCGCTGCTTTCGGTAACCAATCATTTTTTTGCGCTTCAGTGCCACCAATCAAGATTGAGTCTGTGGCTAAAAAATGTGCGGTGAGTGCTGATGATGTTGAAGCGCACGCTGCCGCCACCGCTTCAACGATCATGCTCATCGCAATGCTACCGATACCAAAACCACCGTATTGCTCGGGTAAGTTAATCCCCCAACAACCCATTTCACCCAATGCAGTTAAGCTTTCCGCACAGAAAATCTCTTCTTCGTCATAGCGTTGAGCGTTCGTTTGTAGAATCTCACGGCACACTTTTTCCACGGCATCTACAATCGCGTATTCCGTTTCGTTAATCTCAAAACTCATTGCATCGTCTCCGCACTTTTCATCATTGTTGTTGGCTTATAACGTTCATTGCCTTCCCCAAGAACTGGGGCTCTTTGGGTCACTTTCGGTTTCACGCCATTAAAGAAAACTGGCTGAGAAATCAGTGGAGTACCGCCATCGTTTAAATGGGTTAATACTTGGCGTACTTGAGCATGCTCACTTTGTGTGGCTTGCTGTAAATTGTGGATTGGTGAAGCAGGTACTCCCGCATTGAGCAGTAAATCGCACACTTCCTCGACGCTTTTTGTTCCTGTCCAATCTTCAATTTCTTGGCGCAATGCGGCTTGGTTAATAGTACGAACAGGGTCATTTAAATAACGCGAATCTTGGGGTAATTCCGGTTTCTCCATACATTCACATAAACGTTGGAAGAGTTTTTCGCTCGCGATCGCTATCACCACTAAACCGTCTTTCGCTTGGTAAGTATCAAATGGTGTTGAAACTGGATGGCGATTACCCACCAAACTAGGGGCTTCACCATTCGCAAATAAATTCGACAGTCCGGTAAGCTGCATGCTGAGTAAGACATCCACCATCGCCACATCAATATATTGAGCGCCTTCTCCGTGACGTTCGCGAGCAAACAGCGCGCTGCTAATCGCCCATGAGGCAAATACGCCTGCGCACACATCACCAATGGATTCACCGCTACGTGTCGGTCCCGATTCGGGGAAGCCTGTCACACTCATCAATCCAGACATTGCTTGTGCCACAATGTCATAGGCTGGGTAACTTGCGAGAGGACTGTTTTGTCCAAACCCTGAAATGCTGGCGTAGATAATATTAGGATTTAGCTGTTTAACACTGTCGAAATCGATCCCAAGACGCTTGGTCACACCAGGACGGAAGTTTTCCACCACCACGTCACTTTCTGTGATCAATTGGAATAAAATCTGACGATCCGCATCCGCTTTAAGATCCAACTCAATACTGCGCTTCCCGCGATTGATCAATCCGTAATAAACACTTTCACCATCAATAAAAGGTCCCAAATGACGGCTATCATCACCGTGATCAGGGACTTCAATTTTGATCACTTCAGCACCCAAATCTGCCATCATTCCGGTACAATAAGGTCCTGCTAGTACACGGCTTAAATCAATCACTTTGATCCCCGCCAAAGGTCCGTGTGGTTTTTGGGTCGTTGCCGTATTCATCATGAATTCCTTATGTGAGGCTAAAAGGTGCCGACTCTATTGAACCGGCATTCGACATTACTTAACCATCGGCAAGTTAAGCCCTTGCTGTTTCGCACAATGAATAGCGATGTCATAACCTGCATCTGCATGACGCATTACCCCAGTTGCAGGGTCATTGTGCAGTACGCGAGCAAGGCGTTTGTCTGCCGCATCAGTGCCATCACACACAATCACCACACCAGCATGTTGCGAGAAGCCCATACCCACACCACCACCGTGATGTAAGCTAACCCATGTTGCACCACCCGCAGTGTTCAGCAGCGCATTCAGTAATGGCCAATCAGATACGGCATCTGAGCCATCTTTCATCGATTCGGTTTCTCGATGTGGGCTTGCGACAGAGCCGGAGTCTAAGTGGTCACGACCAATCACCACTGGACCTTTCAGCTCGCCATTTTTCACCATTTCATTAAATGCACGCCCTAATCTTTCACGATCTTTCAGACCCACCCAACAGATACGAGCTGGCAAACCTTGGAAAGCAATACGCTCACGCGCCATATCTAACCAATTGTGCAGATGCTTATCATCAGGGATCAGCTCTTTCACTTTCTGGTCAGTTTTATAGATATCTTCTGGATCACCAGACAGTGCAACCCAACGGAAAGGACCAATGCCTTCACAGAACAGAGGACGAATATAAGCAGGCACAAATCCTGGAAAATCAAAGGCGTTACTGACCCCTTCATCTTTTGCCATTTGACGAATGTTGTTGCCGTAGTCAAATGCTGCTGAGCCACGTTTTTGCATTTGCAGCATGGCATCAACTTGCACCGCCATACTTTTCTTCGCCGCTTTAGTCACTTCAGCGGGTGCGCTTTGTTGCTTGTCACGCCACTGAGCTAATGTCCAACCTTGAGGCAGATAACCATGAACGGGATCGTGGGCACTGGTTTGGTCAGTGACTGAATCTGGCGTAATATTGCGTTTAACTAACTCGCTATACACATCCGCCGCATTACCTAATAAGCCGACTGACACTGGCTGACCGCTCGCTTTCGCTTCTTCGATATAGCCTAGAGCCTCATCCAAAGACGTCGCTTTTTTATCGACGTAACGCGTTCTTAAACGGAAATCGATACGGCTTTCATCACACTCAACCGCTATCATGCTAAAGCCTGCCATCGTTGCGGCTAATGGCTGCGCGCCCCCCATTCCACCTAAGCCCCCCGTCAGAATCCAACGACCCGCAGGGTTGCCATTAAAATGCTGTTTTGCGAGTGAAACAAAGGTTTCGTAAGTGCCTTGAACAATCCCTTGTGAGCCAATGTAGATCCACGAGCCTGCTGTCATCTGCCCGTACATCATCAAGCCTTTACGATCTAATTCGTTGAAATGATCCCAGTTAGCCCAATGGGGTACGATGTTTGAATTAGCAATTAACACTCGCGGAGCATCTACATGCGTTGGGAATACCCCCACCGGTTTACCTGATTGCACCAGTAAGGTTTGATCATCTTCGAGGTTTTTTAATACGTCTAAAATTTTGTCGTAGCATTCCCAATCGCGGGCGGCACGACCAATTCCACCATACACAACAAGACTTTGTGGATGTTCGGCAACATCAGGATCTAAGTTGTTTTGGATCATGCGATATACGGCTTCGGTCAGCCAACTTTTGCAGCTCTTTTGGCTACCGTGCGGGGCACGGATCACACGTGTTGCATCTGTACGGTTTAACATTGTTTTATCCCCTATCCATCCACTTGGTTTAACGCAAAATTAACAATTTTGGTTATTTATCATTGTTGAGATCATGGCGAACAGACAGTTTCTAGGCAGTGAAAATATTAAACTTACTTTTATTATCAATAAATTAAATAAAAATAATAATGGCTAGATACTGTCTTTCTGCTTGGTTTGCTTAGTTGATAATTAAATATATATACATTTAGTTCACAAAGTATATACATTTAAATTTGAATTTTTGTCTCAACAGTGGAAAAGGAAGATGAAGAAAAGTTAGACAACAATAACTAGGATGCTGTTTCTACACAGAAACTTGTATATACATTTAAATTTTTATGCAGAAACAAGCAAATAACAGAAATGAGAGAAACCTCACATTAACTACGCAGCAGTTACAGCCGATACACACCTTTTATGCTTACCACCACTTATTAGTAGCGAATAAATTATACTTTTATATAACTACACTCATCACTATACATAGTGGATATAAAAGATTCGCTTATCATTCTTTTTTGCAATATTTAATAAGCTAACTCGTTTAATATACGATCAATTCATGATTAATTAATAAACTATGGAACAATTATGTCTAAATTAAATCAAGTTTCAAACCCATCAATTTATTCCGCCAATCAATCAGAAAATAAAATTAAAAATAACCATATAAAAAAAACCAATCAAAGCAATCTCTCTTTTTGGGATAAATTTAAAAATTCTTTTAAAAAAGAAATACCCGCAGTAACGCAATCCAATACTCAATACCAAGCTACGCAATTTTTAAATGAAACTTTTGAAATTCCTAAAATAGCGGAGAAGGAAACTAAAGATAGCGCGGTCGTTTATCAATGGAATGAAACGCTAGAACCCTACCTACCAAACAGTGCAGACCAGCGGGTTGAAACTCATAATCCTAGAGATGCAGATAAACTACCAGAACAATTTCTCAAAGATTTCAATCGTATAAACTACACCATGACATGTTTAGGTTTAGAAATGCCCGAATTTAGTAACCAATTTACGCAAGAAGAAAGATTGCGATTTTTGATTGAATTTGTCACATTTCCACACGCGGAAAAACTGTGCCAAATTGCCCATCAAGGCCATCTTGCAGAGCCTTATATTACTCTGACAATGAAAAATAAAAATTGTGACTATATTATTCCTCAGTCAAAAGAAAATGATAAATTAACGATTAATATCGAGAAAACGGAAGATAATAATTACATCATCACTTCTATAAATGAATATTATTTAAAGCAAATACAACCAGAGAAAATATTAGAAAATACGGTACTTTTTACCGAGAGAAAAAGTTACCTAGTCAGTCATAATAATGGTGAATTAACTCAAGATCCAAATAAGAATGATTTATTAACCATAAAAATCACTCAGAAGTATAATTAATCTCTATGAAATAAAATACCCCATAAATATCTAATCTATTTTATGGGGTATTTTTATCCAAATAATATTAGATTATCCACCTAAATATGCACTACGCACAGCTTCATTTGCTAATAATGATTTTCCAGTATCTTCCAGAACAATATGCCCATTTTCTAGCACATAACCTCGATCAGCCAGTTTCAAAGCTTGGTTAGCATTTTGCTCCACAAGGAATATGGTCATCCCCTCTTCCCGTAGCTGCAAAATTGTGTCGAAAATTTGCATAATAATAATCGGAGCCAACCCAAGAGATGGCTCATCCAGGAGCAATAACTCCGGCTGACTCATCAAGGCTCGCCCAATAGCCAGCATCTGTTGCTCACCACCCGACATGGTTCCTGAACGCTGGCTGCGGCGCTCATGCAACCGAGGAAATAGCGAATAAACGCGATCGATACGCTCATGGTACTGCTGGCGATCCGCGAAAAAACCGCCCATGGCGAGGTTCTCTTCGACGGTCATACGAGAAAAGACCCGACGACCTTCTGGCACCAATGCAATGTCTTTACGCATAATTTGCGGCGTCGGTAGCTGAGTAATATCCACCCCACGATAAAGTACCTGACCAGATGATGCTCTAGGATCGCCACATAAAGTACTGAGTAGCGTCGTTTTCCCTGCTCCATTCGCGCCAATCAGGGTGACTATTTCCCCTTTTTGTATATTCAAGCTGACGTTATGCAGCGCCTGAATTTTCCCGTAATGGGTGGAAACTTGTTTAAATTCCAACATCAATAAGCTTCTCCCAAATAGGCTTTGATGACATCAGGATGCTGCCGAATTTCATTGGGTGTACCATTCGCCAAAGGCGTACCTTGGTTTACCACATAAATTCGGTCAGAGATCCCCATCACCAATTTCATATCATGTTCAATCAATAAAATAGAGACGTTATGGTGGCTACGTAATTCGGCAATCAGCTCATCCAGATCGTTGGTTTCTTTGGGATTCAGTCCTGCTGCGGGCTCGTCCAACATCAAAATTTCAGGGCGTGTCACCATACAGCGTGCTATTTCCAAGCGGCGCTGCTGACCATATGCCAAGTTACCAGCTTGACGATTCGCAAACTCGGAAAGATTGACGCGCTCTAACCAGTTCACCGCGTTATCCAATGCATCCGCTTCTGCTCGACGAAATGCGGGCGTTTTTAGTAATCCTGAAAAGATGCCACTTTTAAGATGCTGATGCTGAGCAACCAGTAAATTTTCAATAACCGTCATCTCTTTAAACAAGCGAACATGCTGAAAGGTACGGATGACGCCTAGGCGAGCAATAGCTTGCCCTGGCAGCCCTTCAAGGTGTTTATCACGATACAAAATAGCCCCGCTGGTTGGCTTGTAAAATCCGGTTAAACAGTTAAATATCGTGGTTTTACCCGCACCGTTGGGACCAATCAACGAGACAATTTCCCCTTGGTTTAGCGTGAGCTCTACATTATTCACGGCTAATAAACCACCGAAACGCATCGTTAAGCCACTTACTTGCAATAAAGGTGTCGTTGATATCATGCTCCGCCTCCTTGTGCGCTTTTCAGCTTCATTTGGCGGCGCTGCATCGGTAATAAGCCTTGTGGGCGCCAGATCATCATTAACACCATCAATGCACCCAGCAGCAGCATGCTATATTCGTTCAGATCGCGCATCATTTCCCGTGAAACCACTAAGATGATCGCCGCTAAAATCACGGACATTTGCGATCCCATTCCCCCGAGTACCACGATCGCTAACACAAACGCAGATTCAGCAAATGTGAAGGACTCCGGACTGATAAAGCCTTGCCGTGCAGCAAATAATGCACCTGCGAACCCTGCAAATGTTGCACTGATGGTAAAGGCGGTTAATTTTATACGCGTTGGGCTTAACCCTAATGATCGACACGCAATCTCATCTTCGCGCAGCGCTTCCCACGCGCGCCCTAATGGCATACGCAGTAAACGGCTTATCACGATTAACGTGAGCACGACCAACAGTAACGCGACAAAATAGAGGAAAATGATCCGGTCACCGGGGTTATAATCCAACCCAAAAAAGTGGTGAAATGTATCCCAGCCATCCTTTGCTGTACGGCTAAACTCTAAACCAAAAAAGGTGGGTTTTGGCAGTTGGCTAATCCCATTCGGTCCCCCTGTGATGTCCGTATTATTTAATAATAAAATACGGACAATCTCCCCAAATCCGAGGGTCACAATTGCTAAATAATCCCCTCGCAGCCTCAGAACAGGGAAGCCCAATAACAACCCAGCTAATGCCGCCGTTAAGCCGGCAATCGGTAAGCTTTCCCAGAAACCGAAATCATAATAGTGATTAAGTAAGCCAAAGGTATAGGCGCCGATAGCGTAGAAGCCCGCATAGCCGAGTACCAATAACCCGGATAACCCAACAACCACGTTTAAGCCTAACCCCAGCATCACGTAGATTAAGGTTAGTGTGGCAATATCGACGCTACCACGAGAAACCATAAAGGGCCAAATAATGGCACCAACAATAATGGCAATGCCGATAATTTTTTGTCTGAGCGAGCCGCCGTCAAAATCTGGTAACGCCCACGATTTTTTGGGCACGCCTTGCCACACTTTGCTTAACGCGGGGCGAATTAATTGATACACAAAGATAATGGCGATGCCGACGAAGATCCAATTCCAACGAACGTCTCCCCCAGATTCCACAATCAGCTTAGTGCCATCGAGGCCTAATTTTAGCCCCATCATAAATCCCGCTAAAATAAAGAAGGTGACGGAGGCAATAATGGCGCTGATCCAATTTTCTTTTCTCATACTTTTTCGACCTCCGGGCGACCCAGAATGCCAGTTGGCATGATCAACAGAACACCAATCAATAAACCAAATGAAACGACATCTTTGTATTCCGTGCTTAGATATGCAGAGGTCATCGCTTCCGCAACCCCCAGAATCAAGCCGCCTAGCATTGCGCCAGGAATACTACCGATTCCGCCTAACACCGCCGCAGTGAACGCTTTCATTCCTGCCATGAAACCAATATATGGGTTAATGACCCCATAAAATTGCCCTAATAACACACCCGCCACTGCCGCCATCGCTGCACCGATCACAAACGTCAGGGAGATCACACGGTCAGTGTTAATGCCAAGCAAGCTCGCCATTTTTAAATCTTCCGCGCAAGCACGGCACGCACGCCCCATACGGGAATAGCGGATAAACAGGGTTAATGCCAGCATGGCAAGGAAAGTCACTATCCAGATAGTGAGCTGCATTTTGGTCACAATGGCAGAGAAGCCATCGCTTTCACCAATGATCCACTGTCCGGTGATCAAACTCGGTAATGCCAGATCTCGTGATCCTTGAGATAAACTGACGTAATTTTGTAAGAAAATAGACATCCCGATCGCAGAGATCAGCGCAATCAAGCGTTTAGAATGGCGAACTGGGCGATAAGCAACTCGTTCAATGCTCCAACCGTAGGAACTCGATACCACAATGGCTGCAACAAAGGCTGCCGCAACAAGGATCCAGCCCACATCAATACCGAGCATCATTAAGCCCGCGATAACAATGAACGAAACGTAGCTACCAATCATATACACTTCGCCATGGGCAAAGTTGATCATTCCGATGATGCCATACACCATGGTATAACCGATAGCAATCAGCGCGTAAGTGCTTCCTAACGTTAAACCATTGAGGAATTGCTGAATAAAATACAGAATTTGGTCTGACATAAGATTATCCTTTCAAACTACTGTCCCTCTATGGAGAGCAGAAGCTGGAAGCCTGTTTCCAAGCCTCCAGCTCATCACTGAATACTCAATTTCTCAATCAAAAATGAGAATTACTCTTGTGCAGTAGAGGTTCCGTCTTTGTGCCATTCAAACACACCGAATTCGAAACCTTTCAGGTCACCATTTGGCTGCCAGCTCAATTGCCCCATCACAGTATCCACTGGGTTTGCTTTTAAATCTTTCGCAAGAACGTCGGGTTCCTGACTTCCTGTGCGCTGCATTGCCGTGGTTAAGCCTTGAATTGCCGCATAGGTTGTCCAAACAAACGGTCCTGTCGGATCTTCTTTTTTGTTTTTAATCGCATCGACGATGGGTTGGTTAGCAGGTACTTGATCATAACGTTTTGGTAACGTCACCAGCATTCCCTCGGATGCATCACCCGCAATATTAGAAAGTGAAGAGTTGCCGACACCTTCAGGTCCCATAAAACGAATATTCAAACCTGATTGTTTCGATTGACGTAAAATTTGCCCCATTTCTGGGTAGTAACCACCGAAATAAACAAAATCTACGTTCTCTTTTTTCAGCTTAGCCACCAGCGCAGAGAAATCTTTATCTCCCGCGGTAACCCCTTCAAACATCACTTCTTTCACACCCGCTTTGTTCAGACTTTCACGCACTGAACGTGCTAAACCTTCGCCATATTGTTGTTTATCATGAACCACAGCAATGCGTTTCGGTTTGATTTTTTCGATAATGTATTTTGCTGCCGTTGGACCTTGGTCAGAATCCAATCCTGTGGTACGCATGATTAACTGATAACCTCGCGTAGTTAAATCAGCATTGGTTGCAGCAGGGGTAATCATCAGAACGCCTTCATCTTCATAAATATCTGAAGCTGGCTGAGTGGAAGAGGAGCACAGGTGCCCAATAACGTGTTTAATGCCATCGTTAATCACTTTGTTGGCGACGGCAACCGCTTGTTTTGGATCACACGCATCATCATATTCAACGGCAACAAGCGTATCCCCATTAATGCCACCTTTAGCATTGATATCTGCAATTGCTTGGCGAGCGCCCGTAAATTCCATATCCCCATACTGTGCCACAGGACCCGACATTGCGCCCACGACTGCGATTTTAATCTCTTTCGCCCATCCGGCTGGACTTAATGCCATTGCGATACAACCTGCTAATAATGCTTTATTACTATTCTTCATTCGTGCGTCCCCGCCATCAATATTGTGTGTATGATTGTGAGTGTTTGTGATTGATTTATAATCAATTATTATCGTTGACAGGTTCAATGCCTGATATTTCAAAACATAGCCAATAAGGCTATATATTTCAGACCATTAAACAAGAGAATTATGCTAAATAGCAAATGAATAGAGTAGGTATTTACATCAATTACAGAATAAAAACCTAATGATAAAACGTGTATTTTTTGTAAATACTAGTGTTATATTCCAGTTAAATTTAGCTTAATCCGAGTGAAACTCGGAAAATGCAGAGAGACCAAATTTTTCTCTTTAAAATTAAAAAATCGGTTACAGATCACTCTGCTGTTAGAATAGCGTGTAACATGCACCATGAAATGGATCAAAATAAATGAGACTAACCATCATTCCTCTGGTCAATCCTACTGAGCAACAGTACATCGACCTCTCGAAGATCTGGATAGACCAGAATCGGTCACAGCTTATCCAAAACCTTGAGTCTGGCGTGCAATTTTATGGCGCTCGTTTTAATGAAAGATTACTCGCAGCCGCTAAAGTGTCTATTCATCAACAACAAGGGGTTATTTATGATTTTAATGTTCGTGAAGTGACACGCCGACGAGGTGTAGGCTTGTACCTTTTACAAGAGATTTGCCGTCAATTACCTGAAATTCACACTTGGATCTTTAACTTGCAAGGTATCGAACCACAAAACAAAATCGCCCTAGAACAATTTCTTTCAGCCTGTGGTTTTCGCCCAACAGAAAACGATCAAAACTGGCAGAGACATATCGAGCCATTAATATGAAACTTAATAAAATTCATCACGTTGCTATTATTTGTTCTGACTTCACTCAGAGTAAGCATTTTTATTGTCAGATCCTTGGGCTACAGCTACTCTCGGAACATTACCGCCCAGAAAATGATTCATGGAAAGCAGATTTAGCTTTTGGTGAGCATTATCAAATTGAACTGTTTAGTTTTGCAAACCCGCCAAAAAGGCTCAGTTATCCAGAAGCCGCAGGTTTACGTCATTTAGCGTTTGAAGTGGATAATATCGAGGAGTGGATTGCCTATTTGGCAAAAAATCAGGTGATTTGTGAGGCGGTACGCCTTGACCCTTATACTCAGAAACGTTTTACCTTCTTTGCAGACCCTGATGGGCTACCGTTAGAGCTCTATTCCCGCGAATAAACGTTATGACTGAATAGTGGGTGAATGAGTTATCTGCATTTATATTCCATGCTAATGACAGCAAAAATAAATGCAGATAATCTTTCATGCAGATATCCTATTGAAAGGATTACATCTCGTCGTCTTCATCTTCCATAGCCAGACGAAGTTTCTTCATGGCATTTTTTTCAAGTTGACGAACACGCTCAGCAGATACACCGTACTTATCAGCAAGTTCCTGCAATGTGGTTTTATTGTCATCATCTAACCAGCGAGCACGGATAATATCTTGGCTACGCTCATCGAGCGATGCTAATGCATCCGCTAAGCGGTCAGTTGCATGACTTTCCCAGTTATCATCTTCAATGGTATTTGCAAAGTCTGAAGCCTTATCCTGCAAATAAAGCACAGGTGCAACTGGACCGCCGAAATCACCGCTATCATCGTCGTCGGACATGTCAAATGCCATGTCCTGCGCTGCCATACGGGATTCCATTTCGAGTACATCTTTTGTACTTACGCCCAGTTCTTGTGCAACCATATTGACTTCATCTTGGTTAAACCAACCAAGACGTTTTTTATTTTTTCTTAAATTAAAGAATAACTTACGTTGAGATTTTGTCGTGGCAACTTTAACAATACGCCAGTTACGTAGAACGTATTCATGAATTTCAGCTTTGATCCAATGTACCGCGAAAGAAACCAAACGGACACCCACTTCAGGGTTAAAACGACGCACAGCCTTCATCAGACCGATGTTGCCTTCCTGAATTAAGTCAGCTTGTGGCAAACCATAACCTGCATAGCTACGCGCAATGTGAATCACAAAACGCAAATGAGATAAAATCAGTTGCTTAGCAGCTTCGAGGTCACCATCGTAATGCAGCCGTTCAGCAAGTTCCTTTTCTTCCTCTGCGGTCAGCATAGGGTAAGCATTGGCAGCTCGCATATAAGCTTCAATGCTTCCTTGTGGAACAAGCGCTAATGATTGCATATCTTTGGTCATTAAGATCCTCTATGAATTGTACTGAAATGGGAGAGATTCGATACAGACAAACCGTAGTTTATCAGCTTAGCCCCGTTAAATAAATTATATACAAGAATAGTTAACAGCAGGTCAATATCTGACACTTAATTAGAAAAGAAGTTCGCAGAATTTCAGTTTTTCCATCGGTGCCAATACGTTGGCACCGATGGAATAAATAACATTATTCAGGTCTGAAATGACGTAAATGTTGTAATGTTGCCAGCCATGCGGCTACCCAACCCACAATCGCAGACATTAGGATAATCAGCAAGGATTCTTCCCACAATAGCCCTTCAATGTGGAATTGTGTCCCGAATACACTCGCAACTTGCGCCACTAGATCCGATAGCTGCCACACTAACAAAAACGTCATAATAAGGGCAATGACCGCACCGAGGGCGCCTAATACAACTCCGCCATTTAAGAATGGACGCATAATAAAACCATCGGTTGCCCCAATGAGTTTCATCACATTAATCGTATCGCGACGAGCAAAGATATTTAACCGTACGCTGTTTCCAATCACTAAAAACAATGAAACAATCATCAAAATGCCAATCACAGATGCTACTTGCCCCACTAACCTCGTTAGTGCCGCTAACCGAGAGAACCAGCTATCATCCATTCGCACTTCTTCAATACCATTAACTTGACTTACGCGGTCACGCAGTGTTGTCAAAGCATTAGATCCTTCAAAGTCCAATTTTGGCGTAATGATCGCAACGGCAGGAAGCGGATTTTCTTCTAACATATCTAAGGCGGTACTAAAGCCAGACCAGCTACGGAATTCAGATATCGCTTGATCACGAGATAAGTAATTCACATGCGCGACACCGTCCAGAGCTTCCAGCTGAGTCACTACATTTTGTCCCCCTTGTTCATCGAGAGACTTATCCAAATAGACTGTCAACTGAGGTGTCGGATACCATTGCTCCGCCGCTTGGGAAACGTTTTTCCAAACGATATAACACAAACTTGGCAGCGCTAATGAAATAGCAATCACCATTACCGTCAAAAAGGTAGCCAAAGGCTGCCTTAGCATATCAGCTAACGCATTTAACCAAGAGTAGCGCCACTGTTCACGCCAACCGCCTTTGAGTGCTTTGCTTTTCGATTGCATGGTACGTTCAGGCTTCGCTTTGCGGACATTCTTAGCCATGTTGACCTCCAAGCATTCGACCTTCGCTTAAGGTCAAAACACGTAAGTGACGACGTTCAATCAACGCAATATCGTGCGTTGCCATTAAGACAGTCACGCCGACACGGTTAAACTCTTCAAATAAACGCATAATTCCTTCAGATAATTCGCTATCAAGGTTACCCGTTGGCTCATCGGCTAAAAGCATCGTTGGTTTATTCACCACCGCGCGTGCAATACCGACTCGCTGCTGCTCACCACCAGATAGCTGAATTGGAAAGTTTTTCGCTTTATCTAACAGACCGACTTTATCGAGTGCGGCGCTAACACGACGGCGAATATCTTCGCTACTCGCACCTGAAATAATCAAAGGCATCGCCACGTTATCATAGACAGTGCGATCATAGAGCAGATGGTGATCTTGGAAAATCATGCCGATCTGTCGACGCAGAAAAGGGATCTCTCTGTCTTTTAGTCGGCTGATATCGTGACCATTAAACAGAATATGACCCGCACTTGGGCGCTCAATACCGCAAATCAGTTTGAGTAATGTACTTTTACCTGCACCTGAGTGACCCGTTAAAAATGCCATTTCGCCAGGGCGTAGATGAAAATCTACCCCTTGAAGCGCTTGGCGGCCACCGCGATAAGCTTTACTAACATGTTCAAAGCGAATCATCGAAAATTATTCCTCTCGGGCAAATAGAGCCTCGATAAAGTCATCGGCTTTAAATGGACGTAAATCTTCAATACCTTCCCCAATACCAATATAACGGATTGGAATACCAAACTGGTCGGCAATTGAGAAGATCACGCCACCTTTTGCAGTACCATCGAGCTTTGTCAGTGTAATTCCTGTTAACCCTACGGCGTCATTGAAAATTTTCGCCTGACTAACCGCATTTTGTCCAGTGCTAGCATCAAGTGTGAGCATGATTTCATGAGGTGCTGATTCATCAAGCTTTTTCATCACACGAACGATTTTTTTCAGCTCTTCCATTAAGTGAGCTTTATTTTGTAAGCGCCCTGCCGTGTCTGCAATCAAAACATCCGCGCCTTTTGCTTGGGCTGATTGAATCGCATCATAAATCACCGAAGCAGGGTCTGCCCCAGTATGTTGAGCGACAACGGAAATTTTATTACGCTCACCCCATACTTGCAGTTGTTCCACTGCCGCAGCACGGAAGGTATCACCCGCAGCCAACATTACCGATTTGCCTTCAGATTGATACTGACGCGCTAATTTACCAATCGTGGTGGTTTTACCCACGCCGTTGACACCAACCATAAGAATAACATAAGGTTTTTTACCTTCGATCACTAATGGTTTATCCACGGTAGATAAAATATCAGACATTTCTTCACGCAGCTTGCCATACAACGCTTCCGCGTCTTTTAGTTCTTTACGGGAAGCATGATGGGTTAAATTATCAATAATTTTACGGGTAGTTTCGACACCAACATCCGCAATTAATAACTGCTCTTCCAGCTCATCAAAAAGGTCGTCATCGATTTTTTTGCCTTTAAATAAACCGAGAAAACCCGAACCAAGATTCTGACGCGTTTTTAATAAGCCTTTTTTCAGGCGACTAAAAAAACCTTCTTTCTTTGGTTTTTCTTGTTCGATTGGCTGGGCATTTGCAGCTTCTTCCGCTTGTCTTTGCGCTTCTTCTTCCGCAAGACGTGCCGCTTCCACTTCTTGACGCTCACGCTCTGCTTTTTCTTCGGCGGCTTTAATTGCAGCGAGTTCGGCTTGGCGCTGACGTTCGGCTTCTTCTTCCGCGAGACGCGCAGCTTCAGCTTCTTGACGCTCACGCTCCGCTTTTTCTTCGGCGGCTTTAATTGCAGCGAGTTCGGCTTGGCGCTGACGTTCGGCTTCTTCTTCCGCGAGACGCGCAGCTTCCGCTTCTTGACGCTCAGTCTCGGCTTTCTCTTCAGCTAAACGAGCAGCTTCAGCGGCTTGATACTCACGCTCGGCTTTTTCTTCAGCATCTTTGATAGCCTCTAATTCAGCTTGATGCTGACGTTCGGCTGCTTCTTCCGCGGCTTTAATCGCCGCTTGTTCGATTTGATATTGGCGCTCAGCCTCTTCCTCAATCTTACGTAAAGCCTGAGCTTCTAACACCTCTCGAGCGGCTTTTTCTTCTGCAATACGGGCATCTGCTGCGGCTTGGCGCTCTTTTTCCGCTTTTTCTGCTACAATGCGCATCGCATCTAAGTGAGCTTGATGCTGACGTTCAGCGTCTTCCGCAGCGGCTGTAATTGCAGCTTGCTCCGCTTGATATTGACGCTCAGCTTCATCTTCCGCCGCTTTAATCGCATCTTCTTCCACTTGATGCTGACGCTCAGCTTCTAACCTAGCGGCTTCGTCTTGCTTCGCGTTATGGGCTACGTCATTTTTGTGTTCGACATCCGGTTGCTGAGTTTCTTCTTCACTTTTACGACCAAATCCCAACCATGAGAAAAAGCCTTTTTTCTTATCTTTAGCCATCAGCCACTACACTCCTCGCGGTAAAAACATGGCGTTTAAAAATTAAATCGCAATAAAATTACATGCAGTCTATCATTTCATCGCGCAGCAACACATATCTGAAAGAAAAATCATGACAATTTATTCTTATTTTTCTGTTAAAACCGTGAAACCGAAGCGCTACAATAGTCCCCAATAATTTATACATTCCTCAGTGAACTAAACAACTATACATATTATGGCAAAAAAACCACAAACAGCCTCTTTAGGGCAAATACGTGTCATTGGTGGTAAATGGCGTGGGCGAAAACTGCCTGTGCGTGATAGTGAGGGCTTACGTCCTACTACTGACCGCATTAAAGAAACGCTCTTTAATTGGTTAATGCCAGTCATCCGAGATGCTCGCTGCCTCGATTGTTTCGCCGGCAGTGGTGCTTTAGGCTTTGAAGCGCTATCTCGCTTTGCCGAGCACGTCACATTTATTGAGCTGGATAAACAAAACGCCAAACTGTTAAGCGAAAATAAAGTTCGTTTAAATGCGGATAACGCTACCGTGCTCAATAACAGTAGCCTCACTGTCCTCAGCCAAGTGGGTACACCTTTTGATGTCATGTTTATCGACCCGCCATTTCGTAAAGGTTTACTCAGCCAAACTATCGAGCTACTCGAACAAAATCAGTGGCTCGCAGATGAAAGCTGGATTTATGTAGAGTCAGAAGCTGAGTTACCACTTACTGACATTCCCGCAAGCTGGCAGCTACACCGAGAAAAAGTAGCAGGTCAGGTTGCCTATCGTTTATTTATTCGTCAATCTGTTTATTCATCAAGTATGCAGGGAGAAAAAGATGCTGATTAATATTGGACGTCTGCTCATGATTTGTGTTTGGGGTTTCATGATCTTTAATATTGTTCACCCATTCCCTAAGCCATTGAAATATTTTATGGATATCGCAATGGTCTTTATGATTTTCATGCATGCCTTGCAGACAATCTTCCTGAAAGCTAGCTTACCGAAAGATCAAAAATTAACAGGTTTACAGCAGACTAAAATTTTCTTCTTTGGTGTGTTTGAAATGCTCGCCATGCATAAGAAAACCAAAGCGGCAATCGAGGCCGCTAAGAAAAAATAATGGTTATTCAGTCGGTTCAAAGCGAATAAATCGCGTGCCTTGTAACGTCAGCTTACCTTTAGTACCTAACGTAACATCTTGGTATTGCTGTTCGCTGACGATCACTTTAATGGTTTCTCCAGAAGCTTGGGTCTGAAAATAAATTTCATAGCGAAAAGTTTCAGGGGACACCACATCCCGCTCTCGAGAGCGCATATTGGGATAAGGATAATCTTTTTTCTCTTTAACAAGAACTAACTGGCTGACAGGCAATGAATTATCGTTAATTTCATTCTGTTTCTTTTGGTCAAAAAAACGTTTTGTCGCGAATACCGCGATAATAGCGAGAACAATAATTAAGAGAATTGGCTTATTCATAATTTGTATATTTAGCTTAGAATAATCATAAGTATATACCCTCTCTCACTCAAATTGCAGATAAACGCCATACAATTTGAGCAAGACGCGGTATAGTTTATTGATTCATCTGAAATCGCTATCAGTGATTTTTCTTTTCCAGAAGCTTTTAAGGATATGTGTATGATTAGTTGGCCATTCCTCGCTGTTTTATTTTCTGGCTGGCTGTATGTTGATGCAGCCTATCGTGGTCCTGAGTGGCAACGTTGGTTATTTCGCCCTATCACTCTGCTTCTTTTATTATTCTGGGGATGGAGTTCCGACGACTTAAATGCGCAAACCTACCTGATTTTAGGTGGTTTAGTGCTTTCTTTAGTTGCTGACCTTTCGAGAATGTTTTCTAGTGAACACTTGCTTACATCTTTAGGACTGATGTTCTTAAGCTATTTGGTCTATACCATTAGCTTCGGAATGCAATTTAACTTTGGTTTGTACCTGCCTTGGCTTATTGTTCCAATTGCTATCGCTGCGGTCACCTTTATATTCATTTGGGGAAAACTAGAGAGCCAACAACCTGTTGTTTTTGCTTCTATTATCATGAGTATGATTATGATGTGGGTTGCAGGAGATCAATATTTTGGCTTAGGTAGAGAGTTTAATTTCTCCATTATGGTGGGAGCCTCTATGTTGTTTTTATCTCACTGTATCTGGTTAATTGCGCATTTCCGTTTCCCATTCAAAGCCTCTAAAGCCGTTGTTGCCGCCTTCTATTTCCTTGGTCAATTCTTTATTGTTCGTGCCATTTACCTATAACACTTCGCCAATTGATAAAACGTGCTATTTGAGAATTTTATCAATTGGCTCCCCCTTTTTCATTTGACTCTAGAGTCTACTCTAGAGTGTAGACTTAACTCTAATTAGAGAACATGGTTAAAAACGCATTTAGAAAAAGGGGGCGCTTATGCACTCACACTCTCATAAAGATACCCATGCACATAAGACATCTTGCTGCTCTGGCAATAGCTGTTCTTCAACAACAGTAGAGAATAGCAAAAATGTCAGTCATGACTCATCTTCCCATGAACATAGTCATGATGATAAAAGTCATGCGCACGATGATGATGAAACATCCCATCAACATGGTAGCTGCTGCAATTCAGCACCCGCAGCTAATGATGATGTCGAACCAACACAAACCGCTAAACAACGTTTTAGTTGGATTGTGAGGGGAATGGATTGCCCTAGTTGTGCCGCTAAAATCGAAAATGCGATTACCCAAATTCGCGAAGTCGCTCAAGCAAAAGTGCTATTCGCCACTGAAAAATTGGTTGTTGATGCGGATAAAGACGTCACCGCAATCGTCCGCTCAACGGTCGAGGCTGCAGGTTATGAATTACATGATGTGGGCAGCAATAGCGCCGCATCTACGCCACCAAGCTTACTGAGTGAAGCAAAACCGGTCATTATTTTAGCTATCTTAATGGCAATCAGCTGGGGATTAGAGTTTGTTAATCCGCAACTCGGTAACGTGGCTTTTATCTTAACAACGTTATTTGGGTTATACCCTATTGCACGTAAATCGCTACGTTTAATTCGCACCGGTTCGCCATTCGCCATTGAAACCTTGATGACCGTTGCCGCTGTTGGGGCAATCTTTATTCAAGCGACAGAAGAAGCCGCCATGGTTATCTTACTGTTTATGTTGGGTGAAATGCTTGAATCCTACTCTGCGGGGCGCGCTCGACGTGGAGTCAGCGCATTAATGGCCTTAGTGCCTGAAGACGCAGTGCTTATCAAAGATGAGCAAAAAACATCCGTTCCTGTCGCACAGTTACGCCCTGGGGATATCATTGAAATCGCTCCAGGTGGTCGACTTCCTACTGATGCAGTACTGGTCTCTGGCTTTGCCAGCTTTGATGAAAGCGCATTAACTGGGGAATCAGTGCCTGTTGAGCGCAGTGCTGGTGAAAAAGTTGCCGCAGGCTGTTTATCTGTCGACAAAGCGGTGCAAATGGAAGTGGTATCAGAACAAGGTCAAAATGCTATCGACCGCATCTTGCAACTGATTGAAGAGGCGGAAGAACGTCGCGCACCGATTGAACGATTCATCGACCGCTTTAGCCGTATTTACACCCCAATTATCATGCTGATTTCAGCCTTGGTTATTGTCATTCCACCACTGTTTTTCAGCGCAGCGTGGGACACATGGATTTATCGTGGTCTAACTCTGCTGTTAATTGGTTGCCCTTGCGCACTCGTGATTTCAACCCCCGCTGCAATTACCTCAGCACTGGCAACAGCAACGCGACGTGGCGCCCTTATTAAAGGTGGCGCAGCGCTAGAGCAACTGGGCACTGTCACTACGATTGCGCTGGATAAAACCGGTACATTAACAGAAGGCAAACCCCATGTTACGGATGTCGTCCCAGTTGAAGGTATGAGTGAAAGCGAGTTAATTCGTATCACTGCATCGGTTGAAGTCGGCTCTCACCATCCGCTCGCTAAAGCGATTGTTAACAAAGCTGAAGAATTATCTATCACTGTTGAAGAAGCGTTAGAGCGTAAAGCACTGGCAGGTAAAGGAGTTGAAGGTTCCTTTAATGGCAAACAAGTGTTAGTCAGCGCACCCTCGAGGGTAGAACCACCATTAAACAGCCAGTGGCAAGCAAAAGTGGAAGCGTTAGAAGCCCAAGGTAAGACGGTTGTCGTGACTATCGAAGATAACCACGTTATCGGCTTAACCGCTCTGCAAGATACCTTACGTAGCGATGCAGCTGAGGCAATGGCGATGCTGAAATCACTGAATGTCAATGCGGTCATGTTAACTGGGGATAACCCTCGTGCGGCCAGCGCTATTGCCAATCAGCTTGGCATGGAATTCCGTGCGGGATTACTACCTGAAGATAAAGTCACCGCCGTCATGGAGCTTAATCGAAACCACAACACCATGATGGTGGGTGACGGTATCAATGATGCACCAGCTATGAAAGCTTCAAGCATTGGTGTTGCAATGGGTGGTGGTACTGACGTTGCTTTAGAAACTGCGGATGCAGCTTTAACCCACAACCGTTTGACTGGATTACCTGAAATCGTCGCATTATCCAGAGCCACACGGAAGATCATCCGCGAGAACATCACTATCGCCTTGGGTTTGAAAGCAGTTTTCTTGGTGACCAGCTTGTTAGGTATCACTGGATTATGGGTTGCCGTATTAGCGGATTCTGGCGCAACGGCATTAGTTACCGCCAACGCAGTTCGCTTACTGCGCGTGAAGCTGCCCGAAATCAAAAAATAGTATTTATTTAATTTGATATCTCGACGCCGTAATTATCATTATTACGGCGTTTTCTTATGTGTGGAAGATTTAAAATAATCAATTACAGCAAAGAGTTACATAAAACATTCACCAACTGAATTTAGGACTAACTTTTCTCCCGCACACAAAAATATTGGGTAATATCTCGGTCATCGACAACATTTGATGAGTGTGGATATGACTAATAATGTAAGTTCAATACCTCATGATGCCGCCTTTAAAGGCTTTATGACAAAACAGAGCAATGCCCGAGATTTCTTTGAGCTTCATTTACCTGAGCAAATTAAACGCTTGTGCGATTTCGATACGCTAACCCTCATTAATTCAGCCTTTATTGATAGCAAACTGAGAACGCGGTTTTCCGATGTACTCTATTCCGTACAAACAAAAATGGGAGATAGCTATATCTATCTATTAGTCGAACATCAGTCAACACCTGACAAACTCATGGGCTGGCGTTTAATGCACTATGCATTCATGGCGATGAATCAGCATTTACAGCAAGGGCATAAAACCTTACCGCTCGTTGTCCCCATTTTGTTTTATCACGGGGAAACATCCCCTTACCCTTATGAAGAGGTATGGACGCAATGCTTACCCCACGCTGAAGTAGCCCATGCTCTGTATAGCAGCCCTTTCCCGTTGGTGGATATCACTGTGGTTGAGGATACCGAAATAGTTAGTCACCGCAAAATCGCTGTGATGGAACTCGCAATGAAACACAAAAAATTACGAAATGACCACCAGAAGGTCACTGAGCACTTCGTTCAAATCTTAAACAGTCACTATAATGACAAAAATGACGTGATCACTATCTTGAATTACTTATTTATCATCATGGATTCCCCTTATTATACTTCCATTGTCGAGACATTAATCGACCAAGCCGAAAATCATCGAGGAGCTATTATGAATATTGCACAGCGGTTAAAAAATGAAGGTAAAATTGAAGGTAAAATTGAGGGTAGAGTCGAAGGAAAAGAAGAAGGAAGAGAAGAAGGAAGAGAAGAAACGCTACAACAAATTGCTTTAAAAAGCTTACAGCTCGGATTCAGCGCCGATGTTATCAGCAAAATAACCGGCTTATCAATCAGTGAAATTCAAGCACTTAATTAAATCATTTATCAACAATAGCCCCATGCTAAGCAAAGAGGCTATCCAACATACCGAAATTGGGTCATTACAAACCGCTGTTTTTTTTGCGCAATAAATAACGATACGGCGCATTATCAGCGTCAACCGCCAACAACTCGTGCTCCATAAAGCGGCAGAAACCGGGGATATCACGGGTGGTTGCAGGGTCATCTGCAATAATCAGCAAAGTATCGCCATCCGCCATGTTACGTACTGTTTTACGCACTAGCATTACCGGTTCAGGACAGCGGAGTCCCAAGGTATCAAGGGTTTTGGTTGGATTGGAAAATAAATCAGACATAGCACCACATTCTCTTGGTCATCAATAGACTTATTGTAAAGCCGCACGCTGAAGATGAACAGTTTTGATTTTGTTGCGCAACGAGAGTATGATGCGCTCTTCCCAATTTAGGGATGTTATTCATGGGTTCCCTCACCCCATTGCGACTAAAAAGGTACAATATGTTTACGTTTACTCCGCAGCAAAAAGCCACTGCGTTAATTTGGCTATCGTTGTTCCATATTTTAATCATTACATCCAGCAACTACTTGGTGCAGTTACCCATCAATATTTTTGGGTTCCATACCACGTGGGGCGCGTTTACTTTTCCCTTTATCTTCCTTGCTACGGACTTAACCGTTCGCATCTATGGTGCACCGTTGGCTCGCCGTATTATTAGCGCTGTCATGCTGCCTGCCTTGTTAATTTCGTATGTCATTTCAGCTCTATTCTTCCAAGGTGAGTGGCAAGGTTTTGCCGCGACCATGACATTTAACCTGTTTGTTGCGCGTATTGCAGCAGCCAGTTTTATGGCTTATGTTCTTGGGCAAATTTTAGATGTCAGTGTATTTAACCGCCTGCGTCAAAACAAACGCTGGTTTGTGGCACCTGCCTGCGCCATGTTTTTTGGTAACCTGATTGATACGATTGCGTTTTTCTTTATCGCATTTTATCAAAGTAGCGATCCATTTATGGCGGCAAATTGGGTGGAAATCGCCCTCGTTGACTATGTATTCAAGCTGTTAATTTGTATGCTGTTCTTCTTACCGGCTTATGGTCTGTTATTGAATTTCATTTTGAAAACTTTTTTCGATACCACCAGCAAGAAGCAGTTATCTCCACAGCACTAAAATAAAAAAGGGAGATAAGTTTTCGCTTATCTCCCAAAGGGTTAACTTGATTAATACCTAACTACTATTCACAGAACTCAACACAACAATAGATTATTCGAGCGCGCGAGCCAGCAATGAAATTGGGTGTTCACATTTCTTACTGGTGGACATTTCAATTTGCCATTTACAGGTTTCACAGTCGGTAATCACCATATCCGCACCGCTCTCTTCAATTTGACGGAACAACCCAGCCCCAATACCTTGGGAAACTTCGTAGTTCTCTTTTTTGAATCCGTAAGTTCCTGCAATACCACAACATTGTGAATCTAAAACAATCAACTCCACGCCTGGCACACGCTTGATCAGTTCAAGGGTGTAGGACGTCCAACCCATTTTTTCCATATGGCATGGTGTGTGATAAGCCACTTTTAATGGTGTGTGTTTCAGTTTCAGCTCGCGCCCTTCTTCCAGAAGACGATAAATATAGCGAGTCGCTAATTCAATGTTATCGCGCATCTCCGAAGTATCAACATCCAGCACATGGGTATACTCATCACGAATGGTGAATGTGCAAGTTGAAGAAGTTGCAACCACCGGAATGTGTTTTTCTAAAATTGTCTCTTGGAGCGACTCTAAATTCACATTCGCTTGGCGTTTCGCTTGCTTCATAAATCCGTTTGCGATCAGTGCCACACCACAACATTTTTCACGTTTTAGCAGCTGAACACCAATATTCATGCCATTAAAAACTTTGATTAAATCTTTACCCAACTGTGGATGGTTATAATTCACATAACAACCATGGAAAAAAGCCACTTGCTCTTCAAACTTCGCTTGTTCCGCGGCTTGTTTACCATACCAACGACGGAAAGTACCAAACGAGTATTTAGGCAGCTCACGACGATGGTCAATTTTTAAAGCTTTATCCAGAATTTGGCGAACGGGTTTTAAGCCAGTAATGGTATTTACTACAGGGGCAAATGGGGTCGATAAGGAACCCATAATGTCCGTATGGCTTAAAATCGCATCACGCAGTTTCGGTTTCTGCTGGCTATAGGTATTACGAGCGCGCGCAATAATGTCGCCAATCTTCACATCCGATGGGCAGGCCACTTCACAGCGTTTACAGTTAGTGCAGAATTTCAATGCATCATCGTACATCATCGGGTCTTTTAAGCGTAAACGCTCACCATCAGGACCCGCTTGTTTTGGTCCCGGATATAGTGGGTTCGCTTTTGCCACTGGGCAATAGGTGGTACAAACAGTGCATTTTATACAGCTTTCAAAGCTTGCATCTTGAATACTCATTGCGCCACCTCCGCCTGCATGGCTTTATCTTTAGCAAATTCATTCGCGATTTCATTCGCAGCATATAAGCCCGTGATCAGCGAAACCCCTGCACCACAGCCTTGAGTCAGTGGGTCAAAACCTCCTAACACAGCGCCCGCAATATGCAGATTTTCAATCGTCTCACCGTGTTTTTTACCCCGTAAATGGCTGTCAGTTTGCACACCAAACGCCATGTATGGCTGAGATGCGAAGAACTCTTTATTTGTCCATTTGGCGCGGTCGCCGATTTCGCCTAAATCCAAATGCATCAAGGGTTCATACACTTGGTCAAATTTCGCTACCAAGCCGTTATTAAAGAAACTTCCTGTCGCCAACACAAAATGTTTAGCTTTCAATGAAATATTACCGTGGTTACGGGTTTGCACAGATTCAATACGTGATCCCACGAAATTGACGGAAGTGACTTTATCACCCGGCATCATGATCCCACCTTGACGGCGGAACTGGCGTAATAGCATTTCATGAAGGCGAATACCTAATAAAGATGGCGGTAATGTTGGCAGTAAAAATAGCGGCTTACCTAAGCGTTTCTGCAACTCTAACATTGGCTCTTCACTGTCGAGACCAATACACGCAGGCATAAACACCGCGTCCGCATTGGCGACTAACGGTGCAATTTCTTCCACAATTTGCGCCATATTTTCAGGTCTATCTAACCAGCGCGCCACGTTAATCGCACGGAACTCGCTTGGGTTTTCTCTTAATCGGTCAAGCAACGGTAAGTGAACATAGCACGCTTCCGCTTCGAGTCCTTGACGGTCTAACTCATCCGCCACCATTTGCGGTTGAAAATCGAGGAAACCTTCAATGCCCACAACCGCAATTTTGCCTAACTCCATCGGTTGATGAAGTGCAGTTGTTGGCACCGATTCAGGACTGAGCCAGGTCATTCGCTTATGACCTAACGGCGTAATACGGTAATGGTTTTCTTCGCAAGAGCCTTTTAGATGTAGCCCAGCTTGCTGCAAAGTAGTTTGGGCTAATTGTGCCAGTTCAGTCACTTTTTCTGCCCCAATCAAACTGTACGGATGACTCGGAGCTTGTTGTTTTAGCGCTTCCAACATCGATAGCGGTTGCTCAACTTGAGTACCATCAGGAAGATGTGTTAATAAATCCAATGAACCCGACGAGAAATGCAGTGCGTTCTGCCCAGCACTCACGATGGCACAAGAAAGCCCTGATTGAGTCAGACGAATTCCACAGATAAGACCGGCAAGGCCTCCGCCCATCACTACTGCATCATATTTCATTCTCTGCCTCCTTCTGAGCAGGCTGGCTCAATGTACTTTCATTCATGCCACATAATCCGTGATATACCCAACTGGTGAACTCACTTTCACGCAAAGCATCCCCCCAAGCAATCGGTCTCACCCCTTTCCAACGCTCATTTAAGAAGTGCCCCAGTTGCTGCTCGGTTTCATGTGGTGTGGTGACGTTAAAACGATTGAGTAATCCAGCCGCGCGGCAAGCACAAAGCTCACCTTGGCACGTGCCCATACCCACACGGGTACGACGGCGTAAATCGAGCAAGTTGTTGACGGTTAAAGATTCCACTGCATAACGAACTTCCCCCGCCGTCACCGCTTCACACTCACACACCAAGCTTTTATCTAAACGGTTAGCACTGAGGATCGCAGACGCCCTATCACCATGACGATAAACCGCAGAGCCGCGAATAGGTGCTGGGATAGAGACCACATTACGCAACGCTTCTTCTGCGCTGTGTTGAGATCCTGGTAGTGGCTCTTCCGCCGTCGTGCATGGGGTTGTAACACCCAATTTTTCACAAACTTTGTTGGTCGCCCATTCCGCCATTAAGCGATAAGTCATTAACTTGCCGCCCGTAATGGTAATGAAACCGTCTAAACCATCGCGTTTTGCGTGGTCGAGTAACACAATACCGCGGCTGACGTTACGGCCAGAAGGGTCATCATCACTCGCCACTAATGGGCGAACACCCGCATATGCGCGTAAAATGCGCGTTGTCGCTAACGCAGGGGATAACATAGAACCTTCGCGGATCAAAATATCCACTTCTTCTGGTGTCACATACATATTATCGATTTGGTCATATTCGATATGCGTTGACGTAGTACCAATCAGAGAAATGGTATCTCCCGGAACCAGAATGTCCGCATCCGCTGGTTTACGGCAACGGTTGATCACCATGTTGTTAAGACGGTGACCTAAAATAAGTAATGCGCCTTTCGCTGGGAACATTTTGATTTTCAGATCCGCGTATTCGGCAATTTTCTGTCCCCAAATTCCACCAGCATTGACGACAATTTGCGCATGAATATCGTACTGTCTTTTCGCTTGATGATCATAAACGGTGACACCACGCACTTTATCCCCTTGGCGGATCAAGCCAATCACTTCATGGTAAGTCAGAACTTTAGCGCCGTGCTCGCGAGCATCTAACATATTGGCAGCAGTCAAACGAAAGGGATCGACGGTGCCATCCGGTACGCGAACCGCACCAATTAAACGCGGGTTGACTGAAGGCTCTAAACGAATAGCTTCCGCGGGATCAATCGCTTGAGCATCAATGCCAGCTGATTGACATGCAGTAATAAATTGCTGTTGGTATTCAAGACTATCTTCTGGCAGGGTAATAAAAAGCCCATCGGTTTTTTCAATACAATGATGAGCGATACGTTTCAGTATTTTATTTTCTTCTATACACTCTCTTGCCGATTCACTGTCAGTAACAGCATAGCGAGCACCGCTGTGTAATAAGCCATGGTTACGCCCTGTTGCACCTGTCGCAATATCATGCCGTTCCAGCAAAACTGCCTTTAATCCACGGCGAGCGCAGTCACGAGCGACCCCTGCGCCTGTTGCGCCACCACCGATAATGATGACATCCGTTTCAGTCACAGATGAGCCATTCATGTCGCATTCCTCACGTTAATCAATCTTCACTATTCGATAAGTATAGTTTCTATTTTTATAGTCTATAGTTAATATAAGCTCAAAAATGAGTCGAATGTTTGATAAGGAACAAAAACGAAAGCCATAGTTACATTTCAGGTACGAAAAAGCGCAAAACCGTGACTACCTTCACAAAATAATTCACAATTTTAGTTCCATTCCATTCACAAATCGCATTAACTATGCAGCCAGATAAACAAAATCAATAATTGTGCGTTAGATTACAGATAAAATGTTTTTTAACGATTAAGATTTAGCGCAATTAGAAAATAAAAGCGCCTAAAGAAACTCGATTGTTTTCGTTTTTGTTACTTCTCCCATAATAAACGCTCAACAACTTCACAACATAGGTGAAATGAAGAGCATATAACTACTGACATGCCATCGGAGGCTTTATGTTACGCATGTTTAAACCCGCCGCTCATATCGAGAGGCTGCCAGCGGATAAGATAGATCCCGTCTATCGTAAATTACGTTGGCAGATTTTCCTGGGGATTTTCTTCGGTTACGCAGCATACTACTTAGTTAGAAAGAACTTCGCCCTCGCAATGCCTTATCTCGTTGAACAAGGTTTCTCTAAAGGTGACCTTGGTTTCGCATTATCTGGGATTTCAATCGCCTATGGTTTCTCCAAATTTATCATGGGCTCATTTTCTGACCGTGCTAACCCCCGGTACTTCTTACCGGCAGGTTTGATCCTCGCTTCACTTGTCATGATATTCATGGGCTTCGTACCATGGGCAACGTCTAGCATCATGATTATGTTCGTGTTGTTATTCTTATGTGGTTGGTTCCAAGGTATGGGTTGGCCTCCTTGTGGACGTACCATGGTTCACTGGTGGTCACAAAAAGAACGTGGCGGTATCGTCTCCGTTTGGAACTGTGCGCATAACGTCGGCGGTGGTCTGCCTCCATTACTGTTCCTGTTAGGTATGGCATGGTTTAACGACTGGAAAGCTGCGCTGTATATGCCAGCATTCGCCGCTATTTTAGTGGCAATGATTGCCTTCGCATTAATGCGTGATACTCCGCAATCTTGTGGTCTGCCACCAATTGAAGAGTACAAAAACGACTATCCAACAGACTATAAAGCCTCTGATGAAGAAGAATTAACAGCTAAAGCTATCTTCATGAAGTATGTATTCCCTAACAAACTTCTGTGGATGATTGCTATCGCTAACGTGTTCGTATACTTACTGCGTTACGGTGTTCTGGACTGGTCACCAACTTACCTGCGCGAAGTTAAACACTTCACAATGGATAAATCTTCATGGGCTTACTTCCTGTATGAATATGCGGGTATTCCAGGAACACTGCTGTGCGGTTGGATGTCGGATAAAGTCTTCCGTGGTAACCGTGGTGCGACAGGCGTGTTCTTCATGACCTTAGTGACTATTGCAACTATCGTCTTCTGGATGAACCCAGCGGGTAACCCAGGCGTTGATATGGCATGTATGTTGATTATCGGTTTCTTAATCTATGGCCCTGTCATGCTGATTGGTCTGCACGCTCTTGAGCTTGCACCTAAGAAAGCAGCGGGTACCGCCGCAGGCTTCACCGGTTTATTCGGTTATCTTGGTGGTTCTGTTGCCGCAAGTGCTATCGTCGGTTATACCGTGGACTACTTCGGTTGGAACGGCGGTTTTGCTGTGATGATCGGTGGTTCTGCACTGGCCGTTGTTTTACTGTTCATCGTTATGCTGAGCGAAAGTAAACATAAACGCGAACTCGCTAAAAACCAATAAGCCACCGCTTATGTTGAGTTGATTCGCTAGATTGATGGGTTATATCAAGAAAAGGATATAGCCCATTTTTTTACCCAAAATTTGTTATCGGCACCATTTTTTATCTGTAAAAGTATTTACTTATAAATTTATTTACCTAAAAAACTGTTTACCTATAAAGCTTTTTACCTACAAGTTTTTTACCTACAAACAATGAGTACCAAGGAGATTTACTGATGAATTTTCAATTAAAAACATTAGTCGCAAGTATGGTCTTAGTGATGTCAGTCTCTGCGGCTGCCGAAACGGCAGGTAAAGTGGTGATTGCCCATCGTGGTGCAAGTGGTTATTTACCTGAACATACCCTTCCAGCGAAAGCGATGGCGTATGCGCAAGGCGCGGATTTCCTCGAACAAGATTTAGTGATGACCAAAGATAATGAGCTGGTTGTACTTCATGACCATTATCTGGATCGCGTCACTGACGTAGCGGATAAGTTTCCAAATCGCGCACGTAAAGATGGTCGCTACTACGCCATCGACTTTACGCTGCCAGAAATTAAATCCCTGAAATTCACGGAAGGCTTTGACATTGTTGATGGCAAAAAAGTCCAAAGCTATCCGAACCGTTTCCCTATGGGTAAATCTGATTTCCGTGTTCACACCTTCCAAGAAGAGATTGAATTTATTCAAGGTTTGAACAAATCTACGGGTAAAAATATCGGTATCTACCCTGAAATTAAAGCCCCTTGGTTCCATCAACAAGAAGGCAAGGATATCACCAAGAAAACCTTAGAAGTCCTGAAAGAGTATGGCTATACCAACAAAGATTCTAACGTTTATCTGCAATCTTTCGACCCGATTGACTTAAAACGCATCAAAACGAAACTGATGCCAGAAATGGGGATGGATTTAAAACTGATCCAACTGATTGCTTACACCGATTGGGAAGAGACTCAAGAGCAGAAGCCAGACGGTACTTGGGTGAACTATAACTATGATTGGATGATGAAGCCGGGTGCGATGAAAGAGATTGCAACCTACGCAGACGGTATCGGCCCTGACTATCATATGCTCATTAGCGAAGATTCCACACCAACGAACATCAAAGTAAACGGTATGGTAAAAGAAGCTCACGCTAACCATATGGCGGTACATCCATTTACTATCCGTGTGGACAAACTGCCTAAGTACGCGAAAGATGGTCAGCAGTTATATGACATTATTTATAACCAAGCGGACGTTGATGGCGCCTTCACTGACTTCCCAGATTTAGGGGTTAAGTTTCTAGAGCAGCAAAAGCAGAAGTAACTCTCCCTCACTCTCTCGAGTCAATTGCACGTCAATGACTCGAGAGAGTCTTTTTAATCAGAATAACGACTCTCTTATTTAGACTTTAAGCCTGAATTTGATGCAATAAAAGCTGCGCTTCATTTTGCTGAGTAATAAGGCTGGGGTGTGGATATTCACACACAAGCGACAGCGCGACTACATGATGAGCCATTCCGCTCTTACCTAAAATAGCATCAATATCATAAAGTTGTACTGACAATTTCGCACCGCTATTTCTTGCTTTTCCTATGACGAACGCGATTTTAAAGATCTTAGCGCCAACACATTATCTTTATTGGGTAGTAATGACGATAATGCAATGCCTTCCTTTTCGGCTTGTTCCGTGTCAACCAGTAGTAATAGAAGCAAAGGCAGAAAGGTCACCAACCTAAATTCATTTTATTTAGCTTAAGTCAAACAGAAGACCAGCAAATGAACTTGAAATCAACCATAATCTTCAAGAATGGGACTTATAGAAGAATTATCCGAAAGCATTTAATCCGTTTTTGGTAGAACGGGCAGGAAAGAAAAAGCACCTTCGTCAATCAATGATCAACGTTCAAGGTGCTTTTTAATGTCATAGATAGAAACTGAGTTTTAAGCAATCGTCACTGGGAACGCAATCACATCGCTAATTCGTTCGGCATTCAGTGCCAGCATGATTAAGCGGTCAACACCAACAGCCACACCGGAACATGCCGGTAAACCATGCTCAAGCGCGGCAAGTAAGTTTTCATCTATTGGCTGAACGGGTAATCCCATCGCGGCACGCTTGCGGTTATCCTGTTCGAAACGTTGGCGTTGTTCGCTCACATCGGTCAGCTCATGGAAACCATTTGCCAGCTCCATGCCTTTATAGTAAACCTCAAAACGTTCAGCAACGCGGTGATCTTCCGTGCTGATAACGGCTAATGACGCTTGAGTCGCTGGGAAATGGTACACCACCGCAGGTTTTTCTTTACCAATATGTGGTTCAACCCCCATCGTAAATAGCAATTGTAGTAACGTATCTCTGTCTTCTTCTTGATCCGCAACATTGCTTAAATCCAAACGGGCAGCCACTTCGCGTAATTCACTTTTTTCCGCAGATAAAGGATCGATATCTAAGTGACGTAAAAATGCTTGTTGGTAAGAGAGAAGCTCAGCGCTTTCACATTCCAGCACTTGTTGCAGAAGGTCGTCCACTTCATTGATTAAGCGATACATATCAAAGTGTGGACGGTACCATTCCAGCATCGTAAATTCAGGGTTATGGTGTCTTCCCGCTTCTTCATTACGGAAACTGCGGCACATTTGATAGATAGGTCCACTTCCCGCAGCCAATAAGCGCTTCATATGGTATTCAGGGCTGGTCATTAGATATAAATTAATGCCCTGAGCAGCACCGGGTCCCACAAAGCGTGTCTCAAATGGAACAAGATGAATGTCAGTCACTGTCGCCTGACTCATTGCGGGTGTGTCTACCTCAAGTACACAGCGATCAGCGAAAAAACGTCTGATTTCCGCAACAATTTTTGCGCGCTGTAACAGGTTAGCGATGGGGGCTGTAGGCAGCCAATTCGCTACTTCACTCATTAAAATAACTCCAAAATAAACTTAGTTGTGCAGTGTACTCACCTCCCCCCTAACACACAATGGATTATTGTGGAAATTATGCTCTATATGAGTATCGATAGGGGATATGATTCAAGGCGAAAAAAGATGATGTGATTATCTCCTGCTTTATACGATTAGGCAAAAAGCTTTCTTATTAACTTTTAACATTTGGTTAAAAAAAACAGAAACATGATTTTTTCTTATTGCTTGTAATTCAAATGTTAAAATTACCTTTCTTTGCTTATCCTCTTTATGCTATTTCAAATCCTTTTTTGACATTAAAAATGAAGCAGACTGAGAAACAGTGAACTCATTCGCAATTTTATCTTCGATATGATTTTAGAATTTCCTCATGGCACACCAGATTATCCACTGTAAGCAAGGAAAACTTGACGATTTTAGTTGGTTTTAAATTCTGATAATTCTGTTAAAATTAATGATAATTATTTGAAATTCCTTTTTATTATTTCCAATTTCGCTGGAATTTCTTTGCACCCAAAAACAATTTGCAAAAAGACGACGCAGATCACATTTTGGGGGTAATATCACCCAAAACACCTTTCTATATCAAATTTATCCTCGGCACTATTCGTTATAATTCCCAACATAATAAGTCGTTATTAGCTATTATATATTTACGATTAAAAAAATATTCTTTGCAGATTTGCCTAAAGGTGAGCTGAAACTGAAATAGCTAAGCACTAAAAGTATTTAAAAGAATTTATTAATTTAACACTTTACACTTGAACAATGGAGAAGCGCAGTGCAAACCTTCAATGCCGATTTAGCGATTATCGGGGCCGGGGGCGCAGGCTTACGTGCAGCAATTGCTGCTGCTGAAGCAAATCCCAATATCAAGATTGCTCTGGTCTCAAAAGTTTACCCAATGCGTAGCCATACCGTGGCCGCAGAGGGGGGATCAGCCGCAGTTACTCAAGCCCATGATTCCTTTGACTATCATTTTAATGATACCGTTTCTGGTGGTGACTGGCTGTGTGAGCAAGATGTCGTCGATTACTTCGTCGAACACTGCCCAACAGAAATGACCCAACTGGAACAATGGGGATGCCCTTGGAGCCGTAAACCAGATGGTTCAGTTAACGTTCGCCGTTTCGGTGGAATGAAAATTGAACGTACATGGTTTGCAGCCGATAAGACCGGCTTCCACATGCTGCATACCCTGTTCCAAACGTCATTAAAATACCCTCAAATTCAGCGTTTCGATGAACACTTTGTTCTCGATATTATTGTGGATGAAGGTCAAGTACGTGGTTTGGTTGCTCTGAACATGATGGAAGGTACGAAAGTTCAAATTCGTGCTAATGCTATCGTTATGGCAACAGGTGGTGCAGGTCGTGTTTATCGTTATAACACCAACGGCGGTATCGTAACAGGTGATGGTATGGGTATGGCGCTGCGCCATGGCGTACCACTGCGTGATATGGAATTCGTTCAGTATCACCCAACAGGTCTACCAGGCTCCGGTATTCTGATGACTGAAGGTTGCCGTGGTGAAGGCGGTATCTTGGTCAACAAAGATGGCTATCGCTATCTGCAAGACTACGGTATGGGTCCAGAAACTCCACTGGGCAAACCAGAAAACAAATATATGGAACTGGGTCCGCGTGACAAAGTTTCACAAGCATTCTGGCACGAATGGCGCGCAGGTCGCACTATCAGCACTCACCGCGGTGATGTTGTGTACCTAGACTTACGTCACTTAGGTGCTGAAAAACTGCATGAGCGTCTACCATTTATTTGTGAGCTAGCAAAAGCTTACGTGGGTGTTGACCCAGTGAACGAACCAATTCCTGTTCGCCCAACTGCACACTACACCATGGGTGGTATTGAAACGGATCAGCGCACAGAAACCCGTATTAAAGGTCTGTTTGCAGTAGGCGAATGTTCGTCTGTTGGCTTACACGGCGCAAACCGTTTAGGGTCTAACTCACTGGCAGAATTAGTGGTATTTGGTCGTTTAGCGGGTGAAGAAGCGGCACGTCATGCTGCTGAAGCTACCCCTGCAAATGCAAGCGCTATCGAAGCACGTACTCGTGATATCGAAAATGACCTGCAAAAACTTCTGAACCAAAAAGGTAAAGAGAGCTGGTCTAAAATCCGTGATGAAATGGGTATTTCGATGGAAGAAGGTTGCGGTATCTACCGTACACCTGAATTAATGCAGAAAACTGTTGATAAACTGGCAGAGCTGAAAGAGCGCTTCAAGCATGTTGAAATCACTGACCATAGCAGCGTCTTCAACACTGACTTACTGTACACCATCGAGTTAGGCTTCGGCTTAGACGTGGCGGAATGTATGGCTCACTCGGCGATTAACCGTAAAGAGTCTCGCGGTGCGCACCAACGTCTTGACGAAGGTTGCACTGAGCGTGATGACGTCAACTTCCTGAAACATACTCTGGCGTTCTATAACCCAGAAGGTGCACCACGCCTTGAGTACTCTGATGTGAAAATCACTAAATCACAACCAGCGAAACGTGTGTATGGTGCTGAAGGGGCAGCTCAAGATAAGGCGAATAAGGAGCAAGCTAATGGATGATATGAAACACTTAAAAATGGAGATCATGCGTTTCAATCCAGAAACGGATAATGAACCCCATTTAGTGACTTATGATGTCCCTTATGACGAGCAAACCTCTTTGTTAGATGCTTTGGGCTACATCAAAGATAACCTCGCGCCAGACCTGTCTTACCGTTGGTCTTGCCGTATGGCTATCTGCGGTTCTTGCGGCATGATGGTGGACAATGTACCTAAACTGGCTTGTAAAACATTCCTGCGTGACTATCCACAAGGAATTAAAATCGAGCCACTGGGTAACTTCCCTATCGAGCGTGACCTTGTTGTTGATATGACAAGCTTTATCGAGCGTTTAGAAGCGATTAAACCGTACATTATCGGTAATGATCGCAAACCTTCTGACGGTCCGAACAAGCAAACTCCAGCTCAGATGGAGAAATACCATCAGTTCTCTGGCTGTATTAACTGCGGTCTGTGCTATGCAGCGTGTCCACAGTTTGGTCTGAACCCTGAGTTCTTAGGCCCTGCGGCAATTACCTTAGCAGAGCGCTACAACCTCGATAACCGTGACCACGGCGCGAAAGAGCGTATGCCACTATTAAATGGTGACAACGGTGTATGGAGCTGTACGTTTGTAGGTTACTGCTCTGAAGTCTGTCCTAAGCATGTCGACCCGGCGGCGGCTATCCAACAAGGTAAAGTTGCGAGTGCGCAAGACTTTGTTATCGCCATGCTGAAGCCACGATAAGGAGAATTGAAGTCATGACAACTAAACGTAAACCCTATGTCAGGGAAATGAAAGGCGACTGGTGGCAAAAGCTGGGTTTCTACCGCTTTTACATCATGCGTGAAAGTACTTCTGTGCTTCAGGTTTGGTTCAGCATTTTAGTCCTGTACGGCGTATTTGCACTGAAAAATGGCCCTGAATCTTGGGCGGGCTTTGTTGGGTTCTTAAGTAATCCAATTATTCTGATCATTAACATTGTGACATTAGCGGCAACGCTGCTGCATACCACAACATGGTTCAAGCTAGCACCAAAAGCTGTGGCTATCATTGTTAAAGATAAGAAACTGCCAGATGAGCCTATCGTAAAAGGCTTCTGGGCTCTCACTATAGTCGTGACTGCGGCTATTTTAGCAATCGCATTACTATTTTAATCTAAGGAGAATCTGATGAATCTAACGCCTAAACGTTCCGATGAGCCGATTTTCTGGGGATTATTTGGTGCAGGTGGTATGTGGAGCGCCGTTATTGGTCCTGCAATCATCCTTTTACTGGGTATTTTAATCCCATTAGGTGTCGCACCAGAAATGCTGAGCTATGAGCGCATCATGGCATTTAGCCAAAGCTTTATTGGACGCATTTTCTTATTACTGATGATTATTCTGCCAGTATGGTGTGGTATGCACCGTATTCACCACACCCTGCACGATTTTAAAGTGCATGTCCCTGCAACAAAATGGGTGTTCTACGGCAGCTCTGCAATCATTAGCGTTATCGCAATTATCGGTGTATTCACTCTGTAATTGCTGATTAATAATATAAATTGCTAATAAATACCTCATCAATGCACTGCGTGATGAGGTATTTTTTTGGGTTTCAAATTCTACCACCAGCGAGGGTAAACAGAACAATAATGTTATTACTGTTGTTTTATCGCCCTCACCACATGTTGAGAAACAGCCCCTCCACGACATGCTATTTCACGACGAATATCACTGGCATACTAACAGCCACGAACAACATGCCGTTGAGCAAATTAAACAGATTTTATTTCTCGGTGAGCAGCAGCAAGCTTGGCATGCGGCAGTGGATAACCTCGCCACAACCAGTGAATACAACCAAAGCAATTTGGGTGGATTGCTGTATGGGCGTTTTTTAAAATTACTGGGCTAAAAAAAAATTGCCCCATAGATTGACTATGGGGTTAATCAGTTAATTAAATTCTAGTGCTTTTGATTTTGGCAACCAACGAATCAAGAAAAATAATGTCCCGCAAAATGCAATAAAGCAGCCTGCATAACCTAAATGAAAATCGCTCAAGTAGGTAATGGCTAGCGGCGTTATCCCCCCAATGCACACAGAAGCCCCATTATAGCCAGCGCCTAGCATTGCGGTATTGCCATGTACCGCACTTGCCAGAACGGCCGGTAAATTTGCAAGGATCATTGCAGAACACCCTGCAATGACAAATTGAGCAAGACCAACTAGCATGAGGCTATCGAGCTGAAGCGTAAAATAAACAGGGACGGATAAGAGCACTAGCGCAGTAACCCCCATCCGGTAAACTTTCGATGGTGTGCTGTATTTCGTTGTTAACCAGCAAGTTAAAATAATCAGTACTAACAAAAGCCCTGAAGAGATTAATGGAAAAACATCCTTTAATACATCATGCTTCAAATGGTTAACAATAATTGTTCCAGAAAGGTTTTGTGAATAAAAAGCCACTGAGGCAGGTGCGGTTAACAAAAAAAGATAAACGATCCCTTGCCAATTAAACGTTCGCCTTTCTGCTTTATTTTCCTGCTTTTCTGGTAATCTCGCACGAAACCAAAAACTGATCCCTATATTAAGCAAACCTACAAATAATGGGATCCGCCAACCAATACTGTGCATCGTTTCTTTATCAAGAACTTTCTGTAAAAACACGACTAATCCTACAGAAAGAATAACCCCTGCCACTACACTTCCAGAGATTAACGCCGCAATTCTGGCCTGCTCGTTATTTTTCGTATCAGAGAATAAGTAAGCCACTACCGATGGGTACTCACCGCCAAAGCTAAAAGCAAGAGCAAGCTGAAGTATTAAAATAGCGATTGGGGTATAAATTCCTAGTAATTGGATAGGCAATAACGCCATGCATAATGTTGCAACGCCAGTAATAAAGCTCGTCAAGACTAACGCCGCTTTTTTCCCTGCAATATCTGCATAACGCCCGATAACAACCCCGCCAATAGGTCGAATTAAAAAACGCAGCGCAAAAATCCCCCATACCATTATCGTGGACTGTGAGTAACCCAATTTTTCCAACTCTGTACTCAAATAAACTGATATTGCAGCAAAAATGGCAATATTATAATATTCCAACGCATTTCCTACGGCTGCACCAATGCGATATTTCCATTTCATTGCATCATCCTTGTTGTAAAAATTTTATCCTAAATAAATAATGTCGGGAAATTACGGATAGCTCACTAGGGTTTCTAAACACGCCAATGTAATTCCATGTTCTTTTAGAACCGTAAATAAACCACTGGAAGAAACATGAGGACATCCTAATTTTTCTTTAATACGTTGAATTCGTTTGTGCTCATTGGCTTCTGCACAACCTTGGATATAACTAATTTCTTTTACTTTGCAGTGGGAAAGTAATAAACGAATGGTGATCATTTCTTTGCGAGTAAAACGAATATTACCAAAACGCATATATTGGTGAGTATCTAATATTTCTCTTTTAGGATTCTCTGACTTTATCAATGTATTAAGATCCGCTCTAAGTGGTAAAATAATTTCTTCATTATCCTTCCATAAATTATGTGCGTAATCAGAGACTACGGCTCTTAATTTATAAATCTCTAGCAAATCCTTACTCTCCAGTTTTTTATTTGAATTTACAGAAATAATTTCATAAACATTGCCATATTTTGTGCAAAAATCCACTTTCATTTCACTCTTATGACTTTTAGATAATGTTTTTTGAAAAAATCAGAATAATTATCCCAATATTGAACACCGCTCACCAGCCTTTCCTTAACCTTTTTATCTAAGTCATCATCCCAACAAATTAAAACCCATTCATAATGATTTGAAAGGGTTTTAACCATATTATTACTTAGATCTATTCGGCTATAATTAACATCCACCTCATTCCAATCAAAATAATTAAGAAATTTACGATTAAATTCAGTACAAGAAGATTCAAGACTTTTGTTTTCTACATCCATATATCACCCCTTAAGTTTTTTAAAAAATTATTTCTTCTTAGAAAGAATGAAAGAAAGAAACAAGGCCAATGTACTCATCATGACAAAAACACCCACTAAAGAAACATGAATACTCACCAAATTACTGATAATCATAGGCGTTACCCCTCCGATAATAACTGATGCAATATTGTATCCCATACTGAATGTGGTCACATGCCCACCCGCTGGCTTTGTCATTGCGTAATTCCAATTACATAAAACCATTGCGGAAATAATGAGCATAACTAGTTGGGATAGAATTGATGCAACCAAACCATGATTAGATATAAAAAAATAGATCGGGGTAGAAAATACAAACGCCAGTTTAACGCCGTATTTAAAAACTCTCTCAGAATAGCTATATTTATCCGTTAAAAAACCAATAATAGCAATAAATATTAATAAAAATATAGACGACATAATCGCATATATACTTCTAAATCCTTCTATATTTATTTCTTTAATTATAAATGATGAAGAAAAGTTTAATGTATAGAAAATAACCGAACCAGGAATAACAATCAGAAAAATATTAAGTGCTTTAAACCAGTCTATCTTATCTTTCACTTTTTCTATCGGCTGATTCGGAAGCCAGTATCTAAACCAAAAACAGATGAGTATATTTGCTAATCCTAATAACAATGGAATTCGCCAGCCAAATTTTTGCATGGATTCGACATCTAAAATACGTTCTAATAATAAGACAATCGCTAATGAACCAATCACACCGACCACTGCGCTTCCTGTCAATAAACCGGATATGCGCCCTCGCTCATGCGGTTGAGAATCTTTATATAAGTAAGCCGATAATGATGGGGCCTCACCTGCATAGCTAAAAGATAATGCCATTTGAAGTATTAAAATCACTAATGGCGCATATGTTCCAAGTAAATGAATTGGAAGTAGACCCATCGTTAGTGTTGCACTACCTGTAATAATACTCACCAAAATTAACGCAGATTTTTTGCCTACTTTATCTGCATATCGTCCTATAACATATCCGCCAATTGGACGCATAATAAAACGCAATGCAAAAATTCCCCAAACCATTTCCGTGGCTTGTTGATAACCAAGTCGGGTCAATTCTGCACTTAAATATGATGAAATCGCAGCAAAAATAGCAAGGTCATAAAACTCTAAAGCATTACCTGCCACTGCACCAAATCTTAATTTCCATTTCATAAGTTAACTCCTTTTCCCTATAGAGATTCAATTAAATCTATTTATTACAATTCAATTCCCCCCAGACTGTTCAATGTAATACAGTGTTCCTCCATTGCATTGAAAAATTTATTATTAACTTCACCTTCATATTTCAATTTCCACTTAATTTTTTCTACTCTTAGATTTTCAGTGGCTTCTGTGCACCCTTGAATTTGACTGATCTCTTTTATACTTCTATGAGAAAGTAATAATTTAATAGTTAAAATCTCTTTATTTGAAAAAGAGAGATTACCAAATCGAATATAATCAGATATTTCTTTCATGCCTTTAAGTGAATTTTCATTTTTAATTATATTTATTTCCTGCCTAATTGGTATTGAAGTATACTCATGAGCATTCCATTTTTCATAAGCGTAACTCGCCATTACTGTTCGCCACTTACATAATGATAGTAAATCCAAGGATGGTACTGTATCAAAAGAATTAATTGAAAGTATTTCAAATACATTATTATATCGACTACAAAAATCTATTTTTTATTTTTAAAATTCAACTTTGATAATATTTTTCTATAAGAATCCGAATAATTCTCCCAGTATTGAATTCCTGCATGCAATCTTTCATCTAATTTCAAATCCATATCTTCATGCCAATAAGTTAGTTGCCATTCATAATCACTTGATAGCGCATATATTTTTTTATTATCAACATCTACTACAGTATAATGAACATCAAAAATATTCCAATCAAAACAATAAAATAAATCCTTTTTCATATTTCTACTCAGAACTTCCATTTCAATGCTTTCTACATTCATTGTATACCTCTGAAAAAATTAAATTTAAAATATACCAATAGAAAATTAACGACATATCTTTAACATAGAAACTTTCTATTTCAAAGATTAATTTAATTGATATTTAAAAAGATAATTTACCCCTCTAATTTAACATTTCAAATAAACCATATAGTGAATTTAATTAAAAAGCATTTAATTAAATTTAAAGATTAATTATTTAATAATTATTGGAGATGACATGAAAGAAGATTGGCATCCTGCGGACATTATTGCCGCCATTCGAAAAAGAGGAACCACATTATCCGCCATATCCAGATCTGTCGGATTAAATCCCTCAACATTGAATAATGCATTGTCACGCCGCTGGCCTAAAGGAGAGAAGCCAGCTCTATTGATTAAGAAAAAAAGATAATATAATTATTATGTTATTTGAATTCTATTATGCTGAAATTACTAAAACGGGTAAGCCATCGCTCACCCGTTCTTATTCTCAGAGACTTAACTAGAAAGTTTTAACCCAATTAGTCCCATCACAATCAAGCCAAGGCTTAATAACCGGAACATATTGGCAGACTCACCAAGGAAAATAATCCCGAAAATTGCAGTACCGATAGCGCCAATTCCTGTCCAAATTGCATAAGCGGTTCCTGCAGGCAGGTCACGCATCGCATAAGCGAGTAAGCCCATACTGGCGATAATGGCGGTGATAGTGATGATACTTGGTGTCAGGCGCGTAAAACCATGGGTATATTTTAAACCCACTGCCCAAACAACTTCTAATAAACCTGCGAATAATAAGATGATCCAAGCCATGGTGGATGTACTCCGTCAACTTCTCGGGGTCGTCCCCATTACTTAAACGTGATGATTTCAGGTCGTCCTGAATACGCGAAATGAAACCGTATTATAAACGTTCAATTTAAGAGACTCAAGTCACTTAAAATAATAATTAACACTAAATTAACACCCACATTTATCCTATTCATGCTGAATTTGAGTCATGAGATGCAATCTCGTCGCACAAATCCCAAAGCACAGGTAAAGTAGAGATCCTCCGCCAATTCTGTACCGAGAAAACACCATGCGTATCAAAGATATATTACTTGCCCTGTGTGTCGTGATTATTTGGGGCGTCAACTTTGTGATCATTAAACTTGGCGTAACCGCCTTACCCCCATTACTCCTCGGTGCCTTACGTTTTGTGTTTGTGGCATTCCCTGCCATCTTCCTATTTAAGCGCCCCAAGATCCCTTTAAAGCTACTATTGATTTATGGTTTAACCATTAGCTTTGGGCAATTTGCGTTTCTATTCTGTGCGTTGCGAGTCGGTATGCCTGCGGGGATTGCCTCTGTTATTTTACAGTCACAAGCCTTTTTCACCTTATTACTCGGCGCGGTTATTTTGAAAGAATCCCTACAGCCAACCCATTTTCTTGGCATGTTTATCGCCATCGCGGGGTTGGGGATTTTAGCTAATGGCGCAACCTCTGGAGGCATCGATGATATCCCTCTGTTAGGCTTGATCTTTATTTTGGTTGCAGGGTTATCTTGGGCATGCGGTAACATCACTAACCGTATTATTATGCAACACCAAGGTGAGGAAAAATGTAGCGCCCTTTCTTTAGTGAGTTGGAGTGCGCTTATCCCCATAATTCCCTTCTTATTAAGCTCTTGGATTTTTGAAGGTGAAGATGCCATTGTGCAAGGTCTAGCTGGTTTTGACTGGTCGGTACTCGGCGTTATTTTATATCTTGCCTACCTTTCTACTTTCATTGGGTACGGCTTATGGGGAGTATTGCTAGGACGCTATGAGGCTTGGCGAGTCGCCCCATTCTCTTTATTGGTACCCGTCTTTGGACTAAGTAGTAGTGCGTTATTCCTTGGTGAGCATATTAATGGCGTACAAATCGCTGGATTAATTTTAATTATGTTCGGACTTATTACGACGTTATTCGGTAAAAAAATCATCCAAATGATCAGAACATAATCGCCAACCCCTTCAAATACCGGAAACTTTATTCCGGTATTTTTTGTGCGCCTCATAAGACCTAAGAAAAACACCCTTAGAAAAATTCAGAATTATAATCCAACAATCAACACCTACATAATAGATAAAACCAAACCAAAGATTATCGCTAGACCAAAACAAGATAAAATCCAATATTCGCTTCAATTTTAGTGATACCAATTGCAATATTGCAATTTATCTACAATTTCAATTAAGTGTCTCGATTTAGCTACTTTTTCTTTCACTTAACTTTCGCTATACCTGCCTGAGTTTTTACTTACATAAATAACTAATAAAGCTCGTTAACGGAATGGATGGGGAAAGGCTATGGGTAAACAATTGATTTGGATTGTTCTCGCTCTGCTCGGCGCATTTTCACTCGGTTATATTGCATTAAACCGAGGTGAACAGATCAACGCCCTGTGGATCGTGGTCGCCGCGGTCTGTATTTATTTGATCGCATATCGTTACTATGGACTGTTTATTGCAAAAAAAGTCCTGCAAGTGGACTCTACACGTATGACGCCAGCCATTCGTCACAACGATGGTCTGGATTATGTTCCAACCGACAAAAAAGTGTTATTTGGTCACCACTTTGCCGCTATTGCAGGTGCTGGTCCTTTAGTCGGTCCTGTACTTGCGGCACAAATGGGCTATTTGCCCGGAATGCTCTGGCTGCTCGCAGGGGTAGTACTGGCAGGGGCGGTACAAGATTTTATGGTGCTGTTCGTTTCCACTCGCCGCGATGGTCGCTCTTTGGGTGAACTGGTTAAAGAGGAAATGGGCAATACTGCTGGGGTCATTGCGCTGATTGCTTGCTTTATGATCATGGTGATCATCCTTGCTGTGCTCGCGATGATTGTCGTGAAAGCGTTAACACACAGCCCGTGGGGAACCTATACCGTTGCCTTCACCATCCCGCTGGCTATTTTTATGGGAATTTATACTCGCTATATTCGCCCAGGTCGCATTGGTGAAGTTTCAGTTATTGGTTTGATTTTCTTAGTTTTTGCGATCATTTCTGGTGGTTGGGTCGCAGAGAGTGAAACTTGGGCTCCTTACTTTGACTACACCGGCGTCCAGCTAACATGGATGTTGGTTGGGTATGGTTTTGTGGCTGCGGTGTTGCCAGTATGGTTACTGTTAGCGCCACGAGACTACCTGTCTACCTTCCTGAAAATCGGTACGATTATTGGTCTGGCGATTGGTATTTTAATTTTAAATCCAAATCTTCAGATGCCGTCGTTAACCAAATATATCGATGGAACGGGTCCTGTTTGGGCGGGTGATTTATTCCCATTCTTGTTTATCACTATTGCTTGTGGTGCCGTTTCCGGTTTCCACGCCTTAATCTCTTCTGGTACCACGCCGAAAATGCTCGCCAACGAAAACCAAGCTTGTTTTATCGGTTATGGCGGGATGTTGATGGAGTCATTCGTAGCTATCATGGCGTTAGTCGCAGCTTGTGTGATTGACCCAGGCGTTTATTTCGCGATGAACAGCCCAATGGCGATGTTAGCACCAGCTGGCACGACAGATGTTGTGGCTTCTGCAGCACAAGTTGTCAGCAGCTGGGGCTTCCAGATTACCCCTGAACAATTGACGCAAATTGCCAACGAGGTTGGGGAAACCAGCATTATTTCCCGTGCCGGGGGTGCTCCAACACTGGCAGTCGGTATGGCATATATTCTTCATGGCGCGCTAGGCGGGTTGATGAATGTTGCCTTTTGGTACCACTTTGCCATCCTGTTTGAAGCGCTGTTTATCCTGACTGCGGTGGATGCCGGAACCCGTGCGGCACGCTTTATGCTGCAAGATTTGCTGGGTGTGGTTTCACCATCATTGAAAAGAACGGATTCTCTGCCCGCTAACCTGATAGCCACTGCATTGTGTGTGCTGGCTTGGGGTTATTTCTTACATCAAGGCGTCGTTGACCCACTCGGTGGTATTAACACCTTATGGCCACTGTTTGGTATCGCCAACCAAATGCTAGCAGGTATGGCGTTGATGCTGTGTGCGGTCGTTCTGTTCAAGATGAAGCGCCAAGCTTACGCATGGGTCGCGCTATTACCAACTTCGTGGTTATTGGTGTGTACGATGACCGCTGGCTGGGAAAAGACCTTCAGTGAAGATGCCCGCGTTGGTTTCTTAGCCGTCGCGAATAAGTTTCAAGCGATGTTAGATAGCGGCAACTTGCCACCGCAATATACGGAATCACAGTTAACTCAGTTGGTTTTCAATAACCGTTTAGATGCTGGCTTAACGATTTTCTTTATGATTGTGGTTGTGGTTCTCGCCCTATTCTCTATCCGTACCGCGTTAAAAGCATTGAAATCTAAGGAACCGACCGCCAACGAAGTGCCTTACGAGCCAATGCCAGCCAACTACGAAGAGATTGTGGCAAACACCCGCCATCATTAATACACCAGAGATTGAGAGCTGAGAATTGAGAATTGAGAATCTATTAACCTTTTTACTTCAGTTTTGTATTTTAGATTTTTGATTTAGATGTTTTTCAAAACTCACTCTCTTTCTCCAAAATCGCTAGCTACGATGCAATCCTCTAAATAGTTTGTGTTGTAGCAAGGCGACGAGTTTGATAAACCCGAGGAGCATACATAAGTATGTGACTTGGGTTTAACTAACGAAGACAACACAGCTACAGCGCAAAATATGACGAGGATTTATGTTTGGAAACTTAGGGAAAGCGGCCCGTTACTTAGGACAAGCTGCCAAAATGATGGTCGGCGTCCCCGACTACGATAACTACGTCGCCCACATGCAACGTACTCATCCTGACCAAACGCCGATGACTTATGAGGAGTTTTTCAAAGAGCGGCAGGATGCTCGCTACGGTGGTAAGGGTAAAGGCGGGTTTAAATGTTGTTAATCATTGCTCTGTCTGAACTCCACAAATAAAAAAGCCGAATACAGTACAAAACTGTATTCGGCTCTTCTTGATCTCACTTCGTCACTCACTATAATGACGGGCTTGATCTGTGCGACAATTATTTCACACGTGAAACGTATTCGCCTGAACGAGTGTCAACTTTGATCACTTCGCCAATCTGAACGAACAGAGGAACTTTAACCACTGCACCAGTGCTTAATGTTGCTGGCTTGCCACCAGTACCTGCTGTATCGCCTTTCAGACCTGGATCTGTTTCAACAACTTCTAACTCAACGAAGTTCGGCGGAGTAACCGCGATTGGACGACCGTTCCACAGCGTTAAAATACAATCTGCTTGGTCGATCAGCCATTTTTCGTTGTCACCGATAGCTTTCGCATCTGCTGCCAGTTGTTCGAAAGTTTCGTTGTTCATGAAGTGCCAGAACTCACCGTCGTTATACAGGTAAGTTAAGTTCATATCCATGACATCTGCGCCTTCAACAGAATCAGTAGATTTAAAAGTTTTTTCCAACAGTTTGTTAGAAATCAGTTTACGCAGACGAACGCGTGCGAACGCTTGACCTTTACCCGGTTTAACGAATTCACTTTCAAGAATTGCACACGGCTCACCATCTAACATGATTTTAAGACCTGAGCGGAATTCATTGGTACTATAAGTAGCCATGGAGATCCTCTATTTATAAACTAAAAATGGCATAGCCAAAAAATGGTCGATATTATAACTCAAAATACCTCATCCAGAGAAGTCTGGATACAACAACTTGCTGAAGCAGTCACTAATCCGGATGAATTGCTGCAATTACTAAACTTAGAAGACCATCAGCCATCGCGAGAAGGTCATGAAGCACGTAAGTTATTCCCCTTACGCGTTCCGCACCCTTTTATTTCGCGAATGAAAAAAGGTGATCCACTAGACCCCCTGTTATTGCAAGTATTAACCGCAAAAGCAGAGTTCGATATACATCCAGGTTTTTCTACTGATCCACTAGAAGAGCAGGATAATGCGATCCCAAGTTTACTTCACAAATACCGCAACCGAGCATTGATGCTGGTTAAAGGCGGTTGTGCGGTGAACTGTCGATACTGCTTTCGCCGGCATTTTCCTTATGAAGATAACAAAGGAAATAAAAATAACTGGTTGATGGCTGTGGATTATATAAAAAACCACAGTGAACTCAATGAAATCATCTTCTCTGGTGGTGATCCATTAATGGCGAAAGACCATGAGCTCGACTGGTTAATTAGCCAACTTGAGGAAATTCCACACATTACACGCTTGCGAATTCATTCTCGCTTACCGGTGGTAATCCCAGAAAGAATTACAGATACCCTTTGCCAGCGCTTAACTCAATCCCGCTTACACGTGATTATGGTCACCCATGTTAATCACGCGAATGAGATTGATGATGAGTTTGCACAAGCAATGCTGAAATTAAAACGTTCGGGAGTCACCCTACTCAACCAAAGCGTATTGCTCCGCCAAGTTAATGATAATGTCACTGCATTAGCCAACCTGAGCAATGCGTTATTTGATGTAGGAATTTTACCGTATTACTTACATGTGCTTGATAAAGTTCAAGGCGCAGCGCATTTCTTAGTGAGTGATCTGGAAGCTAGGCAATTAATTCGCGAGTTACTAAGCCAAGTTTCAGGATATTTAGTGCCAAAACTGGCAAGAGAAATAGGTGGGGAACCCAGCAAAACCTTGCTTGATTTAAACTTACGCCAAAGCTAGCTAAAGTGAATCAGTATAAAAAAACCCGCTTAATTAAGCGGGTTTTCTTGATATATGATTATTGGCACTTATAAACTTGACCAATCATCTTGCTATCAACAGGAACAAAGCTAGACAGGACAGTTTCGCTTGGGCTTGATGCGCCAAAAATCACGTTACCACCCATTGCTGCAGCTTTGTTGCGTAAATCATTTGCCGCGCCGCGCATAGAGCTAGATTCATTATTAACGCCGCTCAACCAGTTGCTTTGAGTTCCAGTGACTTGACCAAGAAGTTGGCATTCGCTTCCTGGTTGATTTTCAACAAAACGAACTTGTGAGCCTGCCGCAGTCAGATCATTGGTTGATGTACAACCTGCTAAAGTTAGTAATGCAGCAGCACCAAGCAAGACTTTAATTCGCATGTTTTCCCTCATTTTTCATTGTGTTTTTGCAGCTGGTCGTCGAACCTTTGTCGCTCCAATCACTCAAAATTCTGTTTTATGGCAGTAAATTAGCTTACCCAATATACCTGTAAACTTTTCAAATATTGCCAATCGTTCAGAGTTTATCACAAAATAATCAATACGCTTGTGATGTTCTTTACTTATTTAAACTATTTTTTACCTTGGCTTAAATATAACCCGATGGGTCACCTTAACGCAAAACTAAGTAATAGACCTAATAAATTCAAAGCGAAAAAACGTTTTTTAGCACCAATAAAAAACCGGCACCACTCAATAATGCATGGTGCCGGTCTTATTTTGGCTGGTAGCCGTTAATTATCGGCTACTGGCGCATGATGTGTGCCTGTTGGCTTACATCATACCGCCCATTCCGCCCATACCACCCATACCAGCAGCACCTAAATCAGGCGCATCTTGTTTTGGCATGTCAGTAATCATCGCTTCAGTCGTGATCATCAGACCCGCGATTGATGCTGCGAATTGCAGAGCAGAACGCGTTACTTTAGTTGGATCCAGAATACCCATTTCGATCATGTCGCCATAAGTATCTGTCGCCGCATTGTAACCATCGTTGCCTGTCGCTGCTTTCACATTGTTTACAACAACAGAAGCTTCTTCACCTGCGTTAGTGACGATTTGACGCATTGGCGCTTCCATCGCACGCAGAGCAACACGGATACCTACGTTTTGTTCTTCGTTATCGCCTTTCAGTGCTTCCAGTTTAGCCGCAACGCGAACTAACGCAGTACCACCACCAGCAACAACACCTTCTTCTACCGCTGCGCGAGTTGCGTGCAGAGCATCGTCAACGCGAGCACGTTTTTCTTTCATCTCAACTTCAGTTGCTGCGCCCACTTTGATTACTGCAACACCGCCAGCTAATTTAGCTACACGCTCTTGCAGTTTTTCACGGTCGTAGTCAGAAGAAGATTCTTCGATTTGCTGACGGATTTGAGAAACACGACCCGCGATAGCCGCTTCGTCACCAATACCATCGATGATGATAGTAGTGTCTTTGTTGATCACGATACGTTTAGCTTGACCTAAATCTTCTAACGTTGCTTTTTCCAGCTCCATACCGATCTCTTCAGAGATAACAGTACCGTTAGTCAGGATAGCGATATCTTGCAGCATTGCTTTACGACGGTCACCGAAACCAGGTGCTTTAACCGCAGCCACTTTCACGATACCACGCATAGTGTTCACAACTAATGTTGCCAGTGCTTCACCTTCAACATCTTCAGCGATGATCAGCAGAGGTTTGTTCGCTTTCGCAACGCCTTCTAATACTGGCAGTAATTCACGAATGTTAGACACTTTTTTGTCGACTAACAGAATGAATGGGTTTTCCAGTTCAACAACACCTGTTTCTGGTTTGTTGATGAAATAAGGAGATAAATAACCGCGGTCAAACTGCATACCTTCAACCACGTCTAATTCGTCTTCCAGACCAGTACCTTCTTCAACGGTGATAACGCCTTCTTTACCGACTTTCTCCATTGCTTCTGCAATTAATTTACCAACAGTTTCGTCGGAGTTTGCAGAAATAGTACCAACCTGTGCGATTGATTTAGTATCTGAACATGGAACTGACAGAGTTTTCAGTTCTTCGACAGCAGCAACAACGGCTTTGTCGATACCACGTTTCAGATCCATTGGGTTCATACCAGCAGCAACGGCTTTCAAACCTTCAGTGATAATTGCTTGAGCTAAAACGGTTGCGGTTGTTGTACCGTCACCCGCTGCATCGTTAGCTTTAGAAGCAACTTCTTTCACCATTTGTGCACCCATGTTTTCGAATTTATCTTCTAATTCGATTTCACGCGCAACAGAAACACCGTCTTTGGTGATAACTGGTGATCCAAAAGATTTGTCTAAAACAACGTTACGGCCTTTAGGACCTAAAGTTACTTTAACTGCATCCGCAAGAACATTGACACCACGAAGCATTTTTGTACGAGCGTCATTACCAAATCTAACGTCTTTAGCTGCCATTATCTCTTTCCTTTAAATTCTTTTCGTTTGATGAAAGTTTTAAGTGAAAATTCTTATTCAACGATTGCTAAAATGTCGCTTTCGGACATGATTAGCACTTCTTCGTTGTCGATTTTTTCAGCTTTTACGCCATAACCGTCGTTAAAAATTACGATATCGCCAATTTTCACATCCAGCGCTTTCACATCGCCATTTTCTAGGATGCGGCCTTGGCCTACAGCGATAACTTCACCACGAGTTGATTTCCCCGCAGCACTGCCAGTCAACACGATACCACCAGCAGATTTAGATTCGATTTCTTTACGTTTAACGATAACACGGTCATGCAATGGACGAATTTTCATTAATAGTTCTCCTACAAATAAAGTCCATACGGGTAAAAGGTCGATACCAAGGTGATCTTCACCAGTACCATGTTTCAGGAGATTGGGGTGGGTGAGTCAGACTTCAAGGGGTGGGAGATAAATTTTTTTATTATTTATCTCCCTACAAACTAAAAGGAATTAAGACTTGTGCGGATTATCTTTGTCAGAATCTGAAGATTTATCTTCTGGGACTCGATGGCTTTCACCATCAATAGTATAAGAAGGGTCGTCTTGTTTACGCTGGTACTCCCCCTCAAAGGTATTACCGTTTTGATAACCTCCCCCCTGAAAACCACTTCCTGGTTGATAAAATTTAATGTGTGGAATTAAACGCATCACAAATAATTTTTGTACTGGTGGTAGTAATAAAAGTAGCCCAATAAAGTCCGTAAAGAACCCAGGAACAATAAGTAAAAATCCTGCTAACACTAACGCCACACTTTTAATCATTTCAGCGGCAGGACTTTCACCACTCATTAATTTTTGTTGTATTTGCATGACATTTTTCATCCCTTGGTTCTTCACAAGAGAAACCCCTAAACAGGATGTGAGCACCACTAAAATTAATGTCATTAATACACCAATTTCAGCCGCGACTCGGACAAAAATGACCGACTCTATATACACCAAAATACATATCAGAATTAGTGGTAACCAGCGCACAAGTACTCCTTTATATCAATAAGCTACTGCATTTTGCGGGGGGAAATGAAAACCTTTGTGAACTATCTCTAAGAGACTACTATTCATATTCGCTTTTTTCATTAGTATAGCCATAATAATTGGGTCTCTTATCGTGATTTTCAACTCATGGATTAAGATCATTAACGATGCTTATCTGTGATTCAAATCACACAATATAAATTCTATTGCACTAATCAATCCATAAAATGATCTAGGTTCAAGGTATAGGGTGATAAAAGGCATATGATCACCCCATAAGTCAGTAGAACATAATACTGATAAAGGAGTAATAGGTGGTAACCACCTAGAAGTTTAGTTTTAGGATATATTTTTTAAAGCGCATAAACGGACAGTAACTGTAATCTAATTAAGAAGGTTCTCATGTCAAACAATACTCGTATCGAAGAAGACCTGTTAGGTAAAAAAGAAGTTCCAGCTGATGCCTATTATGGTGTTCATACTCTGCGTGCGATTGAAAACTTTTATATCAGCGACCGCACCATTAACGATGTCCCAGAATTTATTCGCGGCATGGTAATGGTTAAAAAAGCAGCCGCTCTAGCTAACAAAGAACTGCACACTATCCCTCGTAATATTGCAGACACCATCATCAAAGCATGTGACGTTGTTTTGAACGAAGGTAAATGCATGGATCAGTTCCCAGTTGACGTATTCCAAGGTGGTGCGGGCACATCACTGAACATGAATACCAACGAAGTTCTGGCAAACATCGGTCTTGAACTGATGGGTCATAAAAAAGGTGAATATGAATTCTTAAACCCAAATGACCATCTGAACAAAAGCCAATCTACTAACGATGCATACCCTACTGGTTTCCGTATCGCAGTTTACAACTCAGTCCTCAAATTAATCGACTCTGTTGTTTACCTGAAAGAAGGCTTTGAGAGAAAAGCAGAAGAGTACAAAGACATCCTGAAAATGGGTCGTACTCAGTTACAAGACGCAGTACCAATGACTGTTGGTCAGGAATTCCATGCTTTCGCAACTCTTTTAAAAGAAGAAGAGAAAAACTTAAAACGTAGCATCGATTTACTGCTCGAAGTTAACTTAGGTGCAACTGCTATCGGTACTGGTTTGAATACAGCGCCAGGTTATTCAGAACTGGCAGTTAAAAAATTAGCTGAAGTGACAGGTTTAGCATGTGTTCCTGCTGAAGACTTGATCGAAGCAACCTCTGACTGTGGTGCTTACATCACTGTTCACGCTGGTCTAAAACGTCTGGCGATGAAACTGTCTAAAATCTGTAATGACTTACGTTTACTTTCCTCTGGTCCTCGTGCCGGTCTGAAAGAAATTAATCTGCCTGAATTACAAGCAGGTTCTTCTATCATGCCAGCAAAAGTTAACCCAGTAATCCCTGAAGTTGTTAACCAAGCATGCTTCAAAGTTATCGGTAATGATATCTGTGTAACTATGGCTGCTGAAGCTGGTCAATTACAATTAAACGTAATGGAACCCGCAATTGGTCAAGCTATGTTCGAATCCATTTCTCTGATGAGCAATGCATGTCGTAACTTAGTCGAGAAATGCGTAAACGGCATCACAGTGAACAAAGAAATCTGTGAAGCGTTCGTATTCAACTCTATCGGTATCGTGACTTACCTGAACCCATTCATCGGTCACCATAACGGTGATATCGTGGGTAAAATCTGTGCGGAAACTGGTAAGAGCGTACGTGAAGTTGTCCTAGAACGTGGACTTCTGACCGAAGCTGAGCTGGATGATATCTTCTCTGTTGAGAACCTAAAACATCCAGAATATAAAGCAAAAAGATTTGACGACTAATTGTTTATGTTTAGCATAAATAATTCTTAAGAATAAGGGCACGACTTTCCACCGGATAGCGTGCCTTTTTTCATGAATACACACACAAATAATTAACATAACAGTTTCATAATTTTCATTTTTTTGAGGAGTAAACACTATGTTAGCCGTAGAATTTGTCATTGTTCTGCTGGCCATTTTTTTAGGGGCCCGTCTTGGAGGGATAGGTATCGGTTTTGCCGGTGGCCTAGGTGTTCTGGTACTTGCTGCAATTGGCGTGAAACCAGGAACCATTCCTTTTGACGTAATCTCTATCATCATGGCTGTTATTGCCGCCATCTCTGCAATGCAAATTGCAGGTGGTTTAGATTACTTGGTTGCTCAAACAGAAAAATTACTGCGCCGCAATCCAAAATACATCACTATCCTTGCTCCTATCGTGACCTATTTCCTAACTCTGTTCGCAGGTACAGGTAATATCTCATTAGCTACTCTGCCAGTTATCGCAGAAGTTGCGAAAGAACAAGGCGTGAAACCATGTCGTCCACTGTCTACGGCGGTTGTTGCAGCACAGATAGGTATTACAGCTTCTCCAATTTCTGCGGCGGTTGTTTACATGGCATCAGTCATGGAAAACCCAGCCATGGTTGGCGCAGGTAACACCGTTAGCTATATCACGCTGTTAGGTATTTTATTACCCGCAACGTTCTTAGCTATCATCCTGATGTCTTTCATTATCTCTTGGACATTTAACTCTAAATTGTCTGATGACCCAATCTACCAAAAACGTTTAGCAGAAGGCTTAGTTGAACTACGTGGTAGCCAAGTTAAAGAGATCAAGCCGGGTGCTAAAGCGTCTGTTCTGCTGTTTTTACTCGGCGTTGTTGGCGTAGTTTGCTACGCAATTATCAACAGCCCAAGTTTAGGCATTGTGACAACTCCACTGATGAACACCACGAACGCTATCCTGATTATCATGCTGACTGTCGCAACGTTAATCACTGTTCTGTGCCGTGTAAACACAGATGCAATCCTGAACTCAAGTACCTTCAAAGCAGGTATGAGCGCCTGTATCTGTATCTTAGGTGTTGCTTGGTTAGGTGATACTTTCGTACAGCACAACATTGATTGGATCAAAGAAACTGCGGGCGACTTAATCCACGAACATTCATGGATGCTAGCGGTTATCTTCTTCTTCTGTTCTGCACTTCTGTACTCTCAAGCAGCCACAGCAAAAGCGTTGATGCCAATGGCACTGGCACTGAACGTTAGCCCATTAACCGCTATCGCTTCATTCTCAGCAGTATCTGGTCTGTTCATTCTGCCTACTTACCCAACTCTGGTTGCGGCGGTACAAATGGATGACACCGGTACAACTCGCATCGGTAAATTCGTCTTCAACCACCCATTCTTCATTCCGGGTACTATCGCTGTCGCATTAGCTGTTACCTTCGGCTTCCTGTTCGGCGGTATGGTCTTGTAGTCGTCAATTTACAATCAGTAAATGCAAAAAAACCGTGGCTTTCGAGTCACGGTTTTTTTATTATCTGCATCTTGATACTCCCTATAGGCAAACTGAACCTGATGAATTACCTTTTAAATAAATATCTAACAAAACTCTCACTTAATTGGAAAGTCAAAAATAGATAATATCTGAAATAAATTTGTAATATAAAGAGAGAATAAGCAATTTTAACTAAGTAGTTAAACTTATCAAAAATAGAGCGTTCATTTTCATTTAAATAAAATGAAACATTTTGACACACCAAAAATCAAATAAAATCACTAAAAATCAATTCATAACAAACTGAAAAATAAGGCATAATAAATTAAAAAAGATGATTTTATGACTCCAATAGGCTGAATCGTGATCTGCTTGATTACCAGTTGTTAATAAATGTAAAATTCAGAATTATATTCTTTTTTGCTAATCAATAATTAATTTTAAAAGAATAAATCACCAACCAATAACGATGGTCTCAAAGAGCTTACTCCCCTTAAACCCGCTCACTGCTAGCTTTATTATTTTGTATTACTCTCATAGGGAGTTTAAATTAATATTTTTGTCTATCACTCTATATTTGCGTTATTTGATTTTATAAACAACGTCACGTAAATTAGTTGGAAGAAAACAGGGGGGAATTATTTTCTCATACAATGTTTTCTTCAATCCTTCGTATTCACCTAAATACGATTCTTATTAAGTGATGCTGTTTGGAAGGAATGCATACAATGATAGAAATAGATGATAAAAACCCTTCTTCTAAGAAGGGAATAACTATTTATACAAAAGCAGTTGGTTATGAAATTTACTTATTACGCAAGCGCCGTTTACTCAGCGGAAAAGAATTAGCTAATTTACTGAATATTTCTCAACAACAAGTTTCTCGTTATGAACGCGGTATCTGTAACATCACGATAGATATGTTAATACAGGTTTTAAATGTACTAAAAATGCCTATTCAAGATTTTTTAGACCGTGCAATCATTCGAGTTTCCATAATGAAATTTAAACTAAACAGTATTGGTAGCAAAGATATCTCATTGTTAAAAAATAACTTTGTAAAATAACAATAACACCTTTTATTTATTACACACTACATTCAAATTGCATCTAGTGCATTGATTTAATATAAAAAATAAATACTTTTCTTGATTTTTATATTAAACACACATAAATAAAATATTTAATACTATCTAAAATAATGGTGATATTTCATCTTATCTAGATGATTTATAAATATAGTTACTTACACCTATTGAACCACAAATGAATATTAACCGAAAATTCATATAAAAAACACTAATGTAATCCATTCAAATTAATAAACTTTAAATTTAATAATAGGGTGGATTACATTTTCAAAAAAATAAAATTAATAACACCCTAAATTATTAACTTAGGGTAAAGGTAATATTCTCTTTATAACAGAGAGAGTATCCCCTTTATATCTAAGGAATAGAGTAAAGGAAATTAACTAGCTTTAAATTGAATGTTTATAACTGATGTAACCCGAATTTAGTCTAGGTAAATAGATAATATCGTGCTCTATACGTATATATCTATAGTAAAACTGCGACATGGAATATGACCTTTATATCATCAATTTGATTATTTAACTTTGGACAAATAGGAATCTTAATTATGTCATTTAAAACAACGGTACTTTCTACTGCATTATTTATGGGTCTGTCTGCGGT
>NZ_ABXW01000048.1 GCF_000173415.1 Providencia alcalifaciens DSM 30120 | reverse complement strand
TCGCTCAACGGAAACTTTCGTCACTAAGTCATGGCGTGAATTAGGTATTGATGCGAATGAGATGGACGCAGGAACGAGAGCATCAATGGATGGGCAAGTTCCAGTAGAGACCAATTTTCTTGATTGGGTGCAGCGACAACCAGACTGGCGACAACGGCAAGTATTCGGTGAAACACGATTTAGATTAATGAAAGAGGGCGGTATGCATCCTTCTGAATTTTATACAGATAAGGGAGAATTTATTTCGTTAGAACAACTCAAAAAGCTAGACGAAAAAGCATTTAAAGATGCAGGTTATAGCTAATCAATTAACGATTTAACCAAGGTCACTTCGGTGACCTTTTTTATTGTCTAAATTCAGCCAAGGGCTGGTTTACTTTAACGCGCTAGGCGCAATGAATCCCAAGGGGAACAACATGTTATTTATGAATATCGAACGCAAATATTACTCACAGGCTGATGATGGAGCTGGTGGTGGAAGCGGTGGAACTGCACCTGTAATCACACCGGAAATTCAAGCCATTATCGATAAAGCAGTCGGTGAGCAAGTAGCTGGGTTGAAGGCTAAACGTGATGAGTTATTGGGTAAGCTCAAAGAGCAAAACGATAATCTCAAGCGTTTTGAAGGCATTGATCCCGATGCTGTACGTGGAATTCTCAAACGTTTTGAAAATGATGAAGAAGCCAAGTTAATCGCTGACGGCAAAATTGATGAAGTCATTAATAAACGTACTGAGCGCTTACGCAATGACGTTGATAAACAACTGAAAGAAGCCAATAGCCGAGTGGAAAGGGCTGAGGCTTTTGCTAATAAATTTCGCCAACGTGTATTGGGAGATGAAGTGCGCTCTGCTGCTGGTAAAGCCGGCGCATTAGCTAGCGCACAAGAAGACTTAATTTTACGTGCCAAAGGCATTTTCCAAATCAACGATGAAGGTCAGGCCGTAGCCGTTGATGATGATGGTAATCCAATTATGGGGAAAGACGGTCGAACACCGCTATCACCCGTTGAATGGGTCGAATCATTAAAAGAAAGCGCGCCTCATTTGTTCCCTGCTGCTTCAGGGACGGATGCAGGAAAACATAAACAAGGTGGTGCACACCTTAAACGTTCTCAAATGTCTGCGAGTGAGAAAGCTGATTATATTCGCAGATACGGACGTGACACATTTTTAAAACTACCTAAAGAGTAAGGGAAGATAAGTAATGGCTACGACGACTAATAGCGATTTAGTAATTTACAACGACTTGGCGCAAACAGCGTTTTTAGAGCGGCGCCAAGATAATTTAGCCGTATTTAATCAGGCATCGAATGGTGCCATTGTGCTTGATAACATTTTTATTGAAGGAGATTTCCGTAAGCGTGCTTTCTATCAAATTGGTGGCTCGATTGAGCATCGTGATGTTGATTCAACAGGGACAGTAGAGAGTAAAAAAATTGGTGCGGGCGAATCTGTTGAAGTGAAAGCTCCATGGAAATATGGTCCATATGCAACAACGGAAGAGGCATTTAAACGTCGAGGACGAGATGTATCTGAATTTTCTGAGCTAGTTGGTATTGATGCTGCTGATGCATCTCTAGAAGGTTACATTAAATATTCCTTAGCCGCATTGGGGGCAGCTATCGGTAGTAATACTGATATGGTCGTGACAGCAGACATTGCTACAGATGGGGAAAAAACACTCACCAAAGGGCTGCGTCGATATGGGGACAAGTTTAACCGTGTAAATCTCTTCGTCATGCACTCTACTACGTATTTCGATATTGTTGACCAAGCGATTGATAACAAAGTATACGAAGAGGCTGGTTTGGTTATCTATGGTGGGCAGCCGGGAACGTTAGGTAAACCCGTCTTGGTAACAGACAGTGCGCCAGTTGATGCTATTTTTGGTCTTGTTCCGGGGGCGGTGACTATCATCGAGTCACAAGAGCCAACCTTCCGCTCATTTGAGATTAATGATAAGGAAAACCTAGAGATTGGATATCGTGGCGAAGGCGTTGTTAACGTAGGCGTGCTTGGTTATAGCTGGGATGAATCAAAAGGCAAAAATCCAGACCTAACCAAGTTAGGTACTGCGGGTAACTGGAAAAAACACTTTACGAGCAACAAATTGACAGCAGGTGTGATGATTAAATTAACTGCCCAGAGCAAAAATGCAGCAAAGCAATAGAGCCTGAAGTAGTGAAAAGGAAAAAAACTACTGATGGCAAGTGAAGATAGGGGCGTAATGCCCCTTTTTATTTTGAGGTGGTCATGATTGATGCCGATAAAAACTCACCTACGTTTAATAGTTATGCTGGTATTGAAGATTTAAAAGCATATGCGAAAGTCAGGAATTTACCTCTGTCAGACAGCAAGTCACTCGAGTCATTACTCATCGTTGCTATGGACTTCTTAGAATCCCAAAAATGGAAGGGTAGTCGTTCCGACAGTACGCAGCCATTATCTTTTCCTCGCACTGGATTATTTCGTGATGGGGTTGCAATTGCTAGTGATGCGATTCCTAATCAGGTTATACAGGCTCAGTGTCGCCTTGCACTTGAAGCACAAGAGAATGAATTACAGCCAACATTAGGTGCGGAAATCATTTCTGAGCGTATAGAGGGGGCAATTGACTTGAAGTATGCAGAAGGCACAAATACTGGCGTGCCTAATTTTGCTTGGCTGAAAGGTTTGCTATATGGCTTGATTGATAGCTCAGAAGGCTTGGGGATTAACACATTTGCAGTGAGGTAGTGATGAATATTTATCAGCGAGGTTGTCACACAGCATTACGAATACTGAAAAAGTACGGTGCTTCATATCAAGTGAAACGCGCTGGCAAGCATTGGGTTGATGATAATGGTGTTGAGCATCATGAGCCTGAGTCTCTATTTTCAATTATTGGTGTAAAGGTTTTGTACAAACCATATGAAATTGATGGAACTCTAATTCTCTCTACGGATATTAAAATGGTTCTTTCTCCAGAGGTTGATATTCGAAAAGGGGATTCTGTTCTTGTTGATGGTATCTGGCTTCGCGTGCATGAGCCTAACCCCGTGAAACCTGCTGATATTGTTATTTGCTACAAACCTCAGCTGAGGGCTTGATATGACTGATTCATTCATGAGGTCCGTTAATTTGTTTGTAGAGAAATCTCAAGCAAATATGGAAACGGTAGTAAGTAAAACGGGATTCAAGATTCTCGCACAGTTAGTTGAAATGTCTCCGGTTGGTAATCCTGAACTATGGGAAGTTAATCAGACGGCTGTTAATTATAATCAAGCTGTGTTTGAGCACAATGAAGCACTGAGAAAAGACCCTAATAATCTGACACCGAAAAGGGGTTTGTTAAAAAAACGAGTTCGCGTTAATGACTCTATGGATATCAAGGCACCTCCGGGGTATACAGGAGGGCGATTCCGTGGGAATTGGCAAGTCACTTTTGATTCACCTGCTGATGGTGAAACTGGGCGAGTTGATAAATCAGGCAATATGACTAAGGCGGTTGGTAATTATGTGCTTGAGCAGTTCAAAGTGGGTATGAATGCTATCTATTTTACTAACAATGTTCCTTATGCCTACAGGTTGGAAATGGGGCACTCAAGACAAGCTCCTAATGGCATGATTGCAATTACCGCTGAAAACGTAGGTAAGTTCTTTAGAGACGCTATCGCAGAGATGAAGTAAATGAAACAATCTGAAATCAATCAGTCTATTCGTGCGCTGGTGGCAAAAATTGCTAAGCAAGAAGGGGTGAAGGTGGCTTGGTCAAATATTGAGTTTGACGATATTAGCACTCCATATTTGCAATTACATATAATGCCAGCCATAACCGAAAATCTAGGTCTAGCGTTAGATATGCCAGTTCAAAAAGGTGTTATTCAACTTGATGTTGTTGAAAAGATTGGTAATGGTGATTCGGCGGTTATTAGCTTGGTTGATGCCGTCAAAGAGCAGCTCGAAAATGGTCTAACACTCACGGAGTCACTGTATCTAGACGGTGAACCAAATCAGCTACCGCCACTTACTAGTGATATCAACTACATCATTCCAATACGTACATCCTATCGATGTTATTCAATCCGATAAACGACCGCCTAAATGGCGGTTTTTTTATGCATAAAAATGAGGTTCATAATGGCTTATAACATTCCTAATGGCTCACGTGTTTATGTTGCGAGTAAATACGGAAAAGATGTTGAGTTTACGGCGGCAAGTAATGCCACTGAAGCTGTACTTTCTGTCGCAGCATCAAGTGGCATTAAAGCCGGAGATGTTGTTCTCATCACATCTGGGTGGAAACAAATGTCTGGTGTCTTTCGTGTGAAATCAGCAGAAAACACAAGTATCACGCTTGATGGTGTTGATACGACAGATACAGAACGTTTTCCGATTGGCGGCGGCAAAGGAACGCTAAAATCAGTTCAAGAATGGGAAGTAATGCCCCAAGTCATGACCTTATCAACAGAAGGTGGTGAGCAGCAAACACAAGAAATTCAATTCTTAGAAGATGAGCAAGCAGAAACAGTTGATACCTATAAATCGGGTATTGTGCAGGTTTATACATTTGCTCATGATGCGAAATTACCTATTCGAGGGTTATTAATGTCCTTGGATGATACAAAGCAGTTAACAGCGATTCGTTTTTATAATAAACGGGCTGGTGAAGACCGTTACTACTCAGCTAGTGTGTCATTCCAACGCGTTCCTAATACTGCAATTAACGAGGTTGAAAACGTATCTGCACGTTTCTCTCTTAAATCAGATATGCAAATTTACACTACCGCATAATAACAGCCCCTTTGGGGCTTTTAAGGAAACCTAATGGCGAAATTTACTCTGAATCCCAATCCAATATTTAAAGCTGATGTAAAAATCCGAGTGGCTGGCAAAAGCGAGCCGGAGGTTGTGACATTTACGTTTAAACATTTACCAATGAGTAAATTGGACGAGTTAAAAAATGAGCCAGTAAACAAATTTTTTACTCAAATTATTGCTGATTGGGCAATTGAAGAGCCTTATAACGAAGATAATTTGAAGTTGTTATTTGACAACTATCCATCAGCTGCAGTGGCTATTACGACAACGTATTACAATGAATTGTTAGGTAATCGCGAAAAAAACTAATATCGGTCGCTGAAGCAATGTATGGGGGAATGACAAAGCAAGAGGCTGAAAATTTTGAGCGAGCTTTTGGCTTTCCGCCTGATATTGATGATGTTGAAGTTGTTCCTGATGTATGGGAGTCATATCTGGTATTTTCTGCGATGAGTACACAGTGGAGAGTTGGTATGAATGGTGCTACGGGACTCGACTATAGCGTTATTCCCAATGTTTTAGAGCTACTTAACATCAAAAATAAAGCGACCATATTTGATGACTTAAGGGTTATGGAGCTAAAGGCTCTTGAGTTGATAAACGAGTAGTCAGGGGCTGTAATGCCCCCAGTATTAACTTTAAATTAATAGAGCCGGTTAAAGTCATTGTCGTCTCTATCGAGAAAGCAATCAGTACGTTTAGATTGATTTTCTATACGATTGCATTTTCTAGATATTTTGGCACTTTTATCATGAGCAGCTCTGACTTCAGCTTTTTCTGCTGGAGTTAATTCTGAATAACTTCTTCCTTGACATCCAACCATTAGAATTGATGTCAGTAACAATAATGTATATTTCATATTTTCGGCAATGCAGTTAATAGTTATAAGCCATAAGTTTACTTTATAAAAAGTAAATGAAGGAGGAATAACGACACTGTAGGTCTGATTTTCTAGGAGGGGATTGCATATTTCTAGTCTTTTGATACTTGAAAATGATCTTTACAATGAAAATGAGTGAAATATACTGTATATAAATACAGTATATTGGTGCATTATGAAGCTAAAGCTTATCGATTCCGAATCAATTCTCAACATTCCATTATTCTTAGATAGAGTAGCAGCGGGATTTCCATCTCCTGCGGCTGACTACATGGAGGAAAGAATAAACCTTAACAGCACATTGATTAAACATCCAGATAGTACGTATATGTTACGCGTCGAAGGTAATTCTATGATTGACGCTAACATTAACGATGGCGATGTTGTGATTGTCGATAGCGCATTGGTAGCAAAGGACGGGGATATTGTTATCGCCAGTGTTGATGGGGAGTTTACAGTTAAGAGATTAAAGTCTTATCCGCCGATGTTGATACCGATGAATCCTGATTTTCAACCAATACATATTGGTGATACGCAGGATTTACAGATATTTGGCGTAGTCACATTCATTATTCATAAGGCTCAGTAATGTTTGCCTTAGTTGATGTAAATTCGTTTTATGCGAGCTGTGAGAAAGTTTTCAGACCAGACTTAGCAGGAAAGCCAGTAATTGTTCTGAGTAATAATGATGGCTGTGTAATTGCTCGTTCTTTTGAAGCAAAAAAACTCGGTGTAAAAATGGGGGAGCTTTACTATGAGAGAAGAAACTATTACCTGCAAAATCATATTAACATTTTTAGCTCGAACTATGCGTTATACGCTGACATGAGCAACAGAGTGATGTCTCTACTATCAATGTATGCTCCGCGTTTGGAAGTGTATTCAATAGATGAGGCATTTCTTGATTTCACTGGCTTGGTTCATACCTTTAATTTAGAAGATTATGGGCGAGAAATTCAATCAACGATATTGCAGCGAACTCACTTACCAGTAAGTGTTGGCATCGGTCCGACTAAAACGCTGACTAAAATTGCGAATCATGCCGCTAAAACGTGGAAGAAGACTGGTGGTGTGGTTGAGCTATCTGATAGAAGTCGGCAAAGAAAATTACTGTCATTTATTCCGATTGAAGACGTGTGGGGAATAGGACGAAGGATTTCAGCCAAGTTAAGAATTATGGGCATTTATACCGCTTTAGACTTGGCTAATGCATCAGTGACTACAATACGCAAAGTGTTTGGCGTAACGCTAGAAAGGACACTCAGAGAACTTAACGGTGAGTCCTGTATTGAGCTTGAAGAAGTCAGAAAAGTTAAGCAGCAAATATTATGCTCTCGCTCGTTCGGTAAGAAAGTTTTAGATATCGACATTATGCGCAAGGCTATTTGTGACTATGCAGAACGAGCAGCGGAGAAACTACGCGAAGAAAAACAGCGATGTCGAGTTATTGGTTTATTCATTCAAACAAGCAGACACGCATTTGGTGAAGATTACGCTAATAGTGTCAGTATCAAACTTGAATACCCTAGCAGCGACACGCGAGACATCATTAATGCTGTTATGCGTGGTTTAGATTCTATATGGCGAGATGGTTACCGCTACTATAAAGCCGGGATAATGTTATCTGACTTCACAGATTCAGATGTTACTCAGTTTGATATGTTTTCTACTCAAAAACCATTTAAGAACGGCGATGAACTTATGAAAACATTAGATACAATAAATAATAGTGGTTTAGGTAAAGTCTGGTTTGCTGCGAAAGGGAGCGATAGTGGATATCAGATGAAGCGCGAAATGTTATCACCAGCGTACACGACAAATTTTAATGAGCTGCCTGTAGCTAAAATCTAGCATGGAAAATAGAATATCGAGGATTACAAGAGTTTAAATTCAGTAAGTTAGGTTTAAAGTCTGAAGATCGGATTTAATTAGGTAGTCACATAAAGATTGATATTCAATTTTGTTTTTTAGTTAATTTATTCAATACATTAGAATTTGATATAGATCAATGAATGATGTTATTAAGTACATAATTAAAATAATCAGCACATATTGAAAAGCAATGTTGGCTAAATAGTTTCATAACCAATTAAGAGATATATAGAAAGAACATTAGTGTAATAATTTGTTTTAACATCTTTAATATCAAAACAGATGTGACTATCTTTAGGAGTTAATTATGAGTAAAGCTAAAGAACTACAAATTCGCCCACTTAAAACGCCAACAGATTTATCTCCAAAAGCAACAAAAGATATCAGTGGAGCAATGAATGCAATTTTGGCTGATATTTTTGCTATTTATTTAAAAACTAAAAACTTTCATTGGCACATGAGTGGTCCACATTTCCGCGATTATCATTTATTACTTGATGAACAAAGTGAACAACTATACTCCATGACAGACCCTATAGCTGAAAGAGTTCGTAAAATAGGTGGTGTGACTATACGTTCTATAGGGCAAATATCAAAAATGCAAAGGATTAGCGATAACAATGCGGAATACGTAGAACCTTTAGATATGCTTGCTGAGCTTTGTGAAGATAATAAAATGTTGGCTTCAGAATTTCGAAAAGCACATGAAGTATGCGCAGAACATGGCGATTATTCCACTACAAGCCTAATAGAAAACTGGATTGATGAAACAGAACGCCGTGTCTGGTTTTTATTCGAGGCTTGTCGAGAAGCTAAAACGTCCGGTCATTAATGTAAAATTTATGTAGTTAAGCGAGTTTAATACTAGAGGGCTTCTAAATCAGAAGCCCTCTTTGTGATTAAGAATATGGTTAGAAGTGTCAGCAAATAAAATTGGTCGTATTGCAAACAAGAACGGATTGAAAACTGACGAATTCTGTAAGTTCTTTTTGGACAAGTCAGCTTACTCATCAAAGCAGGTTGAAGCGTTCCGTTATAATGAGAACGGTATTAGCGCGTTACGCCATATTATTCACGGGAAGGAAGTTGCCTAACCTACACATAGCCCAAGGATGAGCTTGAATTCTAGATCACATAATTATTTTTAACTAAAGAGTTCGATTATGTGTAGTAAAGCTATTCAGGTATATTCAGGGGGCTAATTTATTAATGAGGTTAAAGATGATTAAGTATATTTGCGCCCTGTTTATTTTATTTTCTGGATATACCCTGTCTGCTAATAACGAGAATGATATGGGGTTATATCGAGATAATAACTATAATATTTTGGCTTTGGCGGGAAAGTATAACTGTGGAGTTTATTCCATACCTGATGACCTTAGTGATAGCAATAGATATAACGGAGTGCAAATCGGGACTGTTAAGTTGGAAGTAACTCCGCATGCAGATTATAACAATGCAATGATAAATATAACCTTTGATACAGGGGTAGTTATAACATCACCAAAGCTTGAGTTGCTTTCAACTGATGCTAAAGCTACTGTGTATTTTAGTGAAAATTCAGGGGTTACATTTGCTTATATGATATACGACAGAATGGGTATTAAAGTTATTTTGCACAATAGCAACAAAGGTCAAGAAATTAGTGTCGGTTTAGCTGATTGCAAATACGAAAACAGTTGACCCGTCTATAGGTAATAGATTTATTTAAAAAAACATGAATAGATGAGAGTGACATCAAAAATTTGAAGGAATGGAACCCAATGAATACCAGAGATTTCTAGAGTCTCTAGAAGTCACACAAGAAGAGATTGCTAATATTCGTAACTTGTAATGTACATGTGCTCAACTATAAATAGTGTTAATAATCCACTCCGGTGGGTTTTTTATTGCCTGAAATTTGCATCTATCCTAATATCCATTGGACTTAAATTAAACTTATTAAGGCAATGGAATGAATAAATTACTAGCGTGCTTTTTGAGCGTATCGATTTTAAGTTCTACTGGGTGCGTAACTGCGGCGGTTTGGGATTCGAACACGGCAAAAGAGACCAATATAAGGGAACGTGTTGATTTAAAAGATAATATTGTATCTGCTTTTGAATATAAAGATATTAGTGTTAAAAATAAACTAACTAATCAAAAATTAAAAGAGATTGAGCTTCCTACTTCAGGTTATGGTTTTTTAGGTGATAAATATATTTATATACTGACGAATGGTTCTGCTGAATTAATGAAATTAAATGAGTTGGTTAAAGTAATTCCATTGTCAGCATTTAATAACCCGGAGGGAGTTATTAGAATAGAGATAAAGCCAGATGAGCGCAGAGAAGGACTAGTGAAATTTAATGACAGTTACTTTGTTTATATAGATAAAAAGTACAGGTTAAGCCCAGAACAAGAGAAAAGCCTTAAGGATTTTGGTTTTAGTGAGAGGCGATTTGATAATGATAAGTCATGGGTTAAAACAATCCCGCTAAGTGGATATTTATTTGATAGGAATGGAATAACTCTTCCATTAGTACCCAATGCTAAGCTAAATCAATCATATAAGGTTGAGTTTTATACTACAGAGGAATACACATCACTTAGTGCTGGTAAATTGGCTGGTAATGTCATGATTACACCATTTACTATTGCTGCTGATATTATTGCAACGCCAATATTACTTATACTGTATGCAAATTACGTCAATAAGTAATAAAAAGTAGCAAAAGTATTGATTGGGTCGCTTATGCGACCTTTTTGTTTGCTTCAATTTGCACTCCCACTAAGTTAGCATAACTAAAACTTATTCGTGGGATGGTGAGATGAACAAAAATGAACTTATGGAATATATCCAGAGTAATTATGGTGCTGTCGCTGAGTATCCATGGGCTAAGTTTCCTAGTTACATCATTTATAGGCATAAAAATAACTCAAAATGGTTTGCAGCCATTCTGACAATATCATCAAAGAAGTTATATGAAAGCGAGAGTGATGAGATGGTAGATATTATAAACCTTAAATCACCTCCTGAATTAGTTGGTTCGTTGAGGTTAAAGAAAGGGGTATATCCAGCATATCACATGAATAAAGAGCACTGGATTACTATAAAGTTGGACAGTGGATTTCCTGAAGATGAGCTTAAAGTGTTGATTGATGAGAGTTACAAATTGACTGCAAAGTAATTAATCTAGCCCGTCCTTGGGCTTCTATTTTAACGCCATTCTATTGGCATTGGTGGGCTAATTCTGAAAATAACTACTTTAAGTTTAATTACTTATAGTTAAAATCATTAGGGTGATTATCTAGGCTGCCCGTAAGTGCTGCAAATAAAACCGTTTTCCCATCGATTGATAAATCATCGGTGATATTAAACCAGAGTAAATCCTCAGTATTGTTCTTTTCATCATTTGAAGAGAATACACCTGCCATAACATTCTTTTCTTTAGAGTACATAATCGCAATTCGCTCTGCTGGGCAATTGTGAGGTTTGCACGCTGTTGTTACTTGGTATTCATTACCGTTTAAAGTCACAGTATTTGATGGGGATTCAGTACCACCAGTTAAGACCCATGATGGGAGGTCGTTATTTTTTACAACTTGAAGGAATGCTGTTTTAGTCTTTGCATCACTAGCTAACTTACTGATAGTTAACTCGTTTCCAGCATGAGCATTGGCTGCAATGAAAAGGGCTGCGATGAGTGTCAATTTTCTAAGCATGTTAATAATCCTTTGTGTGTTTAAAGGTTATCTGGTTAGTGATGAATGTTGGAAAATGAAATTCTAGAATAATATGGCGTTAATTTAAATAAAAGTTACATACAAGCTAATTTAACCATCTATGAGTGGTTTTTTTATATCTGGAGAAAGGTAAATGGCAGATATAGCAACCATCTCGCTTAAAGCTGATACGTCTGATTTAGAGCGTGGGACTCAAAAATTAAAGGAGTTTGGCAGCACAGCAGAAAAGGTAAATGGCTCAGCTCAAGACCTAAACGAACAATTTAAACGCGGCGTTGATAACCAGAAAAAAGCAGCTCAAGCTGCGGAGAAACAGCGTAAAGAGCTTCATGAGTTACTTAATCAGCTGAACCCTACAAATAAAGCTTTTGAACGATTAGATGACTGGCAGACAAAGCTTGTAGCAGCAAGTAAAAAAGGGTTACTTCCCAAAGATCAATTCAAAGATTATAGCAGCATATTAGACCAAACTAGAGATAAGCTGCAAAGAATGCACATGTCTCTGACTGCGGAAGGGCAAGCATTATTAGCTCAGGAGGCTGCAACGAATAAAGCAAAGCAAGCCGCAGATGAATTCTTACAATCTCTTAAAAATCAGACGGATTTTATAGGAAAAACCAAAACTGAAATTTTAGAGTTGAAAGCAGCGCAAATGGGAGTTTCGCAACAAGCTGCGCCAATGATTGCCAAGCTGAAAGAACAAGAAAAAGCATTCTTAAATGGTTCAATCACGATTGGTCAATATCGAAACGCTATGCGTCAGTTACCCGCTCAAATGACGGATATTGTCACATCGTTGGCATCTGGGATGCCTGTATGGATGGTGATGATACAGCAAGGTGGTCAGATAAAAGATTCCTTCGGTGGTATAGGAAACTCATTGAAGGCGTTAGCATCGCTAATTACCCCAGCAAGAGTTGCAATGTTTGGATTTGTTGGTGCCGCTTCTGCGGTAGCTCTTGCTGCATATCAAGGCTCTAAGGAATTTAGTGAATATAACAAGCAACTGATTCTTACTGGTAGGTATGCAGGGAAGACTGCGGCACAACTGGATACTCTTGCTAGAAACTTATCAGGAAATGGTATTACCCAGTATGGTATGGCTGATGCTATATCAAAAGTTGTTGGCTCAGGGGGATTCTCCGGCGATACAGTTGAGATGGTTTCTAAAACAGCAGCCGCAATCGAAAAGGCTGTTGGTCAGTCAGTTGATGAAACAATCAAGCAATTTCAGCGTTTAAAAGAGGAGCCAGTTAAAGCTGTTACTGAACTAGATAAATCCCTTCACTTCTTAACGGCTACTCAGTTAGAGCAAATAATGGCACTGCAAGAGCAGGGGAAGGAGCATGAGGTTGCAAAGATAGCAATGGAGTCTTATGCCAATGCAATGCAGGAGCGTAGTCAGCAAATTGAAAACAACTTAGGTTTTTTAGAATCAGCTTGGAAAGGCGTTAAGGAAATGGCGAGCGATGCATGGGATGCAATGCTTAATATAGGACGAGAAAGAACGCTAGACCAAAAGATTAAAGACTATGAAGAGAAACTTCTTGAGTTCCAGTTAGACCCTGCTGCTAAAGGACTGCATCATTATAAAACAGGTCAGACACCTGAAGATTTAAGGCGAGAACTGGATTTACTAAACGAAGAAAAGTTTCAGAGGGATATAGAGAATGCGAGAAAAGAGGCGGCTAGAAAACAGGAAGAGGTTAAAAAGTCACAGATTTTGGCTGATGAAGCATTAAGGCGAGAATATGAGACCGCGGAGGAGAAACACCAACGCAAATTAAGTGAAATAAAAAATAAAGAATACGCTTCTCAGGCTGTAAAGGATAAAGCGATTCGTCGTGAAAAGGAACGGTATGAGAAAGAAAAACTGAGAGGGAAAAAGAAACCTACAGCATATCGACCTGACTATGGCACTCGTGCGGATGAGTCAGCCAATGAAGCTCTCGTTTCTCTACAGGCTCAACTTAAAGTATTAAAAGAGCATAAAACTGTTGCTGATGTGATTAGCTCAGAGCGTAAAAAGCTTTGGGATATGGAAGCCAAAATAGCTGTATTAGAAGAAGCAAAAGCGACACGTAAGCTTACCAATGATGAGCAATCGTTATTGGCTAAAAAAGAATATGTATTAGCTTCTCAACGCGCATTAGCAGTAGTTGGCGATGAAATAGAGCGTCAAAAGCAACATAATAGAGAGTTAGATAGGCAACTAAGACGAGTTGAAGAAATAAAAGCTAAGAGTCGAGCGCTGGATATGGGCACTGGTAAATCTGACCGTATGTACCAACGTGACATCGCACTTGAGCAAGCTAAATCACCAACAGAGAAGCAGGCATTAGAGGATTATTACAGTAAAGAAGATTCGTTACGTACCAATTGGGAGGCTGGAGTTAAAAGGGGATTTGCAGAATTTCAAGACCAAGTCTCCAATGTTTATGGTAACGTATCTCAAATTAGCCAATCAGTATTTCAAGGTATGAGTAATAGCGTTGTCGATTTTGTTTTAAAGGGCAAAGCTAGCTTTGGTGACTTTACTCGCTCATTTTTAGAAATGACGACTAAAATGCTTATGCAAATGGCGATGCTGAATGCTATGAAAGCTGCTTTTAGTGGGACTGTTGTTGGTGAATTCTTAGGGCTAAAAGGTCATGCAACAGGCGGATATACTGGTGACGGCGGTAAATATGATGTAGCAGGTATCGTGCATAGAGGCGAATTTGTATTTGACAAAGAGAGTACGGCTAAATTAGGTAAAGTTAATCTATATCGGTTAATGGATGCAGGAAAGAGAGGTTATGCATCTGGTGGATATGTAGGTGGCTCTCAGCCAATGTCAGTGAGTCAGCCTCGAGTGCAAGTTTACGGCACTCATCCTGCTGGTGGGATTAACGTCAATCTTAATTTTGGTGGCATCAGCGTTGTAAGTGGTGCTCAACAGCAAGGTTCTATGCAGAATGTTGATATCCGAGCTGCGGAGCAATCCTTAAATAATAAGCTTAAGCGCTTCATGGCAATAGAGGGGCGTGAAGGTGGTGATTTGTACAAAATAATCAAAGCTGTTTCTGTTGGAAGATAAGAACAGTATTAAAAAATTAATGAGAGGTAGTAATGGAATTAAAACTTGGAACTGTAATCATTAACCCAGAAGATGAGCAAATCAGCATTTCTGTCGATGTTTATAAAGGTGATGAGTATAGTGTTGATTTCGTATTGGCAAATATAGTCTACCAAACAAACTTGAACTCTAGTAAACCGCTAGCCGAATACTTTGACGAAGCTAAAGATCACGCACGGAAAACTATCAAATTATTAAATCAGTAAAGATTATCTAGATTGATCCTCACATAGCCACCTTCGGGTGGTTTTTTATTTAGGGGTAATAATGATTGAAGAGTTTAAGTGGCGAACTCAAATCCAAGACTCGCCAACTGGCGAATTTAAGCATCGAATAAAAGAAGTGGCATTTGGTGATGGCTATAAGCAAGTTTCAGGCGATGGTCTCAATACTGAATCTCAATCATGGGGATTTACCTATACAGGTCATAAATCTGAGGTAATGCCTATTTTTTCCTTTATCCGGTCGCACACAGCAAAATCATTTATCTGGGTTCCACCATTTGGTGATAAAGGTCTGTATCGGGTGAAGGCAGATTCCATCACATTAAAGCCAATTGGCGGTAGCTCTATCACTATAACTGCAACCTTTGAACAGGCGTTTAGTGTATGAATATAACATCTGACATTCAAAAATTAGAGCCGGGGAGTAAGGTTCAATTAATTGAAGTGGACGGTAGTGAGTTTGATGGACCAACTCTTCGATTCCATGCTTACAATTTGCCGCATGCACCCGAAGAAATTGACGCTGCAGAGGGAGGTATCAAACCAAAATCTATTTGGTGGCAAGGAAATGAATATGGCGCATGGGCTTATGAAATCGAGGGCATGGCTAAAAATAGTGATGGTAGTCCAGCCAGACCCTTATTAAGAGTGGCTAATATTGATGGTTTGATATCCTCGTTGTGCTTGCAATTCGATGATATGGCACTGGCGAAAGTGACTATTTATGAAACCTTCGCTCACTATCTAGATGCTAGGAATTTTCCAGAGGGAAATCCTACCGCTAACCCTGAAGAATTTTTCAAACAGGTTTATTTCATCGACAGAAAAATGAGCGAAGTCGCGGGAGAAGCAGTTGAATTTGAGTTGTCGAGTCCGTTCGACTTGCAAGGGGTTATGATCCCCGGTCGCCAAATCCACAACCTCTGTTTCTGGTGTATGAAAGGCGATTATCGAAGCGGGCGAGGTTGCAATTATACGGACAATAAATATTTCGATGAGCGTGGTGAACCGGTTGATGATCCGGCATTAGATAAGTGCGGTGGACTCATTAGCGATTGTAAAAAACGATTTGGCGAAAATGAACCTTTGGATTTTGGAGGTTTCCCTGCCGCGGGGTTAGTACGATGATCACGAA
>NZ_ABXW01000049.1 GCF_000173415.1 Providencia alcalifaciens DSM 30120 | reverse complement strand
TTTCTTATTTCGTATGGCACACTAGCCGGATTTTGAATGTAGAATCTGCGCTGAGCGCAAAAAATGGTACTAACCTCCCTCCCTACATCATCATCGCTACTCCCTTGTTTAACGGGGCATATCAATTTTTTCAGCATCAGATTCAGTACTTTCAAGGGAGGTATCTCCTGGAGGCTAGCTATTATCGTCGTCATGACAAAAACATTTTCTTCATATAAGAGAATTGAGAGTCTACTGTTTGTACTGAATGCGATGATGGGCGAAGTGGAGCTTCACTGATACTGATTTATCCCAATGTCATAACCTAGATTGTTTTGATTGATTCGATCGAAGTGGCTTTTGTGTGAGTTAGAATTGCAATGAAGTGCGGATAACTGGCGTATTTTTTTAGCGTTACTCATCACCACCATGAACTGTGGGACTCACTGACATCTTATCATCATCGCTACCTCTTGCTTAATAAGACCTCAACATTGGAGGCAATTTTGTTCCTGCCTGCACTGACCGTTAGAAGATTATCAATGTAAAATAATCTCTGTAGTCACTTCCTACCTCGTAAATAACATAAAACTCTCCTTTGAACTCCCTAACACACTCAAACACCGCTTCTATTTAAGTGATTTAAGTGATTTAAGTGATTTAAGTGATTTAAGTGTAAAAAATCTGAGTCATTTTAGGTATTACGCCGTAATCAAAATTCTGAATGTTTTTCTACACTAAACTATTATTTAGCAGTCATATCATGGTGAAATGATAGCAAATTCGAAAAAACAGAGAGGGCAGAAGAAAAAAGTCACAAAAAGGAATAATAAGTTCCTTAAGATTACCCGTGAGATATTTGATATACTGAATTCGTGTTTATCAGACCAATGCTAAACTAGTAGAGTTTACATCAATCGCTGTGGTTATTAATTTTGTAGGGAATCCGGTAAGTGGCTAAAAGAACCTATTCTGTTCGGTACATTGCAGGTGAACCTGCAAAACGTATTCAGCCTATGCCAATTCATATGCTTGGAGATTCACTTCCTATTGGTCTCCCACTCTTTCCTGCAGGTGAAACATTAGATGTAGTGGCGTGGAACATCTATAAACAGCAGCGACCTAACTGGAAATCCACGTTGGCGGAACTTGTCAAAGAAAAAAATTGTTATTGCTTCAAGAAGCGCAAATGTCTCCTGAGTTAGTCTCGTTCGCTGCTCATCATCAATTAATTGCTGATCAAGTTCCTGCATTACCTTTTTCTCCTCATCCCTCTGGCGTGATGACTCTAGCGACAGCTCACCCGATTTATTGTTGTCCTTTACGAGAAAAAGAGCCGTTATTACGCTTAGCAAAATCAGCGTTAATCACGGTTTATCCATTGCCTAATGGCAAACATCTCATGGTCGTAAATGTGCATGCAATTAACTTTAGCTTTGGGGTGGATGTTTATACTAAGCAGCTGGGCAAATTGGGTTCTCATATTAGTAAACATGTAGGGCCTGTTATTTTAGCGGGGGATTTTAATGCTTGGAGCCGTCAACGAGTGAATGCATTGAAGCGTTTTATTCGTTCTGTAGGACTCAAAGAAGTTCTCTTTGATGTCGATTTACGCACAAAAGCGTTTGGTCGCCCATTAGATTTTATGTTTTACCGTGGTTTAAAATTGAAGGAAAGCCGTGTATTACAGACGGATGCCTCTGACCATAATCCTATCATCACGCAATTTAAATTAACTAAATAGCCCCTTTTAAGACTATCCCACCTTATTTATCCCTGTAATTATTGTAAATTTTACGCTCAATTTTATGGGGTTATACTGCATTGAAACAATTACTACCCTTGCTCTTACTGTGTTGCATACCCTATGCATTAGGGAAAAATAATCTTGAACTAGCAAAGAAGGCAGAACAGTTGCCCCGTTTAGTTATGTATGATTCATCATATCGACAAATAGATTATCCCAATGGTGATATACCTAGTCATTATGGCGTTTGTTCTGATGTTGTGATCCGCAGTTACCGTCAATTAGGTATCGATCTTCAGAAACGTCTTCATGAAGATATAAAGAAAAACTTTAGCCAATATCCGAGCCAAAAAATATGGGGACTTAGTAAGCCTGACGCCAATATTGATCATCGGCGAGTCCCTAACTTGGAAACCTTTTTTACACGAAAAGGTACCGTTAAGCCGATCACATTAAAAGGGGAGGATTATCGACCTGGTGACATTGTTTCGTGGCGTTTAGATAATGGTCGCCCACATATTGGAATTGTGACATCCATCAAAGCATCGAATAGTCAATCTTACTTAGTGATGCATAACATTGGGTATGGTCAAGTGGCTGAGGATGTTCTATTTAAATGGAAGATAGTCGGACATTATTCATATTAATATTCTTATTTCAAAGAGTTATGGAAGCTATCTAGGGGAGGATTGTGGGTAATTTAATGTTTATTTACCGGATAAAATACTTTAATATCTGAAAGTGATTAGTTTTTCTTGTTGATTATTGAATTATATGCAATTTATTGTATTGGTTGTTATCGGCATTAAACTATATTTACTAAGTGTAAAGCACAGAGATGATCAGGATATATTTATCGAGTTGTTTTATTTCTTAAGGATTTTACATCATGAAAAATATAGTTATTGTGGGTGGTGGTACTGGCGGTACCATGTTAGCTAATATTTTGGCAAGAAAACTTAATAAAGACATTTTTTCTCAAAAAATAAAAATAACATTAATTACCGATAATCCCATTCATTATTATAAACCTGCATTTATGTATGTGGCTTTTAATATGTTTTTTAAGGACGAATTGAGTCGTCCTGAGCGTGAATTATTAAGACCGGAAATTGAATTAGTTATTGATAAAATTGATTCGTTTGATTTTAAAAATAAAGAGTTATACTCGAGAAATAATAAAAAATACCATTATGATTATTTGGTTGTAGCAACGGGATGTATTCCTAGACCTGAGCGTATTGAAGGTTTAAAAGAAATGGGGAATCATTTTTATGCTTATGATGCATCTCGTAAATTAGCTGATCAATTATCTAAGATTGAAAAAGGGCGTATTTTTATTACAGTTTCATTCCCTGAGACGCCTAATGTTCCCCATCAGTGTGGAATTGCACCGATGGAAACAACTTTAATGATTGATGAATATTTAAGAAAACGTCGAGTTAGGGATAATATTGAAATTGTTTATACTTATCCAACAGTTTCACAATTACTGCGTAATTGTTTATTCATGCAACAACCTGTTTGCGAAGTTATTCCCGAAATATTTGTCACGAAAAATATTAAAGCGCAACGAGGGTTTACCTTAGCTAAAGTTGATCCAGATAAGAAATTAGCGTACTCCAAAGAAGGGGATGAACAGCCTTTTGATTTATTAATTAGTACGCCGCCAATTACTGCGGTAGAGGCTGTTGTGAATACAGGATTAAGTGAGCATAACAACGGTGAAGGTTGGTTACCAACAGACCATGAAACGATGCAAGTTTATGGTGTAGAAGGCGTTTATGTCATTGGCGATACGGTTGACTTACCAATTAGTAAAGCAGGGGGAAGTTGCCATAACCAAGCAGCAATTATCGCAGACAATATTTGCGGTGAATTAATCTACGGATACCCTGCTGCAATTTATGATGGACGAGTGCAAGCGGTTGCTCAAATGGGGTTAACGGCAGGCATGCCTTTGCAATATGATTATAAGCACGATGTTATTCCTACTCCACCAACGAAATTGGGTGGATTACTAAGAAATGGTTTCAATAGAGGTATTTATTGGGCGGCAATTCGTGGCTTAGTTTAATAAGGAATTAAAAATGTCGAATAATGAAAGTCAAAGTAAACTGGTTGAACTATTAAGTTCTGATGCGGGTAATCATTTTGCTGAGAAATTAGCGCCATTATTACAGTTAAATCACCTAGACAATATTGTTGATTTACTTTCTCTAGTTTCCGATCTTGTGGACATATTAGATAACAGTACAGTAGAAAGATTATCAAACTCTTTTGAAGATACTTTAGTTCCTGTCTGGGAATTAGGTACTGCCTATAATATGGCTAAAATGGAAGGTATTCATGATAGTAAAAATCCCAATTTTCGCTCAGTGTATGGATTATTAAAAGATCCTAATACATTGCGTGGAATTACAACACTTTTGCGAACAATGCAAATTGTTGGTTCTCGATTATCTCAATCCCAAGGAGGGTAATTTTCGGAGGTGGTATGAGTTTAGATATAAAACGTTCTTTTGAAACACGGGCGATCCATAGTCATTATAATTCACAGGATCATTTAGGCTCTTTAGCTTCACCTATCTACCAAACATCGACTTATGTGTTTAAAAGTGTAGAAGAAGGCGCTGCCTATTTTAGCGGTGAAAAGGATGGCTATATTTATACCCGAATTAATAACCCAACATTAAGTCTATTAGAAAATAGAATTTCCTCTCTTGAGGAGGGAGAGGCGGCTATTGTGTTCTCCTCTGGTATGGGCGCAATTACCTCAACGTTTTGGTCATTATTAAATCCGGGTGATGAGCTGTTAGTTGATCTAACTGTTTATGGTTGTACTTATGCCTTTTTTCATCATGGATTGGCTCGATTTGGTGTGAAAGTTCGTCATATTGATATGAGTGAGCCGGAAAATTTGGCACAAGCAATTACTGAAAATACGCGGATGATATTCTTTGAGTCGCCTGCTAACCCGAACATGCGCTTAGTGGATATTGCTGCGGTGAGCCAAATTGCTCATCAGCATAATATTTTAGTAGCAGTCGATAACACTTATTGCACACCGTATATTCAAAAACCACTGGTTCTTGGTGCAGATATTGTTCTGCACTCATTAACTAAGTACATGAATGGTCATGGCGATGCGATGGGGGGAGCGGTGATCACCACCGCAGAGCGTGCGAAGCATATAAGATTAGTGGGCTTGAAAGATATGACAGGGGCGTGTTTATCTCCTCATGATGCGAATCTGATTATCCGAGGGCTTAAAACCTTGTCTGTTCGTATGGATAGGATTGTCCAAAGTACACAAAAAATTGCTGAATATTTAGAAGCGCACCCGCAGGTGGTGGCAATTATGTACCCTGGCTTACCGAGTTTTGAGCAGTATCAATTAGCTCAAAAACAGATGGAATTAGCGGGAGGAATGATTGCCTTTGAACTGAAAGGGGGATTGGAGGCAGGTAAACGGTTTTTAAATCATTTAACACTGTTTTCACGTGCAGTTAGCTTAGGAGATTGTGAGTCATTAGCACAGCATCCGGCAAGTATGACCCACTCCACCTATACACCGGAAGAAAGGCAACAATATGGTATTAGTGATGGATTGATCCGTCTTTCTATTGGCTTAGAAAATGTGGATGAGTTGATTGCCGACATTCATCAAGCACTCAGTGTTGAGTAACGTATCTTGATAAAAAAACAGCCCTATATGTGTACGATGTAGGGCTGCTTTATTCATCAATGTTTATTAGCGTTTTTGGTAATAACGCATGGCAAAGAAGGTAATGCTGAGTAACGCAACCCAAACAAAGCCGACAATGAGTGCTACCTGTGTATCTTTAAAGAAGCCTAATAATGCGATAACAAACACCATGAATGCGATGGTGATTGCAGGACCTACTGGCCAGAAAGGCACTGGGAATTTCAGCTTCTTAATTTCTTCTTGGCTCATCTTACGGCGCATCGCAACTTGGGACAGTAAGATCATTAACCAAACCCACACAGTCGCGAAGGTTGCAATCGAGGCAATAATAACAAAGATTTTTTCAGGTAACAGATAGTTCAGGTATACGCCCAGTAACATCACGACGGACATCACGAGAACCGTTACCCACGGCACACCGCTTTTAGTCAGTTTGGTAAAGACTTTTGGTGCTTGCCCATCTTGAGCCATACCGTACATCATGCGACCCGCACCAAAAATATCACTGTTGATCGCAGAAATTGCTGCGGTGATCACCACGATATTCAAGATATTTGCTGCAGATTGGATCCCTAAACTATCGAAAATTTGTACAAATGGACTGCCATTTTGACCGATTTGGTTCCATGGATAGATGCACATCAGAATAAACAGTGTTAACCCGTAGAATAATAGGATACGGATAGGGACTGCATTAATCGCTTTTGGGATGGTTTTTTCAGGGTTTTGCGCTTCACTGGCGGTGATACCAATGACTTCTATTCCCCCAAAGGCAAACATGACTATTGCTAAAGAGGCTATCACCCCTTCGATACCATTAGGCATAAACCCGCCATGTTCCCACAAGTTTTGGATACCCACTTCATGGCTAGTTTCTTGACCAAAGCCGTAGATCATCAAGAAGGCACCACCGACAATCATGGCGATAATGGCGCTGACTTTTATAATTGAAAGCCAGAATTCCATTTCACCAAAAATCTTAACGTGACACAGATTGAGCGCACTGATAAATAATACGATACTTAAGACCCACACCCATTGATCAACATGTGGGAACCAGAATCCCATATACATCCCAAAGGCGGTAATATCGGCTAAGCAGACGACCAGCATTTCAAATACGTAGTTCCAGCCAGTTAGAAAGCCTGCGAGCGGGCCCATATAATGGCTTGCGTAGTGAGAAAATGAACCGGGGACTGGATGATGAACTGCCATTTCGCCGAGGGCACGCATCACCATAAACACCGCGGCACCACCTAACATATAAGCCAGTAACACCGCTGGACCCGCAGCTTGAATCGCAGACGCAGAGCCGTAGAATAGACCAGTACCAATCGCCGACCCTAAGGCCATAAAGCGAATGTGCCGGACACTCAGTCCCTTTCTGAGTTGATTTTGTTCACTACTTTGCATGTCTTTTCCTGTCATTAACTTTATTTCGAAATATTGTACCGAATATTGTTTCGGTTTCGTTGATTGAGTTGACGTACTTTCCTGAACGCAGGGTGACTACATTATCACAAAGTGCATTGCCCGCGAGATAGATATCTGCAATATAATATGCGCCAAATGGAATCTTCTAGGAGCAATATGAAATACCCAATAAATGAAATCTTCCAAACTCTACAGGGGGAAGGTGTTTTCACTGGTGTCCCCGCTGTTTTTATTCGTTTGCAAGGCTGTCCTGTTGGTTGTAGTTGGTGCGATACCAAACAGACATGGGATAAAGAACCTGCGAAAGAGTCCACATTGGGTGATATTGCATTAAAAACACAAGACAGTGATTTCTGGGCGATGTCCGATGCTGAGAGTTTGATTCAACTGATGCTGCAAAATGGTTATACCGCAAAACATATCGTGATAACCGGTGGAGAGCCTTGCATTTATGACTTAACGGCATTAACGCAAACGCTTGAAGCCAATGGCTTTCAATGCCAAATTGAAACGAGCGGTACATATCCGATTCTCTGCACTGAAAATACGTGGGTTACCGTCTCACCCAAAGTGGGAATGAAAGGAGGGCTACAGGTGCTTGAACAGGCGATTAATCGTGCCAATGAAATTAAGCATCCTGTCGCGAGAGAAAAAGACATTGAAGCGCTTGATCAGCTGCTTTCTCTACGCACCCAAGGTCAGCTTCCAATTGTCGCGTTGCAACCGATTAGCCAAAAAACGTCTGCCACTAAGCTGTGTATCGATACCTGCATTCAACGTAACTGGCGTTTATCTATTCAAACACACAAATATTTGAATATTCAGTAACCAACGTGTTTTGAGCTGTAGGTGATGACTTACAGCTCAATAAAGGTCTTATTCATCACCGCGATAAACACAACCTGCATTACAGGTCTCTTTGACCGTAATGGCACTCAACAAGGGCAGTAACGGTTTAGTTTGTTGCCAAATCCAACGAGCAAGTACTTCACTGGTCGGGTTTTCTAAGCCTTCTATCTCATTTAAATAGTGGTGGTCTAGGCGTTCATAGATAGGATTAAAGGCGTTTTTCACATCAGCAAAATCCATGATCCATCCAGTATGAGCATCAATTTCACCCGTAATTTCTAAGCGCACCATGAAAGAGTGCCCATGCAGGCGACCACATTTATGCCCTTCAGGTACATGAGGAAGGCGGTGTGCCGCTTCAAAGTGAAAATCTTTGTAGATGGTTGTGCTCATAAATTTCTCCTTACTAATGTTTAGCAGCGTATTCTACTGCTATTTTGACTCAAAATGTCGTTATTTATCGATTTCTGGCTAATCTTTTTATTCGATATTCATCATCGAATATTTTCTTTAGGATTTTTAGCTATTAGTTATGGCTATAGTTTCTTATCTTCCTAGTTATGGCTGTTATAACCTCTATCCTCATTTGGGATAGAGAATGGCATGAATGACTTTTATTGACTATTCAATGATGGATCACGTTGGAGTGACAAAATAATGCAAAACAAGCAACCTCCATTATCAGCATTACCGATTTCTACGGAGCAATTAGGGCGTTTACAGACCGCTGTGGGAGATTTTTCATCTCATCAGTTGGCATGGTTATCAGGCTATTTATGGGGCATGGTGAATCAAAATAGTGCTGTGGATGAAACGGTTCCCGCAACGCTTGTCCCCCAAGAAACAGTGACCATTATTTCAGCCTCTCAAACAGGCAACGCCCGCCGCCTTGCCGAACAACTTAGAGAGAAACTCCTGAGTGAAAAGATCAGCGCGAATTTAGTGAATGCGGGTGACTATAAATTTAAGCAAATCAATCAAGAAAAAGTCGTTATTATCGTGGCATCGACTCAGGGTGAAGGGGAACCTGCGGAAGAGGCGGTGGCTTTGCATAAATACCTGAACTCGAAAAAAGCCCCAGATCTTTCTGCAACTCATTATGCCGTTTTTGCACTTGGTGACTCTTCCTATGAACATTTTTGCCAAGCTGGAAAGGATTTCGATTCCCAGCTCGCGAAGTTAGGGGCAAGTGAATTGCTACCACGGGTTGATGCTGATGTGGAGTATCAAATATTGGCCGATGAGTGGGTGAGTACACTGACACAAATTTTAAAAGCGCGAGTGCCTGCTCAGTCAGATAGCCAGCTTATAAACACTCAATCTGGCAGCGTGAACCAGCTAGACTCTTCCCCATACACTAAAACGGCACCGCTCACCGCAACGTTGTTGAGTAACCAAAAGATAACTGGGCGCGGGTCTGACAAAGATGTTCGCCACATTGAGATTGATTTAGGGAACTCGGGGTTGCGTTATCAACCCGGCGATGCGCTTGGCGTGTGGTTTGATAATGACCCAGCCTTAGTGGATGAGCTGATTGGCTTATTGTGGTTACACGGGGATGAGGACGTGTTTATCGGTCAGCAGCGTCATTCACTGCGCGACGCGTTAACTTACCAACTGGAGCTGACTCAAAATACCCATTTGATCGTCGAAAAATATGCTCAGCTATCAAAAGATGATGGCTTGCTGGCGCTAATTAGTGATAAACCGGCCATTATGCAATATGCGCAAACCACGCCAATCGTCGATATGGTACGTCAAGCGGCGGCACAGCCTAGCGCGCAAGAATTTGTTGATTTACTGCGTCCACTGACGCCTCGTTTATACTCTATTTCTTCTTCTCAGGCTGAAGCAGAGGATGAGGTTCATGCAACGGTTGGTGTCGTACGTTATGACATTGAGGGACGCCCAAGGACAGGGGGAGCTTCTGGATTTTTAGCGGATCGTCTTAAGGAAGGAGACGAATTACGGGTATTTATTGAACATAATGATAACTTCCGCTTACCCGCAGATTCAAATACGCCGGTGATTATGATTGGACCAGGAACGGGGATAGCCCCATTCCGCGCTTTTTTGCAGCAGCGTGATAATGACGGTAGCGCAGGTAAAAACTGGTTGTTCTTTGGTAATCCGCACTTTGTTGACGACTTCTTATATCAAGTGGAGTGGCAGCGTTACGTCAAAGATGGCTTGCTGACTCATGTGTCACTGGCATGGTCTCGGGATCAGGCTCAAAAAGTGTATGTCCAAGACAAATTACGTGAGCAAGGTCGTGAAGTGTGGAATTGGATTCAGCAAGGTGCGCACATCTACGTGTGCGGGGATGCAAACCGTATGGCGAAAGATGTGGAACAAGCATTATTGGATGTCATCAGCGAGCACGGGCACATGGATGAAGAGCAAGCGGATGACTTTTTAAGTGAGCTGCGTGTGATGCGCCGTTATCAGAGGGACGTTTATTAATGAGCAATGAACATCAACAAGCTGCACCTCAACCACCTTTAGTGGTCGAAGGGAAGCTCGCAGACAGCGAGCGTATGAAGCAGCAAAGTAACTATTTACGAGGCACCATCAAAGAGGATCTTAAAAACGGTCTTACTGGGGGTTTTGATGGCGATAACTTCTTACTGATCCGTTTTCACGGTATGTATCAGCAAGATGATAGAGATATTCGAGCCGAGCGTGCAGAACAGAAATTAGAACCACGCCACGCGATGATGCTACGTTGCCGTTTACCTGGGGGAATAATCACGCCAAAGCAGTGGCTAGATATCGATAAGTTTGCCTCTGAGCACACATTATACGGCAGCATTCGTATCACTAACCGGCAAACGTTCCAGTTCCACGGCATTCTTAAAGGGGATGTGAAGCCTGCCCATCAGATGCTCAGCCATGTGGGACTTGATGCGTTAGCTACGGCTAACGATGTAAACCGTAACGTACTGTGTACCTCTAACCCTGTACAGTCTGAATTGCATCAGCAAGCCTATGAATGGGCGAAAAAAATCTCTGAGCATTTATTACCTCGTACGAGTGCTTATGCCGAGATTTGGTTGGATAAAGAAAAAATAGTGACCACGGATGAGGAACCTATTTTAGGGCAAACTTATCTTCCTCGAAAATTTAAAACCACCGTCGTGATCCCACCACTTAACGATGTGGATCTCCATGCCAATGACATGAATTTCGTGGCAATTGCAGAGAAAGGGCAACTTATTGGTTTTAATGTGCTGGTGGGCGGTGGATTAGCAATGACCCACGGCGATACGAATACATTCCCACGCCTTGCGAGCGAATTTGGTTTTATTCCATTAGATAAAACCTTGGCGGTCGCGGAAGCGATAGTGACCACCCAGCGGGATTGGGGAAATCGAACGGAGCGTAAAAATGCCAAAACCAAATACACTCTCGAACGAGTTGGGGTTGAGGTTTTTAAAGCGGAAGTCGAAAAGCGCGCAGGTGTACAGTTTGAGATCATCCGCCCCTATCAATTCACTCAGCGCGGAGATCAAATTGGTTGGCTAAAAGGGATTGATAACCGCTGGCATTTGACGCTATTTGTAGAAAATGGGCGTTTAATTGATTTAGCGGATAAACCATTAAAAACCGGCGTTGCAGAAATTGCCAAGATCCACAAAGGCGATTTCCGTTTAACGGCGAATCAAAATTTAATTGTGGCGGGTATTGAGGAAGAGGATAAAGCGGCGATAGAGCAAATTGCCCTTGATCACGGTTTAATGAGCCGTGAAGTAACCCGTCAGCGTGAAAATTCGATGGCGTGTGTGTCATTCCCTACATGCCCTCTAGCAATGGCGGAAGCAGAACGTTTTTTGCCTGAATTTGTCAGCGAAGTTGAAAAAATCATGACTTCCCATCACGTCGCGGATGAGCACATTGTACTACGCATTACAGGGTGCCCAAATGGCTGTGGTCGCGCGATGCTCGCGGAGGTGGGGCTCGTTGGTAAAGCCCTTGATCGTTATAATCTGCATCTAGGTGGTAATCGAATCGGTACGCGTATTCCTCGGATGTATAAGGAAAATATCAGTAGCGCAGAAATTTTATCTATCCTTGATGAATTGATTGGTCGGTGGGCAGCTGAGCGTCAGCCTAATGAAGGTTTTGGTGACTATCTGGTCCGTGTTGAGGTGGTGAAACCCGTTCTCAACTCTGCGGTTGATTTCTACGAGGTTAAGGAGGCGGTATGAGCCGACTTCAGTTAGCGCAACTTCAGCAGTTAGATAAGCGAGATCAAGAGGCTTATCTGCATGAATACAATCTGCAACTCGAAGCGATGAGCGCCTTGGAACGCGTTGAGTGGGCAGTGGAACACTTACCCGCTGAGTTTGTCTTGTCATCCAGTTTTGGAATTCAAGGTGCTTTAGCATTGCATTTGGTGACACAAATCGTACCGAATATTCCGGTTATTTTAACGGATACAGGGTATTTATTTCCTGAAACCTATCAGTTTATTGAACAATTAACTGAGCGACTTGCTTTAAATTTAAACGTGTACCGCTCGCCTATTAGCCCTGCATGGCAAGAAGCGGTACATGGACAGCTGTGGACTCAAGGGATTGAGGGAATTGAGCGTTATAACCAATTAAATAAAGTCGAGCCAATGTCTCGGGCACTACGGGAATTGCAGGCTCAGAGCTGGTTTTCAGGGCTAAGACGGGAACAGTCTGCCAGTCGTGCAGAATTACCTGTATTGAGCATAGGTCGTGGTATTTTTAAAATTCTGCCAGTGATTGACTGGAATAATAAGGATGTTTATCAATACCTCACTAAACATAACCTGCCATACCACCCATTATGGGAAAAAGGGTATTTGTCGGTGGGGGATACTCATACGAGTCGACCGTGGGAGCCGGGTATGAATGAAGAGCAAACTCGTTTTTTTGGTTTAAAGCGCGAATGTGGGCTTCATGAAAACTAACACTTTTCATAAAAATTAAAGTGTTTCGTTAAAATAATTAATTACTTGCTTTAATAATAAGTAGAAAATAATTTTATTTGTTTAATAACAAAGGGATGCCATTATCTTTAATAAAGGCATCCCTTTATTGTTTTTTATTATGAATTCTTTGTTTTTTATTATTTAATCAGGCTATTATTCCTGAAAATAAGCTGGTTTTACTTGGTTTTGTCGACTTTATTTACCTTATGCCTTTCTGTTCCTATTCATGCTTTTTTGTCATTTCAAAGTCACGAATTCACACCATATAGTCAATTTCATTGCTCTTATAATTAAAATGTTGGATGGAAGTGATATATGGATTACTTACCTTTATTTGTGAGTTTGCGCGGTCGTCAAGTAGTACTGATTGGTGGCGGGGTCGTGGCGGCACGAAAAGCCGAGTTATTACTTAAAGCTCATGCATCGCTGGTGGTCATTTCTCCAGAGCTATGTGAAAGCTTGTATGAGGCTTATCAACAAAATCAATTGTTATGGGTACAAGCGTCTTACCAGACTCAGCATCTTGATGGTGCTTATTTAGTGATAGCTGCAACAGACGATCACGCTCTCAATGAGAAAGTTTTTCATGATGCGCAGCAGCACCACATTTTTGTTAATGTGGTGGACGAACAGCCACTATGTTCATTTATTGTGCCATCCATTATTGACCGTTCTCCTGTCATTGTTGCTATTTCATCGGGAGGTACTGCACCGGTCTTAGCGAAATTGTTGCGTGAAAAACTGGAAGCCATGCTCCCGCCATCACTTGGCAAGATGGCAGAGATTGCAGGACGTGGGCGTGAGCGTGTTAAGCAGCGTTTAACCAAATTAAGTGAGCGTAAGCGTTTTTGGGAGCGCAGTTTTAGCGGGCGTTTTGCATCTTTGGTAGAAAGCGGGCAATTGGATGATGCAGAAAAACAACTTGAACAACAATTGACTGAGCCAGATAACCAAGGGGAGCTCACCTTGGTGGGAGCTGGACCTGGTGATGCAGGACTGTTAACACTCAAAGGTTTGAGGGTACTGCAAAATGCTGATGTGGTGCTATATGACCATCTAGTGAGCGCGGAAATTCTTGACCTTGTACGTCGCGATGCAGACAAAATTTGTGTCGGAAAACGGGCGGGCAACCACAGCGTAGCTCAAGAAGAAACCAATCAATTGATCGTCAAATATGCTCAGCAAGGTAAAAAAGTCGTGCGCTTAAAAGGCGGTGACCCGTTTATTTTTGGTCGCGGAGGCGAAGAGCTACAAGTCGCTGCTGAGGCTAAAATTCCTTTCCAAGTGGTTCCAGGGATCACTGCGGCAATTGGTGCGACCGCGTATGCCGGAATTCCACTGACTCACCGAGATCACGCTCAGAGTATCACGTTTATTACAGGTCATTGCCGACAAGGTGGTGCAGAGCTGGATTGGCAAGCGCTAGCGCGTGGTCACCAAACGCTGGCAATCTATATGGGGACCGTGACGGCTGACAATATTCGCCAGCAGCTTATCCAGCATGGACGTCACCGAAATACGCCTGTAGCGGTGATCGGTTGCGGAACCCGTCAGGATCAAAAAGTGGTGACTGGCGCATTACATGAATTGGAGTCATTGGCTCAACAAGCCCCCGCACCTGCATTAATCGTCATTGGCGAAGTGGCGGCATTACATCAACAGCTGGCATGGTTTGGTCAGCAACCCGAAACCATTCAATGGCGTTCAGCGGTGCTGGAATTGGCTTAAGCGAGGAGTGAATCATGAACGAAAAAAAATTAACCCACTTACAGCAATTAGAAGCGGAAAGTATTCATATTATTCGTGAAGTTGCTGCTGAATTTGCAAATCCAGTAATGCTCTATTCGATAGGCAAAGACTCTTCCGTGATGCTGCATTTAGCGCGTAAAGCGTTTTATCCCGGTACGATCCCATTTCCGTTACTGCACGTTGATACGGGGTGGAAATTTCGTGAAATGTACCAGTTTCGTGATGAAACTGCGCAAAAGTACGGTTTTGAATTACTCATCCACCGTAACCCTGAAGGGGAAAGATTAGGCATTAACCCATTTGTGCATGGCAGTGCAAAACATACTGATATCATGAAAACGGAAGGCTTAAAACAAGCGCTAGATAAGTATGGCTTTGATGCCGCTTTCGGTGGTGCAAGGCGGGATGAAGAGAAATCACGTGCGAAAGAGCGCATTTATTCATTTCGTGATCGCTCTCACCGTTGGGACCCGAAGAATCAACGCCCTGAGCTATGGCATAACTATAATGGCCAAATTAATAAAGGCGAAAGTATCCGCGTTTTTCCATTATCTAATTGGACCGAGTTAGATATTTGGCAATATATCTACTTGGAAAATATCGATATTGTCCCTCTCTATTTTGCTGATGAGCGGCCTGTGATTGAGCGTGATGGAACATTGATCATGGTCGATGATGGGCGAATCCAGCTAAAAGCGGGTGAAGTTATCACCAAGAAAAAAGTCCGTTTTCGAACATTAGGATGCTGGCCACTGACTGGAGCTGTGCCATCGAATGCCAGTACGTTACCGGAAATAATCGAAGAGATGTTGCTATCCACCACCAGTGAGCGTCAAGGGCGCTTGATTGATAGTGACCAATCCGCCTCTATGGAGCAGAAAAAGCGCCAAGGCTATTTTTAATCAATCGGTAAGGAACAAGATCATGGCTGAACTGGCTTACAACGACGCAATGGCGCATCAAATCCAACAACAAGGGGGCGTGGAGGCTTACTTACTCGCTCAGCAGCATAAGGGATTATTACGCTTTTTAACCTGTGGAAATGTCGATGATGGCAAAAGCACCTTGATTGGTCGCTTATTGCATGATACTCAACAAATTTATCAAGATCAGCTGTCTGTTTTACAAACGGACAGTAAGCGAATAGGGACGCAAGGCGAAAAGTTGGATCTGGCGTTGCTGGTGGATGGATTAGCCGCCGAGCGTGAACAGGGGATCACCATTGATGTGGCATATCGTTATTTTTCAACGGAAAAACGCAAGTTTATCATCGCAGATACCCCTGGACACGAGCAATACACTCGCAATATGGCGACAGGTGCGTCAACCTGCTCGTTATCTATTCTGCTGATCGATGCTCGAAAAGGGATACAAGAGCAAACTCGGCGCCACAGTTTTATTAGTACGCTACTGGGGATCCGCCATTTGATCGTTGCTGTGAATAAGATGGATTTGGTGGATTATAGTCAGTCTGTATTTGAAAAAATTCAGCGTGATTACCAGCAATTTGCTGAACAATTGCCCGTTGATCTCAACGTTTGGTTTGTGCCTATTTCTGCACTGGATGGGGATAATATTGTATCGCCAAGTGATAATTTACCGTGGTATCACGGCGAAACATTATTGTCGCTATTGGAAAATGTGCAAGTCACTCAGACCGCAGCGGAACAGCCATTACGCTTTCCTGTGCAATATGTGAATCGTCCAAATTTGGATTTTCGTGGGTACAGCGGCACATTGTCATCGGGAATTATACAGGTGGGACAGCCGATTAAAGTGCTGCCATCTGGCACGACTTCCACCATCAAAGAGATTGTGACGTTTGCTGGTAATCAGTCTTCTGCAATTGCTGGAGAAGCGATTACCTTAGTACTCAGTGATGAAATTGATATTAGCCGCGGTGATTTGATTGTCGCTGAAAATGAACACTTACTTGCCAGCCAGCATGCGTTAATTGATGTTGTGTGGATGTCAGAACAGCCCCTAGTACAAGGGCAGCAAGTGGATATCAAAATTGCAGGTAAGCGTAGCCGAGGCAAAGTAGAGAATATCCAGTATCAAGTGGATGTGAATAATTTGACTCAGAAAGTGGCGACGGAACTTCCATTAAACGGTATCGGTTTAGTTGAATTTTCATTCGATGAGCCATTGTTACTGGAAAATTATCAAAGTAATGGCGATACCGGTGGCATGATTTTGATTGATAGGTTAACTAACGTAACGGTTGGCGCTGGGTTGGTTCGAGAAGCTCAGTCTGAAGACGCCATCCATAGCAGTGAATTTAGCCAATTTGAAATCGAGCTTAATCAATTGATTCGCCGTCATTTCCCTCATTGGGGTGCTCGCGATGTGTTAGGTGGGAAGTAGTACCATGAGTTCACAAGAAAATATTGTTTGGCACCAACACACGGTGACTCGGCAGTGGCGCGAACAACGTAATGGGCATAAAGGGGCGGTATTGTGGTTTACAGGGTTATCGGGTTCAGGGAAATCCACATTAGCGGGGGCGGTTGAAGCTCAGCTCGCGGCTTTGGGTATGCAAACCTATCTGTTGGATGGGGATAATATACGCCATGGGTTATGTGGCGATTTAGGGTTTAACGAACCAGATAGGCAGGAAAATATTCGGCGTATTGGCGAAGTGGCCAAGCTGATGGTCGATGCTGGATTGATAGTTGCAACGGCATTTATTTCACCGTACCAAGAAGATAGACAGCGAGTTCGGGCGTTATTTGAGCCTGACCAGTTTTATGAGTTGTATGTTGATACACCAATCGAGATTTGTGAAGAGCGTGACCCAAAAGGGTTATATCGGCAAGCTCGTGCGGGAAAAATTGCCCATTTTACTGGGATCGACGCACCTTATCAGCCTCCTGAAAACCCAGAGCTGCACCTTGATGGAACGCGTTCTATTGATGATTCTTTAATGCAGATTATTCAACTGCTTCAGCAAAAAAAGACCATTTCTATAGCAAATTGATTTTACTTAAATATCATCCTTTTCTACATTTATAGGGAATTGGATGATATTTAATCTCTTCTAGCGCGAAAAATTCTGACTTTTTAGACAATATTTGCATCACAGTAGCGTCACGCGCTCAGTTATGGGATGATTAGCAAATCATTTCAGGGGGCAAAATGGGTAAATTAACGCTACTATTAATTGCGATATTAGCTTGGTTACAATATTCCTTATGGTTAGGCAAAAATGGCATCCATGACTATGTAAAGGTCAAAGATGATGTTGCTGCGCAGGAAATTGTGAATTCGCGCTTAAAACAGCGCAATGAACAGCTATTTGCAGAAATTAATGACTTGAATGATGGTCAAGATGCAATTGAAGAACGGGCACGTAGCGAACTTGGCATGTTAAAGCCTGGTGAGTCATTCTATCGAATGGTCAAAGAGCGTAATAATTCGCCGTCATCTCAATAACCATCATTTAGGGTATATTACACCCAATAGCCTGATAATTTCTGATGTAAGACTCGAATCATGATAAATCCAATAACATCAAGCGCAGCACCGATTGTTGCGCTTATCCCCGCTGCGGGAATCGGAAGCCGCATGAACGCGGATTGCCCAAAGCAATATTTGTCGGTCGCGGGTAAAACGATTATTGAACACACCATTGATGCTTTGTTACGTAGCCCTGACGTACAGCTGATAGTGGTCGCATTAAGTGCTGAAGATGATTATTTTCAACACCTTGATATCGCCAAAGATCCTCGTGTCGTAACAGTTATTGGGGGAAAAGAACGCGCGGACTCTGTCTTGTCAGGACTCAACTATCTTATTAAACAACCTGAGTATGATAATGCTTGGGTTTTAGTGCATGATGCAGCACGCCCATGCTTGCATTTAGATGATTTAAATACAATTATTCAGTTAGTGACCAAAAATGATTGTTGCGGCGGCATATTGGCTGCTCCCGTTCGGGATACGATGAAACGCGGGACTGCGGGTACACAAAATATATCTCATACCGTTGAGCGAGAAGCTCTTTGGCATGCCCTGACTCCGCAGTTTTTCCCATTAGAATTATTACGTAACTGTTTAGATAAGGCATTGAAAGAGAACGCTGTTATCACCGATGAGGCTTCCGCACTGGAACATTGTGGTTATCAACCGATATTAGTATCAGGACGTGCTGATAACCTTAAGGTGACGAGACCAGAAGATCTGGCATTGGCAGAATTTTATCTTTCAAGAATGAAATCATAAGGAAAAAAAATGAGAATCGGACACGGTTTTGATGTGCATAAGTTTGGCGGTGAAGGTCCCATCGTGATCGGTGGTGTTCGCATTCCCTACGAGCAAGGTCTTATCGCACATTCCGATGGTGATGTTGTTTTGCATGCACTGACAGATGCTATTTTAGGCGCAGCAGCACTTGGGGATATTGGTAAATTATTCCCTGATACCGATCCTGCCTATAAGGGGGCGGATAGCCGTGTTTTACTCAGAGAAGCATTCTGCCAAGTCCGTAAAAAAGGGTATTTGATTGGCAATATTGATGTCACTATCATGGCACAAGCGCCGAAAATGCTGCCACATATTCCACAAATGCGTGTGAATATTGCCGAAGATCTCGAATGCCATATGGATGATGTCAATGTGAAAGCGACCACCACAGAGCAATTGGGTTTTGTGGGTCGTAAAGAAGGGATTGCTTGCGCCGCTGTGGCTTTACTTATCAAAGATAATAGTAATGAAAGTTATGAATGTTCAGTACCTGCATGGTAAGCCCCTCTCTTCGGGGACGTTAAAAAGTATTCCTGAAGATTTCGTGGTGAAAGAAGATTTAGGTTTTGAGCTTGATGGGGAAGGCGAACACGTTATGGTTCGCGTCGAAAAAACAGGCTGCAATACATTATTTGTTGCGGAACAACTGGCAAAGTTTGCTAAAATTTCAGCACGGGCAGTGAGTTATGCTGGGCTAAAAGATAGACACGCGGTCACGGAACAATGGTTCTGTTTACAAATGCCAGGTAAAGATACCCCTGATTTTTCTGCTTGGCAGCTTGAAGGCTGTCGTGTTCTTGCCGTCACGCGCCAAAAGCGTAAATTACGGATTGGTTCTCTCAAAGGTAACCAATTTGAAATCACGTTGCGTGATATCACGAACGCAGATGATGTGGAGCAACGCCTACAAAAAGTGGCTAAACTGGGTGTTCCTAACTATTTTGGTGAACAACGTTTTGGTCGTGATGGACAAAATCTTGTCCAAGCACGTCGTTGGGCAAACCAAGAAATCACAGTTCGTGAACGAAATAAGCGTAGTTTTTATCTCTCTGCTGCACGAAGTGCTATGTTTAATGATATCGCGAGTGCGAGAATTGCGAATAATACGGCGCAGTACGCGATGTTGGGAGATGCTTTGCAACTCACTGGGAGAGGAAGCTGGTTTGTCGCGACCGCAGAAGAGTTGGATTCACTGCAAGCTCGCTTACAGTCTTCAGAATTAAGTGTGACAGCGCCGCTTCCTGGTGATGGCGATTTAGGTACCCAAGAGGACGCACTGGCTTTTGAAATACATTGCTTAGAACAAGATTATCAGCCATTTATGGCGCTAATGAAAAATGAGCGAGTTTCTCCAGCAAGACGCGCTGTGCTTGTTAAGCCGCAAAATTTGCAATGGCAATGGTTAGACTCGTCAACCGTGAAACTGGATTTTTTCCTGAATTCAGGCAGTTTTGCGACCAGTGTTGTACGAGAAATTATCAATCAGGATTGTGTTGATGCTGAATATATTATTGAGTAACGATGATGGGGTAACAGCGCCGGGGATACAAACTCTGGCAGCGGCGTTACGCCAACATTATCATGTACAAGTGATTGCACCCGATCGTAATCGAAGTGGGGCTTCAAACGCACTAACTTTAGATAAGCCATTAAAAATTCAAACATTAAGTAATGGCGATCTGGCTGTTCAAGAAGGAACACCAACCGATTGTGTGTATATCGGAGTGAATAAAGTGGTTCGTCCTCGCCCTGATATTGTGGTGTCGGGTATTAACTGTGGTCCAAACCTTGGGGATGATGTTATCTATTCAGGTACTGTCGCGGCAGCAACAGAAGGACGCCATTTGGGATTACCTTCTATTGCCGTTTCACTTGATGGCGAAGTGCATTATGACACGGCCGCTAAGGTAACTTGCGATATCCTCATTATGTTGCAAAAAAATCCATTACGTGCGGGAAATATCTTAAATATCAATGTGCCAGATATTCCTTACGAAGAGTTAAAAGGGATCAAAGTGACCCGTTGTGGTAGCCGCCATGCGGCATCTAAGGTCTATAATATTGAAGATCCTCGCGGGAATATGCTGTATTGGCTAGGTCCGGTAGGTGAGATTCGCGATGCAGGACCGGGCACAGATTTTGAAGCAGTACAAAATGGCTATGTTTCGATTACGCCTCTGCAAGTGGATTTAACCTCTTATAAAACGCAGGCAGTGTTAGAAGAGTGGCTAGATAAGTCAGGAGTGAAGGCAAAATGAAAATTGGGCTCATGAAAGAACTGCTGGCACAGTTGCGCCAACAGGGAATTCACGATGAGCGCCTATTAGACGCGCTCGCGCTTGTTCCTCGCGAACGGTTCGTTGACGAAGCGCTATCTCATAAAGCCTACGATAATATCCCATTACCGATTGGTCATGGGCAGACGATTTCACAGCCGTATATTGTCGCAAAAATGACCGCATTATTAGCGGTCAAACCCACAGATCATGTTTTGGAGATTGGGACAGGGTCTGGGTATCAAACTGCGGTACTGGCGCATCTTTGTGAGCATGTTTATTCAGTCGAAAGAGTCAAAAGCTTACAATGGACGGCGAAGCGTCGTTTTAAATTATTAGATTTACACAATATTTCAACTCGCCACGGTGATGGCTGGGAAGGTTGGCAATCTAAAGGTCCTTTTGATGGGATCATTGTGACAGCTGCACCTAGCGAAATACCGTCGTTGTTACTGAAACAGTTAAAAGATGGGGGACGATTAGTCCTGCCTGTTGGTGACAAAGATCAGGCTCTGAAATTGATTACCCGTCGTGGTAATGACTATCATACGAACGTGATTGAGAAAGTCCGTTTTGTTCCTCTGGTTGCCGGTGACTTGAGCTAATTACCTTTTGGGTTATCTTTTACTCATAGGGTATTTTGCTCAAACTGTTAAGTGATAATCTCAATTTGTTATACTTTTGATACATTTAACTTGTCCATTATTTTATATTTCTGCTTTAATAAGCGAAATATTTTAAGATACTAATATTCAATAAGCATAAATTGCATTCTAACCCTTTAGTATCAGGTCAGACTTTTCTTCACGGGAGAAGAAATATGAAAATTGTTAGCCCAATAAACAGAATTCGATGGGCGGTTATCTTTTCATTTAGCGGTGCTTTATTAGCAGGATGCTCAACGCCTTATCATCCAGCAGCACCGATTTCGAGTGTGAATGATGGAGGTTCTAGCCAACAAACGGCGTCAAGAACTGTGCCGAACCCACCGACTAACACGGGAATGAGTACGGCGATGCCTTCAGATAGACCTAATTTATCGTCGAATAGTTCGATGGGTAATAGTGCGTCTAGACCTGTATCAACAAGTAGTGATGGCCGGATTGTTTACAACCGAGACTACGGTCAAATTCCGAAGGGAAGCTATAACGGTAATAACTATACCGTTCAGCGTGGAGATACTCTGTTCTATATCGCCTATATAACTGGTAATGATTTCCGTGAGTTAGCATCGAAAAATAACATTCCGGAACCATACAGCCTAAATGTAGGTCAGGTGATAAACATTGGTAATGCAAATGTGAGCTCGAGCACACAATTAGCATCAAATAGTCAACAGCGTCCGGTTGATCTTCAACCAACTAATGGGTATCCTGAAAATAGTAGCGGGCAGAATTCAGGTAAGATGTTGCCGAATAACAAGAAACCAACCTCTACGGTTTCTACGACAACAGCAAGCCCAACCACTACGACTGCAACAGCCACAACCGGAAGTAGCACAAATAATTCGTCAATTAAATGGCGTTGGCCAGCAGATGGGAAGATGATTGAAGGCTTCTCTGATGCTCAAGGCGGGAACAAAGGTGTCGATATTGCCGGTTCTCGTGGTCAATCTGTTATTGCCGCTGCGCCGGGTAAAGTCGTATATGCTGGCAATGCACTGCGTGGATATGGAAATCTCATAATAATAAAACATAACGATGACTACTTAAGTGCCTATGCACATAACGATACGTTACTTGTGCGTGACCAACAGGATGTTGCTGAGGGTCAGAAAATAGCCACAATGGGTAGCACCGGAACAAGTTCTGTTCGTTTGCATTTTGAAATTCGTTACAAGGGAAAATCAGTAAACCCGCTGCGTTATTTACCGCAGCGATAAACTGGGCGGGGTGTATTCGCATTCCGTCCTCATTATCTAGGGTCGGAGTCACTGATGAGCCAAAGTTCGCTGAAAGTTAACGAGTTGTATAATGACCTCGATGAAAATGCGATGGATGAAGCATTTGATGAGAGTCAATTCAAAGAAGAGGATCTAGCTTCAGAACTGGATGAAGAAACGGATTTACTCCAAAGCGCGAGTCAACGCGTTTTGGACGCAACCCAAATTTATCTCAGTGAAATTGGATTCTCTCCACTCCTCACAGCAGAGGAAGAGGTTTTCTATGCTCGCAGAGCCCTTCGGGGGGATGTGGCGTCGCGTCAGCGTATGATAGAAAGCAACCTGCGTTTAGTGGTAAAAATATCTCGCCGTTATAATAACCGAGGATTAGCCTTACTCGATCTGATCGAAGAAGGAAATCTCGGGTTGATTCGTGCCGTTGAAAAGTTTGACCCTGAAAAGGGCTTTCGTTTTTCAACGTATGCGACATGGTGGATCCGTCAAACGATTGAACGTGCCATCATGAACCAAACTCGAACAATCCGTCTTCCTATTCATATTGTCAAAGAGCTCAATATTTATCTTCGTACTGCCCGTGAACTTGCCCAAAAGCTAGATCATGAGCCAAGCCCTGAAGAAATTGCTGAGCGATTAGACAAGCCTGTAGAAGATGTCAGCCGAATGCTACGTTTAAATGAACGTATCACGTCCGTTGATACACCGATTGCAGGGGATTCAGAGAAGTCATTGTTGGAAGTCCTATCTGACGATAATGAGTCGGGACCTGAAAACACAATCCAAGATAACAACTTAAAAGAAAATATCGTTAAGTGGTTATATGAATTAAATCCGAAGCAGCGCGAAGTATTAGCACGTCGTTTTGGTTTATTGGGTTATGAAGCGGAAACTCTGGAAGAGGTTGGGCGCGAAATTGGGCTCACTCGTGAAAGAGTTCGTCAAATTCAGGTTGAAGGTTTAAGACGTCTTAAAGATATTTTGCAAGGTGAAGATTTAACGCTGGAAGCGTTATTCAATATGTAATCTGCTGTGTTTGAACTCAAAGCCCCTGTTGTCATTGATAACAGGGGGCTTTTTTTTAGCCGGCGGAATTAATCGGTATACCGCTGTGGAATTTAAAATCGTCATCTGGTGTTGAAATCAACTGCGCCTCAACTTCCCCGTAAAAACGTACACGCTCGGTAATATCTGTTTTGCTAATTGATTGAGCGAGTTGCAGATAGTCTTGGTAATGACGTGCTTCTGAGCGTAAAAGTGACGTATAAAAATTGGCAAGTTGCTCATCCAAATGAGGGGCTAACTTAGCAAACCGTTCACAGGATCGCGCTTCAATATAAGCACCAATAATTAATTTATCGACCAGCGTTTTTGGGTCATGTGGATCTAAATGACTAAATAATCCTTTAGCATAGCGCCCTGCGGTGATCCCATCATACGTAATACCCCGTTGATGCAGTATTTCCAATACTTGATAGAAATGGTGCAGCTCTTCTTTGATTAACAACACCATTTTATCAATGAGATCTTGGCTATAAGGTGACTGCTTTTTGGCTAAAATTTGTTTAGAAATTTGATTCTTGTTTTTCAATGTATGCACATCACCAATCCGATCATAGGCGAAGGCTTCATAGGGTTTGAACCATTCTAAAAGGATAGCTGCGCTTTCTTTATCAACGGCATATTTGCGAATTAAAAACATGGCGCTTTGCGCGGCTTTTAATTCACACAATAAATGGTCCTTCAAAATAATGGGCAAATTTTCAGGCTGACTCGCTTTGTGGATCCATGCATCAGGCGTTTCACACTGTAAAAATTGCTTAATTGGCGCTAATAATTCAGCGTATTCATCCATGTTAGTTATCCATTTCCTTTAAACGATATAACCAGTCAAGGGCTTGGCGTGGGGTGAGTTTATCGGGGTCAATGTCTTCTAAAGCGGCTAATACGGGAGACGGTTCTTCTTCTACTGCACCTAAGAAGCTTAGCTGAGCGCTATCTACATGGCTGGCATTGGCATTATTGGAGATAACTTCTAACTCTTTGAGTTTTTGCTTAGCGCGTTTAATCACTTCTTTCGGTACACCCGCTAGAGAAGCAACGGCTAAGCCATAACTTTTGCTTGCTGCGCCATCTTGGACATTATGCATGAAGGCAATGGTATCACCGTGCTCCATGGCATCGAGGTGAATATTAACCGCACCTTCCAGTTTTTCCGGCAGGGTAGTTAATTCAAAATAGTGGGTGGCAAACAGGGTCATTGCCTTGATACGGTTGACTAAATTTTCTGCACAAGCCCACGCTAATGAAAGCCCATCATAGGTTGAGGTACCTCGACCAATTTCATCCATCAGAACTAAACTGTGTTCAGTCGCATTATGTAAAATATTCGCTGTTTCTGTCATTTCTACCATAAAGGTTGAACGTCCAGAAGCAAGGTCATCAGAGGCGCCCACACGCGTAAAAATACGGTCAACCGGACCAATCACCGCTTTACTCGCAGGAACAAAACTACCAATGTAAGCCAGCAAAGTGATCAACGCAGTTTGGCGCATGTAGGTGCTTTTACCGCCCATATTGGGGCCTGTAATGATCAGCAAGCGGCGCTGTGGAGAAAGGGATAGCGGGTTAGAAATAAATGGCTCACTAAGTACTTGTTCAACAACAGGATGTCGACCTTCAGTAATCTGAATACCGGGTTTGTCCGTCAATTGAGGGCAGGCATAGCCCAGAGTGTCCGCTCGTTCAGCCAAAGTGGAGAGAACGTCCAGTTCAGCCAGAGCTTCTGCACTGGTTTGTAATGCGGCTAAATGAGGCAGTAGTCTATCAAACAGTTCATCATACAGGGCTTTTTCGATAGCCAGTGCTTTGCCTTTTGATGTTAGAACCTTATCTTCATACTCTTTCAATTCAGGGATAATATAGCGTTCTGCATTTTTCAATGTTTGGCGGCGTACATAATGAATTGGGGTGAGATGGCTTTGCCCACGACTCACTTGAATGTAGTAACCATGTACTGCGTTATAGCCCACTTTCAGGGTATCGATACCCAGTTTTTCACGTTCACGAATCTCTAAGCGGTCAAGATAATCTGTTGCGCCATCAGCTAATGCTCGCCATTCATCGAGTTCACTGTTATAGCCAGTCGCAATAACACCACCATCACGGACTAATACTGGAGGAGCGTCGACAATCGCCTTTTCTAGCAGGTCTTGTAACTCATCGAATCGACCAACCCGTTGGGTTAACGTATTCAGGTAACCACAGTCTGATTGTGCCAGAATTTGGTGAATATCCTGATATTGCTGGAACGCATGGCGCATACGTGTTAAGTCACGAGGGCGAGCGGAACGTAAAGCGAGTCGAGCAAGGACTCGTTCCAGATCACCAATTTGACGTAAGAATGGTTGCAGCTCAATGCCATATTGTTGCAAGGCACCAATGGCTTGCTGGCGGTTGGTTAACACGGTGAGATTACGCAGTGGGGTATGAAGCCAGCGTTTTAGCATACGGCTACCCATTGGTGTCACACATTTATCCAAAATAGCGGCGAGTGTGTTTTCTGTTCCACCTGCAAGGTTTTGAGTTAACTCTAAGTTTCGGCGTGTTGCTGCATCTAAAATAACATTATCTTGTTGTTTTTCCATAATAATGCTACGAATGTGCGGGAGTGCTGTTCGTTGAGTATCTTTAACATATTGCAGTAAGCAACCCGCTGCACGTAAAGCTTTATGGGCATTTTCAACGCCGAATCCGACCAAATCTTTGGTGCCAAATTGCAGGTTTAATTGCTGTTTTGCCGTGTCTAATTCATATTCCCAAATCGGTCGACGGCGTAATCCTTTATTCAATTCAATCAAGGACATGCTAGCAAAATCTTCAGGATAGAGTAATTCCGCAGGACGAGTACGCTGAAGCTCAGCTTTTAATGACTCATCATCATCGATTTCACTGATAATAAAACGACCTGATGCGATATCTAAGGTGGCGAAACCATAACCTTGGGATTCTTGCCAAACTGCCGCTAATAAGTTGTCTTGGCGTTCATTCAATAACGCTTCGTCAGTGATGGTGCCAGGGGTTACGATCCTCACGACTTGGCGCTCTACAGGACCTTTGCTAGTGGCAGGATCGCCAATTTGTTCACAAATTGCGACAGATTCTCCCATTTGCACCAATCGCGCTAAGTAGTTTTCTGCTGCATGGTGAGGGACACCCGCCATTGGAATTGGCTGCCCCGCAGATTGACCGCGTTTGGTAAGAGAAATATCCAATAATTGAGACGCTTTTTTAGCATCATCAAAGAAGAGTTCGTAGAAATCTCCCATACGATAAAACAGTAAAATATCGGGATGTTGCGCTTTGAGTTTTAAGTACTGTTGCATCATCGGCGTATGAGATTCGAAACTTTGGTTTTCTGTCATGTTTTTAACTTGTTGAATATTGAATGTATTTATGGGCTTCTGACTTTCGGTGCCAACGTCATTTTATCTTGTTGTTATAGTGGACGCGCGAAGAGTCGAAAGGTGCATTTGCGCCCATCATAGTAGCCCAGTTAAGGTAAAACTTGTACTAATGGGAACGAAAAAATGGTCAAAAGTTTGAAAAAGAAATGAAATGGTTAAATCTCTAAGATTTAACATTCAACATTTTTAATGCTAACGCTATCCATGCATTTGCTCTACGGCTAGGATGCGCACCTTTTAAGGTAGATAAGGCAAGCTCATAAGCCAACACTGGCTCCGTAACGGGAATAATGGACAGCCCATCAATGTGATTTTTTTGCCACATACTTTCAGGAAGTAATGTAACCCCGACCCCAGCCCGTACCATCGCCATAACAAGGTCTAAATGCCCGCTACGCCCAGCAATCATCGGTTTTTTACCATGAATACCACAAGCACTCGTCACCAATTCATTGATGCGATAGCTATCTTGGAAAAAGATAAATGGCTCATTCAGAATTTCTGCAAATTTAACGATATTTTTAGAGGCTAATGGATGCTTATCATTAACGAGTAGCATTAAACGGTCAGTTGCGAATCGGTATAAATTAAATTGTTGTTCATCAAATGGAGACATGATCGCTGCGGTTTCAACATCTCCTCTGAGCATAGCATCCATCATGTGGTTAGAGCTTAATTCAATGATTTGTAATTCAACTTGTGGGAATTTTTGGCTAAATTCCATGATGATGTCGGCAAAGTAGGTTGAAGCGATAACAGGGGGTAAGCCAACTTTTAACACCCCAGAGAGGGGATCTGATCTGTTTTTTAATGCATCGTTCATCCTGTCAAACTGCTCCAGTATTTGCCGTGCATGGTTGAATAAAATCTCGCCTTCATCTGTCATTTTTACCCCGTCAGTTTCTCGGATTAACAACGTGTATTCGAGCTCTTGTTCTAACTTTTGAATACTACGGCTGATAGCGGGTTGAGTGACGCACAATTTATCTGCTGCACGACTAAAGTTGTTTTGCTGAACAACTTCAACAAAATAGCGTAATCCTCGAATCTCCATCCTAACCTCTATGATATTTTGTTATAGCGATGATGATTATAAATAATTTCCGTTAATGCAATATTCGAGCTAGTAATAATACAAAGCTGAATAATCAGCCATCATTATTATTGGGAATGAAACAATGAAAACAGTTATCGAATATGTTCTTGATCGCCTGCATATGCTGGGTATTAACGAGGTCTTTGGTGTCGCGGGTGATTATGCTTTCCCTATCGAAGATGCGGTCTGTGAAAGTAAAACGTTGCGTTGGATAGGAAATTGTAATGAGTTAAATGCGGCTTATGCCGCAGATGGCTATGCAAGAATTAAAGGAATCGCTGCACTTTCAACAACTTTTGGGGTGGGTGAACTTAGTGCTTTGAATGGCTTAGCGGGTTCGTATGCGGAGCATCTACCCGTCTTCCATTTGGTTGGTATGCCAGCCAGTGGTGTACAAAAAAGCCATCGTCTTGTTCACCATACATTGGGGGATGGTGATTTTGAGGTGTTCTATAAAATGAGTCAGCACTTAAGTTGTGCTCATGGGATCTTAACGCCAGAAAATTGCATTGATGAAACAGAACGATTAATTGCAGCGGCACTAAAAGAACGTCGACCAGTCTATATGGGGTTCCCATCCGATTATGCGGTAATGCCGGTTATGACTAAAAGTCAGCATGAAAAGCGTATTCCGCTAAAAAGTGATGACCAATCCTTAAAGGCGGCGGTGAATGCGATTTTGGATAAACTGAGTGTCAGTCAAAAAGCGTGTATTATTCCGGGGATCCTCTCTGCTCGTTTAGGGTGTTCGGATAATGTGCAGGCAATTATTGATAAGACGGGACTACCTTATGCCACCATGTTTATGGATAAGGGGATTGTTAGTGAATCTAACCCGACTTACATGGGGATATATAACGGCAAGTTAATGAATGCGCAAGTTGGGGAGTTCGTGGAGAGTTGCGACTGTATTTTAGGTATTGGTGCAGTATTGACTGATTTTAATTCGGGAAGTTTTACGGCATCGGTCTCCCCTGAACAGCGTATTAATATTTTAGCGGATCATGTGAAAGTGGGTTCAGCTATTTATCCGAATGTCGTCATGAAAGAGGTGTTAGAAAAACTGCAAACATTAGCGCCTTCATTACAGCATAAAGGTATTAAGGCGCAAGGATTAGGCGAGCCAAGAAAAGAGGCTAATGGACAAATTACAGCACAATATTTGTATCCTCGTTTAGAGCAGATGTTTAAAGCGCAGGATATTATTGTTGCGGAGACCGGCACGGCTTCCATGGGGCTTGGTTTTGCGCTATTACCTAAAGATGCCCAATTTCATAATCAAACATTATGGGGCTCTATTGGTTGGGCAACACCAGCGGCTTTTGGTGCTGCGATTGCGGCGCCAAATACACGTGTGATTTTAGTGACGGGGGAAGGTTCACACCAATTAACGGCTCAAGAAATTAGCCAATTTGCGCGCTTTGGTTTAAAGCCGATTGTGCTTGTGTTGAATAATGATGGCTACCTTATTGAGCGGTTATTATGTAAAGAGCCAGAGGCCTATTACAACGATTTACCTCAGTGGAATTATGCACAACTTCCTGCTGCATTAGGCTGTGATGATTGGTTTTGCCAAACAGTAACAACTTGCGACGAGCTAGATGCCGCCATTAAACAGGCTGAAATAACAGACTCAGCTGCGTATATTGAGATTGTGATGGACCGCTATGCGGCTTCCGATTTGGCTAAAAAACTCGGTAAATCTGTAGCATCGTTATATTCATTCTGATGCTAGGGATAAGCTTGTATTTGTTGCTATTTTTAGCTCTAGTTTTAAAAAATTAACATTGCACAAATAAAAGCAATATTTGTTCAATTCAGCATGATATTAAATTTGATCTTCTTCATGGCATTCTTTATTTTAATAGATAGATATCATTTTTTACTAATAGATAAATAACGCTTCTTTTGATGATTATCAATATTGGATTTTCTAAAAGTGGAAGTGTTAATTAATAGTCATTTATTTAAATAAAGGTGAATTTGATGAATAAATTAAAAGTAGCACTAGTTAGCTTGATGTTTTTAAGTCCATTTGCGATGAGTGCAACTGAAATTAATTATGTTCAATCTATGGAAATGAAATTAATGGGTAACATTAATATTGTCATGAATGCAGCGACAACAACGGATTATGTGAATGCGGTGTCACAAAAAGCAGATGAAGCTGGAGCAAAGTATTTCATCATAACGTCAGTTAATACTGAAGGTGAAGGCAACGATATCTCAATCAATGCTAGCTTATATAATAAATAGTCTATATTTATATTTTATGCGTTGTGATCCCCTGCACTTAAGTCAGCGTTAAGTGCAGTTTTTTTATGTATCGCTATCCTAACCTGCAGTTTTCCATCATATTGAATCAACTCGCAGAGACCTCAAATTTCATATTTATTTGTGCTAAGATTTTAGCCAGAGATATCGCTTATTGATTGGTTTGGAAAGGCTCCTCATTTTATGTCTGAAGTTTTAACTCATTGGTTAATGGAATATGGTTATTGGGCTGTATTTCTTGGTGCAATGCTTGAAGGTGAAACGGCTGCCTTTTTATCAGGGGTTGCTGCCCATAATCAATTACTTTCTTATCCTTTGACGATGTTATTTGCTGCTCTGGGCGGTGTGTTTAGCGATAACGTACTTTTTTTCGTTGGGCGCTATGCGGGAGCGAAAGTTTTACCTAAATTTCAAAAGCATCAACATAAAATCGTGCGGGTGCAGCAATTGATACAGCGTCATGAAAATTGGATTATTATTGGAATTCGGTTTGCTTATGGCATGAGAACCATCGGTCCCATTATTATTGGTGCTAGCAAAGTGAATCCGCTGAGATTTTTTGTGTTAAATATTTTTGGCGGTGCAATTTGGGGATGCCTGATTGTTTCTATTGGGTACTTTGTGAGCTCACTTGTATTGTCACTTCCATTCCATCCTCACTTTTCTTGGTTGGTTATTGCTGCGTTAGTCATCGTGGGTATTTGGTGGATTCGACGAAACAAACGGTAAGTATCAATAATGATAAGCCACCAAGTGATGGCGGCGAGTAGCGATATTTAAGCGGTGTGAGCCTTTGGTATTCCCGTGCGAATGATTTCCCCCATTTTTTTAAGTAATTCTGATGCTTCATACTTGTCAGTCATAATTTCTATATAGGCGGCAGTGTCTATTCTTTCGAGTGTATTAAGAACGCGATCGAGCTCTTCACAGGTTGTCACTGTTTGGCAATACCAATTTTTGCATCCAAGGGTCGCAGGGAGTTGCGCATAATTCCATGGATGTACGTCGTTATAATAAGCTTCAGGCTGATGGCAGAAAAGACGTTCAATAAGGTAGCCATCATTATTGAGAACAAAGATCAGCGGCTTAAGTCCCCAACGTGCAAATTGGCTAATTTCTTGAGCCGTTAATTGGTGTGAACCTTCTCCGGTCGCGAGAATGACTCGACGATGGGGGGCTGCAAGGGCTGCGCCTAATGCGGCAGGTGTCGCCCAACCAATAGAGCCCCATAAGGATTGGGTTTGAAATGAAACCTCTTTAGGAAGAAGTGCAAAGCCTAATCCCATTGAGAATGTACCGGTATCTGCAAACACAATGTCATTTTGCTTTATAAATTTTTCAAATCGTGGATATAAATAACTACTCGTTATTTTTCCTTCATTGTTGGAGATGGGGTTTCCTAAACCATGTGCTTTTATTGATGTGCTAGGAATAAATGTCAAAATATCTTTGAGTTCATTCAAAAGCTCATAAATATAAACTTGAGTATAAACAATAGAATCAATCACCACGTGATCGTCCATAATCTGAATCAGATTGTCAGGGAGAATATTGGCGCTGAAGCATCCTGTATTTACATCACTCATTGCTGCACCAATATTTAAAATGCAGTCACAGTTTTCAATAAAATCAGCGACTGCTAAATTCATTAAATGTCCGGAATACATTCCCATATATTGAGGGTCTGTCTCATTTAAGACGCCTTTATCCATAAACATGGTGGCATAGGGTAGATGAGTTGATTTGATGATAGCTTCGGTTTCTTTGACTAAATCAAACCGCGAAATGAGGGAACCAATTAATGCACAAGCTGATTCGCTATTTTGAAGTTTATGGGCAATTAAGCTAATGACTTTTTTCAATGTATCAGGTCGGCTGGTCGGTAGCACCAATGGTTTTGCTTTCGATATGGCAATACGTTGAACGGCATAATCAGCGGGAATACCAATATAGACAGGGCGTCTTTGTGATAGGGCGTGGGTAATTAAGCGATTCATTTCGCTAACACAATTTTCAGGCGTGAGTATTGCGTGAGCACAAGCGAAAGATTGAGCCGCTTTGTAAAATACGTCAAAGTCACCATCACCTAAAGTGTGATGCATAATGCGTTGATTTTTTTGAATATGGCTAGATGGCATGCCCACTAAATGAAAAATTGGTAATCTCTCTGCATACGCACCAGCAATGCCATTTAAGGCGCTAAGTTCTCCGACTGCGAACGTGCTGGCGAGGGCGGCAACCCCCTTTAAACGCGCATAACCATCTGCGGCATAGGCCGCATTAAGCTCGTTGCAGTTTCCTACCCAACGTAAGTTTGGATTAGCGCAAACAGCGTCATTAATTGGGAAAGCATAATCACCTGCAACGCCAAAAATGTCATTGATGCCTAAATCCTGTAATCGGGATAAAACATGCTCAATCACAGTTTGGGTCATGTAATCTCTCCATCTTGATATAAAAACAACCAATAATTATTGGTTTTGTTTTAATTTTCAGATAATTATTTAAATAGCGTATATAGATAATAGTAGTAGGAATGCTAGATAAAGGCGTATTTTTTTTATTAGAAGGGTAATAAAAAGAGTGATTGAGATAGAAATTGGACGAAAAAGATGAAAAGAGGAGTAAAACAAGCATTCAAAAGAATAAATCTAACCTTTTGAATGCGATAGCGAATGAGTAATAATTAACGTTGGGCAGCAGTGACCATCACTTCAACGAGAACTTGTTCTCGTGCCATATTAGCTTCAACGGCAGCGCGAGCAGGGCTAAATTCAGCCGGCATCCATGCTTCCCAAACAGTATTAAAGTCAGCAAAATCGCGTTTCATATCTTTAATCCACACCTGTGCAGATAAAATACGTGTTTTGTCACTGTTACTGGCTGCAAGCAATGCATCAATTTTGTTTAATACGTCTTGGGTTTGCGTTGTAATATCTCCGGTTAAATCAGTAGGGACCTGTCCTGATAAGTAAACTAAGCCAGCATATTCAACGCTATCCGCTAAGCGGGGTTTTGGGTTATTCCGTTTAATTGGCATCAATTACCTCGTTAATCCTTCTAGTGAAATTGGAGAACTCTGCTGAGTAATGAGCTGAGTTAATATCTCTGCGCTACCCGCTGCTAATGTAAAACCTAAACTGCCATGACCCACATTGAGCCATAAATTGCTGTGTGTTGTCTTGCCTAACATAGGGGGTCCCTTGGGTGTTGACGGACGTAAACCGCACCATGTTTCTGCTTCATCGATTTTAGGTAAATTCGGAAATGTTTTTTAATAATGTTTTTTAATGCAGAAATTCTGTTTTCCCGTAATCCATATTTGTCATAGCCAATATCTACCATTGCCGCGATACGCAATTGATCATGCAGTTTGGCGTAAACAATTTTATTGCCGTAGTCGGTAACACTAATTTTAGGAACGATATGTGTCATGTGTGGATATTCCACACTGAGGCTGTAACCTTTTAAACCTAAAATGGGTACATCGATACCGAGTGGTTTTAATAGCTCTCGACTTCCGTTACCCGCACAAATCACAACATCATCGGCTTGAATGGTGCCTTGAGACGTCTCTACACCAGTAATGGCATTGCCAAGCTTAATAAAGGATTTTACTGAATGCTCGAGGCATAATTTAAATTGTGGTTGTGTTGTTAAGTACGCCAGAATATTTTTGCAGAATAAATAACAATCTGCGGTTTCATCATTTGGCGCGTAGATAGCACCAACTAATTGTGATTGGATATTTTTCAATGCAGGCTCTAGTTGAACAATTTCTTGTGCACTGAGTACTTTTTGGAATTCTTTATCTACGGTTTCACTGGCTTTTTTAAAGCTAGATTGATCTCGATGGATAATTAATTTCCCTGATTTCTCCCAAGCAAAATCAGAAATATCGCCACTTGTTCGCCAAGTATTCATTACATTTTGGCTTAAGAGTGATAATCGTAATAAATGGGCGCCATTGATTTTATTGGTTGTGCGGTTGCAAGCTAATGTGAATTGAGTCATCCAAGCAAGCTGATGTAAGGTAAAATCGATTCTTAAATTTAATGGGGAATCACTTTTACCCATCCAGCGTAAACCTTGTAAGGGAACGCCAGCATCCGCTAATGGTGAAACATAGCGATAACTTAATTGACCACCGTTAGCAAAACTTGTTTCCATGCCCACATCAGAATCGGATTCAATGAGTGTGACGGTTTGACCTGCTTTAATTAAAGCATATGCGGTACTTAATCCAATCACCCCTGCACCGATCACTACCACATGTTTAGTCATAATATTCCGCAACCAATAATAACTTAGGAGTTATCATTTAACGGCGAATAGTCAGACTAAACAATTGAGTTTTCATCACCAGAGTATAACTTTTGGTTAACTACTGCGTTGCGTTTTTTTAGTATTAGCGACAAGGTGTTTACATAATTTTGGGCGGCTTTGGTCAGTGGTCTGTCAGCACGATGGAAGACTGATACAGCGAGGTGTAAATGCTCTTTGAGTGGATAAATCATGGATTCAGGTAAGGTATGTTCCGCGGAAAAAATATCGGTAATACTGCAACCTAATCCTGCACGCACAAACTCTGCAGCCATATGATAAGTATGCACACTGATATTCGATTCCTCGAACTCATGTACCTGTTGTAGCAGTTGAGACAATGAGTCTGATCCTGGGTGGATCCAACGGTTTTGATCGATATCCATTAATGATACGGGGGAAGATATGGGTGGCTGACTGTCAACATATACGAGTGGAATGTCGGCGACGGGAAGGACAGTGATCCCGCCTTCGATCGCTAAATTAAACGCGATACCAATATCCAGATCTTGCTGGGTTAATAATTGCAAAATATCGGTAGTGTGATGCGTGCCAATAGTGAGTTTGATATTCGGATGTTTTTTAATAAAAAGGGCGGTGACTTCGGGAACTAAGTTAAGACCCAGACTTGGTAAGCACCCAATCGCTAATTTACCTTGTGGATTTCGTGATAAATTTTGTGCCAAAATTCTGAGTCTATCTAAATTCTGATAAACTTCCTTGGCTTCCTCAAATAATAAATTAGCTTCATCTGTTGGAATTAATTTCCCTCGAATCCGTTGAAATAAAACCAGTCCAAGCTGTTGTTCCGCATGTTTAAGGGCTTTACTCGCCGCAGGTTGGGAAATATGGAGAACTTCAGCGGCACGTGTCAGTGAGCCACAAGTCATAACAGCATAGAAAATATCAAGGTGCCTTAATTTCATTATTGGTAACCTAAGCAATATATTGCATTTTTTCTTATTTTACAGAAAAGCCGGGAGAGGATCCGATATCGGAGTCACTTACTCGAAAGGAAAAAAGGATTCAAAGCGAATAAAACGAGAAAATATCTAAAGTGACAATGCCAGCTCATATACATTTAGTTATGAACTGGCATACAGTATCGAGAATTAACCGATGGATGCACCTAATTCAATAAACAGCTTAATTACGATACTGTTGGTGATATCCACAAGAAATGCTCCTACCATTGGAACAACGAGGAAAGCTTTATGGGATGGGCTAAATGCGCGGGTAACAGTTTGCATGTTGGCAATCGCTGTTGGCGTTGCACCCATTCCAAATCCACAGTGACCTGCACTGATGACGACGGCATCATAGTCACTTCCCATCATTTTGAAGGTCACAAAGCAGGCAAATAGCACCATAACTACCGTTTGTACGGCAATGATGATTAATACCGGACCTGCCATACTCGCTAATTGACCAAATTTTAATGACATCAGGGCAATAGCAAGGAACAGTGAGAGTGCCACGCTACCTAATACATCAACAGTAGGTTCGAAAACTTCGTGCTTAAATACGTGAGTTAAGACGTTACGAATAATAATACCTACAAACAGACACCAGACGAATGTAGGGAGGTGCATTGGTGTATCTTTGACTAATTCACTGATGTAACTACCGGCAACGATACAAATGATCAGCATTGAAATGGTTTCAATGATGTTGTTGGCGTTGATCTTTCTTTTCACTGACGGCTGCTCGAATGCTTCGAGAATTGTCTCTTTTTCTTGCTCTGTCGCTTTAGGAATAGTGACTTTTTTCAGTAAGTGACGAGCGACAGGTCCACCAATGAGTCCACCCAGTACAAGCCCCATTGTGGCACATGCCATAGCAAGCTCAACAGCACCTGTTACACCGTATTTATCGGCAAGGATCGGTCCCCAAGCACCTGCGTTACCATGACCACCGGTTAAGGTAACTGAGCCCGCTATCAAACCAATAAATGGACTTTCATTTAGCATGACAGCCATGCCCATACCGACCATGTTTTGAATCACAATTAAGATTGTTACAGCGAGAGTTAAAATAACGAGTGGTTTTCCACCTTTTATTAATCGGGAAAAGTCTGAGCTCAAACCAATTGATGAGAAAAAAGCAATCATTAATGTGCTTTGTAATGACGTATCGAATGAGAAGGTATAGCCAGCGGCTTTATCAACAATTAATAAAACAATCGCAACAATAAATCCGCCAACAACGGCATCCGGAATATGGTTTTTCTGTAGAAAAGGGCTGATTTTAACCACGATCATCCCAATAAGAAGCGCTAAGCACGCAAATAATAACGTATAACTGGCATCTAAGATCATTATTTTACCTCATATGAGTTTACCAGAGTGTTTACTTTTGCAATTTAACATTGGTGTTAAATTAAATTACTTTGCTTAACTTTTGTTTAACAATGAGTTTTGTTTGGGTTGCTATAACTTTTAGTTAATTAAATTGTTTAAAAAAAACGCATTTATTGATTGATTTAATTTATTACCAGAATGTTATTCAATTATATAAACCGTTATGAATAATCTAATTCATTGATTTTAATTTAAATTTTAAATTTCCCCATCAGATGGGAAACTCATCGAGTTTTTGACGTGTTTCTAGGGCGTAGAAATGAGGCGTTGAGTGGGTTAATTGTTAGAAGTGTGATGAGTGGCATAAAGCCGTTATTTTGTTAATGTTTGTTAAGTCATTGCCATATGACTCACGTTTTAGATGCTTCTAGGGAAGGTTTCATTTACTTTTTCTTTATTAAAGAGCAGATGAAATGAATATAAATGCCAATATTCTTAGGTCTCTTTCGTGATTTATATGGATTAAATCTTAATAGGTAGTTTTTATTCCTATTTTATTTCTATCATCGAAACAAGATGTTATTTTAACCTATTGTATTATATTGAAATTTAAAATTATTTGAGCGATTTAAAAGTGGAGAAGCATCTCTGGTGTAAATGTTTTTCATTGAGGGATTCGTTATGATAGGAACTGATCCAGATATCTTAATTAGGGTATTTAAAATGAAGAAAACCATTCGCCAAGTTACTTTTGATTTATTACGTCAGTTGGACATTACCACTATTTTTGGGAACCCAGGCTCGACAGAAGAGACATTTTTAAAAGATTTTCCGAGTGATTTTCGTTATATCCAGACATTACATGAAGCTTCGGCGGTTGCTGCTGCGGATGGCTATGCCCAAGGTATGCGTAAAGTGGCGATGGTCAACTTACATACCTCCGCTGGGCTCAGTAATGGTATGAGTAACATCCTGACTGCCTACATGAATCGCACTCCACTGATTATTACTGCCGGAAACCAAACCCGTGAAATGTTATTAATGGAGCCGTGGTTAACCAATATTGAGCCTGAAACGCTACCCAAGCCTTGGGTCAAATGGAGTTATCAACCGGCTCGTGCAGAGGATGTACCTGCGGCATTTATGCGGGCGTATGCGATGGCTCTCCAGCCGCCAGCAGGACCTGTTTTCCTTTCCATTCCGCTGGATGATTGGGACAAGCCTGCGATTGCTCAAGAAGCCGTTGTACGCGAAGTTTCACAGCGGATTGGTTATGATCCCGCTCGCTTACAAGCCTTTGCGGATGCGCTTAGCTCGGCGAAAAATCCGGTACTGATCTATGGTTCTGCAATTGCTCGAGGTGAGGGTTGGGATGCTGGAATCGCATTAGCTGAAAAGCTCAATATTCCTGTGTGGGCGGCTCCGGCTTCTGAACGTCCACCATTCCCTGAAACGCATCCTCTGTATGCCGGAGGACTGCCTTTTGCGATGGGTCCATTATCCGATAAGCTGAAAGGACACGACTTGGCGTTAATTATTGGTGCGCCGGTATTTCGTTATTATCCTTATGTGGCAGGAAGTTATCTTCCTGATGGCATGCGTTTATTGCATATTACTGACGATCCTATTGAGGTAGGAAGAGCGCCTGTTGGGGATAGTTTACTCAGTGATTCAGTATTGGCAATTGAAGGGTTAACACAGCGTGTGAAAGCGCGACCTGCGCCAAAAAATAGCGTGGAAAAGCAATCACATGGTATGGCTCCACACCCAGCCGCGCCGGAAGTAAAAGGTGATTCTACTGTTTTGAGTGCAGCACAGCTGTTTAAAGCGCTGAGAGAAGTTTCTCCGAAAGAGACGATTCTAGTTGAAGAGTCGCCTTCCAATCTTGGCGAACTCCATCGTGAATGGCCGATTGAATCGCCGGATTCTTTCTATACCTTTGCCAGCGGTTCGCTAGGGTGGAATTTACCTGCGAGCGTGGGAATTGCATTAGCGGAAAAAGACAGTGGACGCCATCGTCCGGTGATGTCAATTATAGGTGATGGTTCGATGCAATATTCTATTCAAGGGTTATGGAGCGCCGCTCAACACAATTTACCGATTGTATTTGTAATCCCGCGAAATAGCGAATATGCGATTTTAAAATCATTTGCCGTGTTAGAAGAAACGCCGGGGGTTCCGGGTCTGGATATTCCAAACTTAGACATTGTGGCGTTAGGTAAAGGTTATGGTTGTACCGCGTTAAAAGCCACAACGATTGATGAGGTAAAAGCGGCTTGCCGTGACGCATTTAACCGCCAAGGACCTACCGTGATTGAAGTGCCTATCCTGCCTCAAATTCCACCGTTGATTTAAAATAAGGTGAAGATTGAATCATAACCTTTAACGTGAAATCCCCTAATATTGAGAGAATTAGGGGATTTTTTTATTAAACTTAGTGCTTCACGAGGGTGGAGAAGTAATACACTAAGGGGACTGCGAGAATCCATAGGCTGATTGGAATTTCACGCCACTTGCCTGCTACGGCTTTAATTAAGATATAGAACAGTAGCCCGCCAGCAATACCTGTACCGAAACTGTTTGCGATGAGCGTAATCATCACCATCATGAGTACTGGTAGGCCGTCAGTAAAGTTACCTAAATCAACTTTGCGTAATCCGCTAAACATATTTAAGCCGATTAAGATTAACGCGGGTGCGGTTGCTTGCGCTGGGATCATTAAAGCAATTGGCGTAAACAGCAACATCAGAAGGAACATAAATGCTGCCGCCAATGCGGTCATCCCTGTTTTTCCTCCCGCTTCAGCCGCGGCGGAAGATTCAATTAAAGCCGTTGCTGCAGGAATACCGACTAAAGGACCTAATGCCGCCGCAATGGAATCCACAATAAAGGGTCGATTGATATTCGGCATATTACCTTCTTTATCCAGTAATCCAGCCTCGCCACCCACCGCTAATGTCGTGCCCATGGTGGAGAAAAATTCAGCTGCAAAAAAGACGAACAAGAACGGTAAGAACGCGATATTGAGTGCGCCGATTAAATCCACTTGTCCCAAAACAGGGGCAATTGAGTGGGGCACGCCGATAAAACTTTCTGGTAATTTAGTGACGCCGAAAGGAATCCCTAGCAAAGTGGCGAATAAAATTGCCCATAAAATCCCTCCCGGAATACGGCGAGATTGCAGTGCAATCGCGACAAAGAAACCGGCAAGTGCGACTAAGGCGCCCGGAGAGAGAAAGTCGCCAAGCATTAACGCATTCGTTTTTGGGTTAGCGAGGACTAAGCCTGCGTTACGAAAACCCAGTATCGCCACGAACAAGCCAATCGAGGCAGTTAAACCGAGCTTGATAGACTGTGGAACTGAACGGGTAACCACTTCACGTAAACCGAATTTGGTTAACAGGAAAAATAAAATCCCAGACCAACACGCGATACCTAAACCGATTTGCCAATCAATCCCTTCGCTGCCTGCGAGAGTAACCCCGACTAAAACGGAGCCGCCAATGCCGGGACCCACAATAAATGGTAGATTGCCATAAAATGCCATTAAGAGGCTGGCTAATACAAATACGATGATAGTGCCAGTGGTCGCCGCGCCTTTATCCATTCCGCCTGCGGCTAATAATCCCGGAATAACCACAAGTAAATAGGCTGCTGCAAGGAACCCAGTGATTCCAGCTAGGCATTCTGTTCTGATTGAACTACCCCGTTCACGCAGTGCAAAACGTCTTTCTAACCAACTCCCTGATGTTGGCTGATGACGAGAATTGTTAGCCATTAATTGGCGCTCCTATCATTATTTTTTATATGGTGAGTATGTTCATGACGTTCTAAGACGGCATTGACAATTTGGCGGGTGGTACCGCAAGTTAATCCTAAATCAGTTAAATGAGGACCTGCATTACATGCAAGGCAGGTGCCTTCAATCGCTTTGAACACGCGATACGGTGGTTCCCAATCGGCGATTTGGCTACTTAATTCTCTCAGTTGGCGAAATTGGGCAGCAAGCTCAGGCGCTGGTAATTCAGATAGCATGCCCGCAATTGGCATGGCGACATGGGCTAGGACTTTACCATCTTGGACTAATGCCATACCGCCGCCACTTTCAATCAGTAAGTTGGCTGCCATTGCCATATCGTTTGCATCCCGCCCGAGTATCACAAGGTTATGGGAATCATGAGAGTAGCTGGTGGCAATGGCGCCGCGTAATTCACCCCATCCTTTTAACAAGGCAACTTGAGGTTTGGCATCATGGCGACCATGACGGTGTTGTACGCGGATTAAACTAAATTCGTCAGGGAGTTGTACTATGCCATCTTTCACCGGTACATCCACTTCCCCCCATTGGGTAAAGCGAGCACCACTAATATGGCGTAATCGCGCTGTGCCATTTCGTAAATCAGTGAGTTGAAGTTGGCAATCTTGTGCGGAGATTGGCGCTAAGTGCATGGTGTCGCGTGGTGGCAAAATCGTATTTTCTGGTGCGATTGGGCGGGTAAGTTGCCCATTTTCTGCCACTTTTTTACCATCAACGTACACTTTCTGAGCGTTTAAAGTTTCCAGTGAATTTAACACAACTAAATTTGCTCGACGACCAGCGGCAATCAGACCAAGGTCATTGCGTTGCAAGCGAATGGCGCCATTGAGCGTCGCAAAGCGCAAGACATCTGTGGCTTGCAGTCCGTGTTCAATCAGCAAATTCAGTAGGGCTATCACGCCCCCTTTTTCAATCAACATATCCGGTGGTACATCATCGGTACACACGGTAATTTGTGATGATAGATGGGGAAGTGTTTGTAAGGCCGCGACAATTTCAGGTAATAAATAAGGGTGAGAACCTCGAATTTCGAGCGTCAGCCCTGCACGTAGTTTTTCGAGAGCATCTTCAGCAGAGGTGAGTTCGTGATCTGATGTCACGCCAGCGGCAAGGTAAGCTTGTAAATCAGCGCCTTTTAATCCACGCGCATGACCTTCAATGATTTTTCCTGAATTTAATCCGGCATCGAGGATTTCTTCCATGCGCTCACTGCCATGCAACACACCAAACATATCCATCACTTCTGCGACACCACGCACCTCTGGCCAACTGAGCATGGTAGACATTTCTTGTCCTGCAAAGTCTGCCCCTGACATTTCTAAGCCGGGTGTTGATGGTACCGAAGATGGCGCAGCAACCATGACATCCAGAGGTAGATTACGGCTAGCATCAATAGCATAACGTACCCCTTCCAACCCAAGTACGTTCGCCAATTCATGGGGATCCCAAAATACTGCAGTGGTGCCTTGAGTGAGGACAATTTCAGCGTAGCGAGCTGGAGGAAGATGGGAGCTTTCTAAATGAACGTGAGTATCGATGAAGCCGGGAGAAATAAACTGCCCCGATAGGTCGTGAATTTCATGGCTATCCGTACGACTTCCCGTCGGATGGACACTCGCAATCAGCCCTTCAGTGATACCAATATCGGCAGGGCGAATTTCACCTGTGACCATATCGATGATATTGGCGTGGGTAAGCAAAAGGTCAAAGGGAATTTCCCCTTTTGCGGCCTGAACGGCACGACGTCGAGTTTGATTTGTTAGCTTCATAAAACACCATCTTCAAGATTTATGTCGCTACTTTATGAGTAAGGCAAACGTTTGCCAAGATGATAAAATTTATCAGATCATAAAGAGAGGTTATAATGCAGAGCATAATGATAAGAATAACTATCCATTTAAGTGAGGAAATCCAATGACTGAGCCATGGCAGCGTCTTCCTGCATTAACCTTAAAGCAGTTGCAATATTTTGTGACCCTCGCTCAGTTGCGCCATTTTACCGAAACAGCGAACCGTCTCGCCGTGAGCCAGCCTGCGCTGAGTAGCGCGTTACGGCAAATTGAAACCGTGATTGGCGGTAAATTAATTAACCGTACTGCAGCCTCTGTCACATTGACCGAATTGGGCGCGGCGATTTTACCTCATGCGGAGCGTATTTTAAGTGTGTCGCATCGTGGGTTTAGCGATATTCAGAAAATTATTGAAGAGGGGGGCGATGGCACATTACGTATTGGGCTGGTGCCTTCCGTGAGTTCGTTATTATTCCCGATGATTCCTGAGCAATTACAGCTATATTTTCCTAAGTTGAATGTGGAATTTTATGACCAAACGAATGACTCACTAGTGAATAAATTGGTCAATAACGAAATTGATTTTGGCATCGGGGTTTTGGATAGTTCAGTTCCTGAAGAATTAACGCTGTACCCACTTCAAGATGATCCGTTTGTGGCGGTGATCCATCGTGATGAATTTATTTCTGATAATGCATTTCACTTACCTTGGAAACTATTAAATAACCGTGATATTGCGATGTTTTCAAAAGGAAATATTCACCGATTGGTGACGGCAACGATTGAAAGTAATCGGCTCAATATCAACCCTCGTTATCAAGTCGACTATATAGAAACCTTATATGGTTTGGTCAGGTCGAAATTGGCAATTGGCATTCTGCCTCAGTTATATACCGTTCATTTACGGGATCCTGAGCTTAAAGTTTTACAATTACAACAACCAGCTCTGACGCGTTCAATTTCGCTAATGCGTAACAACCAAACATTGACGCCGATGATGGAATCGGTATTTCAGCTATTATTTAAAGTATTAAGACGCTCGCATACTCATAAGTATTAATTCGACATCATAAATCTAAATATAATTTACCGTAATACATGATGATTGTTTGATTTATAACAAGTGAAGAGTGTTAAGCACTAATCGTAAAACTATTTTTATTCAAATGAATAAGATTATTGCCCTTGATTGTTTATTTTTTGGTCGCATATCTAGGTGGTCAATAAGATGTTGGGGGAATAAATGAACGCTATATTGAAAGTCAGCCTACTCACGACAGCCATGCTATTGGTGACAGCCTGTGGCGATCTGGACATTATGGGGAATAAAGGAAAGTTTTATTATAGCAATCCAACAGAAAAAACAATTTCATTTAAAGTTGATGGCAAAGAGTATCGCGTTGAACCTAACCAATTTGGTTCGGTTGCATTAGCGAGTGGTGAGCATACTCTGGAAGATGCACTCGGTCATACAACTACTTTTATGGTATTTGAGCACAACTCTGGCGGGATATTAAACCCGAATCACGGGGTATATTATACTTTTTCTGAAGTGTATACCGACCAACATGACTATAAGGGATATCAGCCCACCCAGTATGATGTCACTATTTATGGACATGAATTAACGCTACCGATTAAAAGTAGCAATGCGACTGTCATTGATGGCAATTTATTTCGTTGTACTTATCCGATTGGAAAAGCTTTGCCGGGCGCGGTAAATAAGCAATACAAGCAAGAAGATATTAAATCGAAATGTTTTGATCAGTCTGAATTGATTGAATATTTCGCGAATGTGCACGACCAAAATTTAGTGCCTAACACCCCTCAAAATGAAGAAAATAATTCAATTAGCCAGCACTTAAGTTATCAAGTGCCGGAAGTCACGTTTAGTGACCCACAGGTGCAAACTGTCGCGAACGAGATTGTGGCATTAACGGAAACACTAAAACATGCTGATAAAGTCGATATTCATCAAGATTTGAATAAACAATATCACCAATTAACGGTTCAGCTTGTTGAAACGTTCACACAAAGCCCATCTAGTCAGATTGCGGCGGAATATATAAAGTTAAATAAGTTTATTAAACAGATTAATCAAATCCGAAATTACGGAGTGTGGGTGAGATAAGTATATTCCATTAAGTTTATGTGAGTGTTTTGATAATTAAGAATTTGCTTATAAATTAAACAGAGTAATCTTATGTGATATCCCGATGAAACAAGGAAACTAATCGATAGTTTCATTAGGATAATATGATAAGAGGCTCGGTGATGAATTTATTTAAAACGTCATTTTTTACTACGATATCCGCTATTTTTGTATTATTTTTTTCCAATGTTTCGAGCGCGACATCAGTTATTGAACCAATTAAAGATCCTGAAGTATTAGACTTGATTTTTATTTTAGATAAAAGTGGTTCTATGTCGGGTTTTGAGTCTGACACAGTGGGTGGATATAACAGCGTACTGACTGAGAACAGAAATAAAGCGAATAAAACCTTTATCACGACAATTTTATTTAATAATAAAACGAGTTTACTACATAATAGAGAACCTATTGATAAAGTTAAAAATCTTACCTTGAATGATTATTCTGTCGGGGGAAATACCGCATTATTAGATGCGATTGGTGATAGCATTATTAAGATGCGTGAGAATAGAAAAATTACCAAGAACAATAATGTGTTGTTTGTGATTATTACCGATGGTGAAGAAAACAGCAGCACTAAATATAGTCAAGCTAAGATTAAATCGATGATTAAATCCGCTGAAGTTGAAGATAAATGGGACTTTATTTTCTTAGGCGCCAATATTGATGCAATTGCTGAGGCTGACAATATTGGTATCAAGCGTTCAAATGCGACTGGCTATGTTCAGGATGGCACGGGTTACGATAAAGCGTATAAAGCAGTGAATAAAGCCGTAGAAGCTAAACAGAGTGCTGCACCAATATCAGAGGAATGGAAACAGGAAGTTGAGCAAGACGCGAAGGATCGTAAAAAATAATAAGACAATAACTATTTTAGTTTATAGAAAAAAGCTAAAAGCCCCGAGCTGACTATCGGGGCTTTTTTTATGGCATTATTTTGTGGATTTCAATGCCGAAAATAATCCTTTGGCGAGCTGATCTTCAGCGGATTTAATTCCCGGTAAAACGAAATAGTATCCCCCGCCAAATGGCTTGATGTAACGCTCGAGAGGTTCACCATTTAAGCGTTTTTGGGTATCAATAAAGCCGGTTTTTAAATCTTTTTGATACGAAACAAAAATGAGCCCCATATCCAATGCGCCGTTATCGGTTAATCCTAAAGAATAACTGTAACTGCGGCGGCGTAATTTTGCAGTATGGCGACTTGGGTTTCTTGGCTCCGCACGACGCATATGAGAGTCAAATAGCACGCGATCGCCGTGAGGATCTTTCTCGAAAGCGGGATCATCCATCTCATGCTTCATACCCATTGGTGCGCCAGTTTCTTTATGGCGTCCAAAGTCATTTTCTTGATCTTCCAGTGGTGTTCTATCCCAGAATTCAAGATTGAAGCGAATAAGGCGAACGGCTTGGTAGGTACCGCCAATACACCATTGTGGCTCTTTGCTGTCTTCGGTGACCCAAATCAGTTCATTCATCAACGCATTATCATCTGAAGGCGCATTTCCGGTGCCATCTTTAAAACCGAATAAATTGATTGGGGTAGTGTGTCTGTCGATATCCCGTGACGGTAGGAAACCATCGATTTTCCATAGGGGGAACCAATAAGGCGAGGTATGGCGCAATACATCGCGTAGGGCATAAATCACGCTTTCTTGGCTATTCGCACAAATTTGTAGGACCACATCTCCACCACACCATTTGTCTTCTAGGCGGTCATTCGGGAAGCTGGTCATTTCCACCAATTGGCGTGGCTTTAGCTTCTCTAACCCAAAACGTGAGTCAAACAGGCTATCTCCCAAAGAAACGGTGATACTCAGAGAATCTGGCTGGATGAGCGTTCCTAAAATACCGGACTCCGCAGGAGGCATTTTATCATTCTGATTTGGCGAGGATTTTTGTACTTGCGTTAGAAAGGCAATGCGTTGAGTTAATAGATCAAACAGCGATTGCAGCTCATCAATGGATGTCGATGTAATATGAAACGCAATAAACGAGGCATGCTTTTGTTCAGGGGTAAGTACCCCAGCTTGATGAGAGCCTAAGTAATTGATGCTTTTATCATAAGTCAGTTGGCAATCGGCAATCGCCGCTTTAGCGCTGAGGGCGGGGGCGGCGAGAATTGCGCTACCCATGACTAATGTTTTCAGTGCATGGCGTCGAGAAATATTGGTCTGAGAAAAACGGGAAGAATCTAACTCGTTTTTTGGTTTAGCTTGCATAAACTTATGCCTTAATATTTATAGTAAACATCAACATCTAACTGAGCGCGCAATGTGGCGAGTAGCTCAGCTTGTTGCGTTAACAGAGAATAGAGTGTCATTTTGTCTTGTTGTTTTAGTTGGCTATAAGGTGCGTATTGCCCTTTAGCTAATTGATATGACTGCACTATTTTATTAATTTTCTGATCATTTTCTTTTATTTGATCAAGAGTTTTGGCTTCAACAAATGGGCTGATAACATCGATGATCACTTGAGAGCCTTTGGCATTCGCCGCCATATCGAAGAGATCTGTTTGGCTATAGATATTCTCTTTACCTGACAATTTGGTCTCAAGGATCATTTCGATAAAATCAGCAGAAGCTTGAACCAACTTAGGAATTTCAATGGTTTCGGTCAGTACACGTTTTTGCAGATCACGGCCTTTGAGTAATAGCTCATCAGAGGCGGGGAGCGCTGCTTTTAAATCTTGCTGAGAGAATAATAGATATTCAACAAGGTGGAACCCGACAAAGCGGTAATCTTTTTCTTTATCCAGAAAATAATCTGCACGAGAATTGATGGTACGGTCAGTATTGCCAAATAACACAATGATTGGGCGTACCGTTTCATAGTGCTGGTGAGCTTGGATATAGGCTGCTTTAGCCTGTGCCAGTTGACCTTTCTGTATACTTTGATTGAGTTTCTCTAACTGCTCGACCATTTCACTTAACTCCTTATTGACAAAGGTTAAGTATTCTTGAATGGCTGGTTGATATTTTTCGGGGGTGGGAATATCGCCTTTGGCAATAATGATATTATCCCCCGTTTGCACAGGGGAGCGTAGGGCTTTGCCGTGCGCAGTGGATACCATTAATGAGGCAAATATCATACTGATTGCTAATCTAGAGGTTTTACGCATTTTGTAAGTTCCGTTTAGCGGTATGGCGTTTGTTCCACATAAATAGTGCGATGATCACAATCCAGTAGATAACAAATGTGATGACACTTAACCAAATGGGCTGTGAGCGATACGCAAAGAATGATGAGATAAAGTTTCCTGCAACGCCAGAATCATCCAGTAATGCACTCGTATCCCATGCTGGATAGATTAAAAATTCAGGGATTGGATAATCAAATTCAATCATTAAGTTTGAAATTTCTTCGACACCCCTTAGCAGTAAAGATAGGGCGAGAAACAACAAAATCACGCCTGTGACTTTGAAGAAAATCTTCCATGAAATGATGCGGTTAGTTAATAAGAATGCGTATAACGTCATACCTGCAATGACAATACCAGCCGCCACTTCAAAGATAAATTCATTCGCGTTTGCTGACGTTAACGACATGATAAAGCTAGAGAGGAACACGACGATTTCGCTGCCTTCACGCGCAATGGCGATGGCAATAATCAGTGTTGCACCCCACCAACTGTGATGTTCGGCATTACGATTAATACCGGATTCCAGCTCTTTTTTCATCGAGCCGCCACTTTTATTCATCCAATAAACCATTTGGACAATCAATATGCAGGCGAGGATCTCCATGACTATCATGAAAATCGATTGACCGGTGTCATCAAGGACATTGAAGACACCGTAAATGAGTAATGCCAGTAAAATGGACATGGCAATACCTAACCCAACCCCGCCCCATAGGTACTTCATACCATTTCGAGCGTCTGGGTGGCGTTTGATCCACGCGTAGATGATACCGATGACTAATAGCGCTTCAAAACTTTCACGCCAAACTACAAAGAGAACTTGCCCCATGTTGGATCCTACTCTTTAGCAATGATCTCGCCTTTTGGGTGAGAAAGATGGAAATCGTCGAAAAATGTGTAACTACCTGGTTTTAACGGTGCAATAACAACAACAGAGCTTGCGCCTGGCGCCAATACTTTCTCTTTACGTAGTTGTAAGCTTTCAAATTCTGCGGGTTCAGTGCCAGTATTGGTAATTTTGATGCGAATAATGGTTTTGGCTGGTACTTCGAGAACGCGAGGGATTAAATCCCCATTCTTCATTTCTAATTCAACCGTATATTTTTCGGCACTTAATGCGGATTGCGAAAATAATGCGCAAATAAAAACCAGTAAAAAGCTGAGAAATGTTTTCATTGTTGGCTCAAACTTATTGAAATTGAGAGTTTCTTACTAGCGAAAAAGGGCTCGCGCGGAATATTACCCCCGCGAAAGCCCCCAGCGCATCATTGAAAAACTAGTAGCTGCCTTTACGACCTATGCCTGCATAGTCAAAGTCCCAAGAGACTTCAAACGGTTCAAACCAAGGTGCAACGCCTGTTTCTTTATCAATGTGACGACCGAAAGCGGCTTGTTGGTTATGTGAAGGCGGGTAAATTTTGTAGGTTACGCGATATTTACCGTTACCGTTCAGTTTAATGTTTTCACCATAGTGAGGACCATCGCTAGCCACCATCGGCATAAAGGTGCCTGACTGGGTCTGTGGTTTATCACCCAGTTTTGTGACGGTATATTCAACGGTTAAGTAAGGCATCCAATCGCCTTCTGCAAAGCCATTCGGGTTCTCTTCTACGGCATGAATGTCAGCTTCTAAGTGAACGTCGGCTTTATCCGCAGGTAGGTGCGCCATTTTGTGGTGACCTTCTTCGGTATCCATGGTGATAGGTTGTAAATAAACACCTTGGATTTCCATGCCGTTTTTAATGACTGGATGACCGAGAGGATATTCTTGTGCAAAGGCGGATAGAGAGAATAAGGCTAAGCCCGAAACGGCTGCCTGATAAGCGAATTTCATTATGACATCCTTACCTGAATGAAGTTAGAAACATAATGATAATCATTACTATTAATGAAAAACAAGCAGAATGTTTTAATGGATAGTTAAATTTACCCTATGAATATATTTAAATTTAATATTAATCAAAGTGTTAATGTTTCCTTTTTTAGACATAAAAAATAAGTATTAGAAAGGTGATGTTGTTCAGACTCTATAGTGGGTTCCACATGTTATAGTCAAAACACTTTCTCTCTTTTCTTGGGCACAAAGCCGAGGTTTTGGAAATGCAAAAACGTTATTTGGATTGTTCCGCTTCTGAAATTGCAAAACTCAATAAGAAGAATTTATTGGAGGCGATTAAAGCGAGTGAAGGTCGGCTATTAGTTAGCGAAACGATTGGAACCATTCAACCTGTTCTGATGAATGTCACGAATGCAGAGCTAGCGGCAAGTCAAGGTGCAGATATTCTGTTACTGAATGTCTTTGATGTGAATCACCCAGAGATGCAAGGGTTACCTGAAGGCACCGCGCCAGATGAAATTATTCGAACCCTAAAACATTTAACTGGGCGTGCTATTGGCGTCAATTTAGAACCCGTTCCCGCAGGCTTTAATAATCCGCATCAAGATAAACAGTGGCAAATATCTGAAGGGCGTTTAGCAACGGTAAAAAATGCGCTGAAACTAAAACAGATGGGCGCAGATATTATCGTGTTAACAGGCAATCCGGGTAATGGCGTTACTAACCAAGAAATTAACCAAAGCTTAAAAGAGTTAAAAGCGGTGGTGGGGGAAGATGTTGTGCTTATTACGGGGAAAATGCATGCAGCAGGGGTATTGAATGCGTCCGCCGAACAGCTTATTACGGAAGATGATATTCAGTCTTTTATTAAGAGTGGGGCTGATATTATTTTACTGCCTGCACCGGGCACGGTACCGGGTATTTCATTGGAATTTGTGCAAAGAATGGTGAGTTATTGCCATTCACAACGCGTGATGACCATGACAGCGATCGGGACTTCTCAAGAAGGGGCTGATCTGCAAACTATTCGTCAAATCGCGTTAATGTGTAAAATGGCTGGCACGGATTTACATCACATCGGTGACTCCGGCTATAACGGAATTGCTTTACCGGAGAATATTTTGAATTATGGCATTGTTATTCGAGGTGTCAGACATACTTATGCTCGTATAGCTCGTTCAATTAACCGTTAATATTTTGCTGTTTATCCCAGAGGAATTCCCGCGTGATTTAGGGCGTGGGATTCCATTCAAAATGACATTCATATCGCTAAAAAAATATACAATTCCCGCTATACTTCAGGTAAAATCCAGCCCATTTTTTAAAACAATATCTATAACACAATAAAAGAAGTGAGTTATGTCGCAAAATACGAATTCAGTGCCAAAGATTGGCTTTGTTTCACTTGGCTGTCCAAAAAACCTCGTTGACTCAGAGCGCATTTTAACGGAACTGCGCACTGATGGTTACCAAGTCGTTCCAAGCTACGACGATGCCGATTTGGTTATCGTGAACACCTGTGGCTTTATTGATAGTGCGGTTCAAGAATCGTTAGAAGCTATTGGTGAAGCATTGAATGAAAATGGTAAAGTGATTGTGACTGGATGTTTGGGCGCGAAAGAGAACCAAATCCGTGAAGTTCACCCAAAGGTGTTAGAAATCACAGGTCCACATAGTTATGAGCAGGTGCTCAATCATGTCCATCATTATGTTCCCAAACCAGAGCATGATCCGTTCTTTAGTTTAGTGCCAGAGCAAGGTGTGAAATTAACACCAAAGCATTATGCCTATTTGAAAATTTCGGAAGGTTGTAACCACCGTTGTACTTTCTGCATCATCCCTTCTATGCGAGGCGACTTAGATAGTCGTGCCATTGGTGATGTATTAAATGAAGCAAAACGTTTAGTGGAATCAGGTGTTAAAGAACTACTGGTAATTTCCCAAGATACTTCCGCTTATGGTGTGGATGTGAAACACCGAATGGGATTCTGGGATGGTAAGCCAGTGAAAACTAGCATGGTCGGGCTATGTGAACAGCTAGCATCGATGGGCGTTTGGGTTCGTCTCCATTATGTTTACCCATATCCGCATGTTGATGATGTGATCCCATTAATGGTGGAAGGCAAGGTGCTGCCTTATTTGGACATTCCTCTTCAACACGCAAGCCCAAAAATTCTAAAATTAATGAAGCGCCCTGGCGCGGTCGAAAGAACCTTAGAACGCATCAAGCGCTGGCGTGAAATGTGCCCAGAACTGACATTACGCTCGACATTTATTGTTGGTTTCCCGGGGGAAACGGAAGAAGATTTCCAAATGCTGCTGGATTTCTTGCAAGAAGCGAGATTGGATCGTGTGGGTTGCTTTAAATACAGTCCTGTTGAAGGGGCAAAAGCCAATGAACTGGCTGATCAAGTACCGGAAGATGTGAAGGAAGAGCGTTATCACCGCTTTATGCAGCTACAACAAGAGATATCCACTCAGCGTTTACAAGAGAAAGTTGGGCGTGAGCTATGGGTGATTGTTGATGAAGTTGATGATGAAGGTGCCGTTGGTCGTAGTATGGCGGATGCGCCAGAAATTGACGGAATGGTGTACCTCAATGGTGAGTTTGATGTGAAGGCAGGGGACATTGTTAAGGTGCTGATTGAGCATGCTGATGAATATGACCTGTGGGGCACTGTTGTCACTGAATAAAAAACGTTCTATCATCTAGTTCGAAATTTAGCCTGCGAGTCATATTCGCAGGCTTTTTTCGATATGCCCGATCAGTTTGGGTTTTTTCTATTTTTCAAATACTTGATCTATATCATCCCGCCAAAATCTATCAAATCATAACTTGATCTAGGATATAAAACTTAACTGATAAGTTGACATAATCAAAGAGAATACTTATCGAAGAATAAGGTTGATTATGACTATAGATTTTACAATTCCCAAACTCGCACAGCTTACAGAAAAATCATCATGCTCTATTAATCCAGAGTTATTGATACAACTGGCAAGTGATACCATCACCGATGGCTTATCGTCTATCCATGATTTCGACATTGAAGGGATGTTGCTGGATAAATATGGTGAAACCTTATGGGCTAGCCGTAAATCAGAGATCTCAACTAAGTTTCCATCGGGGATATTTTCTCAAATGCAGGTCTACACTCTCGATGACCAGCCAATTCACTCACAAGGAAATACCTATTATTTCGCGCCTATTTATGACGAAAAACATCTGTTAGCCACACTTATCTTACGTGGGGATTCGATGAGTAGTAAGTTACTTTTAGCACTCACACTGGCTTTAGGGCGGGAAATCAGTGAGAAGCTGAAGTGTCACTTTTACTGGCAAAAGCTTTCAAATAAGACCCAAGGGCATAATCTGTTCCATGATTTGAATATTCATGAAGTGGAAAAAGCGCTTATCATTGAGGCTGCATTGGCTTATGGTGGAAAAATTCAGGAGATGCACCAAGCATTAAATATGGGGCGTACAACGCTCTGGCGAAAGTTAAAGCAATATCAGATTGATATTCGAGAATACAAGCTATAGCCCTGCTAGATAAAAAAAGCTTCTACTGATTCTCTGCAAACAATGCCGAAAATGTTCGAAGCATTCAAATCACACAGCCTTACGGTAATCACTAAGCCTAACATATCAATTTATTGATTGTGGGCTCAGTCACGCCTGATGGCGAAACTATAGAGAAGAAATGAAAAAGAGCTAAGATTATCAACTTAACTTGATGGTAAGTATGTTGATCTTAGTCTTCATTTTTTAGAAATTGGTCTTAACGTAAGATTATAGATTTTTATTTCAATGAGATTGCATACTTACAGTGTGAGTGTGTGGATATGGATGGATATATAGGTTTATATACCATTTTAAACTAAATATATTAATTTAATAATTAGCTATAAATAAGTCTTCCATTATTGATAACTAACGTAATAATTTCCATGTATGAAAATGATAGTTCAACTTATTTTATTTACCACTATTGGCTAAAAAATAGTTATCCTATGCTCATTAAATAAATAAGTGTAAATAGCATGGATTAATAGTTATTCTGAATTTTTTCTTTAAGTTAAATAATAAATATAAATAAAAATCTAATTTTAGTTATATTTTTATGGGTATTTGAGAAGGAATAAAATGCCTGATGATTCTAGGCATGATCATCAGGCAGGAGAGATCTGGTGAATAAAGTAATTAAGTGTTTGCTGAATAAGTATTAATATATTCATACTCTTGGATTAATTGAGGTAATGACTTTATTCCTAGTTTTGTATAAATATTAGAGCGATGCACTTCTACGGTTCTTGGTGATAATGATAATTTTTCAGCAGTTTCCCTACTGGTATTCCCGTCTAAGATCATATCCATGATTTCACGTTCTCTGGCAGAGAGTCGATCAAATTTGTCCGATAAATAAATATATTTTTTATGATTTTCATTTTGTTTTTCGAAGTGCTCATTAGCTCCTTGAATAGCGCTTAGAAACGTTCGATCATCAAATGGAAATGCATAAAAGTCAAAGGCACCAGCTTTAAAGCAGTCCCGGCACAGTGTTGCAGATGCTTCTGGGGCAATGACGATAACGGGTACAATGGCTAAAGATTGAGTAATGTTTTTTAATTTATTAATATAACTTGAGTTATTGTCTACAAATAATAAGATACAATCCTTTGCATTCTCCTCTTTAGGGTAAGTATAAGTACTAATAAATACCTGTTCGTCATTATAGAATTTAAAAATAAAATCAAAAGACTCCATCTTTGATTTCAGCTTATTCTTAAAGACATTATCATTTTCAACGATTACATGAATGGCGCTATTCATCACCAAACTCCTGTTAAACGGATTTGACATTCAAATTAACATAGTTAAATAGGATGAGAATAATTTACCGATGAAAATGGTAATGTATTTTCAACTATTCTTTTTTATAGATTATTGCTGAACGTAAATGATATTAAAAAAAGAACTTGCCTAATTTTAATATAAAAAAGAAACAAAAGTTAAAGTATGTGTCAAAACGTAACATCTGTTTAATGTTTTGTAACAATATGGAATTTTAAACTTGGCTTACGATTATTATGTTTTCTAGATAACACGAAAATAATGTTATTTAGCTAAGTAATAATATCGCAAATTGGTAGTCATAAAAAGCACTATTAGCAATTTTATGAAATTTTATTAATCATCCTATGAAATATTTTTATCTTTTTTAAATTTATCACCAGAAAATTAAAATTTGTCTCAGTCAAATAGTACTGTCACTCAAAAATGAGTGAATACACGTAATTGAACGTTTAAAAGTATTGCATAATTTACGTATATTTTATTAAGGGAAGTGTTTAAAGGAGTTAAGTAGCGAGGTTATTCTCATTATAGTTTGCACATCAACCTACACTCTTTCATTTATTGGCGTATTATAGAGGCAAATTGGTCATACTTTCAGACGGATAAATTATGTTGCTGCGTTCAGGGGTAGCATTGGCTATCTTTTCCTACATCCTTTGGGGGATAACCCCGCTGTTTTATCGACTGTTACCTGATGCTCAAGCCATGGAGTTGCTAGCTCAACGATTGATCTGGTCTATTCCCTTTTTATTTGTTATTCGATTACTTATCAAAAACAAATCATTATGGAAGCAAGTATGGGCGGACAAACGCTCGATAGTGTTATGTCTTTTTAGTTCTTCCATTATGGCGGTGTCGTGGACGACATTCACTTATGCCTTAACGCACGGGCAAGTACTTGCCGCGAGCTTGGGCTACTTTATTAACCCGCTATTTTCCATCTTGCTTGGCGTGATTTTTTTACGGGAACGTTTGGTCTTTGCTGAAAAGTTGGCTGTCGTGTTTATTTTTTCGGGAGTGGTTTACCAAATTATTCAATATGGCGAGCTACCTGTTTTAGCTTTAGTGATGGGGAGCGCATTTGCGGTTTATGGATTGATCCGCAAATTTATCCGCTTTGATGTCATTACGTCTCTATTCTTGGAGGCCTTATGGCTATTACCACTGGCAGTCGGTATCACTTGGTGGTTATCTGCCCATGGTATCAGTGCAGTAGCAAACGGGGATTGGCAAACGAAAATACTCTATATGCTAGCGGCACCTGTTACTATCATTCCACTCTTGTTCTTTACCGCAGCTATTAAGCGCACAACGCTGACGGTTATTGGCTTAGCACAGTATATAGAGCCAACCATTCAATTCTTATTAGCGGTGTTCCTGTTTAATGAAGTGTTCGACTGGGTTAAAGGTGTGAGTTTCACCCTTATTTGGATTGGTTTACTATTCTGTGTCTTAGCGTTGTTGCATAAGCGCTATGGCAAGGGAGCTCGCCGCCAACCGTATGTGACGGGGCGTGATGAGCCACCACAAATTTAGCCTGTAATTTTAAGCGATTAGCGTTATTTCCTAGTCGGTATATTGCCTATTGGTTCTTCGATGATAGTCAAGGCAAACGATTGCGTATATAATCTCAACCATCTTTTTATACATTATTTTTTAAGCAGCAAAATTAATCTCTTGGGATATAAGGTCATTATCATGAGCCAATTAGGTACTGCACTTTGTTCTAGCGCGACAAAAGTTATGCTTCTCGGATCTGGGGAGTTAGGTAAAGAAGTGGCGATTGAGTGCCAGCGTTTAGGTATAGAAGTGATTGCGGTCGATCGTTATGACAACGCACCTGCTATGCATGTTGCTCATCGCAGCTATACTCTCAATATGCTAGATGGCGACGCATTGCGGCAGTTAGTGGCGAGCGAAAAACCGGATTTTATTGTGCCAGAGATTGAAGCCATTGCGACAAAAACCTTGGTTGACTTAGAGCGACAAGGGCAGAAGGTTGTACCCTCTGCGAATGCTGTTTACCTCACGATGAATCGTGAAGGAATTCGCCGTTTAGCGGCTGAAGAGTTGCAACTACCCACCTCTGAATACCGTTTTGTAGAAACCAAAGCGGACTTTGAAGCTGCTGCCCATGAAATTGGTTTCCCATGTATTGTCAAACCGGTGATGAGTTCTTCAGGCAAAGGGCAGAGCGTGATCCGTTCCGCGGAGCAGTTAGACAGTGCGTGGAACTACTCTCAAGAAGGCGGTCGAACGGGTCAAGGACGCGTTATCGTCGAAAAGATGGTGAATTTCGATTTTGAAATTACGTTATTAACTATCAACGCGGTAGATGGCGTTCATTTTTGTGCGCCAGTGGGCCATCGTCAAGAAAAAGGTGACTATCGAGAGTCTTGGCAGCCACAGACCATGAGTGACGTTGCTTTGAAAAAAGCGCAAGACGTGGCGAAAAAAATCGTGACAGCGTTAGGGGGATACGGTTTATTTGGTGTGGAATTGTTTGTTTGTGGGGACGAGATTATTTTTAATGAAGTCTCTCCGCGCCCTCATGATACTGGCATGGTAACACTGATTTCCCAAAATCTTTCTGAATTTGCTTTACATGTTCGCGCTTTTTTGGGCTTGCCAATTGGTTCTATTCGCCAATACGGTGCCAGCGCATCGGCGGTTATTTTACCGGAACTTCATAGTCGTAATGTGGTTTTCACGGGAATCGATGAGGCATTAAATTCTGATATTCAATTGCGCTTATTTGGTAAACCGGAAATCGCGGGAACTCGCCGTCTAGGTGTGGCATTGGCGATTGGGGATTCGATAGAGCAAGCGTTAGAGATGGCGAAAGTGGCGGCGGCTAGAGTGAAAGTAACAGGTTAGAGATTATCCCCCGCCTGTTGGGTTTTGGCGGGGGCTTTTTAGGGTGATTATTGTCTATCTTCAATAATCATCGCGGCAGCGCGTTCCGCAATCATAATGGTTGGTGCATTGGTATTGCCACTTGGAATTTCAGGCATCACGGAGCAGTCCACCACGCGCAGCTTATTTATTCCGTGAACACGAAGACGTAAATCGGTGACGGAATTTGCAATATCGGTACCCATACGGCAAGTACCAACTGGGTGGTATACGGTTTTACAGAAATTACGTACAAATTCTTCTAATTGACCCTCATCATGCTGAACTTGGGCAGGTGGCATCAACGTATTTTTACTGACAGCTTGCAATGATGGCTGGCTTAACACGTCTAAACCAAATTTTACCGCACGTTTGCAACCCTCCATATCTTCAGGATCAGCTAAGTAATTGGCATGAATTTTTAATGGGTCTTGCGGGTTTTGGCTACGCAGTAAAATTTTTCCGCGAGACTTAGGTTGTAAGTAACCGACTTTCAGTGAAAAACCATGAGCGGCGGGTAGAGGCTCTCCCGGTACATCATCCCAGCTATCTAAAATAGGCAAAAAGTGAATTTGCACATCAGGGCGGCCTTGGTTACAGCTGTCTTTAAAGGCGGCGCCTTCTAAAACGTTAGAGGCGAGTAGCCCACTGCGAAATGCCATCCACTCAAAACCATGCTTGATAGCGGCAAAGCCTTGGTCTGCACCAAATAAGCTGATGGGTTCTTTGGTGGTGACGTTGATGGACATGTGTAGGTGGTCATGAAAGTTTTCGCCTACCGGTAAATTAGCCACTGTTTTGATCCCTAAAGCGGAAAGGTGTTCTTCTGGTCCGATACCAGAAAGCATCAATAACTTCGCGGATCCCATTGCGCCGGAGCAAACCAGCACTTCTTCACGAGCAAAGGCTTCGACTTCGTGACCATTTTTACCTTGGTAAGCCACGCCAACCGCTTGCCCATCGCGAATAATAATGCGATTAACTTGGGTATTAAGTTTGAGAGTTAAACGGTCGCTATTTGTCACTGATTTCAAATAGGTTTTGGAGGTGCTGGCTCTTTCCCCATTATGTGTGGTGGTTTGATAGAAACTAGTTCCTTGTTGGCTCTCGCCATTAAGGTCATTAACGTAAGGTAAACCATGTTCTTGAGCCGCTTGAATGAATGCCATAGAAAGTGGATGGCGATAGCGGTTTTCACTAACGGGAAGGGGTCCTTCAGTGCCGTGGTATTCACCCGTTAGGCTTTCGTTGCGTTCGGCTTTTTTAAACCACGGTAGAACATCTTGATAACCCCAGCCTTCACAGCCGTACTTTTGTTCCCAGTTATCGTAATCTTGTTTTTGCCCACGAATGTAGATCATACCGTTGACGGAACTACTGCCTCCCAGCACGCGACCCTGAGCAATTTGCATTTTGCGGTTGTTGGCATGAGGTTCTGGTTCGGTTTCATAGGGCCAGCTTTTTTGGGCAATAATTTTTGCGACCCCTGCAGGCATACGGATAAACATGTGGTTATCGCTACCGCCTGCTTCAATGAGCAGCACGCGAGCTTGGGTTTCTTGGATCAGGCGAGCGGCGAGAACACAACCTGCGGAGCCTGCACCGACAATAATATAGTCATATTTTTGTGTGCTCATGTTCACTCTCTTATCTAAATTAACATCAAATCATCATTTATTTAACAATACCCTCTTGAATTATTAATGTATAAATAATGTTCCGTTAGTGTGATTGGCTTCAAAAATAATTTCCTATGTAACTATTTTTGATTTTCTCTATTTATTGTTATTTAAGGAGTAAATATTTATTTTTCGATTTTAGTTCTTAATCTTTATTGTTATTAATAAGTTAATGTTTTGCGTTTTTGACGACTTTTAGTGCTAGAAAGTAAGAATAAAAGTGCAGTCCCATAAAGGAATTGCGTATTGTCTGATACCCATTTTTGTGACTTTGGGAGATTCTGAGTGCTCGATAAAAATGAATGGGTGTTTATCAATGAAAGCGAGACTCATAAAAAGCAGTTTGATGGGATTATGGGGTACGATGTTCATGGCAACAGTGGCTCAAGCCATGCCGATTGAGGACCAATTTCAGCTAATGGCGGAAGGTGAGAGTGAAAAAATCCGTTGCTTTGAATCTTCTTCGCCTTTCCTTTATTGTCTTAAAGGAAGCGTATACACAAAAAGTGGTATTAGACTCGTGGATAAGCACGGTAATGAAGTGTATCAATTTTACTATTTTGATAATGGTCTCGACCCTGAGAGTGAAGGGCTATACCGAATTCGTCAGGGTGAAAAGATTGGTTATGCCAACGCAAGAACTGGAGAGATTGTGATTAAGCCAATCTACGATTGTGCATATCCATTCGAAAACGGTAAGGCCAAGGTTGGTATGAAGTGTCAGCAACAAACAGATGGGGAACATCGCTGGTGGGTAGGCGGTGAATGGCAAGAAATTGTTAATCCTTTGAATATGAAAAATTAGCGTTTTATTCATGTGTTAAGTGTATAAATTTAACAAAAGTCACAATGCAAACATGATTTTAAATATTGTTTAACTTATTGAAATGAAAAATATTTGCAATATAGATCACATTTTTCAAGGGTTTGGCGTCGCTTGAAAACCATTCACTGCAAAAAACTAACCGCTTAATTCTGTATGCCACCACTCAAGGTAACTTTTCTCTTTTCCTGATAGTAATTTCTTACCATACCCACTATGGCAGAACTCAATTTTTCACATTCAAAATCATTCAACCACTGCCTATTAAAAAATTATTTGTTATTCATCGAAAGCGACTAAAACCAACGCTTTCGCCGTTTAATAAATCGCAATTACGCATTAATGGCATGTTCGTTCTACCTCAGAAGGGTGTTCTATGAACAAAAATGGTATTTTAAAACACATTCCATGGATGATCCTCGGGATCATCGGTGCAATCTGTTTGGGTGTTGTCGCGTTAAGACGTGGCGAACACATCAGTGCACTGTGGATCGTCGTCGCTTCCGTGGCGGTGTATCTGATTGCATATCGTTACTATAGCTTATATATCGCTAAAAAAGTGATGCAGCTGGATGAAACACGTGCTACGCCAGCGGTCATTAATAATGACGGCTTAAACTATGTTCCAACCAATAAGAACGTTCTGTTTGGTCACCACTTTGCGGCTATCGCAGGGGCGGGGCCATTAGTGGGACCCGTATTGGCGGCTCAGGTTGGTTATTTACCGGGAACGTTATGGCTGTTAGCTGGGGTGGTCCTTGCGGGGGCAGTGCAGGACTTAATGGTGCTGTTTATCTCCTCACGCCGTAATGGTGCATCCCTTGGTGAGATAGTTAAAGAAGAATTGGGGCCAATTCCAGGTACACTGGCACTGTTTGGCTGCTTCTTAATTATGATCATTATCCTTGCGGTATTAGCATTGATCGTGGTTAAGGCTCTGGCAGAAAGCCCATGGGGTGTGTTCACGGTTTGCTCCACTGTGCCGATTGCGCTGTTTATGGGGATATACATGCGCTATATCCGACCAGGACGTGTGGGTGAAATTGCTGTTATCGGTATTGCACTGTTAGTCGCTTCTATTTGGTTTGGTGGTGTGATTGCTCATGACCCATACTGGGGTCCAGCGCTGACCTTTAAAGATACGACGATTACTTATGCATTAGTCGGTTATGCGTTTGTTTCAGCGTTATTGCCAGTATGGCTGATTTTGGCTCCTCGTGACTACTTAGCGACATTCCTGAAAATCGGGGTTATCGTTGGTTTAGCGGTGGGTATTGTTATCCTGAACCCTGAGCTGAAAATGCCAGCGGTGACACAGTTTGTTGATGGTTCAGGTCCAGTGTGGAAAGGTACACTGTTCCCATTCCTGTTCATCACCATTGCGTGTGGTGCGGTGTCTGGTTTCCACGCCTTAATTTCTTCGGGTACGACGCCAAAACTGCTCGCGAACGAAAAAGATGCGCGTTACATCGGTTACGGTGCGATGTTAATGGAATCTTTCGTGGCTATCATGGCGTTAGTCGCCGCTTCTATCATCGAACCAGGTCTGTACTTTGCAATGAACACTCCACCATCAGCATTAGGTATCACTATGCCTAACCTGCATGAGCTGGGTGGTCCAGATGGCGCTGCAATTATGGCGCAACTGAAAGATGTTTCTGCTCATGCGGCAGCAACAGTGAGTTCATGGGGCTTTGTGATTTCGCCTGAACAAATCATGCAAACAGCAAAAGACATCGGTGAACCTTCTATTCTGAACCGTGCGGGTGGTGCGCCAACCTTAGCTGTCGGTATTGCGTTTGTATTCCACGAAATTATGCCAGCTGCCAACATGGGCTTCTGGTATCACTTCGGTATTCTGTTTGAAGCGCTGTTTATCTTAACCGCACTGGATGCGGGTACCCGTTCTGGTCGCTTTATGCTGCAAGATTTACTGGGTAACTTCGTGCCATTCCTGAAGAAAACCGACTCTCTGTTTGCGGGTATCATCGGCACTGCAGGATGCGTAGGTTTATGGGGGTACTTGCTGTATCAAGGTGTTGTTGACCCTCTGGGCGGCGTTAAGAGCTTGTGGCCACTATTCGGTATCTCCAACCAGATGTTGGCAGCGGTGGCGTTAGTCCTGAGTACTGTTGTACTGATTAAGATGAAACGCAGCAAATATATCTTAGTGACTGTGTTACCAGCAGTATGGTTATTAATCTGTACAACATGGGCATTAGGACTGAAATTATTCAGCGATAATCCTCAACTGGAAGGTTTCTTATACTTAGCGAAATCTTACAAAGAGAAAATCGCCGCAGGTGGTGCTGATTTAACTGCACAAGAAATTACGAATATGAATCACATTATTATCAATAACTACACCAATGCGGGTCTGAGTATTCTGTTCTTAGTGGTGGTTTACGGTATTATCTTCTTTGGTATCCGTGTGGCAATGAAAGCCCAGAAAAACCCAAATCGTACAGATAAAGAAACCCCTTATGTTCCTGTTCCTAAAGAGGGTGTGAAAGTGTCATCATCACACTAAGGACACAAAAATGATTCGAGATTTTATTCACTCGAAACAGTAAGGGAAGCCCGACATTGTACAAAAATGCAGTGTCGGGCATTTTGCCTTTGGAGAGAGTTATGTTTGGAAACTTGGGTAAAACCGGAAAATATTTAGGTCAGGCGGCTCGAATGCTGGTCGGGATCCCCGATTACGATACCTATGTGCAGCATATGAAAGACAATCACCCAGATAAACCCGTGATGACCTATAAGGAATTTTTTCGTGAAAGACAAGATGCTCGCTACGGCGGTGGTGGTAAAGGCGGATTTCGCTGCTGTTAACGGATAATCCTGTAAACGAATGATCCTATAAATGAATAGCGTGATGAGGGCAATAATGAAACCAATCAATGTAACGATTTTAACGGGCTTTTTGGGGGCAGGGAAAACGACGCTATTGAGCCATATTCTCAATGAGGATCATGGACATAAAATTGCCGTGATTGAAAATGAATTTGGTGAAGTGCCTATCGATAATGCGTTGATTGGCGATCGCGCCACTCAAATTACGACGTTAAGTAATGGGTGTATTTGTTGCAGTCGTTCCAATGAATTAGAGAACGCGCTACTGGATCTATTAGATGGTTTGGACAGCGGTAAACTGGATTTTGACCGTTTAGTCATCGAGTGCACAGGAATGGCTGATCCAGGACCTATTACGCAAACTTTTTTCTCCCATGATGTTCTGTGTGAACGTTATTTATTGGATGGCATCATTACGTTAGTGGATGCGGTACATGCTGATAAACAGCTAAATGATTTCGCTATTGCTCAAGCCCAAATTGGCTACGCCGATAGAATTTTACTGACTAAAACCGATATCGAGCCAAATAACGACGCTTTAATTGAGCGTTTACAGAGAATTAATGCCCGAGCGCCGATTTATCCGGTGGTTCATGGGGATATTAATTTAGATTTGTTGTTAGATATTGAAGGCTTTTTGCTGGACTCAAAACTCAATGTTAAGCAGCCGACTTTCCGTTTTGCACCTAAGCAGCAAAATGAGGTGGGCTCCATTGTCTTGGAGTTTGATTATCCCGTTGAGTTGATGGCGGTATCTCAAGTGATGGAAGATTTACTGCTTGGTTTCGCAGATAATTTATTACGTTATAAAGGTATTCTATCCATTATCGATGAACCTAAACGTCTGTTATTTCAAGGTGTCCAGCGCCTGTATAGCGCCGATTGGGATCGGGATTGGGAAGAGGGCGAAAAGCGCAGTAGCGTCCTCGTTTTCATCGGCATTGATCTTCCCGAAGCCGAAATTCGCGAAAAATTCGCAGCACTAGAAACCAGAAATTGAGATCAGAATTAAACTTACAGTAATAGAAATTAGATAATCAAACTCAAAGTTATTAGCGCTGAAGGAAGGCGACAAACGCCAGCTATCCCTAGGAGCATACAAGAGTATGTGACTAGGGTAGCTAAGAGAAGTCAACGCACCAGCAGCGTTAAGAACGAAGAGTTTTTGAGGACATGATCTCTATGATTTGAATATCCGTATGCCGCATTGACCCCGCCGCTAACGAACACAAGTTCGCAATCGACTGATCCACATCATCTGACACAATTCCGTCTGAGCCTCTTACGCAGCTATTATCTAGCGCCATCAGTACCGCTTTATATGCCGCACTTGCGCTGGTGGAAACTTTCATTGCACAGCTATTGGATGCACCGTCACAGATCATGCCGCTCACGTCGCCGATCATACTGGAAATTGCCATTGCGACCACTTCATAGCGAGCTTCTAATAACCATGCAATCCCTGCTGCAGCACCCATCGCCGCCGTGGTGGCTGCACATAATGCAGATAATGCAGGTAATTGGTTATGGATATAAATTGCCATCAAATGCGAAAGCATCAGTGCACGGGCTAATTGTTCTTCAGTAGATTGCAAATAATCTGCGGTAACAACCACAGGCATGGTTGCGGCAATACCTTGGTTACCGGAACCGGAATTACTCATTGCGGGGAGTACCGCACCACCCATACGTGCATCGGAGGCTGCCGTTGTGCGGATCATAATTTCGGATAATAAATCTTTGGACAATAAACCGCGGTCACGTTGAGCCTGTAGCGTTTTGCCGATATGCAGGCCGTAGCTATTACGCAAACCTTCTTGAGATAACGCATCATTTAAGTGAGCGGCTTCAAGAATGAAACGAATATCGTCTAAGGGTGCTTGAGTTGCGAACTCATAAACAGCCTTAGCAGTGACTTTAGGTAAGCTGACATCGGTACCACAATCAACGGGATCCCTCGTTTCTGTTTTACTCTCAGTAATATCGAACAGAACCTGATCACCGTGGATAATTTTGACAATATGCGTGTGAGAGCCTGCGATGATCACCGTGGCAGAATCATTTTCGCTATAGACTGTCGCTTCTGAATAAATAACATCATCACAAGGGGATTTAATATCAACGGTGATGGAGCCGTCCGCAAGCATCGCTTTACTGCGTGCAATAGCTTCCGGTGAGGCGGATTTTAATACTTCTAAACCTGCATCGGCATCACCACCAATTGCACCCAGAGCTGCTGCAATGGGTAAACCCACCATTCCTGTTCCAGGGACGGTGACACCCATTCCATTTTTCATTAAGTTTGGAGAAACAAACGCGGCAACGCGAACGACTGGTGATGGCAGATAAGATGCTGCTTTTGCCGCTGCATAAGCAAGGGAAATAGGTTCAGTACAGCCCAGTGCAGGCTTGACGTCTTGTTTAACAGCATTGATAAAATATTGCCAAAGGAGTTCTTCAGTTTGCGTTGCCATGGTGATATCCCTAAAAGTCATGTGGTGATGAAATTATTTTAATAAAGAGGGCGGAGAAAAACTTCACAATGTTTATGGATAAATCGGGATGGGAGAGAAAATTTATCTCTAACTCTGATTCTTAATAGAATATTTTTTTAAATATGATGCCGATCACAAAAATCCTACCTATTTTCATTGGTAGGATTTTGTGAAATTAGCTTTCTAAATCGAGGCGTTTACTTTGCCATTTACGCGAGCGCCAGCGCCACGCATTGGTGAGTCCACGAACCCATTCATCGACAAAGAAACCAATCCAAATACCGATTAACCCCATTTCCATTTTAATACCGAGGAAGTAGCCAAGCGGGATAGCAATGCCCCACATGAACAGGATGGCAGTGAATAATGGGAATTTCGCATCACCAGAGGCGCGTAAGGCATTGACCATAACGATATTGATCGTGCGTCCCGGCTCTAAGAAAACGGATAATAAGAAAATCGGCAGGAGTAGCTGAATAATGCCTTGGTCATCAGTTAAGCTATTCAGGATCGGTGAACGGAATAACCAGAACATAAATACCACACCAATCGTGACGTAAAAGCCCCATTTCAGGCTCTTAAAGGCGCGACGGTATGCATCGTCAAAGCGTTTAGCACCGACTAAATGCCCCACCATAATCTCATTACCGATACTGATAGAGATCCCAAACAGCATAATAAATAACGACAGCTGGAAGTAGAGAGTTTGCGCCGCAAGAGCGGTTTCACCCATTAAGCCAATAAACGCAGATGCGGTCATAAAGTGCAGGATCCACACTAAGTTTTCACCCGCAGCAGGTAAACCAATATGCAGGATTTTACTCAGCATTTTGCTTGACCAGTGGATCAGCATCATTGGTGTAAATTTGATTCTTAAACCATAGAACAGCAAGCCGAAGAGTAAAATCACCGCAACTACACGTCCAACTACCGTTGACCATGCGACGCCTTCTAACCCATATTGTGGCAGACCAAAGAAACCATAGAGCACAATCATGTTACCTATCACAGTAATGATGTTGGCGATTAATGTGACCCACATGGCAGGCTGTGCTTTACCATAAACGCGTAAACAAGCTGCGAGAATGATAGAAATAGCTTCAGGAATTAAACAGATACCCAAAATGTGTAAATACGCATACCCATCATCCATTAAGTGGGATGGCGTATTCATGATGGTGAGAATTTTATAGCCAAAAAACAGTGCAATTAAGGCACTGGAAAAACCTAAAATAAAGTTAAAGGCGATGGAGATATGGATTGCTTGGCTGGCTTTGTCACGGCGACCCGCCCCAAGGTATTGGGCAATAACCACACTGCAACCAACACTAATAAAGTTAAAAATAGTAATAAAAAGGTCAAAAACTTGGTTTCCCACCCCCATAGCGGCGAGGTAGGCAGTGGATACATGGCTCACCATGTAGGTATTAATTAATAAGGTGGCCAAATGAAGGAAAATATCAATAAAGATTGGCCAACTGAGGGAATAGAGTGACCTCTCAGTGACATCGGACTGATGCATTAAGAACCTTTGTATATGTTTAAATAAAGGAAAGAACGAGATTTGCTCGGATTCTACCTCTAATCAGTGAAGTAACCTAGTAATAAAAGCCGGATGTTTTTAGATAATTAAGCTTTGTTTAATCTACATAAATTTGTTATTGATATGTATCTTGTATTTGAAATATGACATCAGAATGACCGAGGAGTCACAATGACAAAAATTAAAACAGCAATAGTGGGTTACGGCAATATTGGTCGTTATGCACTAGAAGCTGTTCAAGCCGCTGATGATTTCGAATTAGTCGGAATTGTACGTCGTAATACCCAAGATATTCCAGCGGAATTGGCGACATATAAAGTGGTTGATGATATCGAGAAATTAGGCAGTGTGGATGTTGCATTACTGTGTTCCCCGACGCGTGCAATTGGTTCTTTAGCAGAGAAAATTTTAAGCCTAGGTATCAATACCGTCGATAGCTTTGATGTGCACTCTGATATTGTGGCATTAAAACATCAGCTTGACGGTGTGGCGAAGAAACATAACAGTGTATCGATTGTCTCGGCTGGTTGGGATCCGGGTTCTGACTCTATCATGCGTACGTTGATGTTGGCGATGGCGCCGAAAGGGGTGACCTACACCAACTTTGGTCCCGGTATGAGCATGGGACATAGTGTTGCGGCAAAAGCAGTCGACGGTGTAAAAGATGCACTTTCTGTCACCATTCCATTAGGGACAGGCGTTCATCGTCGTATGGTCTATGTGGAACTTGACGCTGGGGCTAATTTTAACGATGTGGTCAGCGGTATCAAACAAGACAGCTATTTCTCTTCCGATGAAACGCATATTCGCCAAGTTGATAGTATTGATGCATTAAAAGATGTAGGACACGGCGTGCAGATGACTCATAAAGGCGTTTCTGGCGCAACGCATAACCAATTATTTGAATACTCAATGCGTATCAATAACCCCGCATTAACCTCTCAATTTATGGTATCAGCGGCTCGCGCGACCATGAAGCAGCCTGCAGGGGCTTATACCGTTATTGAAATTCCACCCGTGAATTTCCTACAAGGTGATTTAGATAGCTTAATTGCTAAGCTTGTTTAATCTATTGATAGCGTTAATCTCTAGTCGATAGAATCACGTTCTAATGGTGCGCAGAATGATGAATAGCATTGTGACCGCGTACCATTTTCTCTCCTCGCTTTTTATTTTATTCCCCTTCAGAATAACGCCATTATTTAGGATTGGCTCGAAACAAGCATAAAAGAGTGCCAGCGGAGAAATGGAATGGAAACACCAAAGGAAAAGAAACCAGTTACGAATAAAAATAAAGGGCGCCAATCCTCATCGGCAAGTTTTTTCCCTAGGAATAAAGCGGTAAAAAGCGTCAAAGAGACCCACAATTCATTCAGTATCATTCGTGCCTTTTCCAAAATGATGAATTATGGATTTTCGTTATTCTATGTCGGTTTTATTATTTCAGTTTGGTTTTTCCCTGAGAATTACAGTGTAGAGATTATTTATAACCTCACATTGATCCTTATATTCGAGTTTATTTTGGTGCATTCCGGCGTATTTATGTCGGTATTTAAGAATTTTTTTGTGATATTAGGATTCGCCTTGGTTTATGGGCTTTTTGCACTGGCTATCAATGCCTCAGTGTTGGGGGACTCGCCTGTAATCCTCTATCTCTACAGTGCGACCGTTGTAAACCGGATGCTGTTTGGATTAACCAGCCGAACCGACCAAGAACGCCAAGAAAATCTTGGGTATTCCGCCTTAATGGCAATGAACTTTATGTTCAGTATCTTTACTGCGCTGTTGTTATCGTGGATGGTGCCATATGGTGGGCTGACACCCGAGTATCTGGAATCTATCCATTATTTGGACTCGATTGGTACAGGCGGGGAATTCCCTGAAAAACCCCATGTGGCTTTTGCGTTCGGGGTGCTCTATTTTTCGCTACCCGTTGTTTTACCTGCACTATTTGGACTGTTCAAATTACGTAAGAAGAGGATGCATCAAAGGAATGTGTAAGCAAAAAAATAAAGAAAAACGCCTACCGAAGTAGGCGTCCTGGTGTTGGCAAAAATAAAGTAAAACAAAATAAGGAATAAATATTAGCGGGTTATAGATTTAAATTGCTGTGTGGTTTCTTTTAATGCCACTTCTGTCGGTAAACGTTCCATGGAGCTTGCACCGTAGAAGCCGTGGCAATCAGGACAGTGAGCTAAAATATATTCGGCATCAGCTGGGGTCGCGATAGGTCCACCATGACACAGAATAATCACATCATCACGGACGGATTTCGCTGCGGTTGCCCAATCATTGATTAGTTTAACGCAATCGGTCAGTGTCACCGCCGTTTCGGCACCAATGTTACCGCCGGTAGTCAGACCCATATGTGGTACAATGATATCAGCCCCTGCTTGCGCCATCGCGATAGCATCTTCGCGACTAAAAACGTATGGTGTGGTTAATAACCCTTTTTCGTGTGCCATGCGGATCATCTCGACTTCTAACCCATAGCCCATACCAGTTTCTTCTAGATTAGCGCGGAAGTTACCGTCGATAAGACCCACGGTTGGGAAGTTTTGCACGCCAGCAAAGCCCGTAGCCTTGATATCATCAAGGAATTTATCGAATTGGCAGAATGGATCAGTACCGTTGACGCCAGCCAGCACGGGGGTGTGCTTCACGACTGGGAGAACTTCCTTCGCCATATCCATTACGATTTCGTTAGCATTGCCGTAAGCGAGCAGACCCGCTAGAGAACCGCGTCCCGCCATACGATAGCGACCTGAGTTATAGATAACGATTAAATCGATACCACCTGCTTCTTCACATTTAGCGGACAGACCTGTACCGGCACCGCCGCCAATGATGGGTTCTCCACGAGCAATCATCTCTCTGAAATGTTTCAGTAAGTCTTCGCGGTTATGTTTCATTAATGAACCTCTACTTATTTGTTATTTCCTGGTGTAATTCAATAACCTGATCACAGAATTCTGCTGAATTGATGTGGTGCGGGCTTAATATTAATTGTCGTTTTTTTGTTATGACTAAGTGTTTGGTTAATGCATCGATAAAGGCTTGATCAGCGGCAGGATCCCAGAATGGAGCCCCGTCAATATCGAGAGCAGAGAAACCAGCTGTTGGGATAATAAAGCGAATTTCGCCTTCACATACATTGAGCTTTTCGGCAATCCAATGTCCCATCTGGCGGTTTTCTTCAACGGTGGTTCTCATCAGCGTGACTTGAGCATTATGATGGTAAAATTGACGATCTTTATATTGCTCTGGTACGGTGGATGGACGACCGAAGTTCACCATATCCAGTGCGCCGCAGGATAATACGCAAGGCGTTTGCGTGCGAGCGATAGCGCCGAAACGATCTTCATCACAAGCTAAAACGCCGCCAAAAAGATAATCACATACTTCAGTCGTGGTGATATCTAAAACCGAATCTAATAAACGGCTATCAATCAATTTTTCCATCGCTTTACCGCCACTTCCGGTTGCGTGGAAGACGAGGCAATCATGGTCAGATTCTAATTTAGCAGTCAGTTGCTGGACACACGGTGTTGTCACGCCAAACATGGTCAATGCAATGGCGGGTTTATTTTCAGTGACGTCAGTTTCGCCGTTATCAAACCAAACTGCGCCTGCGATTTGGTTTGCTGCATTTTTTAGAACCTTGCGTGAAATGACATTCAGTCCAGAAACATCGGTGACGGAATACATCATGGAGATATCACTAGCGCCGATATACCCAGATATATCGCCTGATGCCATGGTGGAAACCATTAATTTTGGTATACCCACCGGCAAGATTTGCATTGCTGGTGTAATCAGTGCAGTCCCACCTGAGCCGCCTAGCCCAAGTATTGCGGCGACGTCAGTTTGTGCAGCTAGATAGAGGCTGAAAGCCTGCGCCATCGCTTCTATTGCTTTTCCTCTGTCGCCACAGAAAACGGCGCTGTTTCCTTGAGGATGGAAACTGGCAACCATATCTGCGGTGATATCCGCATGTTTGTCTAATTTTAGTGGCTGAGTGCTTAGATCAACGGTACGTACAGCAAGCCCTGCATTTTTAATTAAGTCACTGACATAAAAAAGCTCAGCACTTTTAGTGTCTAGGGTACTTGCAACATAAATAAAACCCTGATGCTTTGGCATAGAAAAATCCTTTTATTTTTTATGTAGGGGGGAGGTGCTGAATTTTTCATCTTAATGAGATTATCGTATCATTTGCGATAAGTCAATAATGAGACTGCAGTCTCATTTTTTAAATTGTCTACTTGGATAATCGAAGAATGATTTGTATCTTTTTGATAAAGCATTATAAATAAGATGGTTATTGCAAAATGGTAAACTTAGAGTAGTGGTTTTTGTCCATGAATATTTAAATATAATGATTTACCGTACTGTATTTATAGCGTAATTTCGAGAACAAACATAATCATATACATGTCAAATGAGTAATAGAGTGGCTAACATCTTCGTGTTGTTAATCATCTTGCTATGCTCATAGAAAGGCGATTTTAAGGACTAAAACATGCCATTGAGTCATTTAATGCCAGATTATAAAGGAACGCGTAAACGCACTTATAACTTATTAGTTTCAACAGCAGTTGAGCTATTTGAAAAAGGGGCGATGCCATCAGTTTCCGAATTAGCGATAGAAGCTGGGGTTTCTCGAGCAACTGCCTATCGTTATTTTCCGACTCAAAGTGACCTTATTGCGGCGACAGTTAATGTTAGCCTTGGACCTATTTTGACGTGGAAACCTCAAAGCGAAAAAACAGAAGAGCGGATTGATGAATTGCTACGTTACGCATTTCCGCGCATGTTTGCCCATGAAGGGGTATTACGAGCCGCTCTGCAAACATCACTTCAGCAATGGGCTCTCGGTCGCTCATCCCCAACACCAGAACCTGAAGAAAAACGATTAGAGCGTGGTAACCGTAAAGACATTTTGGCGATGGTAACATTGCCGATGAAATCTGAATTTCCTGAAGAAATCATTAATAAGGTCATCAAAGCGTTTTCTGTCATTTATGGTTCGGAAATATTCTTGGTACTGAAAGATATTTGGAAATTGGATAATGACCAAGTCACCGAGATTGCACAGTGGATGGCAAAAGCAATTATTAATCAGGCTATTGCGGATAAACAGCACATTGAAAAGCCTTAGAAATTAATTCTGCCTAAATTTACCTAATATCCTTCTGTTTGTAGGGACATTTGAAGTGTGAAATCGTGAATATCGGGTAGGCGATAATTTAGGCACACTTAGCTTTATAACTTTGAATGATTATGAGGTAACTTATTCTCATAATTAATTATTTCAATGGTTATTGTCCGATGATGAAGCTGATAAAAATGGGTGTAGGAATTATTCTTTGTGCCATGATTGGTGGTGCACTCACTTATATCGGCATTCCTCTTGCATTAATGTTCGGGCCTATCCTTGCCATTATCATTTTTCACCGTTTTGGCCTGTTATTCCCTATCCCGAAACACACCATCACTTTTGTTCAAGTCACGCTAGGAACCTCTGTCGGTTTGATGTTCAATCAGGTTTCATTGTCGGACGCGGATAATTTATTGCTGTTGTTGTTAATGCTGGTGGTGTGCTTGGCCGTGCAGTTTTCGTTTAGTTTTTTCTGGTTTCACCGCAAGGTAGGGTGGACAAAACAGGAAGCGATGTTAGGCTCGGTGCCGGGAGCGATGGCTGCTATTCTTGCGTTAACAGATCACACTCATACACCGCCACAAAAAATTGTCATTTCCCATACTATTCGATTGATTATCCTTATTTTATTGGCAGGTTTGGTAGTAGGAAGCGAGGGCGATCCTCAGCCGCTAATTGAATGGCCAACGTTAACCCTGGAATCCACATTCTGGCTACTGGTGATTGTGACAGTGGGGGTGGTGATGGGATTGCTCTTACAACGACTCAGAGTGCCCGCACCATTTATGCTGACTTCCCTTGGGGCGGCGACCTTAATTCAAGGGTGGATTGATGTTCAGCTTCATTTTCCGTTGATGCTGACTGAGCTGAGCATGGTTTTAATCGGCATGAACATTGGTAACCACTTTATTGTCTTCCCGTTATCAGCCTTGATTAAAAATATTTACTCCTCAGCGCAAGTGGTGATTATTAATATTATTTTGACCTTTTTGATCACTGTATTTGCAGCATGGATCACGGGGTATGATATTGCAGTACTTTTGCTGGCTTGGGCTCCGGGCAGTATGGAAGCCATGACCTTTGCGGCGATCACGATGAATTTAGATGCAGGGTTTGTCATGTCTAACCATATTATTCGGATGGTGATCATTCAAACCATTCCATCGGTCGTGTTATTTTGGCAGGAACGTAAAGGAAAGAAAGAAGGATAAGAAGGAAACATGGTTCGATTTTGTCGATGGTGTTGCCGGCATGTTTCCGCATTCGGATTGCTTGATTATTTTACGTAAGCAAATAGACCTAGAGAATCCCTCGCTAAAGATTGGCATTTGAACTCTTGGGTGAGGGGAATGCCTTTTAAATCGTCATAACTTTCTTTATTCAGCTTGCTCATTTTATCTGAGTTGTAGTTGCCTAAATCCCATTTGTTACTTTTTGCAAAATAGACAATAGCGCGTTCAATTTCTCTATCAGGAATTTGGGAATAGCCACAGTCGTATTTTAAATAAATAAACACAGCAGTCAGATCAGCGAGGTCTTCAGCTTCATTGGTTGAGAGTGCTTTAGCGGCGTTGGTTATCCCCAAAAGCATCATTAAGCATGACATTAATATAAATTTTTGCATTCGATATTCTATCTGGTTTTTATGTCAAGTTACATTAGCATAAGAACATACTCGCATTACATCAAGTTGCCTTATTTCTTTACGGCTACTGTGCACTTTAGATTATTTTGTGTATAGATTCGTTAGTCAATTCTAACTTTCTTAAATCTATGTAATAAATCCATATTAACTGAATGGGTTTATTGACCTTCCTGTAAGGGGAAGCTTTATCATCTCAATCATTAAACCACGTTTTGCTTGGCAAGGGCAATTTTAGACTTGTCACACCGTGCTCACCGATTGTTGATTTTGATAAATAAAAGGAAGGTTATCTATGTTACGTCGTGATTTTCTTAAGCTGAGTGCCATTGCCTATGCGGCTAGCGCACTGCCAGTTTGGAGCCGCATGGCTGTCGCAGCAGGGAATTACCCTACGCTCGCTATTCCACCAATAGTGGAACCGGATGCTCAAGGAAATATTCAAATCGCCATCAAGCAAGGTATTTCTCAGTTTGTGCCGGGTAAGAAGACCACAACGTGGGGATATAACGGCGATTTATTAGGACCTGCCTTGAGTTTAAAAAATGGGCAGTCAGTGAATATTAATATCACCAACCAGCTTCCTGAAGAGACGACAGTGCATTGGCACGGATTAGAAATTTCAGGGGAACAGGATGGGGGACCTCAAGCAATTATTGCCCCTGGCGCCAGTCGTAAAGTCAATTTCACACTTAATCAGCCAGAAGCGACCTGTTGGTTCCACCCTCATACTCATGGAAAAACAGGGCACCAAGTGGCAATGGGATTAGCGGGATTGGTGCTGGTCAAAGATGAAGATAGTCAAAAACATGGCTTACCGAGCGAGTGGGGTGTTGATGACATTCCGGTAATTTTACAAGATAAGCGTTTGAAAGATGATGGGCAGATTGATTATCAATTGGATGTGATGAGTGCGGCGGTAGGCTGGTTTGGGGATATGATGCTCACCAACGGGGCTGTTTATCCTAAACATGTCGCACCGAAAGGTTGGATCCGTCTGAGATTATTAAATGGCTGTAATGCTCGTAGTTTAAATGTATCGACCAGCGATGGGCGCAAAATGTACGTGATAGGTAGTGATGGCGGGTTGCTCGCTGAACCTATTGCCTTGACCGAATTACCTATCTTAATGGGCGAGCGTTTTGAAGTACTGATTGATGCTTCAGATGGTCGTGCCTTTGATCTTGTGACACTACCTGTTGGGCAAATGGGAATGACCCTTGCTCCGTTCGACCAACCCCTTCCTGTTTTACGTATCGAAACCACGCTCAGTGACGGAACAGGCAAATTACCGAGCCAGTTAGCAACGCTTGCCGCTATACCGTCTTTGACAGGGCTGAATCGTCGTAAATTCCATTTGATGATGGACATGCGTTTGGATATGCAAGGCATGATGATGCTGCGTGAAAAATATGGTCCGCAAGCTATGGGGAGTATGGGGGGACATGGCGGGATGATGGGCAATATGGATCATGGAAACATGAACCATGGCAATATGAATAACGGCAATATGAATCACGGTAATATGTCCGGCATGCAGAACCGTGGTGGTCACTGTGGTTCCGGTGCGGATGAACTGGATATTCATAATGCCAATACCATCAATGGTCAGGTTTTCTCCATGACTCACCCTGCGTTTAATGCGCCACTGAATCAGCAGGAAATATGGGTGATTTCAGGGCGTGGCGATATGATGTTGCACCCGTTCCATGTACATGGCACGCGTTTTAGAATTCTCAAAGAAAATGGTCGCCCTGTCGAACCACATCGTCAAGGTTGGAAAGATATCGTAAAAGTGGAAGGGCAAGTGAGTGAGGTCTTGGTGGAGTTTAAACATACGGCAACACCTCAGCACCCTTATATGGCGCACTGTCATTTGTTGGAACATGAGGATACAGGCATGATGATGGGCTTTACCGTAAGTTAACGTTGCCAATGTGGCAGTGGCAACGTGGTCACTGCCATTGGTTTTGTCGTCGCGTCTTTGTGTGGCTTATGTTAAAATTACGCGCTTTCCATTCCCACACATGCGTAATAGATGATGAAACATACTCTGGATGTAATGATCTCTGAAGAAGAGATTGCTCAAAGAATCAGTGAATTAGCAGACAGCATTAGTGCTCATTACCAAGATAAACACGGTGAGTTAGTTCTGGTTGGTCTGCTAAAAGGCTCTTTCATTTTTATGGCAGATCTATGCCGTAAAATCACAGTACCTCATGAAGTTGATTTCATGACGGTATCAAGCTACGGCAATGCGATGACATCAAGCCGTGATGTGAAAATTGTGAAAGATTTAGATGAAGATATTCGCGGTAAGCATGTGCTGATCGTGGAAGATATCATTGACTCAGGCAATACCTTAAATAAAGTCCGTGAGATTTTTGGCTTACGTGAGCCAGCATCTGTGGCAATTTGTACGCTACTTGATAAGCCATCTCGCCGTGAAGTAGACGTGCCAGTTGAGTGGATCGGTTATTCAATCGAAGACAAATTTGTCGTAGGTTATGGTATCGACTACGCACAACAGTATCGTCATCTGCCTTATATTGGACACGTGACTTTGCTGGAAGAGTAATTAACTTTATTCTTTGCAATAAAAAGAGCAGCCTAGGCTGCTCTTTTGCTATTTAGCATCAGGAAATTATTTTTTCTGTGTAAGCTTAGAGATAGCCTCACGATAGCCTAACTCTAATTTTTCTCGGCTATCTGAAGTAATGTGTAAATCATGCAAACGACCATTATTGATACCGTAAACCCAGCCATGGATCATGATATTTTGACCGCGTTTCCACGCAGATTGCATGATAGTCGAGTGACCTAAGTTATACACTTGCTCAACGACGTTTAATTCGCAAAGGCGATCTAAGCGCTCACAAGGTTTTAGTTCACCTAACATAGAGCTATGGCGATACCAGATATCACGGATGTGTAATAACCAGTTATTGATCAGGCCCAATTCGGTGTTATCCACCGCGGCTTCAATACCACCACATCCGTAGTGACCACAGATAATAATGTGTTCGACTTGCAGAACATCAACCGCATACTGAATAACGGATAAACAGTTTAAGTCCGTATGGATAACTAAGTTCGCCACATTACGGTGAACGAAGAGATCCCCAGGGGCTGCGTTGATCAGTTTTTCGGCAGGCACTCGACTGTCTGAACAGCCTATCCATAAAAATCTAGGTCTTTGAGCTTTTGATAATTCTTTAAAGAATTCAGGATCTTTTTCTTTTACAGAGGCTGACCATGCTTCGTTATTAGCAAACAGCTCTTCAATTTTTCTCATCATGACTTATAGCCTAGTTGTTTGTAGCTTAATTGTGTGACTTTGCGATAAAATCTTATACAGTATTTATTGATTAAATAATAATTAGTTATACTAATTTCATATCTATGATGAACCACTCATTTATACATGACAACCCTCAATTAGGGGGATGCTGAATAATACCTTGTTAAATTATTATCACTTTTCTGCATAACATCCGACAAGAAAAAGTGGCATCATTGTTCTATATTGCCTCCAAACAGTCCCAAGAATAAAGGTATTTTTAATATATGACTTACGCACTCGAACTATCGCAGCTAACGAAAACCTATGCAGGTGGTGTGAAAGCGTTGCGTGGAATTGATTTACGCGTGGAAGATGGTGATTTCTATGCCTTGCTTGGACCTAATGGTGCAGGAAAATCGACAACGATAGGGATTATTAGCTCATTGGTGAATAAAACCAGTGGTTCAGTCAGCGTGTTTGGCTATGACCTAGATAAGCAAGTTGTTCAAGCTAAACAGCAGCTTGGTTTAGTTCCCCAAGAATTTAATTTTAACCCATTTGAAACGGTATTGCAGATAGTCTTAAACCAAGCTGGCTATTATGGCGTTCCTCGCAATTTAGCGAACCAGCGTGCTGAGCAATATCTTACTCAGCTGGATTTGTGGGAGAAGCGCAATGAGCGTGCACGTAATTTATCTGGCGGGATGAAACGCCGCCTGATGATTGCTCGTGCTTTAATGCATCAGCCAAAATTACTCATTCTCGATGAGCCAACCGCCGGTGTTGATATTGAACTGCGTCGTTCTATGTGGACGTTTTTGAAAAAATTGAATGCACAAGGCACCACCATTATTTTGACGACCCACTATTTGGAAGAAGCGGAAATGCTGTGCCGTAATATCGGGATTATTCAGCATGGTGAGCTGGTGGAAAATACCAGTATGAAGCAGCTTTTAAGCCAATTAGAGTCAGAAACATTTATTTTTGACTTAATGCCGAAAAGCCCGCTTCCCGATTTGGTCGGATATGAGTCTCGCTTGGTGGATACCTCAACCCTTGAAGTCGATGTGAAGCGAGAGCAAGGGCTCAATGGGGTATTCAGTCAATTAAGTGACCAAGGAATTCAAATTTTGAGTATGCGTAATAAGGCGAACCGTCTAGAAGAGCTATTTGTTAGCTTAGTGAAAAAAGATAATCAAGTCTCTCAGAAGGAGAGTGTGTAATGTTCACTCTGTATTGGGTTGCCTTAAAAACTATCTGGATTAAAGAAGTGACTCGTTTTGGTCGTATTTGGGTACAAACTTTGTTGCCTCCAGTGATCACGATGTCGCTCTATTTTGTCATTTTCGGGAACTTAATTGGGTCTCGAATTGGTGAAATGGGTGGTGTAGATTATATGCAGTTTATCGTCCCCGGTCTTATCATGATGGCGGTAATCACTAACTCATATTCAAACGTCTGTTCATCGTTTTTTGGTTCTAAATTCCAGAAAAATATTGAAGAGTTATTAGTGGCACCAGTTCCAACTCATGTGATTATCGCAGGTTTTGTGGGCGGTGGTGTTGCACGCGGAATTCTAGTTGGCTTCTTAGTCACCATTGTTTCGCTATTCTTCATCCCGTTGCAAGTTCATTCATGGTCAATGGTTGTGGTGACATTATTGCTAACTGCAATAGTGTTTTCTCTGGCGGGGCTTTTGAATGCGATTTTTGCCAAAACCTTTGATGATATCAGCATTGTTCCAACATTCGTTTTAACCCCGTTGACGTATCTGGGTGGGGTATTCTATTCCTTATCGTTATTGCCACCATTCTGGCAGGCAGTGTCCAAGCTGAACCCGATTGTGTATATGATCAGCGGCTTTAGATATGGCTTTTTAGGCATTGCCGATGTGTCTATTGTCGTTACCTTAAGCGTATTAATGGTATTTTTAATTATTTTCTATGCACTGACATGGTATTTAATTGAGCAAGGAAGAGGCTTAAGAAGCTAATTTAGCGGAAGGGCAGAATTAAGAAAGGAAGTAAAACGGTGATGAGAATGAAAAATGCCCCTCTAAGGGGCATTTTTTGATATTAAGCGACTTGAACCGGCACTGCTTTGGCAATACGGCTCATGGTGTTATTCGCGTCAAAGTAAGCGACTTTAGGTTGATGCTGGCGGGCTTCTTCGTCAGGCAGCATGCCATAAGTGCAGATAATCAATTTATCACCAACAGCCGCACGGCGAGCCGCTGCACCATTAACGGAGATAATTTTAGAACCGCGTTCTCCTGCAATTGCATAAGTCGAGAAACGTTCGCCATTGTCCACATTATAAATATCGATCGCTTCATACTCTAAGATACCAACCGCATCTAAAAAATCCTGATCGATAGCGCAAGAGCCTTCGTAATGTAGATCTGCTTGGGTAACGGTGGCACGATGGAGTTTGCCCAATAGCATTTTTCTTTGCATGTATTCTTCCTCATTCAAGCCACAGCGTTGTTGGCTGCGCGCTCTTGCCCTAGTCACATACTTATGTATGCTCCTAGGGTCGCGTTTACTTGCCGCCTAGCTGTGACATGAATGAGTTTGAATAAATCTCAGGTTATTCTTTCTCATTCAAGCCCAGCGTTGTTGGCTGTGCGCTCTTGCCCTAGTTACATACTTATGTATGCTCCTAGGGTCGCGTTTACTTGCCGCCTAGCTGTGATATGAATGAGTTTGAATAAATCTCAGGTTATTTTTTCTCATTCAAGCCCAGCGTTGTTGGCTGCGTAATCATATTTATTCTTACTCATTGTATGCCACAGCGTTGTTGGTTCGTTCTCTTACTACCTAACGGTGACATCAATGATGTTTAAATTAGTTAAGCGATATCGAGCGGCAAATCGACTTGTAGATTATCGATTAAACGGGTTTTTCCTAACCATGCGGCCATCAAAATTACGGCGCGGCGGCTGGAAACCGTTAGCTCACCGAGGTTATCGGCATCACGAATAAACAGCTCATCAGGTGTAAATCCAGCCTGACGTAAAGATTCTTCCATTTCACCGATTAAGCGGGTTGCTGCGGCGGGAGAATCAGCCAGCTTTTCGCCCGCTTTTTGCATAATGGCAAATAGCTGAGGGGCTATTTTGAGTTCATCTGCGGACAGGTTATTATTCCGCGAGCTGAGCGCTAAACCGTTCTTGGCACGGACGATAGGGACACCGACAACTTGGATATCGAAAGAGAGATCCGTGACTAATTTACGTACCAATTGAAGTTGCTGGAAGTCTTTTTCGCCGAATAACGCAATATCAGGCTGAACCAAGTTAAACAGCTTAGTCAGAACGGTCGCAACACCGCGGAAATGCCCAGGACGGCTAGCACCCTCTAACATGGTAGAGATTTCAGGCACTTCAACATAAGTTTGATTATCCATTCCCTCAGGGTAGAATTCCGTCGCAGAAGGCGCAAAAACTAAATCAATATTTTTGCGTTTGAGCTTTTCGCAATCTTCTTGCAAGGTGCGTGGATAATTCGCTAAATCGGATTGACGGTCAAATTGCATTGGATTAACAAAAATACTGGCAATCACAATATCCGCTTGCTGTTTTGCTTGGTCAATCAGCGTCAGATGCCCATCATGTAAATTTCCCATCGTAGGGACAAACGCAATACGTTTGCCTTCTTGTTTCCAGCGGCGAATTTCACGGCGCAAGATTAGCGATGTTTCAATAATCCGCATACTTCCCATCCTTATCGTTATACGTTATATAGAATTAAGAAAATGAGTGGGCGTCACTCGGGTAAATTTCTTGCTCAACTTCTTGAATATACAAGCGAATAGCATCACTGATATTCCCTGCTTCAGCCAGAAAATTTTTCGCGAACTTGGGTGGTTTGGCTGTGATCCCTAAGGCATCATGCATCACCAAAATTTGTCCATCAGTGCCTTTTCCCGCACCAATACCGATGACAGGTAACAGTAATTCTTCAGTGACTTGGTTCGCGAGGGAGGTAGGAACACACTCAAGAACGAGCAGTTGAATACCTGCATTTTCGAGGGCAATCGCATCTTTAATCAATTGGTTAGCGGTCACTTCATCACGACCTTGGACTTTATAGCCCCCCAATACATTGACAGCTTGTGGGGTTAAGCCTAAGTGACCACAGACAGGCACGGAACGTTCACACAGCATTTTGACCGTATCACATAGCCAGCTGCCCCCTTCAATTTTGACCATGTTAGCACCTGCCTGCATTAAAATAGCGGCATTTGTGCACGCTTGCTCTGGCGTGGCATAGCTCATAAATGGCATATCAGCGATGATAAATGTGTTAGGGGCGCCTTTACGAACACAGCGAGTGTGATACGCAATTTGTTCGACAGTGACAGGCAGGGTGCTTGATTCTCCCTGGATAGTCATTCCTAAGGAATCACCAACGAGAATCACTTGGATACCTTGCTCCGCAAATAGTTGTGCAAAGCTGGCATCATAAGCAGTAATGGTGGCGAATTTGTGTTTCTCTTTCTTATATTGACACAAATCAGCGAGAGAAATGGGTTTCATTAAAATAACCTCCGGAAATGATTTCTCTTATGACCATACCTTAAAAGAGGTTAAATACGTCAGGCGTTTATTCCCAAAGCATTAGGCCATTACGAGGGACGTGTATAAGTCTTTCTGACAGTAATTCACCATCAGGAAAAATCAGGGAAGGGGTAATATCACTGAGCGGATAAAGCATAAATTCACGCTCCTTTAGCCCATAATGTGGAATGGTTAACCGTTCTGTATTCATGATGCGGTTACCAAACAACATGATATCGAGATCTAACGTTCTTGGTCCCCAGCGCTCATCTTTACGAACACGCCCTAAATCTAACTCAATTTTTTGAGTGTAATTGAGAAGTTCTTCGGGTTCGAGTTCTGTTTCCAGTAAAACGGCCAGATTGAGAAAATCAGGCTGATTTTGTGGACCGAGCGGCTTGGTTCGATAAATAGATGAAGTGCTCACAACGCGACTGTTTGGGATTGCATCTAATGCAGTAATCGCTTGTTGTGCTTGCTTAAGTGGCTCGCCTAAGTTGCTGCCAATGGCAATATACACCTGCTCCATTTCTTTATCTCTCTACAGTGATCGCAACGACAGTTTAAGTCGTTGCGACTGACACAATTATGATTTGTTAGGCTTTCTATTGCCAGATTGCGATGAACGATGTGGACGTTGGCGACGGCGAGTCGGTGCACTGCCTAATTCCGAAATCATTTCACGTTGTTTCTGTGCGTTAGACTGCTGGAAATCACTCCACCATAATGCGAGTTCTTGTAGCTCATTACGGTGCTCAACATTTGCTCTTAGCTCTAATAAATCAAAGGCTGCACGGAATTTCGGGTGCTCCATTAACTTATTCGCACGGCGACCTTGGCGACGAGGTAGGCGCAATTGCAGCATCCAAATATCACGCATGGTTGTGGTGATACGTTTTGGTATTGCAATAGAGCGGCACTGTTCATCCAGTACATCATTCATGGCCAGTGCAAAAGCATCGTAGTAAGCCAGCCCACCTTCCTGTGCTAATTTCTCAGCATGTTCAGTGACGGGATACCATAACATGGCTGCGAATAAAAATGCAGGGTTGACTCTCTTATCATTTTTTAGTCTGAAATCAGTATTTTTTAACACTTGTTCAATGATTTTTTCCATTGGAGAGTCGCCATTCTCGGTGAAGCGGCTTGCAATCACTGGGAACAGTTGCTCAAACAAATGGTACTGATTCAGCATTTTATATGTGGCGTAGCCATAACCCGCTTGAAGTAATTTTAATGACTCTTCAAACAGGCGAGCAGATGGAATCTCACCTAGCAGTGGGGCTAAGCGGTGAATGGGTTCTGCGGTCTTTAGCTCGATACGCATATTGAGCTTACAGGCAAAACGTACAGCACGGATCATCCGAACGGGATCTTCACGATAGCGAGTTTCTGGGTCACCAATTAGGCGAATGACACCATCTTTTAAGTCTTGCAAGCCATTAACGTAATCACGTACAGAGAAATCATCAATGTTGTAATACAGGCTATTGACGGTGAAGTCGCGACGAATTGCATCTTCTTCGATGGAGCCGAAAATATTATCGCGAAGTAACATGCCATTTTGCGCTTGGGATGACAGATTTTTGTCATCTACTTCTTGATCATGGTGACCACGGAAAGTGGCAACTTCAATAATTTCTGGACCAAACATAATATGTGCAAGGCGGAATCGGCGACCGACCAGTCGGCAATTACGGAACAGCTTGCGAATTTGCTCAGGCGTTGCATTGGTCGTGATATCGAAATCTTTGGGTTTTTGACCCAATAATAAATCACGGACGCCGCCCCCAACTAAATAGGCTTCATAGCCATTTTTATTGAGGCGATATAATACTTTCAGTGCATTATCACTGATGTCATCACGCGAGATTGGGTGATCTGCTCGTGGGATAACCGTAATGGATTCTTGTTTCGTCACGGGTGTTCGCTTCTGTGTTTGAACATCGGAACGCTTAGGATGACGAACCGTTTTCTTTATTTGCCTAGTATTCTGCTCATGCCGAGTGTTCCTCTCAGATTTTTTTTCTGATGCAGAAGGAGTGACTGGCCTTTCACTGGCTGCCTGTGTGTCTCGCACACCGCGCTTTGGCATCGCGTCCTGTTCTGTGGACGATGCTGGTTCATTGCGAGATAAAATATTACGGCAGAAATTTGCTACTCGGTTAAAAATAGTACACCTCGATGTCATTACATAGATTCATAAAACAAAATAAGCGGCTAATCATAGCTCACTGAAGTTTCTTTGAGAATGGTTAAACGAATAAAAGTCATGGCTAATTATATTTTATATCAATTAACTCAGTGAATATTATACTAATTGTAGATTTTTATCATGTAACGCAAACGATAACAAAAGCAGCAAAAATGAGAATGGAAACATCAGCGAAAAGGGGGAGTTTGAATTTTTTTGAGGGTGCGAATCCTTATAACGGCGCAGGGTTAATGCGCCGTTGAGGACTCCCAATACAACAATTAGCCAGCCATCTGCTTTTCGCGGATTTCTGCTAATGTTTTACAGTCGATGCACAAATCTGCAGTTGGACGCGCTTCCAAACGACGGATGCCAATTTCCACACCACAAGATTCGCAGTAGCCAAAATCTTCATCTTCAACTTTCTTCAGCGTCTTTTCGATCTTCTTGATCAATTTACGTTCGCGGTCGCGGTTACGTAATTCGAGGCTGAATTCCTCTTCCTGAGCGGCTCTATCAACGGGGTCTGGAAAGTTAGCTGCCTCATCTTGCATATGAGTAACAGTCCGGTCCACTTCATCTCTGAGTTGATTGCGCCATGCTTCGAGAATGAGCTTAAAATGCGCCAATTGGGCTTCGTTCATGTACTCTTCGCCAGCCTTCTCATGATAGGGCTCAACCCCGGCAATGGCGAGAATGCTTAAGGACGATGTCTTACGTTTTTGCCCTTCTTGCATAATGCTTCTCCTACACACGCAAATTTTACAAAAACCCCAAGGGGGAAAATTTAAGGTCGCTATAAATATCAGAAGACAGCCGTCTTGGCAATCGTTCATGTGATGAGTTTTGTAATGCTGTGAGGGCAAGCGTGTTTCTTCCCTTCACTAGCACTCATAACTCGATGACCTTGTTTAAATATCGACTAAACTAAAATGACTTAGTCGGGGTGAAGCGAACTGATGTCCCTATTTGCATTTTTTGTTTAGATATATCCACTTGATAACACAGAACTTCGACGCCATTGGCAATAGCCTGTTCTAACAACGCTGCATATTGAGAGTCAATATGTGCAGCGGCGGATACTACGTGGATGCCGCTATGTAAAACAACAAACATAAGTATGGCGCGTTTTCCTTCTTTAGCAATCTGAGTCAGCTCTCGAAGGTGCTTTTGCCCCCTAATTGTTTGGGTATCAGGAAAATAACCATGACCATCCTCTAGTAAAGTAACTGATTTTACTTCTATAAAACAATCAATTAACCCATCTTGAGCAAGAAAAAAATCAATTCGGCTGTTTTCGTTTCCATACTTCACTTCGGGAGTCACTATACTGTAGTCAGATAATTCTGGAATATGTTTTTTTGCCAACGCTTCTGCCACTAATTGATTTGCCCGCATTGTGTTAATACAAATTAGATGGTTATTTTGAGTTTGCGTTAACTCCCAACTATAAGGGTATTTTCGTTTCGGATTATCTGAGGTGGAATACCACACCGTATCTCCAGGCGTGGCACAACCTGTCATGGCTCCCGTATTCGCGCAGTGTATCGTTATTTCCTCTCCCTCGGGGGTGACGACATCCGCTAAAAAACGCTTGTAGCGTTTAATTAAAGTCGCTGATTTTAATGGGGGGATAAATTCCATGTCTTCTCCGTTTTACTGCGTTGCTCGTGATATAACATGGCCTCATGCTATATAGGCTTATGTGATAGACAGTATTAATGCGTCATATTGGTTAATGCTACAATGCTTAACATAAAAGTTAAACGTCATGGAGTCGCCCCTTAGTGTTCCCTATCTTAGAAGTAAGTAATGACTTACTCGCTGCTTTAGCGAAATCTCCGCAAGTTCTCTTACATGCGCCAACTGGCGCAGGTAAATCCACTGTACTGCCGTTAGAAATTCTCAAAAGTGGGCAGTTCAATGGGCGGATCATTATGCTAGAACCGCGGCGGATTGCTGCGCGTTCGGTGGCTGCTCGTTTAGCACAACAGTTAGGGGAATCGATAGGCGAAACCATTGGCTTGCGAATGCGCTCTGAAAGTAAGGTTAGTGCTAAAACACGGCTAGAAGTGGTCACTGAAGGTGTTCTCACGCGTCAATTACAAAATGACCCGATGCTTGAGGGTGTCGAGTTAGTCATCTTGGATGAGTTTCATGAGCGTAACTTACAAGCGGATTTAGGGTTAGCACTGTTATTGGACTCTCAACAAGCATTGCGGGATGATTTAAAAATTCTATTAATGTCTGCAACTCTTGATAATCAGGGACTTAGCCAGTTATTCCCTGATGCACCTGTGATAAGTTCTCTAGGAAAAGCATTTCCCGTTCAGCGAGAGTATAGACCCATCAATCCGAATAAACCTTTCCATCAGGAAGTCGCTAGCGCGGTTTGGCAATTAATGCAGCAACAAAGTGGTTCCTTATTGCTGTTTTTACCCGGAGTTGGTGAAATTGAACGTACCAAAAGTGAGCTAGAAAAGAGGGTGAGTGAGGATGTACTCTTGTGCCCAATGTATGGCGCTTTATCTATCCAAGCTCAGCAACAAGCCATTTTCCCTGCACCAGAAGGTAAACGTAAAGTGGTGCTTGCCACCAATATTGCAGAAACGAGCTTAACTATCGAAGGGATCCGGCTAGTGGTGGACAGTGGCTTCGAGCGAGTGGGACAGTTTAACCCCAGAAGTGGTTTAACCAAATTAGTCAAAAAACGGATTAGCCAAGCTTCCATGACTCAACGGGCAGGACGAGCAGGGCGTTTAGAGGCAGGGGTATGTTGGCATCTATTTAGCGCAGAGCAAGCTGAACGTGCTGCGCCATTTAGCGAAGCAGAAATCAACAATAGTGATTTAAGTGGGTTATGGTTAGCGCTTCTTCAATGGGGATGTCATGACGTTTCTCAACTTCAATGGTTGGATGTTCCCCCTGATGCGGCATTGTCTGCCGCTAAAACCTTGCTCTTTAAGCTGGGCATGACAGATAGTCAAGGAAAACTCACCTCGATGGGGAATAAAATGGCAGGTATGGGAACGTCAGTCCGTACGGCTGCTATGTTGTACCATGCACAGCAAACTCACAATAAACAGGTTGTGCAGCTTGCGGCATTATTAGTGGCAATTATTGAGGAACCACCTCGTAACGGCGTAACGGATCTTCATACTTATTTAGAAAAACCCACCGAGAATTGGTGTAAGCGGGCATCAGTTTTAAGTGGTGAGAAAGTCACGCAGGCATTGTACAAAACGAACTCATTGATTAGTGAGTGGTTACCAACACTACTAGCGGCAGGGTTTCCGGACTATATTGCTAAATCCCGCGATAACCAAACTCGCTATCAACTCGCAAGTGGCTTAGGGGCAATTTTAGACGACAGTGACCCATTGATAGGGAGCGCTTGGTTAATGGTTGCGGGACTTTGGCAATCAGAAAATTCGGCGGATGCGCGGATCTCCCTAGCCTATCCCATTGAGATTGAAAAACTTCAACAGGATTGCCCACATCTTTTCAATTCCCAAGAAACGGTTGAGTGGGATGAGCAACGTGGCAGCTTGCTGGCGTGGCGCCGCTTACAGTGTGGGCCGTTAGTCGTAAAATCTCAACGGCTGACGAATCCTGAACCTCAAGAAATTAAAAATGCGTTAGTGTATTGGTTGCAGCAAAACGGTTTACAGACGCTAAATTGGCAAGATAATGCGCTGCAATTACGCATTCGCTGTGCGTTAGCTGCTCGCTATTTTCCTGATAATTCGCTCCCTGCAATGGATGATGCCGCGCTACGAGAAACGTTGGATACGTGGTTAGCCCCGTATCTTGATGGCGTGACAAGCAAGAAAAAATTGCAGGGTATTGATTTAATGAATTTATTATTAAATCGATTAGATTGGCAGCAACGTCAATGGCTTGATGCGTTTTTTCCTATGACTTACACCGCGCCATCGGGTAGCGAGGTAAGTATTCACTATTCTCTGGATAAACCTCCGATAGCTGAAATTCGTCTACAAGAGGTCTTTGGTGAAAAAGCGAATCCGACCGTGGCAATGGGAAATCTGACGCTGACACTATCTCTACTTTCACCGGCTCGGCGCCCGATACAAATTACTCAAGATCTTGGCGCATTTTGGCAAGGTAGCTATAAAGAGGTGCAAAAAGAGATGAAAGGTCGTTACCCCAAACACCCTTGGCCAGATGATCCTGCAAATGCGCAGCCAACTCGACAAACAAAAAAAGCGATGATGAGTGCGAAATAACCTAATTTTGTGCTCTAATAACGGGCTGTAAATTAGGCGGTCGGTCTCGATAGGTAGCGTAAGAAAGTGTAATTAGGAGCTTTCTTCCGTGAAATTCCTTGAATTATGAGCCAAAATTAGTCTTAGATTACATCTACGCATTTTTAGTTAGATTTTAATGCCTATTTAGGTATAGGAGATATGGAGCGACCATGTCCGGTAAAGATTTTGAACCCATTGGTAGACGAAAAAGACGCGCTGCTGAAAAAAATGCATCCTCTTCACGCCGCCGTAGACGCCGCGATGATTATGATGACGATTTATATGATGATGAAGATATTGATGACGAATATCTTGATGATGAAGACGATGAAGAAGAGCAAATGACTAAAAAAGGCTCAAAAAAGAATAAACCTCGTAAGAGTAAATGGCGCTGGTTCTGGCTGCTGTTTAAATTAATGTTGGTATTCGCTGTGATACTGGCAGCTTATGGTTTTTATCTAAACCAACAAATAAAAGAGCGCCTTGATGGTAAGGTGTGGGATCTGCCCGCGGCGGTATATGGTCGCATGGTGAATCTTGAACCTGGCATGGATTACAGCCAAGCTGAAATGTCCAACTTGCTCGAAGGAATGCAGTACCGCAAAGTCAGCAAAATCACGACGTCTGGTGAGTTTGTGGTGAAAGGCAATACGATTGAAATTCTGCGTCGACCATTTAATTTCCCAGACCAAAAAGAGGGGCAAGTTCTCGCACGTTTGGTGTTTGAAAATGGCATGTTAAGCAAGATTGAAAACATCGAAAATGGACGCTCATTTGGCTTTTTCCGTTTAGATCCGAAGCTTATCACCATGATGCAATCTGCCAACAATGAACAGCGCTTAGTGCTACCAATGGCGGATTTTCCTGAATCTCTAATTAAAATACTCCTTGAAACGGAAGATAGAAACTTTTATGAGCATGATGGTGTCAGCTTATATTCTATCGGTCGTGCGGTGGTGGCGAACGTCACGGCTGGGCGTTCAGTGCAGGGGGGAAGTACCTTAACTCAACAGTTGGTGAAAAACTTATTTTTAACCAACGAAAGAACCCTAAAACGTAAAGCTAATGAAGCTTTTATGGCACTGATTCTCGACTACAACTACAGCAAAGAGCGCATTCTTGAGCTGTATTTGAACGAAGTCTATTTAGGGCAAAATGGTAATGATGAAATTCGCGGCTTCCCATTAGCAAGCCTGTATTATTTTGGTCGTCCAATCAATGAGTTAAGTTTTGACCAACAAGCGTTATTGGTAGGTATGGTGCAAGGTGCATCCACCTACAATCCATGGACTAAGCCTCAAAATGCGATTAAACGTCGTAATATTGTGCTGAAAATCCTTGAAACGCGCGGTGTGATTGATAGCGAAATGTACCAAGTTCTCAGTGCAAGACCGCTCGGTGTGAAAAACAAAGAGGGGTTAGTCGCATCTCAACCTGCATTTATGCAGATGGTGAGACAAGAGCTAAATGAGAAATTGGGCGATAAAGTTAAAGATCTCTCTGGTGCGAAAATCTTTACAACACTTGATCCTGTCGCACAAACAGCCGCTGAAAACGCGGTTGAATCAGGTGTGGCTGATTTGCGTAAATCTCGTAAATTAGATGATATCGAAGGCGCAATGGTTGTTGTTGACCGCATCAATGGCGAAGTTCGTGCAATGGTTGGCGGGTCAGACCCGCAGTTTTCAGGCTTTAACCGTGCACTGAATGCTCGTCGTAGCATTGGTTCACTGGCGAAACCCCCTGTTTACTTAGCTGCATTAAGTGAGCCAGACCGCTTCCGTCTAAATACATGGCTATCCGATGAACCACTGACATTAAAAGTGGGTAATCAAAGCTGGAGCCCACGAAACTATAGCCGTAATTTTAACGGACGTATGATGCTAGTGGATGCGCTTGCGAAATCACAAAATATTCCAACCGTAAACTTAGGAATGGAAATTGGTCTTGACCAAGTGATGAACACCTTTATCCGTTTAGGCGCACCAGAAAGTGCGATGGAAAAAGTCCCTGCGATGTTATTGGGGGCTGTGAACTTAACGCCAGCAGAAGTCGCACAAGTGTATCAAACCATCGGTGGTGAAGGTAACCGTGCGAAATTATCTGCGTTACGCTCTGTGATTGATGGTGACGGAAAAGAGCTGTACCAAAGTTACCCATCTGCAGAACGTGCAGTACCGTCTCAAGCCGCATATTTAACACTATTTGGTATGCAGCAAGTGGTACAGCAAGGGACTGGGCGCGTATTACTTAATAAATATGGAAAATACAATCTGGCGGGTAAAACGGGCACGACGAATGACTTGCGTGATAGCTGGTATGCTGGAATCGACGGTAAAGAAGTTGCTATTGTCTGGGTCGGGCGCGATAACAACGGACCAACCCAATTAACTGGTTCAACAGGGGCATTAAGGGTTTATCAACGTTATTTAGATAATCAAACGCCACTGACATTAATCAACCGTGCACCAGAAGGCATTACTGACATGCGCGTCATGATGGATGGACAATTTAGCTGTTCTGACTTTGGTGGCGGTAGGATGTTGCCAGTATGGACGGATGACCCTCAAAGCCTATGCCAAGGTTCCACATCGCAAGACCCTGCATGGAATTTAAATGGGAATAATGAGGCACCGCAAGAAGAGGCTGCACCAGATTGGGTGAAAGATATGTTCGGTGATTCCCCATCCAATTCTCCATCATCCCGCACGCCGTAGCGTTGTTGGCTCCATTTGGATACTCGGGTCACATACGTTTGTATGCTCCCCGAGTTATCCTCGTTTGCCGTTTTGCTACAGCGCACGGGATTTAGGCAAATGTTGAGGTAAGCCATAAGTTTGAAAAGAAAATAGAACAAAAAATAGGCGCCGTCTTGTGCAGATGGCGCCTATTTTTTTGGATTTTAGTGTGAGAAATTACTCGGCTTTAATTTTTGCCAGTGCAATTTCAGCAGCATTGATGGTGCGCTGGATATCTTCATCACTATGGGCGATAGACATAAATCCAGCTTCGAATGCTGCAGGTGCTAGGTATATGCCTTGTTCTAGCATATAGTGGAAGAACTTCTTAAAGCGTTCCACATCACATTTCATGACGTCTTGGTAGCAAGTAACGGATTCTGCGTCAGTGAAAAATAGTCCAAACATTCCACCCACATGGTTAATCACCATTGGTACACCTTGATCTTTAGAGACACGCTCTAAACCACGAGCGAGTTTATCTGTCAGTTCAGTTAAACGATCATGGACGCCCAATTGGGATACTTCGTTTAAACACGCTAAACCCGCAGCCATTGCGACAGGGTTACCAGAAAGTGTTCCCGCTTGGTAAATAGGACCGATTGGCGCCAATTTTTCCATGATGTCAGAACGACCACCGAAAGCGCCTACTGGCATACCGCCACCGATGATTTTACCTAAACATGTTAAATCAGGCTGGACATTGTAATAACTCTGAGCACCACCAAGGGCAACGCGGAAGCCTGTCATGACTTCATCAATAATCAGCAGAGCATTAAATTCGTCACACAGTGCGCGAAGACCCGGTAAAAATTCAGCTGTTGGCGGAACGCAGTTCATGTTACCCGCAACAGGTTCTACAATGATACAAGCAATATCATCAGGATAATTTTCAAATGCTTGGCGAACAGAATCTAAATCATTGTAAGTACAGCTTAATGTGTGCTTAACAAAATCTTCAGGTACACCCGGAGAGTTAGGTTCACCCATGGTTAAAGCGCCAGACCCTGCTTTCACTAATAGGCAGTCGGCATGACCATGGTAGCAACCTTCGAACTTAATAATTTTGTCGCGACCCGTATAACCACGAGCAAGGCGGATGGCACTCATGGTTGCTTCAGTACCAGAGTTCACCATACGGATCATATCGATAGAAGGAACCAGATCACACACTAGTTTTGCCATTTCTACTTCAGCCGCTGTTGGTGCACCAAAGCTTAAACCTTTGTTAACCGCTTGAATGACCGCATCGCGAATGGCTGGATGGTTGTGACCCAATACCATTGGACCCCAAGAGCCGACATAATCAATATAAGCTTTGCCATCGGCATCATAAATGTAAGCGCCATCAGCGCGTTCGATAAATAACGGAGTACCGCCGACACCATTAAATGCGCGAACAGGGGAGTTAACACCGCCAGGGATTAGCTGTTGAGCTGCTTTATATAATTCTTCGGAATGGTGCATTGCAGGGCTCCTGAAAAGAGACGAAATAAAAAGTTGCCGCTATTCTAAAGCACAAGACTGATTAAACCAATGCTATCAATCACAATGATGAACCAATCACAGTGATTAATAGTAACTCTGTGCTCTATTGTATAACAACACTTGAACCAATCAGTCAGGTGACGGATAATTGAAATATTGATCTAAGTAGGCTTAGCCTTACATATGAATTTACCGATTATCGGTCTGGAGTAATAAATGAGTGATGATGCAGCTCTGCCACTGCAATTTACGGATGCAGCAGCAATTAAAGTAAAAGACTTAGTCGCCGATGAAAATAACCCAAACCTGCGTCTGCGCGTCTACATTACAGGCGGTGGTTGCAGCGGTTTCCAATATGGCTTCACCTTTGATGACCAAATCAATGAAGGGGATATGACCATTGAGAAACAAGGTGTCGCGTTGGTTGTCGATCCAATGAGTCTGCAATATTTAGTCGGTGGTAGTGTGGACTACACTGAAGGGTTAGAAGGTTCACGCTTTATTGTGACCAACCCAAATGCCAAATCAACATGTGGGTGTGGGTCGTCCTTCAGTGTCTGATTTTTCGTCATATTTCGGGTTGTAGGGGTGTTGGCTGCGCTCAGCTCCCCTCGTCACATACTTGTGTATGCTCCTAGGGATATCTTTGCTTTGCCGCCTACCTACAACTGCGAACTATTTAGAAAAACCCTTTCTTGATATTCAATCCTTAATTCTTAAGTTCTACTTCTTGGATACCTGTCTTTATTATTTATTCGGAAGTGCATTTAACTGAGCGCACAGCTGTTCGGTAGCATTAATGATGCGGGGACCAGCGCGGTGGAACCAATCCTCATTTAAGCGAATAATTGGGATGTTGAGTTGAGAATGCCAGAAGGCTTTTACCGTTTTTTCTTGCTCCGGTGAGCCAGTCATAATGATAGCGTCGGGTTTGCGAGTAAGGACTTGCTCACGGCTGACTTGAGGCCATTGAACTGCGCTATTTTCAAAAATATTTTGAGCGCCGCAGGTTTTCACGACATCATTTTGAATGGTCTGATCGCCAGCGCTAAATAAAGGCTGTGTGCCTAATTGAATAAATAGCCGCTTAGGTTTTTCATGATTCACCAATGTGTTTTTTTGCGCTTCTAAACGGCTGCGCATTTGCATAATATTTTTTTTAGCAATCTCTGGGTGAGGGCTATATTGTGAAAGCTCTTCTAGAGACGAAATAACGCCATCAATAGTTTGTGGGTCAAAATAGATAATTGGAATGCCCAACGACGCCAGTTGATCCAACGGACGCTGTGGATTTCCACCCCGCCATGCCAAGATTAAATCCGGTTTTAAGGCAACAATGCGTTCAATATTCATACCTTGCCAATCTGCCACTTGTTCAAGCTTTTGAGCAGCTTTTGGATAATCAGAATAAGCGCTAACAGCAACCAAGCTGTCTTCTAATCCTGCTGCGTAAGCGAGCTCGGTATTGGCTGGTGATAAGCTAATGACTCGGTACTTTGGCGCGGTGAATGCATGGCTTGCTAAGGTAAAGAAAAGCAGAAAACCAATTAGTGAGCGCATGAATTTGGAGGTTGAGTTCATATCATTACTTCACAAATAGGTATTAGAGAAAAGGCATAAAAGGGACTCAATTATGCCTTAATAAGATTAACAATGAATTAGGCTAATGCTGCGATAATCGCGGAAACCATCAATGAGGATTGGCGTGCAGCAACAGGTAAAAATTCATCAAAGCTAGTATGGGATTCTTTATCCGCCACATCTGAAATTGCGCGGACCACCACAAAAGGCACGTTAAACTGGTAGCAGACATGACCGATAGCAGCGGCTTCCATCTCAACGGCAGCAACGGTTGGGAAGGTCGCTTTGATGCGAGCTAAAGGCTCTGCGCCATTAATAAATGCGTCACCACTGCAAATCAGACCACGCACTGCGTTCATATCTAAGGCTTTAACACATTGTTCGGTTGTTTCAATTAATTTGGCATCTGCAATAAATGCAGGTGGGCACTGTGCCATTTGACCAGGTTCATATCCGAATGCAGTAACATCGGCATCGTGGTAGCGTACCTCGGTAGAGACAACAATATCACCGACATTTAAACGCGGATCTAAACCACCCGCTGAACCTGTATTGATGACCACATCTGGCTTGCAGTGTTCTAACAGTAACGTGGTGCCGATGGCGGCTGCCACTTTACCAATACCTGATTTTAATAAGGCAACATCAACGTCGTTCATTTTTCCTGTATAAATTTCACAGCCAGCAAGGCTCAATGTTTGGCAACCTTCAATTCTTTCGCGCAGGGTCGCAACTTCTTGCTCCATCGCACCTATGATACCGATTTTCATTATGTCATACTCACTGTTGATTAATTAGACACTTATGCTGTAGATGGCTAAAGTGTAACATCGAAAGGTGGGTTTTCCTCTGCCTTTTCTTTGGGTACTCTGGAATTAAAAGGCGAGGTATAGAGGTAAGCATGGCGGAAAAAGAGATTAACTTTGTTAGAAAACTGAGTTTTCAACGTAATTATATTAGTGCCAAAAGCCAACGAATTTCCGCACAGGATGAAGACGCGGTAAACCGTTTATTTGAAAGTGATCGTGGACGTATCATTAACTCTGCCGCAATCCGTCGCTTACAACAGAAAACCCAAGTTTTTCCCCTCGAACAAAATTCCGCAGTACGCAGCCGTTTAACTCACTCTCTTGAAGTCCAGCAAGTCGGGCGTTACATCAGCAAAACAGTGCTGGGTGAGCTTAAAAAGAAAAATTATTGGATGAATATGGACTGACCGAACGCTGTGATGCGTTTGAAAGCCTTGTCGAGATGGCGTGTTTGATGCACGACATTGGTAACCCACCATTTGGGCATTTTGGTGAAGCTGCGATTCAGCGCTGGTTTAGTAAATTATTAGCACCGGATTACGTGTTCACACCTGAGTCTCCTGACCCTTGTAAAATTAAAGCGTTGCAACTGACGGGAAATGAAAAACAAGACTTATTTCGTCGACAGCTGAAGCGAGATTTATGTTCGTTCGAGGGAAATGCACAAGGGCTGCGAATGGCTCATCGTCTATTGAAGCTGAATTTAACCTACGCTCAAATTGGCTCGATTTTGAAATATACTCGCGGCGCCTATGACCTTGAACCTATTCCGTCAGAATTTGATTATTTAATGAAAAAACCAGGCTATTACTGGTCTGAAGTCGATTTTGTTAGCGAATTAACGAAAAAACTAGAGATGGACAAATATTGCCGCTTTCCACTCACTTATATCATGGAAGCAGCGGATGATATTTCCTATTGTATTGCTGATTTGGATGATGCGGCAGAGAAGGGAATTTATACTGTTGAGCAGCTGATCGAATACCTAAAAGCAGAATGGGGAGAGGTAAAATCAGGCGATTTATTCGAGCAAACCATCTTGCGCGCATTCAATAATATTAGTGATAACCATACAAGACGCATTCAGCAAGACCAGTTTTTTATGTACTTGCGTGTGAATATTACGGGAAAACTTGCTCACTATAGCGCCCAGCGTTTTATTCAACATCTGCCTGAAATTTATCACGGTCGTTTTAATAGTGCGTTACTGGAAGATAAAAGCCAAGAACATCGCCTCTTAAAAGCCTTGAAAACCGTGGCATTCAAACATGTCTTTAACCACCATGAGGTGGAAGAGTTAGAGCTACAAGGTTACCGAATTATCAGTGGATTATTGGATGTTTATAGTCCGCTATTAATGATGGATAGAGACGATTTTGCCTCATTAGTTGAACAAAATTACCATAAACATTTTTTTATCGAAACTCGCCTATTTCATAAATTATCCAATAAACATCGTCTGTCTTATAACGAAGCCTTAGAAAAAATATCTGCAACTCATGAAGCCGATAAATCAATGTTGGAGTTTTATTACCGCGCCAGGCTTATTCAGGATTACATTAGTGGGATGACCGATCATTATGCATATGAAGAGTATCGAAAATTTATGGTCACCAATTAGTTCTGATAAAAAAAATTAGTGTATAGCGTGACAAAAAAACTAAGTGGTCACTAATTTTAGGAAAAAAATGCTATGATAGCCCGTTAATTTGTCTCTCTAATTATCTGGCAGTTGCAGTGTTAATGTGAGTAAACACTTACCCACTAGCGACTTAAAATAGAATTTATTTAACCCTGTTTAGTGACTACTTTATGGCCCAATTTTACTCGCCAAATCGCCGTACCACCCAACGCCGTCAAATCACGGTTCATGTCGATAGTTTAGATGCCGCTGGGCAAGGCGTTGCTCGCCACGATGGCAAAGCCATATTTATTACGGGGTTATTGCCTGGGGAAGATGCGCAAGTCGAATTAACTGAAGACAAACGCCATTTTGCTAAAGCCAAAGTCATTAAACGTCTCAGTACAAGCGCTCAACGTGTGCAACCGAACTGCCGTTATTTTAACCAATGCGGTGGTTGCCAGCAGCAACATGTCGATATTGCACTCCAACGGGAAAGCAAAGCGCAAGCCTTACAACATTTAATGAAGCGAGAAACAGGTGTTATGCTACCCGCCATTTCGGTGATTGGTGGGAAAGAATATGGCTATCGCCGCCGTGCCCGCTTAGGGCTGCAATACCAAAACAAATCCAATCACCTAATGATGGGATTTCGCCAGACACAAACGAATACGCTGGTGGATATCAACAGTTGCCCAGTTTTACACACGGAACTTGATGTGTTGCTAGCGCCGTTATCAACCTGTTTAAATCAGTTATCAATTGCCAGTAAATTAGGGCACGTAGAGCTTATTCATGGTGATAACGGCAACCTTATACTGTTACGTCATTTAGCCCCTGTTGACTTATCAGATAGAAAACGGCTGTTAGAATTTGCTCAATCTCACGGAGTCACTATTTGGTTGGCTGGCGATAATGGGCAACTACAGACTCTTCAGGCTGATGCTACGTTACCGGAATATCAGGTGGCAGGTGAAATTTTACAGTTTAGTCCTGCTAACTTTATTCAGGTTAATGGGGAAATTAACCAGCAAATGGTCGCGCAAGCGATAGCATGGTTAGATCTAAGCCCAGAAGATAGAGTATTGGATCTTTTCTGCGGGATGGGTAACTTTACCCTGCCGATAGCTCGTTTAGCGAAAATGGTCGTGGGTGTTGAAGGTGTTGAAAATTTAGTCACTCAAGCGAAAAATAACGCCCAGCGCAACTCAATTGAGAACGCTGCGTTCTATAATGAAAACTTGGAAGAGCAGATTCACACTCAGCCGTGGGCACAAGAAGGCTTCAATAAAGTGTTATTGGATCCGGCTCGTGCAGGTGCCGCCGGCGTAATGGAACATTTAATTAAACTGATGCCAGAAAAAATTGTCTATGTTTCTTGTAATCCAACAACCTTAGCAAGAGACAGTAAGGTTTTGCTTGAAGGCGGGTATCAGTTATCTCAATTGCGGATGTTGGATATGTTTCCGCAAACAAGTCATCTGGAATCTATGGCGTTATTTGTTCGTAGCCCAGAGGAGTAACAGGTAGGGAGAATATATGGTTGCAGTAAGAAGTGCACATCTAACCCCAGCAGGTGAATTTGACCCCGAAAAATGGGTTAATGATTTGGGTTTGAATAATAAACAATCAGAAGAAAAACTCATCCATACCTGGCAGTATTGTCACGATAAATTATCGGGGCAAGATATCGCGCCTTTGCTACTGTGGCGCGGCATAGAAATGACCGAAATTTTATCCACGCTCAGCATGGATATTGGTAGCTTACAAGCCGCATTATTGTTCCCTCTGGTTGAAGAGGGAAAATTGGATGAACAATCCGTTATCGATGATTTTGGGCAATCTATCCATGCGCTGGTAAAAGGCGTGATTGAGATGGATGCTATCCGTGAACTTAAAGCAACTCAATCGAATGAAACCAGCTCTGTGCAGGTGGATAATATCCGCCGTATGCTACTGTCGATGGTGGAAGATTTTCGCTGTGTCGTTATTAAACTTGCGGAACGTATTGCGCATTTGCGTGAAGTAAAAGATGCCAGTGAAGATGAACGCGTCTTAGCGGCAAAAGAGTGTTCTAACATCTATGCACCTTTAGCAAATCGCTTAGGAATTGGGCAATTAAAATGGGAATTAGAAGATTTCTGTTTCCGTTATTTGCATCCAGATGAATACAAAAAAATAGCCAAATTGCTGCATGAGCGCCGTATTGACCGCGAAGAATATATTGATAACTTTGTCAGTACACTGCGCAAATATATGTTGAAAGAGCAAATCCAAGCCGAAGTGTATGGACGACCAAAACACATTTACAGTATTTGGCGCAAAATGCAGAAAAAGTCCTTAGCATTTGGCGAGTTATACGATGTGCGTGCGGTGCGTATTGTGGTGGAGCGACTGCAAGATTGCTATGCCGCGTTAGGGATTGTTCACACCCATTTCCGTCATCTGCCCGATGAATTTGATGATTATGTGGCGAACCCGAAACCGAATGGTTATCAATCGATTCACACCGTAGTTTTAGGTCCTAACGGTAAAACCTTAGAAATCCAAATTCGCACCCGCCAAATGCATGAAGATGCTGAACTCGGCGTTGCTGCGCACTGGAAATACAAAGAAGGCGCAAGTGGTGTAGGCAAAGGCAGCAGCTACGAAAACCGAATTGCATGGTTGCGTAAACTTATCTCATGGCAAGAAGAGATGGCAGATTCTGGCGAAATGCTGGATGAAGTGCGTAGCCAAGTGTTTGATGACCGTGTGTATGTGTTTACGCCAAAAGGCGATGTAGTTGATTTACCTACAGGTTCGACACCACTCGATTTTGCTTATCATATTCACAGTGATGTCGGACACCGCTGTATTGGGGCGAAAATTGGTGGGCGCATCGTGCCATTTAGCTACCAATTACAGATGGGTGACCAAATTGAAATTATCACCCAAAAACACCCAAACCCGAGCCGTGACTGGCTTAATCCTAACCTCGGTTACGTGACGACCAGCCGCGGACGGGCGAAAATTCAAAACTGGTTCCGTAAACAAGACCGCGATAAAAACATTCTGGCGGGACGCCAAATTCTCGACAGCGAATTATCCCATCTGGATATCAGTTTACGAGATGCGGAGAAGCAGTTAATCGCGCGTTATAACGTACATTCACTGGATGAAGTGTTAGCCGGAATTGGCGGCGGCGATATTCGTATTAATCAGTTAGTTAACTTCCTGCAAGCCAAGTTTAATAAAGCGACGGCAGAGGAAGAAGATCGCGCGGCGATGAAGTCGCTAGAGAATAAATCAGGCGTTCCGAGAGCACCATCTCACGGGAGTGGTCGTGTGGTGGTCGAAGGGGTTGGTAACCTCATGCATCATATTGCCCGTTGCTGCCAGCCAATTCCCGGTGATGAAATTGTCGGATTTATTACCAAAGGTCGAGGGATCTCTATTCACAGTGCCGATTGTGAACAGCTTGCAGAGTTACAAAGCCATGCACCAGAGCGTGTCATCGATGCGGTTTGGGGAGAAAACTACTCCAGCGGTTACTCATTAGTCGTCAGAGTGATAGCGAATGACCGTAGTGGATTATTAAGGGATATCACCACAATCCTCGCAAACGAAAAAGTGAACGTATTAGGGGTAAGTAGCCGTAGCGATGTGAAACAGCAATTAGCGACCATCGATATGACTATCGAACTGTACAATATCGAGGTGCTGGGTCGGGTGCTTTCGAAATTGAATCAGTTGCCGGATGTTATCGAGGCGAAACGTCACTCCTCCTGATTTTCTTCATATTTCGAGCTGTAGGGGTGTTGGCTACATTCACTAACCCTAGTCACATACTTATGTATGCTCCTAGGGATTAGTTCAATTGCCGCCTACCTACAACTCGAACTATTTTGAAAATGCATTTTCTTCATATTTTGGCGTGCAGCGTTGTTGGCTGTGCTTACTTACCGCCTAGCTACTCATCCAAACTATTTTGAAAATACTTTTTGACGGCTGCTATAACAAAAGCTTGAAAGATTTAGCGTATTCAATTTAATTTGGTTAAGGTATAACCCTCATTAAATCACCATGTAATTATTTTTTGATAAGGGTTAAATATGCAGCAGGGCAATAAACAAATTGAACGGTTACTCTCTATTATGGCGCGTTTGCGTGACCCGCAAAATGGCTGTCCGTGGGATACGCAGCAAACGTTTAAGACCATTGCCCCTTATACCCTAGAAGAAACCTATGAAGTTCTAGACGCCATTGAACGAGAAGATTTTACCGACTTAAAAGGCGAGTTGGGGGATCTCCTCTTTCAAGTTGTGTTCTACGCACAAATGGCGCAAGAGCAAAATCTATTTGATTTTGATGATATTTGCCAAGCCGTTAGCGACAAACTTGAACGTCGCCACCCACATATTTTTGACGAAAATAACGCTCTCAGTAGCCAAGAAGCGATTGCAGGTTGGGAACAACGTAAAGCCAAAGAACGTGCTGAGAAAGACCAATATTCTGTTTTAGATGATATTCCTAACGCGCTTCCCGCATTAATGAAAGCCTATAAAATTCAAAAACGTTGCGCTTCAGTGGGCTTTGATTGGGATACCCTTGGACCTGTCGCTGACAAAGTGACGGAAGAGCTCGCCGAGGTGATGGAGGAAGCGACTCAGGTTGTCGTGGATGAACAGCATCTTGAAGAAGAAATTGGCGATTTGCTGTTTGCCACGGTGAATTTATCTCGTCATTTAGGGCAAAAGCCTGAGCTCGCGTTGCAAAAAGCCTGCAATAAGTTTGAACGCCGTTTTCGTGAAATCGAAAGAAGATTAGCAAAAACTGGTAAATCAACAGAAACTGCTACACTTGAAGAGATGGAAGCCTTATGGGTTTCTATCAAATTAGATGAGTAGGGTTCGCCTTTGATGATAATCACGGATTGAAATAGTTATTCAAAATCAAACAATCTGCGAAATGATGTTTTTTCAGTGATAGATTGAGCTGAAAGGATTTAGCTTTTAGGTAAAAATGTGTTAACCTTGCAAAACAGTTGAATAGCACTCTAGAAAGTGACTATTTATCAAACGATAAATATTTTTATTTTTAACTTGCTGATTTATTTAAGGTATTAATGAAAACTAGCCTTATTGCGCTTAGAACATTTGTAGGAAATTTAAGGTTCGGGTATACTGTTTTCCCGTCCTGTTATATCCATCATCTTTTAAACCTAAACGTTCAGGTTCAGCATGAAAACTAATTATATTTTTGTGACCGGCGGGGTCGTATCCTCTCTGGGTAAAGGCATTGCCGCAGCCTCCTTGGCGGCTATACTCGAAGCCCGTGGACTCAATGTAACCATTATGAAATTGGATCCCTACATTAACGTAGATCCAGGTACAATGAGCCCAACCCAACACGGGGAAGTTTTCGTTACAGAAGACGGCGCTGAAACTGACTTGGATTTAGGTCATTATGAGCGTTTTATTCGTACCAAAATGACACGTCGCAACAACTTTACGACTGGACGTGTTTATTCTGAAGTCCTGCGCAAAGAGCGTCGTGGCGACTACTTAGGCGCGACCATCCAAGTTATTCCTCATATCACTAATGAAATCAAAGATCGCATCATCCGTGGTGGTGAAGGTCATGATGTTGTATTAGTCGAAATCGGCGGTACTGTCGGTGATATCGAGTCTCTGCCATTCCTTGAAGCAATTCGTCAAATGGCTGCTGAAGTGGGTCGTGAACACACGCTGTATATGCACTTAACATTAGTGCCATACTTAGCGGCTGCGGGCGAAGTGAAAACGAAACCAACACAGCATTCAGTGAAAGAATTACTGTCGATTGGTATTCAACCAGATGTACTGATCTGCCGTTCCGATCGCGTGATTCCTGCGAATGAGCGTGCGAAGATTGCCCTATTCTGTAATGTTCCAGAAAAAGCAGTTATCTCTCTGAAAGACGCAGATTCAATCTATAAAATCCCTGGCATGCTGAAGGCGCAAGGTTTAGATGAATACATCTGTAACCGTTTCCGTCTTGAATGCAAAGAAGCTGATTTATCTGAGTGGGAACAAGTTATTTACGAAGAAGCCAATCCAGCAGGTGAAGTCACTATTGGTATGGTGGGTAAATATGTTGAATTACCAGATGCATATAAGTCAGTTATCGAAGCACTGAAACATGCAGGTTTGAAAAATCGTTTAACGGTCAATATTAAGTTAATTGATTCTCAAGATATTGAAACCCGTGGGGTTGAGCTGCTCAAAGGTCTGGATGCGATTTTAGTACCAGGCGGGTTCGGTTCTCGTGGTATTGAAGGCAAAATTCTGACGGCACAATATGCCCGTGAGAATAAAATCCCTTATTTAGGTATTTGTCTGGGAATGCAAGTGGCGCTGATTGAGTTCGCACGTAATGTTGCGAATATGAAAGACGCGAACTCCACTGAATTTGATGCAGATTGCAAATTCCCAGTTGTTGCGCTGATTACTGAATGGCGTGACGAAGATGGCAACGTTGAAGTGCGTTCTGAAGAGAGCGACCTTGGCGGTACAATGCGTGTTGGTGGTCAGCAATGTCATTTAACCGATGGAAGCTTAGTGCGCGGTATGTACGGCGCAGAAACGATTGTTGAGCGTCACCGTCACCGTTACGAAGTGAACAATCTGCTGTTGAAACGTATCGAAGATGCGGGTCTGAACATTGCAGGTCGTTCTGTGGATAATAAACTGGTTGAAATCATTGAAAATCCAAACCACCCATGGTTTGTGGCTTGCCAGTTCCACCCAGAATTCACTTCGACCCCAAGAGATGGTCATCCATTGTTTGCAGGTTTTGTTAAAGCCGCTGGTAAGTACCAGAAAGGTGAGTTGAAATAAGATACGGGGAAGTCGGCAATTTTCGCCAACTTTCCGAAATTTAACTTGTACTGAGGAAAACCTAATGTCCAAAATTGTTAAAGTGATCGGTCGTGAAATCATTGATTCTCGTGGTAACCCAACTGTTGAAGCTGAAGTACATTTAGAAGGTGGTTTTGTTGGTTTAGCCGCAGCTCCATCAGGTGCATCTACAGGTTCTCGTGAAGCTCTGGAATTGCGTGATGGTGATAAATCACGTTTTCTGGGTAAAGGTGTTCTGAAAGCTGTTGCCGCTGTTAACGGTCCAATCGCTCAAGCAGTTATCGGTAAAGATGCTAAAGATCAAGCTAATATCGATAAAATCATGATTGACTTAGATGGTACTGAAAACAAATCTAAATTCGGTGCAAACGCAATTCTGGCAGTATCTTTAGCAAACGCGAAAGCGGCTGCTGCGGCAAAAGGTATGCCTCTGTATGAGCATATTTCTGATCTGAATGGTACTCACGGTCAATACTCTATGCCTCTGCCAATGATGAACATCATCAATGGTGGTGAGCACGCAGATAACAACGTTGATATCCAAGAATTCATGATTCAACCAGTTGGCGCACCGACTCTGAAAGAAGCGGTACGTATGGGTTCTGAAATTTTCCATCACTTAGCAAAAGTACTGAAATCTAAGGGTATGAACACGGCTGTTGGTGATGAAGGTGGTTATGCTCCTAACTTAGAATCTAACGCTGCTGCACTGGCTGCTATCAAAGAAGCGGTTGAGCAAGCGGGCTACGTTCTGGGTAAAGATGTGACTCTGGCGATGGACTGTGCAGCTTCCGAGTTCTACAACAAAGAAACTGGCAACTATGAGCTGAAAGGCGAAGGTAAAACCTTCACTTCACAAGAGTTCACTCACTACTTAGAAGAACTGACTAAACAATACCCAATCGTTTCTATCGAAGATGGTTTAAACGAATCTGACTGGGATGGTTTCGCATACCAAACTAAAGTTCTTGGCGACAAAATCCAATTAGTTGGTGACGATTTATTCGTAACTAACACTAAGATCTTAAAAGAAGGTATCGAGAAAGGCATCGCTAACTCAATCCTGATCAAATTCAACCAAATCGGTTCTCTGACTGAAACGTTAGCTGCGATTAAAATGGCGAAAGATGCTGGCTATACAGCGGTTATCTCTCACCGTTCAGGCGAAACTGAAGATGCAACGATTGCTGATTTAGCAGTGGGTACTGCAGCAGGTCAAATTAAAACAGGTTCTATGAGCCGTTCTGACCGTGTTGCTAAATACAACCAACTGATCCGTATTGAAGAAGCTCTGGGTAACAGCGCGCCATTCAACGGTCTGAAAGAAGTTAAAGGTCAAGCGTAATTGATATTCGCTTAGATTAAATTGAAAAAAGGGACGAGAAATCGTCCCTTTTTTTATTTAAAATAAATACCTTCCAAAGTATTCAAATCCTATAAATAATGCGGAATAACTCCACCAAGCCCTTCTTATTTTTTATGCTACTAATATAACGCCAGTCTAAATTGATTATTTAGATAATTAACATGAAAATTAAATAAGGATATTATTATGGGAAAGGATAGTCATGAGTCATTATTTACCGCGGCAAAACAAGTGTATACGCATATAAAAAAAGATGCGGATTTGATGAATAAAGTTAGTGATATTAAATCTGGGTATAAACGTCATGGTGAATGGAATGAATCGCTAACTAATCAAAAAGTGGCATTAGAAGAAAAAATTACCGATATTATATATATGAATTACAGCCGTACTACTCCTGTTGGTATTGAAGGTCTGAATATTATTGAGCAGAAAAAATTTTTAGCGGATTTTAAACAGTATCTTTCAGAAAATAAAAATATTGAAGTTAAAGTTCAAGGGAAAAATGATAATAAATTTTCATCCCTTACGGATGATGAATTATTAGATGGTTCTGCATATCGAATTTTACCGAAGAATTATCGTGAGCGGTATAATAGCCGAACAATGTTAATGTCTCGATTAACAGTCAATGTGAAAAAAGAATATTTCGCAGATTTAGCTAAAGCATTAATGCAACTCTACGAAAATGATCCGAATAAAAAAGTGATGCAAGCGAAGATCATGGGACCCAAAAAATTAGGGCGAATAACGGACCAAGCTGTGATTTATTTCTCTGAAGCAAGTTTACAAAGTGCTACAGAAATTAGCCAGCAGCTAAAAACGCTATTGCCTGCCGATGCGATGATTGAGCATGTTCCTATGGGAATGTACCGCATTGATAAAGGTTTTTCCTATTCTGAAACCCTTGAAGGGCAATCCAGTAGTCATGGTGAGTCAAGAGCAGAAATGATCGCTAAAGGGATTGTTTCTTCATTGATTTCAGACAAACCCTTGGAGCAGAGCCTGACTAAGGTATTAAGGGTTCATGGTTACGATGCAGAGCAACCCGCTTTACTTTCTCAATCAGTTAAAGAAACGTATTTTGATATTTCAATTACAGGCAGTGGCACTCATTCAGATAATCATTCTAGCCCTGATATTGAAAAATTTAAGCAAGACCCAATTGAATTCTCCCGCAATTACAATATTAATACCAAAGTACTTAATTCTATTTTGCAAATACCATCAGAAGGAAACATATCATTCAGTAAAATTTTTGGTAAAGGTTATCAAGTTGAATATGTGGACTCAAGTGATGAACAAAATCAGCGTTACATAATAGATTGCTATCTTTTAGACTCAAGGGCGAGAAATAAAGAAAGTAAATATGTCGAATATATCGATATTCCAAAGGATCATCCCGAAAAAGATTTTCTATTTACAGGACTATTGCGTGGTGAATCGATTGTGGTGACTGTATTAGACAGCGAACACTATAGAATTTATCGAGATAATCGCGCTGACGCCTCATTACTTTATGACAATGTCGTGATGGCTGTTGATGCAAGGGATTATATTCTCCCCGAGAAAAATATTAGCAAAGCTAATGCATTCATGCATTTTAATGGCGATGAGTGGAAATTAATTGTTCAGCCACAACGTAATCGGATATCTCTAAGTGCAGAGGACAACATCGTTAAAGTCCAAAAAGCGGGGGATTACAATCTATCAGATAGAACACAGCGTTTTGAAAATGCTAGGGATAGCGTTCATCGTGAATTAAAAATGCTGGCAAAAAAGGTTAATGTGAAAATTGGTGATATCCCGAGTGAAACTGTATTTCTAGCAGAATCCCAGTATTCAGAAACACAGCCTTCAGAGTTACTGGAAAGTCATTCATCATTAAAAACATGGCTAGATATTGGTAGTCAATTACAACAAAAATTAGATATTCAAATTCAGGAGCTTAAAAAAAATCGGCAGATATTAGAGGAAAGCTTAATTGGCGTTATGGACATAACGCGCAAAAAGAAAATAGAAAATGCCATTGAAATGAATAAAACCATTATTTCAATGCAAAATAGACAATATGGCGAGCTTTTTTACCATTTACGTGAAGTGGAATACAGTTGGTTATGGCAACGTATTAAAGCGAATCAAGGCATGAGTGCAGTAGTTAAGATTAAAGAGTTTGATCCGAATATGGGAATAAATTCACCTTATGCTTATCATTTAACAATTAATGAACGGTATGAGAATTTAATTTACCTGCATAAATTAACGCGAAATATGCGGTTTAAAAATGAATTTAGTGAGGGAATTAAACAGTATAAAGAAATTAGCATACTGGATGTGAATGACACAGTGCCTTCACAGTTATTGAAAAAAATGTATGTCACAAACGAGTATACGGCGAGAGAACGAGGTGCTTTGTATCGTGTCATTCAAGAAACCACGTATGAAGAGTATATTAGTCATGTATTAACTCAAACCGGAAAAATTAGTGAATTCTTCTCTGAAGCTGGTAGTAAAACGAATCGATTAATTCCTCAAGACTTCTACTTATCATTAGTGAGAAGTGAATCTGGCGGGCGCTGCTACCCATTGGTAAGAGGAATGTCTGTGGGATTGGCGCGAGAAGGACACCTGGGTGCGGATAAACTCATTGATAAGCTATATATTGCAGCTGCCGATCCTGAGGGTCGTGATGCCTTATTATTGCAAGATTCTCTGAAAAGACTACATTCTAATGTTGAAGCGGTAGAGGCTTCATTTTCCCATGGAATTATGGATCTGAAAAAGATCCAAACTCTATTAGAGTTAAAGTCTGAAACCATGATGTTTGCCATCAATAGTAAAAGCCATTCAATGTTAGTAGGTAAAACAGTAAGTGGAGAGCAAAGTACTTATTATTTTTATGATCCTAATTTTGGTCTTTTCTCATTTAAAAATAGTAAGCGATTATTTTCATCTTTAAATAAATTTTTAAGGAAAAGAAAATGGCTGATTACTATTCAGCCTATGAAATTGATAATAAACCTGCATTTGAATTGGTTTTTATTAATACGGATGAAATGGCGAAGGTGCCTATTGGCAACCATCTAACAGTTAATGATTTAAGTATTGATGAAAAATTATCTGATTTAAGCGAAAGAGGAAAAAAAGTTGAACAATTGATTTTTAAACAAAAAGAAATTATTGAAGATACAAGATTGAAAGCTTCATTGACGATATTGGATGCTCAGCAATGGGGGGAGAGAGTCAATGACGCCACATTAAAACTCTCAGCAGAAAAACATTTTAATGGAAAATGGATTCCACTATTTTCAAGTGTAGAGCAAGCCTCAGATAACCTGTATCGAATTAAATTTATTCATATTGAAAATCCCGATCTTACTCATTGGGTTGAGACTACGGACAAAACATTTATTGAATTTCACCAATACTCTATCGAGCAAATGGAGTTATTCAACAAATATTATCGTTTTGAAGAAAGTAAAATAAAAGCACAACTTAATGAGGCTGATGCTACTTCAGTTGATGGTTTGAATGTGGGTATAGCTATTCAATCGATTATTCAGTGGGTAGAAAATAAAAATCGTAATGAAGCTTCAGAGAGAAAAAACTCACCGAATTTGTTATTGGCGTTAAAAATTCATACCTATTTGAATTATTCAATGATAGCGTATGGCATCGCCAATGATATGGCGAAAATCAATCAAATTATTAAAATCGGTTTAAAAACTGGACGTGAAATCACCGCTACGGAGATGAACAGTTTCTTTTCATCAATGGCAAAAACAGCGAATGAAGGGCTGGCGGTAATTTTTAGTGGCGCACTCGTGGGGTTTGATATTTATGAGTTATCAAATGCGGAAAGTGACTCTGAACGCATTATATTTGGTACTCAACTCGCTTTTGACTCTATGAGTTTCGCCGCAGTCTCAGGTGGAATAGGGTTAGGCGCCGCAGGGTATGCGGGGGCGGCAACCGCATTAGGTGGTGCCAGTGTTCTTGTAGCGGGGCTTGGAATAGGATTTATTGGTTTAGCTCGCAATTTTGCCATCATTGGAGAGGATGCAAAAGCAGTTGGACGCTATTTTTACGCGCTCGATGAGGCTTATAAAGGAAATGGATTTAATTATATTCCAGACCAAAAGATACTGATTCCAAAATTTGGTGCGATATTTAGCACTCTTGATCTTAAACATAATCAAATTCAATTTGATAGCCAGTATATATATCGCACGAGTGAGCGTTCATCGGGTGGTGGCCGCCGTAATTATATTTTTTGGGCAGGAAACAACCCTACAATGGTTAAAAATCGAGCCCAAGCTATTAATATTCGCCAAGGTATTGGTTATCCATTAGCGATACATAAATTGGATTTTTTTGATACTGATACACTTATGTTGCCTGTTATTCCTAAGTCTTATATTAAATACAGTTATAATTTATGGCCTGGTTGTACATTGCGCCACGATAGTGGTTTTGATGTCATTCGGCGATTAGAACAGGAGGATAATTTTGATTATGATTTCTATATCTTCCCCAGCGAAAATACGATTACACAGATTTTCCATGAATATGTTGATACGCCGATTGAGATTATTTTGGATGAAAAAAATCGCGCATTGATTGTTCCCCAATTAGCGAGGGAGTGGCATGGAAAAATTGAGTATAAAATAAAAGGCAATGGTGGAACGTATAAGCTCAGCTTAAACAGCGGTATTCGTATCAAATTAACGGACGATACAAAAAATAATCAAAATTCGAAGTGGATTATAGATGCTAGCCAACTGGAAAACAGCACAGTCAAAATACAAAATAATCAATTCACTGTCGGTGATATTCAAATAGACGTTGATGTTGACAGTGTGCAAGGTCAAATCATCGTCGTGAATAAACATAAAGAAGTGCAGAGAATTGATTTGTCATCGGCTCAGTCAACGATTCTAAGCGAAGATGAAAAATTATGTCAAGGCGATGCAAAAGATCTAGCACAACATTTAAATCATTATGCAGAGCAGCATAAAAAACATGGGCAGTTCATTGTTATCGCTAATCACCAGTACAACGGCAAGGATGTGGGACGAGCATTCTATGATGTAAGCAATCAGCGATATATTTTTATCGATACTCTGGATGCTAATAAGCAATACGCTATTTTAAGTTCAGTGGTAGGCGATGTTGCGTATTTCTACTTGCCAACACAAAAGCAAATATGGGCGGTGGACATTGCGACTGGCACTATCAGTTCTGAATATCAATTTGAAAATCCAAATAATCGACCATTTGAAATCTTACAATTGTGGAAAGGTTATGGGCATATTTATTTTTCATGTAGATATACTGATACCAATGAGGTCGTTAATTTTCAAATCGAACAAAATATAATTAAATTAATTAGCTTAGACGCAGATTCAACGTTATTAGAGCGCTTAGCTCAAACACCTACCCAGTTTTCAGCAATATCGCCTCAAGCGTTCCTACGAAACTATATGTTAAGTAGCACTTACAAAACAAATGGTGAACAACCTGTACAGATTGAAGCAGATTTAGGGTCAGTGGTGGCTATTTCAGGTGTAGATAGCAATCAAGCTCTGCATCGTTATTGGTTAAGAGTGGCTGACAGCCTACTCATTAAGCCCAATTTATCCCCCTCTCTTGGTTATGGAGAAACCCCGACCAATATCCGGTTACATCAGAGCCATTGGGCTATCCCACCTGATTTAGCATTAATGGGAAGCCTATTTGATGAAAAAGGAACAGAAATTTTTTATTTTTACAGTCATAAAAATAAAGAACTGTACCGTCAAGAAGGTCCTGGGCAGGACATTTTAAATGTCACGAAGCCAACTGCATGGTTTTTAAATACCCCGTATGGCATGCAAAATGCTGCCTTTTGGCAAGGTAATTTATTTATATCTAATATTGATGGTGTTATTTGTCAAATTGATGATAAAGGAAATTACCATCCATCTGCATTAACTGAGAATTGGTTCAAAGAACGTGCAAATTGGTGGAGAGAATTAGGAGATTACTATTGCTGCAAAACAATAACCTTGGTTGGACTTAATAAAGGAAGCGCCGAAAAAACAATTCCAGCCTGGTCTTTGAATGGGAAAGTGATTATTGCTCATGAATTATCATTAGAAAATAATATCCAGCTTTTAGGATTAGATGCGGATAATTTGGGGGCATTAATTTTTGATCCGACAACTCAAAAACTGTATCGCCAACAGTTTGCGACGGAGAATCAATTATCTTCCGCATTTGGACAAGGACGAGAGCTTCTTGATGAGTCAGCATTACCAAACGTTGTCGATGTTTACCCGGATTTGCAATTTTCGAATGTGAAAATGGTTGGTGATGGAGTACTGATGTTTGCTAAAAGTGGCGAAATTTTATTTGTCGATCTTTTACAGAATAAAGACAACACGACAAGTAGTCACCTCGGTTCTTCATTGATTATTCGTGGGAGTGATCAAAATGATAAGTTATCTCCCGTTGTTATTCAGTCTGTGAAAAATATTGTGTTGAGTGCAGGGAATGGGCAGGATACTTATACTATTTCGAAAGCAGTGTGGGGGCATTATCACTCCATTATTATCGATAATAATGCGCTTGATTCACTGATGGATACGCTAATTCTACCCGTTTCAGAGAATGATGAGTTGGTCGTGAGCCAACATAATGACGATCTATTTATCACCGATATGAAGCAAAATACCACGCTAGTCTTTAGGAAAGTTTTTGGTGATCAAAAACAAGCTCATCAGCATTTACAGTTACGTTTTGTCGATCAAACGCAAGACGTATCATTGGAACAATTTATTCAGAATCACTCATTGAATTTGGCGATTGATCTAGCTGAAACTCACATAGAACTTAACAATTATCAGCATATTGAACACGATGTTCACTCATCATTGCTGTCTGAGCACGTAGCGGGATTTGCGAAAAAAGATGGATTGGTCATGCCGGGAATGGACTCTCCATTTTTACCTAATGTGAATACCCATAATGTCTTGCTAAGTTATCTTTCTTAAGGGTAAATCAAGAAAAATGTAAGCTAGCTGAAATTACACAGTGAGCTGGCTTACAGCTCACAAAATGAATATTGGATGATTTATCTGAACTATCAAATTGTTATATATTTTCATAGCGAATAATTTATAGGAGTGAAAGCAGTCAGTATGCTTACCTATATCTTATTTTAGGTAATTAAATTGCTATTTTTGTGAATGACTAGTGAGATTTTTAAGTTTTTAGCTTTAAAACAAGTAAATTGCGGGGCGCAGATCGCAGTTTTAGGTTATCTACATTTCCATCTCATTCAATTAACTCTATATTTTACTTCCTGTAAAAAAAGATTAACAAAAATTACTTGAAAACTTAAATTGCTTCCGAGCTATGGAGTAAACATGGATGCTTCTGAATCTTTGACACCAGCAGTTCCTCCAACCCCTTCTAACAAGCGTGGTTGGATAATTTTGGCTGTTGATATTGTACTGCTGATTTTGCTGTTGAAATATTTGCCTTTTGATGACAAAGCAAATGCTGGACTGGCTTTAATGGTTTTCGTCGGTGTGCTTTGGTTAACTGAGGCGATTCACGTCACAATTACCGCACTTTGTATCCCATTGTTGGCGGTAGGGCTTGGTTTGATGGGGACGGGAGATGCGCTAAAAGCCTTCGCGAACCCAATCATTTTCTTATTTTTCGGTGGATTTGCGTTAGCAACCGCGCTGCATATTCAAGGTCTTGATCGCCTGATCGCTAACCGATTATTAATGGCTGCACGTGGGCGTTTATCTGTTGCTGTCATTTTGTTGTTTGGTGTTACTGCAGGTTTATCTATGTGGATCAGTAATACAGCAACTGCCGCAATGATGTTACCGTTAGTTTTAGGGATCTTGTCTAACCTTGATGTTCGACACGAACGTAATACATTTGTCTTCGTGTTATTAGGGGTAGCTTACAGTGCGAGTATCGGAGGTTTAGGGACAATTGTTGGTAGCCCGCCTAACGCAATTGCAGCTTCCGCGCTAGGTTTGGATTTCTTATCATGGATGAAATATGGCATCCCAATCATGGTGGTTTTACTGCCAATGATGTTTGTCCTGATGTACATGATGTTACGTCCTAACTTAAAACACCGTTTTGAAATTGAATTAGAAAAAGTGGAATGGAATGGAAAACGTATTACTGCGATGAGTATTTTCTTGTTAGCGGTTGTATGTTGGATCACCAGTACGTTCATTAGTGATGCGCTTGGCGGCGTTAAAGATTTAGATACTATCATCGCGCTGAGCGCGGCGGTGTTAATTGGGATCACCGGAGTAGCTAGCTGGTCACAGATCCAGAAAAACACTGAGTGGGGCGTATTAATGTTATTTGGCGGTGGTTTAACGCTGAGTGCAATTTTAAGCTCATCAGGCGCTAGTAAAATCATGGCGGATTGGATGCAAATGACATTCGGGCAAAGCCATTGGTTTGTGATTATTCTTGCGGTTACAACGTTTATTATTGTTCTGACTGAATTTACCAGTAATACAGCAAGTGCCGCACTGCTAGTACCAATTTTTGCGACGGTCGCTGAAGCATTAGGTATGCCAGTAATGGCATTAACGATGATTATTGGTATTGGTGCTTCTTGTGCCTTTATGTTGCCTGTCGCGACACCTCCGAATGCGATTGTATTTGGTTCTGGCTATATTCGCCAAATTGAGATGGTTCGAGTGGGTGCTGTACTCAACGTGGCATGTATTATTGTTATCTCTTTATTTGCTTGGTTTTTTTGGATATAACAACGTTAAGAAAAATAAATTAAAAATAGTAACGGCCTCAGAGAATGAGGCCGTTTTTTTATTTCTAGTGTTGTCAATGAGACAATCACTTTTTTGGTTCTTCTCTAGCTGAAAGGCTCCTGTTTTGTCAGTGAGTTCTCACCCATATTACGTAGTGAGAAATTCATAATTTGAATAAGTCCTTTAATATCAATTGTATCCAGCGGGCAAATAAAACATACTTTGCATAATTTTTGATGGCTTTCAAGAGTGCAGGTTTTACCAAAAATCACGACGTCCTTGTCTACTATTAAAAGAAAGACTTGCTGATGAAAAATCTCGATTTTTGTATAACAACCAGAGCTCAAAATACCGTCATGAGGGGGATTAGAGGAGTTTCTTGATGGTTCTAAGTTAATGTGTATAGAAGATGTGATATAAGGGGCATTTTGTTGATTGAAGCGATTAGCAAACGAGATACGCGTTGCTAATTGAAAAGGTGAGAATGATGAGGATTGACTAGCCGTGATTGTATTAGCTAGTTTGATGACTCGTTGTCCTTGTGAAGTATCCTCCATTTTAGTGATTTGAGCCAACATCATCTTGGCTATTTTGATGATCAAATTCCGTTGATCATTATTTTCATTACTCAAGAAAAAATCATGCTCAATAGCAGATGTTGAAAGAAAATTTCCACTGAGCAAAAAAGGTGTAGTTAGCATTATTGAGTGAGTCATCTATTATAAGTTCCTTGCTATTAAATGTCCTTAACGAGAATGACTATAACGCTATTTTTTTATTCTGAAGCTATCAAAAATTGAGATGGAACTATTAAAAAATTTAATTATATATAAATTTTTGTTTTTCAATGATAATGAATTAATTTCATTTTATATTTAATCTTAAAATTAAAATTATGGTTTTTTTTGTTATTAATTTAAATTTGATGTGAAATAATCATATTTGAAGTGACATTTAAACTATTCTGGAATTTATTATTAAATAAATGGAGTTATAGAAATGAAAAATAATCTTTATTATTCATCGTTTGAATCGTTTAACAAAAAGAACATTAATCCTAGAGTGATATCTCAAGCATTCAGTGATTTGAAGTTAAAATCTCCTTTGTGGTGGGGCTCATCAACTAAAGAGACGCCAGCAAGTCGTGATATCAAGCTATTTAAGGAAAATACGATAGTGTTTTCTCATGCCAATACTATTAGCGCTGATGAAATGACTCATATGGGGAAATTACCCCCACAAGGTTTAGTCAAATTCACGCAAAAATCACCTAAGACTTATGTTATTAATCCTATATCCGGAGCTTCAAATCTTGACCCAGAGTTAACGGTTGATGCCTACTTTCTAGGTTACAATGGCGGTAATCAATTAAGTGCAAAACCGGCTTATATTGATATCCCTATACAGGCAGCTGAAAACAGTTTTCTTTTTACGGGGTCTTTAACGGGATGCTCAGTTATCGTTACAAAACATAATGCTACAACATATCGAGTGTACCATGATGGAAGAGTAAATAGTTCAGTGCTCTATGACAATGTGGTTATGGCATTTGATTTTCAAGATTACCAGGTTGCAGGTACTGATGAAGGTCTTGCTATGGTTTACATGAGGTTTCACAAAGACCAATGGGAATTAATTTTACAGCGCCAACAATATGAGGTGATGAATGGCATTCCTACTCCACAACAACGAATACAAGATGAATCCGTTATCTTGCTATATCCGGATGATACATTTTATCAATCACGTTTAGAACAATTTAATCAATACCGTAGTCATATCCATAAAGAATTATTTAATCTTGCGAGGGAGATTAATATTGACACTGAAAATTTCAGACAAGGTATTTATACAGGAGGCGATTTTTCATTAGATCATCAAGCGATTCTTTCTTGGATAGAATTACGAAATAAAATAAAACAAGACCTCAGTATTGAGAGGGTAAAAATAGATATAAAAATAAAAAATGCGCGAGATGAGCTTATTGAATTACAAGATAAAATAAATAAATCAAATAAAGTGCTACCCTCAGAAGAAGATAGAATTAGAATTGGCGAATTAAAAGAAACAATTGAGTTAAATAAACAATTAAAAGAATATTATAAACAAAAATATGATGTGATTTTATCTGAAAGTGCATCTGTCGAACGTAGTTGGTTATGGTTACAAATTAAAAATCACCATGGATCTGCAGCGGTTATTAAATTAGATGAACCGAGTATTAAATCAGGTATTCAATCAGAATCTGTGAGTAATAGAGAAAAATATACGGTTCTATTAAACAATGATATATGGAATGATCATGGTGATTTTAATCAAGGTATTAAGCACTACAGAGAATTCAGCATTACAAATTTCGATGAGGGAATGTCGGGATCAAAAATGCGAGAGCTTTATATTCATGGAGGATTAAGTGCTAAAGAACGTGGTGCACTATCTCAATATATTCAGATTAAGGATCAATCGGAATACATTGAAAATATTTTAAACCACACGTTAAAAATAAATACCTTATTTCAGAATGGGGGCAGCATTTATCAACACCTTGCTCCTCAAGACTTTTATTTACCATTAATGGGCGACTATGAGGGCGGTCGTTGTTATCCATTAGTGAGAGCGATGTCAGTTGCATTGGCTCAATATGATGGTGTTAGCAGTGCCAACGCGCTTTTCAATAAGTTGTTTATTGCTGCGGCATCTCCGGAAGAAAAAAGCTCAATTATATTGAGGTCATCACTGCAAAATTTACATTTTAGTACGGAAGCGGTAGGAGCATCTTCTTCAATTGGTCTACTTAATTTAAAGATGATAAAAAAACAACTCATTAAATCTAATGGGACTCAGATGTATGCCTTAAATACTCAAAGCCATTCAATGTTAATAGGCAAAAAAGTTGATAATGGTAAGATTCGTTACTGTTTTTATGATCCTAACTTTGGACTTTATCTTTTTGATGATCCGAAAAAACTTTTTAAGTGTTTAGATAATTTTTTAGTGAAAGAGAAAATGGCATTCAAATATGATTCGCTAACGGAGAAATCTGAACCTATATTTGATCTCGTTGCGATTGATATTGAGCAAATGGCAAATGTAAATATTGGCGCAGGGATAAGAGTTGACGATTTAGTATCTTCATCTGAGTTATCCGAGGTTATCCTACAACGCAAAGAAACAAGAGCTTTCATAAAAAGCCAAAATGTATTAGCAAAAGATAGGCAAATAAAATCATCTTTGAATATTTTAAACGCAGAGCAATGGGGAAGCCGCCTAGAATTATCACTAGATAAAATAACTCAAAAGTTTCAGTTAGATGAATATTGGTTACCTGTTTTTGCGAGTGCAGAAAAATTAGAGAATGGGCGATATCAAATTCAGTTCACCCATAAAGGCAATGAGGAGCCTTCTCGTTGGATTGAAACAGATGACAAAACATTTTTTGAATTTAAAGAATATTTCAATAAATCAATCGACTCTTTTAGTCAGCACTATACATTTAATGATTTAGCGCTACAGCATGAGGATACCTTAGGAGGAGGGACTGAAACTGAGCATGTTGATGGTCTAAATTCGGCGATAGGCATTAAGGCACTGATTGAATGGGCTGCAAATCGTAATCGCCAATCAGTTGCTTCAAGTAATCCTTCTAACCTAGATACCGCATTGAAAATTCATGCCTATGTGAGTTATACCATGATGGTTCATGGGGCAGTGAATGATATATCACGAGTCACTCGACTGGTGAATGTGCTTTGGAAAGAGGGATCTGATGTTATCAAAACTGAGATGAATAGTTTCTCATCATCGATTTTACGCACTGCAAATGAAGGGGTTGGTGCGATTTTTCAAGGCGCTATGGTCGGGTTTGATATCTATGAACTCGCGAATGCAGAGAATGAACTACAGAGAACGGTTATTGGCACTCAGCTGGCGTTTGATTCAGCTGCGCTAACAACAAGTATTGTGGGATATGGAGCCTCGCTATTGGGGGCTGAAACTGTTGCTGGCGTTGCTATGCCATTAGCAGTACCTTTAACCGGTCTTGGAATTGGTATTACTGAATTAATCAAAATTAATGAGCGCCATGCACAAGAAGCGATAGAAGTTGGTGTTATTTTTGGTCGTTACAAAGAGCATTACCAGAATGCGGCTATTCATTATGATGAGGAAAAAAAATTATTAATGCCAAGTGAAGGCATTGTAATTAAAGAAGTTAATTTTTTAGATGCAAATTTTACGCTCGGTAGTGAATATATTTATCGTGGTGAAAAAAGAACATGGGTTTTCAAGTATAGTACTCTAAGTGATTTTCAATCAAAACCACGAGCGGATATAAATAAAAATGAAGCGATTAATATTCGAGAAGCAGTAGGTATTACACAAAATAAAGTGGCATTTGATTTGAATATGTCAAATACTATTGTGCTACCCGTCATTCCTCAATGTTATCTACGTTACGAATATACATCTCTCTTCGGTGCTACAACTCGTGGTGATTATGGTTTTTCTGTTCTTAGGAAATTGGAAGAGAATTACCAGTTTTATTTTGACTATCTTTATTGTGGTTTAGAATATGTAATGTCGAACCTTAAGGCTGAATATGTTTTTACTCCAGTTTCGATTATTTTAGATTCAACTAATAAGCATTTAATTGTTCCTACTCTTCCTGAACCTTGGCATGGCTATATAGAACATAGCCTGATAGGCGCTGGTGCAGAATATCAGATTTCGATAAATCATGGTTCTTCTTTAAAGTTAAAGCAATCCTTATTAGCCACTGAGCAATCCACTTGGATTATCGATACCAGTAGTATTGATGGTCAGAAAGGTCAAGTAATTAAAATTAATGATGATAATATCCAAATTGGTAATACCGTCGTTTATGTTGATGAGACGGCAGCGTCTAGTAAAATTCTAATTATGAATAGTGAGCATGAAATTAGAGAAGTTAACTTCCATAATAAAAAAATAGATCTTGTTAGCATAAATGGAAAACACTGGGGCCCAAATATGGGCTCTATTGAATATTTCCTTCATGATTTGGCGAATAAAAATGAATTAAATAAAAAATATGTTATTGTTAATAATTATTCAGTTAATGAAAAAAATGTTGGCAGAGCATTCTATGATGTTGCTGCTAGGTGTATGTTATATACCAATTCATCGTATAAAGAAAATGAATCTGCAATTTTAATCACGACGATTAAAGGTGTCGCATATTTTTATTCTCAAAATGAAAATATTATATGGTCAACCAACATTAATAATGGCGATATTTATGCTAAGTTTAATTTTTATGATTTGTTGGGTGAGGATTCAAGTATTGAACGGATTTCAATAAAAAATAATACAGTCATTGTTGAATTGAAAAATAGAAAAAACAGTAGTGAAGTGAATGTGGTTTACTCTTTCGAGAAAAGTAAATTAGAGCTAGTCAGTATTTCTGATGATTTTCGTTTAATGGAAAAACTGAATAAACTCGATGTTATTATTCCGCCTAGAAAACAAAAAGATTTCTTAAATCATGATTATTTAGTTAATGAAAACTATATTAGATTGAGTCAGGATAACAAAAATACACTATCCACAATAGCCTCTTCAACAAAACCATCGCCAAAACTAGCCTCAATCGTGATGATAAAAGATACCAATTATTTAGGCTTCCAGAGTATTTATTGGCTACGTACCAGTGATGGGGTATTAATTAAACCTAATTTAGCCAGACCCGATGATTATGACCAAAAGATAATGGCTGAGATGTCTCAGACATTATATTGGTTTTCTACTAACCCTGATGAATTAGCTTATATGAATCATAGGCTCGCTAATGGGGAACCTTTTGAGCATGTATTAGATTTAACGTATGCTAGTTTTACTAATAAATGGATGCTATCAGGAATTGAAGGTCAATTTAGGGTGGCAAATACAAAGCCAACATTATTAAAAATAGTTGGAGCTTGCTTTAATCGGTTTGATCCGCTTACCGATACGTGGAACTGGAACCCCCCCGCCGACCTTATATTGGTCGGTAGCCTCTTTGATGATAATGGCGGGGAAGTCTTTTTCTTTTATAGCAAAGAGTCCGATACCATTTTCCGCCAAGAAGGGCTAGGACAGAAGGATATCGACCTTAAAAACCCAACCGCTCAGCGATTAAGTCTTCGTGATATAGACACTGCTTTTAATTGGAACGGAAATATATTAATTATCCAAAAAAATGGCGTTGTGAAACAGCTGAATGTTAATGGTAGTGCGGATATTATTGCGATAAATAAAACCTGGTTTGAAAATGAATCATTTAATTGGCGTAATTTAAATGATTTTATTAATGAACCAAATCCAATCACACTGTTTGGTCTGAAAGGAAAAGATGGCAAGCAATTTTTACCAGCATGGTATTTTAAAGGAAAAGTTATTGTTAGTGAGTCCTTACCATCTGAAGATACATTACATTTTTTAGATTTTGATTCGAGTGAGGCTAATGGGGTTATTTTTGATACAAAAACCAAAAAACTATATCAACAAACCGCCATTTCGAGTGTACTGTTAGCGGATATGTTTGATGACAATCAGTCTTTAAAGCCCTCCGAACATTTACCAAAACCGATTGAATTATATCCAGACGTTTCTCTTGAGAATGCACGGAAAATAGGGGGAGGGTTAATGCTGTCTTCTAAGGAAGGGCAACTTATTTTTCATCCGCTATCCAAGAATGAACCACTAGGCTCATCATTCATTATCAAAGGAACAAATAATGATGATATTCTCGCACCAACGCAGTTAAAAGAGACTAAGACATTGATACTCAGTGGTGGGGAAGGTAAAGATACCTATCACTTGAAATTAGGGGACTGGCAAAACTATCAAACCATTATTATCGATAATCAATCACAAGATCTAGCCATTGACCATCTTGTATTACCGATAAACGTTAAGGGTAATTCTATTTTTGTTAATCGATTTAATGATAATTTAATTCTCACGGATTCCATTAATCAGACTTCATTAGTATTACATAATGTTTATGGTACAAACTCATTAGCTCACCAGCATTTGATGATTCATTTTGACGACGGCGTTTTCAATATTAGTGAGCTTGCAAACGAGGTTACGGTTCACCGTGGTGCTATGTATTTATCGAGTTATTTTGAAGAGAAGCCACAATGCAATGCAGATCTGGCATATTTAGCTGAGAGTTGCAGTCAGATAACACAGGCAAATAATGTGAGTTATCAGCCTAATGAAAAATTAGGGTGGAACACATCAAGTTCAGACATCATACCAATCAATACGCTTCAGTCTCAAATACACTAGATGATGTCAATCGATGCCAAATAAATGAAGAAACCCCCAATAGTTGGATAACTATCGGGGGTCTTTTTTTAACTCATTCGTAATTAATGAGCTGCTGGTGGCTGGTTGTTATCAGTGTGTTCTGGTGTCTTTGCAAAGCGGCGACGGATCACCACAAAGAATACCGGAACGAAGAAGATAGCCAGTGATGTTGCTGCGAACATGCCCCCCAGTACACCCGTACCGACGGAGTTCTGTGCCGCAGAACCTGCACCATTACTAAATACCAGAGGGATAACACCCAACATAAATGCTAAGGATGTCATCAGGATTGGTCTTAGACGCATTTTTACTGCATCCAATGTCGCTTCAATCAATCCTTTACCTTCTTTCTCCATCAAGTCTTTGGCGAATTCAACAATCAAGATTGCGTTCTTCGCCGATAACCCAATGGTGGTTAACAGCCCTACCTTGAAGTAAACGTCGTTATCTAAACCTCGTACTGAAGTGAAGAGTAACGCACCGATAACCCCAAGTGGTACCACTAACATGACTGAGAATGGTACAGACCAGCTTTCATACAGTGCAGCTAGACACAGGAAAACCACAATCAAGGAAATCGCATACAGGGCAGGTGCCTGGTTACCAGACAGACGCTCTTGGTATGACATTCCCGTCCACTCATAACCAATTCCCGCAGGGAGGTTCTCAGTGGTCAGTTTTTCCATCATCAACATTGCAGCACCGGTACTTTGACCTTCTGTTGCTTGACCTTGAATGTTCATCGCAGGGACACCGTTATAACGCTCTAAACGCGGTGAACCGAATTTCCATGGGTCTTTGGATTCGTCTAAGAATGCAGAGAACGGTACCATTTTCCCTTGGTTATTACGAACATACAGGTTGCTGATATCAGATGGTAACATACGGCTTTCCGCGTCACCTTGTACGTAAACTTTCTTCACACGACCGCGGTCGATAAAGTCGTTAACGTATGAACCACCAAACACGGAGCTGAGGGTTGCGTTGATATCACTGATTGCAACGCCTTGTGCCTGTGCTTTTTGTTGGTCAATATAGATTCGATACTGTGAGGTATCATCTTGACCATTTGGTCGAACACCTTGCAAAATTTCAGGGTGCTGTGCAGCAAGTCCGAGTAACTGATTACGTGCTGCCATCAGTTTTTCATGACCTAAACCACCTTTATCGACCAACTCAAAGTCAAAGCCGTTTGATGTCCCTAACTCAACAATTGCAGGTAAGTTAAAGGCATAAATGAAGGCACCTTGTTTTTTCGATAAGGCCGCATTTGCTCGAGCAACAATCGCATCAACATGGTTTTCTTTCCCTTTACGTTCATCCCAGTTCTTAAGAACGACGAACGCCAGACCCATGTTCTGCCCTGCACCCGCAAAGCTAAAGCCACCAACGGTAAAGACAGACTCAACGTTTTTACCTTCATCTACTCTGAAGTATTCACTGACTTCATCTAAGATGACTTCGGTTTGCTCTTGGGTTGATCCTGGTGGCAATTGCACCATGGATAAAAATACCCCTTGGTCTTCGGCTGGTAAGAATGAGGATGGCAGACGAACAAACATGAATGCCATGCCCACAACCAGAATCACGTAGATGACAAGGTAACGACCCGTGCCATTCAACATACGGCTTACGCTGTCTGTATAATGGTGAGCTTGCTTTTCAAATACGCGGTTAAACCATCCAAAGAACCCTTTAGTGGAACCATGGCTGCCTTTTTCAATTGGCTTCAACATCGTTGCACACAGTGCAGGGGTCAGAATCATCGCCACTAATACAGATAACAGCATCGATGACACGATAGTGATTGAGAACTGACGGTAAATTGCCCCTGTTGACCCACCAAAGAAGGCCATTGGGATAAATACTGCGGACAGCACCATCGCGATACCAACCAGTGCACCTTGAATTTGTCCCATGGATTTTTTGGTCGCCTCTTTTGGTGGCAGACCTTCTTCTTGCATCACACGCTCAACGTTTTCAACAACAACGATGGCGTCATCCACAAGAAGACCGATGGCAAGTACCATCGCAAACATGGTTAAGGTGTTTATCGAGTAGCCAAAGGCTGACAAGATAGCAAAGGTTCCTAATAGCACTACGGGTACTGCAATTGTTGGGATCAATGTTGCACGGATGTTCTGCAAGAACAGATACATAACGACAACAACCAACATAATTGCTTCGACCAGCGTTTTAACTACTTCGTTAATTGAGATTTTAACGAATGGCGTTGTATCGTACGGATAAACAACTTCAAGTCCTTCAGGGAAGAAGGGTTCCATATCAGCTAACGCTGCACGGACGTTATTTGCTGTATCTAATGCGTTCGCGCCCGTTGCGAGTTTAATACCGATACCCGCCGCTGGCATACCGTTAAAGCGCGCAACTGTACTGTAGTTTTCCGCACCGAGTTGAACGGTAGCGACATCTTTCAAACGAACTTGGGAACCGTCTTGGTTCACACGTAATAAAATGTTCGAAAACTCTTCTACGTTACTTAAGCGGGTTTGAGCAATAATAGATACGTTCAAACGCTGACCGGCAACAGGAGGTGTTCCCCCTAGCTGACCGGCGGCAACTTGGTTGTTTTGTACACGAATTGCATTAATGACATCCGAAGTTGCCATGTTGTACTTAACGAGTTGCTCTGGTTTTAACCAAATACGCATTGCATATTGGGTACCAAACAGCTGGGTTTCACCAACACCATTAACACGACTCAGTGGGTCCTTAATATTTGAACCTACGTAGTCGGCAATGTCATATTGACCCATTGAACCGTTTTTCGAAATAAAGCCTGCAACCATTAAGAATGAGCTGGTGGACTTATCGACACTAATACCTTGTTGCTGTACTTCTTGAGGTAAAAGTGGCATTGCCAATTGCAGCTTATTCTGTACCTGTACTTGAGCGATATCGCCATCAGTACCTGCTTCAAAAGTCAGCGTGATGCTTGCTGAACCTGATGAATCACTGGTTGACGACATATACACCAAATTATCGATACCGTTCATGTTCTGTTCGATAACTTGGGTCACCGTATTTTGTACCGTTGATGCATCTGCACCAGGGTAGTTAGCTGAAATGGAAACAGCCGGCGGTGCAATCGTCGGATACTGAGCGACAGGTAACTTGATAATTGCCAGCAGACCTGCAAGCATGGTAATAATCGCGATTACCCATGCAAAAATTGGTCTATCTATAAAAAACTTAGGCATTAATCAATAGCTCCCTTATTTAGACGCGGTTTCAGGTTTAGCCTGAGTGTCTACAATGGATTGAGTTTCTAAGTTTGCTTGCTTTGGCACAACAACCATTCCCGGTTTGATTTTCTGCAAACCAATTACAATGACACGGTCGCCATCTTTCACGCCATCAGTGACTAACCAGTTGTTGCCAATCGCTTGTGCAGCTTTCACTTTACGCACTTCAACTTTGTTTTCTGCGCCAACAACCATGACCTGCGCGTCACCTTGTGGAGTACGAGCAACACCCTGTTGAGGAACTAAAATCGCATTTTCTTTCACACCATCTTCTAGAATGGCGCGAACAAACATACCTGGCATCAGTTCTTTATTCGGGTTAGGGAACACGGCACGCATAGTGATAGAACCAGTGGTTTCATCAACAGTGACATCAGAGAACTCTAGTTGCCCTTTCTGTGCGTATTCTTGCCCGCCATTAATCACTAAGCTAACTGGCGCTTTGCCGGGCTCTTTTTGCAGTGCCCCTTGTTCGATTTCATTTTTTAAGCGTAAGAAATCTTCACTCGATTGCGTCACATCCACGTAGATTGGATCTAATTGTTGAACGCGCATTAGTTCAGTTGTTTGACCCGCAGAAACTAATGCACCTTCCGTGACATTGGATTTACCCGTACGTCCACTAATTGGCGATGTCACTTTCGTGTAATTCAAATTAATACGTGCGGTTTCAACGGCTGCTTCCGCTGCTTTTACCGCAGCTAGAGATTGTGCATAAGTTGAATTCGCTTGGTCGTATTCTTGTTGACTAATGTAGTTGGTACCAAGCAGTGGCTTATAACGTTTAACAGTTAATGCGGCGAGATTAGCATTTGCTTGCGCTTTGGCTAATTCTGCTTTAGCACTATTATAGGTTGCTTGGAAAGGCGCAGGATCGATTTGATACAACGACACGCCAGCTTCAACATCGCTACCTTCTTTGTAGTTACGTTTTAAGATGATGCCACTAACTTGTGGACGAACTTCTGCAACTCGATATGCAGATGTACGGCCTGGAAGTTCGGTCTTAATGGTCAGAGGTTCAGCTTTCAGCGTAACAATTCCTACATCAGGCGCCGGGCGTTCACCGCCACCTTTCTGTTCTTCGTTACAACCAGATAACGCTAAGCCGCCTGAAAGGACCAACAGAGCCAGAGGTAACACTCCTCTGTTTTTTCGCATAAGTTAACCTCAATTAATCGATATGAGTTCAAAACAAAATTAAGAAAAAAAGCAAATTATATGATTTATCACTATGCTATAGTACAAACATACACTAATGTATGTAAATCAGCTTTCTACAAAAATGGGTGACAATGGCACGAAAAACTAAACAACAGGCTGAAGAAACCCGCCAGGAAATACTCGATGCAGCTATCAAAACATTTTCTGAACGAGGAGTGACAGCTACGTCATTAGCCGATATAGCCAAAGCCGCGGGCGTGACCCGAGGTGCTATATACTGGCACTTTAAGAATAAGGTGGATCTCTTTCATCAAGCCTGCGAATTTAGCGATAATCAAATCACTCAGGCTGAAGATTATTATCGTTCGAAATATACCAATGATCCACTTTTAATACTAAGAGAATTGCTAATTTATATTCTTACTGATTTTATTAGTATCCCCAAAAACCGTGCATTGATGGAAATCTTTTTCTTAAAATGTGAATTAGTTGGTGAAATGGCTTCTGTTGTTGATTTTAAACGTGAAAATTATATGGCCAGCCAACATAGAATAGTGAGAAATTTACGTGACTGTATTGAGGCTGGACAACTTCCTGACAACTTAGATTTAGAATGCAGTGCGGTAATGATCCGATCATTAATGTCAGGCTTACTCGAAAACTGGTTATTACAGCCAGAGAGTTTTATGATAGACGCACATACGACGACGTTAGTTGATACTCTATTAGAAACGCTTAAAAATAGCGTCTCTCTACGAATCAAACCAACGCCAAGCGAATAATCGGAGAAAACCATGTCATCTATTTTGATCATTGCGAATGGCGCACCATACGGAAGTGAAATGTTGTTCAACTCTTTGCGCCTAGCCATAACATTAAAAGAACAACATCCACAAACTGACTTAAAAATCTTCTTAATGTCTGATGCAGTGACGGCGGGAATTACGGCACAAAAGCCGAAAGAAGGATATAACCTCCAGCAAATGTTAGAGATCCTAACCGCGCAAAACGTTCCAGTAAAATTATGCAAAACCTGCACCGATGCGCGTGGTATCAGTGAGTTACCACTGATTGATGGCGTTGAAATTGGAACGCTGGTGGATTTAGCTGCATGGACACTAGCCGCTGAAAAAGTTCTCACATTTTAATGTTAAAACAGTTTAATTTAAAAACTGAGCTGCGGTTCGTCAGGAATTGCAGCTAAAAATGGGCATGTAGTATAAAAGTAGGATCACAACGAAATATCATGGGCTCACTGATGCAATATAAAAAAGCGTGGTTATATTCCGTTAGAATATTTTTGGTATTTGCCATCACCTTTTTTTCTTTCCAAATTTCCGCGGCAACAATTAATAATCTTCCCAGTAAAAATGAGATAAAAACAGAGCTTAATTCATTAAATAAAAAAAGCAGTGCAGGGCAGGAAGATAAACTTATCATTGCTGATCTGGAAAAATCATTAACTTACTATGATGAATTGGAAAAATTAGATCAGCGTTCGGATGAGCTGCAAAAAAAAATAAATCACTCAAGCGAAGAATCGAGAAAAGCGGTTCAGGGTTTATTACAAATAAAAGTTCAGAATGAAAATCCAGATATTAATTTTCAACATCAAATTGAAAATAGCAGCCTCGAACAATTAGAAACGATGTTGGCGACGTATTTGGATAATCTGCAAGCTGAGCAAAATGATCTTGCTACTTATAATAGTCAACTGATTGGTCTACAAACCCAACCTGAACGAGCTCAAGCGAGCATGCTGGATAATGCCCGCCGACTGCAAGAGATTCGCAATGAGCTTAACAGCACATTGACTGACTCCAGCAAATTGCGCACCACACAAGCTAACATGTTGCAACTTGAGCAATACCTTCTTCAGCAACAAAATGAGTTTCAAAAGCGCGTTTTACAAGCGAATACTCAACTACAGGACGTTTTACAAAAACAACGTGATTACACTGCAGCGTATATTGAACAATTGGACGCTCGTATCCAAATTATTCAAGATGCGATTAGCAAAGCACGCCTCAATGACTCTCAATCAACGGTGCGCGAAGCGCAAAACACGTCGACCGATGACGCGGTACAACAAAATCCTATTCTTCAAAAAGAGATTGAAATTAACAACAAGTTAAGTAACCGCTTGATTGAAGTGACGCAAGATGGCAATAGAATGGTGCAAAACGGTATCCGAGTGAAAACGTGGCTGGAGCGTGCGACACAATCGGAACGTAACCTAAAAGAGCAAATTAACGTATTACGCGGTAGTTTATTACTATCACGGATTCTTTTTCAGCAACAAATTGATTTACCAGCAGATATTCTCACCAAAAATCTACCAGTGACCATTGCAGATCTGCGTCTGGAACAATTTGATATTAACCAGCAGCGTGATGCGCTGTACCAGCCTACTGATTACATTAATAATTTGGAGCATCAGCAAGCGGCCAAAGTGGGTGAGCAAGAAAATGCTGTGCTGTTTACGCCTGAAGATAAAGCGGCATTGGTTAAAATTTTGGATGTTCGCCGTGAATTACTGGATGAATTGAATCTACAGTTAGGCGGACAAATTTCCCAAGCTATTAACTTACAATTAGATCAAAACCAATTATTGAGTGTGGTCAGTTCACTCGAACATACTTTAGCGCAGCAAATTTTCTGGGTGAACAGCAATAAACCGATGGATATCGAGTGGTTAAAAGCCTTCCCTGAAGCCGCAACGAACCAACTGACTCATCTGGATTTTGATTTTTCATTTTCAAGCTTGAAGAAAGGATTTATTAGCGCACTGTGGGTTACTGTGCCTCTATTATTGGCAGCGCTGATTTTCATCTGGTTTAACCGCAAGATTACCCAACGCTTACATGAAATTGATCTGCGTTTATCCAGCCTCAGAAACGACAGCGTATTAAATACGCCGTTGGCGTTGTTGCTAACCTTATTGCAAACCATCCCAATTTCTCTTGTGGTGATCGCAATTGGCTATTGGTTCTTAAAGACGGGTAATCTGCAAGGGGAATTTATCTGGTCCTATTGCTTGCAGTTAGCCATTTTCTGGGCATTGTTTGAACTCACATTTAGGGTGTTAAAGCCGCAAGGTATCGCAGAAAAACATTTCAATATTGACCATGACAATATCCAGCGTATGCGTCGTAGAATGGTGCGTTTATCGGTACCGCTGTTACCACTGATTTTCTTTTCTACTTACGGAATGATTAACCCTCTGAAGGTATCCGAAGATGTGATTGGACAGTTAGTAGTCTCTATCTGTTTATTACTATTATGTATTTTCACGATTCCATTCTGTAAACAGGTTTGGAAGGAAACCGGCAGCCACTTAACCCGTTCGATTTTAATTACCTTACTGACATTTTCGCCGCTGATTTTAATTGGTTTGATGTTCGCAGGTTATTACTATACTACGCTACGTTTAGCCAGCCGTTGGTTAGATAGCTTATATTTACTGGTGCTTTGGTATATCACTTATAATGTCTGTTTGCGTGGTTTAAGTTTGGGGGCGAGAAAGCTGGCTTATAAGCGAGCATTGGAACGCCGAGCTCAGTCAAAACAGCAAGAAGAAGCTGAAAATGAGCCAATCAAAGAACCCCCAATGACGATTGAGCTGATTAGCCAGCAGTCATTGCGCTTAACGACCATGGTGCTGTTTATTATCTTCGCCTTTGCGTTCTACGCAATTTGGTCCGACTTTATTACGATTTTCTCTTTCCTTGATAGCGTTCAGTTATGGAGCTATAGCGCGACATCAGCGGAAGGGGCAAGCATCATGAAATACGTGACCTTGGCTAACCTGATTTTAGCCGTGGTGATTGTCGTGGTCGCGTGGATAATGACGCGTAACCTTCCGGGGTTACTGGAAGTTTTAGTGTTATCGCGCCTAAAACTTCGTCAAGGCTCCACTTACGCCATTACGACGATGTTGACCTATGTGATTGTCAGCATTGGGGCGATTGCCTCCCTTGGCATGATTGGTGTGACGTGGAATCAGTTGCAATGGTTAGCCGCGGCCTTAACGGTTGGTCTCGGTTTTGGTTTACAGGAAATTTTCGCGAACTTTGTTTCGGGGATAATTTTGCTGTTTGAAAGACCGATTCGGATTGGGGATACCGTCACGATTGGTACATACTCGGGGACTATCAGTAAGATCCGTATTCGTGCGACGACCATTGTAGATTTTGATCGCAAAGAGGTGATCATCCCAAACAAGGCATTTGTGACTGAGCGATTGATCAACTGGTCACTCTCCGATACGGTCACGCGCATCACGATTTCTTTAGGGGTTGCGTATGGTTCGGATCTGGAAAAAGTGAAGCGTGTTTTACTGCAAGCGGCAACATCGAACAGTAAAGTAATGACAGATCCTGCACCGGCAGCATACTTCTTAAGTTTTGGGGCGAGTACGTTAGATCACGAGCTGCGTTTTTATGTTCGCCAAATTGGTGAACGCACTATGACCAGTGATGAAGTCAATCGTGAAATTGACCGGTTGTGTCGTGAAAATGATATCAATATTGCCTTCAATCAATTGGAAGTGCATTTGCATAATAATCAGGGTGATGAAGTGCAGGAAGTGACAAAAATCATCAAAGATAAACCGGATGATGAAAAATAACCTGTGTTAATTACTGTTCTGACAGGCTGCTTCGGCGGCCTGTTTGCTAAGGTAATCGCGTTTCACTATGTCTAATGCTTTCAAAGCGATATCGGGGCTTATCTCAGAGGACTCTAATAAGTAGATTAAATCCACCGCAAGCTGTATTTCTGGTGGTGCATTCTCTAGGGGCTCCATACGCATTTCCTTAGTCAAAAAATTGATTTTCTTGGTGCTCGATGGCTTTTTCAATACGCATCAAGGCTTGTCTGCATCGATATAATCGCCCTGCTAATGCTGCAAGCTCTTGTTGGCACTGATGCTGTAAGTGCGAATCAGTTAACCCACTTAAGTCGAGTTCTTTTTCACTCACCATCGCCTGTAAACGGCGTTCATAATCTTGATGTTGTGATAAACGTTCATATAAATCAACTTGTTCCTTTTTCGTCCGAAAGGAATCTTCTTTTTCACGTAATCCTTGTGTTGAAAGCTCGCGAGAAATCGCTTGCATCTGATGGACGATTTTTTCGGTCAGAAAGGTCACTTGTTGGGTATGATTGAGTGTAACACTATTGCACAGTTGCTGATAAAGCGTGTTGAGCTCTTTTTGGCAATCCCCCAGTTTGGTGGATTTATGGCTAAACAGCTGCATATCAAATCGGGAGTGAGAAAATTCATGGTCTTTGATGGGAGCAACACGTACCGCTAATTCGTCAATCTGCTTTTTTAATGCGTCCAAAAGAGCCTGTGTTTTCATTTTTTATTCTCAATAAATGTGAAAAGTGGCGGAATATTGATATCCAACAACAAAACTTAGCGCAAAAAGACGGCTTCTTATTGCATTTTTATGGTAGTTTGCATAGATTCTACCCTTTCGTATTTACTATATTGGTTTTTATTATGACCGCTAAAGAGCAACAACTGCAATTGATTAAAGAAAGTATCGCGACTATCCCTAATTATCCAAAAGAAGGTGTGCTATTTCGCGATATTACCACACTGTTAAATGACCCTGCGGCTTATCAAGCAACAATCGATATGCTAGTTGAGCATTATCAAAACAAAGGTGTGACCAAAATTGTGGGGACTGAAGCCCGTGGTTTCCTGTTCGGCGCTCCTGTTGCATTACGCTTAGGCGTTGGTTTTGTACCTGTGCGTAAAAAAGGCAAATTGCCGCGTGAAGTATTAAGTATGACGTATGACCTCGAATACGGTACCGATACACTGGAAATTCACAAAGACAGCATTAGTGCACAAGATAATGTGTTAGTCGTGGATGATCTGTTAGCAACGGGTGGTACTGTCGAAGCGACGGTTAAAATGATTAAGCAACTCGGTGCAAAAGTTGTTGATGCAGCTTTTGTGATCGGACTGCCAGATTTAGGCGGTGTTGAGCGCTTAGCCAAAGAAGGTGTTACTTCCTATAGTCTTGTTGAGTTCCCTGGTCACTAATCTGCTCCGCACTCTTCTTACTATTTTTACTGCAGTCTCGCCCAATGGGTTGAGGCTGTGGTAGCATGGTACTATTATTATATTTATCAATGTCCCATGTTGAATAACAGTGGAATCCATGAGCTATCAGGTACTTGCCCGTAAGTGGCGCCCCCAAAAATTTTCGGATGTTGTTGGTCAGCAGCATGTGTTGACTGCGCTTGCTAATGGGCTTGAGCACCAACGGCTTCATCACGCTTATCTCTTCTCGGGTACCCGCGGTGTCGGGAAAACCACGATCGCACGTTTGTTTGCCAAAGGACTGAACTGCGAAACAGGGATCACAGCAACACCTTGCGGTAAATGCGCGAACTGTTTGGAAATTGAGCAGGGGCGATTTGTCGATCTGATTGAGATTGATGCCGCATCACGGACAAAAGTCGAAGACACCCGAGAATTACTGGATAACGTTCAGTACGCACCCGCCCGTGGTCGCTTTAAAGTCTATCTCATTGATGAAGTTCACATGTTGTCGCGCCACAGTTTTAATGCGTTGCTTAAAACACTGGAAGAGCCGCCTGAACACGTCAAATTCCTGCTTGCAACCACTGATCCTCAAAAGCTGCCAGTCACCATTTTATCCCGTTGCTTACAATTCCATTTGAAAGCGCTGGATGTGGCTCAAATTAGCGAACAGCTTGAGCTTATCTTGAATGCAGAAAATATTGAGCATGATACTCGAGCCCGCCAACTGATCGCACGCGCTGCCGATGGCAGTTTACGGGATGCGCTGAGCTTAACTGACCAAGCGATTGCCATGGGGCAGGGGAAGGTAACTGCGGATATCGTGAGCCAAATGCTGGGCACCCTTGATGATGAACAGCCACTCGCCATTATTGAAGCGTTAATTCGTGCGGAGGGTGCTGCCGTCATGTCGCAAGTGGAACAAGCGGCATCCCGAGGAGCGGACTGGGAAAATCTATTGGTTGAAATCCTCTCTTTGCTTCACCGAATCGCGATGATTCAACTGTTACCAGCGGAGCAAGAAACCGATCCATCCTCTACGGAAGGGCGTCTAAGGCAAGCTGCTCGCTTGATTTCCCCTGCGGATCTTCAACTGTTCTACCAAACCTTGCTGGTGGGTAGAAAAGAATTAGCCTATGCGCCAGAAAGACGGATGGGCGTGGAAATGGCGCTCTTAAGAGCATTAGCCTTCCACCCAAAGAGCGTGATTGACGAGGTTGAGCTACCGCCAAAATTAGCCCCGAGCGTATCTGCCACTGTTTTTCAGCCAGAACCAGCGCAGTCGAATATGACGCGTCAAGCACCACCGTCTGTGAGCGCAGATAATTTGCCGGAAAATAGCCCCACATTGCAGCTATTAAAAGCCAGACAAGCATTACAAACACCACAAAGTGAGGATCCGAGTCCAAAAAAGACTCATCCGGTGACGTCCAATAGGGCTAAGCCGGCGGTATCAGCACTTGAGCGGCTGGCCGCGGTGACCAGCAAACATCAACAAAATATGATGGAAAAAGCCTCGCACAGTTCCAAACCTGCGAAGCCAAAGCCTTATCAGTGGAAGCCTCAAAATGAAGAGGTGCTCGAGGCAAAAGATACCGCCACAACGCCAACCGAGATCAAAGAAGCGCTGGAATATGAGAAAACCCCGGAATTAGCGATAAAAATCATGCAAGAAGGTCGTGAGCGTGATAGCTGGTCGGGGGAAATTGCACAATTAAATATTCCTAAGCTAGTTGAACAATTGGCTTTGAATTCATATAAAGAAGAATTGGACGAGTCGCAAATTGTATTGCACTTGCGCTCAGCTCAACGTCATCTTGACAAACCGAATGCTCAAAAGGCATTACAAGATGCGTTGAGTCAACATTATGGTCGCCCTGTTGAACTGAACGTTGTTCACGATGATAATACGGCGGTGAAAACGCCGTTGGAATGGCGTCAGGCGATTTATGAAGAGAAGCTGGCGCAAGCCCGTCAGTCTATTATCGCGGATAAAACAATTCAAAAATTGCGCTCAATGTTTGATGCGCAGTTGGACGAAGAGAGTATTCGCCCCGTTTAACGCTACAGTTGCGAATCTGTAGCCTCAGTTGTGAGAGAAAACTATGTTTGGTAAAGGTGGATTGGGTAACCTGATGAAACAGGCCCAGCAAATGCAAGATAAAATGCAGAAAGTTCAGGAAGAAATCGCTCAACTCGAAGCTACTGGTGAATCAGGTGCTGGCTTAGTCAAAGTGACTATCAACGGCTCACATAACTGCCGTCGTGTTGAAATCGATCCAAGCCTGTTGGAAGACGACAAAGATATGCTGGAAGACTTGATTGCTGCGGCATTCAATGATGCAGCGCGTCGTATCGAAGAGACGCAAAAAGAGAAAATGGCTAGTGTATCTAGCGGTATGCAACTGCCACCAGGCTTTAAGATGCCATTCTAATGCAAACGAGTCCGCTTCTTGAATCATTGATGGAAGCGCTGCGCTGTCTCCCTGGTGTGGGACCTAAGTCAGCGCAGCGAATGGCTTTTCATCTTCTGCAACGTGACCGTAGTGGCGGAATGCGTTTGGCTCAGTCGCTGACTCGGGCAATGTCTGAAATCGGACATTGCCGCGATTGTCGCACATTCACAGAGCAGGAAATCTGTAATATTTGTGACAATCCGCGTCGCCAACAAAATGGACTTATCTGTGTCGTCGAAAGCCCAGCAGATATCTACGCCATCGAACAAACAGGTCAATTCTCCGGTCGTTATTTTGTATTGATGGGGCATTTGTCTCCATTAGATGGTATTGGACCGATGGATATTGGTCTGGACAGGCTAGAGGAAAGATTGGCATCGGAAACGATCACCGAAGTCATTTTGGCGACTAACCCGACAGTCGAAGGGGAAGCGACAGCAAGCTATATTGGGCAAATGTGTGCTCAATATGGGGTGACAGCGAGCCGAATTGCGCATGGCGTGCCGGTTGGTGGGGAGTTAGAGATGGTAGATAGCACGACGCTTTCTCATTCGTTGTCAGGCCGCTCGAAGTTGTAGCATCCTCGTCATATTTCAAATTGTAGGGTCGTTGGCTGCACAACCTCACCCTAGTCACATACTTCAGTATGCTCCTAGGGATAAGCTTGCTTGCCGCCTACCTACAACTTTGAACTATTTAGAGGAAGGTAGGTAGCTACCTTATAAAAGCAAAACCCTCAAGCCAAAACTCTCGTAGTCTTCCATAATTTACTTTCGTTCATATTAATTTGGCTGCTAATTTGTGGTTAGTGGTTGAATTCTATTTTTTTGTCCCCAGATTAGTTTCCATCGATAAGTCAAAACCTAACTATTAGATTGATGATATAGAGGCGATTAATGAGTATGAAAGGACAAGAAACTCGTGGGTTTCAATCAGAAGTCAAACAACTGCTACAGTTGATGATCCACTCTCTTTACTCAAACAAAGAAATTTTTCTGCGTGAGCTCATTTCCAACGCATCCGATGCGGCGGATAAACTGCGTTTTCGTGCATTATCTAAGCCTGAACTGTATGAAAATGATGGCGAACTGCGTGTGCGTATTAGCGCAGACAAAGACAAAGGTACTCTAACTATCAGTGACAACGGCATCGGTATGAGCCGTGAAGAAGTCATTGAAAACTTGGGTACTATCGCTAAATCAGGCACCAAATCATTCTTAGAATCATTAGGCAACGACCAAGTTAAAGATAGCCAAATGATCGGCCAATTCGGTGTGGGCTTCTACTCCGCATTTATCGTTGCCGATAAAGTCACCGTACGTAGCCGTGCAGCGGGTGCTGATGCGAGCGAAGGGGTGTTCTGGGAATCTGCTGGCGAAGGTGAATACACTATCGCAGATATCGAAAAAGCCGATCGCGGAACCGAAATTACTCTGCATTTACGTGATGATGAAAAAGAGTTTTTAGATAACTGGCGTTTACGTTCTGTTATCAGCAAGTATTCTGACCATATTGCTCTGCCTGTTGAAATCGAAGAGAAAAACGAAGAAGACGGCACTGTGACTTGGGAAAAAATCAACCAAGCGAAAGCACTGTGGACGCGCAGCAAATCTGACATCTCAGACGAAGAATATATTGAGTTCTACAAGCATATCTCCCACGACTACGCAGATCCATTAACGTGGGCACATAACCGTGTGGAAGGGAAACAGGAATATACCAGTCTGCTGTATATTCCATCTCAAGCCCCATTTGATTTGTGGAACCGCGACCAGCGCCACGGTTTAAAACTGTATGTTCAACGTGTCTTTATTATGGATGATGCAGAGCAGTTTATGCCTAATTACCTGCGCTTCGTTCGTGGGGTATTGGATTCCAACGATTTACCGTTGAACGTTTCCCGTGAAATTCTGCAAGATAGCGCATTGACGCGTAACTTACGCAGCGCACTGACAAAACGTGTTCTGCAAACACTGGAAAAACTGGCGAAAAATGATGCTGAGAAATACCAAACATTCTGGCAGCAATTTGGTCTGGTGATGAAAGAAGGCCCTGCTGAAGATATGGGGAACGGCGAAGCGATTGCGAAATTGCTACGCTTTGCAACCACGCATAACGACAGCAACGTGCAAAATGTCTCATTGGAAGATTACGTGAGCCGCATGGTAGAAGGGCAAGATAAGATTTACTACATCACTGCGGATAGTTATGCCGCAGCGAAGAGCAGCCCGCACTTAGAATTGTTCCGTAAAAAAGGAATTGAAGTTCTGCTGTTATCTGACCGCATTGACGAATGGATGATGAACTACCTTTCTGAATTTGATGGTAAACAATTCCAATCTGTCAGCAAAGCGGACGAGTCATTAGACAAGTTAGCAGATGAAAACAAAGCGGAACAAGAAGAAGCAGAAAAACAGTTAGAGCCGTTCGTTGAACGCGTGAAAACCTTCTTGGGTGACCGTGTGAAAGAGGTGAAATTAACTCATCGCTTAACGGATACTCCTGCGATTGTAACTACGGATGCGGATGAAATGAGCACCCAAATGGCGAAACTGTTCGCTGCTGCGGGTCAAGCTGCACCTGAAGTAAAATATAACTTTGAACTGAATCCGAATCACCCACTGGTGAAAAAAGCCGCTGAAGTGGAACAGGAAAGTGTGTTTGCGGATTGGGTTGATGTCCTACTCGACCAGGCTTTACTGGCAGAGCGCGGCACATTGGAAGATCCAAACTTATTCATCAAAAAAATCAACGAATTACTTTTAAAATAATTCGCTGAGTTATTTTCGTTTTCGAGCATAAACCACGTAAAAATGCGATTTTTTGCGTGGTTTTTTTCTTTTGCGAAAAAAGATAAATGGGAAAACGTTTACGTGCCTTCTTGAGTCAGGTGCCATGCTAATGGTATGGTAGAGCGTTTTCTTTTCAAATTATAAAAAACTAAATAGCAAGGGGTTTACGCAATGCGTATCATTCTGCTTGGCGCTCCGGGCGCTGGTAAGGGCACTCAAGCTCAATTTATTATGGAGAAGTTTGGGATCCCTCAGATTTCAACCGGCGACATGTTACGTGCCGCGGTAAAATCAGGGAGCGAGTTAGGTTTACAAGCTAAAGAGCTGATGGATAATGGCAAATTAGTGACTGATGAGCTGGTTATCGCATTAGTGAAAGAGCGCATCAAACAAGATGACTGTCGCAATGGCTTCTTGTTGGATGGGTTCCCGCGTACCATTCCTCAAGCGGATGCAATGAAAGAAGCAGGCATCAATGTTGATTACGTTTTAGAATTCGATGTGCCAGATGACATCATTGTTGAACGTATTATTGGTCGCCGCGTTCACGCACCATCAGGTCGCGTATATCATGTGACTTTCAACCCACCTAAAGTTGAAAACAAAGATGATGTGACTGGTGAAGAGCTAACGATCCGTAAAGATGACCAAGAAGATACAGTTCGTAAGCGTTTAGTTGAATACCATGCACTGACTGCACCATTGATTGCTTACTATCAAAACGAAGCGAAAGCGAGCAGCACTCAGTACTTCAAATTAGATGGTACTCGCAAAGTGGCTGAAGTGAGCGCAGAGTTAGCGAAAATTCTAGGTTAATTTTCTCTGAGCTAAATTGAAAAGGCAGCGCAAAACGCTGCCTTTCTTTTTGTGCCACAAGTTGGCAAAATTAGTTATCAAAATCTGTTATTGTTGGGAATAATTATCAATTAGGAGTGGTTCTAATGTTAGAAAAAAAATATGGAATACTATTGGTAAATTTGGGAACGCCCGATGCCCCAACAACATCAGCAGTTAAACGCTATTTAGCAGAATTCTTAAGTGATCCCCGCGTTATTGATCTTTCCCCATTGATCTGGAAGCCTATTTTACATGGCGCTATTTTGCCAATTCGCGCTTCCAAAGTGGCAAAACTTTATGGCTCAATTTGGATGGATGAAGGCTCGCCATTATTAGTTTATTCACAGCGTCAAAAAGAAAAATTATCTGCATTTTTTCCTAATACGCCGATTGAACTGGGAATGACTTATGGCTCGCCGTCAATAAAGAGCGCTATCGACAGTTTGATTGCTCAAGATGTGACGGAATTGGTGGTTTTACCTCTGTATCCACAATATTCCTGCACCACGACTGCAGCTGTTTATGAAGCTATTACTCGCGCTTTTAAACCTATGCGGACTATTCCTTCTGTGCAGTTTATTCGTAGCTACGCGACGCACCCTGCGTATATTCAAGCGTTAGCTGAATCCATAGAGGCTAGTTTTGCTGAGCATGGTGAGCCGGATAGACTCATTCTCTCTTTTCACGGTATTCCGCAGCGCTACTGCGATTCTGGGGATATTTATGACAAAGAGTGTGAGCAAACGACGGAACTATTAAAGCAAGCACTGAAATTTCCAAGTGACCGAGTTCTTATGACTTACCAATCTCGATTTGGGCGCGAGCCATGGTTAAGCCCATACACTGATCAGACGATGAAAAAACTGCCATCAGAGGGCGTTAAATCTGTTCAGGTTGTTTGCCCTGGTTTTTCAGTGGATTGTTTAGAAACGTTAGAAGAAATTAGTGAACAGAACAAAGAGTTCTTTTTACATAGTGGTGGTGAACAATACCGTTATATCCCTGCTTTGAATGACAGTGATATTAGTATCAATATGATTCAGTTAATTCTGAAAAATCACGTAAAAAGTGTTGTATAACCGTTAATATCATAAAGATGGCTAATGGTTATATCCAAAACCTAAATTTAGACTATAATTACGACCTCAATATTCGACAGTATAATTTAGAGCTTGTTGTACGGAATTAACATGACTGAAAAAACCAATTTGTCTTCAGAATTAAAAAAGCAGTTAGAGCAAGACCCGCAATTTAAATTACAGCAAAATGATGAGATCGATCTCATGGCGCTAATCGCGGTTCTGTTTAAAAATAAACTCCTGATTATTATTGCAACAGTCATTGTTACCGCATTGAGTATTGGGGTCGTAAAAATGCTTCCTCAAAAGTGGACGAGTGAAGCAATTATTATCCCGCCAACCTCTGAAGAGCTAAAAGAAGTTAATGAGTTTTCTGCGCGTTTAAGTGCGCTGGGAATGGATGTTGACCTAGGCTCTCAACGTATTTACAACGAATTTATTATTCAATACCGTTCCAAAGTTAACCAAGAAGCATTTGTAAAAAGCACCGATTATTTCAAAACGATGCTCGATAAGCTTGATAATAAAAATGATCCATTAGACGTTCAACGTTTGGTTAATCGAATTATTTCTGATTCCATTAAACTGAAATATAACGGAAAAGAAAAAGACAGTGATGATAGCGATATCGTTCTATCATTTACGGCGCCAACAGCAGTTGAAGCGCAAGATTTAATGGATGGGTATATTCGTTACACCGCGACACTCGTTCGCAAAAGAATGAAAACTGAAGTGGATAATGCGATTTCACGCCAATTGATTTATAGCGTAGAAGCGTTGAAGCAAGACACCACAAAAATCCAGATTGCTTATGATGTGAAAATTGAACGTTTGAAACGTGCAATTACCATTGCGAAGGCGGCAGGAATTACTCGCCCGATTGCGAGAGACTCGGTCGCAATCAATGATGACCCTGATTACCCAATTGCATTAGGTTCTGAAGCCTTAGAAGAAAAACTGGGTATTGAGTTAAAAAATCGTGATTTAGCGCTGATCAGTGAGAAACTGCAAAATGCGAGAGTTTATATTGATAACTTAAACTCACTGACTACCAAAGAATTAGATTTTGAGCCAGTTAGATTTATTCTGACACCGGATTTGCCTGTTGCGAAAGATTCGCCTAAATCCATGCTTATCGTTGCGTTAGGTGCTATTTTAGGCTTTATCATGAGCTGTGCATTCGTATTAGGTCGTGACCTGTACCGTAACTATAATCAGCAAAATATTCGCCATAAGTAATCCCTCAAGAGTGTAATAAAAATCTAACCAGTGCCTTTTTATCGAAGGGTGCTGGTTTTCTTTTATCGTGATAGAATACCGGAATGTTCCTTTTTTAATGTTCCCAATATGAAATTCCCCGGTCAACGCAAATCTAAACACTACTTTCCTGTCTCTCTGAGAGATCCTCTTTTGCAACCCATGAAAGAGATGATGTCTGACGATGAAAACTGCAAATCGTATATTGTGGGTATCGACCAAACACTCGTTGATATTGAAGCGAAAATTGATGATGAATTTATTGAACGTTATCAATTAAGTAAAGGTCATTCCTTAGTCATCGAAGATGATGCGGCAGAAGCACTCTATAAAGAGCTTACTGAACAAAAGCTAATTACCCATGAATTTGCGGGTGGAACAATCGGCAATACCCTCCACAATTACTCTGTTTTAGCGGATGACCGCTCCGTTTTATTGGGCACCATGTGCAACAACATTCAGATTGGTAGCTACGCATATCGCTACCTCTGTCATACCTCAAGTCGTATGGATTTGAATTACTTGCAAGGGGTAGATGGTCCAATTGGACGTTGCTTTACGCTGATCACTGAAAATGGTGAACGTACCTTTGCTATCAGCCCTGGGCACATGAATCGTTTGCATCCAGATAGTATTCCTGAGGATATTATTGCAGGGGCTTCCGCACTGGTATTAACCGCTTACTTAGTCCGTTGTAAGCCGGGGGAAACCATGCCTGATGCCACTATGCAGGCAATTCATTATGCGAAAAAACACAATGTTCCCGTGGTATTAACATTGGGAACTAAGTTTGTTATCGCTCAAGACCCACAATTCTGGCGTGATTTTCTTAAGGATCATGTTTCTGTGGTTGCGATGAACGAAGATGAAGCTTTGGAGTTAACCGGTTTTAGCGATCCATTATTAGCCTCCAATATGGCACTGGATTGGGTTGACCTTGTTCTGTGTACTGCGGGACCTTCTGGATTGTATATGGCAGGCTTTACTGAAGAAGAATATAAACGTAAAACGCAGCACCCATTACTACCAGGGGCGATTGCCGAATTTAATTTGTATGAGTTTAGCCGTGCAATGCGCATGCAGGATTGCCAACAGCCTCGTCGCATTTTCTCCCATATAGAGCCTTATATGGGGGGACCTGAAAAAATCATGAATACCAATGGGGCTGGCGATGGGGCATTATCGGCATTACTGCATGATATTACGGCGAATTCATACCATCGCTCAAATGTTCCTAACTCCAGTAAACATGAACGTCAATACCTCACGTACTCCTCATTGGCGCAGGTGTGTAAGTATGCTAACCGTGTAAGCTATCAAGTCCTTTCCCAGCATTCTCCACGCTTAACACGCGGATTACCGGAAAAAGAAGACAGCTTAGAAGAGTCCTATTGGGACCGCTAAATATAAATGGGTAATGTAGAAATAAAAAAACACCTCGAATGAGGTGTTTTTGTTTTTATCAAGATGCGAGCTATTAAGCTTCTTTGGCGATCCCCGCAGGGTGCTCAGCTTTAACAGCCTCAACCGCTTTCTCATCTTCTTGCTCATAGCGCATAGCTTGTGGAACAGAGATTTTAATCGCAATAAATACCGCTAAGAAACCACCCACTAATTTACCTAACAAGATTGGCAACACTAATGTTGGTTGGAAATTTGCGGTAAAGGCTAAATGATCGCCAATCGTCGCTTGTGCGCATACCCCGAAAGCCACACACAACACCTTGTCTCTAGCACGCATCTCTTTGAATAAGTGGTAGGTCGCAATGATATTTGCCATCACCATAATAAATCCGAGTGAACCCGTGTCGCTCAGTTTTAATCGACGGCTAAGCGCACTAACTAACGGTTTGCAGTAGCGTTGGAACAGGTAACAGATAGGGAAAGTCCCTGCGAGCATAATCCCAATATAACCCGCAATTTCGATGGCACGGAACAACTCATTTTGGTCTGCAAACAACGGATCGAAACCCCATGCCCCGAATACTTTACTAAATACACCGGTAAAATGCTCGACGATCGAGAAAGCTAAAACGAGTTTAACGAAAGCATCCATGATCTTACCGAAGATCAAAAAGCCTGTAACCATTAACATTGGGCGGTATTTTAAACCCGCAGCAAGTAAGAAACAGAAGACAAATAGAGGCATTAAATACTGCAACATCGTCATAAAATCGAGGGTTAGCTGATGCGTTGCTGGGGAGTTAGTCGAGATAATATCGCGAACCGGAATATTATTAAGCGTGATCAGCAGTAATGATGCCAATACCCCAAATGGAATAGAGATCAATCCAGCCATTGCGCCTAAGGCTAAGTATTTGTGATCTTTGCGATTTAACATAGTTAAACCAACGGGGATCAGGTAAACAATTGTTGCGCCAGAGGTATAACCGATCAACATCGCAGTGATCCACATATCGCGATTCGTGGTTAAAGCATCTGCTAACTGATATCCCCCCATATCCACGGCGATAATTGACAGTGCCGCAATAGAAACATCAGAGCCGACGGAACTGAATACCGGTCCTAAAATGTATGATATTAATTGTGAAAGTAGCGGGACGGCAGCCATGATCCCTGCTTGAGCGAGAAATACGGGACCAATAGAAAAAATGCCGTTTACAAACTCTTTTCCAAGGTCACTGGCAGGTCTGACAATCGATGCGACGGCACCGATGACGGCTCCGCACATAATTAAGTAGATAATGTAGTTTCCGAATTCGGCCATAGTAGGGTTTCCTTTCTTTTTTATTGTTGGAAAATTAATTTCTTAGCTGGCGAGAACGGGCAATAATGTCGCGATACTGTTCCATTATGCCTTGCATGTTGGTGCCATCAGGGCGTGTGACGCTGGTATTACGTCGTATCGCCATTTCATGACTTATTCCCAAACCTTTACGTGCAAGCAAGGCTGCCCCGAGAGCTGTGACTTCACGATTTGCTGGTGCTTCAATATTTTTTTGCAATAAATTAGCCAAAAACTGCTTAAAGTACTGATTTGACGATAACCCTCCATCGACTGAAATGGACTGACCTAATGGAGATATCTTCTCCATTGCGAAAATAACTTCGGCAGAACGCGCAGCAATTCCTTCTAAAACAGACTGCATCATGTCTTTCTTGTCGGTATCTAAAGACAGCCCAGCCCATAGACCGGCAGCGCTGCGATCCCAATAAGGACAACCTAGCCCTGAAAGTGCAGGAACAAACGCCAAACCGCGCTTAATGGCGGGTTCATCACGAAAATCAGCCAGCTCATCAAAATCCTCAAATAGACCGATTTTGCGTGCCCAATTGATTGCGGATGCAGCGTTATAGACGCCGCCATCTAAACCAAAAACAGGGGCTTCTCCTGGAAATTTCCAACATAAGGTTGGTAGTAATCCACTTTGGTGGGTTTGTGGAATATCGCTGCCCGTCAATGTCTGCAAAAAGGCACCTGTTCCAAAGGTAATTTTTGCATCCCCTTTTTGGCGGCAGCCATGCCCAAAGGTTCCGGCGAATTGATCGACAATAATGGCGGTCACAGGGGTGAGATGACCATCGAGATTAACGGCGCCAAAGTCACCGATGTTATCGCGTAGTGGCGGTAAACAGTGGATAGGGACACCAAAAATCTCACACAGTTGGGGATCCCACTCCAAAGTATGAATATTGAGCAGAGACGTACGTGATGCGGAGTTATAATCTGTCACGAAAACGTCGCATAAACGATCAAGGAAAAAAGCGTCCATGGTGCCGATACGTAGGCGATTTTTATCTGCAAGAGACTTAGCACCAACGACATTCTCCATGATCCATCCCATCTTACTGGCAGAAAAGTAAGGATCTAATGGCAAGCCAGATTTGGATTGTACAAGGGGCTCTAACCCCGCATTTTTAAGTTGCTGGATAGTTTTTTCAGTACGGAGATCTTGCCAAACAATTGCGTTATAGAGGGGGCGCTTCGTTTGAGCATCCCACGCAACAATACTTTCACCTTGGTGACAAATACCAATAGAATCAACGACTTCACAGCTATTCAGACATTTGATGATATTTACCAAGATCTCTTCTGGATCATGCTCAACCCAACCACTATTTAAGGTGATCTGTTTGTGCGGAATACTCATCGGGGAGTGATAATGACCGCCTTCTTCAAAGACGACGACCCGGGTTCCCGTTGTTCCCTGATCGATAGCGGCATAACGTTGATTGAGCATCTCTGAATTTCCCAGTGTTATAAATGTTGTAAATTGGTTTGTTTTTTTGCCTACTATCGTTCAAACGGAAATAAAATCCACAAAAAACTCACAGTAAGTTTCGTGAATGTGATAACTGTCACAATAAGATAACAATGTGAGAAGTTTTTGGTGTGTTGCTGTGGTTTGTGTTGTTTTATTTGTTGAGGTTGTGGGAATTATGTGGTTTTATGTGTTCAAGTTTTATGTTAAGGATTTCAGCCATGAATGCTAATAATAAAAAAATGTGGGATGTCATTGTGATTGGCGGTGGTGTCATTGGCTGTGCAGTGACCCGAAAATTCACATTGATGGGAGCTAAAACGCTGCTATTAGAGCGTGGCGGCGATATTTTATCAGGGGCAAGTAAAGCAAATAGCGCGTTGTTACATACTGGTTTTGATGCCACACCAGGGACATTAGAATTGGAATGTATGCAAGATGGGTATCGGGAGTTCATTGATATTAGAGAAAAAATGAATTTACCGTTACTCAAAACAGGTGCGTTGGTTGTGGCTTGGAACGAAGAGCAGCTCAATAAGCTGCCGAGCATTGTAGACCAAGCACATACCAATAATGTCATGGATGTGGGAATGATAGATAAAGAAGAACTTTATCGTCGAGAGCCACATTTGGCGCAAGGCGCACTCGCCGCGGTTGAAGTTCCAGGGGAGTCCGTTATTGACCCATGGAGCACACCACTGGCGTATTTAACCCAAGCCGTGAAGCATGGCGCAGAATATCAATTTCACTGTGAAGTGACTTCCGGTGAGTTAAATGCGGGAATTTGGACATTATCCACATCAAAAGGTGAGTTTTCGGCCCGATTAGTGATTAACTGTGCTGGTATTAACGGGGATATTGTGGAGTCTATTTGCCATCCTTCCCCGTTTGAAATTAAACCGCGTAAAGGTCAATTTTTGGTGTATGACAAAGCGGCGGCAGCGGATATCAATGCGATTATTCTGCCTGTACCGACAGCGATCACTAAAGGTGTTTTATTGTCGAAAACGATTTTCGGTAACTTATTGTTAGGTCCAACGGCAGAAGAACAACAAGACCGTTGGAAGGCTGAGGTGAAGCAGGACGTTCTACAAGATTTAATTGACCAAGGCTCCCGTATGTTGCCATCGTTACATAACTACAGTGTGACAGCGACCTATGCAGGCTTACGCCCTGCAACAGAAGAAAAATATTATCGTATTAATGATTATCCCGAAAAACAGTGGATTTGCGCGGGTGGAATTCGCTCAACAGGTTTAACCGCAGCACTGGGCGTTGCCAATCATTTAGGGAAACTGTATCAAGAGAATTTTGAAGCGTTATTTGAGCTATCTCCGCCAACAGACTTGATTTGGCCTAAAATGCCAATGCTTTCTGAATATGAAGAACGCGATTATCAATGCAAAAATAATGGCGGGATTGTGTGCCATTGTGAATTGGTCACTCAACGTGAAATTGAAGCGACGTTTGATTCTGATATTCCGCCTGAATGTTTAGGGGCTCTTCGTCGCCGAACTCGAGTCATGATGGGGCGTTGTAATGGTTTTTATTGTAGCAGTCAGGTTGCTGAAATTATTAATGGTCGCTTTGACAATACATTAGCGGTGGAGGCAGTGAAATGAGTGTAAATTACGATGTGATTATCATTGGCTCTGGTCCCGCAGGTATGGCGGCGGCACAAACGTTACGCCGCCGCGGTATTCATAATATCGCGATTTTAGAGCGAGAAGCCCATGCGGGGGGCGTTCCTCGTCATTGCCAGCATCCGACATTTGGCTTGCTCGCGTTTAAGCGCCCAATGAAAGGCAACCAGTTTGCTGAGCGAATTATCAAAAATTTGGGCGATACCCCCATACTGACACGTAGCACTGTTACGCAATTACAACCGAATGGTGTCTTGACGGTGACAACACCGGATGGCGTTGTCGAAATGCGTGCTAAGCGTATTTTAATTGCGACGGGCGTTCGCGAAACACCACGCCATCCTCGATTGGTTTCTGGTTTGCGTCCCCAAGGTATTTTGACTGCTGGCGCATTACAGCAATTTGTCTATTTGAAAGGGCAAAAACCGTGTTTGAATCCCGTGATTGTTGGTAGTGAGTTAGTCAGCTTTTCCGCGTTATGGACATTAAAAAATGCAGGCGTAAAAGCCAAAGCGATGATTGAGAGTGGCGAGCGAATTCTGGCGTTTAAACCCGCTTCACTGTTTGCCAAAGCCATGGGCACTCCAGTGTATCTGAAGAGTAAAATCACCGAAATTGGCGGTTTAGATCGAGTGGAGTATGTGATGGTAGAAACTGCAGGAGAAATTCGCAAAATTGTTTGTGACTCCGTGATTTTTACTGGCGGGTTTGTGGGGGAAAATACGTTAATTCGTAAGAGCCATTTGAATTTTGATGCCAGTACGGGGAAACCCGTGACAGACCAGCGTAGCCGCTGCTCTGATGCTAGTTATTATGCGGCAGGTAACATGCTACATCCGGCAGATATGGGGGATCAATGTTACCAAGAAGGTGTGATTACGGGCGGGTATATTGCGGATGATTTATTAGCGAATCATCACCACATGGGTGTATCTCAAGGAAAAAGATTACCAATCCAATTTGCTGAGCCGATTCGTTTTACCGTGCCTGCATGTATCGATATGTCCGAATGTATGACTGAAAAAGTGGATTTCAACATCAAAGTCAACACGGCGATAACCGGTACAATCCGTGTGATGGCAGGAAACACATTGTTGTACGAAAAACGTCATCGTTGCTTACCGACGCGTCGTATTTTGCTGAAAAATATCGATTTAACAAAAATCCAAGCGAGTGCTACTGAAATTACTGTCACTGTTGTATAGTGCTGGAAATGTTAAATGGTCAGAAGGATTAAACTATGTGTGAGGGACGCTCCTCAAAAGTACGACACCAAACCATTATTGAGATGTTATCAACTCAAGGTCAGGTGTATGTGCAGGAGCTTGCAACGCATTTTAATGTCGCGCAAGAAACTATCCGTCGTGATCTGAGTAAACTCGAAACTCAAAAATTATTAAAGAAAGTTCACGGTGGGGCTGTCAACATTCAGTCAAAATTTGAGCGTAATTTTACCGAACGAGCTCAAGCTGCTGTCGATGAAAAGAAAGCGATAGCAGCAAAAGCCGCAGAGTTAATTAAGCCTGGAGACACGCTGTTTATTGATTTTGGGACCACAACATTTGAGTTTAGCCAACGAATTAAATCGATAGATAACATTACCGTGATCACCAACTCACCATTGTTAGCGAGTACCTTACAGGAAAACCCTTCTATCGAAACAATTTTGATTGGTGGGCAATTTAATGCGGCGCAAAATGCCTGTTTAGGCGCAATCGCATTAAAAAATATTACTGAATTTTATGCAGACTATGCAGTTATCGGTGCAGGGGCTTTTCATCCTCAGCATGGTGTAATGGATCAACACGTTGATGAGGCAGCCATTGCGCAAAAAATGCGGGAAAACAGCGATAAGTTAATGGTGTTAGCGGATGGAACAAAAGCCCATAAACATGCGATTAACTTTGTGGCAGGGTGGGAAAATATTGATTACCTCATTACGACCAGCAAAGAGTTTAAATTAGCTGAAAATAAAAAACGCCCGAAAACCAAAATTATCATTGCAGATATTCTGTAAGCCATAAAAATCAAAGTATTACTCATTTAATTTATACCCTATGGAAAATAATTCATTTATTTTTCATAGGATTACTTTGCTTAAAATTCGTTACATACGACACTAGGAATTAAAATGAAACTCTATTTTATTGCGTGCCCATACTCTGATCCTGATAGTAATGTTGTGGAAATGCGTTTCCAAGCTTGTACCCAATATGCCGCGGAATTAGCGCTTAAAGGAATTGCAACTTATAGCCAAATTACCATGACTCATCCAATCAACCAGTACTTAGCTTCTCAAGGGCAAAAAGTGGCATGGTCAGAGATTGATATGGAGTTTTTAAAGCGCTGTGATGGTTTGATTGTTCTGACGCTAGCGGGATGGGAAAAAAGCGGTGGTGTTGCTGCAGAAATTCAATTCTTCAAAGATAAAGGCTTGCCCGTATGGACTGACAAGGAATTTGCAGAGCAGGTCGTGAATTCATAATGAAAAAGCCGTAACGATGAGTTACGGCTTTTTTTAGTGCTAATAGAATGTGGTCTTAGTGGCTCGGTTTTAGATATTCATCTAAATTTTTACCTTCACCATTATTGCCATCATTATCTTCTGGGATCGTACATCCGAACTCTGCCACATCATTGCACATTAATGTGGTGATGGATTTCGCAATCTCATGCTCACCAATAATAATATGGTCGGCTCCACGCTCTTTGATAAAGCTCACTTCATCATCATAGTGTGCACGAACTACCACGGTAATATCAGGATTCAGCTCTTTCGCTGTCGCAACAATTTCACCAGCTTCATAACCGTTTGGAATGGTCAGTAACAGGGATTTTGCACATTCAATACGCGCCAGGCTTAGAATGTCTTTACTTGCACCATTGCCTAAGATTGCGCAGAAGCCATTTTCAGCGAGTTCTTCAAAGCGTGCGCGGGTATCTTCAATCACAACCAGAGGAATTTCACGGCGGCGTAGTTTATCTGCAAGCATTCCACCAACGCGACCATAGCCTACAATCACTGCGTGACCACAAATATCGACTGGAATTTGCGTTTCTTCTTCCAGTGTTTCCTCGAGAAGTTGCTCTTCGATGGTTTCGGTTTTTTCCAGATATTTATCCAGTAAGCTGAATAACACTGGGTTTAACATGATAGAGACAATCGCACCAGCTAACACTAAGTTTTGCGCGTCTTTATCCATGACCCCGAGCGCGAGCCCCATGCCTGCCAGAATAAAGGCAAACTCACCAATTTGCGCTAAGCTGACCGAAATCGTTAATGCGGTACGCCGTGAATGCCCAAACAGACGAACGAGCACCAGCGCCGCAGCCGATTTACCGATGATAATGATACCGAGAACAGCGAGGATACCTAACGGTTGCTCAAGGAGAACCACTGGATCGAATAGCATTCCGACGGAGACGAAGAACAGGACTGCGAAAGCATCTCGTAGCGGTAAAGTATCCTGAGCTGCACGATGGCTAAGCTCTGATTCATTCAGCACCATACCTGCGAAGAAGGCACCTAGCGCGAAGGAGGCGTCAAAAATCGCGACAGCAGCATAGGCGATACCTAATGCAAGTGCTAAAACAGCCAGCGTAAACAGTTCACGGGAGCCGGTGGATGCTGTGCGAGACAATATCCATGGGATAACTTTTCGCCCGATAACAATCATAATCACAATAAAGGCAACGACTTTACCTATCGTCCATCCAAGGCTCATCGCTAACTCGCCAAAACTGGCTTCATTGCTATCCATGATGCCTGCGGCTGCCGGTAAAAGTACTAAGGCGAGAACCATGGCTAAATCTTCAACGATCAGCCAGCCAATGGCGATTTGCCCACGTTGGCTTTCAATGAGTTGTCTCTCTTCGAGTGCGCGTAGTAAGACAACAGTACTTGCCGTTGAAAGACAGAGACCGAAGACAATACCTGTAAATACGCTCCATCCGAATAACATCGACAAGCCAAGACCTAACAACGTAGCAACGGCTATTTGTGCGATGGCTCCGGGAATAGCGATAGCTTTTACGGCTAATAAATCTTTTAGTGAGAAATGTAGACCAACACCAAACATCAAAAGAATGACCCCGATCTCAGCGAGTTCAGGGGCGAGGGTGGTGTCTGCAACAAAACCGGGGGTAAAAGGACCCGCTAATACACCTGCCGCAAGATAACCGACAAGTGGAGAAATTTTTAAGCGCTGTGCGAGCATGCCTAATAAATATGCAAGGGCGAGACCACCAACAATGGTTGTAATTAAGGGCGTTGAATGCTCCATTAAGTCTCCTCTGGTTTGTTTATGAATAAAAAGGTGGGTACATGCCTTTGGCTTTCAAAATGTTGATGACGTTAATCACCATTTTGAAATACAAATTGCCTGTTTTTTTATTTTAACGGTTTTGAACACAAATTTCTTTAAAAAAGTGTCAGGTTTCTAAAAAAAAATCGAGCTGATAGAGCTAAATCGTTACAAGATTTTTATTTTAATGATTCTTATGCATATCTTTTGGTAAATAAGGGATGGGATATCCATACTTATAAAAACATAAGTATGGATAAAATAAGATAATAAATCTATTTGTTGTTTATATTTGGTAACAATACGGTGAAAATGCCTAATAACGGCAAAAATGCACAGTATTGGTAAACTTGCTCAATGCTAGTCATATCCGCTATCTGGCCCAGCACAGCAGCCCCAACACCACCCATACCAAAGGCGAGTCCAAAGAATAGTCCTGAAACCATGCCAGTCTTACCAGGGATAAGTTCTTGGGCATAAACTAAAATGGCGGAGAACGCTGACGCTAAAATCAGTCCAATGATCACGGTTAAAACTCCCGTCCAGAACAAGGAAGCGTGAGGCAAAATCAATGTAAAAGGGGCAACGCCAAGGATAGAAAACCAGATAACATACTTACGCCCGATTTTATCGCCAATCGGTCCACCAATCATGGTGCCTGCAGCAACTGCAAATAAAAACACAAACAAGTGAATTTGCGCATTTTGTACAGAAACACCAAACTTATCGATTAAATAGAACGTGTAGTAGCTGCTGATACTCGCTAAATAGAAATATTTTGAGAAAATTAGAATCAGCAAAATACTGAGAGACCCAATTACGATTTTGCGAGGAAGGACTTTTACGTCTCCCTGACTGACCGGTCTTTTCTTCGCGGCACGGTGCTGTTGTTTATACCAACTGCTGACTTGCAAGAGAATGATGATGGCAAGCAAGGCAGCGAATGAGAACCAACCAATATTGCCTTTACCGTAAGGTTCAATAATCAAAGCGGCAAGTAGCGGACCTAATGATGCACCAAGATTACCGCCCACTTGGAAGAAGGATTGGGCTAATCCATGGCGACCACCTGATGCCATTCTGGCAACCCGTGAGGATTCAGGGTGGAATACAGAGGAGCCCGTACCAACTAGCGCGGCGGCTATCAAAATGGTTGGGAAGGTTTCTGCCATTGCTAAGAGTAGCAACCCTGACAGCGTAAAGCTCATACCAATCGGTAAGGAATAGGGCTGAGGGTGTTTATCGGTGTAATAACCAATAATAGGCTGTAAAAGTGAGGCCGTGACTTGGTAGGTGAGGGTGATCATCCCAATCTGCGCGAAACTCAGAGAAAAGTCAGATTGTAGTAAGGGATAAATCGCCAATATCAGCGATTGAATCATGTCATTGAGTAAGTGGGAGACACTGATTGCCGTCAGAATGCTAAAGACGGTTTTTCCTGTTTTATTGGCGGGTTTACTTCCGCCACTCGCTGCTGTTTGCTCGCTCATCATCGTCACTTTAGTTTGTTGCGTAATTGTAACCAATATAACTAATATAGAAATTATTTAAATGGCAATATGAGTCGTATTGTCAAATTGGCGAAAAATATTAGTCGATCAAGATCTCATTTCTTTGTAACAGCTTTCTGTTTGTGCATAGCCGCTCAGATCTTATAAGCATTTTTATGCTATAAGACTAACCTCATTAACACATAACAAACTACTTAATCGGTAGATATTTCTATACCAGCAGGGAGAATGTATGAAACTGACATTTAAGGCATCTGCATGCGCATTAACTGTCTCGTTAGCGCTGCTACCCGCAGCGATGGCAAATGCGTGGGAAAAAGATAAAACCTACAACATCACTATCTTGCATACCAACGATCACCATGGCCATTTTTGGCACAATGAAAAAGGTGAGTATGGCTTAGCGGCACAAAAAACCGTGGTAGACGAAATTCGTGATGAAGTTGCCAAGCAAGGTGGTAGTGTCTTGCTGCTCTCTGGTGGGGATATTAATACCGGTGTGCCAGAGTCTGATTTACAAGATGCAGAGCCTGACTTTAAAGGCATGAATTTAGTAGGTTACGATGCGATGGCGCTGGGTAACCATGAATTTGATAATCCGCTGGAAGTCTTAAAACAGCAAGAAAAATGGGCAACTTTCCCATTCTTATCTGCCAATATTTATCAAACCAGTACAGGAAAACGACTGTTTAAACCTTACCAAGTATTTGATAAGCAAGGTGTAAAAATTGCAGTGCTAGGTTTAACAACCGATGACACCGCAAAAATTGGTAATCCTGCGAACTTCCCTGATGTTGAGTTTCGTGTTCCTGCCGCTGAAGCTAAAAAGGTGGTAGAGGAATTACGTGCGACCGAGAAACCTGACATCATTATCGCGGCAACTCACATGGGACACTATGATGATGGCAACCACGGTTCTAACGCACCAGGGGATGTTGAAATGGCTCGTAGTTTACCTGCGGGTTATTTGGATATGATCGTGGGTGGTCACTCACAAGATCCTGTTTGTATGTCTCAAGAGAACAAAAATTACAAACAAGAAGATTACGTGCCAGGAACGCCATGTGCGCCAGATAACCAAAATGGGACATGGATTGTTCAAGCCCACGAATGGGGCAAATATGTTGGTCGTGCAGACTTTGAATTCAAAAACGGTAAATTCACGTTAAAACATTATCAGTTGATCCCGATTAACCTGAAGAAAAAAGTGAAGAAAGACGATGGCTCATCAGATTACGTCTACTACACTCAGGAAATTGCGCATAACCCTGAAATGACTAAATTGCTAACCCCTTATCAAGATAAAGGTGACCAGCAATTAGGCGTGAAGGTGGGTTCTGTCGAAGGCAAACTGATGGGTGACCGTAATAAAGTGCGCTTTGAGCAAACTAATATGGGGCACTTATTACTGGCCGCTCAAAAGGAACGAGCTGGTGCAGATTTCGCTATTATGAGTGGTGGCGGTGTACGTGATTCTATCGAAAGTGGTGATATCACGTATAAAGATGTCCTTAAAGTTCAGCCATTTGCCAATGAATTGGTGTATGTGGACTTTAAAGGTGAAGAAGTTCTGCCGTACTTACAAGCCGTGGCAAACATGAAAACCGATTCAGGGGCTTATGGTCAATTCTATAATGTGAGCCTGACCCTGAATGCGGATGGTACAATCAGCGACGTGAAGATTGATGGCAAACCTATCGATAAGAACAAAACTTACCGTATGGCGACATTAAACTTCAACGCTATTGGTGGCGATGGTTACCCTGCTATCGATAACCATCCAAATTACGTCAATACGGGCTTTGTGGATGCGGAAGTACTCAAAGGCTATATTGAGAAACATTCTCCATTGAAAGCCGCTGATTATGAGCCAAAAGGCGAGATTGTTTATAAAAATAAATAATCGTTCATCGGTATGAAAAAGCCCCTCGATAGGGGCTTTTTATTGTTCACGATTCTTTTTTAATATCCGCAAAGTTGGCATTTAGTACACTTGCCAAATCGTTCGGAGAGAGCTCTAAATCCAAACCGCGTTTACCGCCAGAAATAAACATCGTCGCAAATTCTTTAGCTTGACTATCAATGACGGTTGGAAGGCGCTTTTTCTGCCCCAGTGGACTAATTCCGCCTAATAAATATCCCGTGGTTTTTTGGGCAATTTGTGGATCCGCCATTTCGACTTTCTTCACGTTAAACACTTTTGCGACGGATTTGAGATCCAACTGACCAGATACTGGTGTGACAGCTACGGCTAACGTTTTTTGATCGCCATTGAGTGCCACTAATAAGGTTTTGAAGACTTGCTTGGCATCTAAGCCTAATTTTTGCACAGCTTCATCACCAAAATTACTCTCATTTGGGTCGTGATCATAAGGGTGTAGCGTGAATTTAATTTTTTGTTTTTCCAGTAATTTTACTGCCGGAGTCATAATTATTCCTTTTTTTTTAATGACTGGATTTATCAAATATCGTTTCGTAAATAATCAATTAAGCTCTGTTCCCCAAACAAATGCAGTGCGCCTACAGCGACTACATAATTCCCCGCAGGCAAGGTTTTCAGTTTGCTCGCCCATTCTTGATTACGTTGGGTCATCAGCACATTATAGACCCCTTCACTGAAGGTATTGGGTAATGTAACGCAATTTTCAGGCTGAAAATCTAACCACCAGCTGATCATTGTTTGCAGTGAACGCGCATTCGACCGCCAATGAATCAGGGTATCTTGTAATAATGGCAAACCATTGTTTGGCAAATTGAGAAGCAATTGAACTTGGGAATCTACGCCTTCTAGCTCGATAATGGGTTTATGTTGAGATTGGGCGTTATGAATCAATTGGTAATCAATGCCGTAATGACCTCGTAAACCCAGCATTTGTGCTTGGGTGGCTTGCATTGTCAGTGCTACTTGCCATGAAGGAAGAGGGTCAAATTGTGTTGGGGATTGACGAATTTCTTGGCAATACTGCAAAAAGAGCGCGAATTCAGTCTCAGTTAGCCGTTGTGAAATAGGCGAAAGCAGCTCAGTAGATGTTGGGAATGGTGAGTTTGCTTGGGTAATATCCGCTTCAACAATCAGCCCATTAGCACGATTGATTTTATCTAATAAGAGCGCTGACAAGGGAAACATATTTTCTGTTCCCATATGGATACTGCCAACAATGTGCAGCTTTATATTATTAGGTAAGCGAACATCAACCGCAGGGTAAGGATAATTCGGAGCCACTCCCCGATGTAGCCAACTTTTTAAGTTTTCGAGTAGTTTTCCCATTGTTTATTTATCCTTATTCAGCGACTGAAAGGAACAGAGTAAACAATCTTGGGGGAATTTGCGAATCACACCGCACAATATCATCGCCGTGAAGTATCACCGTATAATAGATTTGAATCTAAAAAATAGCGCCTATTGAGAAGGCGCTATTTTTCATTACGAGTAGGTTAATTACAGGGTTTAATCTTTACGTTTTAATAAACTTAATAGAGAGAATAAGCCAAACGCACTGAAAATTAATTCGATACCGATTAATGCAGTTAATAGTGCAATTGAGGTAATCGGACCATTGCCAATTAATAAGTAAGCAATAAACAAGTCCAGTATCCCAATAATAATCTGCATCCAGCCAGCCGCAGATTTAATTTGCTGGATACCTGCATACAAACGGATGACCCCACCGATAATAAATAAGGCGGCAATCACCATCGCCATGGCGATCAAGCCTTGCAAAGGCTCTTTGATAAACGCATAACCGACGATGCAGTAAATAATCCCGATGACAAATCCAAAAAGACGGGACCAGCCAGTGTAGATAGTGGTGCTTAGGATACTCACAATAGCACCAACGCCACTTAAGATTAATAACACGCCCACGATGGCACTGACGACAATACCAGAGGCAACCGGATTAGCTAAACAGGCGATACCCCCTAGCAACAATAAGACGGCAAGAACCGCCAGAATATTACGTTGCTTTTTCATATCACCACTGGCTAAGTTGGTGAGTTTTTCGCGATTAATATTTAACATGGAACCCTCAAACAGTGAAAATAATGAAAATCACTTAATTATAGAACAGGAATGGTTAAGTGACTGAGGTATTTGGGCGATTTGTTGCGTTAAGTCAAATAGAAGGGAAAGCCACCGAGATGATATCACGGTGGCTTAGTTTGGCTATTTCTCAGGTTTAAAGCGTAATAAACGGTTGGCATTGCTGACGACAGTGATAGACGAGAGCGCCATGGCGGCTCCTGCTACAACGGGATTCAGTAATGTTCCGGTAAGAGGGTATAAAATCCCTGCGGCAATCGGAATGCCTAACGAGTTATACACGAAGGCACCAAACAAGTTTTGTTTCATATTACGCAGAGTCCCCTTAGAGATGGACACCGCATCCGCGACACCATGTAGGCTTTGGCGCATTAACGTAATAGAGGCAGTTTCAATGGCAATATCACTGCCACCCCCCATCGCGATACCGACGTCAGCGCGAGCCAAGGCAGGAGCATCATTAATGCCGTCACCGACCATCGCCACTTTATGCCCTTTGGATTGTAACGCTTCAATTGCTGCGGATTTACCATCTGGCATCACGCCTGCAATAACTTCATCAATACCCGCCTCTTTCGCGATAGCCTTGGCGGTAACAGGGTTGTCCCCAGTTAACATTACTAAGCGGAAGCCTTGTTTATGCAGACGAGCAAGGGCGCTAACACTGTCTTCACGTAACGGATCACGGATAGACAACAGCGCTGCAATTTTACCATCAACAGCCAGTAATACCGGTGTAACCCCAAGGGAGGCTTGCTGGTGGAGTGTTTCATCGATTTCACGGGTATCAACCTGATTTTCAGCTAACAGTTTTTGATTACCTAATAACACCGTTTTACCGTCAACAACCGCGGTTACACCTAATCCCGCTATGGTTCTAAATTGTTGATTGGCAATCATGTCCAAGCCTTTTGCACGATTAACAATTGCACGAGCCAATGGGTGATTAGAGCCACTTTCAAGAGAAGCGGCAAATTGCAACGCTTGTGACTCGTCAAAGTCGTTGAATACGTGAATATCGGTGACTTGTGGCATGCCTTCGGTCAGCGTGCCCGTCTTATCAAAAACGATGGTGTCTAGTTCGCTAGCCTGTTGTAAAGCATCTGCGTCACGGACTAATACCCCAAACTCGGCAGCGCGACCCACCCCTGAAATAATCGACATCGGAGTGGCAAGACCAAGCGCACACGGACAGGCGATAATCAGTACCGTGGTGGTAATGACCAGCGCATAGGTAATTTGCGGCGCAGGCCCCACAAAATACCAAATCGCCCCTGAAATAACGGCAATAGCAACCACTACTGGCACAAATATGGCAGAAATTCGATCCGCTAATTGACCTATTTGTGGCTTACTGCTTTGCGCTTGGCGAACAAGATGGATAATACGCGCTAAGGTGGTTTGGCTGCCGACAGCCGCGGCACGGAATAACACGGTTCCATCTTGTACGACTGTTCCAGCATGCACGGCATCCCCGCGGCTTTTTTGCTGAGGGATCGGCTCACCGGTGAGCATTGCTTCATCCAGCCACACTTCGCCTTCAATGATTTCGCCATCGACAGGGACACGGTCACCCGTGGTTAAGCGTAAAATCATACCTTGTTTTACTTCTGCAAGGGGCATATCGACTTCCCCTTGATCTGTGACAACACGGGCGGTCGGCGGCGTCAAATCTAATAAGCGTTCCAGTGCTTTAGATGAGCGTTGGCGTGCGCGCTGCTCTAGGGCATGACCGAGGTTAATCAAACCGATGATCATGGCGCTGGCTTCGTAATAAAGGTGACGAGCTTGTTCAGGGAAGAGCTCAGGCCAAATATTGACGACGATAGAGTAAAGCCAAGCTGCACCAGTTCCTAACGCGACCAACGTATCCATGGTGGCGCTGCCATTTTTGAGACTTTGCCATGCGCTACGATAAAAATGCCCACCCGCAAAAATCATGACCAGTAGCGTTAACACCCCAATGGTTAGCCAGATATTATGGTTATCTGCGCTTAACATCATATTGTCGCCCAGCATGCCCCAAATCATCACGGGGATACCGAGCGCGAGCGCAAGGGCGGATTGCCAACGGAAGCGACGCATATTGGCTTGAGCAACTTCTTGTTGGCGTTCACGGCGTTTGGCTTCATCTTGGATGATTTCAGCGCCATAACCTGCTTTCACGACAGCTTCAACGAGGTCATCAGGTTTTGCTGTTCCCGTGACCAACGCACTGCGCTCAGCTAAGTTTACTCGAGCATTTTCAACGCCAGGCACGCTATTGAGAGCTTTTTGTACTTTATTGACGCAACTCGCGCAGGTCATGCCATCCAGTAATAATTGGATACTGTCATCGGTAACTGCAATCTCCGGCTGCTCGCCTACATCAGATTCTTGTGCCGGAATATCGCAAACTGCCGCTGAACCCGTTTCCGGCTGTTCAATTGATGTTTTCAGCGGCTCAGTTTTTGGGGAGCTAATACCTGATTGAGCAAGTTCAGCCTTGAACCCAGCAGCGTCTACCGCTGCAATTAAATCTGCGGCTGAGGCTGTGCCATAAACCTTGGCTTGTTGAGTATCGACGACAGCCGCGGCAACGCCTTCAACTGCCTCTAGTGCTTGCTGCGTTTTTCCTGCACATTTCATGCAGTTTAAACCTGATAGTGCGAGCTCAACATTTGCTGTGGTCGCTTCAGCGGCTTTATAGCCCGCATCCTCAATCGTTTTAATCAGTGACTCAGGGCTTGCGCTACTTTCAATAACGGCGTAGTCGATGGTGACGTTGACTGACTCAACATCAGAGCGCGCTTGCAGCGCTTTTGTCACGGAACCGACACAGTGCATGCAGCTCAGACCTTGCAAGGATAATATTATTTTCATTTTTGATTCTCCGAGCCCTTTCATAATGCAGGGCTATAATTTGTACACAAAATCAGTCTATAATCCGCTATGTAGTTAAGGTTAAACCTTCCCTCAAGGGTAAGGTCAAGGGGAATTATGAATATTAGTGAAATTGCCAAAAAAACCGGTCTGACAGCTAAAGCAATTCGCTTTTATGAAGACAAAGGGCTGATCACCCCACCGGAACGTGGTGACAATAGTTACCGATATTATCAAGATAGACATCTTGATGAACTGATGCTGCTGAAACAAGCGAAAGATGTGGGATTTACGCTGGAAGAATGTGGCGAATTGCTGGGACTATTTCGTAACCCAAGCCGTCACAGCGCAGATGTGAAAAGTGCGACAATCGCGAAGATTGATGAAATTCAACAGACGATTTTAAAACTGTCCGCCATCCGCGATACGTTACAAGAATTAGTAGATGTCTGCCCCGGAGATGATGGAGCAGACTGCCCAATTATTGACCATCTGGCGCGTGGCTGTTGTCACCATAGTAAGGCTTAACTTTTAAGGTGATTCCATCTACCGCGGTCACTTCCACTTCGGCTTCTGCTTTTAAGGGGATTTCGCTGTAAACTCGCCAGCTACCATCAGCTAAGCGAACACGGCTGAATCCCTCTTCAGTATCAGTGAGTAAGCGCGCTTTAACGCCAATTAGCTGGTGGCTGATTTGGTTGACATCATCGGCGCTGCTGGCTTTGCGGTGGCTAAGCCATTTTCGCCATAAAATGGCAGAAATGACCGTGAACACTGCAAACAAGATACCTTGCCACTCCCAACCGAGAAATGGCAATAGGAAAGTAAGTATCCCAACCGTCACAGCGGCAATACCTGACCAGAGTAGATAGCCGCCTGTGCCAAGGAGCTCACCAATCAGCAGTAACCCGCCTAAACATAGCCAAAACCATGTGGGATGTGTGCTGATAAGTTCTATCATTCTTTAGCCTGCTTTTGGGTTACACCGACTTTTTTACTTTCGCCGATGAGCTCGGTGATCCCGCCAATCGCACCCATTAAGTTGCTGGCTTCTAATGGCATCATGATCACTTTGCTGTTTTCCGCTGAACCAATGCTTGTCAGGGCATCCGTGTATTTTTGCGCAACGAAGTAGTTAATGGCTTGCATATTACCGGCTGCAATGGCGTCAGAAACCATTTGAGTCGCTTTGGCTTCTGCTTCTGCGGCTCTTTCACGAGCTTCGGCTTGTAAGAATGCAGACTGACGATCCCCTTCAGCACGTAGAATTTGTGACTGTTTTTCACCTTCAGCTTTTAAGATGGCGGCTTGGCGGATACCTTCTGCTTCTAAAATATCCGCACGTTTGGTTCGTTCCGCTTTCATTTGCGCGTTCATCGCGCTGATTAGCTCTTTTGGCGGTCTCACATCACGGATTTCAATACGGGTGATTTTCACCCCCCATGGGTTCGTAGCTTCATCGACCACATGTAATAGACGACTGTTAATCGAATCACGCTGAGATAGCATTTCATCGAGCTCCATTGAACCCAATACGGTACGGATGTTCGTCATGGTGAGGTTGAGCACGGATAACTCAAGGTTGCTCACCTCATACGCAGCGCGCACCGGGTCAACCACCTGAATAAAGCAAACGGCATCAATAGTAACGTTGGCGTTATCTCGGGAAATAACTTCTTGGGATGGAATATCAAGGACTTGTTCCATCATATTGATACGACGACCAATTTTGTCCATAAATGGCACAATGATATGTAAACCTGGCTGTAAAGTACGGGTATAGCGACCAAAACGTTCAACGGTCCATTGGAAGCCTTGTGGTACTGTTTTTACGCAGGTTGTAACAATAACAATGGCAATAGCGACAAAGATAATAATCGGTATAGCACCAGACGCGAACAAATCCATAGGTAATCCTTAACTAGTAAAGTAATGAATAAACTTGGCGGCGGAACTTGCTCGCAAGTGCATCACCGGTTCCCATTGCTGACATGATATCCATCATGGTTTTTCTTACTGAGCCCTCACCAGCGTTTAAATCTTTACGTAAAAATGTCAGTAACATCTCTAGCGCTTCTTCGTTGCGATTAACTTCGTGAAGTTTTAATGCCAGTTGAACGGCTAATGTCGTATTTTCTGGATCTTGATTGAACTCTTGGATTAATTGCTGAATTTCTGGGGTATCAGCCGCTTTTTTCGCTAATTCGATTTGAGCGACCAACCCTTGATAACGGCTGTCTTTATCTTGCATCGGTACCGTCGCTAATAAAGCTTCAGCATCATCAATTAAATGTAGACCAATTTGTACTTCTGCTAACAACAGGGTGATATCGCTATTTTTTGGGGCGAGTTGATTAGCTTCTTTCAATAACGGTAGAGCGTCTTGAAGTTTACCTTCCGCGACTAATTCTGCGGCTTGCGCGGCTTTTAACTCTTCAGGGCTCGGTAATACACGAGACAGCATTTGCAGGACCACATCTTCAGGTTGTGGACCTTCGAAACCATCAACCGGGCGACCATTTTGTAAGATATAGACCGTCGGAACGCCTTTTAAGCCAAACTGGCTGGCGATCATTTGTTCTTCATCACAATTGACTTTAGCGAGGATAAACAGACCCGCATAGTCTTGGGCGATACGCTCTAACATTCCCGTAAATTCTAGACTTTGCGGGCTACGTGGTGACCAGAAATAGAACATGACTGGCATGCTCATGGATTGTTCAATAGTTTGATGTAGGTTGGTTTCGTTAATATCAATAATTTGTGCGTTAGCTAGCATAAACAGTCTCTTTAAAATTCGTTATTAATCATGTCAATGAAATGGGGGCTTAATTCTGTTTTTTCAATCTTTCTTGCCCTGACCCGCGAGAACTTTATCCATCAGTTTATCGGGTAATATACGTTTTAGTATACGCACAAAAACGGTTAATAATGTGACAGAGTAGCGTACACGGGGATGTGGGCTCTCTAAGGCTAAAATCAGTTTTTTGACGACATCTTCAGGATATAGTGTGAATTTCGCTGCAATACCTGGGTTTTGAACGGGTTTATCTTGTTGAGTTTGTGCTACATTTTGGGTAAATGCACTGTGGATTGGACCTGGTTCAATTAAGCTGACATGTATACCCGAGCCCTTTAATTCTAAACGCAAGGCATCTGACCAAGCTTCTAATGCATACTTGCTGGCGGCATAAGCTCCTCGACCCGGTGTGGAAATAATGCCCATTACAGAGCTAGTTTGCACAATACGCCCCTCATGGTGCGGCAGCATGGCGGGAAGCAGAAGAAAGGTCAATTGGTGAACGCCGAAAAAATTACTGGAGAATTGAGATTCCAGTTGCTGGCGGCTTACGGTATGCAATGGACCGTATACCCCGAAGCCTGCGTTATTGAATAATCCGAAAAGTTTTCCATTGCAGAGCGCTAAAATTTGCTCAGCGGCAGCTTCGACGCTCGTTGGATCGTCTAAGTCGAGGGATACAGTTTCGAAGCCAATGCCTTGTAATCGTTCAATATCAGCCTGTTTTCTACAGGTGGCAATGACGCGATAACCGCGCAATTTTAATGTCTGTGCCGCGCATAAACCAATGCCACTTGACGCCCCTGTCACTAATACCGTTTTTTGCATAACTTTACCTACTATGGGCTGAATTTTCGCTATCATATTGGTTCATTATGATTTATTTAGAACGATTCGGAAATTCAATTAATAGAATTTCCGCTGTTCTTTAACGGATAACGTTTGTTTTACAAACAAATTCATTTTACAAACAAATTCATTTTACAAACAAATAGGGGGCTAGTTGTTTTTCCATAAAATCTGCAATAGTAGGTTGAGCTTGTTCTGTCGGGTGAATGCCATCAGGCTGGATCCATTCCGGTTTGGTGATCACACTTTCCATAAAGAATGGGATCAGCGGAAGCTGGTTTTTTTCAGCCAGGGAAGGGTACACTTTTTCAAAGCTCGATGTGTAACGTTTACCGTAGTTTGGTGGGATTCGAATTTGCATTAAGAGCGGTTTAGCACCATTTTGCTCTATTTGGTCAATAATCTGTTGTAATGTAATGGCTAATTGTTCAACAGATAGCCCTTGTAAGCCATCATTAGCCCCAAGCTCAATCAGCACCCAATCGGGTTTGTGCTGTGCCAGCAGAGTGGGGAGACGCTCTAAACCCTGAGAGGCAGTGTTACCACTAATGCTGCCATTGACCACTAAAATCGGTGGCGACTGTTTTTGCCAACGTTCGGCAAGCAATGTTGCCCACGCTTGCTCGGCAGGTATTCGATAGCCCGCACTAAGGCTATCACCGAGAATTAATAGTTTCGTTGCTGCGAGTGTTTGACCACTTGCAGTGACTAATAGGAGAAAAACCAATATATGTCGGCGCAAAATATTCTTGAAGTTCATCATCTCATTAAACGTGTTGGTCAAGGTGAACATGAACTGACTATATTGCAAGGAGTCGAGCTAATTGTCGAGTCTGGTCAGACAATTGCTTTAATTGGCGAGTCTGGATCAGGGAAATCCACATTGTTAGGCATTATTGCTGGGCTGGATGATGGTACTAGCGGAACCGTAAAACTGCTGGACCAAGATCTCACCACCATGGATGAAGAGGCGCGCGCACGGCTACGAGCACAGAGTGTCGGTTTTGTTTTTCAATCTTTCATGTTAATTCCAACGTTAAATGCACTTGAAAATGTGCAACTCCCTTCTTTGCTACGAGGCGAATCTGAAACAAAAAGCCATCAACAAGCGGTCAGTTTGCTCACGGATTTGGGGTTAGGAAATCGCTTAAAACATATGCCTGCTCAGCTGTCGGGTGGAGAACAGCAGCGTGTAGCTTTAGCGCGGGCATTTAATGGGCAACCTCAAATTTTGTTTGCTGATGAGCCGACGGGAAATCTTGACCGCCATACGGGAGATAAGATTGCCGATTTATTATTTGCGATGAATAAAGAACATGGGACGACACTGATTTTAGTCACCCATGACAATCAATTAGCCGCTCGTTGCCAGCGACGATTACGGTTAGTTGATGGGCTATTGAGGGAAGAGTCATGATTTGGCGCTGGTTTTGGCGCGAATGGAAAACGCCATCATTGTTGATTGTTTGGTTGGCACTCACGTTAGCGGTGGCTTGCGTACTGGCATTAGGGCGGATCAGTGATCGTATAGAAAACAGTATGAGTTACCAAAGCCAAGAGTTACTGGCAGGTGATTTGGTACTGCGTTCCTCCCATCCAAGCGACCCTGAATGGTTAGCGGCGGCGCAACAGGCTGGGCTCACATTGAGCCAACAAATTTCGTTTTCAACCATGGCGTATTCGACTGAGGATGAAGAAGGGCGACCTCAGTTGGTGTTAGTAAAAGCAGCGGATTCGAGTTATCCGTTATACGGTGACTTGGTCACCGAGCCTGCAGGTCTGAAACCCACCAAAGGGCATATTTTAGTTGCACCGCGCTTATTGGAATTACTCAATTTAAAGGTCGGTGAACAGATTGATATTGGCGATGGGACGTTGACCATTTCAGGCACATTAGTTCAGGAGCCGGATAGCGGTTTTAACCCTTTTCAAATTGCACCAAGAGTGCTGATTTCGATTGAGGATGCGCCATCAACGGGGGCGATTCAAATCGGTAGCCGCTTAACTTATCGAGATATGTTTGCAGGCTCACGCCAAGCGATAGACACTTTCAAAGAGAAATATGATACTCAGCTCAGGAGCGATCAGCGCTGGTATACCTTGGATGATGATAGTGGTGCGGTGGGGAAAACCTTTAAGCGAGCTCAGCAATTTTTACTGTTATCGGTGTTGTTAACATTATTACTGGCGATTGCCGCCGTTGTGGTGTCAATGACCCATTATTGCCGAAGCCGCCATCAATTGATCGCGGTTTTAAAAACGCTGGGCGCAGGGCGCAATGCACTGCGTAAGTGGATCATCGGTCAATGGTTAGTGATATTGATCGCGGCGGCATTACTCGGTTCCTTGCTAGGACTCGCGTTTGAAGGGATCTTAATGCAAATTTTGTCGGCAATGTTACCAAAAGCCTTGCCGAGCGCGAGTTTCTGGCCATGGATCTGGTCGATAGCAACGTTGTTTATCATCGCGATCATTGTCGGGATTCGACCTTACTACCAATTGATGGGCACTCAGCCTTCTCGCGTCTTACGTGAAGATGCCAAATCACCAATTTGGCCGCTATATTATTATCTGCCGGTAGTGACACTAATTGTCGTCGGAGGATTATTCCTGTTTGCAGGAGTAAATCCATTATTATGGTCAATTTTGCTGGGTATTGTTGTAGTTGCGGTATTGCTAGCACTGATTGGCTGGCTGGGATTATGGCTACTGAGGAAAATACAATTTCGTCAGCTAAGTCTACGTTTGTCCGTGAGTCGTTTACTGCGTCAACCGCTGCAAACCATCACGCAAATGAGCGCATTTTCATTATCGTTTATGTTGCTGGCGCTATTGATCTTGGTTCGTGGGGATCTATTGGATCGCTGGCAGCAGCAACTTCCGGCGGATAGTCCAAATTATTTCCTGATCAATATGACTCAGTCTCAGCTTGATCCGGTGACACAGTTATTAAAACAGTATCAAGTAACACCGACTGAATTTAATCCGGTGGTATTAGCTCGCTTGTCTGAAATTAATGACCAATCTGCGATTGAATGGGCAGATACTCGTGATCCTAATAATAATACAGTAAGACGGGAGTTAAGTTTAACCTGGCAGTCAACATTACCACCTGCCAATGAATTGGAACAAGGGAGCTGGCCACCTAAAGCAGGTGAGGTATCTATCGAGCAAACGGTGGTGAAGGAGTTAGGATTAAAAATCGGTGATAAGCTAACTTTCAATGCAGGTTCGCAGATTTTTACTGCCAAAGTGAGCAGTATCCGTAAAGTTGATTGGGAAAGTCTACGCCCGAATTTCTATTTTATTTTTGCGGAAGAAACGTTATCACCGATGCCGGAAACCTGGCTGAGTAGCTTCCATTATGATGGCGATGGGCAGTTATTAACTCAGCTGAGTCATCAATATCCAACGATTAATGTGTTAGATACCGGTGCGATTATCACGCAAATTCAGCAGATTTTGCAGCAAGTGAGCCAAGCGTTGGAAGTGATGGTTGTTCTGGTCATTTTCTGTGGTTTATTGCTGTTATTGGCGCAAATTCAAGTGGGGATGAGCCAGCGTGAGCGAGAATTGGTGGTATATCGGACTCTGGGGGCGAGCAAAAAACTGATGCGCCGTACTTTATGGAGCGAATTTGCTTTGCTGGGGGGAATGGCTGGGCTCGCCGCTGCATTTGGTGCTGAAGTCGCGCTATGGTTATTGCAAACTAAAGTGTTTGATTTTCCATGGCAACCAGAATGGCGGTTGTGGGTATTGCTACCTCTTTGCGCAGGGTTCTTATTATCCGTATGCGGTGGCTGGTTAGGGCTGCGATTATTGGGTACTGGTAGCCAACATCGCCGTTTGTCTAATAGTTGATAATACGGCTCCGTTGTTTAATGGGCATCTCATGATGGATGCCCATTAAACTAACTGTCTCTAATCCTTCACAAAACCGTCATTCGCCATGGTTATTATTCAGCTATCAATTATTGATGGCATGAAAAATAGGAAAATAACAATGGCTCGCCTTAATCGGAAAAGATTCACGCTGACATCTCTTTCTTTATTTCTTGGTTTAATCTCATTTAGCACCGTAGGGGTTGCTCAACAATCATTAGTTCAAAAACAAGTGCCCGCTACACTCGCTGGGCATGCTGTTTTATCCGTGGATGCGACAGTTCCTACACCGAAAGATGCCCCTTCGGATATGCAAAAAAGTGGTAAATACACCACTGGAACGCGTGTTGATACGCTGGGTAAAGTGGAAGGCAAATCAGATGGTCGTCCAACAGGTAAATTTATTCCTATTAACGGGCAGCCGTTACAAGGACACTCGGGTATTAAGCGCATGGAAGATGGCACTTATTGGGTGTTAACGGACAATGGTTTTGGTAACAAAATGAATTCACCGGATTCTATGTTGTATTTAACCCAATATGATATTGATTTTAAAAGTGGAAAAGTAAACCCGCTGAAAACTGTCTTTTTCCATGATCCGGATAAAATCATTCCATTTCATATTATTAATGAAAGCAGCCAGCAGCGCTATTTGACGGGCAGTGATTTTGATCCTGAAAGTTTCCAATTTGCGAATGGTGCTTTGTGGGTTGGGGATGAGTTTGGACCATACCTGATTAAAATGGATCTAGAAGGCAAGGTTTTAGCGCTTTTTGAAACACAAGTTGAAGGCAAAAAAGTGGTTTCACCGGATCATTACACGTTAACAACGCCGGGTAAACCGATAGAGAAAGTCACGTTCCAAGTTAATCGTTCAAAAGGTTTTGAGGGGATGGCATCATCACCAGATGGCACTAAATTGTATCCCATGTTGGAAGGGGCTTTGTGGCAAGAAGCTAAGCAAGATTATGAAAACGTGAATGGCAAAAAAGCGGCGCGTATTCTGGAATTTGACGTGAGACAGCAAGACTGGACGGGGCGCAGTTGGTTATATGTTTTTGAAGATAACCAAAATGCTATCGGTGATTTTAATCTGATTGATGATACTCATGGCTTGATCATCGAGCGTGATAATGGTGAAGGCACCGCAGATAAAGGGTGCCCAGAAAACGCAACAAATAAAGAAAATTGCTTTAGCAATTTAGCGAAATTTAAACGCGTTTATCGCATTGAGTTTTCAGATAAAAATGTCGGTGGTGCAGTCGATAAGCAAGCTTATATTGATTTGATGAACATCCAAGATTCTAATCAATTAGCCAAGAAACCATTGAATAATGGCGTGTTTACTTTCCCATTCTTTACGATTGAAAACGTGGATATTGTTGATGGCGAACACATTATTGTCGGGAATGACAATAACTATCCATTCTCTTCTAGCCGTGAGCCTAATCAAGCTGATGATAATGAATTTATCCTGCTGAAAGTACCTGAATTATTAAAGTAATTTGTAGTCGGTCATGCCAGTAAGAAGTTGAATATGTACATGGATCCTTGTTTTTCCCTTGGTTTAATAATTTGCTCGGGTTGCCCCGAGCTTTTTTCTTTTTAGAGATTAATCTTTTTGCACTGCTAAAGCAGGTGGCTTCATCATTAAAGTGAAAAATAGAATCACAATGACAGGGGCTGCAATGATTAAGAAGGCGGGGGTAAAACTGCCGGTGATATCTTTAATAGCGCCGGCAATAAACGGTGCTAAACAAGCGATAGTCGAGATTAAATTGACGACAGAGAATAACTCTAAGTAAGGACCGCGACCAAAATAATTGGAGAGTAATACGCTGGAGGCTAAGAAGGTCATTCCATAGCCAACACCAACGCAAATCACGAATAAAATCAGCCAGAACCATGATGTGGAAATACTCAGTGCGATAACGCCCAGTACCATGATAATCAAACTACCAATCAGTAAGCGTTTAGGTTCTAACCATTCCCCAGCGGCACCACCGAGAAAGCGAGAAAAAGCGTTCACAAATGCCATGGTACTAAGCAGTGAAACGGCGACCGTCATGCCAAATCCACGTTCTTCAATATGCGCGACCGCAAAACTGTTTACCGTAATTCCGCACCATAGAAAAGAAGTATACGTTGCGGCGATTAAATAGAATTGCCAAGTGCGTAGGGCACGGCGCACGGTCCAAACTTCTGCTGTACGGTAAATCGGTTTACTTGAGCTACTAACTTGTTTTTGCATCACTTTTTTGGCGTGTTCTTGCTCTTTTCTGCCTTCTCTGAGCGCCAAGATAGTGATGAGTGTGACAATACTAAGATAAACGGCACAGAGTACCCAATGCATACGCCAAGAGCCTAATTGGTTCGAGGCATAAAAATAGATCCACGGACCGGCTACGCCACCTAGCCCACCAATCGTGAAGTACAAGCCGAATGCGAGAGACTGTTTTTCAAACAGGCGAGAGAGAACATAGGTTCCAGGAACAGTGGCGAGTAACGTAAATCCGATACCAATCAACGCTGTCCCTAAGAAATAGGTGCTGATGGTTTCCGTTGAATAGAGATTGTAAAAGCCAGAGCAGAAAACAAGCATGCCGAGCAGCAATGTGAGTCGAACGCCCACTTTACGGATCAATAATGAAGGGAGAAAACTTGCCAAGCCACAGGTTAAACCGAGTAAAGTAAAGCCGAAGCCTGCCTCAGTCCAGCTCCATTTTAATTCGCCGATCATACTTGGTAACACGACACCTAATGAGGTAAATGTCGTCGCGGTCGCGAGGAAGTAAACTAGCCCGAGGAGAACGAGAATTGACCATTGGTATAACGGACTAAATGGTGAGGCATGTGTTTCTGGCATATGGGCTCCAGTGGTGCCCTAACAAGCGAATCATAATCGGATCATCATGATGCAAAAAGGATAGGGCGAAAATAGCAAATGCCCGAAATATCACTTTCGGGCACGAATAGCGCTATTTTCCCTATTTTTGGCGAGAGTACCAGTCTAATTTTGTTTTTGCCCACTCAATGCCACTTTTATACTCATTTGGCAGCATTGGGATCAAACTATCGAGGGTATTTTCGAGTTGTAGAATGTCGCTATGTGTCAGATTTAAATGGCCTACTTTACGAGCTGGACGCACTTCTTTTTCATACCAATGCAGATGAACTAATGGCAAATTTAGCCACTCAAGATTGACATCAGTACCGATTAAATTGACCATAACCGCGGGGCTAAAGACTTCTGGCGTTGGCATGGGAAGATTCAGAATCGCGCGTAAATGGAGCTCGAATTGGCTGATTGAGGCCCCATTTTGAGTCCAGTGCCCACTATTATGAACACGAGGGGCAATTTCATTGATCAGCAGCTTATCGCCAACCACAAAACACTCCATAGCCATTACACCGACATAGCCGAGCTCATCCATGACGGAGCTGAGCATCGCTTGTGCTTGTTGTTGCTGGACAGGATTCGCATTTGGGAACGCAACGCTGGTGCGTAAAATACCTTCTTGGTGAAGGTTATGAGTGATGGGATAGAAAACTGATTGACCGGATTGGCTGCGGGCACCAATTACGGAGACTTCAGCATCAAATGGGATCCCTTGCTCGACGATGCATTCCCCATAAATTTCTGCGGGAAGATTTAACTCATCACCAGGGCGAACACGCCATTGGCCACGACCGTCGTAGCCACCCGTTCTGCGTTTTACGATCAAAAAATCACCCAGAGTGGCAAATAATTCTGTCCATTGGTCTGGAGATTCTAATAGTGCCCAAGGTGCCGTCGATAAATTTAATGTATCGAATAGGCTTTTTTGTGGGAATCGGTCCGCTAAACGAGGAAAAATATCTCGGTTAATAAACGCATTATGGCGAGCTAGCTCCTTAGTTAAAGGTGTTTCAGGCCAACGTTCAATTTCAGCGGTGATCACGCTTTGTTGGTAAGGAACGGCTTCAGGTTCCGCATCTAGTCCTACAGGGAAAACTGAAATTCCCAGCGGTTCCCCTGCTTGGCGCAGCATTCTGCCTAATTGACCATTACCAAGGACACAAACCGGTTTCATTACGCTTCCCTCGGATCTGGGTTATTTAATACGTCGTTGGTTTGTGCTTCACGCCATGCGGATAAGCGATTGAATAGCGCACACTCATGAGTGGCTAAAATTTGTGCAGCTAGCAGTGCAGCGTTAGCGGCACCGGCTTTACCAATAGCAAGGGTGCCAACAGGAATGCCTTTTGGCATCTGCACAATAGAATACAGGCTATCAACACCACTTAATGCGGCACTTTGTACTGGCACTCCAAGGACAGGAACCAGTGTTTTTGCAGCTAACATGCCGGGTAAATGGGCAGCACCGCCAGCCCCTGCGATAATGACATCAAAACCATTTGCTTTGGCATTTTCAGCAAAGGAGAACAGTTTATCTGGTGTGCGGTGTGCAGAAACGATTTCAACATGGAAAGGCAGTTGCAGCTCTGTCAGTACATCAGCAGCATGTTGCATCGTTGTCCAATCACTTTTAGAACCCATAACAATGGCGATTTTTGCCGCAGATTGAGCAGGAACTTGGGCAGTCATGTGGTGTGATCCCTGTATTGAAAAATGTCACCCTAAGGGTGGAAATGTGAATTGTCCCGATCATATCACGGTAATCGAGCAAGGAAAACGTTTGCGTGACTATAAAATAAGCAAACGATTAGGCTCCAGTGCAAGAATTCACCCGCGCATCTTTAACAAGGAACGAAAACTAAAAAGGAAAGAAAATAAGCTCAATACCGTTTTCATTAATTACAAAAGCGGAACCTTCGCTGTGCCATGCACCTAATACCCCCCTAAAATGGAGATGACCCTCTAGGTTGATTTCATGAATTGCAGGGCGATGAGTGTGACCGTGGATTATCCATTGCGCTTGATGGCGGTTTAATGCATCAATGACGGCGAGGGAATTCACATCCATAATCGCTTCGGATTTCATGCTACTGGCATATTGGCTATTACGGCGCATTTTTTGTGCGATACGGCGACGAATACATAAAGGTAAAGTGAGAAAAAGGCGTTGGATCCAAGGGGTATGAACTTTTTTACGGTAATTTTGATAAGCCGCATCATCGGTGCATAGCGTATCTCCATGCATAATCAAAATACGTTGACCATAAAGTTCAAGCAGCGTTTCTTGGGGGAGGATGGTCATGCCGCACTGTTTAGCATAACGTTGACCCACTAAGAAATCGCGATTTCCGTGAATGAAATAGCAAGGAATACCACGTTCACTTAGCTGTCTTAGTGCTTGAGCTACTTGTTGGTGTAAGGGCGTTTCATCATCATCACCAATCCAATAATTAAAGAAATCGCCTAGAATATACAGGCTGTCGGCATGGATGGCTTGCTGTTCGATAAAATGCAGAAAACCGGCGGTGATCGCCGGTTCATCTTCACTTAAATGCAAATCTGCAATGATATAAGTGGACATAAATTCAGGGATTACTCGCTGACAGTCACTTTTTCAATCACAACGTCTTCGCGAGGTACGTCTTGGTGGAAACCACTGCGACCTGTCGAAACGCCTTTGATTTTGTCAACAACGTCCATACCTTCAACGACTTCAGCAAATACGCAGTAACCCCAACCATCTGGGCGCTCTGAACGGAAGTTTAAGAAGTCATTGTCAGCAACGTTGATGAAGAATTGTGCTGTTGCTGAGTGTGGATCGTTAGTACGAGCCATTGCTAATGTACCACGGCTGTTTTTCAGTCCGTTATTAGCTTCGTTTTTGATAGGCGCTTTAGTGTCTTTTTGGTTCATGCCAGGCTCAAAACCACCACCTTGGATCATGAAGCCGTTAATAACACGGTGGAAAATGGTATTATTGTAGAAACCTTCGCGGCAGTAAGTTAGAAAGTTTTCAACAGTTACTGGTGCTTTGTCTGCGAAAGTTTTGATAACGATGTCACCGTGATTGGTATGAAATGTAACCATAATAGCTATCCTGAATAATTGTTTTTTGTGCGCTAACTTGCGAAAGCGTTAAGATCAGCAAGTTTATATCACAGATAAAACCTGACTTGAAGCAACAGTGTATTTGCAAAATAGGTTAATCCATAACAGTGACCTATAAATAAGGCGATAAAGTCAAGTGTTAACCTTGCTTTCTTCGGGTGATCGCGATTCAATACCGTGCTATTTTCGTAGGTTGAATCTGGATATTTTATCCTCAACATAGCGATAATCTGATGTATGATAGATATACACGTACTAATAAAATGGAAATAAAAAGATGCTACAGATTTTCAATACACTGAGTCGTCAAAAAGAAGAATTTAAACCCATCCATGCTGGAAAGATTGGGATGTACGTGTGTGGCATCACCATTTACGATTTGTGTCATATTGGGCACGGCCGCACCTTTGTGGCTTTTGATGCCATTAGCCGTTATTTACGCTATTTAGGTTATGATGTGAATTATGTGCGTAACGTAACGGATATTGATGACAAAATCATTAAACGTGCTGCTGAAAATAATGAAAGTGTGGAAGAGTTAACTACACGTATGTTAGCCGAAATGCATAAAGATTTTGATGCATTAAATATCCTACGTCCAGACAGCGAACCGCGTGCCACTCGCCATATTCATGAAATTATTGAGCTAACTGAAAGCTTGATTGAACGTGGTCATGCCTACGTCGCTGATAATGGCGATGTGATGTTTGAAGTCAAAACTGACCCAAGCTACGGCTTATTATCTCGTCAAGACTTAGATCAGCTCCAAGCGGGCGCCCGTGTTGAAGTGGCAGATGTGAAACGTAATCCAATGGATTTCGTTTTATGGAAAATGTCAAAAGAAGGCGAGCCAAGCTGGGAGTCTCCTTGGGGCTTAGGTCGCCCAGGCTGGCATATTGAATGTTCGGCCATGAACAGCAAAACGCTGGGTAACCATTTTGATATTCACGGTGGCGGTTCCGATTTAATGTTCCCACACCATGAAAATGAAATTGCTCAGTCTACCTGCGCTCACGATGGTCCGTATGTGAACTATTGGATGCACTCCGGCATGGTCATGGTTGATAGAGAGAAAATGTCTAAATCTCTCAATAATTTCTTTACTATCCGTGATGTATTGGAATATTACGATGCGGAAACCGTACGTTATTTCTTACTTTCTGGTCATTATCGTAGCCAGCTGAACTATACCGAAGAGAACTTAAAGCAAGCTCGCACTGCATTAGAGCGCCTATATACCGCATTGCGCGGTACAGATAAATCAGCGACACCTGCTGGTGGTGAAATATACAAAAGTCGTTTCTGCGAAGCGATGAATGATGATTTCAATACACCTGAAGCCTATTCAGCTCTGTTTGATATGGCGCGTGAATTGAACCGCTTGAAAACAGAAAATATGGACGCCGCAAACGGTATGGCAGCGCAATTACGTGAGCTGGCGAAAGTGTTGGGGCTGTTAGAACAAGACCCAGAAACTTTCTTACAAGGTGGGGCACAAAGCGAAGACGATGCCGAAGTGGCAAAAATCGAAGCTCTGATTAAACAGCGTAACGACGCGCGTCAAAGTAAAGATTGGGCGCTGGCGGATCAGGCTCGTGATGCGCTGACGGCGATGGGGATTGTGTTGGAAGATTCATCAGCTGGCACTACGTGGCGTCGCAAGTAATATTCGTCATATTTCGCGTTGTGGCGTTGTTGGC
>NZ_ABXW01000050.1 GCF_000173415.1 Providencia alcalifaciens DSM 30120 | reverse complement strand
TTGCTTCACCACTTATACGGTCAGCTCAGCCGCATCGTTCCATACAGTGATTATTGGCGCGATAGGACAGTGAAAATAGTCAGACGTAAGGAGTTGGTATGAGCTTAAAAACAATACGGCTCTATGGTGTTTTGGGTACCCAATTTGGTCGCGAACATCGGCTTGCTATCGATTCTCCGCGTGAAGCGATTAAAGCGTTATCAGTACTCTATACGGAATTTGAGCAGTTCCTTGCCAATGCGCATCTAAGAGGGCTGGAATTTGCTGTTTTCAAGGGAAAGCAGAACATTACAAAAGATGAATTGCATCTTGATACCTGCGAAGAAATTCGCATTGCTCCCGTAATTAAAGGGAGTAAGCGTGGCGGTTTCTTCCAGACTGTGATTGGTGTTGCTTTAATTGCGGCAGCAACATATTTCACTGGTGGCTTAGGGGCTGCATTTACTGCGGGTGGATGGGCTGGCGCTGCTGCGATGAGTGGGGCTGCAATGGCTATTGGTGGGATTGTGCAAATGCTTTCACCGCAGCCTCGTGGTTTATCGATGCGGCAAGATGCAGACAATAAACCTTCTTATGCCTTTGGTGGTGCTGTGAATACGACGGCGCAAGGTAATCCGGTTCCTCTCTTGTATGGTCTTGGTCGTCGTGAGATAGGTGGAGCGGTTATCTCCGCGGGAATCTATACCGAAGATCAAAAATAGCGAAATGAACGCATTAACACGAGCGGCTTAATTGCCGCTTTTTTGTGGGTGAAATATGGAAACGATGATATACGGCGCAAAAGGTGGCGGCGGTGGCGGTCATACTCCCGTAGAGTCACCTGATAGTTTACTTGCTGAATCTACAGCAAAGTTGCTTCTTGCTATTTCTGAAGGAGAAATAGCAGGTGGTTTGGATGACACGAGAATATTTCTTGATGATACCCCGATTGGGAATGCCGATGGCTCTAAGAATTTTGAAGGTGTAACTTGGGAATTTCGCTCAGGTAGTGAACATCAAGAATACATTCAAGGTATCCCATCAGTAGATAATGAAATTGCAGTAGGGATGGAGTTAAAAGATGATCAGCCTTATGTGAGAACGGTTAATAATACTCAATTATCAGCGATACGTGTTCGCTTATCTACACCGCAATTTTTGCAACAGCACGATAACGGGGATACAACAGGATACTATGTTGCCTATGTGATTGAGTTATCGACAGATGGGTCGGGTTATAAAGAGGTTGTTAAATCTGCATTTGATGGCAAGACCACCAGTGAATACCCAAGAACACACCGTATTGACTTACCTAAAGCGACTACAGGCTGGCAAATTCGTGTTCGTCGATTAACTAAAAACCAGAATAATGCGCGTATTGCAGATCGGATTAATGTGGCTGCAATTGTTGAAGTGATTGACGCCAAATTACGGTACCCAAACACAGCTTTATTATTTATTACCTTCAATGCCAGACAATTCAACAATCGTATCCCTAAAGTCAGTTTGCGTCCTAAAGGTGGTTTGCTTATCAAAGTACCCTCTAACTATGATCCTATCAATCGGGTTTATTCAGGCATATGGGATGGCACCTTTAAACTGGCGGCAACCAATAACCCTGCTTGGGTATTTTATGATTTAGTGCTCAACAATCGTTATGGTTGTGGTGACAGAATAAAACCTTCTCAGATTGAAAAGTGGGACTTGTATAAGATTGCACAATATTGTGATGAATTGGTACCAGATGGGCATGGTGGTGATGGCAAAGAGCCTCGTTTCTTGTGCGATGTATATATTCAATCACAAGAGGCAGCGTATACCGTATTGCGGGATATTGCGGCTATATTCCGTGGCATGACATTCTGGGCTGATAATAAAGTGAATACAGTTGCAGACATGCCCGCCAGCATCTTTCGTACGTTTACTAATGCCAATATTGCCGGTGGAAAACCAACCTATTCAGGTGGTAGCTCCCAAACAAGATATACGCAAGCACTAGTTTCATATAGCAATATTAATAACCACAGTAATGATGAGGTTGAGGCGGTATCAGATTTAAACTTACAGCGCCGCTATAAAATGGTGCGTAAAGTCGAGCTTTCTGCAATTGGTTGCACTCGACAAAGTGAAGCGAATCGTCGCGGACGCTGGGCGTTACTCACAAATGCGAATGACCGCATGATCAGCTTTGCTACAGGACTGGAAGGGGCGATCCCTTCTCCTGGTCATATTATCGCTGTAGCCGATTCAAATTTGGCGGGGCGTGATACCGGTGGGCGTATTTCTTCCTCGAATGGGCGAAATATTACCCTCGACAGGGAAACCTCAATTAAAGCGGGTGATCGCCTGATCATCAACCTGCCTGATGGAAAATCTGAAGGGAGAACTGTTACTTCGGTAAACAAAAAAGTGGTCACGGTTTCTGTTGAGTATTCGCAGGTACCGCAAAAAAGAGGCAGTGTGGGTTGTTGATTCTGATGATTTGGCTGTCCAGCTATATCGAGTAATTAATATCAGCGATAACGGCGATAACACTTACACCATCAGTGGCGCCATTCATAATCCTGATCATTATGAACGCATTGACTCCGGCGCCCGAATTGATGAGCGTCCTATTACAGTTATTCCTCCAAGTGTTCAGCCTGCCCCGAAAAACGTAAAAATCTCCTCTTATTCTAGGGTTGATCAAGGTATTGCATTTTCTACGCTCAGTGTCAGTTGGGAAGCGCCAGAAAGTGCGATTGCGTATGAAGCGCAGTGGCGCCGCGATAACGGTAACTGGATCAACGTGCCTCGAACGTCCTCGCTAGGGTTTGATGTTGATGGAATTTATTCTGGTCGATATCAAGTGCGTGTCAGAGCAATTAACGCTTCTGAAATTTCCAGTATTTGGGCGAATGCGCCAGAAACAACACTGACAGGGAAAGTAGGGAACCCACCTAAGCCTGTAAACTTTAGAGCCTCGCCGCTCGTGTTCGGTATTAAGTTAGATTGGGGCTTTGGTGATAACACAGGCGATACGTTAAAAACAGAGATTCAGTACAGCAAAACCAATGATGGTAATGGACTTATGTTGCTTGCAGATGTTCCTTACCCATCGCGTTCTCATGAGTTAGCCGGTTTAGCTGCGGGCATTGCTTTTTATTTTCGAGCGAGGCTGGTGGATAAATCAGGTAATGAATCGGAATGGACTTCATTCGTTCGCGGAGAGTCTGAGTTTGATGTGAATACTATCATGCCTGCTCTCGATGAGCATTTCATGACTGCAGAAGCAGGTAAGCAACTTGATAAAACACTCGATTGGCTTAATGAAGCATGTCTAATCAACATGGCTGCTACCTATGAGCTTCAAGAGGATTTATTCATTAAGCATGGGCAGTCGCAAGCTCAAATTAAAGAGCTATGGCGTGTGTATGCGGACAGTGAACTCGCTTGGGCTGAGAAGTACACGACGGTCAATGCCTCCATTAACGGCGTGAAATCTGAGGTTGCTACGCTAGATAAGGCTGTTGCGAAATTAGATAGCTCATTTGCGGAATCCCAAACTCAACTACAGGTGAAATTTAATGAGCAAGAGGCGTTAATCAATACCAAAATGCAAGCTGAGTTTAAGCAAGGTGCAGGCTATGCAATGCACAGTACGAATATCACGATTGTTGTGGATGGTAAGAAGTATAACGCAGCTGGAATGGTGATTAGCGCTGAACTGAAAAACGGTAAAATCGAGTCATTCATCGGTTTTAATGCGAATAACTTTGCTTTCTATAATCCAGTTAATGGAAAAATGGAGCCCTTCTTATACATGAAAAACGGTCAAGTTTTCATGAATGAAGCATTTATTAGCAAGGCATGGCTTAACGAAGTTGTTGTAACTGACAAAATGACGTCAGCAAACTATGTCCCCGGTAAGATAGGTTTTAATATCGATGCTAAAACGGGAGAAATTGAGTGCCACAATATTCTTATTAGCGGAAACTTTAGAATCGTTAGTGATGATGGGCAATTACTGGTTGATAACACTGGGGTAGCTGTGTTTGACGAAAGCAAACGATGGGCTGTAAAACTTGGGAGGCGTCCGGTATGAGTGATGATTATGGATTATTTATTAACCCTAAAGACGGCGGGAAGCCGATTGAAATCACTAACAACTCTTATCCGCTAACCTTCCTAAAGCATATTGTTATTCATCCGCTCAGCCCACAGCCGTATCAAAAAAATAAGTCTGTTAATGTACCAGGAATGTCCAAATACAATGTGGTTATTGTGCCTTCAGCGTTATGCCACTTTCTGGCTTATGGTTCGGTGCAGGGCGTTAGTATCGGAAGTTATTGGGTGTCGGGTGATACATTCTATTGTAACTATGATTGGTGGGGCGGTGATTCAGGTTGGTTACCGGGGAGTGATGGTAACTCCCACTTTTTCTTATACGGTGTACTGAAGGAAGCCCCGCAAGACTCTTATGGGCTTTTTATTAACTCGCAGATAGATGCTGCCGTTGATAACTTTAGAGCTATCACCCAAGAATCCACGGTTTCATATTGTGTATTTCGGCAAAAAATATTTATACAAGCGGATAAGAATGGGCGTGGTTATTGGAGCGTTCCGGATTCTATCCCGAACCGTAACTCGGTCTGTGTATTTATTCGACCTGAAAACACAAGCCAAACGATACGTTATGACAGACCTAATAACCGGATAATTTCGCTAGAGTCTGGCTGGGTGTATGTTGTGATATTTGCGTCTGGGTTAAATCTTCAACCTTCCGATGGGCTAACGATTTGGAACAGAGAGGGCAAGGTAGTATTCAACTCCGAGTACACACCGTTTTATAACAATGGGCAGATAGTTAACACGAGCAATAATGTTGCCACCAGTAAATTCGATGTCCCGATGTTCACGATGGATAGCCCCAATACATGGCTGGAGAATGAGGGAAATACCGTTAACTGTTACATGTCTGGATTTAGGGTATCAGGGAAACAGCTTATAGCGAAAAGGATGTGGACCATTGGTGATTACCCCACGTATGCCAACTACATGTACAACAAGATAGTGTATGCCGGCAGCTACGCCATCGACTTCAACGACTACTTCTAAATACTCAATTCAACGATAAGCCGCTTAATTGCGGTTTTTTTTTGCGTCAAAAATTCGAGGTAAAAATGATTTATCAAACAGGCACAATCACAACCACAGCAGGACAAACAAAAATAAAAGGTACCGGAACGCGCTGGAAAGATAACTTAGCCGGCATCTCAGAAGGCTGTCCAATCTCTTATCTCATCAATAACGTTGTGTACATGAACACAGTGTTATCTGTGAATTCAGATACAGAGATTAACCTTACTTATCC
>NZ_ABXW01000051.1 GCF_000173415.1 Providencia alcalifaciens DSM 30120 | reverse complement strand
AAGTGCATTTATCATGCGCCTTGCAACACCTGTAGAATAACGACCAGAAAACAAAGCGTGAGCTATCAATTCATCCCTTAATCGCTCATTCACTGATTTCATGTTTCACCTACTATTGTCGGCTCTTGGTTGTTAAGCTCATCGACCACCATATCAATATCATCAGCGGGATCGATAACATCATATTTCTGTAAACTTCTCACCAAGTCAGACTTGCGTGTTGCACCCGATTGCCATGCAGCCACAATTTCACGGATCATCGAACTATCAGCAATGTGATTAACGAGGTCTTTGTTAATTTCAAAAGAAGTGTCTTTAGTATCTAAACCTAAGTATTCAGCGCACCACATTAACGCTTTGCTAAACGCATCTGAGACATTTGAGCAACAAATACTGAGAATAGAGGTTTGAGCACTTTGCTCCCCCACAGATTGAATAATCGTTTTGACTTTACTATCTGCAGAAACTAACTGAGCGCCTAAAGCCACCATGTAATCGCGCTTACTGTCCATAGCTTCTTTAGCCAACATATTTGGCTGAGCTTGCTCGTAACCAAAGAACCCTTTCACTGGCAGCATTAAAGGTGAACGAGACCCAACCATGATGCCTGTTTTTTCTAAGTGATCTCGCCACTCTATATCTAACCCACCTAGATATGGCTGAACTTGCCCACAGAAAAACACTGAATCTTCATAATCAGCAGAATTTCGATAATGCCCTAGATTAATTTTTGCCAAACCTAACAATGGCGCCTCATCTATCGTATGGTCATTGTTTTGAGCACCCATAAACGTAAATGGAATTTCATCCCAAGCACCACTACCTGCACGCTCTGGAATATATTCAGAGTGGATTTGATACACACTGCTGCCAGCTGTCTTGCGATATACTCTACAGATAAACTTGCCATCTTCTATCACTAACACGCGGTATTGAATGGCATCTTTAAATCCAAAACCGTCCGCCTCTTCAACAGTCTCTCGCAATACCACCAGCGTTAGCATCGTCCTGCCATTAATACGATCAGTCCGCCAGTTAATAATATCTTCAGCACGATATTGAAATATGTACGGGAGCTTAGAGTCGCTGTTGTAATCAACATATAGCCCATGTCGTCCCACATCCAATACCGATTCAAGAGAGGATTGAGCTAATTGGTAAATGCTTGAACCTGCACCATCTGCATCATCTTTTAAACAAGACAGCTTTTCAGCAACAGCAATCAATGGATCTTTCTTGAATGCCATCCCTATCATACCGTTACGAGTGTTACCTGTTATTGGGTAAAACACCGCACGGTCTTGATAGTCTTTATTACGCTTTTTCTTACGTTCACTTTCCTTTTCTTCCAACTCAGGAAGATAACTTTTTACTTCCTCACCACCTCGACATACTGAGCGAACCAACTCCCACTGAGGTGCCGCTGTCTTGTATTCAGGGCGAGTAAAATCTACATTTGCTATGCTCATTAGAAAGTTGTTCCTAAATTAATATCAAAGGCTGGACGCTTAGCATTCCTACGGCGAACCGCAAAATATCTAAACCCATCGGCGTCATGAGATGTATAGTCGTGAAGTGGCTTATCTTTCCAACATCCGAGTTTATCGTTCCACTCTTTGCGGTATGCTTCAAGATGAGCGATGCCTTCACCACATTTATACTCATCGAAAACACAACGGGGGAGAATTTCACGCACAGCCTCAATACCTTCATCAATAGAAAGCTTTGGCACTACGTCAAATCGAATTGAGTAAATTTGCCCATCAATTTCATACCCCTCACGGGCTAACTCTCTACGTGATTTCGCATCTGAACCAAACTCACGATTATCAATATCATGTGGTCCATTATGACTCGCGTATGTGTAACCTTTATCTTTCAGCACTTTCATATAGTGCCGTAGACCCTCACCACTGTTTGAGTAATGGTCGATAACGTGAAATTCCTCACCAACCTCACGAATAAACCAGATTGATGTTGAATCGCCCACACCAATATCCCAATACGTATGAACGGGTAAGTGTGAGTTATCAGGGAGTGCGCCAATGCGTTTATTTTCGTACAGAAAGCGGAATTGCTTAGCATAATAAGCACCTTCAACAGATTGCTGAAATGCTTCAGACGGTATTGACGGGTATTCTCGCTTCATATCGTCGCCGAGCGTTTTCTCTTTGGCGTAGTACCATGCTCTCTGTCGCTCGTTGAGGTGAACACTGTGTTTGCAAGCTATCTCATCGAAGTAATCAACTAATCGCTGCGGTAATTGTTCCACAGGGTCAATTGAGTACTCAGGATTCTTCCACCATGAGAAGAAAAAGAATTTCCAGTCTAGGTTAGAGAGAGTCTTGCTCTGAATTTGCGCTTTCTCAGCAGACTGGCAATAATCGTAAAAATAACCTGCTCGACCTTCCGCTGTACTTTCAATCGTCGTGAAACAATCGCTTGATACCGCTTCAAACGCACCAGTAACAATCTCACGAGCCTTTTCTGGATATTTGGCACATATCTTACCGAACTCAGATACATGTAAATATCGGAGTGTACCGCCACGAAATGACGTGCTGATATAAAGTGAGCCGCCTTTACTAAAAACTAATTCACCAGCCGCGTCATTACTCGCCGGATTAGCAGCCTTAATTTCATCAGGTAGTTTTTCATAGGCATACTTTATTTTTTCCCTGAATAGTCGCTTAGCATCGTTTAGCGTGTGTGCTATTAAGGCACATCTAGCCGCCTCAAATAGAGCCGCATCTAATTGGATAATGCAAACCTCAGTTGTGAAACCAAGTTGACGAGCTTTGAGGATAATATTTCGCGTGTGCATCCCTTCAAAGTATTCAAGCTGCTCAGGTGTCATTTTAAATCGAACCGGCTTACCTTCTTTGTTGGTGATCCAGTAGAGATGATTCAATCGCCAGAGCTTATCTCTCAATAATGCAAGATGTTCTGGCTTCATGATTATTCCTTAGATAAGTCGTCCATTAGTTCTGATAGCTGACTAGCTGTCTTATTCGGCTGTGCTTCATCTAGCCCGTAAGCTTGTCGCTCAAGGCCAACTAGATTTTTAAGTGTTTCGCTTAATGCTTTGACTGACTTAACGCGCTCAGGGAGAGAAATGATTGAGTTGTAAATTTCATTTAGCTTATCGCGTCCGTTATCATCAGGACTAAACATTAGCTCGCCCAATTTACTTAAAGCTGGCACATCGGCACATTCAGCCGATAGCTCATCAAACAAGTTATTGGTCAGCTCTCTTGCCCTGCGAATATCTCCCCTGTGTTCCATACGAACATTAGCAATTACTTCAGCGGTTGCCTCAATAAGTACGCGCTCTGAAAGTACTGTTTCGCTGCGTACCTGCTTGCGTACTTCCTCTTTGCGTACCAAATCATCTGCACGGGATTTTATCTTTGCGTTAAGGTCTCGCGACCAATCATCCTTCTTTGCTCTTTTGCGTATAGCTCCTTCAGATATGCCATGCTGTGAAGCTATTTCTCGAAGTGACATCACGCCAGCTCGGTAAGCCGACTCGATGGCCTCCCAATCTGGTCTTTTAGCCATATTCATATCCTCATAACAAATTAAAAAGCCCACCATGATGAGCTTTGTGATTGGTTATTCTGCTACTTCAACCACAGGCACATATTCAACGCTGCTAATCTCGTCGGGTGAGATGTATATCCATGCTCCGTTCGACTGAGCAATTGCGATTAGCCCATTCGTCACTCGAGGCTCTTTAGTTGTCATCATGCCTTCGTATGTAGTTCCGTCTTTCTTTGTTGCGATTACTGTGTATTTCTTCATATTTCACCCAATAAAAAACCCGCACTTGGCGGGTCGCTATCTAAACAGGAAATATAGAACTGGTATCAATAATGCAACAGAACATATCCTGTACCAGATTATCTTTGCTGTTATTTCTTTCTTTATCTTCTTTGCTTGCGCTCCATCACTAGACTCTTTAATTTCATTTTTGTGAGCTTCTAATGCTTCATTTTTTACTTGCTCACTTTTTTCTAACATCTTATGGCTCCCTATTGCCATCTTCACAACTACAATCAATATCACTATTGGTATGGCAAGTAGAGCCATAACATCGAACCATGAAATCATTAGTTACCTCCTATTGGAGGAATGCTAACACTAACTAAATGTAATAAATAACACATATTTGACTTATGCTTAAAAAAGGCCGCATTAGCGACCTATTGAATTTGATTTGAGAACTCCATTTCCGCGAAGTCTTCAAGCAAGCCAGATATTTTATGTATTGCATCATCGGTTAGCTCTTCATTCATACACCAAGAAACTAGCACTGTAGGATCTGGTAGGTATTCTCTTTTCAGCATATTGAAGAACAGCATGCTTAATTCGAGGTCACTTTTATAATCTTCCCGATAGTATGATTTTAAGAAGTTAGCCAGCGACTCAACACTAAACTTAATATCTCCTAGCGATGAACGAAAAACAGGCCGCTTATGCATGGCGACCTGTCTAATCAAAAATAACTCGCTGACGACCAGTGAAAAGATTTCTACTTGCTTATTGCAATCTTGCTGCATGCTGCTCTCCATGCGCTGAAGGATAAAGCAATTGCATTTGCCCTTTAACATCAAAAGCAGCCATACATCGAGCATCAAAGTCTTTGTAATCAACAGAACTATTAGCAATATTTGTTACTGCCACCATTTGCTGTTCTACCGCATGCAAGGCATCACCTTTCAGGTACTGATGGATTTTCTCTCTATTGCCCTTATTTTCTTTGACTGATTCATAAACATAATCAGGCAATGCAACGCCATAAATCCATTTAGCCGTGATACCAGCGAACAATAATGGACAACCGCCAACATGACCAAAATAAGGAGTCCCTGACATCTTTGATAGCGCTCTGTAATAGGGTTCTTGAAATCGCTTTTCCCATTCAGTAGCCTCTTTATATGTTAGTAACCCAATAACCTGATCTTCGGTCAATGTCATACTCTGTGACATCAACATGTTTTTAATGTGCCGATCACAAGCACGAGCAAATTTAGGTGATAACCATCTTGCGAACTCAATTACTAATTCAGGATGGATCCAAGTACCGCCATGGCGTCCTTTTTCTACTCGAACTAAAAGGGGAGAAATCTCCTCTTTAGAATTATACGCTTCAATATCAAGCTCTTTGCCAACCTCATAGATATATTCTTTAGTTGATGAGACTCTTAACCAGTCTTTGGTTAGTTTTCCAAAGTGCCTAGCTGCTGCTGTGGCATTAACCCAACAATCTCCATTAAACGGGATCATGGTTTCGTCATACTTCATGGGTACGATTTTAATCATTACGTTTCTTCCTATAGAAAGTGAACCTGTTAGCACAGAAAAGCCGCCCCAAGAGAGCTCGCCAGCTATAGCGGCAGTTCTCAGGATCACTTTCTGTAGGCTCTTGGTGTTTTAGATGTGCGTGCTATGCACAGGGTGAAATGCGTACTACTGATTACATAACTTGAATAAATGTAACTTTCTTTTAACTTTACTTTCGTAACATCACGTTGATAGGGGTATGGTTATTACATCGCTAAGTTATTACCCTCAAATATATTCCTATGAACCATCCCCTTTAAGCCCCAGCATCGGGGCTATTTTTTTGTCATTAAAAAGCCCCGCATTTAGCGAGGCTCAGATTTGTAATATCCGCTTGAGACTACTACCTTTTTCAGATTGTGGTCATTAACGATTAACGTATAGTGACGTCACATTCATAAACTATTATTCTCTACTTTGCCCCGATATCTGGGGCATTTCTTTAGCGTCAAATTTCACGCATTGCTAAAGCAAAATACATACCAAATTAAATCAACAAGTTAAAACAGGTACTCATATAGGGAAACCAACCCCATCGATAACCTTAACTTAGGAGATTTACATGGTACGAATTACTGAATTATTAATTAAGCTCGTTGCTGCCGTAGTTGTTTATTTGTGGCTACGGAATAAGAAACCAGAGCACGCCATCGCTCTAGCCGTTTCCATTATTGACGCCTAACCTATCAACTTCAATTTCCCGCATTGCTTTCCTGTTAAAAATATACTTAACTAATAGGTTAATTTTTCATTGCATAAGAGGGAGTATCAATACATGTATACTAATCCCATTACTCTCTTACTCATATTTCTGCCTGTCCTTGTCTGTATCTTATTCATTATTGCTCAAGATAAAAAACCATCAGACGTAATGACTATTTTTTTGAAGTTCTCTATCTACTTGTTAAGCGCTCTTACCTTCATAAATTTAATTTTTTTTGCAAGAGCATTTACTGGTTGGTATTAACGTCAACACTCCGTTCTAATGTGATTTTGAATTACTTCTAGCCGCTTCAATATCTCGAATGGCTTTCTTGTCCAAGTTGCACCTTGCTATTGAATTCATCGCATCAACTAGCAACTGTGGCATATCGCCCCAATCAACGTTCTCAGGAATATCAGGCTGAGGGCAATCAGCGGTTAGTTGCGCTGGTATCGGCGGAGACTGAACGGGAATCAATACCTCTTTTGTACTTCCGCAGCTCACTAACAACATCATCGGGCACAGTAGTATTAGCGCACTCATTGTCTTTGAGCACTGTTTTGATAACAGTCTTAACTTTGACATGTTCTGAGTCCTCTAATTGCTTTGCTTTGATGTTATTGAGTGAAACTTGATAGTGAAGAGTGATAGCTGATTGGGTTACTTTGTTTAGTAGCTGGCTTGCTGATAACTGACTAGTGAGTGATTCATTTTCAGTCTCTAGGTTATTTATCCTAAGGTTGTAAATGACACATGCAGCAAGCAAAAGAACAAATAGAATTGGTTGGATATTTGATATAAACCATTTGCCAATATTGACTAGTTGCTTCCCCATCGTGCTTTATATCCTCTCACATCAATATGTGTGAATGTCTTGTAGCGACCAATGCCGTAGCTATTAGGAGACTTAGATTCAAGATAATCAGCGACCATTTTCGGCGCTACATCTTTAACCTTGATATCTGCCGCTGTGCCTAACAGGTGCTGAGATTTAGGTGCGCCACCTACTTTACTGTTGTGTTTAGCACAGCGACGACCGCTGACAACAATAACCGGCTTGCCGAAGTGAGTTCGAACTCCTTCAAGAATTTCAACCAACTTTGACTCGACCTGATTTGCTCCGCATCCATCCTTACATGCAAATTCATTACTATCGAAATGTTCACTTAATTTCATTTCTTCACCATAAAATAAAAGGCTGCTTAACTAGCCGCCAGATTGATTTGATTCGGGTCACTAATTTACTAATGACAACAATGGACATGATGTTGCCACCTGCTGAGAAAATAACGATGAAGAGAGCGCCATCAAACACAACGTCAGACGGAGCTGATACACGCTTACCCATTACCGTTTCATATATCTGGTAAATCCAGCAGATGAATAAAACTGTTCCAACTATTGAATCTCTTCGCTTCTCATAGCGACAAAAGAAAACTATCAACGCTGACGCCATCATTAAGCCAACATCAGCTGCATCCCAAGGATTCAAATACATCCAATCCATTAGTTGATTAATGCGTTCAAGGAAGGTTTCCATTAGTTACCTCCTTTGTTGCGCCAATCCTTTATGGCTTGAGTAATGCTACTGAAGTTCTTATCAATCGATGCGCCTACACGACCAAATAACTTTTTAAGGTTATCTTTGTTGGCACCTAAAACCAGAATAGGAATTAGTAAAGCAGAAACGATGATCGCCGTTATTTTCGGGCTTATATCCTTCTGCCAGAACTCTTGCACCATCTCAGAGAATGGATGAGCCAATAGCGCACCAGACCCTAAAGCCAAAAAGAAATGGATGACCTTTTGAAGGTTATTATCCTTAGATGCAATGACAGAAGCAGATGCCCCAATGATCGCACCAAGTATCACGCCATAATCAGCACCCAATAGGACACCGCCCATAGCGCCACCGCCCGCAGCACTAACGGCTACTCCTGTCAGGGTACTTGGCATATATATAACACCTGTGTTTTAGTTAATAGATAGCCGCGCACAATCTCTATGCGTCAATTTTCGTTTGGTTGATTAGAATTCTGTGGCGGCGTATGAGTGACCACTTCGAGGATGTACCCGATATGGTAAAAACAAAAAAGGTCGCTACAAGCGACCTCTAGAAATGTGGAGTATTTTATGTAAACGCTGCAATGGCTAGGATTATAGCTAATCCACTCTGCAATTTTGCCATGTCAGTATGTAACCTTACAGGTGATTCTTTATTTTCTTTCTCTGATGCCGGAGAGCAAAAAGAAATACACACAAAAGAATATAAGGCATACCAAAATGATAATTTGGCATAATAAAATGCATGAGCAAAAGAAGCACCAAACAATCCGCCACTTAATGAACCAAAATTAAAAATAGCAAAGCTAAGATACCCAATTACCCCAACATAAAAGAGAATTGTTGGGAGCAACCTATTCCCATTAAGTGCTTTTTTCTTACTCATGCCATAGCTACCAAGTTAAATTTCATATCACCTTATCTTGGATGCTTTACATTTACCACATGAACTATCCGGAAATTCCGGAGAGTTGGTATTTAAGGTAATGCGTGATAAAACATATGCACTTAACTTAAATGGAATTAATCATGTACGACGAACTAGCTAAAATACTAACAGCACTATGCGCCTTTGGTTTCTTCATTCCCTTAATATTTGTTATTTCAATTAAAGATAAAAAAAGCCTTCTGAGGGATGCTTGCCTTTTTATAATGTTCATCGTTGCAATTATCTTTATCTGCCTGTCAAGCATGGGGATGCTTAAATTTAAATAACCTCCAATAAAAAAGCCCCACCGAAGTGAGGCTCTATTTTCTTCGACCTCTCAGCCGATGCGGTTGGAGTTCCAGTCCAAATAGACGAAGTGACCAACTAGGCGGGATCGATAACAAGTGCCGCCTCTTTTACCTTGTTATCCGCTCTGTGTTTTACTGTCGTGAGCTTATCACAAACTATACATGTAAATTTCGCGATATCCAGCCTTTCTTCTGCGAAAACAGTCAACATTGCATCGTTTGATTGCTAATGTTCCGGTTCCGCTCTTTTTATTGCGTAATATAACTCCTCCTCCAATATTTCAAGCGCCCATTCAATGCGCCGAGTGCATTGCTGAATGCTAACCTCTTTCCCAAATCTTAATTCGCGAGCCATTTTTTGCGGGTATTTGCGATCACAATATCGTTTAATAGCCACATGACGAATTGGGTTGCTTAACTTAAACGTCTTATTAATGACTGATTCAATAAAAGCGGCATCATCTTGTTCTTTGGCGAGAGCGATGAGGTCGCTTAAACTACTTTTTGGATTTAGAATTTCGTGTGACTTTTTAAAAAGCTCATCACCTTTGTAACCCATTTTATGCAAGTCATTAACTACCTGAATAATCCGCTTACCTTCATTTTCATTCCAGTCTGAGTGAACCATAAGCCGACCAATAACACTGCACTCACCACCTTCTGTGTAATCATCACCTCCATAGACCCTGCCCCATAGGATGAGCATATATCTAACCCAAACACGTTGAGAGTCACTGATGTTTTTACGATGCCCAAACCATACTCTACGAATATCGCTTTTTTTGGCATACTGAGTTAACAAATGGAAGGGCTCATCTCTTCTCATAATTTATTACCCGATGTTCCACGCTGTCTACACATTGTGAATAACTGCCCGCGCGATACCAAATGCTCACTACCATTCAGATCCCTTGCGAACCGCCTTACTGTTGCCCTATAAACCCCAAGCTCTCTTGCAACAGCGGTCATATTTCCGTAATGCTTAATAAGTAGCTCAGGGATTGTCGTAATCTCAGCCTGCATCTTTCAGCTCCTTAAGCTTCCTTTTATATAGATCACGTATTTGTTCGTAATCATCACGCTTCCACTTAGGTAGTTCATGGCAACCCATTAATGATTCATAACGATTCTTACCTATTTTCAATATCAAATTAGGTGTGTATTTTTCGATATTTCCGGAAAGGTGGTTATTGCAAGATGCGCATTGCTTGTGGCAGTTATCCTCATTAAATCTAAGCTCAGGGTTTGCGCCTGTAGTTCGATAGTGTCCAGCGTGGTATTGCCCTTCATGGAATCGACCACAAGAGATACATGGATCATCTTTATCTCTTTCTCTGATGTATGAATTAAAGGCGTTCTGTGCTTGCTGCTTGAAATATTTGAGGGGTTTTACTGCTAGCTTTCTGATTTTGAGTTTATCGCGGGATTCTTTTTCTTTTTGCTGTCGTTCTTTTTTGAGTTTGGCTTGTGCCTTTTCATTCTTCTTTCGCTGTCGTTTTATTCCTAGCTCAGCGCCGTGCTCTGGGCTACACCATTCGACATTATCATATTTCGGGTGGAACCAGCTTTTACATATAGCACATCGCCGTCGTATTGGTTTAGCCATATATCACCTCAAAAAATAGCTTAGCTCCTAGTGTTAAGTTTAGGTATTTATGTTTCATATCTATCCTCAAAAAAACGTAAGTAACCGATTCTCAGTGATTTCATTACACCCTCTGAAAATGTGTTTTATTGCTGCGTTAATCATGGCGTTGTAACAGCGTTCGAATTCGTCTGCCTCCATGTTTGCAAATGACAGGCTCTTAGCCTCTGTGCGTACATCACCGTTTAACCTTACTGTTTGCTCATAAAATCCTGCAAGTATCGTCAAATCCTTCCTGAAGCGCTCAAATTGGCTATACTCGTCCATACAGTCGAGTCCCGCTTTATTTGCGCACCAGTGGTCGAAACAGAATTTGAAGAATACGAACATCTTTCTATGAAATGCGGGGTTTCTTGTGAGCTTGGCGCTGAAGGTGTACATCTCGCCATTTTTGAATTTTGTTAAACGTGGTAGGTCGTGTTCGAATGCTGGTGCAAATATGCCATTGGCGCATTTGACCATTTCTATTTCCAAGTTAACCTCCTTGCATTGCCCTTATCATTTCAACTAGGCACTTAGATCCTTCTTTGGCTTCACGAATGAATTGTTTTTTAAATTTCCTGATTTGCTTTTTGGTTGGCTTAGCTTGAAACTTAAAGTGATCTTCATCGCCATGTGCTGATATTTTTAATATCCAAAATCTGCGATTCGTATTGAAGTTAACGTAATAGACCATTGCTTCTACTGGCTCACTCACTGTTAGCTCTCCTGTTCCTACATGCACGCTCTAGCTTCGTCAACAGCTTCATGTGCGTTATTAGCCCTATACCCTTCGCGGAAGTAAATATCCCAATCGTGCATTGCGTACATAGCATTCCACTCGTCTTTGTACCTGATCTTACAGATAGATTTGATTTCATCTTTAAACTTTACCAACTCATTTATTTTTTCCTTGCTCATAAGCTCTCCTGTTCCAATTTAATGGCTTCAACTTCTGCAAGCGTCAGACTATCGACTGAATATGGTTTATTGAAATAAATGGTCGCCTCTTTGAGTGCTGTAGGGAAGCCACCTAATAACGTTCCAATGACAACAATCGGCATGAACAAAATAACCAGCAGCCACTTATCCATGTAGCACTCTAGTGAGTTCCACTCATCGACTTTTGAGTGTTGATAGAATGACAACTTACGAGTTGGAAATAGCTTATTGTGAACTTTGCGTTTTATCTTCATCATTCACCCTCTGGCATTGGTGGGAGTGGCAGGTCGCACCAATGACTCACCTCTGTTTCATCAAACCATTTGCCGCTCTTGATATCGTAAAACTCACCGCCTAAAGTCAGCATCCAGCCAGCGCGAGTTTTACCTCCTGCACAAAATAAAATGAACTCACAGTTATCTGGGTATTGGTCACTACACTTAACCCAATTAGTTCCCTGCATTAGATGCTCCCCGCGATCTGTTTGATTCTTGAAATTTAAACCTTTCATCACTCAGCCCTCCGATTCCATTCTCCTCTAACCGATGAATAAAACTCAGGGCAGTCACCACCGTTAGATACGAACTTGGCTCCTGACTGAGCCCTGCAATCGCGACATATGACATAATAAAACTTACCGAATCCATCTGGATCATAGTCATTGGTAACAGATACTTTTTCACTGCCACAGAATGGGCATGGATTTAAATTATTGCTCATCTAGAAGTCCTTATGATTTGGTGTGTTACTTAAACCCGTGTTTGTTTTTCAGGTCAGCGATGATTGATAGCGCTTTGTCGCGTTTTGTGGGTATCACTGCGCTTTCTAGCTGTAACATCGGATCAGGTATTTTTTCACCGGATTTAATTCGCTTAGCCATGGCGTTAAGCTCTGATGAGCAAAGCTTTCTAACTTCTGAATCCGATAAGTTTCGGCTTCGCATCTCTGAGTAAATTTTAGTGACCATCCAGTAGCATGCGTTAGACTGCCAATTGAATCGTCGCCAACCTCTCACTGAACAATATTCTTTGAACATATCAAAAAGCTCACCATCCGTAGGCAGACCCAGCGCTGTATAGTCCCCCTGCTTGCACCATTGAACGAACTGACCGGGAGAAGGTAAAAACGGATTGGTTTGCTGCCTTGCAATTTTCATCCCGATATTTATTTGCTCAAGCGTCCTGATACCATTTTCAATAAATGCGATGGTCCATTGGCGTTTAAATTCGTCAAGGTCGCTTTGTTCTTTGAAGTTGGCTATTGCCGCTGGGAAGGTTGCTTTGAGTTGTCTGAAGAGTTCGTTAAATACTTGGGCTACTTGCTGTTTTACCGCTTGCTTCTGTTGTGGCGGCGCATGTGCTGACATTGCTTGCAGTGCTGTTGAATCACGCTGCTGGATTGCTGTAACTAGTGATTTCATACATCGATACCCTCCATCCATTCAGTGCTTTCGTAGTCTATCGATTGTCTTGCTGACTGCTGGCTTCCCGATGCTCTTTGGGTGCGGCTTGGCTGCTGACTTTGAATAACCAGCGTTGCCCACTTCTCACGAAGTTTTGCTGGCGATAAAACATTGCTACACCAGAACAAATCTTTGTTTGCCCATTTGAACATTTTGCAAATGTCTTGGTGGGTGTGTCCGTCTAGCTGCCTCATCAGTCGAATATCGTTAGCCCAAGTTGACCAGTTTGGCTCTTTGGTTGTTGGGCTGACTATCAAGACTTGTGAGTAAATCCATTGAGCGGCTTTCAGGTCATCAGCATTTCCCCACTTGTTTCCTTTGGGCGAGCTAACAACCGCATCAGGCTTAACAGCTAAAACTTTTTCAGATGGTCGGTCAGAGGATTCGTTAGAATTCTCGGACGATATATTAGTTATTTCTTTTTTCTTTAAAGTATTTCTTTTGTGTGTCTCCAATCTAGAGACTTCATTTGTCTCTAAGTTAGAGACATTTTTAGTCTTCAAGTTAGAGACACTGTCTCTAGATTGATTCTTCCACGCTGAAACCTCTTTGTTGACCCCAATTTTATTACCCTCAAGAATGATGTAATTCATTGAAATCAATTCTTTCTTTGCCTTGTTAACGTTCTGTCTCGATAGCCCAGATACCTCCGCAAGTTGAGAGTCTGCTATTCGGTCATTCTTCTTACCAAAACCATAGGTTTTACGAATTAACGCTAACATGACTCTAAATTGCCTTGCCGTAAGGTTGCAGCACGACAGCGATTCAAGTAACTCATTGGCAAGCTTTGTATAGCCATCTTCCAACTCTGCCATTCTTGGTTGCTCCGGCTTAATATATCTTTCCTCCGGATCACCTCTGGAGAATTGATAAATATTGTTTGCTGCTGTATTCACAATGTTCTCTCCTGATTATTTTCAGATAAGAATATCCGATACTCTTCCATGATCACCCCTGCTTCTCCATGAAGATCTAAACTTGCATCTAATACAGCTTGGATAAAACGCCGTGCCTTCACGGCACTAAATTGTGGTAAAGCATCACTACGTGTTAGTTTCTTTTTGCCAGCGGCTTTAGCTTTGCTCATCTGCTCAGTAGCTACACTTGAAGCCTGATTTCCATGTTCTTTTGATAAAGCCACAGCTGTAGTTGCTGAGACCTCGCCAGAGCGAACCATATCAATAAGCTCGTCACCGCAGGCTAGTAGCTGCAAGTGGTGATCAACATCTTTAACTGAGCGCTTAACTTTCTTTGCAACCTCTGACGACTCCCAACCTTGGTTAATTAGGCGTTGGTATGCTGCCGCCCTTTCGAGCGGAGTTAATGGCTTGCCTTGTGAGCTGGTGATCATGAATGCGATTCTGTCAGCATCAGAACCAACAAAATCCTTGCACTCAATCCGAGGGATTTCGGCACCAGATTCGATAGCCTTCAGTGCGCCATAATAGCGATGATGTCCGTCGATAATTTTGATACCCTTTTCAGTGACCTGAACAGCCAGAGGCGGGATATATTCGCCTGCAATAAACGCATCACGAAACTCAATCACATGCTCCTGATCGATTTCCCTAACGTTATAGCCTTCTTCCACATATAGCTCATCAATAGGTACCAGATAGGTTTTCTTAACCGTTGTTTCCGTACCGTTCTTACTTTTTGACTTGTAATGCAGTGATAAAGAACTCATAATAACTCCTGTATAGATATTCAGTTAATGCGCTTCAACTGTTCCAGCAGCTGGGGCGTTTTCTTTTGTTCTCATCAAAGAAAGTTCTCCGATTTGTTTCCACAAAAAGCGATATTCTTCCTCAGATATTTTTCTCTCACCTTCCAGCACGAAATCTTTAATCCCAGAAGCTGCAAGCGTTTCGCATAGCTCAGGAAATTTGTCAGTTCTGCGTAGAATGGTTGAGTCATGAACGCCTAATGTTTTAGCTACCACTGACTGAGACTTAGATCTCAATGCTTGTAATGCCGTAGCGATTAGATGATTTGATACGAATTGATTGAAGTTTTTGCGTGTTGTTGCGTAGTCCATAATTTAATATTCCATATTATTGATACAGTTAGTCCGTTGCTCACGATCCTGTGAGTTAAGTTTTGAAGTGCGCGTTTTTCAGCGCAGAGATGTTAAAGAGCGAAATTTCTATGCAGCAAGTAGCTTTTGCTGGCTTAGTGTGAGCAAGTCGCTTGCCTTGTACTTACCGTTTGAAATGGATTGAATGATCTCTGCATAGTTTGTTTTTCCAAAAAATTCAGTCTTTGGAAGAAAACCATTAGCAATCCATTTATAAACAGCTCGTTCACTTACACCGCATGCCTTTGCTACTTCTGCAACGCCAATATCTTTAATTGGCTCCTGAATGTTTTGCATGTTGATATCCTTATTTGAACTTTCAGTACATATATTAGTTGAACTGACAGTTCCTTTCAACCTGTTTATTATTGAACTCATGGTACAAATGAATAATGTGCGTGAAAAATTCGCCAGTCGGTTAGCACAAGCCGCAAAAGATGCTGGCTATAGCGAACATGGAAAGGCAACTGAAATTGCTGAAAAGCTAGGGTTAACACCTAAAGCCGTAAGTAAGTGGTTCAATGCTGAGTCCATTCCTCGTCAAGATGCGATGAATAAACTTGCAGAATTACTGCGAGTTGAAGTCGTGTGGCTACAGCATGGCGAATTGGCGGGATTTGATTCCAATGTGTCCAGTCCTAGACCGTATAGACCTGCACCTAAATACCCTGTAATTAGCTGGGTGCAAGCTGGGTCATGGAACGAAGCGTGTGAGCCTTACACGCTAGATCAGATTGATGAGTGGTATGAGTCAGAAGTACACGTACAAGGTGCTGCATTTTGGCTAAGAGTTGAAGGCGACTCAATGACAGCTTCATCAGGGCAAAGTGTGCCAGAGGGATCGCTAGTATTGGTTGATACAGGTAGAGAGCCAATAAATAACAGTTTGGTAATAGCAAAACTGACTGAATCAAACGAAGCCACATTCAAAAAACTGGTTATTGATGGCGGTCAGAAATTCTTAAAAGGCTTAAATCCAGCGTGGCCTATAACGCCAATCAATGGAAACTGTAAGATCATCGGCGTGGCTGTTCAGATGATGATGAAGTTGGTTTAGTGGCCTGACGACACGTTTTATGGTGTGGTTGATGTTGACCTAAAAATTCTAATGATTAATAGGAATTGATTTCATATGGATAAATTTGTAATTATTAAAATAAATACATCTCCAGACTCATTAGAACAATTAGGAACAAAAGAGAAATTTTGGTTTACTTATCAAAATAACAAATACTTATTTAAGTACACAAAAAGTGTCACTGGTGAGCATTGGTCTGAAAAGTGCGCGGAAGAGATCTGTAAAGTACTTGGGATTCCGCATGCTACATACGATATAGGGTTATGCGGTGATAGGTGGGGCGTGATATCACCAAATTTCATTCCTCATAATTTCAGGATGGTTATGGGAAACGAAGTTCTTCATAATCATACCCCAGGATACCCAAAACCAGTATCAGATGTTGAAAAGCAAGTTAGGATAAGAGAACATACAGTTACTAGAGTATTATCTTGCTTGGAAAACTCAATATTACCACCTATATTTCATAATTATGATATTTCAGGGTTAACTTCAGGTGATGTTTTCTGTGGTTATTTGATGCTTGATGTGTTAATTAGCAATCAAGATAGGCACCATGAAAACTGGGCGATTATGCAAGATGACCAGTCGGGTGAAAGATACCTTTGCCCAACATATGATCATGCAGCTAGCCTAGGAAGAGAAATGACAGATAGAGAAAAAAATGAACGACTTAACACTAAAGATATAAACCGTTCTATATCTAAATTTGTAAACAAGGCGAGGTCTGAGTTATTTAGAACACAAAAAGATACCAAAAGATTACTTACCATTGAAGCATTCGAAGAAGCAGTAAAAACGCGAAAAGAGGTAATGAACTTTTGGATATCAAAGCTGCATGACCTGAATGATGAATGTCTAAAAGATATTTTTGCCAGATTAGATGAAAGGTGCATTTCTGAGGTTTCTAGAAAATTTGCATTTGAGATGGTAAAAGAAAATAGAAAAAGGCTGTTAAGCAGTTTTTCTTAGGAGATGAACATGAGTAACTCTGTATATGTTGCGTGGCAATGCCCTGAATCTAGAGGGTGGCATGTTGTAGGAAGACTACAAGAACATCAATCAGGGTATGCTTTTAATTATACTAAAGGAGCAAATGAAGCCAAGAACTTCAACCCCTTTAGTGGAATGCTAGAGCTAGATAAGATTTATATTTCAGAAGAACTTTTCCCTTTATTTAAGAATAGATTACTATCCAGCAGAAGGCCAGAATATCCATTTTTTATTAAGTGGTTAGGATTAAATAATGATAATGCCTCGCCAATGGAGGTTTTAGCAAGAAGTGGCGGGATTAGAGCAACAGACCAGCTGCAAGTGTTTAAAAAAATCGATCCAAATGAAAATGGAAAGGTAGAGGTTTATTTTTTTGTTCATGGCATTAAGCATTTTAGTGAGTCGGCAGAAAACCGAGTTAATTCCTTAAAAAGAGGTGATGAATTAAGACTATTGCCAGACCCACAAAATGAGCACGATAACTACGCAATCGCGGTGTCAGCTATGAATCCAATGGAGCTAATCGGCTATTGTCCGAGGTTTCTGAACAAGGATATCTCATTGATGCTAAACGATCCGTTAGGAGCAATTAAAGTAACTGTAGAACAATTGAGTGAGGATGCGCCTACAAACTACAAATTGCTATGCAAGCTAACTGGAGAAGCAAGCGATAGCACATTAAATGAAATTAAAAGTAACACAGCATATATGCCAATTGTTGAGCAATAGCAACAATCAGAACATTAAGAGCCCTCCCCGCGAGGGCTTTTTTGTGCCTGCAATTCCCCGCCAGTGTGATTTTCCTCGCAAGATAAATAATTTTTGAAAATAAATTCCGTTTAAATTCAATCAAATAATACTTTCAGTTCCATTTTTATCTCTGTTTTGTACTTTTGGTTCTTTACTTTCGTGAACTATTGGTTCAATATATAACTCATCGAAGGCAATGAGCCATAGATAAACAGGATGTTAGCTCTTTAACAGAACGCGCTGAAAAATGCGCAAACCAAAGACAGTAAGTTTTGGGATTGGTAATCGCTCTGCTAAGCATGAATGGTAGATGAGTGCGCTACCACCAATCCAAAAACTAATTGTAGGAGGTAATTATGGGTGTTCGCGGATATAACTGCGCTAGAAATCGCAGATCGGAACGTAGAGCAGAGTTAAAGAATGCATACGCCATGAATGAGCAATTGGAGGTTTCAATTAATGGTGATACGGAAGAAACAAAGCGCCATACCTTATCACTAACACGCAAACCAGTTAGCCGAGTTGAAAAAGCAATTTCAATTCGCAGCACTAAAGTTTATGACTCAGCAGATAACACATGCTTACCAAATTCTAGTATTTACTCAGCTAAATATCGTAAGTCAGGAACGTTATTAGAGTCTGGCGAAGTGACAGCAAGAGCATAGACACACGCAAGCAACCACGGCTACACAAACCGATTATGAGTGGCAGTTCAGTCACAGTAAGGGGATAGATATGGAAAATAAAGCAGAATTACAGAGTGACTATACCGAATACAAGAAAAGAGCTAAATCAGCGAAAAGCATAAGTGTTCGCATGATGTATATCTCTATGGCTCTAACGTTAAGAGCAGAATTGAGAGCTTAAAAGCAGGCACAGTTAACTAATTACAGTCCATTCTGTGGGCTGTGGTGAGTTGATTAATAGATAGGAGATAGAGATGGAAATAGAAGTAAATACAAAAGCGAAAGTTGACATTAAAACGCTAAGAACCTGCATTAAAGTTTCTGACAGTTTCAACTGTGACATTCTTGATGCTAACGGGAATAAAGTAGAAAACTATAGCTACTATGTTCCTGACTTCTTCCCCGGTGACCACTACGGTGATTATCTGATGTTAGATATCGATATCGAAACAGGAAAGATAACGAACTGGAAAAAGCCAACGCCTGAAGAATTACAGGAAATGCTTTATCCAGAAGACGACTAGCATCGTGTTTAGTTAATAACGGAGGGAGTATGACAGATAAAGCAGAAGTTAAAGAATTGATGTTGGCTGACATCTCTTTTAGAGATTATCTAGCTACGGAGGCTATGGCATCGATTCCTGTATCGTTAGATGATAACGAACAGAAATTAATAGCTAATTCAGCCTACCGCATGGCAGATGCAATGTTAAAGGCTAGGGGGTGATATGGAGTTTGAAGGTAGTAAAACACCATGGCGTATTGGTTCACATCCATTTGAATACAGAAACAGACATACTATTAGGAGTGCTGATAATGCTGTTATAGCCCATGTATCGCAGCCTAGCGATGGGCAACAGGCGGTGATGGCTGATGCTGACACTCGATTAATCGCAGCAGCACCCGAGTTATTAGAGGCTTTGATTGAGCTAGTTCAATCTTACGATAAATGCAGCATAGACCATAACGGATTATGTCAGGAACACTTCTTACAAGAAGCAAATGACTGCACATTCAAGAAAGCCAATTTAGCAATCGCAAAAGCCCTCGGTCAGCAGTAACCCACCGCACCAACACCAGAACCTAAATAACAATCGCTATCAATCGATAAGTGAGGGTTTCGCACATCCAGAGGTAAGCATGAATATTGATAAACATAAACTTTGCATAGCTCAACAACAAGCATGGCGTGCTCTTTATCTCAAGGATGAGAACGGATGGAGTGAAGCAAACGAAACATTAAAAACAGCATACGGAGTACAACATGAACGCAAAGCAGAAACACGCAAAGCAACAGATATTCACCCTACTTCGCGAGTCTGAAATGACCGAGAAACAAGTCGAATTATTGTTTGCTGATTGGAAATTTAAACAGCAATGCGAAAAGACAAATCGCATTTTACGTCAGGTTTATACTCGTGGAGCGTATGCATTCACGTAAGGACGCAGTATGAGAATTTCAGAGTATGAACTCAAGCAAAGGCAGGATGCCGAAAGACGACGCAGGGAACGCGAGGAAGAAGATGAATACTATCGCATGGAAAGCTTAGGTGTTCAGCGGCAATCAACCCCTACCCGATGGATGCGAGGTGAATATGGGTGAGTTATCGGCAAGAGGGAAAGAGGTTTTAGCGGGTGCGATTAAGCTCATGGATGAGCTGAAAGCAGAGCGGCAGCAAGGAATTAAAAACAATCGCCCTTCTTATTACAAAACTGGAATTATTCATCGAATCAATAAGCAATTATTTTTTGAGTCACTCAATCACCCACCATTACCAGATCACATCCAAAAAGAGCGCGACGATAAATTCAGGGAAGCATTGCATAAAGCCAATCCTGACTGGGCTAATTTTGACCCTTACAAAGATATTCCAGCTAACCCGTGGGGTGGTCGTAAAGTTGGTGACTAAATTTCGGAGGTAATCATGAAATTTGCAAAAGCATTGCGAAAAAAGGCAAAGCTAAGGCTTGCATTAACTGGTCCTAGTGGATCAGGAAAAACATACGGAGCACTGGAAATAGCCAAAGGACTTGGCGGAAAAACAGCCGTGATAGACACAGAGAAAGGAAGCGCCTCACTCTACTCTGACCGATTTAATTTCGACGTACTGGAGCTAGACCCACCATTCACACCAGAGCGATTTATTGAAGCCATCGGAGCTGCGCAGGAAGCTGGTTACGACAATTTAATAATCGACAGTATTACTCACGAATGGAGCGGATCAGGTGGGTGCCTTGAATTACTGGACGGTCTAGCAAAGGCGAAGTATCGCGGTAATACGTGGTCAGCATGGAGCGAAATCACACCTCGCCACAACGCATTTCTCGACGCAATTCTACGGTCTGACCTGCACATCATAGCAACAATGAGAAGTAAAACGGAAACTGCTCAAGTTGATAAAGGTAACGGCAAGAAAGGCGTAGACAAGCTAGGTATGAAGTCAGAGCAACGGGACGGTGTTGAGTATGAATTTACTACCGTTCTCGATCTCAACCACGAAACTCACACGGCAATGGCAAGCAAGGATAGAACTGGATTGTTCAGCAATGCCGAAGTCACCCAGCTAAATGAATTAACAGGCAAAAAGCTAATGGATTGGCTTAATGATGGGCGAACTAAAGCTGAAGTGGATTTATCTCACTTCACTGATATTGCAATGGAAACGCAAGATATGGATGAGCTTAAGAATGCGTTTCGTGAGGCATACAATGCGCTTAGGGATACATCAGAACAAGTGGAAGCTCAGAAGATATATGAGCTAAGAAAAGAAGAATTAACCAAACAAGAGGCGGCATAAATGGCTGAGAGAGGCGTCAATAAATCCATCATTCTAGGAAATTTAGGCGATGACCCGAACGTGAGGTATTCACCGAACGGAACAGCATTTGCTAATTTCTCGATCGCCACAAGCGAAACATGGAAAGATAAAAACACAGGTGAGAAACGAGAGCGCACTGACTGGCACAACATTGTCATACAAGGAAAGTTAGCCGAGGTGGCAGGTCAATACCTGAAAAAAGGAAGTCAGGTATACATAGAGGGGAAAATGCGCACTCGTAAGTATCAAGGTAATGACGGGCAAGAAAAGTACATTACTGAAGTCATCGTTGGCATTGATGGAAAAATGCAAATGTTAGGCAGTGGTAATCAGACTGAAAGTCAGAATCCGAAGCCATCAACTCAGGGGGTTCAGCGCCCACACCAACAACCGCAAACTCAACAACCTGAGCCACCATTAGATTTTGATGATGATATGATCCCGTTCTAGAAGGAATCAAGCATGGATAATACGCAATTATGTATAGAAAGTTACTCTCGACATAAAAACCTTAAGTTAGTTGGCATGGAGCTAGGTATGCCTTGGCAAACGGTATACAGCACGCTAAGGAGGGCGGATTATCCGGTAACTGGCGATAAAGCTAGATATGGTTCAGTTACAGATAGAATAGCGGTTATTGGTGAGCAGAAGTTCAAGAAGGCAGTTCCAATAGCTATAGACAATAATGACTTGAAGTATCAGGCGGATATTGATTTCACTATTGGGAATGTAACAGTGGACGTGAAAACTTCAAGAATAAAGAGATATCAGCGAGTTAACGGAATTCGTCATTCAGCTCCAAGGTGGGGTTATTGCATCAATAAACAAAAAGACACCGCTGACTTTTTTGTCTTGTACGCTCTTAATGATGACAATGAAACTGAGCATGTTTTTCTCATGCCGAATGAAATTGTTACCACTGTATCAACAATATCGATTCCAGAAACACTAGCTAGTAAATGGGCTGATTACAAAATAGAAGAAAGTGAATTATTGCCATTCTTCCAATCTTTGTAATCCACACCGCCCCTTCTGACCCTTCCTTATGTGATTTAACCAAAGGATATATTTGCAAGGATGCAATAAAAAAACCGTCAACTTAGACGGTATAATTCTAACAAGGGAATTAATCATTAAATGAAGCTTAAACCTAGCCCCGACAACCAAAGTACACGAATAAAAACAAATAGATACTATTATTTTGAAAGTTTGCAAAAAAAACCGACGCATGGGAGCATCGGCAAGGACTATAAAAATAATTAGAAAGTTCTAATTAACTATAGGCTATAAATTTAAAAGGCTGATGAATTGTTTTAATCCTAGCGATTAAATGGATGCAATAAGAGGAATGAATGCCAATCCTTGGCAATTAAATTCTAGATAAATCTAGCATTAACGTATCCATCTTTACTAATGGATACAACCTCAGCTAGTAATCTTTGCGGAGGATACAGCGGGACTAAATCAAACCTATCCCCTTCAACAAAATAAGAAAAGGCTTTGTCATTTCCAATAAGAGGAAAATTAACAGTACCATCCAATAACTCAGAATTATGGATTTCAACCGTTCTTAGTTTACTTATTTTTTATCAATAATGCACGCCATACAAATCATATCATTCACCATTAGTAGTCAAAAGGAAAACCAATGATAACACCATGTTTTTAAAAGAAAAGAAGTTAAAATATGGCTGTACAGATTATTATATTTGTAAGTAAAAATACTTATTATATGGAGTAATGTAATAATGAAAGACAGAATCAAGTTTAACGATGCAATGTTATCAGCTGTCATGGATGGCAGAAAAACACAGACACGTAGACCGATTGAGCCACAGCCTAAAGTAACCGAGGAAGAGTTACGAAACCTTGGTGCATGGCAAGATGGCTACACACTATCAGAGCAAGTATGTGCGGCATGGAGGCATGGTTTTGTTGATGTTGATTGCCCATATGGTGAGATTGGCGACATCATCAGCGCTGCTGACAAGGAAGGTAATATCAAAGGGAAAATTGAGATTACTGATGTTTGGTTGCAACAGATTCAAGAAATATCACCTAGCGATGCGATAGCTGAAGGAATAAAAGCTGGTCGTTATGGAAATGAAGGCAACTGGTTAGTGGGATTTTATATTCCAAACAGCAATCAGCCATATATAACCGCAAAAAATGCATACAAAGAATTATGGTCATCGATATATGGCATTAGTAGTTGGAGAAATAACGATTGGGTATGGGTGATTGAGTTCAAAAAGGCGAATTAAGGAGGTATTTTGACAGTGGATTAGTCACATGGATGTGAGTATGATTCCTGCTTTAATTTTTGTTAAAGGCAATAGGAATGAGTGAAATGTCACACTTATCTACTGATAAAGATATCGTTGTAATGATTGGTGCTTTTTGTATGTTAATTGGAGGTATCATTGGATTTTTCGCTAAGTATTTTATTGAATTAAAAAAAATGAAAGAAGCTAAAAAATCCATTCGCCAGCAAATGATAACAAATAATATTGCCCCAATGAGGCAGGCATGGATTAATGATGTCAGAAATAAAGCATCTGATTTTTTATCAAACTGTTATTTTATTTTATCCTATCAACTAGCTAAAGGTAATAATAACCAGCATTTCATTCAAGATTTTGAAGAAATTTTAAAGAGAGAGCTAATCAGGCATTCTGAGTTGTTTTTTTATTTGCAGATGGCACTCCCTTTTTCTAGAGGGGTGAATAACGAGGATGTATCAGAAGCAATTAGAATTCATATAAAATATATAAATGAAAATTTGAGTTCACATAGTTCTGTTACCCAAGAACGGCATGATGATATATTTAGAGTTATAAGTTGTTGCTCAAATAATTTTAAAGTTCTGTTTAAGAATGAGTGGAATGAAACTAAATCACTAAAGGAAATTAGTAACGTAAAACAAAAGACCGAGAAGCTCCAAACTCCAGAGTGCACCTGCTCAGTCAAGAATACTTCCCTGCACTAGCAGGGTTTTTTATACCTAAAATTCAGGATCAAACATGGATAAATCAAGGCAGCAATTTGAAGAGTGGTTTAATTCTGGTCACGGAGATTTGCCATATAGCGAGAAAGGTAAGGAAGATTTAAAGGCTTTATTATTTCAATCTTGGCAAGCATCACGCGAGAGTTTAATTAATAACTTGGAGCCTGTTGGTTATATAACATCAAGCGGGGTCGATAATATCAAGGAGTATGGATACACGCATCTTAATGAAGAAAAAAGCGAAAAGATAAATATTCCACTCTATCGCTTAGATAAATAATGTATAATTTGAGCAGGAGGGTGATATGAGCAAGCGTAAATTAAAAATAACCATACTAATCAAGCTAGTGCCTTTATGGTTACTATCATGGATTCCATTCCCCGGTGGCGGAGGGGTTCTTAATAATGCCATAGATAGAGCATACCTGCGTGCTCTTAACGATCATCGCAATCTAAAAATCGATGAGAATAATGCTGTAATGAAAGAAAATGGCGTTAAGCTCAAAAACCTCAATAAAAAACTCTAAGTAATTAATCATGAAACTATATGTACTGTTACTTCTGTATCAGGGATTTGTCACGCCTGTAACCAATACATTATACACACAGCAAGAATGCGAGAGTCGTGCTATGCAGATAATGGCGGTGCGGGATGTTGAAATTAAGTGCGGTGAGGCATTCAGATGAGACAAATTAAAATAAGTTCTGGTGCGTGGCAAAAAGATTTAGAAATGGTTATCACTGTTATCAATGAAGATAAATTTAAAACTCAGTGCGAGCAAATTAATAAATTCTATTGTGATGCAGAGTATAGAGCTAAAAAATACGGAAGCCATGAAAAGGCAGGGTTTGCAATGTTCTGTGCGGAATGTTTTCAACAAGTGGCATTTAATAACTTCAAGGATGAGGAATGGGTTACCGAACAATTCGATTGGTCTAAAGATAAGGGAATTGATGGATATCCTTCACTAGATGATATGGGAATTCGAATCGATGAAATTGAGTCATGGTTTATTGATTATGACGAAATAGAAATGACAGGATGGTAGTCAATGAATAAATACACGCAACTATCTGACTTCGAGATTAATAAAAAGGTTGCTATTAATGTCGGTGGATTCGCACTATCTCTAATGGTTTTTGATGACCGCAATGGGGTAGTAAAAAAGAATATCCCAAATATTGGCTCTCGGGTATTCACTGAATTTAACCCATGTAACAATCCTGCGGACGCAATGCCGATTATTATTGAGAATAGAATTGCCATATTCCCAATGGAAACTTTAGGAGTTAAATATTGGTGCGCTGCATCTGATTTTGAAGATATCGGAGAAAAAGATATTATATGGGGAATGGAAGCAAATAACAAACATCCACTACGCGCTGCCATGGAAACGTATTTATTAATGAAGGATGCGGAGAATGAAATTAATAATAAAAGGTGACGTATCTGATATAGAAAGAATCGCAATTAATACCGCGCTAGAGTTCCACAAAAAGAATCACAACCGAGCAGGAATAATCGTTAATCACAAAATAAAGATAGGAAAGAATATCTACCCTGTCGAAATTCAAAACTGCCAAAAGTCTTATATGGTAACAATGAGAAACAAAAGGCAGAGGATATGAATGAGCAGATATTAGAAAACGGACGCAGAAAGATAGCAAGGGAATGCAGAGACAAATTAAAGAAACTCAAGAAACTCAGCAATAAACAAAGCACAGCAATACTCAAAGATTACCTACCTTAACACTCACAAAAGAACACAAAAAGTTTCCACCAATCATGTGGCTAACTTGGTACGTCAATAGCATAGATAAGGAGATTAATAATGGATAATGTTGTTCTTCTAAATCCGAGTAAGTGGGTTACTGAAGATGTGCTTATGATGATTACTGGCATGCGATCAGGGACAATCAAATCAGCACGGAAAAAGTCTTGGGCTGCTGGCAGGGAATATCTTCACATTTCACCGGACGGAAGCCCTAAAGAAAATTCAGAATGCATGTACAATCATGAGGCGATCATAAACTGGATCGAGAAGCAAAGAAATTCACAACCTCAATAGGTGCATTATGAAAATAAAATACCCAACGGGTGTTGAAGTGCATGGTAAAAGCCTTCGTATATCATTTACATACAAAGGAAAGAGAGTGAGGGAAACTCTTGGAATACCTGATACACCCAAAAACAGAAAGTTAGCAGGTGAGCTAAGGACAGCCATCTGCTACAAAATAAAAACTGGCGCTTTTGATTACTCGGTTGAATTCCCTGAATCAAAAAATTGCAATGAAAAATCAATTAGCAATAAAAATGTGACATTTGGATATGTTGCTAATAAGTGGGTCGAGCTTAAAAGAATAGAGGTTGCAGTCAGTACGTTTGAAGCTTACAAATCAATAGTGAATGTTTTGTTTTTCTTTATTGATAAAAATAAAATGATAAATCTATTTAATTTGGAGGATATATTATCAGTAAGAAATAAAATGCTTACCTCGCCAACCATAGAACCAGTAAATAGAGTGAGTAAAATTGGCAGAAGCGTATCTACAGTTAATAACTATATGAAGATACTTAATTGTATTTTTTGTTTCGCTGCTGAGAATAAATATATTGAAACCAATGTTCTATCATCAATAAAAAACCTTAAAAAATCAAGAGCTGTACCAGACCCAATTACAAAAGAAGAGTTCCCTCGATTGCTTAACGCCACAAGAAACATTCAAGCAAAAAATATGTTAATTGTATCTGTTTACACAGGATTAAGACCGGGGGAACTCTGCGCTCTAGCATATGAGGACATAGACTTTATAGAGCGAACTATTACAGTAAAAAGAAATATTTCTAATATAGGTGACTTTTCATTGCCAAAAACCCCTTCAAGCACAGATAGAGTAATTCATATGCTGGATCCAGTATATGAGAGCCTAAGAGAGCAGATGTCATTAACACGTATGACCTCACCAGAAATAGTAAACGTAGAGATGCGCGAGTATGGTAAATATAGAGAAGACTCATGCACATTCGTTTTTCAGCCTAGTGTTGTTGCCAGAAACGGTCTTGAAACGAAGCACTACTCTCCCGGTGGATTTAACGGAATATGGGGTGCTTTAATTAAAAGGTCAGGAGTCAGGCATAGAAAATCCTATCAGACACGGCACACCTATGCATGTTGGATGTTGTCTGCTGGAGCAAATCCTGCATTCATAGCTACACAAATGGGGCATTCATCAGCAAAGATGATCTATGACGTTTATGGAGCTTGGATGAAAGAAAACGACAAAGACCAAATTGCTATTATGAACAGAAATGCCCCACACATGCCCCACCCCATCGAAAGCAAAGTAATTAATTCTTAAAAATCAATTAACTTACGACATCAAACGGGCAATCCGTACAAATGCGCGGATATGACTCTCGTGGTGTAAAAATCATGGTCGATAATGTCACCCATGATTTTAACTCCGGTCTATTTGATGCCACATTAATTGATCCTTCATTAATCAGTAAAGCGTACGTACATAAAGGCTCTTCCTCAGTGCAACATGGCAGTGGTGCAATGGGCGGTGTTATCTCGCTAAAAACACTCAGTGCTTCTGAGGTCTTGGAGCCTAAACAGCGACTTGGCGGACGTTTATTTAGCGGAATAAATCGTAATGATCATGGTTATTATGCAGGAGGAACATTGCTTGGGCGTAGTGATTCTGTGGATGCCTTATTCAGTTATAGCCAACGTAAAAAATATTTAATGTCATCAATTAAATCGGTTCCTTTTGATAACCAAGAAAAAATTCACAATTGGATGTTTAAAACCGTCTGGATGGCTAATCCCGCATATCATGTTGGTTTACAGTTAAGGGAATACCGTAATGACGGTTTGAGTTTGAGACAACCTGCACTCATTAATACCCAAAAAAACATGTTCAAGAATACCCCGACTGAACGTCATGCACATCAGCGCGATATTCTAATCAATCAAATATTTAAGCCTGAAAATAGATTTCAATGGGAGGCTGAGTGGGATTTTTATTACACCGACCTAAGCTTAAACCAACTCGACCTAGTTAAAGCTCAAAAAAAACCAACCGAATATGGTAATGAAAGGCGTAACCAATATACCTATGGTTCTAAATTTTCAAATCACTTTACACTGCCTGTATCAAACTGGGCATTCAGTCGTATTCAAAGCGGTATTGAACATTACCAACAAGCGCAAACGTCGAATGAATATGCTATCAGCTACCCGCCGACTGAGTTGTCAAATACCTCCGGCTGGCTGAATAATGACTTCACATTCGCTCACATCCCTGTGACATTATCAGCAGGAACGCGGTTTACTCAATATCATGTCAACCGAGAAGGTTTTGCAAAAAATAAACATACTAATTGGTCTTCTCGCGTTGCTATCAGTGCAACACCAACCCATTGGTTGAGCCTTCACTCTTCCTATGCAGAAGGTTATCGCACGCCAAGAATGGCTGAGCTGTATAATAATTCACTTCACTTTTCCACGCCGTTTAGCGGTTCTTCCATCTTTAAAACATCCCCTGATTTAAAGCCAGAAACTAATAAAACTGCAGAGGCAGGGTTAAAGCTGAGTTTTGATGATTTCGTGGTAACAGGCGATACACTCAGCTTTGGATCAACCTACTTCCATACAAAAGCGCGTAATTATATTGCAATGAATAGCCAATATAAGCGGAAAATTGGGCCAGACCTCTATTATGTTTGGTTCCCTGAAACCATTTATTACATCAATGTGCCTTCCGCAACAATTACTGGATTCGATAGTTTTGTTCACTATCAATCCCAATGGTTTGATTTAAGCTTTAATCATAATCTGACCACAGCTAAAGAAGATTTAGAAAATCACGCGCTATCCTCCATTCGCCCTGAATCACTGATAATCAAATTCAATGCACCAGTATCAAATACAGGGATCAACGTTGGGTGGAGTGGCGAATTTGCTGCAAGAACGAAAATAACAGGCGACAGCACCCATAAACTGCCTGATAGAAAAAACTCGAAAGATTTGGATCGCTATCGTCGAGAAATATTCCAACAAGCAGGCTATGGTATTCATGACTTTTACATTAACTACCAAGCCGATCAATTCGTGAAAGGACTAAATACCACCCTAACGCTAAAAAATGCCTTTGATAAAGAATATGTTTCCTCCATTGGGGTACCACAGGAAGGGCGTAACGTTTATTGGAACGTCAACTATCGCTGGTAATTCACACATAAGTCATTATTGAACAAGTAGGCTCATTTCTCTGACTCATTGAATTTACGGATAAATGAGCCTGCTATATTACTATTTTTGTGTCTGCCAAAACTGATAAAATCAATGGCTTCTACTCCATAAGAAGAACACAATTTACTTCGGAATTTCCTGTCAATTGTTATACCCTACTCGTCAATTTGTTCATTATTAAACCAAATAAAAATTCAATAATTTACTTGGTTAATAAAATCGAACAGTATCAACAATAAAATTGAATGAGTATCTAGCCCCTTCCAAAAGCACACCTTTAATGTCATTAATTTAAATATATCTTATTGTATTTAATGATATTTTAACATTCATTTGTGTATGTTTAGTTTTTCGCATTTTAATAGAAACTATCGTAGCAATAGCTATTCTCATTCAAAAACCGCACGATTAGCCTATCGATATATCGGAAAAAAAGGAAGAATAGACCATAATTTCATGAGTTATTATTAGTTATTAATGAACAATAGCCTACTAGAGTAGGAGGTAGATATGTCAGAAAGTGTAGTCAATGAAATTGTTAGATGGCTTGAAAGCCAATTACAACGCAATGAAGGCATCAAAATCGATACTATCGCAGATAAAAGTGGGTATTCGAAATGGCATTTGCAGCGCGTCTTTAAAGAGCTTAAAGGATGTACTCTTGGTGAATATGTCCGTAAACGTCGCCTGCTAGAAGCTGCTAAATCATTACGTGAAGGCAACTTACCTATTCTAGACATTGCGCTACAATATGGCTTTAGTTCACAAGCAACATTTACACGCATATTCAAAAAACACTTTGATACTACGCCTGCAAAATTCCGTCAAGTAGGTGAATTACCAGAATGCAAAACCTTTATGACCTGCAATTGTCATCATTAATAGTACATTAGATTTTCGTTACACCCTCAAACACCCATTCCAACGAAATCTATATTTTGAGCCGATACACTAATCGGCTCTTTTTTTATCTCAGTTCGTTAACTAACCAGCCTTCTAAATCAGCAAACTGCTCAATCAATGCTGGCCACCGTGTTTTCATTTGTGCCATTAACTGGTGGATAGTGTCTATCTGATACGTTTGCCCAACAAATTGTTCGCTCAACCATTCTAGCGGCGATGGATCTAAGCTATCCGTAAAAAATTGGCAGCGAGTGATCACCCCTTTTTCGATATCAAAATGAAACTCGATACCTCCCCATGGGAAACGAGTATCCGCCATATGACTAAAAGCTGGCGCTTGCCCAAAGTTCCATTCCCAACTACTTTGCTTTGCAAATGTCTCCGCAAAATTAGGTAAGTCAGGGAGTTTCTCCGGTGAAATATATTCAGCTTCGACGGTTTCACCATAATAACTAAAGAAGCTATTTATGATCCCTTCACACACTTTTTCATGAGAAATATCAGGGACTAATTCATTTAGATTGGCAACACGAGAACGAACTGATGTGATCCCTTTAGCTTGCAGCTTTTTAGGATCTGGATTGAGGTAGTTTGCTAAGCGACTTAAATCTGTATTAATGAGCAAGGTACCGTGGTGAAAACCGCGATCTTTGGTTTCACGGTAAGCTGAACCTGAAATTTTTCGCGGACCATTTTCTGTTTCGAGAACCAAGTCATTACGCCCAGAAATTTCAGCGTGAATCCCCACGTTAGCAAGACCATTCACAATAATTTGGGTTGAGATAGTCTTATCATATTCAGGCTTACCTGCCATAAAGGTAAAGCAGGTATTGCCTAAATCTTGAAATACAGCCCCACCACCACTGCTACGACGTGCTAATCGAACATTATCTTGTTCCATTTTACGCGTGTTGCATTCTTTCCACGGATTTTGAGCGCGTCCGATAACCACAGTATCCGCATTCCGCCAAAGAAACATAACACGCTGATCAGCTGACATTTGACGAAAAATAGTTTCTTCAACCGCTAAGTTAAACCATGGGTCGAAGGATTCTGAGATAAATAAACGTAATGTAGACATTCGGCTACCCTAAAAACAAAACTTGCTCTTAAGATAGCATAATCACTGAAGAATTAATGGGGGATGAAGCGAAATTAGATACGGCGCGCTTGCCAAAACACTTTTCGCCAATAACTATTGTCCATTGATGAGCGCATAACGCCTTTGCTGGTAGAAGCATGGATAAACGTGTTGTCTGTATCATAAATTCCTACATGCAAACCGTTCTCTCCTGACCCTGTTTTGAAAAACACAAGGTCGCCAGGCATTAAATCTGATTTATCAATACGGGTGCCTAAGCGAGTTTGGTCAACCGTCGTGCGCGGAACCTCAATAGCAAAGCGATCACTAAAAGTACGATAGACAAACCCTGAGCAATCAACGCCATTTTGGCTCATTCCGCCATAGTGATACGGTGTGCCATACCATTGACTTAATTGATCTTTAAGTTGAGCGATCGTCATTATAGGGTCTGACAATTGGGTTTTCATTGGCGGTGCTGACGTCCGTTTTACGGATGAAGAGCAGCCAATCAACACGAGGCAACACAGCAATGGTAGGTATTTGAGATTCACTATCATAGCGTACCTTATAGATAACCCATGAATAATCACCTTAAGTGATATCTTTATACGCGAGACTATAATGTACAATGCGTGAAAAATAAACACTTAAGGCTAATTATCTGGAACTATTCCGCTTTTTTAGTTAACTGCTTGGAAGGGCGGCTAATCAGCCATACACCTAATAAGATAAATGCAATTCCTGCTGCTTTTAACCCTGTTGCTGGTTCATTAAACCATGGCAGCACTACCGCCAGTATATAGACAAATACATAGCTTAAACTGATCAGCGGATAGGCTTTATTTAATGCGATATATTTCAACGCAAATAGCCAACACAACATCGATAATGCATAACAAACTAGCCCAACAAAAATAATCCCTAAGCTTACCGCATTAGCCATCAGCCATTCTCGCTGTAGCCAGTGCCACCCTAAGGAAAAAGAAGGGAGTTCGACAACGCCGGCTTTTAAACTCAGTTGAGCGACAGTCACTAATAACGCACTACCAAGCACCCATAAGTAGCCTTTATTCATACGCTTATACTCATTAGTAATATCCCTACCATGATAGAAACAACCCCAAGCCAATGATTCAACCCAGTTTGCTCATGGTAGACAAATTGCCCTATCAGCGTGACTAACACAAAATTAATGCTGAGCATCGGATAAGCAATACTTAATGGCATCGTCTCCAATAACTTAAGCCAAAACAACATGCCCAGACCCAGCATAAAAACAGCCAGCACCAGCCAACGAATGGCGGATGCGGCTTTGTTCTGTTTTTCGCCTTGCCAAGTCACTACCGCTTGCTTTTGGGCAATTTGCCCCACACAAGTCAGAATACTGACAAGGAGTAATAAAAATAATTGCGCTATCATTGTTTATGATAAACCACTATCGCCATGCGAGAATTTTTGATCACTTCATCCGGTTTTGGAATATCTGGCAATCCTTCTTTCTTACCTAGCAAGAATACCACCGTAACCTGCCCTTCTTGACGAGCCTTCGCTAACCATGCGGCAAATTCATCGGGTTTTACTAAGCGATGCGCACTGTCAGGGTATTTCAAACCATAAGTCAATTCGCCACTACTGTTGTAGAGGTAAATGTTCGAATTTTTAGTTTCCCATGCCAAACCGGCTGCCACACCAACATTACTCGCCATCAAATAGCGGCTATCCATCAGAAGGTCATGATTTTGGTGAATAAAATTCTGTGGTAATTTCGAATCAATCGTATTATTAGGTAATGCGCTACCAATGCATAAACTGACAGCTAACGAGCAAGAAGCCGCCCATAACCAATATTTGGCATTCAGCACTGTACAGAGATACCCAATTATTGCCCAAATTGAAAACGCCACAACACCCAGCACCATTTTTGACCATTCATCATGCTCATATAATGGTTTTTTGATTACACTGCTGACGATAATCACCGCGATCACCGCCGCGATTCCAAGCACTATGTTGATAATTCCATTGGCTTTCAATGCCTTCATCGTGCCATTACGTACACAGTCGACACCATATTTCGCCATTAGCAGTGCCAATGGACCCATAAATGGCAGCATATAGGTTGGTAATTTTCCGCGTGAAATACTAAAGAAAATCACGGGGACCACGAACCAACATAATAAGAAGAACATATCTGGGCTTGATTTTCGCTCTTTCCACCCCTTAACCAAGGCACCAGGCAGTAAACCAGTCCACGGAATTGCACCTAGTAAAATGATAGGAATATAGTACCAAAATGGCTCAAGGTGTTGGGCATCATCAGCCGTGAAGCGTTTAATATGCTCAATCCAGAAGAAGTAATTCCAGTAGTCTGGTTCTTGTTTAGCGATGGCTAAAGCCCACGGCAAACTGATGATCACTGCAGTGATAATCGCCAGAGGACCATATTTCAGCATTTCAAGAAAACGTTTTTGATACAACGTAATAGGGAGCATCACGATAACGGGAATGGCTAAGGCTAAGAAGCCTTTGGTCATGAATGCCATTCCACAGGCTAAACCGAGTGCACTCCATGCCGCAAGTTTGGTTTTTACCTCTCGGGCTTTCATCGCCCATAAGCAGCAAAACATGCTAGCAGTAATCCATAAAGACAACATGGGATCGAGGACGCTGTAGGTTCCCACGGCAAATACGAGGAACATCGAGATATAAATGAAGCTTGCCACATAAGCCACATGACTATTACGCCACATCATTTTTGCCATGCGATACACAAGCAACGTACTCAATAAAATACAGAAAACTGAACCAAAGCGAACGGCAAAGTTAGTATCACCAAAAATCATTTGGCTAATATTGTTGATCCAATACCCTGCCACTGGTTTTTCAAAATAGCGAATGTCCAGCATATACGGCACGATCCAGTCACCGCGTTGCAACATTTCGCGACTGATTTCTGCGTAACGAGTCTCATCCGGCTGCCAAAGTAAACGGCTGTTCAACGGCAACAAATAGGTCAAGACAAAAAAAAGAGCCAGCAGAGAGGCTCCTACTTTGCTCGCTCGGTTATTCAACATGGGTATTTTATTCCTCTTCTTGGCAGCCCAGCCAACCTTCTCGTCCCGGGAATGGGGCGCGAACCACTCTTCCTTTTGGAAGCATATTGATGTCTTCAGGCAACAATTCACTTAATGTACAGAATTGGATTTCTTCTTGCTTAATTCGTTCCAATAATTGTGAAAATTGTTGTGACTTTGACATTCCTTCAACTTCCGTATGGATAGTGTAAACCGGAATACCTTGGTCATCTTTTATTGCTTGAAGAATAAAATCATTAAATTCTTCATCAGTGACTACCGTGCCGACGACTTCATCGTAGGTTGGTAATGTCACCGGAATTTGAACCGTACCCAAAGAACCATCACGCAAGATAGGTCTAAATGGGAATTTTCCACGACAGTCGCTGTTGTAGTCAAAATTAAACCCTTGTTTAACTTCGAGTACACGCTCGTCACCACGCCACCCTGCTACCGCTGAACAAGTGACTCGTTGACCTGTTGCGTTGTGCAGTGCGTCGACACCCAATTTCACTTGTTCAGTGAGTTGAGCCTCGCTCCATTTAGCCACCTTAGCTTGCCACCCTTGATGATCCCACGCATGTAAGCCGACTTCATGCCCAGCGTCCAAGGTTTGTTTCATCAAATAGCCTAGATCTTTGGCGATTTTTTTACCTGGCCACGCAGTACCCGCCAGTAAAATATCTAAACCATACAAAGATGCCGCATTCGACCGTAGCATTTTCCACAGAAATTTAGGACGCAAAAGGCGCCATAAATGGCGCCCCATATTATCGGGTCCTACACTGAAGAAAAAGCTGGCCTGAATATCATGCTCTTTGAGCACTTTAAGTAATTGAGGAACCCCTTTCAATGTACCTTGATAGGTGTCCACATCGATTCTCAAGCCAACTTTTTTCATTATTTTTTGCTTTCCAGCTCTTCTACAGCACCCTGTAAGAAGAAGTCTAATGTTTCTTCAATGGTATCTTTCATATCGATAGTCGGAACCCAGTCAAGTAAACGACGTGCGTTTTCAACACTTGGTTTACGATGCTCGACGTCTTGGTAACCTTGACCATAGTAGCTAGCACTTTCGATTTCACGGAAGCCAGCAAATGGAGGAAACTTGCTACGAGCTGGATGTTTTTCGAAGCTTTCTAACAGCATTTCCGCTAACTGACGAATACTTGCTTCGTTAGTTGGGTTACCGATGTTGATGATTTGACCATCACATTTGCCGTCTTTGTTTTCAATGATGCGGAACAGTGCTTCAATACCATCTTTGATATCTGTAAAGCAGCGTTTTTGTGCACCACCGTCAACTAACTTGATTGGTGAACCTTCAACTAAGTTCAGGATCAACTGAGTAATCGCGCGTGAGCTACCAATACGTGCAGAGTTTAGGCTGTCTAAACGTGGACCCATCCAGTTAAATGGACGGAATAAGGTGAATTTCAGACCTTCTTTCGCACCGTATGCCCAGATCACTCGGTCAAGTAACTGTTTAGATACAGAGTAAATCCAACGTTGTTTGTTGATTGGACCGACGATCAGACGAGATTCGTCTTCATCAAACTCTTTATCATCACACATACCATAAACTTCAGAAGTGGATGGGAAGATGATGCGTTTGTTGTATTTCACGCAGTAACGAACAACTTTCAGGTTTTCTTCGAAGTCTAATTCGAATACACGCAGTGGGTTACGGGTATATTCGATTGGCGTCGCGATAGCAACCAGTGGCAGAATAACGTCACATTTTTTGATGTGGTACTCAATCCACTCAGTGTGGATGCTCACGTCACCTTCAATGAAGTGGAAACGTGGGTTACCAATGAAACGTTCAATCGCAGATGAGCCAATATCCATACCATAGATATCGTAGTTGTCATCTTGTAACAGACGCTCAGTTAAGTGGTTACCGATAAAGCCGTTCACACCTAAGATCAGAACACGTTTACGACGCTTAACTTGCGCAGTTGGTTTAGCACCAACGCGAACGTCAGTTACGATGCCCATTTCGTTAGCCAGGCGGTTGCCTTGCATGTACAGACCAGTTTCGCTTTGACCGCTAACGATTTCCAGTGCGCCTTGACCACATGCGATACGCAGTGGGTCGCTAGACAATACAGTACCTGCTGCTTTACCTTGGTTATCGTCTAATACACGCGCACGCCATATAATCATTTTGCGCGCACCTAAATAGGTGAATGCGCCTGGGTATGGTTCTGTTACTGCACGAATCAAGCAGTTAATTTCTTTCGCGCTACGGTTCCAGTCGATTTGACCATCATCCGCACTACGGCGACCAAAGTAGCTCGCTTGGCTTTCATCTTGTGCCGTTGTTTTGTAGCTGCCTGCTTCGATTAATGGCAGGGTTTTATCCAACAGAACTTCCGCAGCTTCACGGACTTTAGCGTGTAAAGTCAGTGCAGTATCGGTATCGGTGATAGCCACTTTCTCTTGAGCCACGATATCGCCAGCATCAGCTTTAGCAACCATCTTGTGCAACGTTACGCCTGTTTCGCTTTCGCCGTTTAACAGCGCCCAGTTGATTGGTGCACGACCACGGTATTTTGGCAGTAAAGAACCATGTAAGTTGAACGCGCCTTTCGGTGCTAATGCTAATAGTTCTTCGCTTAACATATCGCGATAGTAGAAAGAGAAAATCACATCAGGTTTCATCTCACGAATACGTTCAATCCACAGTGGGTGGTTAACGTTTTCTGGAGCGAAAACAGGAAGTTCCATATCTGCACTGACACGAGCTACAGAAGAGTAAAAGTGGTTTTCATTTGGATCATCAGTGTGAGTAAATACTGCCTGAATATCAAAACCCGCTTTCTCAAGCGCTTTTATCCCTACACAGCCAATATCATGATAGGCAAAAACAATAGCTTTCATTAGTTTTCTTCCTGATTTTTGTCGGATTTAAGGTCTGCTCCGACGACTTTTTGAATAAAATAACGAGGTCTCGCGCGTACATCATTATAGATCCTACCGATGTATTCGCCCAATAATCCCATAGCAACAAACTGCGCGCCGATAAACATAAAGAGTATCGCAAACAGTGTAAATACGCCGTCTGCAGCCCAGCTCGCGCCGAACAGTAGACGTAAAACAATTAACAGCACTGCCAGTACAAAACCACCCGCAGCGATAATGCTACCAACAACACTTAACAAACGCAGAGGTGCAGTGGTTAAGCACGTTAATAAGTCATACATTAAATTAATCAGCTTCATAAAGCTGTATTTTGAATCACCAAACTCACGCTCAGCATGCGCTACATCAATTTCAATGGTTCTACGTGCAAAAGTATTCGCTAAAATAGGAATAAATGTACTGCGTTCATGACATTGGAGCATGGCTTCAATAATATGTCGACGATAAGCACGCAACATACAACCATAGTCACCCATTGAACGACCTGTTGCTTTGGTGATCATCGCATTGATCATTTTTGATGCAGTTTTACGGAACCAAGAGTCTTGACGATTCGCACGACGAGTGCCAACAACATCATAGCCTTGAGACGCGGTTTGCACTAAACGCGGGATTTCTTCCGGTGGGTTCTGTAAGTCGGCATCAAGAGTGATGACTAAGTCACCATCAGCTTGATTGAAACCCGCCATAATAGCAGAGTGTTGACCATAGTTACGGTTCAAAATGATCGCAATCACATGATTATCTGGATTTTCTGCGGCTTCCACCAGCATTTTTGCTGAACGATCGCTACTTCCATCATCAACCAAAATCAGTTCATAAGACTGAGTGAGTTGTTTACAGGATTTAATCGTACGTTCTAACAATTGAGGCAAACTTTGCTCTTCGTTATAAACAGGGATTACGACTGAGACTTTTTTAATCTCATCAAATTCATCAGCTAATGACACTATTTTGACTCCAAAAGGACTGTATTAATCGCACTCACTACCCGTTCAACATCGGCGTCAGTCATGTCTGGGAATAAAGGCAACGAGCAAAGTGTTGCGCTATTCCATGTTGATTCTGGTAATGACAGCTCTGGGTATTTTTCGCGGTAATATTTTTGTGTATGAGCTGCACGGAAATGTAAACCCGTACCAATATTATGCTCTTTTAACTTCTCCATAAATGTATCGCGGTCAATACCACAAACAGATTTATCAACACGCACCATAAATAAGTGGTTTGCATGCAAATGAGGGTATTCTGGCACAGATAACATCTGTAATGGAGAGTCTTTTAGTAATTCACGGTAACGAGCCGTTAATTCGGCTCGACGTTGATTTAAATACTCAACACGAGACAATTGTACGACAGCAATGGCAGCATGAATATCGGATAAGTTATACTTGAAGCCGGGCTCAACCACTTCCGCTTGCGGTTTTCGACCTTGCATCTGACGATCAAATGCATCCACACCTAAGCCGTGGAATTTCAATGCACGAACGCGCTGAGCAAGTGCATCATCATCTGTGGCGACTAAGCCACCTTCCGCACATGTCACGTTTTTAATCGCGTGGAATGAAAAAATGGCAGTCCCCTTTTCACCAATCCACTCATTCTTATAACGTGTTCCAACCGCATGAGCTGCATCTTCAATGAGGAAAACGCCCGCTTGTTGAGCAATAGCACGCAGTGCATCTAAATCGCAAGGTGCTCCCGCATAGTGCACAGGGATAATTGCCTTCGTTTTACTTGTTAAGGCTTTTTCTACTGCTTCTGGCTTAATCATTAAGGTATCACGATCAACATCAATCATGACAGGCGTTGCACCCAGCAACTCGATCATATTGATAGTGGAAACCCACGTTTGTGATGGCGTAATAACCTCATCGCCTGGACCTATGCCCAATGCCATTAAAACAACATGCATGCCAGCTGTCGCCGATGCAAGTGCAATTGCATGCTTGCAACCATAGCGCTTACAGAAATCTTCTTCTAATTGATGATTCTGTGGACCCGTGGTAATCCAGCCTGAACGCAGAACGTTTTCTACTGCCTTAACCTCTTCATCCCCGATTGCTGGTTTTGAAAACGGAAGGAAATTGCTCATATTGTTTGTAGCCTAATTTCATTATGAATAGGATATTCTAGTTAAATTTACTTTAACCGAACCTCAACACCAGTCATCATTACTGCAATAAATTGCCGTGATACGGGCAATAAGAACACGATTAGCTAATTAGTATGATTAATAATTTGCCATACTTTCTCTGATGAGCTTTGGCTGAGTTTTATATCAGCCATAAATACTTCTGACAAATGACTTTCTGTCATTACATCGTCAGGCTCACCTGCATAGATAATTGCACCTTTCTTAATCATCCAAATTCGACTTGCATTTTTATATGAATGACTAAGATTATGTCCACTCATTATAACTGTTCCTGCGCAATGACAAAAACATTTCACCCATTTATCTAGCATTCCTTGCTGAATAATATCTAAATTGTTTATTGGTTCATCAAATAAGATTATTTTTCCGCTCAAACAATCCTGATCCCAAACCTGCAAAAATACAGCAACAATCCGAATTCGCTGCCATTCTCCACCAGATAATTGATTAATTGGCTTAGACAATAATGACGTAAGTTGGAAATCAGAACATATTTCACTAAAAATAACCGGTGGAATTAATTTCTGTCCAATAAACAAGGTTAAGTATTGAAATACTTTTAGGCTTGGTAAAGTGCTTGCTTGCTGTGTTAAATAAGCTCGATACGTTGAAAGCGCTTGAACAGTATAATTTTCTAAATTCAGGTTATTGAGAAGAATCGTTCCTGTATAGGTGATGCAACCACTCAGAGCGGCTAACAATGTGCTTTTTCCTGCACCATTCGCACCTAAGAGGTGTATTTGCTCGCCAGCAGAAACACATTGGCTAATCCCAGATAACCGATGTTCCACCTTTAAATTTTGAGTTTCAATCACCCATGTTTTATTCATATCATTGCCGCCAAGCGTGATTTTTGACTAATAAATAGATAAAAACCGGTGCACCTAAAGTTGCCGTAATCACCCCTATCGGAATTTCCGCATTGTCTATCAATAACCGAGACAACAAATCTGCAATTAATAAACATAGCGCACCAGAAACTGCACAAGCAGGTAATAAAAAGCGGTTATCCGTTATACCGCTTAGCCTTAATATATGCGGGATAACCAACCCAATAAAACTAATGGCACCCGCCACTGCGACACTAAGCCCAATTAGTATTCCGGTAATGATAATTAATATTAACCGCCATCGATGAGTAGAAACACCCAATTGGTAAGATTGAATATCACCCAGTAATAAATAATTTAAAATTTTACCCTGTCGCATTGCCCAAAATAAGAAAGGAAGACAAGCAATAATTAACCCTATTTGACGCCAATCCACGCCGCTAAAGCTTCCCATCATCCAATACAACAATTGGCGTAAATCTAAATTGCTGCTCATATAAACCATCCACGTCATACAGGCACCACTGATCACACCAAGAGCAACACCAACCAATAGTAGGCTAGCGTTATTGATATTTTTACGGCGAGCAAAATACAAAAGAATACCAGTAAGAATCAATGCACCCGCTATTGCACTGAAGCTCAGAACCCAATAATTAACCACCCCTGATGAAATCAAGACGGTAAAAACCACAGCGACGCCAGCGCCATTACTGACCCCGAGTAAGCCCGGCTCTGCAAGAGGATTTTCGAATAACGCCTGCATGATCGCACCAGTAACCGCTAATGCAGCACCAATAATCACCACAGCAAACAATCTCGGCAATCTAATTTGCCCGACAAACATGCGTCCAGCCTCACTACTCCACTGGCTTGGTAGTAGCCACACTTCTCCTGCACACAACGAAACGAAAGCCACAAAAAATAAGCAATAGACCCAATAAACTTATCAGCCGGAAATCGTGTCGGCGCTGTTGGCAATACAATGTGTTAAGTTGCTGGTTCATTGAAATTTTTCTGAATTTTAATTGATGGGGAGAATTATAGCTTTTTATGCAAGCAAAGCGATAACAACAAACCTATGATTCAGCTCACTTCAGCCATAATCATTGAAAGGAAACTATATGATAACTAATAATATAGAACCACGTCGACACCTTGGTCTGGCATCTTTGGATCTGCAGCCAGCTCAGTCCATAAAGTCAGTATACAATTCGGAGAATAAAGGTTTTTTAGCTGCCATAAAAAAAGCCGTAAATAGCTGCAAAAGTTTCTTTGGTTTAACCGCTAATCATAAATATACTCCGATAATAGAGATGGATCATTCCGCTAAAAATGTTAGCTTGAAACCTTTAGAAGATAAGCAACCTGCTGCAAAATACTTAAATGCAGAACAACTTGAGTCAATGGGACAACGTGTTGATCTACAACATCGTGCTAAGACCATTGAAAAACAAAACACACAAGCTATCAATGAATATGTTGGTATGTCTTATCAAGAAAAATTGGAGTATCAACAACTAAATGAAATTGGTACAGCGATTTTATCTCACCTTGATTACCCAAAAGAAGTTGGGGTATTTCGTACCGGAGGGACAGATTCTCAAGCCCGGTTAATCCTAGAGCATTTAAATAAAGGTCTTCCCCTTAACCATAAATTTATTACTGAGAACAACGTTACAATTAGAGATTTAACCACAGCCTATAAAAAACTCACCTCAAGTTTATTACCGCAAACGAGCAGCGAAACACTAGCGTTATCTACACGTTTCACAAACTTTGCAGACTCGCAAAAAAACAAATTAGAAGTAGAAGGATCCCTTAAAACTGCCCCACAGCTAGATAGTAAAACCAATGCTATTTTACGTAATGCAGATCAACGTATTGCGAATACACTGCCTCAGTTAAAACAACAGCCACTTTCATTACAAATTGCTATCCCATTATTTACTGAAATTGCGAAAAACTCTGATAGTAATCAGATGACGGCTGGAAAATTAGCGATTTCTTTTGCTCCGAGTTTAGATAGAACTAATTTCTCTAACATCAAAGTGACTAATGCAAAAGAGATGAAAGCGCTGACACAGCCCCCAATAGATTACGTTACCGCACTCATTGAACGTGAATTGAACAGACATTGATAATTATATTACTCTTCTAAAAACAAAAGACCGCCTAGGCGGTCTTTTTTATTACTCTGCTATTCAGAGAATAGGATTACTCTTTTGGGGTTGCTCTTTCCACACGGCTTTTTAATTTTTGGCCAGGGCGGAAGGTGACAACACGGCGAGCAGTAATTGGAATATCTTCCCCAGTTTTAGGGTTACGACCGGGACGTTGATTTTTATCACGTAAATCAAAGTTACCGAATCCAGATAATTTAACTTGCTCACCATTTTCTAAGGAAAGGCGAACCTCTTCAAAGAAAGTTTCAACAAGGTCTTTCGCATCACGTTTGCTAACACCTAGCTTTTCAAACAAATTTTCTGACATTTCAGCTTTAGTAAGCGCCATAAGTTTAGTCCCTCAAGGAGGCTTGGAATCGCTGTTTTAACGCAGCAACACACAGATCAACGGTCGCGGTAATCTCTTCTTCTTCCATGGTACGCTGGGTATCTTGGAAGACGAGACTGATAGCGAGGCTCTTATAACCTTCTGCTATCCCCTCACCACAATACACATCAAATAAGTTTATGCCAACTATATGATTTATGCCAACTTTTTTACATTCTGCTAAAACTTCGGCAGCTGCTACATTTTCTGGCACAACCACAGCAATGTCACGACGGTTCGACGGATAACGCGAAATCGCTTTCGCTTCTGGAATAACACGCTGTGCGATTGCATCAGTACGAACTTCAAACACGACTGTTCTACCATTTAAATCGAGTTTACGTTCTAACTCTGGGTGAACAACACCAATAAAACCAATATGTTCATTTTCCAGATAAATCCCAGCACTTTGCCCAGGATGTAATGCTGGATGAGCTTCAGATTTAAATGTAATTTGATTTAGTTTTCCAGTCAATTCAAAAACAGCTTCAAGATCACCTTTTAAATCAAAGAAGTCAACAACTTGTTTATCTAATGACCAATGTTCATCAAATTTATTGCCCGTGATCACACCTGCCAGCATGTTTTCCTGACGGATCCCATATTCTGCTTGATTATCAGGTGTAAAGCGCAGACCAGTCTCAAATAAACGAATTCTATTTTGTTGACGATTTTGATTATAGACCACCGTTCCTAATAAACCAGTCAACAACGACAAACGCATAGCAGACATGTCGGCTGAAATTGGATTTGGCAGGCTCAGCACCTCTTCTTGAGGGTGTAACAAGCTTTGAACTTTAGGATCAACAAAGCTATACGTAATCGCTTCTTGATAACCACGGTCAACCAGCATCGCTTTAATGCGTTTCAGCGGTAAATCCGCTTCTTTATGATCCGTCATGATCAAATCAGCACGCAAAGGAACGTCAGGAATATTGTTATACCCATATACGCGAGCGACTTCTTCCACTAAATCTTCTTCGATTTGCATATCGAAGCGCCAGCTTGGAGCAACAACATCCCAACAATCGGCGGAAACTTGCACTTGGCAACCTAAACGCTTCAAAATATCAGTGACGATATCATCCGCAATCACGTGACCAATTAAACGATCTAATTTTTTACGAGTCAGTTTAATATTTGCCGCTTTTGGTAAATGTGCTTCACTAGAAACATCAATGATTTCACCAACTTCACCGCCACAAATTTCCACGATCAACGCAGTTGCGCGCTCCATTGCTTTAAATTGCAGCTGTGAGTCAACACCGCGTTCAAAACGATGGGATGCATCGGTGTGCAAACCATAATTACGTGCACGACCGGTAATCGCCAGTGGTTCGAAGAATGCGCACTCTAATAAAATATTTTTAGTTTCGGCGTTAACACCAGAATGCTCACCACCAAAGATACCCGCGATGCCCAGAGCTTGAGACTCATCGGCAATCACCAGAGTATCCGATTTCAAAGTAGCTTCAGTTCCATCTAGCAGAACCAGCTTCTCTTCATCTTTTGCCATACGGACAATGATAGAACCGTTTAAACGGTCTAAGTCGTAAGCATGTTGTGGTTGACCTAATTCCAGCAGAACATAGTTTGTAATATCCACAACTGCATCAATAGAACGAACACCGCCACGACGTAACTTTTCTTTCATCCACATTGGTGTCGGCGCGCTAACATCGATATTCTTGATAACACGACCTAAGAAACGTGGGCATGCCGCAGGTGCTTCAACACGGATAGGGAAAGTCTCTTTAATGGTGCTAGCAACCGAAGTGATCGCAGGTTCAACTAAATCTAATTTGTTGATCACGGCAACATCACGTGCCACACCTAAAATACTTAAACAGTCAGCACGGTTTGGAGTAATACTGATTTCAATTGCATGATCATCTAATTTTAGATACTCACGAATATCAGTACCAATAGCAGCATCTTGTGGCAATTCAATAATACCGCTGTGATCATCAGAAATACCCAGCTCAGAATAAGAGCACAGCATTCCTTCAGATGGCTCGCCACGTAATTTGGCTGCTTTAATTTTGAAATCGCCTGGCAATACCGCACCGACCGTTGCAACAGCAACACGTAAGCCTTGACGGCAATTTGGTGCACCACAAACGATATCTAATAAACGATCGCCACCTACGTTGACTTTGGTGACACGAAGTTTGTCGGCATTAGGATGCTGTCCGCATTCAACAACTTCCCCGACAACTACACCGTGAAATTGCCCTGCGACAGTTTCAACACCATCAACTTCCAGACCAGCCATCGTGATTTGGTCTGATAATTCTTCACTACTTACCGCCGGGTTCACCCATTCGCGTAACCATAGTTCACTGAATTTCATGAGATAGACCCGCCTTATTTAAACTGTTTGAGGAAACGAAGATCGTTTTCGAAAAATGCACGAAGGTCAGAAACGCCATAACGCAACATGGTTAAACGCTCCATTCCCATACCAAATGCAAATCCGGAGTAGACTTCAGGGTCAATACCAACATTGCGTAATACATTTGGATGCACCATACCGCAACCTAATACTTCCAACCATTTACCATTTTTACCCATCACGTCAACTTCAGCTGAAGGCTCTGTAAATGGGAAATAAGATGGACGGAAACGCACTTGAACCTCTTCTTCAAAGAAGTTGTTCAGGAAGTCATGAAGTGTGCCTTTTAAATTGGTAAAGCTAATGTCTTTATCAACAATCAGACCTTCAGTTTGATGGAACATTGGGGTATGAGTCTGGTCGTAGTCATTACGATAAACACGACCAGGTGCAATAATACGGATTGGTGGTTGCTGACCATTCATGGTACGAATTTGCACGCCTGACGTTTGAGTACGTAATAGACGTTTTGCATCAAACCAAAAAGTATCGTGGTCTGCACGCGCAGGGTGATGAGCAGGAATGTTTAGTGCATCAAAGTTATGATAGTCATCTTCGATTTCGGGTCCGGTCTCAACAGAGAAACCTAACTCACCAAAAAACTCTTCAATTCGCTGAATGGTACGAGTTACTGGGTGTAACCCGCCATTTTCCATACGGCGCCCTGGTAATGAAACGTCAATTTTTTCTGATGACAAGCGTGCATTCAGAATATCCGCTTGCATTGCATCTTTACGGGCGTTCAGTGCATCTTGAACTTGGACCTTAGCTTCATTAATCACAGCCCCTGCTGCTGGGCGTTCGTCCGCAGGCAGATCACGCAACGTTTTCATCTGGAGTGTGAAGTGGCCGCTTTTGCCTAAAAATTCAACACGCACTGACTCTAACGTCGCAACATCTTGTGCCTGTTCAATGGCTGCTTTTGCCTGTGCAACCAATTCAGCGAGATGTGGCATTGTTTCCCCTTTATGACCACTCGGTCTTTTGCTAGTTATTCACTAAATTTCACAAATCATATTTAATGAGATATGAATACTTGACTGATTTTACTGTATTTTCTGTTAAACCAAAAACAAAAAAGCCTCCTGACGGAGGCTTTAGCGTAACTTTTCGTTTCTATTCTACTCGCTATACGCAAAAGCCCCCGAGATTCAGGTGCTAAAGTAAAAAAAGAAACGAAAAATAACGTTGTTCATTAAAAGAGTCTCAATAAAAACAGGCTTAAAGTATTAACACAAGCTAATTTTTAATACAAACAATATAAATGAAAAGAGGAAGTTTCCTTCCTCTTTTCAAGCAAACATTAAGCTAAAGCGCCTTTTGCTTTTTCAACTAAAGCAGTGAATGCTGCTTTATCGAAAACTGCGATGTCTGCTAAGATCTTACGGTCGATTTCAATTGAAGCTTTTTTCAAGCCATTGATGAAACGGCTGTAAGACAGACCGTTCTGACGAGCCGCAGCGTTAATACGCGCGATCCACAGTTGACGGAACTGACGTTTACGTTGACGGCGGTCACGGTAAGCGTATTGACCAGCTTTGATTACCGCTTGAAATGCTACGCGGTAAACACGAGAACGTGCACCATAGTAACCTTTCGCCTGCTTCATGATTTTTTTGTGACGTGCACGGGCGATTACACCACGTTTTGCGCGAGCCATAGCTATCTCCTATCGTCTTTATTCTTAATTAACTAAAATGTTTACTTATGCGTAAGGCAGGCAAGCAACTACCAGACCCAGATCGCCCTTAGATACCATACCTTTCGGACGTAAATGGCGTTTACGCTTAGTAGACTTTTTAGTCAGAATGTGACGAAGGTTTGCATGCTTGCGCTTAAAGCCACCGCCTGCAGTTTTTTTAAAGCGCTTTGCTGCGCCACGTACAGTTTTAATCTTTGGCATTTCTGTTATTTCCAACTTCGCATTGTGATTAACTACGAATTAATTAGGCGAATAATATTCACATTACTGTAAGATTATTACTTGATGGCCTAATTATTTCTTCTTCGGTGCCAGCACCATAATCATCTGACGTCCTTCAATTTTTGAAGGGAATGACTCCACTGACGCCAGCTCTTCCAAATCAGACTTAATGCGGTTAAGCACTTCCATACCGATTTGTTGGTGAGCCATTTCACGACCACGAAAACGTAGCGTTACTTTAGCCTTGTCACCATCTTCTAGAAAGCGTATCAGGTTGCGTAGTTTGACCTGATAATCACCTTCATCTGTACCAGGGCGGAATTTAATTTCCTTCACCTGAACAACTTTTTGTTTCTTTTTCTGTTCTTTTTGAGATTTGCTCTTCTCATAAAGGAATTTGCCGTAATCCATGATACGACAAACTGGCGGTTCAGCATTTGGGCTAATTTCAACGAGGTCAACGCCCGCTTCTTCAGCTTTTTCAAGCGCTTCACGTGCGCTCATAATGCCTAACTGTTCGCCGTCTAAACCGGTTAAACGGACTTCAGGAACACGGATTTCATCATTAATACGATTTGGTCGTGTTGATGGGATTCTTTTTCCGCCTTTAATACTTCATTCCTCCAACTGGATAAAGAGATTTGCTACATTCTCTAAAGCAAGCGTTCCGGTAATGTTTTCAAGAACTTTTCACCAAAACGCGATATTCTTTTTGGGCTTTAACTCGAACAATGCGAGATTTTACAAAGCGATTCGACCGCGGATTTTACTGCTTATTGTGAGATTACTCAAGCAGATATTGAAATTTTTCGCTGTAAGTCATGTTAATGAGAGGATAGCTTCATAAAAAAACGCGAGTGAGAGGCTATCCCCCACTCGCGTTCTTACATGACAACTTATTTATTTTTCTTCGGTGACATGACCATAATCATTTGTCGACCTTCAATACGTGAAGGGAATGATTCAACAATAGCCAGTTCTTCCAAATCAGCTTTAATGCGGTTAAGCATTTCCATACCGATTTGCTGGTGTGCCATTTCACGACCACGAAAACGTAGTGTGATTTTCGCTTTATCACCATCTTCTAAGAAACGAATGAGGCTACGCAATTTAACTTGGTAGTCTCCTTCATCAGTTCCCGGACGGAATTTAATTTCCTTCACTTGAACGACTTTTTGTTTCTTTTTCTGCTCTTTTTGAGACTTGCTCTTCTCATAAAGATACTTGCCGTAATCCATGATACGACAAACTGGTGGCTCTGCATTTGGGCTGATTTCAACTAAATCAACACCAGCTTCTTCCGCTTTAGCGAGTGCGTCACGCACACTCATCACACCGAGTTGTTCACCGTCAATGCCAGTAACACGGATTTCAGTTGCACGGATCTCGTCGTTAATACGATTCGGACGTGCTGTTGGGAGTTTTTTTCCGCCTTTAATACCTTATTCCTCCATCTGATTGAGCTGACGACTGCGAATTTCTTCCAGTAGTTTAGTCGTGAATTCGTTAACATCAAGGCTGCCTAAATCTTTACCACGACGGGTACGAACAGACACTTTACCTGATTCAACTTCTTTCTCACCACAAACCAACATGTAAGGAACACGACGCAGGGTGTGTTCGCGGATCTTAAAGCCGATTTTCTCGTTGCGTAAGTCCGCTTTCGCACGAATGCCAACACTTTGCAGTTTGCTTACTAATTCTTGAACATAGTCTGCTTGACTATCTGTAATGTTCATCACCACAACTTGTTGTGGCGCTAACCATGTTGGGAAAAAGCCCGCATATTCTTCTGTTAAAATACCGATGAAGCGCTCTAATGAACCTAGAACGGCACGGTGGATCATAACAGGCGTAATGCGTTCATTATTTTCGCCTACATATGAAGCATTTAGACGACCTGGTAAGAAGAAGTCTAATTGTACGGTACCGCATTGCCATGCACGGTCAAGACAGTCATACAGTGTAAATTCGATTTTTGGACCATAGAATGCGCCTTCGCCTGGTTGGTATTCGAATTCAATACCTTTAGACTTCAGAGCATTCGCTAAATCCGCTTCTGCTGTATCCCACATATCGTCAGTACCGATACGTTTTTCAGGACGAGTAGACAGTTTTACAACGATCTTTTCAAAACCGAAAGTGCTGTAAACGTCATAAATCATTTCGATACAGCTTGTCACTTCACCCAGAATTTGATCTTCGGTACAGAAAATATGCGCATCATCTTGAGTAAAGCCACGTACACGCATTAAACCATGCAGCGCACCAGATGGTTCATTACGATGGCAACTACCAAACTCTGCCATACGCAGTGGTAAATCACGGTAAGATTTTAACCCTTGGTTAAAGATCTGTACGTGACCTGGGCAGTTCATTGGTTTTACACAATATTCACGGTTTTCAGATGACGTTGTGAACATCGCATCTTTGTAGTTTTCCCAGTGACCTGTTCTTTCCCACAGTACGCGGTCCATCATGAATGGGCCTTTAACTTCTTGGTAGTTATAGGATTTTAGTTTGGTACGTACAAAAGTTTCCAGCTCACGGAAAATTGTCCAACCATCATTGTGCCAGAACGCCATACCCGGCGCTTCTTCCTGCATATGATATAAATCTAATTGCTTACCAATTTTACGGTGGTCACGTTTTGCCGCTTCTTCTAAGCGCAGCAGATAAGCAGCTAACTGCTTTTTGTCTGCCCATGCCGTGCCGTAAATACGTTGCAGCATTTTATTGTCGCTGTTTCCACGCCAGTATGCCCCTGCAACTTTTTGTAATTTAAAGTGATGGCAGAAACGCATATTAGGTACGTGCGGACCACGACACATATCAATGTATTCTTGGTGGTGATATAAGCCTGGGCGGTCATCTTGGCTAATGTTTTGATCCAAGATTTCAACTTTATAATCTTCGCCACGGCTTACAAATGTTTCACGAGCTTCGGCCCAAGAAACACGTTTTTTAACCACATCATAATCTGTTTTGGCAAGCTCAAGCATACGCTTTTCTAGCTTGTCCAAATCTTCCTGGGTCAGCGTATAGTCAAGGTCAATATCATAATAGAAACCGTTGTCGATAACTGGACCGATTGCCATTTTGGTATTTGGCCACAATTGTTTAATTGCATGACCTAATAAGTGAGCACAAGAGTGACGAATGATCTCTAGACCTTCATCATCTTTACTCGTGATAATTGACAAGTTCGCATCGTGCTCGATCAGTTCACAAGCATCCACCAGCTCACCATTAACACGACCAGCAATACACGCTTTTGCAAGACCTGCACCGATATCGCGAGCCACATCCATGACAGAAACGGCATGGTCGAATTGACGCTGACTTCCATCAGGAAGAGTAATAACAGGCATTAAAAAATCCTTATCAGCAGTGGTGACCCACACGAAAGATCACTTGCTTGATTATTCCAAAGTTTATAAATCAATACGTTACTTACGATTTCTCACTTCACTATGCGAGATAGGCACACCGTTATGTACACATCATATAAGCCATTATGGATATAATTGATGACACAATTATGCACATCGCTAGCAACTCAACTCGTAATCATAACACAGACATATTTTATGGCGATAGCCAGTTGTTGATTATTATATCACTAAAATCACTGCGAATTTGGGTGACCAAACATCACATGATGAAGCGTTCGATAATGCACGGTTTAAGCGTGTTGAGAACAGAAATACGTGAATAAGCTCGATGAAATCGACGCAGTTGAACAACGGCGCATAATGTGGGTCGCAAATTTCAATATTCGGTAGAAAGACAACAAAAAGGCTATCCGTTCATCAAGAGCGATAGCCTTAAACAAATGAAGGATTACCAACAACCGCGGTGATTACCACGTCCCCCCCACCCTCCATTACGGTAAGGTCGGTTGTATTGTTTGTCTTCTTCATTTCTGATTTTTAGTGATAGGTCATCAAGTTCTTTTACCAGTGCTTTCACTTTGGCATCATCATCACTAGCACCAGCATCATACAGTTTGTTCAATTCAACACGCTTATCATCAAAATCCTTCACTAGCTTAGTAAGCTCGTTATTCTGACGATAATTATTCTGGCTGTAATTATTTTGATATCGATGATCATAATTTCCATTGCAGTAAGGGCATGCTGCTGCAGATGCGGAATACAATAATATCGAAGAGACAATAGCGCCTAATAACACTTTTTTATTCACGGCAATAACCTCACAAGTTTATGGGTTATACCAGTTTATATACACCGTGGAATAAACGCCTTGAAATATGTCAAAATAATCAACTAAAGTTAAATATCATGAACCAGATCACTAAAAAAACCAAAATCAAAAGGTAAAAATACTTATAAATAATTAAATTTCAATATATTACACCAAAGAACTATCACAACCAGCGACGAGTTTGCTGAGCATAAGACTGCCACTCATCTTTAAAGTGAGCCGACAAAAATTTCTCTTCTTCTGGAATGGTGTACAAATCCGTTATTAGCCAAAAGACCAAACCTGAAACCAAAAAATAAGGTGAATGTGAAAATAACGCCAAGCTTAAGCTCATTGAAGTAAAAGCAAGGTATAGCGGATTACGTGACAATCGATAAGGACCGCGAGTAATTAATGAAGAAGCTGGCGCCAGCGGATTAGGCGATGTTTTTTGCTGAAGAAAATAATATAAACTCGCGCCAATCCACCCGAAAGCCTCGAGAGCAACCAGAATACCAATAATTCCCATCCATCCAGAAAAGCTCCAATAAAAGCCTTCTTTGAGGTGTAGATAATAAGCAGCAAATCCGTTCAGTACTAACCAGTTAACAAATGGGAGTTTAAAAATGCGCATCACATATCCTAGATTGATATTCATATAACAAGCATATCATGGATAAAATGCTAAAAATTAGCGGTAACTATCAATAATGTTGTTCGGGTAAATACCTGCTCTTTTATGAACGGTACCCTAAAGAGAATACACTTTTTAATCCTTCAAGATTGGCATATTCTTGTTGGCATACTGAATTGCGCACATCACTAGGTAAATTATTTAATCTAGCTTGAATATTTGCAATTTGATCTTCTAATCCGTTCATTCCTTTCACTTCAACAACATCTGCATTTGCTTGCAAATAGTCTGCAAAACTCCTTAAATTATTTTCTAAACTTTCGCATGCATTATTAGCCAATCCGTTTTGAACCATAAAAGCGCTAACAGAGTCAGGTAATAATTGAGAAATCGATGGGAAAATAGATTGTTTCCATGTTTGAGGAAACAGAATCAATACTGCAGCAATAGCCAAAACAAGCAGCATCGATGAAGTGACTAATGGTGATAGTAACCGTCTCATTGGCTATCCTAATATTCTATTTAACATGAAAATTAGAATACACAATAAACCGTAAAGCAGTTTTTAAAATAAAAAAGAGTTTGTAAAGAATATTCCAATTATATTTCCAATAAATAGGATTATCATCTAACAATAATCTTTTAACGAATTTACATAACCTGTCAGTAAAACACATTGTACTGTATATACTCGATAACAAATGAACATAAACCCCCTCTAGCAAAATGCCCTTGACCTTTTTATCTCACATAAAAAGGTTTTTTTTTGCCCAAAATATTGAATATTTTTAATCCAGTCACGTAATCCTTTGTTATTCATTAACTAATTATACTTATTCACATCTGAATAGGGATGTTATCCACAGTTAATGTGAACAACTTTATTGTCCTCTGAGTAAAAACATTACGTGATCCCACGTAAATAACGCTTTAGCCTTAAATTTTTAAATGAATATTCTTTAGACCTCACAAATTTGTAACAATCTTTGTTATAGTCCCAAGGAAGCAATTCTAGATTAATTGGAGGGCAGTTTTCGACATGCAAGATATTTTACAACTGTTTCAAGCTGTTGGTCTTGGGTTAGTGTTACTCCTTCCACTGGCTAACCCGCTGACTGCCATTGCTGTCATGCTAAGTATTTCATCCAATATGACCAAAGAGCAGCGAGATCATCAGTCACGACTTGCTGCAATCTATGTTTTTATTATCATGCTCGTCGCTTTTTATGCTGGTCAATTAGTCATGAATACCTTTGGAATTTCAATTCCAGGGTTACGTATTGCTGGAGGGTTGATCGTTGTCTTTATTGGTTTTGGAATGTTGTTTCCCAACTCAGAAAATAGTGAAGATACCAACAATACCCCTGCTGATGATTTAAGTGTTCCCAAAAAACGTCAAGGTAATCAAAATATTGCCTTCGTTCCTCTGGCAATGCCAAGCACCGCAGGACCCGGTACTATCGCCATTATTATTAGCTCAACCGCATCTTTGCAAGGAGATATTGGCTTTGCACCTTGGGTGATCATCGTTGCCCCGATTATTGTCTTTCTTATTACCAGTATGATTGTTTGGATTGGACTACGTGGTGCAACGTCAATTATGAAATGGCTAGGAAATAGCGGAATTGATGCGATAGGACGTGTAATGGGCTTTCTATTAATTTGTATGGGAGTGCAATTTGTTATCAACGGTATCGTTGAAATCATCGCGCAGCTCCCACACTTATTGGCTGAATATCAGTAATTCACCGCTAATGCGTTATACGCATTTTTGACTTTCCACAAATAACGTGGCGCTTGTGGTGCGGGGTGTTTAGATTGAACATGCTGATAAAATTCTTCTGGGGATAAGTTATTGATCATTGCAATCGCTTTTGACTTATCATTATCAAATGTTCGTAATAATGCCCCTGCGCCATTGACGTAAGCCACAACGGTTGCATAGTACATCGTTTGAGGATGGCTAATGCCCGCCAAGTGCTGCTCTTTGAGGATACGAATATAAGCGGTGCCAATATCAATATTTTTACGCGGATCTTTTAAATCGCTAGAACTTGGTTCGCCCGCTCGCCCCTGAAAACGGTATGCATCGCGTCCTGCCGTAGATGCTTTAATTTGCATCAAACCAATCGCATTCGATTTGCTCACGACTTCTGGTCGGAAGTTAGATTCTACTTCAATAATCGCTCTGATCAGCGTTTCATCCACACTATAACGACTAGCAGATTCACGAATAAATTCATCATAAGGCGTTCGCGGATAGCTAGTATTGGCTGCCGTATTTGGCATTTGATTACGATTATCTAGCATTCTTGTTCTGTTCGCGGTTTTATTGGGATCACTTGAACAACCTGCCAATAGCAAAAGGACAAGCGCACTGCCGACCATTTTTTTCACTGTTGTATCCTCTGCAAATTAAAACACCAAAAGAATAGCTAATCTTTAGAAAAATAATACATTTTTTACTTAACTTTTACTTCTGGACGTGTTTTAGTCATGTTAAATAATGATGTGAATTATCAACTCATAAACAACATAAATATCACTTTTGACTTTTACGGGCATTTTTTATAATTGATATTGATAATCATTATCAATTGAGATATAAATATTATTCGCTAGAAAGACCATACACATTATAGCGTTAATACCCTTAATGTGAAAATGAAGGCTTATTCGAATCCCGTAATGCACTGAGTTAATTAAACAGGTGCTTTGTGAAAACATTTAGCCAATTAGTACAAGTGACCCAACGTTAGGACTTATTTATGAAAACATTTTTATTCCGATTATCTACGCCTTTGCGGACAGCACTCATCGCGCTTGCGGCTATTCTATTTGTCAGCCAACCCGCTTTAGCCAAGAAGTTTAAAGTGGTCACAACCTTTACTATTATACAAGACATTGCTCAAAATGTAGCCGGTGATGCCGCAATTGTCGAATCCATTACTAAACCTGGTGCAGAAATTCACGGTTACCAGCCGACGCCTAAAGATATTATGAAAGCCTATGATGCCGATCTTATCTTATGGAATGGAATGAATTTGGAAGTTTGGTTCCAACGTTTTTTTGAAAATCTTAAAGATGTCCCTGCGGTTGTGGTCACTGAAGGTATTGAACCAATGCCAATTCGTGAAGGGGAATATAAAGATAACCCAAACCCTCACGCATGGATGTCCCCTGCAAACGCACAGATTTATATCGAAAACATTCGTAAAGCATTCGTGAAATACGATCCCGCAAACGCAGAAACCTACAATGCGAATGCCAAAAAATATTCTCAAGAAATTGCAGCACTTGATGCACCACTACGTGAACGTTTAAACCGTATTCCTGAAGATAAACGTTGGTTAGTCACGAGTGAAGGCGCATTTAGCTACCTAACCAAAGACTATGGTTTCAAAGAAGTCTACTTGTGGCCAATTAATGCTGAAGAGCAAGGGTCACCAATGCAAGTTAAAAAAGTCATTGATACTGTTCGTGAACACAATATTCCAGTTGTTTTCAGTGAAAGTACCATTTCAGATAAACCGGCTCTGCAAGTCAGTAAAGAAACAGGTGCAAAATACGGTGGCGTACTCTACGTTGACTCCCTGTCAACCGCCGAAGGTCCTGTACCAACTTACATTGACCTGTTGAACACGACCGTTGATACCATTGCAAAAGGATTTTCACAGTAAATGAGCCATACAAATCAGTTCGAGCATCCAACGCTAGTTGTTGATGATGCAACAGTTACCTATAACAACGGTCATACTGCAATTTATGATGCTAGTTTTAATATTCATGGTGGTTCCATTTGCGCACTTGTTGGCGTGAATGGGAGTGGTAAGTCCACCCTGTTCAAAACCATTATGGGGTTAGTCACCCCATCTTCGGGTAGTGTGACCCTGAATAATCAACCCATTAAAGCGGCATTAAAAGAAAATATCATTGCTTACGTCCCCCAAACCGAAGAAGTCGACTGGAATTTCCCTGTCCTCGTGTCTGATGTCGTGATGATGGGGCGATATGGCAAGATGGGGTTCTTTAGAATCCCTAAAAAGGAAGATAAAGATGCCGTTAAAATGGCATTAGAGCGCGTAGATCTAGCAGGTTTAGAAAATCGCCAAATTGGTGAGCTCTCTGGCGGGCAAAAAAAACGCGTATTTTTAGCCCGTGCGCTTGCCCAGCAAGGTAAAGTGTTATTACTCGATGAACCATTTACTGGTGTCGATGTAAAAACAGAAAACGCTATTATCGATTTGCTGCGTAGTCTGCGTGATGAAGGGCATTTAATTTTAGTTTCTACCCATAACTTGGGAAGCGTGCCTGAATTTTGTGACCATGTGATCTTAATTAACCGTACCGTGCTTGCCAGTGGTCCCACAGAAACGACCTTTACTCAACGCAATTTACAGCAAGCGTTTGGTGGTGTGCTGCGACACATTAACTTATCCGGTCAAGAGCTTCACGATGATGATGACCCTCGCTCTGTCACTGTTATTACGGATGACGAGCGCGCAGCTGTCTTCTATGGTCACGATCATGATGCACCGGTTAGAAAAAATCAGCCTAAGGAATCCGAATGATCGCGTTGTTACTGCAACCATTTGAGTACAACTTTATGGTTAAGGCAATTTGGGTCAGTGCCATCGTTGGTGCGGTGTGCGCTTTCTTATCGGCTTATTTGATGCTCAAAGGTTGGTCATTGATGGGAGATGCCCTCTCCCATTCCGTCGTACCCGGTGTAGCTGGCGCTTATGCACTAGGATTACCTTATGCCGCTGGCGCCTTTTTTACAGGGATCCTCGCGGCACTTGCGATGACGTTTGTTAAGCATCTCACTCGATTACGGGAAGATGCCGTTATTGGGTTTATATTTTCCACGTTCTTTGCCGCAGGGTTATTAATCGTTTCCTTGAATCCAACATCGGTCAATGTGCAAAGTATTATCTTCGGTAATATTTTGGGTATTGCGGACGCCGACGTGCTTCAAGTCGAAATCATCATCGCAATTTCATTTGTTGTTCTGATGTGTCTATGGAAAGATTTACTCGCAGTATTCTTTGATGAAAGCCATGCTCGTTCTATTGGTTTAAACCCACTACGCTTAAAAATTATTTTCTTCACCTTATTAAGTGCATGTACTGTTGCTGCTCTGCAAACGGTGGGGGCGATTCTCGTTATCGCGATGGTAGTCACTCCAGGTGCTACGGCTTATTTGCTCACAGACAAGTTTAAAACTTTGCTGATTATCTCAGTCTCTATTGGTACTGCAACAAGTGCGATTGGCGCTTACCTCAGCTACTTTTTAAACGGTGCAACAGGTGGGCTGATTGTGACATTCCAGACCGTCATTTTCCTACTGGCATTCTTCTTTGCACCCAAACATGGACTGATCGCCTCTCGCCGTAAAGCGCGTATCGAAGTGGCGGGCCTGCATCAAAGCAAACAACAAGGAGCCACCCATGAATGATTTTATGGACTTACTCATGGCGCCTTTCGCATTTCCATTTATGCAAAAAGCCTTAATCACCGCGATTGTTACGGGTACTGTCTGCGCTATTTTATCCTGTTTTTTAGTGCTAAAAGGCTGGTCATTAATGGGTGACGCCATTTCCCATGCCGTGTTGCCTGGCATTATTATCGCGTCATTAATCGGTATCCCTCTGGCTATTGGGGCTTTTGTCTCTGGGTTATTCTGTGCTATCGCAACGGGTTACTTAAAAGAAAATAGCCGAATAAAAGAAGACACCGTCATGGGTATTGTTTTCTCTGGTATGTTTGCCATCGGCTTAGTAATGTTCGCAAAAATCGATACGGAGCAGCATCTCACACACATTTTATTCGGGGATATTTTAGGGATCACCGATGATGAGTTTAAGCAAATTTTGCTGTTTGCTGGGATAACCATTGCCATTATCTTACTCAAACGTAAAGACTTTATGCTTTACTGCTTCGACCCAAATCAAGCGCGAGTCATTGGGCTTCCTGTCAAATGGCTGCATTATGGCTTGCTCTCATTACTCGCCTTAACCATCGTGGCATCATTACAAGCTGTCGGGATCATTCTGGTGATTGCCATGCTGATTTCACCGGGAATTATCGCCTTTGTTCTATGTCGAAGTTTTGGTTGGATGTTAGTGATAGCGATTATCGCCTCCGTCACATCCAGTGTGCTGGGCACCATTGTCAGTTTTCATATCAATGCGACGACAGGTCCGACTATCGTGGTGATCCAAGCCGGTTATTTTGTTATCGCCTTAATCTACAGCAAGCTCGTCCTAGCCCGTCGAAAATCACGTATCACTCGCCAAGATTTGCATACGGCATAACCACAAAAAGCTGAATCGGGGTCTCACCTATTCAGCTTTTTACTCTACCTTATAGATTCCATATCAAAGAAACAGCCCTGTACACTCTCCTTCCCCGTAAGAATAGGCACTCATCCAATTTTTGATAAAAATCAGCCACAACCATTTTCTTGATATGGCGTAATTTTTAAACAATGATCACTGTTAATTCCTAAATTGTCGCTATAGTATGGTATGAGTGAAGACCAAATCACAGTGAGGTGGATCATGTGGCAAGCGATGAATCGTTTATTAATTGAACACTTTGGTGAAGCAGAGCTGCACAATAAAGTGATTCTTTCTGGTGGAGATATTCATAACACCTTAAGAATCGATTATGGTGAGCATACTGTGTTCGTGAAACAAAATCGCCGTGAGTTTCTCCCCCTCTTTAAACAAGAGGCAGAACAACTCGAAATGCTAGCGAAAAGCCAGACTGTGACCGTGCCGAAAGTCTACGGTTTAGGCAGTAATAAGCATAATAGCTTTCTTCTCCTCGAATATTTCCCATTAAAACATTTTGATAACACCAATGCGTGGCATTTTGGACAACAATTGGCTCGACTGCATCAATGGGAAGAGCAACCAAGTTATGGTTTTGATTTTGATACTATGCTCAGTACGACTGTTCAGCCAAATGGATGGGAAAAGCGTTGGAATGCATTCTTTGCAGAAAAACGTATTGGTCTTCAATTACAAATAGCGTCCGAAAAAGGCATGGTTTTTGGTGATATTCAAAAACTGGTTGATATTGTTAAACACCGTTTGTCCGGGCATCAGCCTCAACCTTCTTTATTACACGGTGATTTGTGGCCAGCAAACTGTGCCATCACCAACCAAATAGATGGCGTACTTTACGACCCCGCATGTTATTGGGGTGATCGGGAATGCGATATCGCCATGTTGCCATTGTATAAAGAAATTCCGATTCAAATTATTGATGGCTACCAAAGCGTTTGGCCGCTACCCGCAAGTTTCTTAGATAGGCAACCAATCTATCAACTCTATTTCTTACTCAATCAAGCCAATATGTTTGGCAATGAGCAAAGCTATCTGCATGCCCGCAATATTATTGATAATTTACTCGCAGATGAATAATCTAAACTCAGTGATGCGCTGCACGGGAATAAACCTGACGCAGCGCAGGATTATGATGGGAGAATTACCAATTCAGGAGCTTTAATGCAAAATAGATTGCAATCCCTAAGACTATCGGCCAGAAATACATCAAAAAGAACTGTTTAAAAATAGTGTGTCGGGGAATGGTCACTTTAGATTCTAACTCTTCTTTTGTGACCTCACTGCCTTTAGCATTCTCTAGAATAACATGATCTTCAATGCTTTCACGAATAAACTTAATTTGACGATACATGCGTAAGCCTGATGCGCTTAGCGCTAATCCCACAAAGATAAAAATAAAAATAACAAAAAATCCGATACAGCTACCAGAAAAACCTTGGCTTACTTCAGGAACTGGCGAATTATTCCAAAATACATTTAAAAATGGTGTGCTTTGTCGAGCCATTTCTGCCATCAATTTAACAAAATCATTAGCAACCGCATTGATCCCTTCACCTTGAATTCCTTTCAGAGCAGCGAGTTTAATTAATGATGCTAACGTAGAAATTAATGCTACAAAAAATACGACCCAGCCCAAAATACGTTTGCCAATCGCAAGAGAATTTGCCTTATGGTAATTCATTACAACTATTCCTCAGAGTTTTTTTCTACGCTAATCATAGCCGATAATATTTGCTGGCTCCAAATTTCTATAAAAAAATGATAGTTAAAAATTGAGTTTCGGATTATTCAAAAATTTAATTGCATTCATATCACCCGTTAAATTCAAATTTTCAATAAAATCATGTGATAGCATATATATCTCTATAACCGAAAGTCATGGCTTGTTAGAATAGTTTTAGACACAAAATTGACTGTGATTAAAATGCAGCGACAGCCCCCATACCCTATTTTCAAATGGGTATCTAAATGAATGGAGTTTGCTATGTATCATAAATTACCTATCCAATCTGTTATCTTTGATATGGATGGTTTGCTGATTGACTCGGAACCTTTCTGGGAACAGGGAGAAGATGAAGTATTTGCAGAGTTAGGGGTTGATTTATCCATCAAGCACACGCTTCCAGATACCCTCGGTTTGCGTATCGACCACGTTGTTGAACTTTGGTATAACGCATCCCCTTGGCAAGGCTGCAGTTTAGAAGAGGCAAAACAGCGTATTATTGACCGAGTCATTGGCTTAGTCGAAGAGAAACGCCCATTGTTGCCCGGTGTCCAACATGCATTAGAGTTATGCCGTTCAATGGATTTAAAAATTGCGTTAGCATCAGCATCTCCGGATTATATGTTGGAGAAGGTACTGAATTTATTTGATATTCGCCATTATTTTTCTGCGGTTGTTTCCGCAGCAAAATTGCCTTTAAGCAAACCTCATCCTGAAGTTTATTTAAAAGCCGCAGCAGAATTATCGACAAAGCCTATTCACTGCGTTTCATTGGAAGACTCTTTTAATGGCATGATTGCAGCAAAAGCCGCAAGAATGCGCTCTATCGTGGTTCCTGATAACAAGCACTTCAATGACCCACGCTGGGGTTTGGCGGATGTCAAACTCGCTTCATTAAATGATTTACGTCCAGAAAATTTACGTTAATCTTAAATAAATTAGTGATGATTTCTTTCCCCTACATTATTTGCGTAGGGGAAATTTTGAAAAGTATAAAAATCTACGGTTATTAGCTAATAAATAAGAGTTTTTTTAACTCTCACCCTCTACCAAATTCCGCTCAAACCCATTATACTGCCCGCCTACTGTATAGATAAACAGATGGTATTTTATCCACCATGACTGCTGAAGGGCACCTGCTTTTTTCTGTCGCCTCACTCATAATGGCTCATAAACTGCAAATTACGCCAGAGTTCGCTCAGGGTGATTGGTTGCATATGGTGCCAGGCGTTTTGCTGGGTGCTTTATTGCCGGATATCGACCATCCATCATCCATTCTTGGGCGACTTTTTCGTATTATTTCGCTTCCCATATCCAAGCTCTGCGGTCATCGAGGCTTTACGCATAGCCTTATTGCATGGCTAATTTTGCTGATTTCCAGCTATCAATGGTTACCCCATTATTGGGATTTACCCCCTGACCTTATCCAAGCGTTTTTACTTGGTTATATGAGCCATTTAATTGCCGATATGCTGACGCCATCCGGTGTCCCATTTTTATGGCCATTACCATTACGTTTCTGTTTTCCCGTTCTACGCGGTAAATCTAGTAAACGCGGAGAACGCTTTATTGCCGTGCTTTTGACCGTCTGTGCGGTGCTTATACCCGCAGGGCATCCAGCTGACTGGTTCCAGCAAATAGAAAGCGCACTAAATTATTTTAATAATCAGATAAATATACACTTACCGACAAAAACATCACTTTTGTAATATACTGTAAGTATAAATCAACCTAAATTATAACTTTTGATTATAAGTAATGACTAACTTCAACTGATATCATATAACCAGTTGTTAGAAGAAACGAAATCCTTATACCTATTAAGGATTAACAACAAGAATCATTATGTAAAATAATTACAATTTGGAGTGCGGAATGAATATTCCCCTGATTATCAATGTGCTCGTTTTCGTAGCACTTTTAATACTGTTAGCAAAACTCGGATCGAATGGTTGGAGCCTATCCAAAAAAGTCTTACTGGGTCTGGTATTCGGTGTTGCTTATGGTGTGGGACTGCACCTGGTGTATGGTTCTGGTCACCAAACGATAAAAGACTCCATTCTTTGGTTTAATATCGTTGGTAATGGTTATGTTCAACTATTACAAATGGTGATTATGCCTCTGGTATTTGCCTCAATTCTGAGTGCAGTAGCTAGACTCCACAAGGCATCTTCTTTAGGGAAAATCAGCTTTTTAACCATTGGCACACTGCTGTTCACAACCGCTATCGCTGCTCTAATCGGTATCTTGATTGCTAACTTGTTCGGCTTAACTGCTGAAGGGCTGGTCCAAGGTCAATCTGAAACTGCACGTTTAGCTGCCATTGAAACAAATTACATTGGTAAAGTATCGGATTTAACCGTTCCGCAATTGATCCTGTCCTTTATCCCGAAAAACCCGTTTGCTGATTTAACAGGTGCAAGCCCAACATCTATTATTAGTGTGGTTATTTTTGCTGCATTCTTAGGAGTAGCGGCACTGCAACTGTTCAAAGATGATAAAGAACGTGGTGAAAAAGCATTAGCGGCTATCGATGTGATGCAGGCTTGGGCAATGAAATTAGTCCGCTTAGTCATGCGCTTAACGCCTTATGGTGTGATGGCACTGATGATCAAAGTGGTCGCAAGCTCGAATTTAGCTGACATCATTAATTTAGGTACCTTTGTGGTCGCATCATACGTGGCATTAGCCATTATGTTTGTGATTCACGGTGTCTTAATTGCGACAACCGGTTTAAATCCGATTAAATTCTTTAAGAAAGCAGGCCCTGTACTGACATTCGCCTTTACTAGCCGTTCGAGTGCTGCAAGTATTCCACTGAATATTGAAACGCAAACTCGCCGGTTTGGTGTACCAGAATCGATCGCCAGCTTCTCTGCGTCTTTCGGTGCAACTATCGGTCAAAACGGTTGTGCAGGTATCTACCCTGCCATGTTAGCGGTTATGGTGGCACCAACAATGGGTATCAATCCATTTGACCCACTGTGGATCGCGACTTTAGTCGGTATTGTGACTATCAGCTCTGCGGGTGTCGCAGGTGTGGGTGGTGGTGCAACGTTTGCTGCACTGATTGTACTGCCAGCGATGGGATTACCTGTTACTTTAGTCGCGTTATTGATTTCAGTTGAGCCATTAATTGATATGGGTCGTACGGCACTGAACGTGAGTGGTTCAATGACTGCAGGTACCGTGACTAGCCAATTAATGGGCGAAACAGACAAATCCATTTTTAACCAAGAAGATGACGGTGATTTGAAACACGTTTAATCGTCCTTATCACCGAATACTCCCTGAAACCTGCCCGTTAAACGGCAGGTTTTTTTATAGTTATAACTCACTGAAATTTTTACTTTATTTTGACCTGATTGCAAATATTGGGCTTTTACTCTAAAAAATATTGCCAATACGTAGAGCTGCGTAACATAATAGCGGCTGAGCAACATTTTCTTAGGCTTCCTGCCTGTGTTGCGTCTCCCGTTTCCTACGGGAACTATCAACTTCATTGTTAGATTTTTTATATGACCAATATTATTCATATACTAAAAACTGATCCTTCAGATAACCCTTGTGTCAACTGTGGTGCTTGTTGCGCCTACTTTCGTGTCTCATTTTATTGGGCTGAAGCGGAAGCTGGCGGGGGCTCTGTACCTAAGCATTTGACAGAGCAAATCACCCCGTTTATGAGCTGCATGCAAGGCACAAACCAAAAACCAAATACCCGTTGTACGGCACTAACGGGTAACGTAGGTGAATGTGTGTCATGTTCCATCTATGAGCAGCGTCCGACTCCATGCCGAGAGTTCGAACAATCATGGCATAACGGCATACATAATGAGGCCTGCGATCGTGCTCGTGCAGCCTATGGTTTACCCCCTCTTGAGCCTCAGCAACCACAAATTGCGTGCTAACCCCGTCAATGACCCAGAGATGTTCTGGGTTATCTTTATTCTTCTTTCGCTGTCATTCTTTTCATAAAATAACGGCATTATTTTCCATAAAATGTGTAAAGAAAGGATAAAACATGCAGGAAATATGGAGCTTTAGTCAAAGCAGGTAAAAGCCATTGCGAGCGAAACCTAATTGATGAATTATCCTCTCATCACGTAATGAGGAGATAGAAATGAACAAATTAAACCAAGGTTTACTCGCTGCTATTTTAATGTCTGCTGGCTTTGCCGCTGCTGCAGCCAATGTTGATATGAATAAATCACCACGCCATCACGGTGGTAATCACCATAATATGGTGTATAGCGTGACAGAGCAAACCACTAAACCAAACGAAACCCTCAAAAAACTGGCGAACGATACACCTAAAATTGAAGATGGCAAACGTTACATGGTGAAGATGTCTGTCGTGGAAGTGCCAGAGTTCAAGCCTGCACAGCCGATGCCGATGCCGATGCCGATGCCAGTACCGGCTACAGCACCCGCAGCAAAGTGACAAATGAATTACCCTAAACCATAGGCTGTGCCTGTTACACTGATAATGCCAATCATTTGGCATTGTTATTTAAAAATCAGTATCTTACTTGCACACAATAACGTTTAGGTATATCCCTAATTTTGCCCCTAATGCCATAGGGGCTTTTTTTTGCTTAAAATAACCAACGCAATGCTGCCGTCATCAATGCTGCCGATAACACAATCACAATAAATGGCTTACGATACCAAGTGAGTATTCCTGCAACGACCACACCAATAATTTTAGGAAAATCAGATAGTTCATCACCTGAAAAAACCGTTGCTGTCATCGCTACAGAAAATAAAATGACAATAGCTGCCGCCGAAAAGAGTGCTTTATTTTGCTCAGTGAGATTCACTCGACCTTTTAGCAAAGCTCCAGATGCACGCATCAAATACGTGCCAATTGCTAAAATAAGGATCCCACTCATCATCAACCATGAATGTTCCATCATCATTATTTCCTTATATAGATAACTAAACTCAACAGTGCGAGTAATACAGGAATACCCGCGGGTAACACTGGTGTTGTTACCATAGCGATAACCGCGCCGATTATGGCGGCTAATCTCAGGCGTTTATCTTTTAGCGCCGGCAAACTGAGCGCCAAAATAATGGCAGGAAACATTGCATCCATCCCAAGGGCATGAGTATCTTGGATAAAGCTCCCCAGGATTTCACCTATAATTACTCCGACAGGCCAGCAAATCAAAATACCTAACCCACATAGCCAGAATGCAGCTGTTTTCTCTTGCTGACTTTCTTGCGCCAAACCAAATACCACACTTTCATCATTCATAATGTGGTACCCCAGCAACGCTTTCGGTCCTTTTCCTGCTAGCTCACTCACAGCAAAACTAAATGGAATATGACGAGAATTGACCAATAAGCCCGCTAAAGCAGCGGATATCGGACTTCCCCCAGAAAAAACAACACCAATAAATAAAAACTCAGACGCGCCCGCTAAAACCAAAATAGACAATACCAGCGGAACCCACCAATCAAAGCCTTGTGAGTGAGCTAAAGCGCCATAAGATATCCCCACAATTAGGTCCGCAATACACACCAGTGCAATGTTTTTCACTGTGCTATTATGGAGAATAGAAAACTGAAATGTAGATTTCTGCATAGAACGACCGTTCGATATAAAAAACATTCGTTCATTATGTCGTTACATTAGGCTAAGTGCAATTAAAATAGGATGTTTACGTTGACCTTATTCACGCCCCCAATCGAATTAATTTCAAAATCCTTGGCTTGTGAAAGGCAAAAAAGTGGGATGTCTCTCTCCGAGCTTGCCCGTAAAGCGGGGATAGCTAAGTCCACATTATCCCAACTTGAAGCGGGCAGTGGTAATCCCAGTATTGAGACGTTATGGGCACTGTGTGTCGCCTTGGATATACCATTTTCGCGTTTAATTGAGGAAAAGCGTGCAGCGGTAACCGTGATCCGCCACGGTGAAGGCACACCAGTTAGTGCAGAACATGCAAACTATTTGGCATACCTACTCTCCTCTGCTCCAGCCAATTCCCAGCGAGATATTTATACGGTTGTCGCTCAGCCCGGCCGAGATCGTATTTCATCACCCCATATGCAGGGGGTCACTGAACACATTATTTTAATGTCAGGACGAGCCTTAGTCGGTCCTCTCGAGAATCCCGTAGAACTCAATGTCGGTGATTACATTCATTATCGTGGTGACGAGCCACATATCATGCGTGCACTTGAGCCAAACACCATGGCCGTCATGGTGATTGATAAACAGAATTGATTAACGAACGCTATGCTTAGGAGAATTTACCGTGGATTATTATCAAGATATAGCCAATAAAGTGGCATTACTGCTAGATGAAAACATCGTTCATAACATGAATGAAATGCTGATGCAGCTTTCTCATGATGAGCAGCTCACCCAAGAACAACGCTTTGAGTTACAACAACGTCTCAGAGAAGCTATTTTTGTTCATCATAATTCGTAATCAACATCATAATTCTGCATTTTGTATCAAAGCCGAAAGATCCTAGTTTATTGAGTAAAAAAGAAAACCCGAACGATATTGCTTACCGTTCGGGTTATATTCAATATATCAACACTAGACTCAAACAATCCCAGCCTTAGAATTTATCTTGCTGTAAATAAGACCATGCATACTGCGCATAAAGTTCCGCACCGGATGCCATGACGTCTTCATCGATGTTAAAACAACCGTGGTGATGTGCCCATTGAGTATCTTTTTCTGGGTTACCCGAACCTAATAGAGCGAAACATCCCGGGATATTTTCCATATAAAAGCTAAAATCCTCGCCACCTGGCGTCGGCTTTTCCGCCATTAAAGCCTGTTCACCGAATGCTTCCGCTATCACCGATTGCGCCAATAATGCACTACGCTCCTCATTAATAACAGGCAGTGTTCCGTAGATATAATCCACTTCTGCCGTTGCGCCATACATTGCTGCAGTATGATCAGCATAACGGCGAATCGCAGCTTCAATGCGATTACGTGTTTCAATATCAAAACAACGTACCGTACCATCGAGCACCGCATTTTCGGCAATAACATTGAACCGTGTCCCAACATCCATTTTACCGATAGTCACCACCGCAGAATCTAAGGATGATGTTTCACGAGAAACGATAGCTTGCAAATTCATGACAAATGATGAGGCAACAATCGCGGCATCAACGGTAGCCTCAGGCATTGAACCATGCCCCCCGCGCCCTTTAAATTTCACGACCAATAAATCCGCAGAAGCAAAAGTGCCTCCCACATTACATGACACTTTTCCGGATGGTGTCGTTGACCAAATATGCATGCCGAACACGTTATCGACATTATCCACCGCCCCTTGTTTCACCATCGCTTTAGCGCCTTGCGCTATCTCCTCAGCAGGTTGAAAAATGAGGCGGATATTTCCTTTTAATTCATCACGAATTTCATACAATGCTTTAGCGGCGGTCAACAACATCGCCGTATGTGCGTCATGCCCGCAAGCATGCATTTTCCCTTCGTTTGTCGATTTATACTCAAGAGCCTTATTCAACTCTTGCACAGGTAAGGCATCAATATCTGCACGTAAAGCGACTGTTTTTCCAGGCTTGCCGCCCTTAATGTCTGCAATAATCCCTGTCGGTTCAGTCAGCCGATATTCGATGCCTATTTTCCCTAGCTCTTCAGCAATTCGTTTTGTCGTTCTCACTTCCTCGAATGGCAATTCTGGATGAGCGTGAAGATCTCGTCGAAAAGCTATCATCCCTTCAGTGTGCTTTTTAATGGAAGCTGTAATGTTATTATTGACCATTTTCTGTCCTTATTTATTTTTTAACGCCTTATTATTATGCGTTTTTATATTCAATTATTACGCCGCGACAGGCACGATATAAGCTACCATGATGCCCGCTAATACCACAGATACCATGGTGACAGAGATAAATCCGCCAACTAGCATCGGTCCTAACATGTGACTGGTTAAAATCTGACGCTCTTTTTCATCTTTGGTCAGCGCATTTATCGCTTCATTGGTAATGATATAATCTGCTGGGAATCCATATAGCGCAGTCAATGAAACCGCAAATGCCATCTCTTTTGATACCCCTAAAATTTTCCCTACAATCCACGATGCGATGAACATGCCCACTACAGCGGCAACAATCAACACCACCATTGGATAGACTAATCTCAGCAACATATCAGGCGTCGCGTGATTTAACGTATCAAAGATGAACAGCATCAATGCCATGATAGCGAAACCAAAACCGTTCGCTTTCTGTAACGGTTGCCTCTCCAAAAAGCCCATCGAAGACGCGATGACACCAAATAATAAGCACAGAACAAATGGGCTGATACTGACATAAGGCGCAGCAACCGTAGAAGCCAAATACGCTAAATAGCCCACTACCACTAATCGTAAAAATTGAAAATAGCTGGTGTTATAGTGACTTGGAATACGTTTAAACAATCGAGGCATTGCACTTTCTGACGCTAATGTTTTTACTTCAACATCATCCGCGCCATCAACGGCCAAAGACTCTTTCCATGCGCCACGGCGGTATTGCTCAAGCACTCGGCGCCCTTCACGTTTCAGCATAATTGCCGTTAATGGGTATCCCGCAAAGCCTTGCATCACATAAATTAAGATGGCAAATACAGATAAATCCACCAGTCCTGCTTCTGCCGCCCCTTTTGACATGATCAACGAAGAAACGATACCGCCCACTAATGGTGGAATTGCCACTAACACGGTATTTAAATCAAATAAAGCGAGACCTACGCCATAAATAAAAACGATAATTCCCAAAATACCAGATAACGAAATTAAGATAGTTTTCCATTGATGCAAAAGTTCTTTCAATGACAGCAATGTGCCCATGTTCGTAATTAACAAATACATCAACATGACAGCAACCACTTTAGGGATCCCTGCAATGCTAACAATATCTTTTGGGAAGAACGTCCAATAACCTAAAAGAAATAATACTGCGCACACAAATACCGATGGGATCCAAGCTTTTGTTCGTACCGCAATGGCATCTCCGATGTACAGTATCCCAACAATTAATAATAGAGCTAACATTTGTGACATGACTTTTCCCCGTATTTATTATTTTTATTTATTTCCGTTGTAGTTTTTTATAATTAAAATTTGGCTTTAATTAAACTTTGACATTCAAATGGCGAGTAAATTAAAACCAAACGATATATATCCATCCAACCCATTACAATTAAACAACAAATTCATCATATCACTGAAAAAATGGATGTATAGATTAAGTTACAGTGTAAGGATGGAAATACACTAATAGGGTATTACGAGTGACATAGTCATATATAAGGTTGGATAATTGAAAAACAGAAACATCACTTTGCGATAATCTGAGTTTTTGATGGGATATTTTAAAAAAGTTACTTTTATTAATAATTCATTCTTTTTCGTGACAAGGGAAATGCCAAATTTATATTCTGTTGCCCAGTAATATATTTTTATTCATTCACTATTTATTTGTCAGATTTTCATGATAAAAGCAAATTGTTAGCCATGTTGGCAATATATTCTGCTTTATTTCACCCTTCCTCATTTTTTCTGAAAATAAAGATAAAAATAGCCTATTCGCATCCACAAATAGGCTATTAATTGAACACATCCAATGAATGAGAAATAAATCACTGCACCGATGTAGATTATCCTTGAGAAAGCATGTTATGACACAGCATACCCAATAAAGTGAAGAGCAACGCGCCGAGAACATGTATTGCAATGGTACTAAATGCGACCACCAGCTTCCCTTCTTGTAGCATCACCAATACTTCCAACGAAAACGTTGAAAAGGTAGTAAATGCCCCACAAAAACCCGTCACAATAAATAATTTGTATGCAGGATTAATATTCGCACTCGCAAAGTAAGAGACAGCAAAACCAATAATAAAGCCGCCCACTAAATTGACGAATACCGTACCAAAGGGGATATGAGGATGTAAATTATTGAGCTTCAAGCCGATTAGCCATCTTAACCAGCCACCTAACACTGAGCCCAAAGCAATAGAAATAAGAGATGCGTACATTGCTACTTTCCTTACAAGTCATATGGGAATAAATGCAAGGAAAAGCTCCCGCAGACATTTATGCCCTACATTCGGGCACATAATCCTACGTGCCCATCCAAATGAATAGGTTTACGTAGGCATCATCAGTCCACAAAAGGACGGTTAAACTAGGAGGAATGCCATCTCCTAACAAGACGTTACTGAAAATAATAAGGCAACTATTTTAGCCATGCAAATCTAATTTACCCAATCTGTTCCACATAACGCGGTGTCTATTTAGCCTAAATTGGCGCATAATATCCATAATCTCGATAATAGAATTAGATGGATTAGGTCATACATGGAAACAAAACACACCTTACTACAGCTCAAAAATATCGGTTTTCAGGTTGGTCAGAAGATAATTTTGGATAATGTGCAGATTGACCTATACCCTGGCGAATTTAAATTGATCACGGGTCCCTCAGGTTGTGGGAAAAGTACATTACTAAAAATTATCTCTTCTTTACTTCCTCCTAGCTGTGGAGAGATCCTCTTTGCTGGGCAAAACATCAATACTATTTTGCCAGAAAAGTATCGCCAGCAAGTCTCCTATTGTACTCAGACACCCGCGTTATTTGGGAATACCGTCTATGACAATTTATTTTTTCCATATCAAATTCGTAACCAGTCATTTGATAAAAAAAGATTTTAGATGATTTAAGCTATTTTTCACTGCCAGACTCAATCCTAGAAAAAGGAATTAACGAACTTTCTGGTGGAGAAAAACAGCGAGTTTCGCTGATCCGCAATTTGCAATTTCTACCGCAAATCTTACTTCTGGATGAAATTACCAGTGCTTTAGATGAACAAAATAAAATCAAAGTCAATGAGCTAATTCATCAATTAGCGGTCAAGAATAATATTGCCATACTTTGGGTCACTCATGACCAAGATGAAATCGCCCATGCTGACGATATTATTACTCTTCCCGTACATCATAGCGAAAAATAGGAATTAACCGTGCATCAACCTACTATTTCTAATGAGTCGCTCGCTTTCTCTATCATGTTAGTCTTAGTGGCAATTTTTATTAGCCACAAAGAAAAGCTTTCTCTCGAAAAAGATATTATTTGGAGTACTTTCCGAGCTATTGTTCAGCTTTTAATTGCCGGATATATCCTCACATATATATTCCATATTGATCATAAAGCACTCACTGTTTTATTAGTGTTATTTATCTGCTTTAACGCTGCATGGAATGCAAAGAAACGCAGCAAATACCTCGACAAATTATTTATCACCGCATTAATTGCCATTACCTCAGGCACATTTTTAACCTTGTTGGTATTGATTATTACTGAAGCTATCGCCTTCACTCCAATGCAAGTGATCCCAATTACTGGCATGATTGCAGGAAACGCCATGATAGCCGTTGGTCTTTGCTTCAATAACTTGGGACAACGATTTAACAGTCAACAGCAACAAATTCAAGAAATGCTGAGCCTCGGAGCAACGCCGAAAATTGCTTCAGCATCCATTATTCGTGAAAGTATTCGAGCATCATTAATCCCTACTGTGGATTCAGCCAAAACGGTTGGGATTGTTAGTCTACCAGGTATGATGTCAGGGCTAATTTTTGCAGGGGTTGACCCTTTGCAGGCAGTTAAATACCAAATTATGGTAACCTTCATGCTATTAGCGACAGCCAGTCTTTCTACCATTCTTGCTGGCTATTTAACCTATGTGAAGTTTTATAATCAACGCCATCAGCTGCGATTAGATACCTTGAATAAAAACACTCAATAATATCTTCGTCAGGCTTAATATCCACTTTAAGCCTGACTTTATTTTATGCTATTTTTCCTACCGTGATTGGCATCACTTCGATCAGTTTAGGCTGACTTTCCCCTGATTCTATCAATTGGAAAACGTGCGCTAACATGGCAGGAACATCCTGTTTAACCATATCAATATCATGACCTAGCAGTGCAACAAATGGATCCCAGTCAAAACATCCCATTAGCGGTTGATGCTTCTCCGTATAACCCTCTTGTATTAACCATCTCATCACACCTTCTAATGAAATGGTTGAGTTAACGAATAATCCGCACAGTGCTATTTTTTTAGTGTTATCAATAGATTGTTTATGTGAGAAATACGCAGACAACGCTCGCTCCGCTTTTTCAGGCGCATAACCACACGTCAAAATATGGTGGGAAGGTACATCAATATTTAATGCGTTATGAGCATCAATAAATCCTCGAATTCGTTCGAGAGTATTATGTTCATCTTCTCGCCCTCCCACAAAGACTAACGACTCCGATGAGGCTACTTTTTGCTGCCTTTTTCGTAAGATATTGAGCGTCAGTTGCTTTGCACCATGATAGTTATCTGAAATAACCGAAGGTGCCAGTGTACCGGGTAAGTCTAAATTTAATGTCGGAACGCCGGATGCATGACAAATTTGCGTAATTTTATCGGGATCTGTAGCCCCTGTAGAGATTAACCAATCCACTTGATAAGACAACATGGCCTTCGCGGCTTCCAACTCTAACTGGGGGTCCCTTCGTGTACACGTAATAATAGGAAACAAACCCCGCTCACGCGCCATTTCTTCAAAATGTTCCACAATCGAACCAAAATAACGGTTATCGTATTTGGGCACCAACATCCCAATAATTTTCGATTTATTACTACGTAATAAACTCGCTTGTTTATTAACTGAATAATTTTGTTCTTCTGCTAAGCGTATAATTTTTTCAGCCAATTTCGCGCTAATACGTCTTTTTTGCCAATTTCCATTCAATACTGCGCTAACGGCACTGGCTGAAACCCCTGCCAACTCTGCAAGGTCATAGATCGTCGTTTTCTTATTTTGTCTGATCTTGCTCACAAATTCATGCCTCCATTTTTTCCTAGCTTGACACCAAAGCGTAAAAGTCGCAATACTGCTCTATCGATTGAGCTTACATCGAAATTAACCTAGAATCGAGTTGATATGGCGTTTTGCCTGCATTCTCACTCAATGAATACACACCGCCAAATTCCCTCGTAACTGACTAAAATTAAATAATTTCTAATATTCAACCTACATCTCTATTGATTAACTAACTTATCCGGAGTGAACATCATGGCTATCTCATTAGAAAACAAAGTTGCCGCAATTACAGGTGCGGCTTCTGGTATTGGACTTGAGTGCGCACGTACCCTACTTAAAGCTGGCGCAAAAGTCGTTTTAATTGACCGAGCAGAAGAACGATTAAATCAGTTAGTTGCTGAATTAGGTGACAGTGCAATCCCGCTAGTCGTTGATTTAATGAAACCTGAACAAGTAGATGGCATGTTAGATGCTATTTTAGCAAAAGCGGGTCGCTTAGATATTTTCCATGCAAACGCAGGGGCTTATATTGGCGGTCCTGTTGCTGAAGGGGATCCTGATGTTTGGGATAAAGTGTTAAACCTCAATATCAATGCTGCATTTCGTAGTGTTCGCGCTGTTCTGCCTCACTTTATTGAACAAAAATCAGGGGACGTCCTGTTTACTAGCTCAATCGCAGGTATGGTACCCGTTATCTGGGAGCCGATTTACACGGCCTCTAAATTTGCAGTTCAAGCCTTTGTTCATTCGACTCGCCGCCAAGTTTCTCAATATGGTGTTCGTGTGGGTGCCGTATTACCGGGTCCAGTCGTGACGGCGTTACTCGATGATTGGCCAAAAGAAAAAATGGAAGAAGCATTAGCCAATGGTAGCTTAATGCAACCGATTGAAGTCGCTGAAGCCGTTTTATTCATGTTAACTCGCCCAAAAAATGTCACCATCCGTGATCTGGTCATTCTTCCTAACAGCGTTGACCTCTAATTTTACCGATAACAACACACATTGTGGGAGGACACATGAACAGCCCTACGCAAAACAAAAATGACGACGTCGTCATTGGGATTGATGTCGGTACAGGGAGTGCGCGAGCAGGTATTTTTGATATGTGCGGTAACATGCTCGCTTCCGCTAAACACGATATTACCCTCTACCGTGATAGCGCTAACTTTGCGGAACAATCCAGCAACGAAATTTGGATGGCGGTTTGCTATTGTGTGAAACAAGCTATGGCGGAAGCCAAAATGGATGCGAGACGGGTCGCAGGAATTGGATTTGATGCGACCTGTTCTCTGGTTGTTTTAGATAAAAACCAGCAACCTATTTCAGTCAGCCCAAGTGAAGATCCGGAGCGCAATATTATTGTTTGGATGGATCACCGAGCGACCGAGCAAGCCGAGCGCATCAATAGTTTACAGCATCCTGTCTTAAACTATGTCGGTGGTAAGATTTCGCCAGAAATGGAAACTCCAAAAATTCTTTGGCTGAAAGAAAATCGCCCCCAAACTTATGATGACGCGTGGCAATTTTTTGATTTGGCAGATTTCCTTACCTGGAAATCAACTGGTTCTTTAGCGCGTTCCACGTGTACGGTGACGTGTAAATGGACCTATCTTGCCCATGAACAGCGCTGGGATGCTGACTATTTCCGCCAAATTGGTCTCACTGAACTCGCTGATGAAAATTTTGCTCGGATCGGTCAGGATATTGTTGAACCAGGTACACCAAATGGTCATGGTTTAACCGCGCAAGCCGCTGAAGAAATGGGATTATTAATCGGAACCCCCGTTGCCGCAGGAATGATTGATGCTCATGCAGGTGGCATTGGCACCGTCGGAGTAAATGGTGATGCCACCGCTAATATGGCCTATGTTTTCGGTACATCCTCATGCACGATGACGACAACGCAAGAGCCGGTTTTTATTCCTGGCGTTTGGGGTCCATATTATTCCGCAATGGTACCAGGTATGTGGCTCAATGAAGGTGGACAAAGTGCTGCTGGTGCCGCCATTGACCAACTTCTCTCACTACACCCAATGGCAGCGCAAGCCAAAGCAATCGCTAAAGAGCAAGGTAAGCCATTACCAGTAATGCTAGCGGATAAGGTGTTAGAGAAGTCCAACAGCCCATCTCAAGCCGTTGAATTAGCAGAAGGTATTCATATTGTTCCTGAATTTTTAGGCAATCGAGCCCCCTTTGCAGACCCACATGCAAAAGCAATCATTGCGGGTTTAACGATGGATAATAGTTTTGATAATTTACTCGCCTTCTATACCGCAGGTGTCTGCAGTATTGGCTATGGCTTGCGACAGATTATTGAAGCTCAAGCCCAGTCAGGCGCAAAAATCCAAAATATCGCAATTAGTGGCGGTGCGGGTCAACATCCATTAATCCGTCAGCTACTTGCCGATGCCTGTGGAGTTCCCGTGATTTCTACACAAGCGAGTGAACCTGTATTATTAGGCTCTGCTATTCTAGGCGCTGTTGCTGGAGGCGTTTGTGAGAATGTTGCACAAGCCATGGCTCAATTCGCTAATATTGACCTAACCTATCAAGCAAATAAACAATTTAAATTACATCATGAAACCCGTTTTGCTTCTTTTAAACATTTACAACAATGTGCTAGAGAGCTAAAAGGTTAATATAATAATTTTTATACACAAAAAAGGGATAAATTAATTTATCCCTTTTTATTAACTATTCCTTACTTTTTATTTCTCATTTAAATTTAGATATTAATTTAAAAATAAAAACACCCATCATTAATATTAAATAAAATTTAAAATAAATTAAAAATCAATTTAATATTCAATCCGTTTTCTCGTCTAGGTCAGTGGAATACACCTAAAATACGCATTTATTAAGCATAACGCAAAGCAGAGAACAACTTCTCCAAATAAATCATATCATTAAATATGCACCCAATATTCTTAAACACGATTGAAATCCATTAGTATTTGCAGGGATTAAATTATGATTTTCAAGCTTCAATATTCTTCCTTGGAAATAAATAGCTAACATAATGATATAATAAGAAATACTTTTTTAGGTTTAATTTAAAAACCAAAAACTAAAATTATCCGACTAATTTTGATAAAAGATTTATGGTAACTTGTGTACTATTCGAAAAAACAAAAATAGGACCCATCATGACAAATACACAACTACTATTACTCGCAACCAACAACGTCAAAAACAATACTGAACTTAGCCATTCTCAAGCGTCCTATGTTTATCAATATTATTATGCGAATGTTGCCAACAAATTCCTATCAGTTAAAGATTTCATGAAGGAATTCATAAAATTAACTAAGCCGGCTCTGGAGAGTGAACAGGATCTTCAAATACTGAGTTTACGTATTTACTCAGAAATTGAGAACTATTTAGGGGCGGCACAAACTCGTTTTATTCAACGTCAAAAATTATTGCAAAAGTAAGCGATAAAGCACAAAACAGACCTCCCATCGAGGTCTGTTCATCATCAAATTAACTTATTGTTCTTGCAATTCAAGTTCTGCAATAACTGGCAGATGGTCACTGACTTTCGACCACTGAAAATCCTTGCTATCTGTCGGTATCGTCATGTTTTTGACATCCCATACTTGCCCTTTATAAGTAAAAATGTGGTCAATATCAATGGCAGGGTTAACCGCTGGCCATGTTCGATAATTTACCCCTTTTTTCTCAACGGGATTCCAAAAATAGCTAATTTCTTCAATCGGTTGTTCTTTCGCCGTTGAGTTAAAATCGCCAGCAAGGATTTTAATAGAGGCGGCGATATTATCAAAACCCGTCTCTGTATCACCAATGGTCGCATCTAAAATATGGCGAACTTGTCCAATACGAATGGTTGGATCTTTTTGCCAATCTAAGTGTGTTCCCATGATAATAATGGGTGAATCAAAACCAGGCTTAGTAATTTGTGATAATAACACGACACGCTGTTCTGCTCCCCCAGAGGGTAAATTCACGACTTGGGATTTTTCAATTTTATATTTTGATAAAATACCTACCCCATATTCACCACCATCAAAATCGAGCGCCTTACCAAACGCAAAATCCATCTTGTTAGCTTTGGCTATTTCCTCGAGTTGATTCACTTTTTTACTACGAGCAGTTTTATTATCAATTTCAGTTAATACAATTACATCCGCATCAATCTTAGCAATTGCTTTGCTGAGTTCATCTAAATTAGCCACATCCGCTGCCAGCTCATTCTTACCGATATTGTAGGTAGCAACTTTAATTGATGGTTTATTAGCGGTATAGACCTTATTAGGCGTTCCCCCATTTTGCACCATTAATACTTCAGAGCCCGTTGTTGCAGCAGTAGCACCACAGGAAACTAAAATTGCGGCAGAAATTAATGTTTTTATTGGTTTCATCGTTTATTTATCCCCAGTAAAATGGCTACATTCAAGCTAAATAGATACCTATCTCTGCACAAAATCCGAGCATTCAAGATAGATACTTCTAAAAAGTAACACAGAAGAATAAATAAACCGTGACCTCTACAGCACTCTTATTTCGAGATTAAAAATAACTTTTAGCCTTTATGTAATTTTGTGACCCAAACCACACTGCCATACAACAAATAGATTATTTTCTAGCCACTTTGTCTTGCTTCAAATTTATACGGAAAAATAATCTCATCTTGCTCATTAATAAAATTCTCTTCCGCCTCACTTAGCCATTTTAATAATTTCTTTGCCGTTTCCCGCGCCATTTTACTGTAATCAATACGTACAGAAGTCAATGATGGATGAATATGATCACAATTCTCAGACCCTTCGACACAGGCGATTGCCAACATTTTAGGCACTTTGATTAATCGTCTTTGGCATTCAAACATCACCCCCAGCGCTATCATTTCATGGCTACAGATCACCGCTTCTAATTCAGGCTGGCGAGTTAACATTTCACTAATCGCTTGTCGCCCAAAATCCATTGTGGCGATATAAGGAGTGGTAATACTCTGTTCAGCACTTAAATTATGCTTTAACAACGTATTATTCCAGCCACTCAGTTGCTGGCTCTGCATTTTGCTATCCATTTGCGCACCAATATACCCAATACGTTGGTGACCTTTTTGTAGCAAGTAGTGAGTGAGAAAACTGACTGCTTCCCCCAAGTTATTTTTTATATTTAATGAAAAACGATGGGAAGAGTCCCCTGTCACACTAATAACAGGGATAGGTAAATTATTTAGCGTATTTAGTGCACTCTCAGAATTCACCACACCAAAAATGACGAATGCCGCAGGGCTACTTTGTAATAACGTGAGTAAGACTTCAGACTCTTTTTTATGTTGATAATCATGGCTACCAATCACCACTTGGTAGTTATTTTTATTCAAGACTTCTTGTAATGCTTGCAGAAAAACTGAGCTCGCATTATCCCTCAATGAAGGGATTAATACCGCAATAGTGCGACTTTGACCTGATGCCAAAATACCTGCGGCAGAGTTAGGGATATAACCCAGCTCTTCAACCGCTTCATTGATCTTTTCCCTTAGTTTATCCGAGACTAATTCCGGTGTACGTAAGGCTCGTGATACCGTCATTGAGCCGACGCCCGCATATTTAGCAACGTCTTGTAGGGTGACTCTTCCTGTATTCTTTCTTTTTCGGGTTTTCTGCATGAAATTCTTTTGATTCATCTAAACTGATTATTCAACGGCGATAACTTACCACAGGTCTGATTTGTTAATTAACAGACAAATGCACTAAAAATGATTTTATTAGGGATATTTAGCCAAAATGATAGCGCTATCACGAAAATGAACAATTCAACTAGATAGCGCTACCATAGATCACTACTATTCACTCAATTACTACAATATCTAACAATAATTCTTTTTTACCAGGAGCCAAACCAATGCTAACCACATTATTAACCCCAAATGTGATTCAGGTGGTTGAGAGCGCCAATGACTGGCGTGATGCGATAAAAATTGCCTGTAATCCGTTAATTAATAATAAGTTCATCGAACCTCGTTATATTGATGCCATCATTCAATCCCATGAAAAAATCGGTCCTTACTATGTATTGGGTCCGGGTATCGCAATGCCACATGCGCGTCCTGAAGATGGAGTAAATCAATTATCCCTTGGACTAACTGTCATCAAGCAAGGGGTTGAATTTGGCTCTGAAGGTAACGATCCAATTAAGTTATTGATTGTTCTTGCGGCAACCGATAGCAATAGCCATATTGGTGCTATCGCAAAACTCGCCGAACTTTTTGATAACCAAGAAGATATTGATAGCATCATGCAATCAGAAAACGTAGATGACATTCTTAACATCATCGCTAAATATGAATAATTGAGTCATAGGTAAATATTATGAAAATCACTGTTGTTTGTGGAAATGGTTTAGGTACAAGTCTGATGATGGAAATGAGCATCAAGACAATTTTAAAAGACCTGCAAGTTGCGGCTGATGTTGACCATGTTGATTTAGGCTCAGCAAAAGGTACCGTGAGTGATATTTTTGTCGGCACTACAGATATTGCAGAACAATTAGTTGCTCAGCAAGTTGGCGGCGAAATCGTTGCTCTGGAAAACATGATTGATAAAGTTGCGATGAAAGAACGTCTGAGCGTAGCTTTACAGAAACTCGGCGCGATGTAACCGGAGGCTTCATGGAATTCTTTCGTTTTCTGATGCAAGATGTGCTTTCAGAACCCGCCGTACTGGTTGGTCTGATTGCCTTAATTGGCTTAATTGCTCAAAAAAAACCTGTCACAGAATGCATTAAAGGCACCATCAAAACCATCATGGGTTTTGTGATTTTAGGTGCAGGTGCGGGTCTGGTTGTCAGTTCTTTAGGTGATTTCTCCGCTATTTTCCAACACGCATTTGGTATTAACGGTGTTGTACCAAACAACGAAGCTATCGTCTCTATTGCACAGAAAAGCTTCGGTCGTGAAATGGCAATGATTATGTTCTTTGCGATGTTAATCAATATCTTGATTGCTCGCCTGACCCCATGGAAATTTATATTTCTAACCGGTCACCATACTTTATTCATGTCTATGATGATTGCGGTAATCTTAGCTACCGCAGGTATGGAAGGAACGATGCTCGTTGCAGTCGGCTCACTGATTGTTGGTTTCTGTATGGTATTCTTCCCTGCCATTGCACATCCATATATGAAGAAAGTGACTGGCTCCGATGATGTTGCAATCGGTCACTTCTCCACAATTTCTTATGTATTAGCTGGCTTTATTGGTAGCAAATTTGGTAATAAAGAACATTCAACTGAAGACATGAATGTGCCAAAAAGCTTACTGTTTCTGCGTGATACCCCCGTTGCAATTTCATTCACGATGTTCATTATCTTTATCATTACTTGTTTATTTGCAGGCAGTGATTTTGTTCGTGAAGTCAGCGGCGGTAAAAACTGGTTCATGTTCTCGTTGATGCAATCCATCACTTTCGCCGCAGGTGTTTATATCATCCTGCAAGGTGTACGTATGGTTATCGCGGAAATTGTTCCTGCATTTAAAGGAATTTCTGACAAACTGGTGCCAAATGCCAAACCAGCATTAGACTGTCCGGTTGTCTTCCCTTATGCACCAAATGCGGTATTAGTTGGCTTTTTAAGTAGCTTTGCGGCAGGTGTGTTAGGTATGTTTGTTCTGTATGCACTAAACATGACCGTGATTATTCCTGGCGTTGTTCCTCACTTCTTTGTAGGTGCAGCTGCGGGGGTATTTGGTAATGCGACAGGTGGACGTCGTGGTGCAATCCTCGGTGCCTTTGCTCAAGGTCTACTGATTACATTCTTACCTGTATTCTTACTGCCAGTCCTTGGTGATATCGGGATTGCCAATACCACCTTTAGTGATGCTGACTTCGGCGCTATCGGAATTCTATTAGGTATTATCGTTCGATAATTCATTCACCCTCTGGGTACCTACTCAGAGGGTTTTTTCTATTTATACGACTTCAGTAATACGGACATTCCAATGGAGCTTAATTTACTTTCCCAGCCAAGCACCATCCTTAAATAAGAAATCTTGCAATAAAACTAAATCATCCGGTGTTACGTGGATCACCCCTTCTCCTGGAATATCAATTTCAGCAATCATAAATAATGCCAGTGTCGTCAATGATGGCAAAATCACAATTAACCAATTTTTTCCTTTTGTTCCACGAATATTGTAGCCAATCAAAATATTCGAACAGACCGCAAAAAAGATTAATAAAAACCATGCCGCATTCGGGATTTGGTGCCGCCAACTCGCCATCGTTTTTTGCTGTGACACATACAGATCACCAAAAGCAGATAAAATAGATGAAACCACTGGGTTCGGCGAGGCTTGGGCTTGTTTAACGCCAATTTCCCAAAGTTGCCCTTGTTTTGTTAATGAAGCCATCCTCCATTGATTATTTTCATCGCTTACCCCTGACTTAAAAAACTCGATGCGCGCTTCAAGATATTGTTGAATAAGTAATGATGCCTCCACTCGTTCATCACCGCTGAGTAATTGTGCGCGTTGATATGCATTACCAATCGCTATAGCTTCATTTTCTTCTGTTTGTTGGCGATTATTATAGCCATTGATTGAAATGGAGAGTACGAATCCAATTAATAATCCCAGCAATGATAGAATCGCTCCCAAAATAATCTTAGCTTCATCATCAGCCAGTTCCTCATGGGCACTGCGACGTTTAAAAATATACTTCCCAATATAAGCGGAAATAATTAATAAAATAAACGTAACGATAAATAAAAGAATGGAATCAATGGGGGAGTCATTAATTAACTCAGAGAGGTTAAACATACATAGCACCAGAAAAATTTATTTTCCGATATATAGCACAATCAAATGAGCAATATCCATGAAAATTACCTTTTAACTGGGATTTTTAGTAATAAGCTTCAGACTGCATATCAAATAACGACAACCCAAGATGAAATGGTATCAATAAATGAATAACCGTAGAATTTAACTAGCTAATTTAACTTAATAAAGAGAGTCGCCATATTCATGTTTAACTCGATATGGCGATGTGCTGTATTAACGCTCTTCTTCACGTAAAGTGAGAACTTCATAACCCGCTTTAGTGACTAGAATGGTATGCTCCGATTGAGCAGATAGCTTTTTATCTCGAGTCACCACGGTCCAACCATCTTTTTTGGTTTTGATTTTCATGCCACCTTGGTTAATCATTGGCTCAATCGTGAATGTCATACCTTCCTTCAGAACAACACCTCTGCCACGAGTCCCATAGTGCAATACTTGTGGATCTTCATGCATTTTACAACCAATGCCATGCCCACAATATTCACGAACAACACTATAACCATTTGATTCAGCATGGTGCTGAATTGCAGAGCCAATATCACCCAATGTCGCTCCGGGCTTCACTTGCTTAATGCCTTCCCACATTGCATTATAGGTATCTTTCACTAATTTACGGGCAAGTGGAGAAGCCTCCGGCATCACATACATTTTGCTTGAGTCCGCAATAAACCCATTTTTCTCTAACGTAATATCCACGTTAATAATGTCTTTAGGTTTTAATATTTCATCTACTTTTGGCACACCATGGCAAACTACTTCATTAATTGATGTGTTTAAAACATATTGATAACCATATTGCCCTTTACTGGCTGGGCGTGCTTGGAGTTCATTCACAATATAGCTTTCAACTTTATCGTTAATTTCCATCGTCGAAATACCAGGAACAATAAACGCATCCAACATTTTAAAAACGCTGGCGAGTAACCGCCCTGACTCTCGCATTAACGCTATTTCTTCAACATTTTTAATCGTGATATTATCCATTAAAATTTCCTTATACTGCTGTTCTTGCATTTAGCATGTCGATAAATAACATGCTAAAAATCTCACTTAACATAAATTGATTATGTCCATAATTTGCTATGATCATAACGTATCAACTCATCCCATTAAAGCGACTCCATGGAGAAAGGCACAAATCAGCATAAAACACAATTTACTTACCTTCGGGGATTATCTTAGTTACAGTCTAAATAATTGCTGCTAGATTACTTATAAAGATACGGCATTATTATTAGGTTATTGATATTAATTTGAGAGAGCGAATGAAAAAATACTTACTCGGCATTAGTCTCGGTGCAAATATTATTTTGCTTGTTGCCTTAGTGACGGTTACCTTTATGCTATTTAATTTAAAAGCCAAAGTTGATACTGCCATTCAGCAAGTCAAGGACGGGGAATATATTGAATTAGCCAAAGAAAATATGTTACCTGATTCTTTAAAAAATCTTTCCCAAATTGATGTCACAGAGAAACCTTGTGATTATTTTTATCAAAACGTGGATGTATTTATCGAGTATTTAAAAGATAATCCGGACATTGCAGGTGCAGATATTTATGCCAATCAAATCACAGCATTGAAACGTAAGATTGAAAAAGCCCCCTCCGTCTTTCAAGATAAAGCGTGCGAGAAAGGTATTTCAGGTCTTAATTTTATGATTGAAACTATCTCGCCAAGTGAATAATCCTATAAGCCACTCTCGACCAAATAATCAGAGAGTGGCATACGGCTGATTATCTCAATGACATTTCGATAATGTCAGTTTGGTCAAGCCACTCATAATTTCCCATAATAGGGCGACTATCTAACCAACGAGATAGCATATCCAGCATCAACATCACACTGACTTGTTGTTTCTCTAATTCTGAATGATGGTGAGGCAAATATTTCACGCGCTGCGCATAGCTCCCCGTTGGCGTTGATAACGCTAATGACAAATCGCCATTATGGTATTCACCAATAACTAAACCGATTTCACTGTCGCTCTGTGTTGTATTATTTTTTGCAGTTTGGATTAAATTAGCTAAATTCAGATCACCCTCTACAGGCATGGCGATATTGCCGTCCATAATCGGTGCTCCAGCTGCATTCAATGTCCAGTAAAGCAGTCCTGCACTAAACTGCTCGTGAGTGACGACCGATAAGTGTTTCTGTTTCAGTTTTTTCCCCACAACAGCCCCAAGTCCCTCCGTACCTTCAAAGACTTTATTATCGCCGACGCCGGCTTTAATCACTTGCCAGACTTTTTCCATTTCATCACGTTGACTGGCTGGACCTGTCAATTTCAGCTCAATGATTGGCATTGATGAACGATATCCGAGTACACACTCTTTCGGTAATTTTAGTGCATCAAATTGCCTTGCAAGGCTACTTTCACTGCGACCAAAGCAGGTTAATCGTAGACAGAGCGGTGACTCCGGCAATATGAATTTTTGACGTAATCGCGGAATAATTTGCTCGTTGACCATCACTTTAAACTCGGAAGGAACACCCGGTGTGAAAAATAACCAGCAATCATTCAGATACAGTGAAAAGCCACAGGCAGTGCCGACTGGATTATCAATAAGTTCCGCATTTGCAGGCAACATTGCTTGCTTACGGTTAGTTACCGGCATTTCGCGACCTCGAGCGGTAAAATAGCGCTCCATTTCAGCAATCCATTCTGGGTGCTCTATCAATGAAACACCCGCTGCTTTTGCTGCAGCTAGGGCGCTAAGATCATCACTGGTCGGCCCTAAGCCACCGTTCACAATAATCACATCCGCATGCAGACTGCGTTCAAGAAATGTTGTCACCAAGCTATCAAGGGAATCACCGACGGTAGTGCGACTATGGAGCGGTATACCTTGCTGAAAAAAACAATCTGCTAGCCAAGCTGCATTAGTATCAATAATTTGTCCATGCAGAACTTCATCGCCGGTACTTAACATCTCTACAATCAACATCCCAGAAACTCCCTTTTTAAGACTTTCTATAAAAAGCCAATTTGAACATTATGATCCTAGATAACAAAAAATAAAACCCCGAGCACCGGTTTACCAGTGCTCGGGGTTTTCAGGCAAATAGATAATTATCTATTAAACTAATTCTTTCACTTCAAAATTAGCTTCGCCGCTTAAATCTGCTTCGTAATCAACGCCATCTAAGCCAAAGCCGAACAAGCGTAAGAATTCCGCTTTATAGCCTTGATAGTCCGTTAATTCATTGATGTTGTTATCGTTCAGCTGCTTCCAAATTTGACGACACGTTTCTTGCACGTCATCACGCAGTTCCCAGTCATCTAAACGCAGACGGTTTTTCTCGTCGGTATCCGGCGCTTCGCCACTAAATAATTTAGTTGCAAACAGACGCTGAATTTGCTCGATACACCCTTCGTGAATACCCTTCTCTTTCATGATTTTGAACACAATAGAGATATACAACGGCATCACTGGAATTGCAGAGGATGCTTGGGTGACCACTGATTTAAGGACTGCAACGTGTGCTGAGCCGCCTTTCTGTGCCATTTTTTCGTTGATAGCATGAGCTGCACGATCTAAGTCTTCTTTTGCTTTACCTAAAGTACCGTGCCAGTAAATCGGCCACGTTAAATCAGTACCAATATAGGAGTAAGCAACAGATTGTGCATTATCAGCCAGAACACCCGCATCCGCTAACGCGTTCATCCACAATTCCCAATCTTGTCCACCCATGACTTTCACGGTGTCTTCGATTTCTTGCTCATTGGCAGGCTCAACAACTGCTTCGATCAGCACGTCTTTGTTGGTATCCAGCGCAACAGATTTGTACGGTTCGCCAATTGGTTTTAATGCTGAACGGACAATTTCTCCGGTTTCAGGCATTTTACGCACTGGAGAAGCCAGTGAATAAACCACTAAATCCACTTGACCTAAGTCTTGTTTAATCAAGTCGATAACGGTTTGACGGCATTCATTAGAGAATGCATCACCGTTGATGCTTTTTGCATACAGACCCGCTTCCTTTGCTGCTTTGTCAAAACCAGCAGCATTGTACCAACCTGCGGAACCTGTTTTGCTCTCACTGCCCGGCTTTTCAAAAAATACGCCGATGGTCGCTGCACCGCTGCCAAAAGCCGCATTGATGCGTGAAGCAAGACCGTAACCAGTGGATGCACCAATTACCAGAACCTTTTTCGGTCCATTTTTCAGTTCACCACGAGATTTCACATAGGCAATTTGCTCACGAACATGGGCTTCGCAGCCTGCTGGATGAGCTGTAGTGCAGATAAAACCACGAATTTTAGGTTTGATAATCATAGTAATTTTTCTTGGTAGCTAACAATCGAACACTAATATACCTGATATTCATCTTATACTTAAGATGTATAGGCAAGAAACATAGTGAACAGACCAGTTTATTTAGGATCTTGGTTCTTTTCCTGCTGTTCTACTTGAGAAAAAGCGAGTATTTTCAACCAATCTGCAAGTAATGGCGTGGTTTTTACCGCATCGAGCATCGCACGTTCATGTTTTGTTAAGCGAACAACCACAATTTCAGTTTTCATATTCGACATCACCCTCTCCTTTTTCAAAACGCTGATATTGGCACAGTTCAAGGTGGGATAGGTCTGACTTACTTATTTTTACTTAGTCTTTCGGTAAATTGAGAAAAATGGGTGAAAAATGACAAAAATCTTATTGAGATATATACCATTGAAAATATGGAATTATTTTATCTTCAGATACAAAAAAGCCACCTATAAGGTGGCTTTTTGTTTTTCTAACTTGCCGATTATTATCGGCTAATTTTTATATGGTGCCCAGGGCGGGACTTGAACCCGCACAGCCTAAAGGCCGAGGGATTTTAAATCCCTTGTGTCTACCGATTTCACCACCTGGGCTAAATTTTTAGTACTGCGTTACTGCTGCCTAATCAGAAAGACTCGCTAACTGACCAGTTTAAAACTT
>NZ_ABXW01000052.1 GCF_000173415.1 Providencia alcalifaciens DSM 30120 | reverse complement strand
CACACAAGAAACTCCTGCGAAGAATGTTGTTAATGCTAATTTTTTAAAAGCCATATTAAATTTCCTTTATATAAAAAATAAAAACTGAAATAAAACTTAATTCAATAAAATAGAATTACTCAATGTAAATTATTAATTAGAATAAGCTTATCACTGTACAAAAAATAATTTGGTACAGTCATAAAATCATCAACATTAAAATTAAACTAATAGTGTGATATTTTTTAAGCTATTATTGAAATTCCAGCTCTTTTTACAATGGTGTTTTATATCTACGAAAGATGTTTATTTAATATTCTATTCAAAATTAAAATCATTCATTTGAAATGAAATTAGAATTAAAGTTCACTCCAATAAAGAGTTATATATTCTCTATGATTTATTTTGAAATTAGAGCCCCATGTTGTTCAAATAATAAATTAAATTCACCATAAAGTTCAGGTTCATTGGCTTCTATTCGTTCGGAGACAAAGAAGAAGAAAGATTCTAAAGATACACCTAAATAATGAAGCAAAAGACATAAGGTAGATAAAGTTATTTCACAAATTCCATTTTCATAACGTGAAATTTGTTGCTGTGAAACGCCAATAAGTGAACCTAATTGGCTACCGGATAATAATCTCTTTCTTCTTAAGCTTGCAATTTCATCAGCGATAGCTTGAGAAAATGATTCTGTCATTTTCTCTATTTTTTTTAAACTCATTCATAAACCTTAAAACATTAAATAAGAATCAATTTCAATATATATTAAATAAAATAAACTCATGAGCACGAATCTGTTTTTATTTTTAAACAAATTAGGAGTAAAAAACAATAGGGTAAAATTTGGGGAGATTTCCAACCAAAGCATGATTTACACATTACTAATATGAAGGGTTTTTTAAAGTGAATAAATTACAAAAGGTTACGATATCCCTACTCATAATACGTTTAAAATCAGTAGTGATAAAATCTTAAAATAATCATAATAAGACTAAATTTTAGTCTTATATGTCAAAATAAATATCTTTTCATATTTACATTTTAACCAATGTGAATATAAAATGAAAAACCATTATCAATGTAAAAATAATAATAAAATTCAATCGGTTAAATTAAATCTTTCATTACATGGTTGGTAACAATTATGAATACAATACATTGAAATGTACAAAATATGTCAAAATATTATTTCAATGACATTTAATGACACTTAATTTAACTTAAGTTATTGATGTTTGTGATGTAGATCAAATTAAGATGCATTAAAAATGACACATACATTTTAGACTATGGTTCCATTTATGAAATTGAAACACATTTAGATTGCTGTTAACCACGCAGGCATTTTTGATAAGAATTAATTTCACCACTAAGCTGAACAAGGTTCTAAAAGGAACTGAAAATAAATTAGATTTACAGTTATAATCCTGCCAATTCTATTCAACGAGCTTAGATATCAACATGGCAAAACTCACCTTACAAGAGCAAATGCTCAAAGCGGGACTCGTCACCAGTAAAAAGATGGCGAAAGTGGAACGTACGGCGAAAAAATCACGAGTACAGGCTCGGGAAGCAAGAGAAGCAGTAGAAGAAAATAAAAAGGCTCAGCTTGAACGTGATAAACAACTGAGTGATCAACAGAAACAAGCGGCGCTAGCCAAAGAGTATAAAGCTCAGGTGAAGCAGCTGATTGAAATGAACAAAATTGAGATAGCGAGAGGTGATATTAGCTTTAATTTCACCGATAACAACGTTATCAAGCAAGTTGTCGTCGATAAAACGACGCAAGCCCAACTGATTAGCGGGCGTTTAGCGATTGCTCGTTTAGTCACGGACAATCCGGAAGTGAATGTATACGCGATTATCCCTGCGAGTGTGGCAGATAAAATCGCTCAGCGAGATGAAAGTAGCATCGTGCTAAACAATGCGCTGAGTCAGGAAGCGCAGGATGAAGATGACCCATACGCAGACTTTAAAATTCCTGATGACTTGATGTGGTAATTATTTAAAACGGGCTTTCACTGCACGCATGAATGGGTTTTCCAGTAATAGGGTGAACAAAATTCAACTCACTGGCGTGCAACATAAGCCTCGGTGCGGGTTCTATACCTATTGGTAATAAGCCGCCATATAAGTCGCATCCCAAAATAGGGTGACCAAAGAGTTGGCTGTGAATGCGCAACTGATGGGTTCGTCCTGTTTCTGGGATGAATTTCACCCGCGTTAATGGTAATTGGTTTCCATCGCTTTGCTCATCGTAAAACCGTTCAATGACATGATAGTACGAACGGGCAGATTTACCGTGGGTCTCACAAATCGACATTCGTGGAAACAGCGCCGGATCTTTAGCAATTGGCGCATCTATCACACCTTCATTATTTTCCACATGACCACAAAGTAGCGCATGGTAGGCTTTGGTGACAGTACGTTGACTAAACTGTTGGCACAGTGCGGCATTTATGGCTTTATTGCGCGCGGCAACCATCACGCCAGAAGTTCCAAAATCAAGGCGATGAACGAGCGTGCATTCGGGATAAATCTGAACAAGCCGGTAATGCACAGAATCAAGATTTTGAGGATTTTTCCCTGATAGGCTCAGTAGTCCGGAAGGCTTATTAATGATAATAAGCTGTTCGTCCTGATATAGGATTTCAATGTCTTCATGGCAAGGCGGTGCAATAAAGGTATCAATAATTGTCGACATCAGGTGATTCCTATGAGAAATGGCTGAGGATCATAACCAATTTTGGGCTGACTGACGATGATGTTATTCGCTTATCAGCTAGACTAAAACTAAAGGCATAGTTTGGACAGGCATTGTGCTTTATACTGCGCGCAGTGAAACTGAGTTAATAAAGAAGGTGGTAGGGTAATGAACGGAACAATCACAACGTGGTTTGAAGATAAAGGTTTTGGATTTCTCAAAGATGAAAACGGGGACAACCGTTATTTTCATGTGATTAAAGTTGCCAACCCCGATCTTATCAAAAAAGGGGCGGAGGTTACTTTTGAGCCGACCACGAATAATAAAGGCTTATCGGCTTTCGCGGTTAAAGTGATCCCTGAAAGCAAATATATCTATATTGCTGGTGAGCGAATTAAGCTGACCGCGATTAAATCTTTCCGTACTTATTATGAAGATGTTCCTGCTGATACGCGTATTGATAAAGAAAATACGGTGCTATCAATCGGTGCGCTGATGAACAGCATCAAACCTAAAACTAACGTTAAGCCGGGAGCAACTCGTGCGTTGAAAAAGCTCGCGATTGAAACTTTGCATGGTACGACGTTAACGTTCTCTGAAGATGAGATTGATGTGGATGAAACCGTGAAGCAGCTTAAGGGAATTAAATAACCTCTTTGTTAGCCCACTTTATACAATAATATTGCCTCTGATTAGGGGCAATATCTTTCCAACTCGCCTTTCATTGTATTTTCTTCTCTAAATTGAGTATAAATCCATCAATCAATACGTAAAGAAATAGGTAAGTTATCTCTTATATAGCAAAATGTATTAATATATAAAGATATCGCACGCTAATATCTCTAATTCGTGGGATATTGATGGCACACTATCTGGATTGTAATTATTATGATGCCAGTTTGTTGCTTTCAGGTTGATATTAGAATGAAAATTCTTGCTTAGTAATAAATTAAAATATAGAAATATATTTTTACGTTGATATATTACTCACCGCATGGGTTTTTATTTTTTTAAATGACCAAAATCTGTTTCAAATTGTAATTAGTTGTAATATTAAATGTGTCTAATCTTATTGTTATGTTTCATTACTCCTTACACGTGAATTTATTTTCAAAAAAATTACTAATATATTAAATTAAGTAAATAAATTTTTACTTATTATATATCAGTTAGTTAATTGTACTTATCATATAGAGAGTACTCGCCTTGGTTGTATCTTAATAATTGCCAGCGATCGATAAATTATATTTGATAGCCATCACCTATCAAATGGCTATTGTTCGATCGGTACAAACGTTTTTACTCTTATTTTAATGTATTTATTATAAATGAAAGTTAAATAAATATTTTCTTTATATTGGAGGGTGGTTAATGAAATCTAATATAATTAGTGGACAAGTAGGGGCGTTTCTAAGAAAGTCACGAAAAGAAAAGAATATGACGGGAAAGCAGCTGGCAAAATTAATAGGGATCAGTCAGCAACAAATATCAAGATATGAAATGGGAATTACGTCGATTACCCTAGAACAATTAGACCATTTTTTAATTGTCTTAGATAAACGATGGATTGATGTCATTAATTATATCGAGAAAAATACTGAATCTGAAAAAAGAACAGAAAATAAAGGAAGTATGAATAAATATACTTCTTGGGGCGACTATTCAACAAAAAACATCATCAATAACTGCTAATTTTTCCTTTTAAATTAGAAATAAAATAATCAGTTAATTCTGGTTATTTTATTAAGCATATCCTATAGAAATTTGATTGTTTTTTATAAAACACACAATGAATGTGTTTTTTATGCTATGCAATTAAATTTTTTCTTCATGGATATTAAATAGAGAGAACAACATGTTAAATAAAAAAATGGCATCTGTTTTGCTATCAACAATTATTGCTGCTTCCTTTGCTACAGTTGCTAATGCTGAGACTCGTACTGCTCAAGCAACCGCGACATGGCAGGCGACTGCAATTAAAGACACAACAAGTATGTTAGTTGTTACGCCATTAAAAAGCTTAACGTTTAATTACGCAGAAGGCCAAAAAAGCTTTAACCAGCAAAATGGCGCATTCGATATTGCTATTCAAGGTCAATCAGGTGCGACAGATTTTAAATTAGCATCAAAAATCATTTCTAACACATTAGCAAGAACAACAGATGATTCTAAATTAACTGTTGGTGTTAAATGGAATGGTGAAGATCTCAATAAAACAACTGATACCGTATTAATCGATACTTCTAAAGGCTTAACGTCTGGTTTAGACAATTTAGCTGCTGATGGTATCTACAATGGTTCAGAGCGTGCAACTGACCGTGGTGAATTCACTTTCGTTATTGCAAGCGCAGAAGCTGCTGGTTCAGCAACAGACTTTAAAGCACTCACCGATGGTTCATGGGATGGTGATGTTAAAGTTCAGTTCACTGCAACTTGGGATGGTACGTTCACTCCAGCTCCTTAATTGATTATTCCGTTTAGTGAATAACTAATTTTCACGATAAGGATACTATAAGGAAGTAATATCTTTATCGTTATATTTTTTAAAATTTATCATTATGAAGAAAATAACATTAGCGTTAGCTTTATTATCTATTCTCCCACTGAAAATGAGTTTTGCGGTTAATGTGGGAAATATCACTGAGATAATTTCATCAGATGAAGACTCATTAGCAAAAGAAATTGAAAATACCGTTAATACGGCAAGACTTGTGAATTTAACGATTGAAAAAATAGATTCGCCACTTGAGGGTGGAAAAGTTATTCCGGTTACAGATCCCAACGAAATATTATCAACCCCTGCTAACTTGATTTTACCCGGTCAAGCAAAAGATGTGTTTAAAATTATTTATCAAGGGCCTAAGGATGATAAAGAAAGATATTACCGACTAAATTGGAAAGATGATCCTATTGGTGAAAGTGGAGTGACGCAAAGTACAAAGTCAGCCTCAGCGACAACCTCCGCAACAATTAGTACGATTCTTGTCGTTGCACCAAGAATTGAGAAATTTAATTATCAATTTACAAATTCTCAAGTCTCCAATATCGGAAATAGCTCGTTTCGTGTGGTGGCATCAGGGCCCTGCTTACCTGAAAAACAAAAATACAGCGTAGATGGTATTTGTCGGGAGCGTTATTACTTGATGCCGCATTTAGCTGTGAAATTACAGTTTGTCGATATTAATAATAAAAAATCTAGCGTAGGTATTTGGCACAAAGGAGATTTCATTGTTGTCAAATAATTAATAACGGACTTTAATCATGCGTAAGAGTGTTATTGCTTTATCAATATTAAGCATTTTTCTTTCAAACACCATTCATGCCAGTGAGATGAAGAGTATTAAAATTGGCGGATATATTATTCCTCCTGCATTTGTGAGTGCATTGGAAGAAGGAATGTCGGTGCCTGTTTTCCTGCGATTAAGTGATGATGCTAAAAAAAACCAGAGCGAAGATAAAATCGCGGATGCCGTTATTGTCATTGACCAAGGTAAAATTAAATTATCGAGCATTCAACTCATTGATAGTACGCAAGGTCCAAAACTGAACAGCTTATTGGTTGAGAAGATTGAAAATAAACAAAATGCGATTTTCGATGATACCAATGGCATCGTCATTGATAACAATGCCGTACTGAAACTCAACATATCATCATTTAATTTATCATTAGATGTTGATAAAGCTGCATTTGCACCTAAAACTCGCGCAAGGCATTCTGTATTAGGTGATTCATCCGTTAATTCGCTCTCTGCAGTGGCAAACTATGATTTGGGTGTATTCCAAAGTCAGGTAAAAAATGCAAAAAATAGCTCCAGTAGCTATTTCAATTTAGACGCGCTCTTTGCCGCAGCCGAACACCATTTTAATATTAATGCCTCGGCTTATAGTATCGGAAAATCCAATGCCAATGTTGAATTATACCGAGCGATGTATGAGCGTGACTTTAATGGGCTGCGTGTCGCATTGGGTTTAATGAGTACGTGGAATTTACAATCCATTGCGAGCTTAACTGCGTTGAGCAGTAGCAAAATTTATGCGGTTACTATCGGGAATAACTCCGAGAGTGTCGTCAACAGTAAGCAGCAGTCACTTACCCCTATTTATGCCTTCTTAAATAGCCCTGGCGAAGTTCGTATTTATCGCCAAGGTAAGCTCCTTAACATCCAAAACTTCCCAATGGGTAACTTTGAAATTGATACCAGTATGCTGCCTTTTGGTATCTATGACGTCACTATTGAAACGGTTGTTGATGGGAAAGTGGTGACCACTCAAAACCAGACAATTAATAAATCCTTAGGGGCAATCGGAGGAAATTTCGACAAACTGAATTGGGAAATGTACGGGGGTTATGTTGACTTCGATAAAAGAAATTATGTCCGTGGTGAAGATCGTCATAGCCAAGCTCCAGAGAAAAGCTATTTAGCGGGAGCGTCATTTGCATATAGCTTCCCTGTGTTATCGGGCATACGCTTTCAGATGTCAAACTATGGTTTTGATAAATTCTTGGTTCAAGAAACGAGCATTAATGCATCGATTAATAACTATATCTCGCTTTCTTGGCAGGGCATGCTGGAAAACCACGGTAGCCATCGCAACATCGGTACGATTTCTGTCAGTATTCCTGATGGTTATGGTTCTTTTTGGGCATCACGAGAAAGAACCGTGATTGAAGGGGATTTACCGCTTTACGATGCGGATAACTATTCCTATGGCGCGACAGTTAACTTCGACAAAATTGTTGATAGAACAGGTTCATTCACGATCAGTAATACGAAAGATCGCCGCGTAGGCAGTGATTCAATTAACTATGAATATTCGAATACGCTGTTTTCTGGGCGGTATGGAACGGTTGGACTCAGAGCGGGTGTACAACGTTATCACTATGATAATCAAAACAGCACCAACGAAAAATATGTGAATTTAGATTTCTCATTACCGCTGTCTACGTGGTTAAGCACGGGTGTTTCTTCCACTAACGGTAATATGAAAGCCAATATCTATGCCAACAAAAGTTTTGAAAACTCACCGATCACCAATGCGGGAATTTCGGTCTCGAAGTTAGTGCGTGACAAAGATAATGGTGCTTCGGATTTTTCGACGCTGGCTTACGCCTCTTATGACACGAAATATAACTCGGGTACGGTCACGATTAACCGACCGGATGGCGATCGACTGAACGGTAACTTAACCTCTCGCGGTTCGGTCGCGTATAGCAATGGCATGATCACACCGAGTGGCAACCAAGGAAAGTCAGGGGTCATTATTAATTCTGAGATTCAAGGTAGCGGTAGCATGACGGCGAAGGTGAATGGGCAAAATTACCCAATCAGCGGAAAAAATACCTTTATTCCACTGTCACCCTATTCAGATTATGACATTCAGTTAATGAATGACGGGAAGTCAAAAGACAGTTTTGACATTGTCTCTGGACGCAATAAATCCGTCACGCTGTATCCGGGCAATATCGCGTTTTATCAACCTGAGGTTCGTCAATTGGTCACAGTGTTTGGTCGTTTGAAATCACCGGATGGCGAATACATCAAATATGCCTCAATTCGTAACCATATTGGGCGAACAAAAACCGATAAAAATGGAGAATTCTCCATGGACGTTGATGTGCGCTATCCCGTGATTTCGTTATTGCAAGAAGATGAGAAAACGATCTGTGAAGCCGATTTAAACCTACAAGGAGCACGCGGTGCTTTATGGGTCGGTGAGGTGACTTGTGAGCCGCAATCTAGTTATGCGAAAAGATAATGAGAATTTAACGATGAAGAGAAATAGATTTCTTATATTCATAGTTGCCCCTTTTATTTTGAATTTTTTATTCAGCGCGGCAACACATGCTGTCACGGTCACTAACAGCTATGTTTTTATTGAAAATAACGTTGATGACGAATATTTCATTACACCAAGAACAACGGACCCCCGTTTTTCAGGTGCCAACAAATATACGCGTTACTCAAAATCGCTACAGCTGAGTTTGGGCTATATGGGGTATGTGAATACGGCCATTCAGGCAAACCAATTTGTTGATATCTGGTTAGAAAATTCTCAGATAGATAGACCATTTACTGGGAATAGGTGTATGCGAGGATATTGCAATGACGACAGTGGTTATTGGCCAGCGCAATACCTTGGGAAAGAGGGTGCATACAAGATAGTACAAAGCAATATTAATGGGGAATCTTACTATGCTCGGGGAATATTTAGTGATTCTGCATACCAATACTTTCTTAAGTTACCGGTAGGAACTGCCGAAAGTTATAGCTATAGATCTTGCATGACAAAAACCGATTATAACCCAAGCAAAGGCGAGACTTGCCAAAGTGTAGGCGGGCAGATTATCGCATCCCATGAATTCAATATTACTAAATCTGGGCATATCAAGCTGACTTCAACGGGGGCTTTGCAAGAGATATTTATTGATAGTAATGGAAATCCAACTTTAGGATTAGGTTCTCAATTTTGCAGAATCGGTATCGTATTAAATCAAAATGGGATTATCTGCCAAGTTGTCGATCATGAGACAAAGGGGGAGATATTCGCCAATATTATGTTGAGTTTAAAGGTTAATAGTACATTGATTCCGTTTGTACCTGCTGCTAACACGATATTGATTGGTCCTGATGACGGGAGTAATAGTTGGTATTATTACAATACAACTTACCCAGCGAGCTATTACTTTAAAGGCAATAATAAGAATGTATCGATATTTCTATCCAATACGTTTTTGAAGCGGTTGGTATCGTCCAATGTTGATTTTAAAAATAGCCAAGAGTTTTTTACGTTTTCATTTACTAACTCAGCGGTACCTCAATCTGGTTATTATGAGTTCACACCGTCCAATACCCTTATTCTTAAACCGCGGGATTATGGGATAAGTATTATCCCTGCTGACTTTAACCCGAATCAATCGAAAACAGGGAAAGTGGGAAATGAAGAGCCGCCAATTGAATTTAATTATATTGTGACGACCAGCGGACCAAGGCAGGCAGATTCAATTACGGCAGCAGTGGATGGACCGAGCACGACGCTAAAAGGGCAATCGTACTGCTTATTTAGTTCGAATGATGACAAACTGCAAGTCCCGTTTTCGGCGTATTTGTCATTTAAAAATTACACGGGAAGCTTAGAGTCTTACCGAGCCAGCTGCGATAGCAACGAGATCTCCCTCAAAAATGCGTTATGGGAGGAGACTCCGTGGGCAAAACCGAATGAAGATTTAGGCTCGTTTTATCGCACGAATTTAGATTTATCATTTCCAATGAATGAAGCGAACTCATTCTTTACGTTGGATGGAATTGATTGGTTAGGGACCGTTTCGGCAAGCGGCACCGTGACAGTAAAAGCCATCTGGACGGGACCCGATATTCATTAAATATGATTCACCTTTGAGGCGATTTATTTAATCTTAAGTCGCCTTTTTCTTCAGCGCTAACAGGTTAAATATGACATTCAATTCTTTGCTGAAATTCTTATTGCTCAGCATGCTATTTTCATTCAATGGCAGCGCTCATGCACTCTACATTAGCTCGGATATTTCTTCGATGGACTCCGAGGGCGAATTCTTTTCTAAGCCTTATATTAACGATACCAAAAAAACCAACTTGTACAGTTTCAGCGCATATCAGATTGATAAACCGGGTAGTCATGAACAAGGACGCGCGATTCATGATGGTGAAATCATCTTTACACCACTCAAGAAAATCCTATTACCGGGAGAGCAGGAATTTTTTAAAATTTTTTATCGCGGAGCGGAAGATAACCAAGAGCGCTATTACAAAATTATCATCAGTGAAACACCGCTTGAAATGCAGAATGATAAAGAGCAGCGTAAACAGCCGCTGTTTTACCCAACGGTGAGTTTAGAAACGTACTTCGTCGTGAGACCCAAACAGCCTGATTTTAAGTACACTCTCGACCAAAATGCAGGCATTTTGAAAAATACAGGGAATACTTATTTTAGAGTATTGCTGCATAACAATTGCAATGCAGAGGATGATACCGAGCCTTACGTTCTTTACTTGCTACCTAATCAAACGTATCAAGATGCGCGTTTATCTAAAAAAAGTCGCAAGTACATTGTTATTTTTGATAAATATTACGCCGTAGGTAACTGTGAGTAGTGCTGTTTTGGTGTGATTTTTAATTAGATTAAATTCTGCTTAGTTTTAGTGCTAAAGAGAATGAGTGCTAATAAATCAAATTTATTTTTGAATGAAAATATCTCATTCTTGTATTTTGAATATGTTTAAAAATTAATTATGAAATTGATTTTCATTTTCATTTATTGTCTTCAGACTTCTAATAAACACCAGAAAGACCATCATAAGAGGAAATCTAAAAAAATAAAATTTTAAGAGTATTATTTTTTATAATCATTTGAAATTAAGGTTTTATATATTACAAAACTCCTGGTTATATATTCCAATACATAGCGAATTCCTAGAATCAGCCACGAGTTAAGCGGCAAAAAGTAGTTCACTATATTGATTACCAACAGCTTTGTTGATGTAAAACAACCTCTCAAATTCCGCGATTGATATTATTAATTCAATAAAAAATTCTAATTACCTCTAATCATGTGGCTAGTGGTGTTATTGCTAATAGCCCAGAGAATACATTTTCTTAATCATTATTTTAGCGAAAAAAACTTTTTATTATTTTAAGCAATTGCAATTTAAGTGAGCGAGTTATATATGGCCAATATAAAAGAGAAAGCTGCTATTTTTGCTCCTCTTAGCCGTCGCGGCTTTGTGAAAGCGGGTGCCGTGACAGGTTTAGCCGCAGCAGCGGGAGGATTTTCCCTTCCGTTCAGTGCCTCAGCGGAAACAGAGCAAAAAACATCGACACCATCAGGGAATGAAAAAGTTGTTTGGAGTGCGTGCACGGTAAACTGCGGAAGCCGTTGTCCATTGCGTATGCATGTGGTGGACGGTGAAATCAAATACGTTGAAACGGATAATACCGGTAATGACGTATATGAAGAACTGCATCAAGTCCGAGCTTGTTTACGTGGACGCTCAATGCGTCGCCGCGTTTATAACCCAGATCGCCTACGCTACCCAATGATGCGTGTGGGCAAACGCGGTGAAGGTAAATTTAAACGAATCAGTTGGGAAGAAGCGTTCGATGTTATCGCGGATAACATGAAACGCTTAATCAAAGACTACGGTAATGAGTCCATTTACCTGAATTACGGCACAGGTACTCTGGGCGGCACCATGACAAAATCATGGCCACCGGGAGCGACTTTAATTGCGCGTCTGATGAACTGTTGTGGTGGTTACTTAAACCATTACGGTGACTACAGTACTGCACAGATTGCAGCAGGTCTGAATTACACTTTTGGTGGCTGGGCAGACGGTAACAGTCCATCAGATATCGAAAACTCTAAATTAGTGGTGATGTTTGGTAATAACCCAGGCGAAACGCGTATGAGCGGCGGCGGGGTGACTTACTATGTTGAACAAGCACGCGAAAAATCTAACGCAAAAATGATCATCATCGATCCTCGCTACACCGATACAGGTGCAGGGCGTGAAGATGAATGGATCCCAATTCGTCCGGGTACTGATGCGGCGCTGGTTAACGCTATTGCGTATGTGATGATCAAAGAAGATTTAGTCGATAAGCCGTTCTTAGATAAATATTGTGTTGGTTATGACGAAACTACGATGCCAGCAGGCGCACCGAAAAATGCACATTATAAAGCGTATATCTTAGGGGAAGGGCCTGACGGTCAAGCGAAAACACCTGAGTGGGCTGCATCGATCACCGGTATTCCCGCTGCGCGTATTGTGAAATTAGCACGCGAGATTGGGACCGCAAAACCGGCTTACATTGTGCAAGGTTGGGGACCTCAGCGTCGTTCTAATGGTGAGCTGACTTCCCGTGCGATCTCTATGTTAGCGATTCTCACGGGTAATATTGGTATTCACGGTGGTAACACGGGGGCACGCGAAGGCTCTTACAGTATCCCATTTGTCCGTATGCCGACATTAACTAACCCAGTCAAAACCAGCATTTCGATGTTTATGTGGACAGACGCTATCCTGCGTGGCCCTGAAATGACGGCTACCCGTGATGGTGTCCGTGGTAAAGACAAATTGGATGTGCCAATTAAAATGGTATGGAACTACGCAGGTAACTGTTTAGTTAACCAACATTCAGAAATTAACCGTACTCACGATATCCTACAAGACGAATCGAAGTGTGAAATGATTGTGGTGATTGATAACCACATGACCGCCTCTGCAAAATATGCGGATATCTTACTACCAGACTGTACTGCATCGGAGCAAATGGATTTCTGTATGGATGCGTCTGCAGGCAACATGTCCTACGTTATTTTTGCCGACCAAGCTATCAAACCTCGTTTTGAAAGCCGCAATATCTATGAAATGACCAGCGAAATTGCTAAACGTATGGGTGTCGGTGAACAGTTCACTGAAAATCGTACCCAAGAAGAATGGTTGCGCCATTTATACGAACAATCTCGTGCGGCATTACCTGAGTTGCCAACGTTTGAAGAGTTCCGCGAACAAGGGATCTTCAAAAAACGGGATCCGAAAGGTCACCATGTGGCTTACCAAAGTTTCCGTGAAGACCCAATCGCGAATCCATTAACGACACCATCAGGCAAGATTGAGATCTATTCCGCGCAATTAGCTGAGCTGCAAAATTCATGGGAATTGGAAGAGGGGGATGTGATCCATCCATTGCCAGTCTATTCCGTTGGGTTTGAGCAATACGGCGACCCATTAATGGAAAAATTCCCATTACAGTTGACGGGCTTCCACTATAAATCACGTACCCACTCAACCTATGGCAACGTGGATGTATTGAAAGCGGCTTGTCCTCAAGAGTTATGGATCAACCCACAAGATGCGGCAAAACGCGACCTGAAACATGGGGATTTAGTCCGCGTATACAATGACCGCGGCGAAGTGCGTGTCAAAGTCAAAGTCACACCACGTATTTTACCAGGTGTAGTGGGGTTGGGTGAGGGTGCATGGTATGACCCAGATGGTAACCGCGTTGATCATGCGGGCAGCATTAACGTGCTGACCACTCAACGTCCATCGCCATTGGCGAAAGGGAACCCATCACACTCGAATCTTGTTGAAGTTGTGAAAGCTTAAGGATGCCAGATATGTCAACGCAATATGGTTTTTATATCGATTCAAGTCGTTGCACTGGCTGCAAAACCTGTGAGTTAGCGTGCAAAGACTTTAAAAATTTATCTCCAGAAGTGAATTTCCGTCGTATTTATGAATATGCGGGTGGTGATTGGACTGAGCAAGATGGTGTGTATGGGCAAAACGTCTTTGCGTATTATCTGTCCATCTCTTGTAACCACTGTGACGACCCAGCGTGTGCCAAAGTATGTCCGAGTGGTGCAATGCATAAGCGCGAAGACGGGTTTGTCGTGGTCGATGAAGCAGTGTGTATTGGTTGCCGCTATTGCAGTATGGCATGCCCTTATGGTGCTCCTCAGTTTGACCAAGTCAAAGGTCACATGACTAAGTGTGACGGTTGCTATGAGCGTGTTGCAGAAGGCAAAAAACCAATTTGTGTGGAATCTTGCCCACTGCGTGCACTGGATATGGCACCGATTGAAGAGCTACGCGCCAAATATGGCGATTTAGCGGAAATCGCACCGTTACCGTCAGCGGAGTACACTCATCCAAATATCGTTTTAAAATTGAATGCCAATAGCAAACCTGTCGGTGATACCACGGGACATCTGGCTAACCCGGAGGAAGTCTAATATGGGAGCGGGAATTCATGAATGGCCATTGATGTTTTTTACGGTCATTGGTCAAAGTGTTGCAGGTGCATTTATTGTGATGGCAGCGGTGTTGTTAAGTGGCAAATTATCCACTGAACTTAACCGCAAAGTGCATTACAGCATGTTCGGTTTGTGGGTCTTAATGGGCATCGGTTTCTTATTATCGACGATGCACATGGGTACACCACTGCGTGCATTTAATGCGTTTAACCGTTTAGGTGCGTCTTCATTGAGTAATGAAATTGCCAGTGGTGCAATCTTCTTTGCCTTTGGCGGCTTGTATTGGTTGTTGGCTGTGTTAAACAAAATGCCTGCGACATTAGGCAAACTGTGGCTAGTGGTAGTGGCGGTATTAGCGGCTATTTTTGTGGTCGCGACCTCTCGTGTGTACCAAATCCCAACGGTACCAACGTGGAATAACAGCTACACCATGATCAACTTCGTGTTAACGGCATTCTTGGGTGGACCAATCCTCGCGGCATTGCTGCTGCGCGTGGCTGGGTTTGACCTACAATGTATTCGCCGTCTTCCTGCATTGAGTGCGGTGGCGTTGTTGGTGAGTGCAGCAGTGGCAATTTCCCAAGGGTTTGATTTGGCGAGCATTGAAACTGCTGTCCAAAAAGCAACAGATTTAGTCCCTGACTACGGTTTCTTAATGGATATTAAGATTGTCGCCATTGCGATGGGCTTGGGTTGCTGGGTCATGCCGTTAATTGCGAGACGTAATCCCTCTGTTGCTAATTTAGGCATAGGGACTTTGTTCGTACTGGCAGGTGAGATTATCGGACGCGGTGTGTTCTATGGTCTGCACATGACCGTTGGTATGGCAGTTAATTAAGTCTTTCTGTATGAGGCTTAGCAAGATGTTTTGCTAAGCCTTTTTATTTATAATTTTTTATTAATAATAAGCCAAACGATAAATAAACAGTGGATTACACACCATGAACGAACTCGCTTTAAATGATATTTCCGTTACAGCTCGGATCCTTGGTGCGGCATTCTATTATTCTCCTGATCAGGTGCCCGACATTATCGAATTACTGGCATCAGGTGAGTGGGTGTCAGACTGGCATTATGGGTCTGAAGAGCAAAAACAGGCAATAGCGACAGAAATGGCAGTGGTTCAACGTGATGACGAAACACTGGATGAAGCATACCAACGCCTTTTTATCGGTCCTTACGCACTCCCTTCGCCACCTTGGGGTTCGGTCTGGTTAGATAAAGAAAATGTACTTTTCGGGGAATCAACCTTACAACTGCGCGAATGGATGCAAGCAAATCAAATTGATATTCATCTCACACAGAATGAACCCGAAGACCATTTTGGCTTACTGATGATGATGGTGGCTTGGGTGGCAGAGCATCAACCCGAAAAACTCGCCGAATTACTGGGGAAACATATTTTGCCATGGGGCTTGCTGTATTTAGAGAAAATGCAGGAAAAAGGCAATTCTCCATTTTATGTGGGGCTGAGCAAGCTTGCTCACTTAACGCTGGTGGCTTGGCAAGATTCGATGAATATTGAAGTAGATAAAAAGCTGATTTTTTATCGCTGATGAATTGGTTGGCGATCTTGGCGGTCGCCAACTTATCCTAAGGTTTGATCTGCTGTTTTTGTTGGATCCAAACACGGTAAGCGAACGCACTACCCACTAACCCTAAATAGATAAATGGCTCAGGCGTTAGGGTTTTTAATGATAAAGCATAGTGGCAAAGTGCGAGTAAGGACGTCGGATAGAGTAACATATGAATTCTTTTCCACCATACGCCCAAAGAAAGGCGTATTCGGTTGAATGAACTGACCGCCATCAACATTAAACATAGCCAAGCTATTGCGCCAATCACTAAATAGATCCGCGAAAAAATCTCGTCGAAAAATAACGCCAAATTATTGACGCCAATCTCCAGTAATAGATAACTAGTTAAATGCAGTACAGCCCAGAAGAAACACCATAATCCCAGTAATTTTCGCGTTTGAAACAGGGTAGTAAATCGCAATAACCTCGCAGCCAGTGGAATTAGCACGATAATGAGCAGCAAACGTAAAGCGGCTATTCCCGTAAAATGTTGAATATCTTTAGCAGGATCAGCGCCAAGCCGTTGAGCGTCGATTAAAAAAATCAGCCATGCCAAAGGGAGCAGTGCAATCAGATGAAAGCCTCCTTTGGTTAATGCAACGATTAGCCTACTGTCTTGGGGCATCAATAGTATCTCCGCAAATCCATTCCTTGATATAAGCTTGCCACTTGGTCGCCATATCCATTAAACAGCAATGTAGGCTGGCGGGTGACTTGACCTAAGCCTCCTGCACCAATAAAACGCTCGGTCGCTTGTGACCAACGAGGGTGATCAACATCTGGATTCACGTTGGCAAAAAAGCCATATTCACTCGGGGCGGATAGGTTCCATGTGGTATCCGGCATTTGCTCAGTAAGACGAATTTTGACAATGGATTTAATCCCCTTGAAGCCATATTTCCACGGGACGACCAACCGGATCGGCGCACCGTTTTGGTTGGGTAATGTTTTCCCATAAACGCCTGTAGCAAGTAGAGTCAGTGGATTCATGGCTTCGTCTAAGCGCAATCCTTCAACATAAGGGTAGTCTAAGCCTCCGCCAACATAGCGGCTTTTTTGTCCTGGCATTTGTTCGGGGGCATAGCGGGTTTCAAACGCCACATATTTGGCCTTACTGGTGGGTTCGACTAACGCCAATAATTTTGCTAAAGGAAAGCCAATCCAGGGGATGACCATCGACCAAGCCTCAACGCAGCGCATACGATAGATACGCTCCTCTAAGGGGAACTTAGTATTGATGTCATCTAAATTAAGAGTGAGGGGGCGATTCACTTCGCCATCAATGGTCACTGTCCACTCATCTGTGACTAAAGTATGGGCATTCTCGGCAGGATCAGATTTACCCAGCCCAAATTCATAAAAGTTATTATAACCCGTCACTTTATCTTCAGGGGTGAGCGTTAAGGATGACTGAAATTCGGTAGGCTGAGTAAATGTCAGCACTTTTCTTGGCACCGTAGGAGCTGCTGGGGTGTCATCATTAAACCATGAAAAGAGCCCCGCATTTGCATTCGTCGCAATGGTTAAACCCGCAGCCCCAACGCCTAAGGCTTTAAGCAACTGTCGGCGTTTCATAAAAAAGACAGATTCATCCGTGATGTGAGTGGCGGGAATTTTAGGTAACTTTTTCATCATGCGCTCCATAGCAAAAAGAGGAATGAAATCAGTTATACCGAAAGCGCGATAAAAGTGGCTGACAGTAAGATGACAAATTTGTCATCTTACTTAATTGTAGGAAACTTTAGCGTAATAGTGCTGGTACCTGCATGGTGTTCAAAGCTAACTGAGCCGCCATGCAGTTCAACAATGGCTTTGACAATCGCCAGCCCCAGCCCAGTTCCCTCCGTGGTTCTGGCATTATCTCCGCGCCAAAAACGGGTGAAAATCTCATTACTATTTTGTAGCGGTTCGCCTTGGTTGGTAATGTTAATTTCCCGTTGTTGCGGCAGGGCAATAATTTGGGTAACAACGCGGGTGCCTGAGTGCGAATACTTAATCGCGTTGGATACGATATTCACAAAAACTCGGCTGAGTAATACAGGATCAGCATCAATCGTTACGGATGAAGGCTCGCAATAGAGCTCAATTTGTTTCTCTTCCGCATACGCGGAAAAGAGCTCATAAACATCGTTAACGATTGAATATAGAGAAAGACTCTCTCGATTTAAGGTAATGTTTTTATTTTCAGCACGGGCAATAAACAAGGAACTTTGGATCATTTTCGCCAGTTTATCGAGCTCCTCAATATTACTGACAATCATCATTTCATATTCACTAACACTACGTGAGCGCTGGAGTGTAATTTCATTTTGCACCCGAATAGCATTGATGGGGGTTCTCAGCTCATGCGCCAAGTCATCGGCAAATTGAGTGAGCTTAACAAAATCGTGTTTTAGCTGTTGGCGCATGGTGTTCATTGACTCGCCCAGCACTTTCAACTCCTGTGGTAGCTGATCAATATCGATCGGATCATTCAACGCATGAACATCCGTTTTGATCGTGATCTGGCTCAATGCCTGAATATCGGATAAGCCTTTTTTCAAGAGCCATAAACTGAGCAGACCCATTAGCAAAATCGATAAGGCAGAAATAAGTAAGCTTTGGGTGAGGTACTGGGTCAATACGCCGCTGCGGTCGACGGAGACTTTACCAAGCACCACATGGAGCGGCCCTATTGGGGAATTCATTGCGAAATAAACTGCGGAAATGGGGATACCTTGAGCGGTTTGCCAATGGTTGATGGCATTGATATTGAGTTGTTCAAGATTGACTATCTGAAGTGGTTGCGTATCCAGTAATTCTCGATTGGTGGTGACCAGTATGTGCCCTGTTGTATCAGAAATTTGAATCAAGTCTTGGCGCATGTCCATCATACTTTGGAAATACATGGGAAGCGTTTTGATATCAATGCCACCTGCGATGAGTTTGGCAAGCTGTTCCGCACGGTTAACCAATAAATTGTTATCTTGCTCAGATAATTCATTTTTGAGTGAATGATACAAAATCCATGTCACTACACCGGCATTAGCAACCATCAAAATGATAAACAGAGAAATAAGTTTAAAGCGAAGTGACTTCTTTTTCATTCTATTGGCCTATTTAAGCGATACCCCATCCCACGGATGGTTTCGATAAGCTTAATTTCAAACTCATCATCAATTTTCTTTCTCAATCGACGGATGGCGACATCGATGATATTGGTATCACTGTCAAAATCGATCCCCCAGACTTCGCTAGCAATTAAAGTTCTCGGTAAAATTTCATCGCAATGTAGGACAAAAAACAGTAATAAGGAAAACTCTTGTCGGGTTAGGATAATTTTTTGTCCACCACGCTCAACCTCATGGCGAGTTAAGTCAATTTTGAGATCTGCAATGGTCATGGTGGTTGAGACGGGCTGGTTAACTTTTAATTGGTTTTTAACCCGTGCTAATAATTCAGAAAATGAAAACGGTTTAACAAGATAGTCATTGGCGCCGAGCTCTAAACCTTTAATCCGGTCATCAACAGCATCTCGAGCCGTGAGACAAATGACCGGAATATTTTTAGCTGTGCGTAGGATCTTTAAAATCTCCCAGCCATTCATACCCGGCAGCATGATGTCGAGGATCACTAATTGATAATTGTTTTCTAAGGCAAAATAGAGTCCATCGCGACCATCATCAGCGACATCCACAAGAAATCCGGCTTCTTCTAAACCATTTTTGACCCAACCTTGCGTTTTTAGGTGATCTTCAATTAATAGTATTCTCATGGCAACCTAACAATGACATTATTTGACTTAATTTTATTTCATCTTAAAGAAATTTTAACGTTAAAGAAATGGCTAGGAATTTAGTCCTAAGATGCGATGTGAAAGACCAATAGGAAGAAACAACACGGGGTTCTCATTGATTGCAGGCTCAATAAGCCCCGTGTTGGGGGATAAAACTTAGTTTCCGCTATGTGGCTGATAGCCGTAACGGATGGTTTCGACGTCGTCGAGTTGAATCTGGGTGATGGTAGGCTGTGTGGTGGCGATAACGCGACCATCACGGATGGAGTAACGTACAGGCACTTGGCGACGAACTGCATCAAAACCGTTTTCAGCAGGCAGGATCAGTAGGCTGGCACGTTTCCCTTCATTGATACCGTAGTTTTGTAAGTTCAGCGTTTTTGCACTGTGCTCAGTAATCAGTTTGAGACCATCGTTAATCTGACCATAACCCATCAATTGGCAAACATGCAGTCCCATGTGCAGCACTTGCAGCATATTGGCTGTACCCAGTGGATACCACGGGTCGAATACATCGTCATGACCGAAGCAGACATTAATATTGGCAGAGAGCATCTCTTTGACACGGGTGATCCCACGACGTTTTGGATAGGTATCGAAACGACCTTGTAAGTGAATATTCACTAACGGGTTGGCGACAAAGTTAATGCCAGACATTTTCAGCAGACGGAATAAACGGGATGCATAAGCCCCATTGTATGAGTGCATGGCTGTGGTATGGCTAGCGGTGACGCGTGAGCCCATATTTTCACGGTGAGCGAGAGCGGCAACGGTTTCAACAAAGCGTGACTGTTCATCATCAATTTCATCACAATGAACATCGATTAAACGGTCGTATTTCTGTGCCAGAGCGAAGGTTTTATGCAGTGATTCCACGCCATATTCACGAGTGAATTCAAAGTGCGGAATGGCGCCGACAACATCGGCGCCTAAGCGTAATGCTTCTTCTAATAGCTCTTCGCCGTTTGGATAGGACATGATCCCTTCTTGTGGGAAGGCAACGATTTGCATATCCACCCACGGCGCAACTTCTTTTTTCACTTCCAGCATGGCTTTCAGTGCCGTTAAAGTGGCATCGGAAACGTCAACGTGGGTACGAACATGTTGGATACCGTTAGCAATTTGCCATTTTAGAGTTTGCCAAGCGCGCTCTTTCACATCGTCATGGGTCAGCATCGCTTTGCGCTCTGCCCAACGTTCAATTCCTTCAAACAGCGTACCCGATTGGTTCCAATTTGGCTGCCCAGCGGTTTGGGTCGTATCCAAATGGATGTGTGGCTCAACAAACGGTGGAATAGCTAAACCGCCTTCGCCGTCTAGGCTGTTGGCTAATACTTCACCTGCGGGCTGAGGAACGATAGCTTTGATTTGCTGATTTTCAATATCGATTCGCCACAGACCTTCACGTTCAGGCAAACGGACATTGTGGATATGTTGAATATGTTGATTAAGCACGGGTCATCTCCGAATTAGTGGCGCGCACGCGATTCAATAGTGGATTTAGGATGGCGTAGCAGATAGCACCGCCAAGCACAGCGTTCACAGGGACAATCCCCGGTAACCAATGTCCTGCGGCAACGCCCGCAGCAACAGCGATTAACGCACTGATATTCACATCGCGCATTTTGCTCATGTCAAAAGTGGCATAACGATGACGATACATTAAGTAATCCGCAATGATAATGCCACCAATCGGTGGAATGGCTGCGGATAAAAAGGTCAGCCAGCTGACAAAGTTGTTATACAGCCACAGTGCGCAGAGTGTGCCCACTAAGCCGTTGATAATGGATAATGTTTTACTGGATAAACCCGTGATGTTTGCGAAGCCCAAACCGGAAGCGTATAGCGCATTGTCATTGGTGGTCCAAATGTTTAAACCAAGCACAATAATCGCGGGAATGAGCAGCCCTTGCGCGATCATCACATCAGAGATGTCTGCCATGCCGAGGGAAGCGGCACCCGCAGCACCAAAGATAAACATGAGTGAGTTACCCAAAAAGAACGCCACAATGGCAACCAGTACCGCGATCTTTGGTTTGCGCCCGAAGCGAACGAAGTCGGCGGTTAACGTTCCGGCGCTGACAAACGAACCAACCACCATGGCGAGCGCAAGGTTAAAATCGATAGGTTGGGCAGGTTTAATGGTTTGTAGTGCGCTTAAGCCGCCGGCATCAGTGACGGCAAGATATACGGAGTAGCTACCTAAGATAGCAATAGCAGGAACAGCAACAATTGACAGAACGGTTAATGCCGAGATTCCGAAGAACACGGTGATGGTCATCAAAATACCGGAAATACCAATCAGTAAGTTGATATCCCAGCCAGTAGCTTTACCGACGGGAATGGCGAACATGGCAACGCCGACACCGAACCAGCCGACCTGTGTACCGCCAAGTAAGAATGAAGGGAGCCAAGAGCCGCGGATACCAAATGAATAACGAGCAAGAAGGTGGGTTGTTAAGCCGGTTTTTGAACCAATGAAACCAAGAAAGGCGGTGTAGACACCAAGAATAAGATTACCAATGAGAACTGCGAGGAAGAAATCGTTGAAACTAAGACCGGTACCGAGAGCGCCTCCGGTCCACATGCTGGCGGAAAAGAACGTTAAACCCAGCATTACAAAGGTTAATGCGAGCCCGCCTTTTCGCGCGGATATGGGTACTGGCTCATGACTATAATTTTTATCGCCGGACACAATGACCTCCTGTTGCTTTTCTCTAGCCAAAAAATCCGACGCAGTTTATAGCCGTAAAAATAAAAAGCAAACGATTTCATACATGCTTAAAAAGAATTAATGAATGGTGTTTTTGCGTATTTTTTACTCTAGTGAGCATGGTTGGAGGGTGGGGGATGAAGCGATAATAAATCGAGTGAATGGATAAAATGACAAAGCAAGGACGAAATGAAAATGACTCTCAATACAAGAAAATAAGCGTAAAATAAAAATAAAAGACTTCCGATCATGTGGATTTTAATACATTGCTATTTTTATTTATATTTACGCAAACAAATATTATAGGTAAGTTGGTTTTTATATTTATTTATAACTACTCTTTTAATTTGTTATGTGGAATTTATTACTTCAATTTTTTTGTAAGGAATGATTTAAATCCAATTTAATAGTCAAATATATAATTTTTATTATTTACTAAAATTAATGGTTTTATATTAAATAAATGAAGTTTGAAAAAATCGTTCTAATTTTAACAAAATGATAAGGACGTTAATTTTATCGTTATTTTAACGAAACTTAATGTTTCCTTTGCGTTATTCATGGCTATGTTTTTAAAGGATATTTTTAATTTTTGGTGGATTTTTTTATGATAAACATTGTGTGGATCACAAAATGACGGTTAATTTCAAAATAGGGAATTAAAATTGATATCCCTCAATTAAATAAAGCCATTAAAGCTCACAATGAATCACCAATTAAAAATTACTCTTCATTTTGTTTTTCTTATCTATTTATCCAGGGATAAAAGAGGTGCAGTCATGATAATACAAATTATCGCGGCATTAATTATTGTTGTTACAATTTATCTTTTAATAAAAAAATATGAAACCCGAATGGTGTTAATTGCTGCGGGGCTGGTGCTGTGTATTGTCAGCCTTGTGCCAATGGATGCCTTAAATGCATTTAGTGAGCGTATGGTTTCAGCCCCTCTGATTCAAGCCATTTGTTCCAGTATGGGTTTTGCCTATGTCATGAAATATACCAAGTGTGATAAACACTTAGTGCTTGTGTTATCTAAGGTTTTAACACGATTAGGTTTTTTCTTGATCCCCGCCGCCGTTGTATTGACCTTCTTCATTAATATTGCAATTCCTTCTGCGGCAGGGTGTGCCGCTGCGGTAGGTGCAACATTAATTCCATTGTTGATTGCTGCACGTATTCATCCTGCTATTGCTGGCGGTGCCGTGCTGTGCGGTACTATCGGTTCTATGTTGAGTCCAGGTTTGTCTCATAACCCATTTGTGGCACAAATGTCGAATATGAGTATTGTTGACTTAATTGCTCGCCATGGACCATACAGTTTATCGGTGGGGGGTATCGCAGCTGTTTCGTTAGCGGTCGTCGCGTTGGTGAAAAAAGAGTACAACATGAAAGCCGTGGTAGAGGTGAATGGCGCTGCGGGAACTGAGCCAAATACGCCGGCAGAGCAGCCAAATTACCTGTATGCAACAGCACCTTTTATTCCGTTGATTTTATTGATTCTTCCGTTCATGGATGCATTGAAAGCTTATCAAATCAGCGTACCCGCAGCGATGGTGATCGGGGCTATTTATGCATTAGTGATTACTCGCACTAACCCTTCTACGATCACGAAAGAGTTCTTTAAAGGAATGGGGAATGCTTATGGGGATGTCCTCGGGATTATCATTGCGGCTGCAGTATTCTCTGCGGGCTTAAAAGCATCTGGTTTAATTGATTCCTTTATTGGTTTTCTGATTCATTCTCCTGAATTTGCACGTTGGGGAGGGACTTTGGGTCCATTCTTAATGGGGATTATTACGGGCTCAGGCGATGCAGCGGCATTTGCTTTCAATGAAACTGTCACGCCGTTTGCTCAGCAATTTGGTTACGAAATTCCTGATTTGGGAATGGCATCTGCAATTTCTGGCGCCTTGGGTAGAACCATGTCACCGTTAGCGGGTGCAGCTATCGTTTGTGCGGGTTTAGCCAATGTTAACCCGATGGAGATTGTTAAGCGTACTGCGCCCGGCATGATTGTTGGGGTGATCTTTATTGCGCTCATCATGCTTTAATTGTAAGGAGATAACATGTCGAACATCACATTAGAAAAATTGACCGAATGGCGTCGTGAATTCCATCAATATCCAGAGATTGGTTGGTCTGAATTTTTAACGACCGCGAAAATTGTTGAAGAACTGCGTGGCTTAGGTTTAGACGTGAAAGTGGGTCCACAGGTGATTAATCCTGAATACGCTTTTGGACGCCAACAAAACGTGGTTGAGAAAGGTTTAGCGGTTGCAAGAAAACACCAAGTGAATGAAGATCTGTTAGCTGAAATGCAGGAACTAACGGGATGCGTTGCTATTTTTGATAGTGGTAAAGCCGGTCCGACAATTGCACTACGCTTCGATATTGACTGTGTTGGGGTGACTGAGAGTACCCAAGAAACTCATCGCCCAAAAAATGATAATTTTAGTTCTTGCCACCCTGGTGAGATGCATGCCTGTGGTCATGATGGACACATTGCAATTGGTCTAGCTGTTGCCCATTGGCTAGTGGCAAATAAAGCCAGCTTATCTGGCAAGGTAAAATTGTTATTCCAACCTGCTGAAGAAGGGGTTCGTGGTGCAAGAGCGATGGCAGAAAGTGGGATCGTGGATGATGTTGATTACTTCTTAGGGGCTCACCTAGGATTTATCGCCAATAGCGGTGAAATTGTGATTAACCCTACCCATTTCTTGTGCACCACTAAGTTGGATTTTCGTTTCAAAGGAGCACCTTCCCATGCGGGAGCTGAACCTGAATTAGGTCGTAATGCATTAGCGGGCGCCTGTCATGCAACAACGCAAATGCTAGGCATCTCACGACACGGTAAAGGCATGTCACGCATTAATGTTGGGGTGTTGAATGCAGGGGAAGGGCGTAATGTCACGCCATCGTATGCCCAAATGCAGGTAGAAGTGCGTGGGGAAAACGAAGAAATTAACCGCTTTATGAGCGAAAATGCCATTCGCATGGCTGAAGGCTCCGCACATAGCTTCCAATTAGAAATGGAAAGTGAAGTGATGGGGGAAGCGGTGGATTTAACCAATGACCAAGAACTGATTGATACTCTGGCAAGTGTGGTGGGACAACATGCTGAATTAACAGCGGTTGCAACTCGACCATTTGGTGGCAGTGAAGATGCGACAATTTTGGCTAAGCGTGTTCAGCGCCATGGTGGTAAATCACTGTATTTCGTTGTGGGTGCGGACAGAACCGCGGGGCATCACCAAGCTAACTTTGATTTTGATGAGAAACAGATGTTAACAGCCTATCAGCTGTATACCGGATGTTTAGTGTCCTTAATGTAATTTAAATTGATAGGTATTTAAGTGCTAGGTAGTTAAGTGATAGAGAAAAACCGCTGGGAAAGGAATATCCCAGCGGCTTTTTTTATTTCGCTAAGGCATATAGCGTGTCTTTCAATAGATTGGCGGCAACGATAATATTGTCGAAGTCGGTGAATTCATCGGGATGATGGCTTATGCCTTCTTTTGATGGTGTAAAAATCATTGCGGTCGGAAATCGTTGGGCGAGGTTCATGGAGTCATGCCCTGCACCGCTTAGCATGGTCATATAGTCGATGTTGTGTTCAATACAGAGTTGCTCAATTAGGTGACAAATATTGCTATCTAATTTCACTGGAGCTTCGGCAGAAATTTCACGAAGTTGAATGGAAACATCGTTGTCTTGTTCAGACTTTTTAATGGAATTTTTCAAGTGATTGGCAACACGAGCAATACTTTCTGACTCAATACCGCGGATATCGACTAAGAAATTCACTTCTCCGGGGATCACATTCATGGAGTTTGGATAAACATTGAGTTTTCCAATCGTGCCGACAGTTCCCCAGACGGCTTCTCGGCATGCAGCGCGGTTGAGATCACTGATGATAGCCGCACTCGCCACTAAAGCATCATGGCGCTGGTACATGGGGGTTGCTCCGGAATGGTCGGCATGCCCCGTCACTTGCACTTGGAATCGGGTGGGGGCGGCAATACCGTTAACAATTCCTACGGGTTTTCCTGCTAGCTCAAGACGTCGACCTTGCTCAATGTGCATCTCAATAAACGCAGAATAGGTATCATCGGTTAATTGGCACTGTTCAATATCTTGGCTTGGGTAGCCAAGGCTATCAAGTACGTCGAAAAAATTACGTCCATCGTCATCGCGATTGAGTGACCATTTTTCACGGTCGACTTTTCCAAGTAACACTTTGCTACCAATACATGAAAAACCAAATCGACTGGATTCTTCTGCTCTAAAAATCACGAGCTCAAGGGATCGGGATAATTGTTGCGGCTGAAATTGCATGAGTGCATAAAATCCAGCAACAACACCAAGGGTGCCGTCATATGCACCGCCATTGGGTACGGTATCGAGATGGGAACCTGTTCCAACGGCGGGTAAATCGAGATTTTTTCCCGGCAATCGGCAAAAGATATTACCGACTGCATCTTGGCGTACGATAAAGCCTGCTTTTTGCATGATATCTATCATGTATTGATGTGCAGATTGGTCTATTGGCGTATAAGCTAAACGTGTGACGCCTTTATTTTCAGGATAAGAAGTAAAGGATGCTAATTTTTCAAATAATACTTTCATTTCATTAGTAGAAAATAATTCCCTAGTCATGAAAACCTCTGTTATAAAATAGTAATCAGATATGTTTTATTTTGGTGAAAATAAAAAGTGAATAAAAATAAGGAATGTTGAAATATATAAATATTTATATTGAATAATTACTATGGCAAATTAAAGGTCATGAAGTCAAATAGAAAAGCAGGAATATGGGTATTGTATGATTTTTATCAATATGCTGATTTTAAACGAAAATTAAACAAATTTTACGTTTTTTGAATATGCCGATAATTTCGCGTGAAATTAAAAAAAATTTTAAATTACACCGTAATTTTTTATTGTATATAGCACTTATATTGGGTGATTTTAAATTAAAGAAGATATTTATTTTAAATAATTAATCTAGATTGATCGTTTATTTTATTTTTTTCATACCTTCATTAATTGTTATTTTTTGTCTTTAATTGTTAGCGTTTAAATTATGGAGATATAACTGAACTTTATCGAGCAGAAGACATAGCTCACCGCTATTTTTTGCTTTGCGTCGTAGCCTTTGTGTGAATCGATGAATTTTTACAGTATCAGGGTGTGGACGTTGTAAATGTAACACGAGTCCTTTTAGGGCTCGTTTATGCGATTCACAAGCAGAAAATTGTTTATAAACTTGCATCAAATTGAGCCAAATTCCATGTCGGATAGCGAAGAATTGTAGGGTTTTATCAAATGAAGTGTCATTTTTTCGAGCTAATATTAACCCACTAAATAGGCGATGGCTCATTTGAGATGTAGAGGGTTTCTGTCCGGTAATAATTTTATTAAGTCCAAGTTTAACTTGTTGTTCACTAAGTAAAATTAGGTTTTGGTAACGTTTTTTGGGGTTGGTTGGGTAAATCCAATAAAAAGCCCCCATTACGACTAGTGGTCCACAAACAATAGCGATGGCATTACCGAGGCTTTCAGGAAAACTCAAGGTAAAAGGATAACTCGGTTGCAGTAAGATCAAAGAGACCATGATGTAATCAAAGGCGATTAAAATCAGTTTACTGTGGGCAAAAACAAAAATACCACTAATGATCACGGGGACAATAAAGACGCTCATTTGCCATGAAGATGATGCAAATGGCCATAAACACCACGTACAAATTAAGGCAGCAATTGCGCCAAGAGACTGTCCTGTAAATATATTTTTCATGAACTTAGCGGGATAATCGAGAGAAGCAAACAACGCTATCATGACTGATAACCCTAATGTCAGATAGGCAAGTGCTTGCCATTGGGTCACTAGCCACAAAAAACCAACGGTGGCAATGGTGACAAAAGCACGGGCGAAGGCTTGCCAAGCCGAAATTCGGTCATGGTGTAATTTCAATTTATCGACGCGGTAATGTGCTTTGATAGACACCCCTTTTGAGACATAAAACAGAGGGATCAGGAGATTCTTTAATACGCCATTAGGACACACGGAAAGGATATGTTTCCATTGTTGTTCAGTGGGTTGTATTTTGGGGAATGGGAAAGCAGCGATATTTTTAACATGTTCTAATTGCAGCAGAATTTGACTTTGGAAAAATAATTGCTGGCGTGCTTTTGCGACTTGTTTACGGTGATAACGCCAGCCAATACGGTTTGCCTCAAGCTGTTCATCATAGGTCGTCATTTGCTGCCAAAGTGTGTCAATTTCGTGCTTAGCAATAGGTTCTTTTTTGTATAACGAACGATGCAAAATAGTGTAAAACTGAGTATCAATTTTCTGTTTTAAAGCGATGATTGCGGTTTGTTCGCGTTTAGGTGTAAACAGAAAATTAAACACAATAGCGCATAACACCCCGACTAATATGGTCCAAAATCGATCCCAAGCAACAAAGAAAAGATTGTTAGTCGCGTGGACACTGAGCATGCTCACCATAACCGCGGAATATCCAGCCAAGAATGTCCCATAGGCCACAAAGCCTTTTTGTAATTGACCGATTCCACTGCATGCACCTAGCCATCCAGCTAAACTGATCACAAACAATAAAGGGCTGATCTGATGAAGTTGAATAAGCATCACGCCAGCCAGTACACCACTGACGGTGCCGGCAAAACGCCACCAACTTTTTTCTAATAGGTTTTCTCGCCATGGTTGTGCGGATGCCCAAACGGTCATTGCGGCCCATTGAGGATGAGCAAGTCCGGCATATTCAGCAATAAATAGCGCTAAAATCGATGCGCAGGCAGTAATCATAGCAAAACGTAAACGGTCAGAATCAAATCCGAGCCGTTGCATGAATGTGGTTGGTTGTGACATGGTTTTTCGCAGATGGATGAGTAAAACAGTGTATAGGGTAGTGCTTGTGAAGGAAAATCGCAAATAGAGGTCTAACAGCGTCTATATTGTAATGGCAGAATTTGAAATGAAATAAAAAGTAAAAGCCTTTGAATAGGCTTTTACTTTTTATACGGATGCATCATATATAGAGTAACTTTCTCAAATCAAGAAATCGTTGGTGTAAATATTGAATGATAATTACGCGATCTATGCGTAAGACTCAACGGATTCTTGGTTTTTATTTTCATATTTAATATCTTGATTGTCTTGGAATATATCACAAAATATATCACTGATATTAACATCTAATATTTTTGTTACTCTTGCTAAGCAATCTATATCAATTCGATTAACACCACGTTCATAACGAAATAGCTGTTGTTCGCTGATATTACACTCTCTTGCTAACTGGAATACAGTATAACCTTGAGATTTTCTTAATGATTTTATTTTTTGTCCAACGGCATAAGCTACAGGAAATTTTCTATTCATAAATATTCTCTATTAAATTATATTGTTGAGATAACAATCAATGTGGGTTCTCAGATTCTATAAATGACATTTAATATAATCTGTGTTTTTTCATTTTTGGTTAAATATATAGTGACCATCAAGTGCCACTCACTGAATGATATACTATACTTATAATTGTTTTCAATTAGTCTCAAAATGACGTTTTAAATATCCACATACCTATTATTATTTTTCTTAAATATTTAATCCTAAAATTAAGTTATCATTTTCAATGATTTGAATTTGAATTTACGTAATGTTAGAACAAATGTAAATTTTAATGTATTGTTTTTGATCAACATGATGTGTTGTGAATTTGTCATATTTCGATATTTGATGCCAAAAAAACAGGAAATAAAATATTAACAATATTGGGTTTTTATATTTAATTACCCTTAATTTGGTTTGTTTCTTTCATGCTATAAGTTTATTCCACTAATGAGTCAAACTAGGAGGATCATTATTTGATCGATTTTTTGTTGTTCTTTCAAATATGCCAAGTAATAGTGTTACGATGAAAGTCATAATATCCTTATTCATGAGTTGTATTTTTTTGTTTCTAGCGTGATAGTTATTTTAGCACTCAAAATGAAAAAGATAATTGAGTGCTTTTTATGATGATTGGCATTAAAAATGGCCATCAGTCCTTTTAAGTCAAATTGTTACTAAGCAGTATGCTACTTTAGTAGTAAAGGATTTTTCATTACATTTTTTGATTTGAAAACCATTATATAGATGTGACTAAACTCATATTATGACTTATAGGTATATCTAAAAATCACTAATAATTTATGAGCACTATATCGGTATTACAATTTTCTAGGGTAAAAATGAAAAGAGTGTGTTTCTTCAAATCTTGTGGTGGTTGTTATGTATATATGGGTCTGCCATTTTTAACAGCTTGCTCGCTGGTTTATTATCTTTTATGCCTGTAAAAGCAGGTGTACCGTTCGTAACTAAATTGATTGTAGGTGTAAGAGGGCTATTAGCAGAAAAAATAGTAGGTTGTGTAACTTGTACTTGTAATATAGCATTTGGAGAAATATTACCTTTCGAATCAACCGCAACAGCGTTTATGGTATAGCGGTTTTGTACTTTTCCTCCGGATTTATAGGTCGGGAGAATAATGCTATACGCACCATTTTTTTCATCAATAACTTGACCGCCAGCGGCAACGAGGCTATCGGCATGCCAATTGATGCGGTTAAAACCATATTGACTATTAATGGTATATTTCAGGGGGATTTTTTCCCCTGAAATACCTGTTATGGATGCGTTCATGTTGAGATAAATAGTGTCGTTTTTTTTGTAATCTAACAAGATATGGTTGTTGCGACTGACAAAGTCATAACGATTGCCCATTAACGAGCGGAATTCTCCGACTGCATCAGGATCTAAGTGTTGTTTGAACGATTTTCCAAATTGGTAGCTCAGCTTTAAACCAATACGCGAATCTTGCTTACTCGCCTTACCTTGACGATGTTCTCCATTCAATGTGATCAATGGAATTGGGGTATAATTAATGCCAGCTGTAATTGAATAAGGGTTATTTTGGCGATTTTTAGTACCAAATAGAGCGGCTTCTTCTCCATAAAACTGTTCATATGTCAGTTTACCCCCTATATGTGGATAAATGGGTAGCCAACCTTCAGCTCGAAGATCCCAACCATTAGCAGGGCGAGTGGAATAATCGGCTAAATCGCGGGAATTACGCCAGCCACTTAATCGGTGGTAGCTGTTAGCGGAAAGTTTTAAAAAGTCACGGCGGTACTCGACACCTAACCCTAAACGGGAGTGTTTACGAGAGATATCATAGTCAAAAAAACTATTTCCACCGATCATCTGGTTTTCACCATACCAACGAGTCCCTAATCCAAGGTTGGTTTCGATACGTCCTTCTTTACGGTGCAAGCTTGTTTGGGTGAACAATAAATTATTTTCTGTTTCGTAAAGTGGAAGCAGTAAGTCAATTTGTGAGTTTTTTAATGAGAACTTTTTATCTGCTTCGAGTTTAATCTGTGAACTTCCAAAATGATTAAACCAATCTTGTAGGTAGCTACTTGCTGTAGTTGTGACGAGTTCACGCGCAAAGGCTTTGGTCTTTTCATTTGTGGGTTTAGTTGTGAAAAATTGCCCTGTCTTTGAGACAAACTGTGCCAAAATAAGTTGGTTTTCAGTGGATGCTTCAGGTGCCACTATAGGTCGTAGGTTCTCCTGTTCACGTGGTGATAAAGGTGAAGTGGGAATATCAATTTCAGTGCCCGGTTTTATATTCTCAAAAGAATAAGCAAACGTTCTAAATTGATTGAGCTGTTGGAGTTGCTGTAGGTTTATATGGTATTTTTCAGCAATGCTTCTTGTTGTCTCACCAATTTGTAAGGTATAGGCTTGCGTTTCTTTAAAGAAAAAATATTTATTATTCTGCGATAATGGCTTCTGATGCTTATTTCTATCTTCAGTAAAGGCACTTGCTACCATTGGGATGAAGATCGACACGAGTGGGAAGCTAATTTGTATCGCTATGTTTATCCATGCAGTGAATTTTAAACGACGAGGAATTAAATTCCTTGACCTGTAATACATGAAATAACTCCAATAAATAAGATTGGCATAATAGAATTCAGAGGTGTTTGTTGAAAAGAATCACGATGACCCATTTAATTCGAATGTTAAATTGATGCATCGAATTAAATGGGGAAAAGGCACCGCTCTGATTTATTCAAGATGATTATATTTGCTATTTATTCCATTTTTTATTGAATAGTTTGGAAATAAAAAGAATTAATCGAATTCCTGCTAGGTGTTCTAATTTAATAAGATTTTATAATGTTGGTTTAAAGGCTATTGACACGCAGTGATAATCTATCTGATGAATCTTTATTGAGTGGCGTAATCTGATTACTCATCATTAATAATTCACCATTTTTTTCAATACGTATACTTAAGCCAAAGTAATGATTTTTGGCTGAGATTTTTTCAGGTAGGTTAATTGAAAAATTCACAGTGCGGCTTGGTTGACGTGTAGTCATCGTATAATCGTAATGACTTTTTGCTGAATAACTATTCCCATTTATCTCTGTAACAGAGAGTGTGACTAATGCTTCTCCTGGAATATCGTGAGATTGGCTATAGATGTCACCCTGAATATTAAATGTATTTTCTTTTTTGTTTATGGGGTTATTGCATGCAAATAGAAATAAGCAGCAGGTCAATATAAATAGAGAATGTAGAATATTTTTTGATATAACAATTTTTGGCATGATTAATCTTCTATGGTAAGGCTATCTTATTGAAACGAGCGATTAAATACTTTTTGGAAGAAACAACGAACATATGAGTACATGTTTTTTTGTTCATTAGACCTTGATAAAATTGGCATTTCTGATTTTTCGCCTGTGTATAAAACACCAATCCTTGGTAGTGTCATTATCAAGTTTTCATCTAATTCTACTTTTTTGAAGGATTGGCGTAACTGTCTAACAAGCTTGTAATAACTGCTTTCGGTCACAATGGTTCCGCGTTTTTCCCAAATCTCATGCATTACTTCGCGTTTACTATTGGTTTTTAATAGTAAAAGTTTTAAAAGGCAGGATTCATTTTCTGATAAATTTACTGTTCTTTTTCCACGGGATAATGTTCTCTTTAATGGGTCATACACGACTTGACCACATAAAAGTATCATTGGTTCTATTTTATTGTATTCCATGTTATTCATAGTATTTCCCACAAATATAGTTCAATATAAAATTAAATATAGACATCGTAACTGCCAGTAAAATAGTGTTCAATATAAAAAAACAGTAAGTATCGGATAGATGAAAAATTAAAGCGTTTTTTTAAATCAAACAATGTGTTTTGGTGATGTAAATTTAAACTACTACCAGTGATTGTATATATCAATTTCAAATTTGTTTTTTTTATATTTTTTGAAAAAGATAATATGAAAAAGCATAGATTATAAAAAACATAACCTAGGCTTATAGTTATTCGTCGGAAGAGGGGGATATGATATGAATAAGAATAAAGGGGAAATTAATCATTCAGTTTATATATACTATAATTCATTTATATCCTCATCATCACCTTCAATATTAAAATTCGTCATATTTTTGTTTAATTGCTCTGTAAATGGGGCATTCATGAATGTTATTGCCATATAACGTTGAAGTGATTTAGTAAAATCTTCATATAAAGACGGGGAGGCTTCAGATGAAGATTTTAATGTCTGTGCGACGTTTGCAATGAATGATTCTTTGTCTTTACGGTTTAAATTAATCATGGTTTTAAACACAAGAAGAAATTGTGATTTTTGACTATCTTGATTAGTAAATTCTTGAATAAATAGGTTTAATTTTTCTTCTGCATTCTCTGAAATGTGAGGTATGTTTTTTTCGTGGTAATTTTGTATGTCTTTCATGATGTGATTAGGTTTCCTGCGGGTATTCATTCTTGTATGTAGATCAGATGTACTTACTGGTGGAGTTTCATAAGTACGCGGTGTTGATAAAAGATTTAGTGAGTTTGGATTAATTTTCATTATGCTTCCTTGAGATTGATAGTTGCTGAATCAAGCGACTATAAGCTTCCTTGTGCTGCTGTTGTATTTGACAACGAGCCGAAATCGATAGGATTTGTGGTTGTATATTTTTGGCGGCAACATCGGGTGAAAAATGAGTGATTTTATTGCCAACTTCTAGAGAAATATGATTATTTTGGCTGTTTAATATCTTGATACCATTGATTTTTTTTCCTAATTTAGTCTGTAACTCTGTAGGTAAGTGCAATTGTGTCTTGGCAGTTTCAGGTTGTAGCTGTGTAAAGTATTCCGCAATGATTTCTTGCAAACGTAAATCCGCAAATAAATGTGTTAGCACTTTCGTTAAGCGTTCTTCCGTTTTGTTGACGGTATATTGATAGTGCTTTTCACTGACTTCTAATACGGCAATAAAATCCTGTAACAGTTGTTGTAACCCATCTTGGTAACCGTGTTGATATGCTGCGGTATAAAGAGTTTCCTCGGCTTGTTGGGCATGTTGGATATGTTCTTTTGCTTTGCGTTGAGCGTATTTAACGACAGATTGCGCATATTGGTTAGAATTCAAAGCATGGTGTTTAATTAATACATCTTCAATGATGGTTTGCTGGATATTAGGCTGCGTGTTCTCTGACATAATGGCAAGTTTCTTCGATAATATTCCAAGGTAGTAATACACTGACAGAATCATTAATGACCGCTTGTGTACTACGACTAAACATGTATTTCGCGCGTGTGGTATAGCAATCACCAAACGTGTTTAAACACATTAAAAGTTGCTCTGCGCCTAGCGCAAGTAGCTGTTCTGGCGTTTCAATTTGGTGTATTTGGCTTTGCCATAACGGATGAGTAAATTGTCTATGTAGTTGATGATATTGAGTTAACTCGCCCCACCAAGGGAGTGGAGATGAATGTTGTATAACACCTAATCCCCATGCAATAGAGGGTATTCGTGACCAATTATCCGCCAAGACCTCCGGTAAAATAGGCGTATTTTCATTCGGTAACCCCAACTGATATTGCTCAATAAGCTGAGAATTCTGCTGTTTTTGTAACAGTGGGGGTAATTGATGATAGTGAGTACCGATAAACTCAGAGTGAAAATACTCTCCGGGCGCTAAGAAAATATTTTTTTGGTCAACGAGTAGTTTACTCAACAGGGGCATGGCTTGATTTCTCCGTTTCTTCTTCGTGCTGTTTATTATTGCGTTGATACAGATACAAGCCGAGTGCGATTAACAAACCAATTAACGCTGTGACTAAAGCGGATGCAATGACAGGGTTAAATGCAGGTGTTGGACCATTTTTGGTTTGGTAGAGTAAAGGAGGGCGGCTAACAATCACAACAGAGACATTGTCATACGTTGTTTCGGCAAAACTATTGTTTAAAAACAGTTTAATCTTGTTCATCATGACTTTCGGATCTTCATTTCCAGAATAAGTGACTAAGCTCGAGACTTTTTGTGCCTGTTTCACGGGACCATTACCGGAAATAGGGTAACTGACATGCACGCGAGCATTCACGACATTGGGGATAGTCAGTAATGATTGTTCCAGACGCTGTTCAATGAGAGAAAGGAGTCGTGTACGTTCTGCCTGTGGTGATGCGACAAGAGAGTCACCAGGGAAAGCATCAATAATTTCCACGGGATCTTTCGATGGCAAGTTATATTGGCGCAGTAAATCAACAGCAATCACAAAGTCATTGGGTGCCACGCGTATAGAGTCCCCATTTTTGGAATCTTGTTTACGGTTGGCATCGACACCATGCTCCTGCAAAATTGCGAGAACTTCATTACTTTGGCGCTGGCTGAGATTGCTCAGTAATAATTGATTATCACAACCAAGCAATAAACCAATAAAACTAATCAATAAAAATTTTTTAATATGCTCATGGTTTATTGTGCTTTTATGACAGAATCAATACTTGATGTCACTTTATGTGTAAGTGTACTGACCATATTTAAGGCTAATGTGTATTTGCCAACTTGATCCTGTAAATTGAGTACTTGTACGGGATTACTTGGGTCAATACTTTGTGATTTTTCAATAATATTTTTCTTTTCTGCATTTGCATTGGCTGCATACTCAGAAAATAATTTTTTAACGGTTTCTTCTAAAGATGAGACTGAAACAGGAGAAACAGTATCAACTACGGTTGCAATAGGACTTATTGATGAAATAGGTAGCATAGATATTTCCTATAAATAATAAAGAGCATCAAGATATATGATGCTCAAATTAAAATTAAACGTTACGTATAATGGCTTGTGCCGCATCTTTAATGGACTTCATTACGTTACTTTGTAATTGACGTGCCATATTATAGTTGCCGCTTAAAGCTGTGATTTTACCCAAAACGCGCGGGTTATCGACTTCCAGATTTGGGTTGTCAATCATAGACTTTAATTCATCAGCGATAGTCTTAGTTCTTTCGCTAATACCAGCGGAGCTGCGATACATCATGCCCCATTTGTTATCTGTTGCTGTGGTAGACTCTTGTTCTAATGCAGATGCATCCCAATTGCCCTCTGCATTACTAATACCTGGAGTTGCCATATTTATTACCTTACTAATTAGGTTGGTTTGAGTTAAACAACCAATGATTATTCCCTAGTAGAGTAATACCATTGGTATGGGTGATAAACGATTTTCCAGCAAGTTCATTATTGGCAAGGGAAACAGAGAATTGAATTTGCTTAGTTCCCCACTTTTGACTAAATGAATTTGTGAAGCTAATTAAAGAGAGAGTTTGTTTATCATTTAAACTATCTCTTATAACAAAGATAACTTTGTTATCTTTGGTTATTTTTTGCCACTTAACGTTACTTTCAGCTAAACCTAGCTCTGATTTTTTAATAAGTTCGTTAAAGGATGTTTCTACTATTTTACTTTGCTTATAACAATGAAAATATGTTGAAAATAGTTGATTAATATTTTTTTCATTGCTATTCGGTAATGGACTTTTAATCACTCTAATAATTGGCTGGCAAGGGTTTTCAATATCAACCTTTAGTAAGTTAGGAACAGTGTCTATCAGTTTTTCTTCAATCTCTTCTTCAAGTTTTTTTATCTTTAAGATCGTATAATTTTCAGGATGATTTTCTTTTAATAATATTTGTTGGCTCCAGTCTGCATCTCGTTGTGTTCTAACTAAAATAAGTGTTTTCCCATTTATTCCTTGCGTGTATATAATTGGATGTTGACTACCTTTCAATATATTATCAATACTTTGAATACGTTTTTCAGCATCATTTTTTGGATTAATTTGGAATGCAAAGGTTATTGATAAAATAATGGTTAAAAATAACAAAATAAGTATTAACCATTTTTTATTAAAAGTAACCTTATATCTTTTAATATAATCCGAATGGTTCTCTGGGTGTATCACTGGGATTTCATTGGGATCAAGGACTGCATGATGCGTCTTCCATTCATCATTTAGTTTCTTGATGATAAATGGAAATCTATCAATCAATAATATGTCTTGAAATGTTATTGGAAACACCTGTGTACTATTTTCTTGGGTAAGATGAATTGTAAGTCCATTGTTTGATTCTTGATCAGAAAGAATAGAAAATTCACACTTTTCCTTTTCACTTGGAATATAATACGTAGTAAACCCATTTTCATCTATTTCTGTTTTATAACTAATGTTTCTATCAGTGATAATGATGTTTTTATCAATATTAATCATTAGTTCTTGACCGCTCATTGGTCCACTAATAATTTTAATTATACATGTGTGGAGTTTTGGTTCTATCATAAAGACAATCTCAATTAATAAAAATGGTGAGTTATTCACCACTCAATGACAGTAGTTAAATATAAATAGATTAAATAGTCAGCTGAATTTATCTTATTCATTCACACTTTATATATTGGTAAAGTGTTCCGATCTATTCCGGACTATTCATTTGTTTTTTTTGTTTTTATCATTGACTCTAGGTTTAGTAAAAGCCAAATGAATAGGACTGATTTATAATGTCGAATGGAGATATTGCTAAATTATTAGAGGGTGGGAATAGTTGCTTTTCTTTACAAGACACATTGGTCTTGTCAATACCAAAGAAAAATACAGCGACGCTTTTTTATAAATCTCTGTATACAAAATTAAATATTAAGGTAGATAAACCCGTTATATTTATCTGCAAATATGATGAGCTAATAACAGAAGATGAAAGTCAATGGGATATTTATACCCTAGGATTATCAGAACTGGTTGAAACTCTCGCTATTATTGATACTGCAATGGGACAATCCTTTCTTGCAAAAAAAGCGCGGAAAAATAATGACAATAGTCATTTAGGTGAATTTATTTTATTTGATGATGAAATATCATCACCGAATTTAATAAAGAATGTTGTTATCGATATGATTATTAAAAAACAACCATTATTTGAAGAGTGGTGTGATGTATTAAGGCGTTATGAAGCCTATGGAATGATGCGGTTTTTAATTTCAGCTGCTCAACAAGATAAAAATGCCAATATTAATCAATTATGCGATCGCTATGGTATTTCCGCTTCTTATTTCAGGCAACTGTATCGAGAAAATTTCAATAAAACAGCTAAGCGCAAAATTATGGGCGTGCGTATGGGGGCGGCTATTTTGCAATTAATTGAAAGTGAACATTCCATTTTAGATGTAGGGCTAGAAGCGGGTTATTGCTCTGCCTCTCATTTTACAAATGATTTAAAAAAAGAGTTGGGTCTTACCCCATCAGAAATAAGGCACCTTGGAGCAATGTTATATGAACAGTAAAAAATTTACAGCGGTTGCTATTTCGCTGTTTTTACTGAGTGTAAATATCAATACAGCGCAATCAGAGATGTTGATTGCTGAACCTGTTACACAGGCAAGAAGTCTCGATACATTTGTCGCTAATAATATTGCGGTAGGAAAAGTCTTTGAGGCTGTTGCTGAGCGTATTAATAAACCCATTATTTTAAGTAAATTAGCCTCTCAAAAGAAAGTGACGGGAAATTTTAATCTGGGTAATGCGGATGAAATGTTTAAAGCGTTAACGCGTCGTATCGCGTTGGTGTGGTATGACGATGGTGCGGGTATTTATGTCTACGACAACAGTGAAATGCGTAGCTTAATTATTCCAACTCAGAAAGTCAGTAGCCAACAGGTACTGAGTTATATTCAACGAAATGGCATTTATGACGCTCGCTTCCCTGTCCGTTCTCAAGGTGGCGATACGATGTTATTTGTTTCTGGTCCCCCGCTCTATGTGGAGTTGATTAAAGGCGCCGCATTATATCTTGGAGAACAGAGCCAAAGTGAAGAAAAACGCAGTGGTAATGTCGCCGTTATTCCGTTGAAACACGCTTCTGTGACTGATCGTACTTATTCTTTAAGAGGACAATCCGTCACTGTTCCCGGCATGCTAACGGTGATTAGTGATTTGTTTAAAAATGGGGGCGGTAGCGTTGAAGAAGCGCTGAATGTTGAACCTATCAAGCTCAATACATCGGGTGATGACATTGATGCATTGATGGATACACCGATTGGCGGTGGTAGTCCTGTCGAAAATCGTCAACTCATCGTGAAGCGTGGTAATGCATCGAACAGTGCATTTTCGTTAGTTGCCCATCCTGATAGCAATAGCTTGATTGTAAAAGGTAGCCAAAGCCAAATTCGTTATGTGCGAGATTTAGTTAAAAATTTAGATAATCGTCGCCGCCAAGTGGAACTCTCTTTGTGGATCATTGATATCACTCGCTCAGAGTTGGATAACTTAGGTGTGAATTGGGAGGTCGGTTCCTTTAAAGCGGGCGGTGGGTCTATTTCTTTCAACCGCAGTACATTACCGGATAGCAGTAAATTTTTAGTTCAAATTGATGCGCTTAGCAAAAATGGTAATAGCCAAATTGTTTCGCGCCCAGTTCTATTAACTCAAGAAAATGTGCCTGCATTATTCGATAACAACACCAGTTTCTACGCCAAATTACAAGGTGAACGTATTGCGACGCTTGAGCAGGTCACTTACGGCACGATGATCAGCGTGATGCCTCGCATCTCTGGTGGGCAAAGCGTTGAGATGGAAGTCAATATTGAAGATGGTGCTGAAAGCCGAGATAGCAGCGGAAAAACGTCAAACGTCGAAGGGTTGCCCTCTGTTAACCGAACCAGCATCAATACTGTTGCACGTATTGCGAAAGATAGCAGTTTGTTAATCGGTGGCTATACTCGCGACCAATATATTGATAACGAAAGTAAAATCCCACTTCTTGGGGATATTCCTTGGATTGGTGGACTGTTTCGTCATTCCTCAACAAACCAACAAAAAATGGTGCGCTTATTTCTTATCCAGCCGCGTTTATTAGATGAAAACGAGGTTTGGGATGGACGACAATTCTCGGATAAAACGCGCATTACTCAAAAAAATAGCCAGCTTCACGGCACGGTGGAGTTCTTACAGCAATATATGAGGGATTCATGGCAATAACGCCACTGAATTATGGCAATCGCATGCTGCTCAATACGCAAGACAAGAGCCGAGCAGCAGCAAAAAGTCGTGATGATTCCGATGAAGTTGCCCGTGGTGCGGGTGTTATTGATAGCTCAAGCGAATACGCCTCCATGGCGATGCTTGCAGCGAGCCACGTTCGTCGCAGTGGTTCAAAGCAAGGACAGGATGAAGAGTGGATGCAGTTTGCAGAGCGCATCCTAGAAAATAATGCGGATGAAAAAGTGTTGCACATTGAGGGGATTTTAAATCGCCAAATGATGACTCCGCAGCAATTACGCGCATTTCTATTGCAGTATTTCACGGATCCCAGTGATTTATTAATGGTATTAGCTGCACTGATTAACCGAAAGAAACTTAAGCAAGAACAGATAGAGGCTTTACAAGAGTTAGAGCGATTGCTCCTTACGGAGGATACTCAGCGAGCTGCGCAAGCTGGCGTCAATATCGCCTTAATTGCAAAAGCATTTGCGCAAACTTTACGTGAAAACGCGGGAAATCTAAGAGCACTCTACCGTGAGTTTATTGGTTACGACGGTCCTGTTGTTTATCTATATGAACAGTGGGTTGAAGAGATGGAAATGACCCAGCGTGAAAACATGATGCGTTATTTAGCGCGTGCTCTCGCGTGTGATTTACAAGCACTCCCTTTAGGGGATCTTAATATCAGTGAGTTTGGGAGTTTCTTTACTCGAATTGGTCGATTGCGTGAATTGCAATCTTTAGACCGAGTATTTAGTCAGCAATTTTTCCAATCAGGTCTATTTCGCCAGAGTGTCGAATTACAGCAGAGCCATTTAGAAAAAGTGCTAAGCCAATTGTTTACTTGCGGTATTCGTAGCCAAGAGAGTTTTAACGAAAAACTGATTAGTTTTATTGATGAGCAATTAAAAATCATGACGACGGATTTACGTGCTCGCTTTGTTCAGCTGTTAATTATTGCATTTTCAATCATACCTGTAGCGGTCTTTCACTCATTGGAAGCGCGGGATGAATTACTCGACCAATTAAAAAAACAGATGGCTCAACTGTTAGTGCAAGAACAGCGTTTGCGCAGACAGCCATGATTTAATAGGAAATAAACGATTTCATGAAAAACTTCACCGGATTTTTATTACAGATCCGTAATCGCCCTGAATTGATGGTATTAGTCATCATGGTAATGGTTATTGCGATGCTGATTATTCCATTACCCACCGTATTGGTCGATTTCTTGATTGCATTGAATATTATGATTTCTGTGCTGATCTTTATGAGCTCGTTTTATATTACTCGAGTGCTTAACTTCCAATCATTTCCTTCTATTTTACTTATTAGCACGTTATTTAGATTGGCACTGTCGATTAGTACCAGCCGCCTTATTTTATTAGAAGCAGATGCTGGCGATATTATCGATACTTTCGGCGAATTTGTTATTCAAGATAATTTGGTTGTTGGGATGGTGGTTTTTGCCATTGTGACCATTGTGCAATTTATTGTTATCACAAAGGGTTCAGAGCGTATTGCGGAAGTGGCAGCTCGATTTTCATTGGATGCCATGCCCGGAAAGCAAATGAGCATTGATGCAGATTTACGCGCCGGTGTGATTGATGAAGCCACCGTGAAAATTAAGCGTGGTGAGCTGGAAAAAGAAAGTCAATTATTTGGTTCTTTTGATGGTGCGATGAAGTTTATTAAAGGAGATGCGATTGCGGGTATCGTGATCATTTTCGTCAATTTGATTGGCGGCATTTCAGTGGGTACAGCCCAGCAAGGCATGGATATTTCAACCGCATTAAACACATTTACTTTGTTAACGATCGGGGATGGGCTGGTCGCACAAATTCCTGCTCTGCTTATTTCTATCAGTGCGGGTTTTATCGTGACCCGAGTCGGTGGAAACGACAAAAATTTAGGTGAAAACATTGTCTCCGAACTTTTTGACAATGATTTTACGATCTTAATCACGGCGCTGATTGTGCTATTTATGGGCTTTCTTCCCGGGTTCCCAACACCAATTTTCCTCTTCCTTGCCGCGCTGCTGATGGGGTTATTTGCGACACGTTATTTCAAAAAACGCAAAGCTCAACGAAAAGACCAGCAATCAGGGCAAGAAAATCTGCAAACAGAAGCAACGGAAGGGGAAACTCAACGCGCAAATGATGATTTTGATGATGAATATATTCCTGAAACCTTACCCGTCATTATTTCTGTTAATCAAGAGTATAAGCAGCATTTGGAAGAGAATAATTTCTTATCACGTATGAAAAAGGATGTATTTATTCGTTATGGATATCGCATTCCTGATATCGCGATTAACTATTCCCCCATCGTACCTGAAAACAAAATTGTTGTGCTGATTAATGAAGTGAAAGCGGGCGAATATGATGTCTATTTCCATGGTCATCGCTTACTGACGGCAAATGATGAACTGGAATATCTTGGGTTAGAGCTGACCAAATATACCGATGAGTATGGCTTTGTTAATACATGGTTCGATAACCAATATCTTGAAAATGTAGAGCAACTTGGCTTATTGGTACGAGATGACATTACCGAAATGATTGATTGTGTTAGTACGCTATTACTCCGACACATTAATGAGTTCTTTGGGATTCAAGAAACTAAAAATTTACTGGATGATCTTGAAAGAAAATACCCTGAATTACTGAAAGAATGCTATCGCCATGCCACGGTGCAGAAAGTGACGGAGGTTTTCCAGCGGTTATTGATGGAAAAAATCTCAGTGCGCAATATGAAATTGATCATCGAAACCTTAGTGCAATGGGTACCTAAAGAAAAAGACAGCATGATGTTGGTGGAGCACATTCGAAGTTCCATGGCGCGCTATATCTCTTCGCGTTTTTCAGTGGAAGGGCGTCTGAATGTATTAATGGTTAATGCTGAGCTGGAAGACACCATTCGCCAAGGTATTCGTCAATCATCAGGTGGAGTTTACCTGCATTTAGAACCTGAAAAAAGCAACGAGCTTATTCAAGCTGCTGAAGTGGCATTAGAAAACAGTTACTTATCTGCGAGGGATGTCAATGTATTGGTTCCCGTGGATATCCGCCGATTTGTGAAAAAAATCTTGGAAGGTCGTTTCCCTGAACTTGAGGTGCTTTCATTTAATGAAGTCTCTGAAATGGTCAGGGTAAACGTCATTAAAACTATATAAGGAACGCGAGAATGAAATACCGTTTTGTTGAACAATTAAATGCATTTCTGAATTCAATGGGGCGTGGTGATTTAGTGAATTCACAGTTAGATTGCCATTCGAATATTCAATTAGAAATGAGTGATGCTCCGGCAATTAATATTGATTTATCTACGGATGATTTAATTATTTGGTGCAGTTTAGATGAGTGTAACCATAGCCGCTTAGATTCATCCAGTGCGGCATTATTAAAAAATATGCTGGAGTATCCACCGCGTAATTTTTATGTGGGGCAGCCCGCATTAAGTTTAGCTGAGGATAACTTAGTGCTTTCGGCGGTATTAAAAACAACATCGCTAGATAACATGCAGTTATTTGCAGACTCGTTCGAAGAGTTTTTTGAACGTGCAAATGAATTACGGACTCAATTATCGTAATTATGAAGCTATTTGACTCGTGCGCACATCCTGTGCGCATTCATGGATGCTTGATTGAAGCCCCGCTAGATGGGGTATTCATCGGTGAAATCTGCTTTATTGAGCAGTCGTTAGCACAGCCTAATATTATCGCCAAAGCGCAAGTGATTGGTTTTAAAGAAGGGTTAACGGTTCTGAGCTTAATTGGTCGTGCGCAAGGCTTAACCCGTGAAGTCGTTATTCGACCTAGTGGGTATCCGTTTGTGTTTCAAATGGGTGAGCATTTAGCAGGTAATATTTTTAATGCGTCCGGAGAGTTAGAAGGTCCATTAAGCCAGAAGCCTAGCGAAGTGACCCAATTAAAAACCAAATTACAGCGTATTGATAATCCGCCAGTGAATGTGAATATGCGTCGTCCCATCAATGAACCGATGGTCACGGGCATTCGCGCCATTGATGGGTTATTAACCTGTGGGTTAGGGCAGCGAATGGGTATTTTTGCGGCGGCGGGGAGCGGAAAAACCTCCCTGATGAACATGCTGATTAACCAGGCCCATGGTGATATTCATATTGTGGCATTGATTGGTGAGCGTGGTCGAGAAGTAATTGAATTTATTGAGGAACTTAAGCAGTCGCCTCATGCAGATAAAACTATTTTAGTCTATGCCACTTCCGACAGTCCGCCCATTGAGCGTTGTAATGCAGCGCTATTGGCGACCGCGATGGCGGAATACTTTCGCGATCTTGGGCGTCATGTTTTGTTATATGTCGACTCAATGACTCGTTACGCAAGGGCGTTACGCGATGTGGCGCTCGCGACGGGAGAGCTACCTGCGCGGAGAGGCTATCCAGCTTCTGTTTTCGAGCAATTACCGTTGTTACTTGAGCGCCCTGGGCGTGTAAAACAGGGGGCAATCACGGCATTTTACACCGTATTGTTAGAAAGCGAGGACGAGGCGGATCCGATTGGTGATGAAATTCGTTCTATTCTTGATGGACATATTTACCTTAGCCATAAATTAGCGGGGCGTGGGCATTACCCTGCGATTGATATCTTACACAGTATTAGCCGAGTTTTTCAAAAGGTGACAACGCCAGAGCATCGTCAGTTTGCCGTAGATGTGCGCGAAAATTTATCTCGCCTAGAACAGATTCAGTTGTATCTCGAGCTAGGGGAATATCAACGAGGTGAAAGTCAGGAGAATGACCGAGCCTTAGATAAGCAATCGAATATCAATCAGTTTTTACAGCAAAGTATGGATGAGTCAGAAGATTTTGATGGAATGTTAACCCACTTAGGTCGTTTGGCATCCTGATGATTAGCTCATTATTAGCATTGACTGAGAAACGCCTTGAAAGGGTGCAATTAGATCAAAATAAATTACACAACGCCATTTTACAGTTACAGCAGCAGCATCAGGATATTCGCCAACGTATCGCCATCTTGGTCACTCAGGTGAGTGTCTATGAAAAATCTGAAGAGTTAACACAAATGGATTTTTGGGAGCGTCAACGACAAAAAGCCGTGGTTTTAGCAGAAGTAGCCCAATTTGAATATCAGATAGAAAATTTAGACGCTGAATTATCGAAGTACCATTTATTGAAGCAGCAAATGATAGAACGGATGCTCATTTTGCGTAATAAGTGCGAGAAATTCCAAAAATATCTCAAACAACAACGTAGGGCTCGGTGGTTAAAATTAGAGCTCCAGCAACAGAATGAAATCGAGGAGCTGTTTGTTCATGTCGACAATCAAATCACTGCCAAGTGACAGTACGTTTAATTCCGTAATGGAAGCGAAAAGTTCATCATTCGGCTTTAATCATCAAAAATATAGTCAGCAGCATTCCGTGAAAAAAAACGCTCAGGAAATTTTGCAAAAAACACTGACCCAAAGAAACAATAATCAGAAAAAGCAAAAAAAACCGGCTGAGGAGCTAGCTATTCCTGTTTTGCTGAATGTTTCAGCGCAAGTTCAAAATGTTTACGTTGATACAAAAGTGGCGTTCTTATCCTCTGGAATTGTGGCTGAGGTAAAAAGTCATTCGGCGAATCAGACGGCGGGTGAACTGATTAATGGGCAAAAGGCACAAGAAGACAATATACCTCTGGGAAATGTACCTACCCATGTTGCAGCTGTATCCGTGGCACCCGTTTTTAACACGAAAACAATGGAACAGAAAATTGTTCGCTTTTTGTCAAACCATTCGATGAGTGACCACCAATCTCAATGGAAGGAGATTTCATTAGTGCAGTCAGCTGAATTGACGGAGATGACAACATTGAAATCATCTCAGCACGATAGTGCATTAAATTTATCCTCTGAGGTAAAGGTCTCAACAGAATCTGAGTTAATTACGCAAACACAGAGTGCTGCTGGCCCCTATGAAGATGTACAGGCAAATAAGAACACACGAGAAATAAATACAGGAAAGCTAGAGCTAGCATCAAATGAATCTCTGGAAATGCAAAAATTTTCTGATGTACAAAATTTTAATATTGAAAAATCGGAATTAGTTCAATCTGATGAGATGGATATAACTAAAAATATCCTAGCGCAAATGAAATCAGAATCGGCTGTAAGATCTGCGGTAAGTTCGCAAGTGCAGTCTCCTCAGACATCGCCAAAGCTGACAGCAGAGCTTGTAGCAACAATGATGGCAAGTGAAACATTGAACGTGGCACCTGAACGCACACTAAGTTACACCTTTAGCCAATGGCAAAATATGCCATCAGTCTCGTTTTCTTTAGCTCAGGCAAGTCATGAAAACATGGTTGCTTCTACCTATAGTCATGAAGTTCAACAGGCTTTAGAAGACAATCGGCATTTGTTTACTGGTGAGCAGAAAATGGTGATTAAGCGTGAAGAGCGTGAAGAGCGTGAAGGTCAGCATCGTCAACAGCAACAGCAGAATAAACAACAAGACGAGGAGTTTTAATGCTGAATATTCGTCGTATTAGCCATCGTGAAAAACAAATTGGCGAGTGGCAGCAACGTTTCCAACAGGATTTAGCTCCCTATATCCCTCAAGTGGGAGAGCGTTATTTCCAAATTACGTTGAATAGCGAAAAGCAGCAAATTCAAGTGTTGGTGAACGCGGAGGATTGGTGTCGTCACCGTTGGCCTAAATTGGCTCATTATGCTTGGGATCTTTTGGATACCAAGAGCTTATGCAAAGTTTTTACTTATGAAAATACTGGAAATGCATTTTTCTCCGAGCAATTCCGTTGTCACCATGTCGAAATTATTGATGATGAACAGCCTCAACAACCATGGCTAACACTCAAAGAAAAATCGCTTGGCATTGTGCTATTAGCAGAGCCGATAAAGGGATTGAAGGAAGCCAAACCGATGAATGGTCTATCTGAGACGCTCACATTACAAGCAGAGTGGATTCTAGGTTATAGCCACATCAGTGGGAAAATATTGCAATCTCTGGCATTGCGAGACGTATTACGAATTCAAAATTTACAGCTTCATATGTCTGTAGCGGGGCGTTTAGTTGCTCATTTTAAGAAACAACAAGAAGGCATTTTTATGATTGAACAGTTAGCGGTAGCAGAAGATGAGCAAATAGACTCTGCAATGGAAGAGGAGTTTGTTGATGAGACGGTTCGTCCGTTTCATTTGCATGGTCTTACTGTGAAATTAACGTTTGTACTGGGCCATTCAGATATCACAGTGGGTGAACTCGATACGCTTCAACCAGGGACAGTCTATTCCATTGGGGAAAATAAAGAGCGTGAAGTTAAGGTGTATGCGAATAAGCAGCTGATTGCTGAAGGTGAGCTAACTTATATTGGCGATAGCGATGAATTGGGCTTAGAAATCAAAAGATTGGTGAGCTTAGGGGATAAAAGGTTATAAGCATGCCAACGGTTCCAAATGAAATCCCTTTATTAGCTATTATCGCATTATCGACATTACTGCCGTTTATTATTGCAGCAGGAACCTGTTACTTAAAAATATCGATTGTATTGATTATGGTGCGTAATGCGATGGGGGTGCAGCAAGTACCTTCTACAATGGCACTGAATGGCATCGCTTTGTTACTGTCTATCTTTGTGATGATGCCTGTCTTGCAAGACGTGAATCAGTATATGCGTCATGAAAGTGTTGATTTTAGCAATGTTGAATCGGTTGATAACTTTGTAGATAACGGTTTAGGGCGGTATAAAAGTTACTTAATGAAATATTCAGACCCTCAGTTGGTCACCTTTTTTGAGTCCGTCCAGCAAGGTAAAACGGAAATAGAAGTTCAAGAAGAACAGGCTGAGCCTACGCTATTTTCATTGTTACCTGCTTATGCATTAAGTGAAATTAAATCGGCTTTTGAAATCGGTTTTTATATCTATTTGCCTTTTGTGGTTATCGATTTAGTCATTTCGAGTATCTTACTGGCACTCGGTATGATGATGATGAGCCCTGTGACTATTTCCGTTCCTGTGAAATTGATTTTGTTTGTAGCAATTGATGGTTGGTCGCTGATTTCTAAAGGATTAGTGATGCAGTATTTCGAACTTGCGCAGCATTGACCTAGAGGAATAGAAGATGGATGCAATCATTTATGTCAGTAATAAAGCGATGCTGTTGATCGTGATACTGTCGGCTATTCCTGTCATCGTTGCGACGGTTGTTGGAGTATTAGTGGGTCTTTTACAGACAGTGACTCAGCTTCAAGAGCAAACTTTGCCATTTGGAATCAAATTGTTAGCGGTATTTGGCTCTCTATTTATGATTTCAGGCTGGCTTGCCGATAAAGTGATGAATTACACCCTTGAAGTGATGACAACGGCATTACCTGCAATAGGATTATTTGGATGAACCAGGAGATGCTTGGATTAGTGTCCTCCATGTATTTCACGTTCCAGCAGGGGTTAATTAAAATTGCATTTGCTTGGTTGCGAATCGCTCCGGTGATGTTTTTCTTACCTTTCCTGAGCAATAAGTTGCTCAATGGCGGGATTATTAAGAACTGTGTCGTGGCGTATTTAGCATTAGGAATGTGGCCTTATCTTTCGACCAATGAAATTAATTGGGGTGAAATGAACATCAGTGAGGTCTTTCTGTATGAGGTATGCATTGGGTTGGTATTAGCATTCATTTTAGGTCTGCCTTTTATGATTGCTAATGTTATTGGTGAATTGATTGATACTCAACGAGGGGAAACAATTAGTAGTATTGTGGACCCAGCAAGTGGTAGCGAAGCCTCTGAATTAGCCGTTTTTATTAGCTATATTGTTTGTATGGTTTTCCTTGCACAAGGTGGCATGTATCAACTGGCAAATGTATTTGCTCAAAGTTACCAGCTATTGCCATTTGCCCATGGATTTACGTCATTCAAGAGTTTGCCTTTAGGTGAGTGGTTAAATAAAGCGATTGTTAACGGTGTGATTTTAACAGCACCCATTATTGTCACTCTATTTATTTCTGAAGTTGCATTGGGATTATATTCTCGATTTTGTCCACAATTGAATGCGTTTTCATTATCGCTAGCGATTAAATCGATTATCGCGTTTATTGTATTTTTACTTTATTTTCAAAATGAAGTTCCAGATATCTTGGTTAATATGATTTCGTTATCACCGTTACATGAAATATTTCTTTCTCCTTAATTAAGGTAGGGGTTTGCATGGCTGAAAAAACAGAAAAGCCTACCGACAAAAAAATAAAAGATTCCGCTAAAAAAGGACAAAGTTATAAAAGTAAAGACTCGATTGCAGCAATTGTATTAGTCACTGGTGCATTTGTTGTTGATGGTATGTCCAGCTTGTATAACCTTGGCGGTTTAATGAAGAAGATATTATTAAACCCTAATGATATTTATATTGATGACTTGCTGTGGCAATTTTCAAAAATATTTATGAGCATTGTTTTACCGATTTTAATCGCTTGTTTTTTGTCTGGTGCCATTATTTCTTTATTACAAAGTCGATTTAGATTGGCAACGGAAGCAGTAAAGTTAGATTTTACAAAGTTAAACCCAATCGCGGGATTTAAAAAAATATTTTCTTTGAATTCCTTAAAGGAATTCATTAAAGCCATTCTGTACTTATTGGTATTTAGTGTCTCTGCCACAACATTTTTTATTGTATGGCGACACGAAATTTTTATGTTATATCGAACGACAATTAACGGTATGACAACACAATGGGTAACCCTTTGTATTATATTTGTTTTTGTTTTTTTGGCTGTTGCTGTCATCATTGTATTAGTGGATGCGATAGCTGAATTTTTCTTGTTTATTAAAAACCTAAAAATGGAAAAACAAGAGGTCAAGAAAGAGCATAAGGATAATGAAGGGGATCCGCATCTTAAAAGTGCTCGCAAAGGTTTGCACCAAGAAATTTTGTCAGAAGAAGTTAAGTCAAGTATTCAGAACTCAACATTTGTTATGGCGAATCCGACGCATATTGCCATGTTGATTTATTACGATGCGAATATTTCACCATTACCGTTCTTAATGTTTAAGACTCGGGGCTTACAAGCGAAAGCAGTAATTAAATATGCGGAAGAACAAAACATACCTGTAGTGAGAGATATTATATTAGCCCGCCAAATATGGCGGAATTATAAAAAGGATAGTTTTATTGATGAACAAGGATTACAGGACGTAATGCAAATAGTGACGTGGTTAATCCGTATTGAATTAGAAAAATTAGGAATTGATGTGGATGAAGTATTGGAAAAACTTATTCCATCCCACTCTCATTCATAAAATGATTTCACTGTAAATTAATTATTTGCATATTAAATCGTTTTTTATAAGAAATGAAGAATTTGATTAATTATGATGCAAGGTAGCGGTCTGCATCATATGTCACGCATGATAAACGAGGTGAAAATATGAATCATACTGAAACAGAAAATACACAAATTGAAATGGAAACATTACTAGACGGAATTACAACAGCGCTTATGGATGGTGCAACATATAAAGATATTCATGGTATTCCACAGGCAACTATGGATGGTATTTATGCTTATGCCTATGAATTTTATCAGCAAGGAAAATTAGAAGAAGCGGAAACATTCTTTCGATTCTTAAGTATTTACGATTTCTACAATACAGACTACGTGATGGGTCTGGCCGCCGTATACCAACTAACGAAACGTTATGAGAAAGCGACAGAATTATACGCGCTTGCATTTGTATTGGCGAAAAATGATTACCGTCCCTTGTTCCATGCAGGGCAATGTAATTTGATGCTGAAAAAAAGCAGTGCTGCCATCCATTGTTTTGAAAGTGTGGTTGAAAATAGCACCGATATCGATTTACAGAAAAAATCGGAAGCGTATTTAACAGCCTTAAAGAAAAACCTTGAGCAAGTTGAGCCTGCCTCTGCAGACTCAAATACGGAATAAAGGAAACAACATGAGCCAAGTTGTAACGTCAAATGCTTCTAGTACATCGACAAGTGAGCGAATTAATAATATTCACAAATTTTTACAGGGGGCGAACCCCCTTGGTTTGGCGGATGAAAGTGTTAAAGCTGTGCTGGCATTAGAAGCGGCATGTGGTGAACTAGCATCTAATGAACAACTAAAGAACCAACGCAGTGAAAGCCTTCCAAAGTTGTTAAAACCCAAAATGATGGCGATGAAATCATCACCAGAAACTGCACAAATGAAAGGCTTTAATGTTAATGCATTACTGATTGAATCTTTTGTATCATTACGTCAATTGTTGCATGAAGGTAACTTGAATGAATTGAGTAATCGTATTCAGTTTCTTAATTTTGAGACCGAAGCTTTGCGTGAACAAGGGAAGAAGTTACTCGATACGTTTTCCTCTTCGACGAAACAATTAAGTGAATTCACGCATCAAGTGAATATCAGTAAAGATAATTTATCCTCGGCGAAATCCCAATTATCGACAGTTGCAGCCCAGCACCAGAATCAAAAAATAAAATTACAGGCTAATCAAGGGCAATTGACGCATTTAGAAAAGCAGCTATCGACTGAAAAAGCGTTGTTGGCTCAAGTTGATGCACAACCAAAACCTCACACAGAGGCTGTACATCAGCAAGTTGTTACGTTAGAAGCGAATATCACCCATTTAGCGATGCAAATAGATGTATTAACTCAGCAACAGCATGAGTTGGTTGCAAGTGAAAATACTCTGATTCATCAAGGTGATGCATTGCAGTTGGAAGTAAATCAGCTACAAACCTCATTAGAGACATTACTAGATCAAGCTTCTGATATTACAGCGGTCGCAGATGCTGATCGTCAAAAACTTAATCAATTTATTGATTCTGCCCCTCGTTCTCTCGAAGTTGAAGGTGATAAGTGGGAAAACACATTATCGCTCTTGACGATGTTAACGGCTCAATTAAAAAAAGCGATGAATGAAGATTCGCTTCGCAATATGAAAGAGCAAGAAGAGGTGATGATGAAAATCAATGAAGCCTCTCGTAAAGATTCAGATAAAAAGGCGAAAGAAGCTGCAGAGGCTGAGCGTAAAGCGGCAGATGCTAACAAGGCTGCCTCTTGTGCCAGTAAAATTTTTAGTTATGTGATGCTTGCGGTATCGGTAATCGCGACGGTAGCAACATTCGGTGCTGCTGCGCCTCTAACGCTTGCGGTTGCCGCGATTGGTATTGCGATGTCTATTGCCGACATTGTACTGGAAGAGACCGGTCAGGGCAGTTTGATGCAAATGTTAGCAACTGAAATCTCTAATGCAGTCACTGACATGTTGATCACTTTTGGTGTGCCGGAAGCAGAAGCGAAGAAAATTGGTAGCATCGTGGGGATGGTACTAGCCGCTGTTGCTTTTTTAGCTATCTCTTTGCTTTCTATGTCCTCTTTTGTCAAAAATATCGCCAATACCGTTAAAAACGTCGCGAAAATTCTTGTAAAAAATGCAGGGGCATTGTTGAAAAGCGCAATTAAAGCGATGCCAAAAAGTTTAACAAATGCATTGGGGAATATAGCAACGAAAGGCTCAAAAGTGGGTCATTCTGTGGCTGATAGTAGTGATGAAATGGTGAAACTGACCAAATTCTCTAAATTAGCCGATAAATTCGACGACGTTCAAAATGTCGCCAAAGCCGCTGATAAATCCTCTGATTATGTATCCTTGGGTGGGCAAATGGTGAAAGTTGGTGATTCTGCCAAAGTCGCTAAGGTTGCTGACAAACTTGATGATGTCAAAGACATTGGTAAGACAGTAGAAAAAGCGGCTTTTTCAGGAAAAGCACAAAGCGTAAAAATGGCACGTTTAGAAGTTGGAATGAAAGGAACTGGCGCGGGCCTTTCTGTTGCAAACGCGGCAACTTCCGGAGGCTTACGCCTAGAAGCATCGGCTCAGATGCGTGATATGAAAGAGATGTTAGCGGGTATGATGTTGAATGATGAAACTATTCAAGCCCTAACGGCATTACTTGAGGAGTTAATCAAATCCTTGTCAAAAAGCTATGCCCAACTGGATGACATGTTCAGTGGCATGATGACCTCTCTTACTCAATCAAATAACAATAAAGTCGATATGCTGAAAACGGCTCGCTTCGCTTAAATTTTTGGAGAATTTTTATATGACGACTATCGCTCAATCATTAAACTTACCTGCACAGATTCAACAGAATGGCGCTGAATTTGCGCTGATGCCTAAAACGCAGTCTTTTACAACAAATGGAGTACGTCAGGACGTTAAATTACATGATGTTTCCGCTAATTTCGCTGAAAATTCTATTGAAAAGCCTGCATTATCTGTTCCTACATCCATGATGGCTGCAACGCAAATGCAAGTTGCATTATCCGAATTGGGGTCTGTGGAAAAAAATACGCTATTAAATGACTTATATGGTTTTATTCGAGTAACACCGGAACAAACGCAACAAGCTGTAGAGAAAGTCTTTGCGGCAGAAAGTAAAACACTTAATCAAGTGTTATCAAATAATCAGCAACTTGATGAAGGTGATTACAAACAAATTGCTCTTGCCATTCAAGTCATGATAGGCAGTAGCTTCTTTGATAGAGTGCCACAAAATTCAGGCATGATTGAGACTGATCAGAAATCAGCTAAATCAGTAGAAGGGGCAAAAGAACAGCAATTTGTTGGCATTATCAGCAGTGATATCATGCTGGAATTACTTAAGATTGTTTGTAAAGTGGTTGCTGAGCTAAATATATCGGACCGTCGTATCAGTGCGGATTTTTTGACTCTGAATGCGAAAAAGGTTGAAGCAGCTGCTGACTCGACGATTAAAGAAGGTAAGGAGATGTTCAGTGGCGCGCTGACCGGCTTTTTCACCTCTTTAGCGATTACCGCGGCAGGAACGGCTTTTCAAGCACGAGGACTGCATAAACAGAATCAGTCAATTAAAAACAATTTAGTCAAAGCAAACCAAAATGGTGCCGCTGCGGATCGTTTAAATGAACTTAATACGAATTCACTGTCATCACCTAAAAGTAATTCTCTTGAATTAAAAACTAAAAACGGCGTAAAAGTGGAGCTGGCAGACCAAGCGACACCCGCACAGCAAGCACTGGCTAATCAGCGTGGTACAGAGGCCGCTCAGCGTACCAATAAATTAGGATTAGCGGAGCGAGATGAGCATGAACGCATCATGAACAAAACGCGTACTCAGATAGGTATGGCTGAGCAAGGCTCTCGCATGTCAGATAATGCAGGTCAAATGGTGACTTCAGCGAATCAGGTGAATGTAAAATCAGAAGAAGCCAACAAAATGACCCAGCAATCCGTTGCGGATATGGCGCGTAGCGTATCTGCTGATAAAGATAAGCAAGTCGATAAAAGCAGTGATTTAGTCAAACAGATGAATGAACATTTGCGTGAAATCCGTGAGAGCCAATTACGCACCTTCCAAAGTGTGGTGAGAGGCTAACTTGCGATGAATATTACCCCATATGTACATTCAAATCAGGTTGTTTCAGTAAAAGTGCCAGTAACAGAAAGCACAAATGTTCAGAATCATTCGCCCATTATGGGGGAAAGTTTGGCATTGGATTCATCTTTAGATGTTTATCAAAAAGGTGCTCAGCTGGCATTACAATTGGGGGCGCCAGCCACTGATGTTCCATTCCGTGAAGAGTCTATTTCGGATAATCTTGATAAAATTAAAGAGCAATACCGCTCAGTAATGATGGCGATGAAATACTCATCCGATGGGTATAAACGAGCTTCCCAACCTATTGAGGATGGTCGAAGTCATATTACGGCAACACAAAATTTAATTAGCGAAATTCACGAAGATTACCAGAAAAAATACGGCGAAATTGTTAAAGCCTCGACACAATATATGCAAGACATCAATACTGCATTAAGTAAGTTGAGCGCTAATATTAGCTCTGGTAGTGACGGAAAAATAAAATTCAAACCCAAAGCGTTTCTGATGGATTTTGACAAAGTCGTATCAAAATATTCAGGGATGTCATATGGAGATTATTACTCTTTTTACGAGTCATCTTCATATTCTGAAAGTGAATTATTAGCTGAATATTGTGAAATGTGGGGGCAAGATCTCGGCAAGAAAAATACAACGGATAACAATACCAGCAGTAAAGGTAGTATGAGGGAGTATCTTAGTACTCTAGATTCCAGCGAATATGGAAAGAGAACCCCACAGTTATATACAATTAAAGCTGGTTCAGACATCGATACTGAATTTAATTTTTGGGAAAAAAAATTATCTGGGCAAGGTTTTGTGGTTAAAAAAATTGGAAAAGAAATACATGTTTATCCAGACTTCAAAGCAATCAGGGAAATTTACTTAAGTATCAGAAATGCACCGGTTGACTGGGACGGAAGCGATATGATGTCTCAATCATTCCAAAGTTTACAAACAGCGATAGATGCCCAAAAAAACTCGGTGAATAGCAGTGTCTCGAGGTTATTAGAAACATTCCGCCAAGATAATAGTCATTTCGAAACTTTGGTGCAGTTGTTAATTCAATTGATAAAAGACTTAAATCAAAACAATATGAGTTTAATCAATATCTGATTTAAGCGAATAAAAATTATAAATTTTATCATAAGTAATTATGAGGAGTTGTTATGCCTATTAATGGAAGCACTGTATCTGAAAATCGGCGTTTTTCAAATGCGCAATTAACGCCCATGCAGATTACCAAAACTGATTCAGTTGCCTCACAAATTGCATCGGTACACTCTGCTGGTAGTGAAAGCATTTTACCTTTATATCAAGAAATGAATAATCAAGTTTCCATCTCTGGAAATCGTAATACATTACATCAGCATAATCATGTTCAGCAATCTGAAGATATTCACCAGATATTAACGCAGTCTCACCCTGAGATTACGAAAGAGATGATTAACTCTGTATTATGCGCAGGGGCGAGTGGAAATTTAGCCCAGCAAGAAATTAATTATCGACCAGAGAATCATTTAATTATTTTAGCACTTTTAAAACCAGAAGAATTGAGCCAAGAAACTGGCTTGCTGGATGCAGCGGCTAATTTGATTCAGAAATTGAATAAAATGGGTGAAAAAAATACGCAAGCAAAACATTTATTAAGCCATGAAGAAAAACTGTTTGATAAGTTAATTGAATCTGCTATTTCGACGTTAGGAAAAGATCAGTTGCAAATATTGGGGCAGCGTTACCAACAAAGGTATGTCGACCCCGCAATTAAGGAATCGCTTGGTCATTATTTTAGCAAGGATGAGATTGCTCTCCATCCTGTTAGCGATTTTCTAGTGAGCTCTCTCAGCCATGGCTGTGATATGAGGGCGAATGCTGCTATTCAAGAGTATCAGAAACATACACGTAAATCGTTTGTGGATAAAGCGTGTCAAATTCATAACTTGTTTTTAGCGTTAGAAGAGAAAATTGAAACAATCCGACCGTTGACAGTTCACATGGACTTAGCTTCCTCACCTGCTTTGTCTCCGGAAAAAACGCCAGTTACCGATGATGAGGTTGATGGAGTTAAACCGCGTTTTGCACCATCCTCACCCGAGCTATTAACGCCGACTGCACCATTATTGCCAAGTAATACTAGCCATAATGAAAATATGTATAATACTTATATTACAAACAATTACTATACATCACCGGCAGAAAACACCCACATCAATTCTGTTCAGTCGAACAATGATAATAAAGAGAAAGCACCATTACTACCAACGTCATTTAAATCAGTGATGAATATCGAGTTAACGCCACCAACGGCAGTAGAAAAATCAGGTTATACCGTAACACAACCCGATATTCCTACAGTTGATTATCAACAACGAACGGTTGATGAGCCAAAAATTGAAGAACCAAAAATTGATGCAAAAGCGACCTTGAGTCGTCAGTCTATACCGACAGAAAACGTGCCAATGGGATCTTTTGCGAATCGGTATACGAAAGTATTAGATATCGATCCTGTAACGGGAAATACGCGTAGTTCTTGGAAGCTAGTGGATGAAAATGAGCTCACAAGCCAGCCTGTGTTGATGGCTGAAAAACTTCACACAGAGGTATCACCCAATAAATATTCACGAGTTTTAGCGGTGGACTCTGTGACAGGAAATACACGGAGTTCTTGGCTTTCAGAAAATGCAGGGACAAGCTCAGTGACGTTAAGCGAGCGTGGGGCATTAACACGAGATCAATCGGCGCAAGAGCGCTATCAACAGACAACAGAGACAGACAGTTCGGCTCAAAATACGGTGTTTGCTAATCGATTTGAAGCTGTTGAAGTGACAGATGAGCTCACTGGACAGCGTAAAAAAACATGGCAATTAGCGGACGCAAAAACCAGCAAACCTGTGACTTTAACGGAAATGGGGGCGCTAACCCGTGACCAAGTCGGCAAAGAGAAGTATGACGACAATGGAAAACACTTCTCGTAAGGTAACGCAATGACAACGCAGGACACAGCACAGCACTGGTTAGAAACTCATCTCAAGAAGATACGTGAATATTCCGGTATTAACCAAACGTACTCAATGGACGATGAGCTCATTCGCGATGTACATATCGATTCTTTAGAGCTATTGGAATTGATAGCCGCTATCGAAGAGTATACTGAGCAGCCATTACGGGATGAAGTATGGATGAAATGGCGGCATTTACAAGATATTGTTGATTATCTTATTAACGCCACCGCTTGAGATAGTTTTTTATATTGCCAATAGGTTTCTTGCACATCATGCAGGAAACCTATTTTTTATGGTTGAGCCACTGTAAGGTCTAAAGCTTTATGGATGGCATCGGGAATGACGCTGCCATGGGTTTTTCCGGCAAATAAAGTAAACTCGCAAGATCGCTGATGGCTGCTGATTGCCTCACACACTTCCCGAGGGGAAATCCAACTTTTACGGGTTTGATAATTCTGTTTTTGTTCATCGGTTAAACGGCTTAAATCCGGTGTTTCTTCTAGCTCTCCAAGCGTGATGGCAATGGGTGATGCTGTTGATGAACGCGTCAATTTGTCCAAATCCACCATTTCTCCCTCTCCCCACCATAATGATGGGCTAGCAGAAACAAAATGCTGAAAATCGGTTGGGTGATTTTGGTAAACCATTAACGTAAAGAGACCGCCAAATGAGTGTCCAAATAGGGTTTCTCGTTGGGTATCAATCGGAAACTGTTGTTCAGCCCATGGGCGAACAGTGAAGGTGAGAAACTGATAAAGCGATTCTGCACCACCACCATGTTGAAAGGCTTCTCCAGCGACTTTTGGCGTGTAGTCGTATGTCCGTTCTTTTTTCGGGAACGCTTCAGGGCTGGGGTAGCCAATACCAATAATAATCGGCAATTTATCGCGGGCAAATTGTTGAGCCGCTTGGTTTACCGCTAATGGGTAGAGCCCATTACCATCAAGCATAAATAGCACCGGACGTTTTCCTGAAACGTCTTTAGGAACGGCACTATAGATACGTAGTTCACGCTGACCATTGCGCATATCATGGTGCTGTACGGTATAAACCTCAGCCACGCGCGCATCAAATTCGGGAATATTGGGGCTGGGACGTGCCCAAGTATTGTTTGCGATACACATCAATAGGCTCGCCATAAACAGTTTTTTTATCATTGGGATTGCCATCGAACGAAAAAGAATCGGCGGGTAATCGGCTGTTTGCGTCATACCCGCTCTCAGGGATTAGAATGTCACGTTGACATTCGCCCAGTAACGGCGACCGTCTTCAACATCCCAGTTTCCACCATTTTCGGCATCAATTTTAGAGCCTTTCTCGTTAGCGATGTTTAAGACAGCAAAGTTCAGCTTGGTATTTTTCAGCAGCTGATATGTCGCGCCTACGTCCATCGTGGTGTAGCCTTTACGATAACGAGGAACGGAAGAGCCATTACGTTGTGCTGCCCAAACTTGTTCACCTTCGTAATGCGCACGAGTGTACAGGTTGAGATCAGGACTATATTGCCAATCCAGTTTGGCATTGGCTAAGTGTTTTGGCGTTTTATCCAATGGATAACCTTTGAGTGATTCCCCACTCGTTAGCTTTTCATCATTGCTTTTACGTTCGGAATCGGTGTAGGTGTAGTTCAAGCTCAGGTTCCAATCTTCGGCGAATGGGATGCCTGCTGCCACTTCAACCCCTTTAATATTCGCTTCACCCACGTTGTCATAGGTATACAGGTTTAAACCTGTTACAGGGTCTTTGTCGCCAGTGTAGTAGCTGGTGAGTTTATTTTTGAAATCGGTATTGAAGAACATGACGCTCGCATTGAAACCAGATTCATGGTCATAGGCGATACCAATTTCTTGGTTGAAGCTTTTTTCCGGTTTCAGATTGTCGTTACCGTAAATGATTCCTTTGCCTTTTTCTGTCGATGTTTTGTAGTTCGGACTAATTTCACGCAGAGTGGGTGCGCGGAAGGCTTGAGATACCCCACCCTTGATGGTGATTTCATCAGTTAGATGGTAAATGGCATAACCGCGTGGGTTCCAGTGGTCACCATAGAATTCATGATGATCTAAACGGATACCACCGGTTAAAATCAGATTTTCAGTGGCAGTAAACTCATCTTCTAAAAACAGTGCGTACTGATCTGCAGTCAGAGAGACATTTTCAGTGGTTTTTGCGCCTGTCGCTGAGGTATCTTTCAGCTTCGCATGCTGGTATTGGGTACCTGCCGTCAAAATATTGTCTGGTAGGAAAGCGACCACTTTACCATCCACGACGGTATTCGTGATTTCAGGTACGCGAGCCTCATAAGCGTAATTATACAACCCTGTTTTCGCGTCTTTGGTTTCTGCTTTCGTTTTGCGTTTGGTCTGTTCTTGGTACACACTCACTTCTGTTTGAATCACATCCCAGTCGCCTTTGTACGTCAGCGCCATATGATTACGGTTATTGTGAGTTTCTGATTTGGTATTATCGCGTTTTACACCATTAAACATGGAGTATTCAGCGAGGGATTTACCCGGTTCAGCATAGCGTTCTTGGGTTGTTCTACCCGCTTCAAATAAGAAGGTTTGGTTTTCCATTGGCGTGAAAGTTAATTTTGCCGTCAGGCTTTTATTATCTTTCTTATCATGACCATCCGGAATTTTATCTTCTTTGCGGTAATCGCCACCGCCATACAGTTGTAGACCTAATTTATCTTTAATCAGCGGACCAGAAAGATAGAAGTTACCATCCATGGAATCACCGCTTTCGCTGTTTTCCTGAATAATTGCCCCTGTAGTGACACTGCCGTGCCACTCATTCGTCACTTTTTTGGTGATGATATTAATGACGCCACCCATGGCATCAGATCCATACAGTGAGGACATAGGTCCACGGATCACTTCGATTCGCTCGATAGCTTCAACCGGTGGCATAAAGCCCGCTTCAAAACCACCGCTCCCATTTGGGCGAGATTCGCGGCTATTTTGGCGGCGACCATCCACTAGAATCAGGGTGTATTCACCGGATAATCCGCGAATATTAATGTCTTGTTTGTTGGCGCTGCCGACCACACTCACGCCTTCCACATCCTTGACTGCATCGGCTAAGTCGCGGACGGGTTTGTTTTGTAACTGTTCGGCGGTAATGACGGTCACACTGGCAGGGGCATCACGCAATTGCTGGGAATAACCCGATGCCGTGACAATCATTTTGTCTGAATTTTCTTCTGCTGTGGCGCTAAATGAAGCAATTGCTGCGCAAACACCAGCAGCAAGTAAAGAGTAGTGATAGTGCTTTTTCATATTTTTCCCTAGCGAAACCAAATGATAATGATAATCATAATGCTTGCGAATACTATCACCGATATGGATCGAAAATAAATAATTAGCGTGCTAATTTTTGGGCAAAGTTTGATCGCGGTTAACATTTTTGTGCACGAAGGGATGGTGGTGAAACGCGGTGCGAAGGGGCGAAAATAGAGTTATAAAAGTGATGCGCTATCAATCGTTCATGTCATGGACAAATATCAGCAATTATTTAATCAACATTGATTATCTTATTTAGAGTATTGCTCCAATAATGATTTAATAATTACTTCTTTTTTTGACTGGCATTGATTTTTCGAATTAAAGAATCAATTAAAGATTGATTTAAAACAGAAATTAAAAATTAAAATCGATATTTAGTTAATATAAAACCGTTGGCTATTGCATTATTACGGTGACTTCGTAAAGATAGGATTATTGCTAAAATTAAGTTTATTTTCCTTGAGAGTTATTATGGAACAACCGACAAATTCAATTGAAGAGCATCAGAAAACGAATAAAGAAAATAAAAGAACGCTATGGATGATCATTGCTACGATTATCATCGTTCTATTATTTGTTGCTTATGGTGTCTATTGGTTCTTGGTACTGCGTTTTCAAGAATATACCGACGATGCTTATGTGTCGGGCTTACAAATTCCTATCGTTGCGCAAACCACGGGAAATGTCACACAGGTAAACTTTGAAAATACCGATTTGGTAAAAGCGGGTGATGTGTTGGTGGTATTGGATAAAACCAATGCACAACTGGCATATGAGCAGGCGAAACATGACTTAGCTTCAACGGTGCGCAAAACCAAGGAGCTGTATATTAATGGCGACCAATACCAAGCCCAGATCCAACAAAATCGTGTCTCGCTTGCGCAAGCGCAAAAAGATTATCAACGCCGTGCTGCATTAGGGCGCAGTGGTACCATTTCAAAAGAAGATTTGCAGCATTCGCAAGAAGCGGTGCAATTGGCGCAAGCCGCATTGGACATTTCAATTCAACAATATAATGCAAACCGCGCGTTGTTGCGTAACACCGCATTGAAAAATCAGCCCGCAGTACAACAAGCCGCAGACAGTGTGCGTAGCGCATGGATCAACTTGCAGAGGACAGAGATAAAAAGCCCCATGACGGGATATGTTTCTCGCCGCAATGTACAGGTGGGTTCACAAGTCAGTTCGCAAAGTTCGTTAATGGCAATTGTGCCTGTTCAGCCAGTGTGGGTCGATGCCAACTTTAAAGAGACTCAGCTCGAAAATGTGCGTATCGGTCAGCCTGTTACTATCAACAGTGATTTTTATGGTAGCAATGTCAGCTATAAAGGTACGGTGGTCGGGTTGGATATGGGAACGGGAAGTGCGTTTTCATTGCTACCAGCGCAAAATGCGACAGGAAACTGGATTAAAGTCGTGCAACGTTTGCCAGTGCGTGTCGAACTTGACCCTGAGCAAGTGGCGAAGTATCCACTACGTATTGGCTTATCAATGAATGTGACCATTGATATTAAAGACCAAAATGGTCCTGTGTTGTCAGAAGTTCAACGTACCACGCCAGCGTTTGAAAGCGATGTGCTTGTACTGAAGTTGAATGACGTAGACCAAGTCATCAACACCATTATTAGTGATAACGCGGACTAGCCCCATGGCCGATATTCAACCGCTAAAAGGCGCCAAATTAGTCTGGGCGACGATTGCCCTATCTCTGGCGACATTTATGCAAGTGCTCGATTCGACGATTGCAAACGTCGCCATTCCAACCATTGCAGGAAACTTGGGAGTGTCGGTCTCTCAAGGAACCTGGGTGATCACCTCATTCGGGGTATCGAATGCAATTTCTATCGCGATTTCGGGTTTTCTTGCTAAACGGTTTGGTGAGATAAGAGTCTTCCTATGGGCGACGGCACTGTTCACGCTCTTTTCTTTGCTGTGTGGTTTCTCTGACAGCCTTGGTATGCTGATTTTATATCGCGTCTTACAGGGCGCGGTGGCGGGACCGGTTATTCCACTCTCGCAGAGCTTAATCATGCGCTGCTACCCACCTAAAATGCAAAATATGGCACTGGCATTTTGGTCGATGACGATTATCTTAGCGCCTGTTTTTGGTCCTATTTTCGGTGGATATATTAGTGATAATTTCCATTGGAGCTGGATCTTCTTTATGAATATCCCGCTAGGGATCTTCGTGATCATTGTGGGTGCGATCGTTCTTAAAGGAATGGAGTCCAAGGTGATCAAAGTGCCATTTAATGTGATTGGTTTGGCACTGTTATCCGTTGGTGTAGGTTGTTTGCAAGTGCTTCTGGATAAAGGAAAAGAGCTGGGTTGGTTAGCATCCAATGAAATTATCATTTTGGCGGTAATTTCTGCGGTTGCCTTAATTTTCTTAGTCATTTGGGAGCTAACGGACAAGAACCCGATTGTTGAATTAGCACTGTTTAAATCTCGTAATTTTACTATCGGCACGATTTCAGTCAGTTTGGCGTATATGGCGTATTTTGGGGCGATTGTCTTATTACCTCAGTTATTGCAGGAAGTGTATGGCTATACCGCGACGTGGGCTGGATTAGCACTGGCTCCAATTGGTCTTTTACCTGTTTTATTCTCGGCGCCTGTGGCAAAACTATCTGACTTTTTAGACATTCGGTGGATAGTCACCTTCAGTTTTGTGTTCTATGCAATTTGTTTCTTCTGGCGAGCGTACACCTTTGAACCCGCAATGGATTTTACTGCAGTCGTATGGCCGCAATTAGTGCAGGGCATGGCAGTCGCCTGTTTCTTTATGCCGCTCACCACGTTGACCTTGTCAGGGTTGCCTCCAGAAAAATTAGCATCGGCGTCCAGTTTGGCAAACTTTTTCCGTACCTTGGCAGGCTCTATCGGCACATCAATTACCACCACAATGTGGAGCGATCGAGAATCCGTACATCATAGCCAATTAACTGAATTTATTACTGATTATAATCCAGAGTCTCTTGATATGTACCAAAGCATGGCGGCTCATGGTATGACGACGGAGCAAACATCTGGTTTTATTGCCCAGCAGATCACCAGCCAAGGGCTGATTATTGCCGCGAACGAAATTTTCTGGCTATGTGGCTGGGTGTTTATCGCACTGATTGTGACGGTGTGGTTTGCTAAGCCGCCTTTTGGCAGCAAAGCGAATAAACATTAACAGGATAGGGCGCGGAGTTGTTGGCACGCGCCCTATCTTTTACGGAATAGTTTTACAATCTGGATTTTGGAATGATATCGTCAAATACCAGTTTTGGACGGTTCGGCTCTTCTTCCGCAAGTGGTGTCACTTCTTGGAAAGTATTTAGGCAGCGGGTAACTAACGCTTGGTAATCCAGTGTGCCTTTACTTTTCCATTCAATTTCTTGCTCTGAAAGATTGCGCAGCACTTTGGCTGGTGTACCCACAATTAAACTGTTATCAGGAAATTGCGCATCGGCTTTGATAAATGCGCAAGCCCCAACAATCGAATTTTCGCCAACAACTGCACCATCCATGATGACACTGTTCATGCCGACGAGTGCATTACGTTTGATATGGCAGCCATGCAAAATAGCACCGTGACCAATGTGCCCATCTTCCTCGATGATGGTATCGAATTGCGGAAAACCATGCATCACACAGTTATCCTGCACATTCGCGCCATCTTTAATGATCAAGCGTCCAAAATCCCCACGCAGACTGGCATTGGGTCCAATATAAACTCGCTTACCAATGATCACATCACCGATGATTACCGCGGTGGGATGGACAAAGCTTTCTGGACTGACAACAGGGGTAATTCCATCAATTTGATAAAATGGCATTGTGGCTCCTCTAGCAAAGTGATTATGCGGCGACCAGATCCCGAATAATACCGCCAAAACGGCGGTAATAGGCGCTAGACGGTTGCGGCAGCTCGCCCACGGTGGTTTCACACATCTCGGTGACGTATTGGGTAGCACCTTGGTCGATACGTTGGTAGATATTGGTACATAAGTGGCGCGCAATGTGCCCTTCCCACTGAGTTGGTAGTAACTCATCTGGGAGCAATGGGTCTTTCAATACGACGCGTCGATAAAAATGGATCAGTAATAAGCGTAGTTGGAAACATAATTCTGGGGAAATAACGTGTTCAGCATGCTCTTTTAGCAAGAGTGCCACTGGGCGGAACAAGTCGATAAATTGGTGATAATGCTCTGAAATATCGGGGAGTGACCATGCATTAAAAACCAACTCTTTTAAGTTCTTTTCTGAGCGATTAAACGGATAATCTGCTCGGAAGTAAATCACGTGTTCAGCGGCATTCAGTTCTCCCAATAAGGCAGGAATATCGCTTTGTGTTCGACTCGGTGCAGCCATTAATCCACTGTTAAATTGCCCAAAGCCTAACCAGCTAAATTCTTTTTTAAGACGGATTTTTTCGTCTTTATCGGCACTATCCAACAACAGTAAATCCCATTTTCCATCCCACTCAGGTTGTTCGCTGAGGTAGATTTTGTTCTCAGCTCGACGGAAGCGGTTTTGCCCACGCTCTGATATGCGGTAGTAGCTGCGACGTCCCATTTTTTCAACATCTAGCCAGCCTTCCTTTTGCAAACGGAAGACCGAAGTACGAACAAAGCGGTCAGAAAAACCCATAGGTTCAAGCAATTTGGTTAAGCTGCCGAGCCAGACTTCGCCACCCCGATGGTGTAGGGCGTCACCATATAAAGAGCTGATCAGCGAGGTTCCGCTGATCTATTGGTTGCCGATAGCATGCTGTATGAACTGGGTGAGTTTGGTTTCCATTATGGGCTTATCCCTAAAATTTATGTATCAGATACTTTGCAAATCTTAGACAAAAACGAGAGGGTTGTCTTGTTTTCACGCTAAAGAGTGTGAGTACAGTAGGGAAACTAGGGATTAGGCGCATTCTTGATGAATATGCCTAATCCTTTAAAATTAAATGGCAATTCGTGTATCAATCACTCGTTGAGCTTTGCCCTGCGAGCGGGGAATATCACCACAATTGACGATACTGACACGGGTACTGATCCCTACCATGGATTTGATGCGGTGTTTGAGGTTATGGCAGATATTACAACGTTCGTCGAATGTGAGTTGATCAGGGTGTTTTAACTCGACGCGAACAGAGAGGTTATCCATATTGCCTTTGCGACCTATTTCCAATTGGTAGTGTGGCGATAACTCTTTGAATTGCATGATTTGCTCTTCAATTTGTGAAGGGAATACGTTAACGCCTCGGATAATCATCATGTCATCGGAGCGACCTGTGATTTTACCGATGCTGCGCATCTGGCGATTTTCCCCTGCTTTTAGGTGGGTAAGGTCGCGGGTTCGGTAGCGGATCACTGGCATGGCTTCTTTTGTCAAGGTAGTGAACACTAACTCACCATGCTCTCCATCACCGAGGGTTTTTAGGGTATTAGGGCAGATAATTTCAGGGTAAAAATGGTCTTCCCAGATGGTAGGACCGCTTTCACTTGAGTCTGCGCATTCCATGGCAACGCCAGGTCCCATGACTTCAGATAAACCATAAATATCTAACGCTTTGATTCCTAAGCGCGTTTCAATTTCGGCTCTCAGTGATTCGGTCCAAGGTTCCGCACCAAAGACCCCGATCCTTAGTGAGCACTTACTAGCATCTCCACCCATGATTTTCTCAAGTTCATCAATGATACTGAGGCAGTAAGATGGGGTAACCATGATGATGTCAGGTTTAAAATCGACAATTAATTGTGCTTGTTTCTCGGTTTGACCGCCAGACATCGGAATAACCGCCGCACCAAGGCGTTCTGCGCCATAGTGCGCCCCTAATCCGCCTGTGAATAATCCATAGCCATAAGCAACGTGGACTTTGTCACCTCGGGTAGCGCCAGCAGATCGTAGGCTACGTGCAATTAAGTCTGCCCAATTATCAATATCTTGCTGGGTATAACCCACTACGGTTGGGCGACCCGTCGTCCCGGAAGAGGCGTGAATGCGGGTAATTTGGTCCATTGGCACAGCAAAGGTGTCGAATGGGTAGTTTTCACGTAAATCTTGCTTAGTGGTATAGGGAAATTTTTCGATATCACTAAGCTGTTTAAAATCGTCAGGGTGTACGCCCGCGGCATCGAATTTTTTGCGGTACATTGGCACATTTTCGTATGCGTGAGTGAGTGTCCACTTCATTCGCGAGAATTGCAGTGCCTCGATCTCATCGCGAGAAGCAAACTCGATCGGGTCGATATTTTCTCTTGGATCGAGACTTTTTGTTGTATCAAGACGGTTATGTTGTGTCATGCTCATAATTGCCAATCCTTATTATTATTGCTATCTGCACTTAGGTGACAAATGCCGTTCAAAAGGTCTGTTATCCGCCTGAGCAGGTGTAAGGTAACTCGGCGGTTTTCTTGTTATTCAGACGCGTTCAATAATCATTGCAATGCCTTGACCCACACCGATGCACATCGTGCATAACCCGTAGCGACCTTGCTTACGGTGCAGCTCATTCATGGCGGAAATCACCAAGCGAGACCCACTCATACCGAGTGGATGACCCAAGGAGATAGCGCCCCCATTAGGGTTTACCTGCGGTGCATCATCAGGAAGACCTAAACCCCGTAAAACAGCGAGTGCTTGAGCGGCAAAGGCTTCGTTTAGCTCAATCACATCCATTTGTTCGATAGTCAGTCCTGCCATTTTCAATACTTTTTGGGTGGCAGGTAGGGGACCAATCCCCATTAAACGCGGTTCGACACCACAGGTTGCGGTTGCTATCACGCGTGCGCGTGGTGTTAATCCTTGCTGCTTAGCGACATTTTCTGAGGCGATGATCAGCGCAGCTGCGCCATCATTGACGCCAGAGGCGTTACCTGCGGTGACACTGCCATTTTCACGAAAGGGTGTTTTCAGTTTTTGTAGCTGCTCGGGCGTGGTTTCAGGGCGTGGATGTTCGTCTTCCGTAACCTGTTGCTCGGCTTTGCGCTGCTTCACGGTGACTGGCACAATTTCTTCGGCAAACACACCGTTGAGACGCGCGACTTCGGTACGTTGCTGACTGCGCAGCGCAAATGCATCTTGGTCTTCTCGGCTGATATTGTAGGTCTGCGCGACGTTTTCAGCAGTTTCAGGCATCGAGTCGGTGGAGAATTGTTGCTCCATCAGCGGATTGATAAACCGCCAGCCAATTGTGGTATCAAACATTTGGGCTTGGCGAGAAAACGCCGCGTCTTGTTTTCCCATGACAAATGGGGCGCGGCTCATCGACTCCACACCGCCTGCGATCATCAAGCCAGATTCACCTGCTTTGATGCTACGTGCGGCAAGGGCGATGGCATCTAAGCCTGAACCGCATAGACGGTTGATCGTGGTGCCTGAAACAGAAATGGGTAAGCCGGAAAGTAAACCTGCCATTCGTGCAACATTGCGATTATCTTCACCCGCTTGGTTGGCGCATCCGAGGATAATGTCATCGGTTAGGCTCCAGTCCAATTGTGGGTTACGTACCATCAGTGCTTTGAGCGTAATGGCGGAGAGGTCATCGGGACGCAAAGAAGATAAAGCGCCACCATAGCGACCAATCGGGGTGCGAATACCATCGCAAATGTAGGCGTCATTCATGATGCTTCTCCAACTAAACGGTGACCTAGACGGTGGGAACGACCTTGAAACAGCGCAAGTGGTTTGCCATCTTGATTGATGATCTCCACTTCATATAGTCCGCTACGTTTGCCTTGGTGTTGCATTTTGGCGATAGCGGTGAGGGTGTCCCCTTCAAAACCGGGACGTAAAAAATCGATGGAACACATAGAGGCAACGGCGGCATAACCTTGACTATTACACGCGTAAGCAAAAGCCGTATCCGCTAGACTGAATAACTGTCCGCCATGGCAGGTTTTATGTCCGTTGAGCATATTGTGCGTGACTACCATGGTGAGTTGCGCATAGCCATCGGCGACTTCTTCAATCACCATTCCCATCGCTTTAGCACACGTGTCATCACGATACATAGCATGAGCAGCTTGCTGAGCGAGGGTGATGTTAGGCAGTGAATTCATGGTAATGCCTCCAATGATAATGACTGAAAACCGGCAGCGAGCTGGCGCAGTAATGGATTAGGGCGATAGCGCCCATCGCCATAGAAATGGGCTAAATGCTCAAGCGTTTGCAAAATATGCGCCCAACCAATTTGCGCTCCCCATGCTAAAGGACCTTTTGGGTAGTTAACCCCAAAGCGCATCGCCAAATCGCTATCTTGGGCGCTAGCGATCCCTTTGTTCACCACATCCAGCGCTTCATTGCAGAGCATTGCAACGGTACGTAAGGTTAAGAGTGCTGGGTAATCTGGCAGCACAATGACGCGCTTACCAATGGATTGAAAAAAGGCAATGGCATCTTGGTTTTGCTGGTGGCTATTTTGTGTCGCGCAACTGATAACTATCGTGGTTGCCGCAACATAGTTGGCGGATAAGTCAAATTGCACGACGGGTTGCTTAAGCTTTTGCGCAAGTGTGGATGTAAGTTCACCATTTGTTAATATAATAATAACGTCATTAACAACCAGTGATGGAGGTTGGCGTGTTTTTTGTTCAGCTTCTTCGATGCTGATCCCGTTTTGCTGCAAAAGTTGCTTAAGCTCAGGAAATATTTGCCAATTTCCGAAGGCTTTCACGTTAAGCGGGTGTGACAGTACGACAGTAGGAGTCACTTCAATCTCAGATGACGATTTATTATGATCATCATGATTATCGGAAGAATAAGGGTAAAACCCGCGACCCGATTTACGCCCTAAATAACCCGCTTGTACCAGTGCTAATTGCGCAAAGGAAGTCTGAAAGCGCGGGTCATAGCCAAATGCCTGAAACACGGATTCTGTCACCGCATAATTGACGTCATGCCCGATTAAATCCGTCAGTTGCAAAGGTCCCATTGAAAAGCCCCCTGCATCACGAATAACACTGTCTAATGTAGCGGGTGTACCGACTTGCTCCTCCAACGCTCGCAATGTTTCCGCATAGAAGGGTCTTGCCACACGATTCACAATAAACCCCGGTGTTGAGCGACAAATAACGGGGATCTTATTAAACGCAAGCGTCAGCTTTTTTAGGCATTCAATGACATTTTCGGCAGTATCTAACCCTCTGATCACTTCAACCAGTTTCATCACAGGCGCAGGGTTAAAAAAATGCAAGCCAGCCATGCGCTCAGGGCGCTTAAGTACACTGGCGATGGCGGTAATCGATAAAGATGATGTATTGCTTGCAAAAATAGTGTTTTCGCGGCAAATACCTTCAAGTTCACTAAAGATAGCCTGCTTGACTGACAATTTTTCTGCCACGGCTTCAATCACTAAGTCAGCAGATGTTAGCGCAGCAAGATTGTCAACCACATGGAGGCGACTCAAGGTTTCTTCTGTGCTTTTTGCATCCGCTTTTCCTTGTTCAACCCGTTTGCGTAAGCGCACTGTGAGTGCGGTAACAGATTGCTGCAATACCTGAGCATTCATATCGAAAAGTTGCACGTGTAGACCCGCATTTGCGGCAACTTGCGCAATGCCAATCCCCATGGTGCCTGCACCAATAACGGCAACGTTTTGTAGGGATAAACTTGAAGGTACCGTCATGGCTATTTCCCTTGGAACGTCGGTTCGCGTTTGTTTAAGAATGCATCTACGCCCTCACGGTAATCGTGACTACGACCACCTAAACGCTGTAAATCACGCTCTAAATCCAGTTGCTGATCGAGGGTATTGGTGGCTGCGCTATGAATGGCTTTCTTGATTAACCCCAATCCATAAGTTGGCTGAGTTGCAAGGTGTTTGGCGAGATTATTGACGGTAGCAGCAAGCTGATCATGGTCAGTGACTTGCCAAATCATGCCCCATTGTAGTGCTTGTTCGGCGCTAATTTTGTCTCCCAGCATTGCCATTCCCATGGCACGAGCACGACCCGCAAGTTGCGGCAGGAACCAGCTTCCACCCGAGTCTGGCACTAACCCAAGCCGGCAGAATGATTGAATAAAACTGGCATTTTTTGCGGCGATGACAATATCCCCTGCAAGGGCAATGGCGGCACCTGCACCCGCAGCAACACCGTTAACAGCACAAATAATGGGTTTCGGTAATGATGTTAAACGGCGGATCAGCGGGTTGTAGTAAGTTTCGACTGAAAAGCCCAGATCAGGGGCTTCGGATCCGACGGCGACATTGCGATCGTTAAGATCTTGCCCCGCGCAGAAACCGCGACCCGCTCCGGTGATCACTAAGCAACGGACGCTTTCGTCTTGTTCGGCGATTTTAATCGCTGCGCTCAATTGTCGATGCATCTCGTCGTTAAAGCTATTGAGGCGCTCAGGGCGATTCAACGTAATCGTTAATACGCCATCTTGCAGTGAGGTAAGGATCATCTCTTCGGTGAGAGTGGTGTCATTTATCATGATTAGCGTCCTGTAAATTGCGGGGATCGTTTTTCGAAAAAGGCGGCGATCCCCTCTTGGCGATCGTCAGTACCCGCAAGGCTGACAAAGTATTGGCGCTCCAGTTTTAAGCCTTCGGTCAGGTGAGATTCTTGGGCGCTCACTAGCGCAGCTTTGGCGGCGTTTACGGCTAAAGGCGCATGCCCTGCAATGCGTTTGGCGATGGTTTGAGCACGTTCGAGAGTGAGAGCGTCCACACACACTTCGCTGATGAGTCCGGCTTGTTGCGCTTGTTGAGCACTAATGGTTTCTCCCGTCAGTACCATTTGCATGGCGAGGGACTTACCCACTGCGCGGATAAGACGCTGGGTTCCGCCGGCTCCGGGGATGAGCCCAAGGGTAATTTCAGGCAGACCAAAACGTGCGGATTCCCCCGCAATAATGATGTCGCTGGCAAGCAGCAATTCGAATCCCGCGCCTAACGCGTAGCCGTTGGCGGCACAAATAATCGGTTTGCTGATTTGCGCAAAGCGACGCCAAACTTGTGGGCGTTTATCCGTGATAGCGCTGGCAACGGTTTGCTGCTGAAGTTCTTTAAGATCAGCCCCTGCTGCAAAGAAACGCGGGTTGCCCGTGATGACGATAGCGCCGATATTGTCATCGATTTGCGCATGTTCAAGATGTTTAACCAGTAACTCAAGGCACGGTGTACTCAATGCATTGCGCACATCGGGGCGATTAATCGTCAGTGTCAAAACGCGGTGATGTTGTTGCGATAAAATCCAATTATTTTCCATGGTGCGCCCTTACACATCAAAGTCCAAAACCACACCATCCCCCTTAGGCCATGACTGGCAACTGAGGATATAACCTGCGGCAATTTGGTCGGGTTCGAGGCTGTAATTCACACCCATTTCCACCTCACCTGAGCGCAGTTTGCATTTACAGGTTGCGCAAACACCGCCTTTGCAGGCATAAGGTAGGTCGGCACCTTGGCGTAATGCGGCATCAAGGATGCTGTCATCTTGCCCATCCATATCGATGTTTAAGATACGTCCATCTAACTGGAGGGTAACTTGGCGGCTTTCGCTGGTGACGACGCTGGGCTTAAATTTTGCCCCTGTGGTGTTAAAACGTTCGGTATGTACACGTTCTTGCGCCATACCGTGGTGAACGAGCGTGGTTTGTACTTCATCCATCATGGATTCAGGACCACAAATAAAAGCGCGGTTGAATTGGTTAAAGTTGAGTAGGGATTTTCCCAATGCAGTGAGCTGCTGAGCATCAATACGCCCACTGAGCAATGCACTTTCTTGTGGCTCTTGGCTGAATAGGTACAGCACTTGAAAGCGGGTGGCAAAGCGGTTTTTTAAATCCGCTATGGCTTCTTTAAACATGACCGAGCGGCTAGTGCGATTACCGTAAATCAGCACAAAGTGGCTGTCTGTCTCGGTTTGTAAAGTGGCTTTGATAATCGATAACAGCGGAGTAATGCCAGAGCCAGCGGCAACCGCTAAATAGTCCCCATTTTGCTGGCTATCTGGTTGATACCCAAATTGCCCTTGAGGAACCATCACCTCTAAGCTATCGCCAACATTCAGTTGTTGGTTGATAAAGTTAGAAAACCGGCCTTCATAGATAGCTTTAACACCAATTTTGAGTTCATTTTCATCAGGTGCACTGCAAATAGAATAACAGCGGCGGAGGTTCTCACCATTAATCGCGGCTTTTAACGTTAAATGCTGACCAGGGCGATAACGGTATTGCTCCCGCAATAGTTCAGGAATATGAAAAGTGACCGCCACGGTATCTGGCGTGTCACGGTCAATAGCGGCAATACTTAAACGGTGAAAGACAGTCATGAGTGTGCCCTTAAATACATTTAAAGTAATCAAACGGTTCTAAGCATTCATTGCAGCGATACAGTGCTTTGCAAGCGGTGGAGCCGAACTCGCTAATCTTTTCTGTCTGTTCGCTGTTGCAACGAGGGCAGCAAATCGTGTCGGTATGCTCAGGGTGTTCACAAGCAACACCTTGCGGAGGAGCAATCCCAAATTCACGTAAGCGCCTTTTCGCATCTTGACTCATCCAGTCCGTGGTCCATGCTGGTGTTAAAATCACGTCAACATTCACATGCTGGAAACCTGCGTTATCAAGAACCTCTTTGATTTCATTGATTAAAAATTCGGTAGCAGGGCAGCCAGAGTAGGTTGGGGTAAACCCGACTTGCCAGCCTTGCTCGGTGGGTATCACATGGCGAACCATGCCAAGATCAGTAATAGACAGAGCAGGCAATTCAGGATCAGGGATCTGCTGAAGCTGCTGCCAGATCTGATGAATATCGGGAGATTGAAGTTGCATTCTCTGTTCCATGATTGTCACCACTGGCTATGAGGGTAGGCACGTTGGACAAATTGCAGCTGCGTGAGAATTAAACCGAGGTGCTCAGTGTGGCTGCCTTGTTTGCCACCTAATCGATAAGCAGCTTGCTCAGGTAGGCTGAGAGTGGCGGCTTCAAAGGTTTCATTCACGGTATTTAGCCAAATGTCTTGCAGTGCACGGGGGTCGACGGCGATACCTGCATCACTTAAGGTGATTTCAATGTCATCGGCATGAAACAACTCGCCCGTAAAGCGCCATAAGCGATCGACGGATTGCTGGATTTTTTGTTGGCTCAATGGGGTGCCATCCCCTAAACGAATCATCCAGCCGCGGCTAAAGCGCAAGTGGTACAACGCTTCTTTGAGTGATTTTTCAGCAATAGCGGCCAGCTGTGGATCGCTACTTTGGGTGAGTGCGCGATACAGAGGCACATGATAAGCATCGATAAAAAATTGGCGCACGAGGGTATCATTGAAACCGTCGTTAGGTTGTTCAACTAACAGCAAGTTACTGAATTCACGTTCATCGCGTAGATAGGCAAGCGTATCTTCGTTATTACCAGCACCTTTGAGTTCCGCGGCATAGCTGAGGAAATTGCGCGCTTGCCCCAGTAAATCTAAGCCGATGTTGGACAGCGCAAGGTCAATTTCGATTTCAGGTGCATGACCACACCATTCGCACAGGCGCTGTGCCAGAATCAGTGGAGTGTCTCCGAGGCGTAAAACATAATGGTGGAGCTGCTGTTTTTCGGTCATTTCAAGCTCCTTACATGTTTTTGATGCCATCAGGGATGGTGTAAAAGGTCGGGTGGCGGTAAACCTTGCTATCCGCAGGGTCAAAAAATTGATCTTTTTCATCAGGTTGAGATGCGACCAAATGGGCAGCTTTGACGACCCAAATGGAGCAACCTTCACTGCGGCGGGTGTAAACATCACGGGCATTCTCTAGCGCCATTTGATCGTCTGTAGCGTGTAGGCTACCGACATGACGATGAGCGAGACCTTGTTTGCTACGTACAAATACTTCATACAGTGGCCAATCTTGATTATTCATGGTGTTTTCCTTTTAGCGGCTAGGCGGCGGATTTGATAGCTGTCTGCTTTTGGTTGTGTGCCATCGCACCTTCTCTTACCCATGCTCCGTCTTTCCAACCTTTGCGCTTAGCATCAAGGCGTTCTTGGTTACAGATCCCTTGGCCTTTCAGCACTTGGTAGAACTCTTCCCAGTCAATCTCACCAAACCGGTAGTGACCGAGTGCGTCATCCCAATGCAAATCAGGGTCAGGGATGGTCATGCCGAGGGCTTCCACCTGTGGCACGGTGTTATCCACAAATTTTTGGCGGAGCTCATCGTTACTAAAGCGTTTGATTTTCCATGCCATGCTTTGCGCACTATGAGTGGAATCTGAATCGTTGGGACCAAACATCATTAACACGGGCCACCAAAATCGGTTGATAGAGTCTTGCAGCATGACTTTTTGCTCGTGAGTACCTTCTGCTAGTGCCATGACAGCTTCATAACCTTGGCGTTGGTGAAAACTCTCTTCTTTGCAAATCTTCACCATCGCACGGGCATAAGGTCCATAAGAGGCTCGGCAGAGTGCCACTTGGTTGACGATTGCTGCACCATCAACTAACCAACCAATCACACCGATATCAGCCCAGCTAAGGGTGGGATAGTTGAAAATGGAGGAGTATTTCATTTTTTCATCCAGCATCTTTTGGTAGATGTCTTGGCGGGAGCATCCTAAGGTTTCTGCGGCACTGTAGAGGTATAAACCATGTCCCGCTTCATCTTGAATTTTTGCCAGTAGAACGGTCTTACGACGCAAGGTTGGCGCGCGAGTGAGCCAGTTGGCTTCCGGTAGCATGCCAATGACTTCCGAGTGGGCGTGCTGTCCAATCTGGCGAATGAGGTTTTGTCTGTATGCATCGGGCATCCAATCTTTGGGCTCGATGGCGATATCGGCTTCGATTTTGGCATCGAAGAGGATTTGATTTTGCTTGCTCATTGTTATCCACCATTAAAGTGATTCACAAAAATATTTTTAATTAAAAAATATGGAACACATTTATTTAACATTAATGCTAGGAATAGTTAACAATAAGATCAATGATGTTTGTAGGGTTTTTGCGAGTGACCTCACAAGTAATTAAATTATATTCAATTAAATCAAATTGATGTAATGGTCTGTTTTTCCTTGATTCCGCTGATAATACCTAGGATTAAGTCTATTTGTGTTTTATTTGTTAAATTTAAATTGGCATCTATGATTGTTTATATGATACATATTTAACATATTGATATGGTTTATTGTCGTTTTCTGGAGATGGAATATGCAACATTTAACAAGTTACATCATGGGGAAGTGGGCAACTGGCGCTGGGGAAGGGCGTAAGATTTTTCATGCGTTAACCAATGAAGCCCTCTATGCAGTGACAACTGAGGAATTACCTTTAGCGCAAAGCCTACAATATGGGCGTGACGTGGGGGGTAAGGCGCTTGCGAATCTGACATTCCAACAGCGTGGAGAGATGCTGAAAGCCGTTGCCAGATACTTACTTGCTCATAAAGATGAGTTATATGCTATCTCTGCTCAGACAGGCGCAACAAAATCAGACAGTTGGGTGGATATTGAAGGGGGGATTGGCACGCTATTTTCCTATGCAGGGCTGGCGAGCCGCGAACTGCCAGATGATACGGTGTGGTCGGAAGATGAGATGATCCCGCTGTCCAAGCAAGGGCAGTTTGTCGCACGCCATATTTTAACGTCGCGCCGTGGCGTGGCTTTGCACATCAATGCGTTCAACTTTCCGTGCTGGGGTATGTTAGAAAAATTGGCGCCAACGTGGTTAGCGGGGATGCCTGCCATCATCAAACCTGCCACAGCTTCTGCACAAGTGACTCAAGTAATGGTGGCATTGATACTTGAGAGTGGATTGGTTCCTGAAGGGGCGATTCAATTAATTTGTGGCGGCGTTGGGGATATGTTTAACCACTTAGATTTCGAAGATGTGGTGACTTTTACGGGGTCGGCGAGTACTGGGCAGAAACTCAAATCTCACCCGCGCATCAATCAAAAATCTGTGCCTTTTACGATGGAAGCGGACTCACTAAACTGTGCCATTTTAGGTTCTGATGTGCAGTTAGAAAGTCCTGAGTTCGCGTTATTCATCAAAGAAGTGACACGCGAAATGACGGCTAAGGCAGGGCAAAAATGTACTGCTATTCGGCGAATCATCGTACCTAAGTCTCAGTTAGAGCATGTGAAGCAAGCGCTACTTAAACGCCTATCGGGTGTGACCGTCGGTGATCCGGCAGTGGATGGTGTACGAATGGGGGCATTGATTAACCTTGAACAGCGCCAAGATGTGCAGGACAAAGTCAATTATCTGCTCGCCAATGGCTGTGAACGACTGTGCGGTGGTAGCTTTGCTAATATGCAGGTGGTGGGGGGCGATAGCGAGAAAGGGGCGTTTTTCCCACCGACATTGCTGTATTGTGCTGAGCCATTTGTGCATCAAGCAGTACACGAAACCGAGGCGTTTGGTCCCGTGGCGACATTAATGAGCTATGACGAGTTAGAGCAAGCGGTGCAATTGGCAGCGCTCGGTGGTGGGAGCTTAGTGGGCTCATTGATTACGGCAGATAGCCAAGTGGCACAGACGGTGATCCGTGCAGCAGCGCGTGTACATGGTCGTATGCTGATTTTGAATGAGGCGGCATCAACGGAGTCTACGGGGCATGGCTCGCCTTTGCCTATGTTGGTTCACGGTGGACCCGGTCGGGCTGGGGGAGGTGAAGAGCTGGGCGGTTTACGAGCAGTAAAACATTATATGCAACGCACTGCGATTCAAGGCAGCCCATCTATGTTGACCGCGATTAGCAAGCAGTGGATGCGCGGCGCTGAAGCTATTGCCGATGTGGTGCATCCGTTCCGTAAATATTTCGAAGAGTTAGTGATTGGCGATACGCTACTGACCGCGAGACGCACGGTGACTGAGGCGGATATTGTGAATTTTGCCTGTCTCAGTGGGGATAATTTCTATGTGCATGTGGATAAACTCGGCGCTGAGCAGTCGATGTTTGGCGAGCGCATTGCTCACGGCTATTTTGTGGTATCAGCGGCGGCGGGGCTGTTTGTGGATGCAGGAGTAGGTCCTGTTATCGCTAACTACGGGATGGAAAACTTGCGTTTTATCGAGCCAGTAAAAATTGGCGATACCATCCAAGTGCGCTTAACATGCAAGAAAAAGATCAAAAAAGCCCAGAAAAAAGTCGAAGATAAGCCTAATGGGGTTATCGAGTGGGATGTCCAAGTGTTTAATCAGCATAATGATATCGTGGCGCTATACAGTATTTTAACGCTGGTGGAGCGCCGCCACGGGGATTTTTGATGCTGTGGGAGAGGGCTGAGTCATAAGAGAGGGCAAAAATGCCCTCTCAGTTTTCACTGGCTGGAAGCAACAGAAATTCATTGCTATAGTTGTATGACTGAGTAATACCATTCGATGGTAGGTGAATTTATGGCGAGAGTGACAAGTGTAACATTGGGGGAGCACTTCAACCGTTTTATTGGTGATATGATCCAGTCTGGTCGCTATGGCAATACATCAGAAGTGATAAGGGACGCATTACGTATGATGGAAGAGAGAGAGCAACGGCTTGAATATGTAAGAAAAATGGTATTGGATGGACTGAATTCACCTGAGAGTGAAAGCAGTATGGATGACATTTTTGCCAGAGCAGAAAAGGATTTAAATGTATAAACTTTCCCAAGTTGCGGAAGAGGATATTTATCAAATTGCTCGTTACACAATACGGCAGTTTGGTGTTAATCAGGCGAAAAAATACCACAATGAATTAAAAAAAACGTTTGAGTTACTGGCAAACTCACCATGGATAGGCAAAGAGTGCCATTGGGTATGTGAAGGGATGAGGCGATTTGAGTTTAAAAAACATTCCATTTATTACATGCCCCAAACCCCATTTATTTTTATTGCCCGCGTTATTCATCAATCTGTGGATGTCGATGGATTCGATTTTGCTGAGTAAATTTTAACGGGATAAGAGAGGGCAAAAATGCCCTCTCTATTGAAACTATTTTTGAATAAATTGCGCTTGGTTCAGCTGGCTGAGTGCGGTATTCACACTAAAAATTTGCCCGCTGACTTCAGGTACACCAAAGGATTTGAGTCGTGCGCTGTGCATTTCGAGATACGCTTGTGCATCGGCTTGGTTAGCAAATAAGTAAATGCCCCCCGCCCGTTGGGTCTGTTGGTTTTCAGTCCAAATCTTCCAAATAAATCCCGGTTCTTGGTTAATGGATTGCGCTAATCCTTCCATTGCCGCCGCCATCTCGTCACCCCATGGACCTTGGTATGGGAAATCAACCTGTAAAATCACCTGCATCATTGCCTCCTATTGTTGTTGTCTGGTTATCATACCCAGTAATTTTTATTTAGGATTGATCAAATTGGGGATTGGGGGAATGAACTTTGTTTCATGACGTTAATCGAGGCATTTATCCCATTTTCCTAATGTTGTTCCTTATTATTTGAGTTATGCTCCGTTACATAACCTAAATTTTAAGGATGTCTTATGAGTCAGGATGAACAAAGCGAAAATATTCAGCATTGTTTCGCTGAATTTGATGACAACAAATGTGCTGTTTGGAAAGACTTACAGCTAAAACACCAATCTGAAAATGCCAAAGCGCATTGTTATCTCCCTTCAACTAAAGTGGTTCCGGTTATTTTTTTACCTGGCATTATGGGATCTAACTTACGAAGTAAAAAAGATAAAAAATCAATCTGGCGTATTCGAAAAAGTACAGGTGGTATGGCTTGGGATGCGCTCGGTTGGCTTTTTACCTCTGGAAATAAAAGGAAAAAATTACTCGATCCTGAAACAACTGAAACTGACCCTACTCAGGATGTTGATAAAAATGACAACGAGTCTACTTACTTTGCCAATTCAAGACAGAAAAGAGGATGGGGAAGTGTATTGCAGTTTTCGTATGCAGACCCACTCGACAAGTTACAGAAAGAATTACTGGTTTGGGAACAGTATTACAATAAAGCGAAAGGTCAGGGATGCGCGACGGCAGATGAAGCCGAGGCCTATTTTTCTCAAGAATCAACGTTCAAGTTCATTTTAGATCGACCCCTCACGCCAGTGGATACCAACCCCCTTTCATTTCGTGAAGCGGGAAAATACCGTAATTTGCTGCTTCCACTTCATGCTTTTGGTTATAACTGGCTACAAGACAACGCTCAGTCTGCACAAGAGCTCGGCAAATACATTGATGAGGTCTTAAATTTATACCGCCCTAAACAGAATGGAGGAATTGGGCATGGACTCGCCTTTGAAGAAGGGCATGAAAAAGTCATTCTAGTGACCCATTCGATGGGGGGCTTGGTATCTCGTTACGCTTCCGAATTATTAGAAACGCCCTACAAAGATAAAATACTGGGGATTGTGCATGGTGTGATGCCGGACTTAGGTTCGCCAACTGCTTACAAAATGATGAAAATTGGGGAGCACTCCATGCCGATGGGGTTAGTGCTGGGAATGAGTGCAACGCGTCTCATGTCGGTATTAGCGCAATCTCCAGCACCTCTGCAACTCTTACCTTCTCCGAAATATAATCATGGTCAGCCGTGGCTGCGAATTGAAAAAGGTAGTTCTGATGGCGTGACTGATTTATTGCTACCTAAAAAGGGTGACCCGTTTAACGAAATTTACCTCAAGGAAAAAGCATGGTGGCAGATGTATGAGCCTGATATTTTAGACAAGGAACAGAGTGTTATTGATGGTAATTTTAAAAAATATGAAAAGATTATGATTGATGATGTTGAACCATTTATCACAAAAATGGACGGAGCCTATCATAAAAATACTTACCAATTTTATGGAGCGTATTTTGATGAAAATGACTCTAAAGATTCTCGCCGTTCCGATGAGACCGTGACGTGGAAATTACGGGATAAAACCTCGTGGTTATGGGAGTCTGACGATAGCCGAGCGACAGACGACTATGGAGAAAAGCGCGAGTATACTTTACTCAAGTCCAGTGATAAGTGGAAGAATACGCCCTCAATGGATTATGAAGGGGGACGCGGTGACGGTACAGTGCCTAAATATTCTATCAATTTAGATAGAAAAGACCTGTTTAAAGAAATTTTAGAAATGAACGTTGACCATCAAAACGCTTATCAGTTTGCGCCTCTAAAAGGGGATGCGGAGTTTGATTCGTATGAAAAAACAGGGGATGTCTCACCCGCCATTAAATTTACCTTGCGTTCCCTGTGTCGTATCTTGCAAACGGATGAGGTGAAACCCTAATGAAAAAAGGATTGGTGAGTATTTCTGGTTTGGTCTTATTGGCGAGTTTAGCGGCTTGCTCTGTGCCGAATAAAACGTATTCAACTTCACTTAATGAAAAGGACTCTGCTGTGATTAATACCCTATTTGATGATGCACCGACCTATTGTTTAGGGCGTTATACCTTTAATTATCCTAAATCTTTAACACAAAATCTTTCTTCCATTATTAAAATTGATGATATGACGATTGAAAGTCAGTTTATTTATCCCCCTTCGTTTAAACAGCGTGTTGAATTACGGGAAGATGAATTAAAAAAATCATCTGTAAGAAATGAGTCTAATGCGCCATTTTTGAAAGAAACGATTCGATTAGATAATGGGGTTATTTTTGACCACAATATCAATAATGTTAAACCAGACTCAGCGAGAGAATTAGAGGCGCATGTCTATATTGATAATGTCGTATTCATTATTAGAATTGATATAACAGATATTACAGATAATAAATATTTAGAAAGACAGGATCGGTTTAAAAGTCATAATTGGGAACTAACAGATAAACCCCAAAAGCTGGCAGCGATGCAATCCTTGATTTCTCGCTTACAAGGCCGACCAAAGAATGAAATCCCAACCGAAAAAGGGGTCTGCATTCCTTATGGTTTTATTCAGGATGATGGAAAATCGCACCAAGAAGAAATTTCCATGGTGTTTGAAAATCCGCAATTCTATTGGGCTGTCGATATGGATAATACGATAGAAAGTGAAAAAGAAAGCATGTTGGATAGGGCTGATGAAATTAAATCTGTTCTCTCTCAATATGGGGGTAAAACGTTACGAAAAGGAAACGTACAGTTTAATAACGTGGCGGGTGAAGAGTGGTTAACTTTAGGTCGAGACCCTCGTTATGATAATCAATCCGATAAATTTTATTATTTTCAATATTATGCGAATGAAAAAAACATCGGTTATTTACACCCTTCTGTGAGTATATTGATGCATTCGACCAGTAAGGTTGTTCATTATACGGATGATCAAATGGTTGAAATTTGGGATCGGGTTTTACAGTCATTTAAACTTCGTTCGAACGCGTATTAAGGTTTTTAATTAACCACATTAAGATGTAGGAGTGAATGGCATTTTAGTAAATGATGAACTCATTTCTTTATGCTCTTTCGCTTCCCTGCCTCAAACGCTTCCAACGTCATCAATCGTGCCTGTTTATGGTCAACAATCGGGGTTGGATAATTCAGAGAGACTTGGTGAGATTCTGCCCATGTATGGGGTTCGTGAATAAATTTCTCGGGGACATCGCGAAGTTCGGGCAGCCACTCGCGGATAAACGTCCCTTGTGGGTCGAATTTTTTCCCTTGGGTGGTTGGATTAAAAATACGGAACCACGGCGAGGCATCAACCCCCGTTGACGCTGACCATTGCCAGCCGCCATTATTCGCCGCCAAAGTGCCATCGATTAACTGGCTCATAAAGTAGTGCTCGCCTTTGCGCCAATCGACTAGCAAATCCTTGACTAAAAAACTCGCCACAATCATCCGTAGCCGGTTATGCATCCAGCCTGTTTGGTTGAGCTGGCGCATGGCAGCATCCACAATTGGGTAGCCTGTTTGTCCACTTTTCCATGCCGAAAATATAGCGTCATCAGGATTCCATTGAATATGTTGCGTCCATTTAATAAATGGCTGGTGGCGACAAAGGCGTGGAAAAGCGACCAGTAGATGACTATAAAATTCTCGCCAAATTAATTCATTTAGCCAGCTAAAACCGCCACTTTCTTGTGAGTCAAAAACCTGCGGGTTCTCTGCTAATAAGCGATTCACACATTGGCGAGGCGAAAGCACCCCAAGCGCTAAATAGGGGGATAATTGGCTAGTACCATTAATGGCGGGAATATCTCGGTCGCGTTGGTAATCTTGTACGCGCTCGCTGCAAAATTGTCGTAATTTCGCTAATGCAGCGTGTTCTCCGGCAATAAATTGCGGTGAAGTTTCAACAGATTGGTGAACAAAAAGTGGATGTGTATTTTCAACGGCTAATGCCGCTCCCCGTGGTTTAGGGGCGGGAAACGAGCGAAAATCACTCATCATCAATTGGCTCAAAAAGGCGCGGCGAAATGGGGTATAGACTTGATACATATCCCCTTTTTGGGTCGTCACTGAACCTGGCGGAAGTAATAGGGCATCATCATAGGTGAGAATATTCAGATGTTGCGACTGCTGGCGTAACTGTTCATCCCGCAAACGCTCATTTAACTCGTACTGGTGATTGAAATATAACCCTGTGGCATTTTGCTGTTGGGCAAAATCCAGCAACCATTTTACGGAATCCGCAAAGGTTGCCGCGGTATGGCAAATCAGGGGAATGCCCCGTTTCGCTAAAGCGTGTTGTAGCTCCACCAGGTTTTGATGCAAAAAGGCAATTTGCCTTGGTGATACGTTGTGAGTTGCCCACTGTTCTGGCGTCGCAATATAGACGCCAATCACAGTGGCAGTAGGATCCTCACAAGCAAAGGTAAGCGCTTTATTATCGGTGACTCGTAGATCGTTGCGAAACCAAACTAAGTGACAAACCGACATCGCTTTCCTCGCTGTTTTTTAAGGATTAATCTAATTTTGGGTGCTGGTTGATTAACGATTGACGCTGTTTTTCCAACTCGGCAATTTGTTGTTCGATATCTTCAACTTTCTGTTCGATATTGTCAAAATGCTCGCTTAAAATTTCTTTGGCTTCCGCTCTGTCTGAAGCGGCAGGCGTGGCACCACGTAATGGTTTATTCGCGGTTTCTGGCATTCTAATACCGGTATATAGACCAATTAATGCGATCACTATCAGATAATATGCAGGCATATACAAGTCATTAGTCGCTTCAACTAGCCATGCGGCAGCAGTCGGTGTTGCACCTGCGATTAAGACCGAAATATTAAAGGCGATGGCCAATGCACTATAACGAATATGAGTAGGGAAAATTGCCGGTAAAATCGAAGCCATCACCCCAGTAAAACAGTTGAGTAATACAGCAAGCACTAATAAACCCACAAAGATTAATCCAACGGAGCCGCTGTTAATCAGCATAAATGCAGGATAAGCGAATACAATCAGCCCTACGCTACCGATGATAACAAAAGGTCGACGACCAATTTTATCGCTGGTTAACCCAATGATTGGCTGAACAAATAACATACCAATCATAATCGCGATAATAATTAACACGCCGTGATCGGTTGAGTAATTCAGGTTATGGGACAAATAGCTTGGCATATAGGTGAGCAGCATATAGTACGTCACGTTAGTGGCGATAACTAAGCCGACACAAATCATCAAGCTTTTCCAATATTTAGATGCAACTTCACGGAAAGAAACTTTCGGTGGATTTTGGATATTGGCCTTGTCTTGCTGTTCTAAACTTTCAATGTGCTGTTGGAACGCAGGGGTTTCTTCCAATGAATGACGTAAATAGAGACCGATAATACCCAGCGGTAACGCTAAGAAGAATGGAATTCTCCATCCCCAATCGTGGAAGTTAGCTTCACCAACAAGGCTTGAAATTAGCACCACGACACCCGCACCCATCACAAAACCTGCGATAGAACCGAAGTCTAACCAACTGCCCATAAAGCCACGTTTGCGGTCAGGGGAGTATTCAGCAACAAAGATGGCTGCACCCGAATATTCGCCCCCAACAGAGAAACCTTGAGCCAGTTTAGCGAGCAGTAATAAGATAGGCGCCCAGATACCAATTTTCTCGTATGAGGGGATCAGACCGATACAGAAGGTACTGATTGCCATAATAATAATGGTCATGGACAGCACTTTTTGTCGACCGTATTTATCCCCGAGAATACCGAAGACAACGCCACCAAGGGGTCTAACTAAGAAAGGTACGGAAAAGGTGGCTAATGCCGCAATCATCTGAACGCTCGGTGATGCGTCCGGAAAGAAGACTTGACCCAGTACATAGGCTAAGAAGCCGTAAACACCGAAGTCGAACCATTCCATCGCATTACCCAGCGAAGCCGCTGTGATTGCTTTTTTCAATTTCCCGTCATCAATGATCGTAATATCGTTGATATTTAATGGTTTTTCTTTTTTCTTTCTGATCTTCATGGAACCATCCTCTTATTTGAATTGTAAGATGTGGGTTTCCCGATCCGATTTGCTCGGACAGTCTGCAAATAATAAAAATTAGTATGGATAATTAAATGCAGTATCTAAACTAATTGAATGGAAATTTATTGATTAATAAGCTTGTTGAGTAAGCTATATCAAATTTTTATAACGAAGTGTATTGATAGGGAAATATTGAGTTATTGTGTTTTTAAAATAAAGCAAAAATATCACCTTTAGATAGTCAAATATGATTCAATAATACAATAATATCGACAAAATGTAAAATGTGGTGGTTTGTGTTGATTGTTTTTTATTAATTGGTGGGTTATACCATGGGGGTAAACTAATACAAATAAGGGAAATGCAATGAATGAGGCAATAAAAATTTCATCTATTCATATCTACCATCCTGAAAATATTAGGAATAACCAATATTATTTTGATAAGTATCCAAATGTCAAAAATTTACCGGAATTATTGAATGATTTTGGGCAGAGGCAGCGATATATCACGAGCCAGCCTGATGAAAATGTGCTGACGATGTCAATTAATGCATTAGCCCCTATGAGTGATAAAGATATCGATATTTTGATATTTGCCTCAACGACGATGGAATATTTGTCACCACTTAATGCCCTCTATTTACATCATCATTTAGCCTTAAAAAATGAGTGTGTATGTATTGATATTAACGGTAATTGCCTCGGAATGCTAATGGCGTTAGAGCAGGCGGCAATCATGCTAAAGATGAAAAAAACAGCTAAAAAAGCCCTTATTGTTGCCTCGGATCATCTTTCAAATCTGTGTAATCAAAATGAGCTATTTCCATCGATTCTCTTTGGAGATGCAGCAGTTGCGATGACATTAGAAAAAGTACAAAACGAGACAAACTCTGGTTTGATGGATAGCTTTTATTATACGGATTCGAATTTTTGCCGGGAGACCCGCTTTCCTAAGAATGGTTTTTCACAAAGCCAAAATATGCAAGATGAGAAAATTTACTGGGGTAAATTTACAACAAAAGAGTGTTTACCTCATGTTATTCATCATATTGACAAATTATTAAAAAATAATGGATTAACTATTGATGATATAAGTTGTTTTTTCTTTTCTCAGGTAATGAAAAGCAATATTGAAAAATTGGCAGAAACATTAAATATTCCTAATAAAAAAATAGAGTATATTGCGGATGAATATGGTTATACGGGGGTAACCAGTCCATTCATTGCTTATTCTTGCCACCAGAAAAAGAATTTACTCCGTGATGAAGATATTGTCTTATTTTGGACGTTAGGTGCAGGTTATCAATTCGGAATCGTTCTTTGGAAAATATAAAGGGATTTATGGTTTTCGATGCGCGCAAAATAAATGGGATTTTGGTGGGGTGTTCATAACTGAAACTAACCCTCTTTTTACGACCTTAAATTTGTCCTGTTATCTCATTCTTCTTTCGATATTCGTGGAGGAATATCTTGTTCTGTTTTTGAATGCATCGCATCGGTAGGAATGGTGAATTGATTTAGTTAGAATCGAAAGAATATTACGGGAAGTATTTTAAGAGCAGCATCGCTTGTTAAATATGTCGTGGTTAACAAGAATAAACTGAATTTAATCCGACTTAAAAAGAGTGCCATTATGAAAAAACAGAGTATTGCATCATATATTGCGAAAGTACTGGATAACGCAGGTGTTAAGCGCATCTGGGGAGTGACAGGGGACTCATTAAACGGTTTAACGGATAGCTTGCGTAAACAAGGGGCAATTGAGTGGTTAGGGACCCGTCATGAAGAAGTGGCGGCATTCGCAGCGGGTGCAGAAGCGCAGCTAACGGGTAACTTAGCGGTATGCGCAGGTTCTTGTGGACCAGGAAATATGCATTTAATCAATGGATTGTATGATTGTCATCGTAACCGTGTACCAGTTTTAGCGATTGCGGCTCATATTCCTTCTAGTGAAATTGGCAGTAATTATTTCCAAGAAACTCACCCAACTGAGCTGTTCCGTGAATGCAGCCATTATTGTGAAATGGTGACTAACCCTGAACAAATTCAACAAGTTCTGGGTATTGCAATGCGTAAAGCGATCCTGAATAAAGGCGTTTCCGTTGTTGTTATTCCAGGGGATATCGCCCTGAAAGATGCACCAGAATCGGCAAAAGAAGAGTGGTATCAACCACAAGCTCCTTTGATCATGCCTCAGCGCTCTGAAATTGAGAAACTCGCAGAAGCACTGAATCAATCTGAAAATATTACCTTATTCTGCGGTAATGGCTGTGCGGGCGCTCATGATGAAGTCGTGAAATTGGCTGAAACATTAAATGCACCTGTGGTGCACGCCTTACGTGGAAAAGAGCATATTGAGTGGGACAACCCAAACAGCGTGGGAATGACTGGTTTAATTGGATTCTCATCGGGTTATCACGCGATGATGAATGCAGATACTGTTGTGCTACTGGGTACCCAATTTCCATACCGTCCATTTTACCCAACTGATGCAAAAATCATTCAAATTGACCTGAATGCGGGAAGTTTGGGCTCCCATTGCCATATTGATATGGGGTTAATCGGAGACATTAAAGCAACATTAACCGCATTACAGCCACATTTGACGGCAAAACAGAATCGTAAGCATTTAGATGGCGCGTTGAAACATTATGCGGAAGCACGTAAAGGGTTAGATGATTTAGCAAAACCTGGTCATGAAGGGCTAATCCACCCGCAATACTTAGCAACGAAGCTAAGTGAGCTGGCAAACGATGATGCTATCTTTACGTGTGATGTAGGAACGCCAACCGTGTGGGCTGCTCGTTACCTGAAGATGAACGGCAAACGTCGCTTGATTGGTTCGTTTAACCACGGCTCGATGGCAAACGCGATGCCACAAGCAATAGGTGCGCAAGCGGTTGATAAAAATCGCCAAGTTGTTGCGATGTGTGGTGATGGTGGTTTCAGTATGCTGATGGGGGATTTTATTTCACTATCACAAATGAAATTGCCAGTGAAAATTATTATTCATAACAACGGAGTCTTGGGCTTTGTTGCGATGGAGATGAAAGTGGCTGGCTTTATGACGGCAGGCACCGATTTACAGAATCCAAACTTTGCCGCGATTGCTAATGCAGCAGGTATTAAAGGTATTCGTGTTGAGAAAAGTGAAGATTTGGACGGTGCGCTGAAAGAAGCTTTTGCTCATGATGGCCCAGTTGTTGTGGATGTATTGACGGCGAAGCAAGAGCTTTCAATGCCTCCAGAGATTGAAGCGCAAGAAGCTAAAGGCTTTAGTCTGTATATGCTGAAGGCGATCATGAGTGGGCGTGGTGATGAAGTTGTGCAATTAGTGAAAACTAACTGGTTACGTTAATCATTGTTGTGAGCTAATTGAATCGCTTTATCTCAGAACCCCAATCCGGAGTGCCGGATTGGGGTTTTTGTTTAATAACCCGCAGCAGATTGGCTACGCCAAAGATGTGCGGCAACGAGTGCTCGCCATGGGGTAAATTGAGTTAACCATTCTTGGGTCTCTTTTGCTGAAGGTTGTGTATCTTGAGTTAACAATATTTGTAAATTGCGGCGCACGGCAACATCCCCATGCAGGGAACCATCTAGGTAATTAAATCCGCGCAGCAATCCATAACTTACTGTCCAAGGTCCAATACCTTTGATAGCCAGCAATTTTTCGGTGACCTCATGGACGTTTTCAGGGGTAACGGCGTTGTCTAGGTCTAATTCACCCGCCTGAATAGCGGCACACAGCCCGCGTAAGGCGATGATTTTTCCAAGAGAAAAACCCGCTTGCCGTAAAATTTCATCGTCCACATTGATGACTGAGGCGACGGTGGGAAAGCACCAAATGCCTGATGAATGCTGCTGCCCGACAGCTTGAATAAAACGTCGGCGGATGGCGATGGCAGCAAGAACACTAATTTGCTGGCCGATAATGGCCCATACGAGCGCTTCAAACGTGGTGGCGGATTGATACACTCGCACACCTCGCTGTGGCGCAATCAGTTTACCCAGTATTGGGTGGGTAAGGTATTTTTCTTCAAATTGCTCAACGGGTTGATTCAATCCGAGTAAATGAATCGCAAGCGTGTGTAGCTCATTTAAGGAAGGCGATGTTTCTGCATTATCAACATCAAGCTGCAATATTGCTTGTTTATTGTCAGTGGCTTGGCCGTTAATGGATAGGCGAATTTGCGCAGCGTGTTCTTGCCAGATGATCCCTTTGCGCAAGGTGCTTTTTTCAACAATCTCGGCGATATTTTGCGGATCCCGTAAATGAAAGGCAAAAAAATCATCAATACGGTAATAAGGTGGCAGTGAAATAGTCACGGGTTGCGCTGGAACCATAGTCGTCTTCTTCTGATTTATGCCCATTTTTGGTTAAATTTTGACAAAAAACGTCAGTCGCTACATTTTTAACCGTTATAGTATGTTAGCTTAGCAAAATAGCGATTCAGATAATCATGAGCTAATTTAGCCTGCCCATAAAAATTCAGCAAATTATTGCTCAGGCAGATTAACTGCAAAAATTAAATCAAGGATGTGAAGATGCAAGCAGATGATCATAATGAGGTATCGACGCCAAAGCCTAAATCTGAACCTGAACTAAAAGGGATAGGTGGGTGGCTGATCCTCCCGTTTATTGGGGTGATTTTTTCGGCACTGTTTATGCCCTTTATCCTCTGGAATCATAATCTAGATGTGATTGAATACTGGAGTGAATTAACGTTACCTGAGTCAGCTAACTTTGTGCCGTTATTTAAAGAATTGATGTACTTTGAAGTCGTTGGTAATGCCATTATTTATGGCACAGTGCTGTATCTTTGTTATCTCTTTTTTACGAAGAAAAAATTGATTATTAAGGTGTATGCCTTTTTCCAAATTTTTTCATTGGCAGTGATTATTGCTGATTTAGTGCTCGCCAATCAATTTTTAGATCTCGAAATGGACAGTTCTGATATACGGGAAGTCCTAAGAGGCGTATTTGGTTGTTTAGTCTGGGTACCTTACTTCTTTGTTTCTGTGCGCGTTCGCAATACGTTTGTTAATTAGTGAGTGAACTGCAAATAAATGGAGCATGCTGATGATTTACTGTAAACGAGTTTATGATCCTTGTAGCCCCCAAGACGGTTATCGCATCTTAGTGGATAGGCTGTGGCCTCGCGGTATTAAAAAAGTCGATTTACAGTGTGATGAATGGGATAAAACCGTCGCGCCTTCCAATGAATTGCGCAAATGGTTTCATCAACATACTGACCAGTTTGCACAGTTTGTAACGCAATATCAGCAAGAGCTTCGGCAAAATGATGAATGGCATAATCTGCTAGAGAAAGCGCAACAAGGCAATATCACACTGTTGTATAGCGCCAAAGATACGCAACATAATCAGGCCGTGGTACTGAAAGAATTTATTGAAGAAAAACTCAAAGAACTTAAAGAATAGAAAGGTTGTCACTATGGATGTGAATGCATCATCGACCCAGCCAGTATTGGTGCCTCAAGTGCCAGCACAGGCGCAAAATGAACATAAAAAAGACCTCCAAGGAATAGGTGGTTGGCTGATTTTACCTCTGCTGGGTCAGTTGTATATGCTGGGAAATCTGATCAAGATAATGGTGAATGATGTTATTCAAGTTCAGGGCGCTTGGTCATTGGCAACCACTCCAACATCCGATTTTTATATGGCTGGGTTTGCTTCAACATTTTATACAGTACAGCTCAGTTTTGTGGTGATTATCGCGCTTATGATGGGTTCATTGTTCGCCGCCTTTAAACGGAAATTGATGGCGAAGTGGTTATTTATCATTACGATGATATTGTATGTGGTCGTTCTAGGCATCACGCGGATTGTTTTTCCGGTTGCGTTCGGTCTTGAAATTGACTTTAGCTACATTACGAGCCTCTTTAATGGTAGTTTCTATTGCTTGATTTGGATCCCCTATTTCTTGGTGTCAGCCCGCGTTAAAAATACCTTCATACGCTAAGCGTTGGGCTGTGGAAAACAGCCCGTACCGTTAATGATCGAGTTGTAGGCAATGGGTAATATTGCACTGTGCGACGAAAGCGTCATCATGGGAAACCAGTAATAATGTCCCTTGATAATCCCGCAATAACGCTTCTAATAGTTGTTTTGAATCTAAATCTAAGTGATTGTCTGGCTCATCTAGTAGTAAAACCGCGGGCGGATGAGGGCTATGAGTGAGGGCAAGAATCGTTGCTTTGAGTTGCTCTCCGCCACTTAATTGATTCAATGGCTGCAAAGATTTATCCCCACGAATACGTAACATACCTAACTGTGTGCGCCACTGTTCGATGGAAATTGCGGGTTGATACTGATAAAGGGCTTCGGCAACGGGTAAGAATTTATTCAAAAGATTCAAATGCTGGTCTAAATAGCAGGTGGCACCACTAATACGATACTCCCCCGATAGAGCCTGCTGTTTAGCGGCTAACACTTTCAATAACGTTGATTTTCCTGAGCCGTTACGCCCTTGGATATGCCAATGCTCGCCGCTGTATGCGGTAAAAGAGAGAGGCGAAGTATGCCCATAAGGGAGCTTTAGTTGAGAAACAAAAATACGTATTTTTCCACTTTCACTTTGGTAATTTAGCACCATTTTCTGAGGCTGAATATGAGTCACTTTATCTTGATTTTGCTGCCGCTGATGTTGCAATTCTCCTAATACCCGCTGATGGCGCTCTGCGACGTTGGATTGTCTTTTCTCTGCGCGATTTTTTTGCATATCGAGTAATAATAGTGATTGTGAGCCACCATAGCGGATATTTTCGCCCTGTTTTCGCCGCTGCGCCGCTTTTTGTAAAGTCGCTTGTTGTTGCTTTTTCTCTTGGCGGATTTGTTTATCCAGTTGTTCACCTTCTGCCTCGATGGCATTGATAGCAAAAGTTTTTTGTGCGTCATAGAGTGTGTAATTTCCACCGTATCCCACTAAACCTTTATCGGTCAGTTCAAACATAGCGTCCATCTCTTCGAGCAACTGACGGTTATGACTGATGACTAAGCAGCCCGCTTTATGTTGGTCAAGTTTATCGCTTAGCCATCGACGTCCTTCTTGGTCTAGATGGTTATCAGGTTCATCCAATAGAAGGAAGTGGTCAGGATGTAAAAAGGCACGGCACAGAGCCAACCGTGTCCTTTCCCCGCCGCTTAGTTGCTCGATAGGGGTATCCATGGATGTCATTAACTGCGCAGATTCTAATAACATTTTCCATGTGGTAGGAAGGTGCCAGTTATCTTCCGTCAGATCAAAATCCATGGCTGTGCCATTTCCCTGTTCAATGCGCGAAAAGGCTTGCCAAAGTGCATCAATTCCGAGCGATTGAGCAATGGTATCGCCTGTTAAGCGGTTGAGTTGATCCACATGGATAATTGGCATATGCCAATCAATTTTTCCATGAGTTGGTGTTAACTGTGAGACAAGTAACCGCATCAACACAGATTTTCCCCGACCATTGGGACCGATTAGCGCATTTTTTTGACGAAACAAGCTACCGGTTAGCGGTGGAAAGAGAGCCGACTGGTGAAATTCAATGGTTAATTGCGAAAAGTGACAAGCGAGTGTTGCGTTGGGTATTGTCATAGAGACCTCCAAATAGAGAGGGCAGACAACGGAATGCTATCTTTCGCAAAGGAAAAAATGAGAACTTGTGTCTGCCAAGAACAGAAAATAATGACCTTCAATAAGGCATCGTAGATATTTTCTGGCAGGACTTAGTTCATCGTCGGAAAGACTCACTTTAGAAAGGGGCAAAATTGCGAATGAATTATAAACAGAATTATGAGACGGAAGCAAGGCGAATAAGTTGCAGGAGAGCAGAAGGTAAAAGCGCCAGTCTGTGGGCACAGATAGGCGCTTTTGGTACAACAACGAGTTTTTTACGATTCTATCTTACTGCGTATCTCTTGCGAGATTATGCGGTCACAGCCACTTTAGTGTGCTCTGCCAGCCATTGTGCAATGCGCTGTTTTTCAGCGTCGTTCAGCCACATGCCCAATTTGGTACGACGCCAAATCGCATCGTCTAATTCTACAACCCACTCATTTTCGACTAAGTAACGTAATTCAGCTTCATAGACGTTTGCACCGAAAGCTTCGCCTAAATCTGACAGTGAGTTTGCGCCTGCTAAAATCAGCTTACTGTTGCTGCCGTATGTTCTTGCGTAACGCAGTGCTAGACCTTCCGGAAGCCAAGGGTAATGTTGAGTTAATACTCGTGCATAACCATCACGGTCGCAACCTTCGATGTCACCACCGGGTAATTGACCATTTTTGGTCCAAGGACCTGTCGCATGTGGATAATATGTCGCTAATTTACCCACAGCGGCTTCAGCCAGTTTACGATAAGTGGTTAATTTACCACCAAATACTGACAGTAATGGGGCTTTACCATCTTCATCGTGAATATCTAAAGTGTAGTCACGAGTGATTGCTTGTGGAGAATCTGATTCGTCATCACACAGAGGGCGAACACCGGAGTAATCCCACACAATATCTTGTTTGGTCAGCTGTTTTTTGAAGTGGTCGTTATACACTTTCAGCAGATAATTGACTTCTTTTTCGTCAATTTTCACATCTTTTGGATCCCCTTTGTACTCAACATCGGTGGTACCGATAATGGAGAACTCATCCATCCAAGGGATCACGAAGACAATTCGGTTATCTTCGTTTTGTAAAATGTACGCTTGCGGTTCATCGTGGGCGCGTGGAACCACAATATGGCTGCCTTTGATCAGACGAATACCATAAGGGGATTTCAGTTTTAAGCCGTCATCGAAGAACTCTTTTACCCAAGGACCCGTTGCGTTGACCAGTCCTTTGGCTTTCCAAGTAAGCGTTTCGCCAGTACGTAAGTCTTGCGCTTCAACAATCCATAGACCATTTTCGCGATATGCGCGGGTCACTTTGGTGCGAGTGCGAACTTCACCGTTTTTACGTACCACTTCTTGAGCGTTCAATACCACCAAACGCGCATCATCAACCCAGCAATCTGAGTATTCGAAACCTTTGGTTAATTCTGGTTTAAGCACAGAATTTTGGTTGAACTTTAAACTTTTGCTACTTGGTAAGCTAACGCGTTTGCCTAAATGATCATATAGGAACAGACCAATACGGATCATCCAAGCTGGGCGTAAATGTGGTTGGTGAGGTAGACGAAAGCGCATTGGGAATGCGATGTGTGGCGCCAGTCGTAACAAGACTTCACGCTCAGCAAGCGCTTCACTAACGAGTCTAAACTCATAATGTTCGAGGTAACGTAATCCACCGTGGATCAGTTTCGAACTTGCAGATGAAGTTGCACTCGCTAAGTCTTGAGATTCAAGCAGCAGTACAGATAATCCACGCCCCGCGGCATCTGCCGCAATACCAGCGCCGTTGATTCCGCCGCCAATTACAATCAAGTCTTTCGTTTCCATGCATCCCCCTGAGATGTTCGAACCATTTTCTATAATGTTCGTTTTCGCTCATTTGATTGTAATCAAATTTTGTACGTATGCCAACCTGTAATCCATAAAAATAACAACCGCGTGATGCTAATAACATTTTGTGTATAAATTTAATCTGTTTAATAAGTTGGTAATATGACAAGGTGATGACAAGAGGATGAAAAGAAAGGAAAAAAGAAGAGATGATGGCAGGCTGGCTACCATCATTGGAAGTCACAAATCGTGCTTTAGCAGAGTTCTAATTGAACGTTATGTTGTTCGATAACTTTCAGAATGCTAGCTGGAGGAGATTGAGTGGTAAATAACGTATTGATTAAGTTCATGTTACCTAAATTTACCATCGCATTACGACCAAACTTAGAATGATCGGTGACCAACATAACATGACGGGAGTTTTCAATAATTGCGCGTTTGGTGCGCACTTCATGATAATCAAACTCCAGCAGTGAGCCGTCCATATCAATCCCGCTGATCCCTAGAATACCGTAGTCCAGTCTGAACTGAGAGATAAAATCGAGGGTTGCTTCGCCGACAATACCGCCATCACGGGAGCGCACTTCTCCCCCTGCTAAGATCAAACGAAAGTCCTCTTTTGCCATCAGTAAGGTTGCCACGTTTAGGTTATTCGTGACGACGCGTAGGTTTTTATGGTTAACCAATGCGTGGGCGACGGCTTCAGGGGTGGTACCGATATCAATAAACAAGGTGGCGCCGTCAGGAATTTGGCTTGCCACGCGCTGGGCAATACGCGCTTTTTCTTCAGACCACATCGTTTTGCGGTCATTATAGGCGGTATTGACGGAACTTGAAGGCAAGGCTGCGCCACCATGGTGTCGTAGGATCTTATTCTGTTCAGCAAGCTCATTGAGGTCTCGGCGGATAGTTTGAGGGCTAACCTCAAACTGCTCGACAAGTTCTTCAGTACTGACATATCCCTGAAGACGCACAAGCTCAACAATTGCATCATGTCTCTGGGTTTGTTTCACAGCATTAGCCTCTAATTATAAAATGTTCTATTTGGAACCTTGGTGTTTAAAACTAAGCCTATTATCCCATATTCCCATCAATAATCCGATAATTAACCCTGAAGTATGTGCGGCATTAGCAATGTCCATACCTAAGAGGTCAAAGTAACCGAAGAATAGCCAGATAATCGAGAATATCATGAGCCCACGAGGGATGCCGATACCGATTTCTGGGCGGCGTTCGCCAGTCACCCAAACATAGCTAACCAGCGCATAAACGACACCCGATAAACCACCAAAGTTATTCTCACTGAAGAGGGATTGACCCCAGTTACTGAATAATGCGGAGACTAATAAAATAGTGAACAGTTTTCCTGTTCCCATTTTTTTCTCAACTTGCCCAGCAAGAAACCACCAGAGCGCAAGGTTGAAACCAATATGCGAAATAGAAAAATGAACAAAAGCGGGGCTGATCCAGCGCCATAGTTCACTTTGCTGATCGCCAATAGGCCAACCTAAATAGTATAGAACTTCACGGGGATCTGTCAGGGTGACCCACAAATAAACGGCTATGGAGAGCAAAATAACGGCAATGGTTAAAGGACCCGATTGCTGTTTTAAATAGCCAAATGTCAGGTAGTTTCGATACTGAAATTGAGCATCAGTACGTCCCGTTTGCCAGCTTGCTTCAAGATAACGAGGATCATTTGGATTGCGTAAAAAGGCTTCGAGTTCTTGGCGTACCTGTTCAGTATGCTGCTCGTCGTTGAGCCATAATTCATAATGTTGTTGGTCGTTGGAAGGATGGACTTGTAGTTGGATATTTTGTCCTGCCATATAGTCAACAAACGCTTGAGCCATCCGTGGATTTTCAAAAGAGATAATGTGGATCATAAATACGTTGTCTCGTTTAGAGCGCCGTAATGGCTTGGGGGTATTCCCGTGACCATGCTTCAAATCCGCCATTAATACTGTATACAGATTCAAAACCGAGATTAATTAAATATTGTGCAGCGCCTTGGCTGCTGTGACCGTGGTAGCACATTACCATAATGGTCTGTTCGTAATCTGTTTTTTCTAAGAATGGGTGAAGCGATTCGTTGGTTAAGTGGTAAGCACCTGTTGCATGACCAGCACGAAAACTTTGGGGATCGCGAACATCGACAAGAATGGCGGTGCCATCTAACCAGTGTTGGTAAGCTTGTTCAGGTGTTAGTGTCTCAAAATGGTCCATAAAATACCGGAAAATTAGGGGGAATATCATGAAAAAGCACCCACGGATATACCGTGGATGCCCTGAAAATAAGTCGAAAATCTTAGTAGAAAGAGTGCTCGCCGCGTTGGTGCTCAGTCAGGTCTTTAACACCTTTTAATTCACCTTCGAACATTTTCAGCAGCTCTTTTTCAATACCTTCTTTCAGTGTTACGTCAACCATAGAACAACCGTTACAGCCGCCACCGAATTGTAGGATAGCAAAACCTTCTTCGGTGATTTCCATTAATGATACACGACCACCATGGCTGGCTAACTGTGGGTTAATCTGTGACTGTAAAACGTATTCAACACGTTCAATGAGTGGTGCATCATCAGACACTTTACGCATTTTTGCGTTAGGTGCTTTTAAGGTTAATTGCGAACCTAGTTGATCAGTAACGAAATCAATCTCTGCATCTTCTAGGAACGGTGCACTAATTTCATCAACATAAGCAGAGAGCTTTTCAAACTTCAGCTCTTTATCAGTTGCTTCTACGGCACCTGGAGGGCAATAAGAAACACCACACTCTGCGGTTGGTGTACCTGGGTTAATGACAAATACTCGAATTTGGGTTCCTGACTCTTGGCTTTCCAATAACTTGGCGAAGTGAGTCTGTGCTGCTTCAGTAATATTAATCATAATCTCTTGCTCAATAATAGTTGACTGCTTTAGTTGGTTATAATACGCCCATTTACACCCTTCCTACAAGGTGCGACAGAGTGACCACGCGTCAACAGTATGCGCTCCCGCACAAATCAACAATTGAGCAGCAGCATGCATGGTGGCGCCAGTTGTAATCACATCATCAATAATAGCTATGTGTAGACCTGAAACCGAAGTTTCAAGGGCAAACGCTTTTTTAAGATTATTGCGGCGCTGTTTACGTGTTAATGAAACTTGCGCCAGTGTATCACGAGAGCGGCGCAATGAATTTTGCGAATAGGCAATATTTAACCATGTGGCTAAATTACTACCCATTAGTGCCATGTGGTCAAACCCTCTACGCCAGCAGCGCCTTGGATGGGGCGGAATGGTTATCAACCTATCTGGTTTTTTCCATTTTTGTTGGCGATACCCATTTAACCAGTGGATGAGGAATAGGCGGGTCAGTGCTACAGCGAGTTGAGGCTGACGGTGGAATTTGTATTGATGGATAAGCTGGCGTAATGGGGCGCGATACGGTGAGACGGTGATCAGCTTTTGCCAAGGTGGCGGTTGAAGCAAACAGCGTCCACAAGAAGCGTCAATATATTCACTGGTTAGAGCACATTGTGGGCAAACTCGTGGCATTGGCGGTAAGTTTTTCGTACAAAAACTGCATATTCCTTGCCGAGGAACTTTTAATTCCTGCTGGCATAGCCAACAGACCCCTTCCATTGCTAGCATAGGCAGATCCTAGATGAAAAATGATAATGAAATTGACAGGAAAGAGAGTGTAATCATGGCGACGCTATATTGGCAGACGGTTGGTGAAGGAAAACAAGATATTGTGTTACTGCACGGATGGGGATTGAACGCAGAGGTTTGGCAAACCATTATTCCGCGAGTCGCTTCGCAATTTCGCATCCATTTAGTTGATTTGCCTGGTTATGGTCGTAGTCGAGATTTTTCGCCAATGTCAGTTCAGTCAATGGCAGATATTTTATGGGAGCAAGCGCCTAAAAATGCGATTTGGCTAGGGTGGTCTTTGGGCGGATTAGTGGCAAGTCGTATTGCGCTTGATCACTCTGATGAAGTAAAAGCGCTAATTACCGTGGCGTCATCGCCTTGTTTTAGGGCTCATGAGGAATGGCAGGGTATTAAGCCTGAGGTATTACTTAATTTTGAGAAGATGCTTTCTGAGAATTTTCAACGTACCGTTGAGCGTTTTTTAGCACTACAGACATTAGGGACAGAAAGCGCCCGCGAAGATGCTCGTACGCTTAAATCGGTTGTGCTAGCGTTACCGATGCCAACGGTTGAAGTATTAAATATGGGATTAGAATCTTTGCGTACCGAGGATTTACGTGAAGAGCTGACTCATTTAACCGTTCCTTTCCTACGTATTTACGGTTATTTAGACGGTTTAGTTCCGCGTAAAATTGTCTCTAAATTAGATGCGCTTTATCCCCATTCATCATCCATTGTGATGCGCCATTGTGCTCATGCACCATTTGTTTCTCATCCTGATGAATTTTCAGAATACTTAATCGAGTTTTTCACACAATTAGATAAGTAATAAATCACTTATGTAATTGTTTTCTGGATGAAAAAGACAGTGTAATTTACACAGATAGATAAGACCCCACTAAGGTGTCATCATTGACTTGCGGGTGAAATTCTTTCACATAGACCAAGCCACTGGGCTGGTTATTTTTATGGTTATATTGTGCAATTTTAGTGGCTAATTCTTGCATGAATCCAGCGAAGTCATCGAATTGCTGAAGGTTTTTATTGGGATCGAAAATTTTATAACTCATGCGTGAACCTGAAGAATTCGGCTGAATGCTGACGGCTAATGTGTCATCGGAAAATAACAACTGTAAATAAGTAGAGGATGCTTCTGCGGGAGTACTATATTGCTGCAAATCAGCTTTTAGCTGAGGGAGTGTTTTTTGCTGAGGTAAATGGGTGCTATTTTCAGTAGGATTCGGAATTAAACCTTGCATCCCTAATAAATGATCAAAATTACCCAATTCTTGGTTACACTTTTCAGCGTGCGCAGCGGTAAGAAAGCGGTTTACTAGCTCGTTAGTTGGCTGCTCGACGAGTGCTTTAAGTTTGGCATGATCAGTAAAATCATTTTCTAAGGCTTTAAATTCATTATCGTTGCGGAATTTATCACCTTCATTTGTGTATTTATATATGCCATCACTAATCCCTTGGTAGTAATGTTTTGCTAGTTCATGAACTTGTTGATTGTAATGCTTAAAATGATAAGTGTTATGTGTACTTATACGAGGATTTTTCTCTTCTTGTTGCTGGTGTTCTGAGATTTTTTTGAGCACATTTTTACTTCCTTGTAAGTCAATGTCACTACTCAATTCAGCATACTGTTTATAAAACTTTAGCGGAGTATAAAAATCTTGGAATTGAAGCACTTCAGTAAGGCATTCACGAAAAACTTTTTTACTGAAATTTTTATTATCAATATTTTCATTCTGTGACAGTGGGCCATTTGTTTGTTGGGTGGCATGAGATTGAATTCGGCTCTTCGTTAGTAAATTAATAAAACTAATTCCTTTGTTATTCACTTCATTGATTAAAAAAACGCTGGTTAATCCTCTAGAGAGTGAATGGGTTGCAGACTCAATAAGCTTCTGATTATTAGAATAATAATTTTTTATAACTTTTTGACTATTCGTATCATGTATTAATGTATTTTGTTGGAATGGTGTTGAGGAAATTAACATAGAGACGCTCCTTACGATTAGCGTGAATATTCAGGTGAAGTAAGGGGGCATTATGATGAATTGTTGAGCAAAGTGAGTCTTAAAAATATTGTGGGAATGATAAATAGGAGAAACTTTGAATTTTTGGATAAGGATAGAGATGAATAGGTTGCTTAAACAACACAACCTATTATCGAGACAGAATCAAGAATCAAGAATCAAGAATCAAGAATATTGACAGCTCCACCTTGCTGGTAATATTGCTGGAATACAACGCGATCTGGCGAAAAACCATTATTTAAGTTGTTGGTGTAGATAATGTTTTCTAGGGCGCTGAAAAATTGTTCAAATGTATTAAATTGTGAAATGCTATGATCACCATTGACGAGCCTGTATATCTTTTGATTCATGCTGGCAGCAGATTGAATGCTAGCCGCACGGGACTCTTGCCCCAGGATAAACTGCATGAAAATAGCAGAGTTATCATTGGCAATACGTTGCTGAAGAGTCGATTTCAGGTTATTTAACGTCTCAATTTGAGGTAGGTAAATCTCTTTTTGCTGTGTTTCAGTCACTAAACCGTGATGCTTCATTTGTTGTGCAAGGTCTTTATACCCCTGATTGATGATAGTTTCATGGGCCGCTTGCAGTAGGTGGTTCGTGGTTTTTTGACTAATTTTATGGGTTGCTTGCAATTTACCCGCAAATTCAGCAGATAAATTCTGCAAAGCGGGATGCAGATTAATTTCTTGATCTTTAAATATATGTTTATAGTTTATATCACTCAAATATTTAAAATATTTAATAGCAAGGTCATGAACCTGTTTATTATATTTTTTAAAAGAAACATTTTGGTCGTTAGGAATGTGTTTATTTTTTTCTTCTGAAAGACGATGCTTATTGATCAACTTTATTGCATCTTCTTTTCCATAAGCTTTTACAGGTTTGCTAATCTTAAAGAAATATTGGTTATGTTTAATCGATAAGTAGTGATCCTTGATTTTAGTGATCGTCTGTAAGAACGCAGGAGATTCTTTTTTTAACGAAGAGAATTGATTAAGCGTTTCATCGTATGAAGGTAATAAATTATTTGTTTTGTCGTAAGCGGAGCCTATTGGATTGGACTCTAGCTCTAGGTAAGTGGGTAAATAGGTCGAATCATTATACGTTGGCAACCCCGGTAATGGGCTAGAGCAGGCCTCATCATATGAGGGTAAACTCGATAAGCTTTGGTTTTCAGCAACAAAATTGATGGGTAAATTTTTGGCTTCATTAATTAAAAAGACGTTGGCTAAACTACGCGAGAGACAATGTTCTTCAATATGTTTCTGAGTTGACGCTTGAGGTGAAACAGAATGTGTAGCTTGCTTTGATTTAAAAGGGTTAACAAATGGGTTGCTAAAAACTGATAGAGATTGGTTTCTCATATATATCCTTTTCTAAATAGAATGATTAATGAAGAGCAATCGTCATTCTAAATAGTGAAAGTAAAAATACTTTTAAAAAAGGATGGAATAAAAAAGGATTAGGAATTTTATGGAAGATATCAAAATTCGTCAGAGCTTTTTAAATATGACATAAAATAAACGTATTATTTAATTTTATACACAAAATGAGAGCAATCATTACTCTCAGGGCATCCTTTACAGCTGGTCCCGGTTAAACAGGCACTGATATCGACTTTTTCAATTTTTCCCATACTGACCAGTTTTTCCGCCATGGCATTGACCAGTGCTGTAGGTGCATTCAATTGAGAACTGAGCAGTGCGATGTCAGCTTGCCCATAGAGAGCGATTAAATCTCGGACTTGCAACAAGCTGACCATCGTATTTTCCTTAGTGACAACTATTGTTAGAGCAACCAGAACACTGCTGTGCTGTTTTTGATTTAATATTGAAGGTAACGCGACTTCGCACACGACGTAGAACCGTAATCAACACAATATTAAATATGATAACGGCACTTATCGTTATCAAACTACTTTGCGGATGCTCGTTAAATGTCGCGGTTTGGTAGAACAAGGCAGCTAAGCTATAAGCAACGTTCAGTCCCCAAAGAATCGAGAAAGTCATCCAGCTTTTGTTGGTTTCTCGAGCGATAGCTCCCATCACTGACACGCAAGGTACGTATAGCAGCACGAAAATCAGGTAACTGTATGCCGCGATATCAGAACCGAATTTCGCTGCCATGGTGCCCATTGAGCCCGTCGCCATTTCTGCATCCCCCATACTTGCTTCGATAGGGTTGGAGAGCGCACTAATGGAGAAAGTCTCTTTCAAGCTATCCCAAGTATCTGCAACAGCAGATTCTAACTCATCGAGTAGATCAAAAGATGCTGCATCAAAAGGCTCACTGGTGATCGCTTCCGCGGTGTACAGCGTATTTAATGTACCGACGACCACTTCTTTTGCCATTGCACCTGTAATCAATCCAACGGTAGCCTGCCAGTTGTCACTGTGTACACCGATTGGCTGTAATACTGGCGTGATGACTTTACTGACAGAAGCAAGCGCAGAGTCATTAATATTATCAACAGGCTTACCAGATAAGGAGAAACTGTTAAGTGCCCCGATAAAAATACTTGCTACGACAATCACCTTACCTGCACGAACCACAAAGCCCTTTAAACGCTGCCAAGTTTGAATGAGTAACGTTTTGGTATGAGGGACGTGGTAGACCGGTAGTTCCATCACAAAGGGTGAGGCTTCTCCACGCATTAGGGTGTGTTTGAGCAATAAGCCTGTCAGGATTGCGACGACAATACCAAGAAGGTACAGAGAGAACACGACACTCGCGCCATTTTTGCCAAAGAAAGCCGCTGCGAATACAGCAAAGATGGCTAAGCGAGCACCACAGGACATAAATGGCGCCATCAGGACGGTAATAAGGCGTTCACGAGGTGCATCTAACGTTCTAGCACCCATGATAGAAGGAACGTTACAACCGAATCCGACAATCAGCGGAACGAAAGACTTGCCAGGTAAACCAAGGGCTTGCATTAATCTATCCATGACAAAAGCTGCACGAGCCATATAGCCGGAGTCTTCTAAGATAGATAAAAACAGGTACATCATACCGATTTGTGGTACGAGAGGCAGGACGGTGTTGATACCGCCACCGACGCCTTGAGCTAAGAAAACAGTCAACCATTCTGGGAAGTTTGCTGTTGCACCAATCCATTGGATACCATGAATAAAAATAGCTTCTGACGCCCCTTCAAAGAACGGCTGCAAAGCACCACCAATATTGATAGCAAGGACGAACATCAGATACATCACAAATAAAAAGATAGGTACGCCCAGCCAGCGGTTCAAGATAAATTTATCTAGGGTCTGCGTGAGTTTATTCGGTTCAGCTTCACTGTTATTAATCGCAGCATGACAGATCGTGGCGATAGATTGATAACGCGCATCAGCAATTAATAACTCTGGTTCTTCTTGTAACGTCTCTTTGAGTTTGGTGCGGGTTTCAGCGAGTACTTGCTCAGAGATGTTAGCGCGTTGACGACTATAAATATCGCCTTCCAAGATCTGTAATGCTAACCAACGGCGCTGTTGTTGGCTAAATTGCTGAGCAGAGATTTGCTCAGAAAGTGTATCGACGGTTTGTAAAAGTTGTGGCGGGTATTGAACTAGAGCTTGTTGGCTATTTTGTGGATGGTTATCAATAGCTTGTTTGAGTTTTTCGAGACCCGTAGCCCGTGTGGAAACCATTGGGATAACAGGGCAGCCCAGCTGTTTTTCCAGTTGTTTAACATCAATATCAATATGTTGGCTTTCGGCGATATCCAGCATATTCAGCGCAACGATGCAGGGAACGCCGAGCTCGACCAGCTGTAATGTTAGGTATAAGTTACGCTCGAGGTTTGAGGCATCGACAACGTTGATCAACATGTCGGCTTCACCACTTAAAATAAAGTAGCAGGCGATTTGTTCATCAAGTGAAGTTTGCTCTGAAATGGTTGTGAGTGAGTAAGTACCCGGTAAATCAACAAGTTCAATCTTGTGTTCAGGCGTTTGGAAACGTCCAACTTTACGCTCAACGGTAACGCCAGCCCAGTTACCGACACGCTGGCGTGATCCTGTTAACTGGTTAAACAAGGTTGTTTTACCTGCGTTAGGGTTACCAATAAGGCCGATAGTTAATGGTTTCATAGTGTTGTATGCCAGTCGTGAAAAATGAAAATCTTTATTGGAATAAATGCAAAGAATAATTAATTTGTATGCACTTCATCTAAGTTAATCAATGCCAAATCTTTTTTGCGTAATACCAAGCTGACGCGGTGAGTTTCTATTTGTACGGGGTCACCAAACGGCGCTAAACGTACCACTTTAAATACTGAGCCTGGAAGTAGACCAAGGGAGAGTAATTTTTGGCGATAGGCTGGACTTATCTCTGGTGAAAAGCCAAGTATTTTATAACTGCATTGGGGAAGTATGGACATGGTACCTTCCAATTACTGTTTATTCTATGATTTAACTGTTAAATCATAGATGGTGTTATTAAGAATAATATTGATAATTATTATTATAAATTTGTGCGTCTTTAAAAGAAATAGTGTGGAAGATAAAATTAAATCTAATTAACAATGAGAATCATAATCATCTACCATTTGTTATATTTAGCCTCTTTTTCCCGCAAGATTAAATGATATGGATCAAAAAGGGATTTAGTTGGCAGTTTTTTTAAAATAAAAAAAGGTGTTAATGTTGTTAATTAATATCATTAAATAAGACGGAATACAGATAATAAATTGAATTAATTAATTAATTTATTTTTAGTTAATAAATAGAATAGATTTGGAAGAAGTATTCCGTTATTGACTGAATAGGTTGTGATAAATGCCCTTACCTCAATAGTAAGGGCATGAAGGGGTTAACGCTTTTTACCAAAAGCCGCAGCCAGTGCATCACCCATCGCACTGTTGCCCGCGTTTGAGCTGTTGCCGCGAGCATTGCCTCTTGGTGCTGGCGCTTTACGGGTATTTCTATCCTGTGCAGGTGCAGCGCTACGAGGCGCGCTATTACCGTCACCAGCTTGCTCATCTAAGCGCATAGTGAGCGCAATGCGCTTACGTGCAATATCCACATCCAGCACTTTCACTTTCACTATATCCCCTGTTTTAACCACCTTGTGAGGATCTTCAACATAGCTGTTGGATAGGGATGAAATATGGACTAGCCCATCCTGATGAACACCAATATCGACGAATGCACCGAAGTTAGTGACATTAGTCACTGCGCCTTCTAGGATCATACCCGGTGTTAGGTCAGTCATGGTTTCAACGCCTTCAGCAAAGGTCGCTGTTTTAAACTCAGGGCGCGGATCGCGACCTGGTTTTTCGAGTTCTTTAATAATGTCAGTAACGGTAGGAACCCCAAATTGCTCAGTCGTAAATTCTCGAGGGCTTAGGCTATTTAATACTTGGGAATTGCCCATGATCTCTTTCAATGGTTGGCGAACGACTTCAAGGATTTTTTCGACAATTGGGTAGGCTTCAGGGTGAACAGTTGATGCATCCAGAGGGTTATCACCATTGGTGATACGCAAGAACCCTGCACACTGTTCAAAGGCTTTAGGACCTAAACGAGCGACTTTGAGTAACTGTTTTCTGTCATTGAATTGACCATTCGCATCACGCCAATCGACGACATTTTGGGCAATCATTTTACTCAAGCCAGCCACGCGAGTGAGGAGCGCGACGGATGCCGTATTAAGGTCTACGCCGACAGAGTTTACACAATCTTCAACCACGGCATCTAATTTGCGTGCTAACTGTGTTTGGCTCACGTCATGTTGATACTGACCCACACCGATAGATTTCGGATCGATTTTCACGAGTTCAGCCAATGGGTCTTGCAAGCGACGAGCGATAGAAACCGCGCCTCGTAAGGATACGTCTAAGTCAGGAAATTCTAATGCTGCTAGCTCAGAAGCAGAATAAACGGATGCGCCAGCTTCACTGACAATAACTTTTTGCGCAGTGACTTCTGGGTATTGTTTTTGCACCTCAGCGAAGAAACGCTCAGTTTCTCGTGAGGCGGTGCCATTACCAATTGCCACGAGTTCGACTTGGTATTTCTGGCACAATGCTGCAACGATAGTGGCGGCTTTGGCGGCTTGACCTGTATGCGGGTAAATGGTGTCAGTTGCCATGACTTTACCTGTTGCATCAACCACGGCAACTTTGACGCCAGTACGTAAACCTGGATCGAGACCCATAGTGGCGCGCATACCGGCAGGAGCTGCCATCAGTAAGTCACTGAGGTTACGGGCAAATACGTTAATTGCTTCTTCTTCTGCTTTCTCACGCAGAGTACTCATGATTTCGGTTTCTAAGTGCAGAAGCACTTTGACTCGCCAAGTCCAGCTGATGACGGCTTTACGCCATTGGTCAGCGGGTGCATTGTTTAAACGCACATCAAGATGACGAGTAATAATTTCTTCGCAGTAGCTCTCTTTTGGCGGCTCTTCAAACTGGGGATCACAGTTAAGAGACAGCTGTAAGACACCTTCATTGCGTCCTCGGAACATCGCTAATGCGCGGTGTGAAGGGACGTGAGCAACAGGCTCATGGTGATCAAAATAGTCACTAAACTTCACACCTTCGGTTTGTTTCCCATCAGCCACAACAGAAACGATGTGAGCATTCTTCCAAATATAATCCCTAACTTTCGCTAATAGGATGGCATCTTCGGCGAAACGCTCCATTAAAATATAACGAGCGCCATCGAGAGCAGCTTTGGTGTCAGCCACGCCTTTCTCAGCATCCACATAGTTCTGGGCAAGTTCGTCAGGTGACTGGCTTGGATCGTGCCATAGCGTATCAGCTAGTGGTTCTAAGCCAGCTTCGATTGCGATTTGTCCACGAGTGCGGCGTTTTGGCTTGTAAGGAAGGTAGAGATCTTCGAGTTCGGTTTTATTCAGCGTGGTATTGATGGCAGAAGCGAGTTCTGGGGTAAGTTTACCTTGTTCATCAATAGATTTTAGAATGGTTTGCTTACGGTCGTTTAACTCTCTCAAATACCCTAAACGGCTCTCTAGCTGACGTAGCTGAGTATCATCCAATCCCCCCGTGACCTCTTTACGGTAGCGGGCGATAAATGGGACAGTATTACCTTCATCCAATAATGTAATGGCTGAAAACACCTGTTTTGGTTGGGCTTGCAGTTCGGCCGCAATAATTTGGCTTAGAGTTTCATTCATGTCGTGTTTAAATACCTACTCAAAGAACAGTGAAAAATAGACTGCACAGTTATACTTGCTGGTAGACAGAATTGCCAGACAGAATTTTTGTCTAGTGGTAGGCAAGTCGCAGATTATATTTTATAAAATATTATAATTATCCGATTTATATACCTTTAATGTGATGAATAAGAGCCTGTTAATTACCCGTGAAGGGTGGGATGCCTTAGACAAAGAATTGAAATATCTTTGGAAAGAAGAGCGCCCTCTTGTAACTCAATCCGTCTCTGAAGCTGCGGCGCAAGGTGATCGCTCCGAAAATGCAGAATATATTTATGGTAAAAAACGTCTACGGGAAATAGACCGGCGTATTCGTTTTTTATCCAAAAGATTGGATCAGCTTAGAATTGTTGAACCTGACCCTCGCCAAGAGGGGCGTGTTTTTTTTGGCGCTTGGGTTAAGCTTGAAGATGATAACGAAAATATCAGAATTTTCCGTATTGTGGGTGCTGATGAATTTGACCCTGCTAAGCAGTGGATTTCCATCGATTCTCCCGTTGCCCGTGCGTTAATTGGCAAGCAGGTTGAGGATGAAGTGGTGGTCACGACTCCAGGCGGAAAAATTACCTATTTTATTCTAGAAATTAGCTATAAACCAATAATCAGTTAAAGAGTAAAATGATTCATTAAACTGAATGTTAATGGTAAATTAGTAGTATGAATATTATTTTTGTTACGTTCATCAGCAGAATAATTCTAAAATTCCACACTTTGGGGGCTATAAATGCAGGAAAGTTATAAAGTTCTCGTCGTCGATGATGATATGCGTTTACGTGCTCTGCTTGAACGTTACCTCACCGAGCAGGGTTTTCAGGTAAGAAGTGCAGCAAATGCTGAACAAATGGACAGGCTCCTCACTCGGGAATCGATTCATTTAATCGTATTGGACTTAATGCTTCCTGGGGAAGATGGCTTATCAATTTGTCGTCGTTTACGTAGTCAAAACAACCCAATCCCAATCATTATGGTGACGGCGAAAGGTGAAGAAGTTGACCGTATTGTGGGCTTAGAAATTGGTGCGGATGACTATATCCCTAAACCATTTAATCCTCGTGAACTACTAGCGCGTATTCGCGCGGTATTGCGTCGCCAAGCGAACGAATTACCGGGTGCGCCATCTCAAGATGATGCCGTCATTACTTTTGGTAAATTCAAACTGAACCTCGGAACGCGTGAAATGTTCCAAGGCGAAGAAAACATGCCATTAACCAGTGGTGAATTCGCGGTACTGAAAGTATTAGTGTCTTACCCTCGCGAACCGTTATCTCGTGACAAACTGATGAGTTTAGCTCGGGGTCGTGAGTACAGTGCGATGGAGCGTTCTATCGACGTTCAAATTTCACGTTTACGTCGTATGATTGAAGAAGATCCTGCGCACCCTCGTTACATTCAAACTGTTTGGGGCTTGGGGTACGTATTCGTTCCAGATGGAAGTAAAGCATGAAGCGACTGAGGTTCTCTCGACGTAGTACATTTTCTCGCTCGTTATTTTTATTTGTTGCGCTCTTGTTCGCAAGCCTTGTGACCAGCTATATGGTGGTATTGAATTTTGTTGTGATGCCAAGTCTACAGCAATTCAATAAAGTGCTTGCTTATGAAGTGCGGACATTAATGACAGAGAAAATGGTTCTACAAGATGGAACCTCAGTGCGAGTTTCACCCGCATTACGTAAGAAAATCTACAATGAGCTTGGAATTACCTTTTACGCCCATTCAGCGGCGATGGAAGAAGGATTAAATTGGGCGAAAGAGTATGATTTTCTAAGTGAAAATATGTCGGAATACTTAGGTGGCAAGGCGAGTGTACATTTAGAGCTAGGCCGTGAGTATCCGATATTATGGCTAACATCCTATCTAGCCCCAGATATCTGGGTGCGTGTTCCACTGACCGAAATTGGTCAAAATCAGTTTTCTCAAGTTTTCCGTTATACACTGACCGTTTTCCTTACCATCTTTGCAGGGGTTTGGCTCTATATTCGCTACCAAAATAAGCCATTATTGGAGCTGGAATATCATGCCGGTGAGGTAGGAAAGGGGCATGTGATGCCGCCAATGCAAGAAAAAGGTGCGACAGAGGTTCGTGCGGCGATCCGCTCATTCAACCATATGGCGGCGGGAATAAAATCACTCGAAAATGACCGAACGGTATTAATGGCGGGGGTTAGCCACGATCTTCGCACACCGCTTACACGAATTCGTCTCGCCACTGAAATGATGGGACCGGAAGACAGTTACCTCGCTGAATCTATTAATAAAGATATTGAAGAGTGTGACGCCATTATCGGGCAGTTCATGTCTTACCTGAAAACAGGGCAAGAGATGGATATGGAATTCTGCGATCTTAACGCCATTCTGAATGAGGCGGTAGTCGCTGAAACTAACGTGATCGGTGAAATTGAAACCAATTTCGTACCAGGTCCTGTGATGTTTAATGGTAACCACCTAGCAATCAAGCGCGCGATTACCAACATGATAGTGAACGCTTACCGTTACGGAAATGGCTGGATAAAAGTCAGCAGTGGTAAGAATGAAGATTACGTTTGGTTCCAAGTGGAAGATGATGGCGCAGGCATCAAAGAAGAAGATATTCAACGCCTATTCCAACCATTTGTTCAAGGCGAAAAAGCCCGCAGCAACAAAGGCACGGGGCTGGGTCTCGCAATAATTCGTCGAATTATTGATGCTCACGAAGGAAATATTGAGATTCATAAAAGTGAGCGTGGTGGGTTTGCTATTAGGGCCCTTCTCCCCCTAAAAGAACGCGAAGACTGATATCTCGTCGTATTTCAACTTGTAGGGGTGTTGACTACGCTCAGCTACTCAGGTCACATACTCATGTATGCTCCCTGAGATATCTTTGCTTGTCGCCTACCTACAAGCTGAAATACTTAGAGATATACTGTGTAGATAGAAAGATAGAAAGATAGAAAGATAGAAAGAGAAAGAAATTTTTTCATTTATGACAAAATGTCATATTCCAAACGTTAGGCTGTCATATTCGCTAATCCTATTTAATTCATTGAAAAATAATAAATTAATTGTTTTTACTCCCTCATTATTATTCTTTTCCTGTCGATAAAATCCGCAAATGTCATAAAACTGTCATAAACTTGACATATTGCCGTAACTCAATTGTCCTATTTTCCCTACCGTGACATACACCCAATAATTTAATACTTGATTATTTCTTACATCCCCGGAGGGATTATGAAAATGATGCGTACCACACTAGCAAGCGTAATGGCAGCAACTTTATCTCTGACTGCAATGTCTTCTTTTGCTGCTACCAGCCTGACCGGAGCTGGCGCGACATTCCCTGCTCCTGTTTATGCGAAGTGGGCAGATACTTATCAGAAAGAAACAGGTAATAAAATTAACTATCAGGGGATTGGTTCTTCTGGTGGTGTGAAACAAATTAATGCAAAAACAGTTGATTTCGGTGCATCAGATGCGCCATTGACTGATGACAAACTCAAAGAAGACGGTTTATTCCAATTCCCAACCGTGATTGGTGGTGTTGTTTTAGCGGTAAACGTTAAAGGCATCGAATCTAATCAGCTGGTTCTTGATGGTAAAACTCTGGGCGATATCTACTTAGGTAAAATTACAAAATGGAATGACCCAGCCATCGTAAAACTGAATCCAAACGTAAAATTACCAGACCAAAACATCGCGGTAGTTCGTCGCTCTGATGGTTCTGGTACGACTTTCGTCTTCACTAGCTACTTAGCAAAAGTTAGCGCAAATTGGAAAGATGAAGTGGGTGCGGGATCAACGGTTAACTGGCCGAAAAACAGCGTAGGTGGTAAAGGTAACGATGGCGTGGCAGCCTTTGTTCAACGTCTGCCAGGCTCTATCGGTTATGTAGAATATGCTTACGCAAAACAAAATAATCTTGCGTATACTAAGCTCATTTCTGCGGATGGTCAGCCAGTTTCACCAACAGGTGACAGCTTCAGCGCAGCAGCGAAAAAAGTGGATTGGTCTAAAACATTTGCACAAGACCTGACTAACCGTGAAGGTGCTAATGCATGGCCTATTACCTCAACCACATTCATCTTAGTTCACAAGCAACAAGCGAATGCTGAAAAAGGTAAAGCGGTTCTTGATTTCTTCAACTGGGCTTACGAGAAAGGCGGTCAGCAAGCGGAAGCATTGGACTATGCTGTGTTACCTCAAGAAGTTGTGACCGCAGTACGTGCAGCATGGAAAACTGAAGTGAAAGATAGCCAAGGTAAAGCACTGTTCTAAGTGTTTCCTCGGGTTGGAAAATGGTAAGCGGGTGCTGAGGAATAGCACCTGCTTATTCACCGTAGTAACGTAAGTCCTACTGTAAAGTAGGCATGGAATGAGAACAAAGCGCATGGCCGAAAAAATAACGGCATTTAAAGCCCCTAGTAAGTCGGGCGACGTGATTTTTAGTGCATTAGTCAAAATAGCTGCGCTAATCACTCTCCTCATGCTGGGTGGTATTATTATTTCCCTGATTTTCGCATCTTGGCCAAGTATGCAGAAATTCGGGTTTTCGTTTTTGTGGAACAAAGAATGGGATGCGCCAGCGGAACAATTTGGTGCATTAGTGCCAATTTACGGCACCATTGTGACATCATTAATCGCTCTGATTATCGCAGTACCTGTTAGCTTCGGTATTGCCTTATTTTTAACAGAGCTAGCACCTAATTGGTTAAAACGCCCGTTAGGTATTGCGATTGAGCTTCTCGCTGCAATCCCAAGTATTGTTTATGGTATGTGGGGGCTATTTGTCTTCGCACCATTATTTGCAGAATACTTCCAAGAGCCTGTGGGCAACGTGATGTCGAGCATTCCAATTGTCGGCGAACTGTTTTCAGGCCCAGCCTTTGGTATTGGTATTCTTGCGGCAGGGATTATCCTCGCCATTATGATTATTCCTTACATCGCTTCCGTGATGCGCGATGTGTTCGAACAAACTCCCGTGATGATGAAAGAGTCAGCCTACGGAATCGGCTGTACGACATGGGAGGTGATTTGGAACATCGTTTTGCCTTATACCCGAAATGGGGTGATTGGTGGGGTGATGCTAGGGCTCGGTCGTGCACTGGGTGAGACCATGGCGGTGACGTTTGTCATCGGTAACACGTACCAACTTGATAGCTTGTCACTGTTTATGCCGGGTAACAGTATTACCTCTGCGCTGGCGAACGAATTTGCAGAAGCAGAAAGCGGTTTACATACGGCAGCATTGATGGAACTTGGTTTAATTCTGTTTGTGATTACCTTCATCGTTCTGGCAATTTCCAAACTGATGGTTATGCGTCTTGCTAAGAATGAGGGACGTTAATATGTCGATATCTCAACCTGTTGTAGTTAATCAAAAAGAACGAGCACGCCGCCAAGCATGGCGCCGTCAAGTCAACAGAATGGCATTATTTGTCTCCATGCTAACCATGGCATTTGGTTTGTTCTGGTTAGTATGGATCTTATTCTCCACAGTCACCAAAGGGATTGATGGCATGTCCCTCAATCTGTTTACTGAAATGACACCGCCACCCAATACGGAAGGTGGTGGTTTGGCTAACGCCATTGTGGGAAGTGGATTATTAATCCTATGGGCGACAGTCATCGGTACACCATTAGGGATTTTAGCGGGTATCTACTTAGCGGAATATGGTCGTAAATCATGGTTAGCCTCGGTGACCCGTTTTATTAACGACATTCTGTTATCAGCTCCTTCTATTGTGGTCGGGCTGTTCGTTTACACCATCGTGGTTGCTCAAATGCAGCATTTCTCGGGTTGGGCAGGGGTCATTGCATTAGCATTACTGCAAATTCCAATTGTTATCCGCACGACCGAGAATATGTTGAAATTAGTGCCAGATAGCCTGCGCGAAGCAGCATACGCACTGGGCACGCCAAAATGGAAAATGATTTTATCCATTACATTAAAAGCATCTGTATCTGGGATTATTACCGGTATTTTGCTGGCTATCGCACGTATTGCGGGGGAAACCGCACCACTGCTGTTCACTTCATTGTCCAATCAATTCTGGAGCACTGACATGAATGAGCCAATAGCTAACTTACCAGTGACTATCTTCAAATTTGCAATGAGTCCGTTCTCTGAATGGCAGGAATTAGCATGGGCAGGGGTTCTTCTGATCACCTTATGTGTCCTGTTACTTAATATCATTGCCCGTGTTGTGTTTGCACAGAAAAAACACTAATCCCAGACGAATAAAAGAATTGATAGAGAGAAGTAACCATGATTAATGCAAACGACATTACAAACAGTAAAATTAAAGTTCGTGACCTTAACTTCTACTATGGAAAGTTTCATGCGCTGAAAAATATCTCTTTAGATATTGAAAAGAACAAAGTCACTGCGTTTATCGGTCCATCTGGTTGCGGTAAATCCACACTGCTACGCACTTTCAACAAAATGTACGAGTTATATGGTGAGCAACGCGCAGAAGGCGAAATTTTACTGGATGGTCAAAATATTCTAACTGATAAACAAGATATCGCGTTATTACGTGCCAAAGTCGGAATGGTGTTCCAAAAGCCAACACCATTCCCAATGTCTATCTATGACAATATCGCGTTTGGTGTGCGTCTGTTCGAAAAACTGTCTCGCGTAGAAATGGATGAGCGTGTGCAGTGGGCATTGACGAAAGCGGCGTTATGGAATGAAACTAAAGATAAACTCCATCAAAGCGGCTATAGCCTCTCTGGTGGTCAGCAACAGCGTCTGTGTATTGCACGTGGTATTGCTATTCGCCCAGAGGTTCTGTTACTTGATGAGCCATGTTCTGCGTTGGACCCAATTTCAACGGGGCGCATTGAAGAACTGATTAGCGAATTGAAATCAGAATATACCGTGGTGATCGTCACCCATAACATGCAACAAGCTGCACGTTGTTCTGATTACACTGCATTTATGTACTTAGGTGAGTTGGTGGAATTTAATAACACTGACAAGATGTTCACCACCCCTGAAATGAAACAAACTGAAGATTATATTACTGGCCGCTACGGTTGATATGGAGCCGACGATGGATACGCTGAACCACAACAAACATATATCAGGGCAGTTCAATGCTGAACTGGAACATATCCATACTGAATTGATGACAATGGGAGGGCTGGTGGAAGAACAGCTCACCAAGGCCATCACTGCAATGCATAATCAGGATGAAGCCCTAGCGCGAGAAGTGATTGCCAACGACCATAAGGTTAACATGATGGAAGTGGCAATCGACGAAGAGTGCGTCAAGATCATTGCCAAGCGCCAGCCGACGGCAAGTGACTTGCGTTTGATTATGGCAATCTCAAAAACGATTGCTGAACTGGAAAGAATCGGTGATGTTGCGGATAAAATCTGCCAAACCGCACTGGAAAAATTCTCTCAACAGCATCAACCGCTGTTAGTGAGCCTAGAATCATTAGGTCGCCATACAGTACAAATGCTGCATGATGTGTTGGACGCTTTTGCTCGCATGGACTTGGAAGAAGCTATCCGTATCTATCGTGAAGATGAAAAAGTAGACCAAGAGTACGAAGGGATTGTCCGTCAGTTAATGACTTATATGATGGAAGACCCGCGTACCATTCCAAGTGTCTTAACGGCTCTATTCTGTGCTCGTTCGATTGAACGTATCGGCGACCGTTGCCAGAACATCTGTGAATTTATTTTCTACTATGTGAAAGGGCAAGATTTCCGCCATGTGGGTGGGGATAGCCTTGAAAAAATGCTGACTAGCTCGAAAGACAGCAACAAAGAGTAATTGTTAAACCACTGAGGTGTTCGCACCTCAGTGTTCATCTTCTTCATTTTCTTCTTGCTCGATAAGAGTCTTAATCTGCAACATTTTAGGGGTCGCTCCGATGGATTTTTACCCCTTTTTTTATGTCTCAATATATTCCAAATTGATATAAATATATTATTTAATATTATTTCAAGTGCTAAGAAATAGTTGATAGCTTGTGATGGTCGATTTACACAAATTTACCGTTAGGGGTATTCAATGAAAGCTCGTTTTCTTACTTCCGCACTTTTAGTTGCAGGTCTGGCGCTGACAGCGAATGTCGCTAGCGCTGATAAATTAGATGATATTAAACAAGCGGGAGTGATCCGCATTTCAGTTTTTGACAGCAACCCCCCATTCGGTTTTATTGACCCTCAAACCAAAAAACTCGCGGGCTATGATATCGATATTGCTCAAGCGATTGCGGATGATCTTGGGGTGAAATTGGAACTGCGTCCAACCAACCCGGCTAACCGCATTCCACTGCTAACATCCGGCAAAGTTGACCTGATTGGTGCCAACTTCACAATTACAGACGAACGCGCAAAACAGGTGGATTTCTCCATTCCTGACTTTGCAACAGGGCAAAAATTTATCGCTCGTAAAGGCGTGCTGAAAACGCCTGAAGATATTGCCCCACTGCGCATTGGAGCAGACAAAGGTACTGTGCAGGAAGTGACTCTGCGTGAACGCTTCCCGAGTACTAAAGTGATTTCTTACGATGATACCCCGCAAGCCTTTGCTGCATTGCGTAATGGTAACGTACAAGCAATCACGCAAGATGATGCAAAACTGGTTGGTTTATTAGGTAATCTGCCAGAAAAAGTAAAAGCTGATTTCGAAATTTCACCGTTTAGCTTAACGAAAGAGTATCAAGCGTTAGGGGCTAGTAAAGGGGAAACGCGTTTAATCGAAAATGTGAATGCCACATTACTGAAACTGGAAAAAGAAGGCAAAGCTAACGAGATCTATAACCGTTGGTTTGGTCCAGACACCAAAGCGGCACAACCACGTGGTGAATTCAAATTTGCCCCACTGAGCGAGCAGCCTAAATCTTAAGTTAGTTATGTCGTTTAGTGAGAGTAAACGCCCCTGCCATGTTGCAGGGGTTGTCAGTTATAGCGAGGCAGAACATGTTCGACAAATTTTTCAGCGGTGACTTCTGGTCTACGCATCTCTTAGCCCCACAATATCTTGAGTGGTTTGGCTATGGCTTTTTGCTGACGGTCTGGATATCAATTTGTACGATCATCGCAGCTACGCTATTAGGTTTCATTGTCGCTTCAGCAAGAGATAGCCAAATAGCGCCTTTACGCTGGTTCGTGAGTGTCTATATCTCGATTTTTCGTAATACGCCGCTACTGGTGCAGCTATTTTTTTGGTATTTCGCATCAGGAGAAATTTTACCTGCAGCTGCAATGGAATGGCTTAATACCCCCCATGAAGTCGACATTTTTGGACTGACATTGGGCTGGCCATCTTTTGAGTTTTTAGCGGGCTTTGTGGGCTTAACCTTATACACGGTACCGTTTATTGCGGAAGAAGTACGTTCTGGGATCCGAGGCGTGCGCCAAGGGCAAAAACAGGCGGCGCTTGCATTGGGTTTAACGTCATGGCAGTCCATGCGCTTAGTCATTTTACCGCAAGCGGTGAAAATTGCGTTACCGCCATTACTTGGGCAATACATGAATGTTGTAAAAAACTCTTCGCTGACAATGGCGATTGGGGTCGCGGAGCTTTCTTACGTATCACGCCAAGTGGATAGTCAGTCACTTCAAACATTTGCAGCATTTGGTTTAGCGACTGTGCTCTATATTGTGATTATTGCGTTTATGGAAGGCTGGGGTCAGTGGCGACAACAGCGTCAGTTGGCTCAGGGGGTATAAGATGGATTTTTCAGTCATTACAGATAACTGGCAATATTTGCTATTTGGGGCTTACCCTGATGGTCCCCTAGAAGGGGCCGCCCTAACGCTAATTATGAGCGTATTAGCTGGCGCCGCGTCTATTGTCCTCGGCACATTGGGCGGTATTGCGCTGGCGATGCTACGTGGTTTCTGGATGAATTTATTTGCCGCCGTTTTAGGCTTTTTCCGTGCCATTCCCGTCATTATGTTGATTTTTTGGACCTACTTCTTATTGCCGATCGTTTTCGGAACCGAAATTCCGGGCGTGACGGCGGTAGTGTGCGCATTAGCGCTGATCACCTCCGCCTATTTAGCGCACGGCGTGAAAGCGGGAATTTTAGCTATCGGTCAAGGGCAATGGAACGCAGGGCTTTCTCTCGGGTTTAACCGATGGCAAGTACTGTGGAATGTGGTGTTACCTCAAGCCTTACGTATGATGGTACCTTCTTTTATTAACCAATGGGTTGCGTTAATTAAAGATACCTCTCTGGCGTATATTGTAGGGGTGGCAGAGTTGTCATTCTTAGCCACACAGGTGAATAACCGTGAAATGATATACCCGCTGGAAGTCTTCCTGTTTGTGGCATTTATCTACTTTGTGATGTGCCTGTCAGTGGAAATTCTTGCCAACCAAGTGGCGAAAAAACTCAGTGATAAACGTGCGCCGCGCAGTAGAGCCGCAAAACGCGGTTGGTTGTTTTGGCGACGCCAAAAATTGATCGCGCTCTCCTAACTCACCCTCGTAGCTCAATGTTGTAATGGCGGCGTGATAGCCGCCATCGTTTTCTTGATATTCATATATAGTATCAGTCAGTTAAGAAACCCTATTTATTTTAAATAACGCAATCGTTTTCTTTTGTGATGTTTAGTTGTACCATAAGTCGAAAAAAACTTTTTTTCGTGTCCACCATGCCGCCATTGGCACTCTAGGGCATGACATTTCGACAAGGCGCATTTTAATGACTAATCAATCTTCTGGCTCTTCGCAACAGCAGGGTCTGTTCCAGCGTGTGTTTAAATTACAAGAACACGGTACCACCGCAAGAACAGAGGTCGTTGCAGGATTCACTACCTTCCTGACGATGGTGTATATCGTTTTCGTTAACCCACAAATTTTATCTGTTGCAGGCATGGATATCAAAGCAGTATTCGTGACAACCTGCTTGATTGCAGCGATTGGCAGTATTTTGATGGGCTTACTGGCTAACTTACCAATTGCAGTTGCACCTGCGATGGGGCTGAACGCCTTCTTTGCCTTTGTGGTTGTTGGCGCGATGGGCTATTCATGGCAAGTGGCTATGGGGGCAGTATTCTGGGGTGCGGTTGGCTTATTCATTCTGACGTTATTCCGTATTCGTTACTGGATCATCGCCAATATTCCCCTGAGTTTACGTGTGGGGATCACCAGCGGTATCGGTCTATTTATCGCCATGATGGGGCTGAAAAACTCCGGTATTATCGTTGCAAACCCAGATACCTTAGTTTCAATTGGTAATTTAACCCATCACAATGTGTGGCTGGGGGCTCTTGGTTTCTTTATTATCGCTATCTTAGCGGCGCGTAATATTCATGCTGCGGTGTTAGTTTCTATTGCCGTCACGACGCTGATTGGTTTGGCGCTGGGCGATGTGAAATATACGGGCATTTTCTCAATGCCACCAAGTATTACCAGTGTTGTTGGCCAAGTGGACTTTGCTGGCTCACTGGATCTGGCACTTTCTGGGGTTATCTTTGCCTTTATGTTGGTAAACCTGTTTGACTCCTCGGGCACCATGATTGGGGTAACAGACAAAGCCGGTATTACCAACGAGCGTGGGACTTTCCCTCGCATGAAACAAGCACTGTATGTGGATAGCTTAAGTTCGGTGGCAGGTTCTGCAATGGGGACTTCGTCTGTAACAGCCTACATCGAAAGCTCTTCAGGGGTATCGGTGGGCGGTCGTACAGGTTTAACCGCGATTGTCGTCGGTGTGTTATTCCTGTTGACCATGTTTATCTCTCCGCTGGCGGGTATGGTTCCAGCCTATGCAACGGCAGGGGCGCTGATTTATGTTGGCGTTCTGATGACTTCAAGCTTAACGCGCGTGAAATGGGATGACTTAACGGAATCCGTTCCGGCGTTTATTACTGCGGTCATGATGCCATTTAGCTTCTCGATTACAGAAGGTATTGCGCTAGGTTTTATTGCGTACTGTGCGATGAAGATTGGTACGGGGCGCTGGCGTGACCTAGGTCTGTGTGTGATTTTAGTAGCGGCAATGTTCCTACTCAAAATGATCTGGATCGACGCCTAATATTAATGCTCGTCATATTTTGCGCTGTAGCGGCGTTGGCTTCAATTGCTAACCCTAGTCACATACTTGTGTATGCTCCTAGGGATTAGCAACTCTTGCCGCCTTGCTACAGCACAAACTATTTAGAGCATTACTCAAGGTGACTCTCTATTTTTGCCCCCTGGTGATACAGCTATTGAGAGCATTGGAATGCTTAGGCAACTTGAATTACCTAGAATATCGCTCAAAACATAAATCTCTATTCTGAGTGCAAGACCCTTCAACGGGCTTCCCTTTTTGTTGCTTGCATGCAACTCAAATTATTTAAGGTATAATCATTAAAGTACTGTTGCGAATGCAAAGTGAGATAAAATTCACCTAAATTGCAAAGTAGTGCTTTCGCTGCTTAAGGGATCCTGCTAGATTCCGCAGCAGAAACTGATTTTATCAAGGTAGCAAACCATGAATTCACCGAAAAAACCGACCGCAAAACTGAAGAAAAAATACCGTAAGACGAAAGAAGAGCTCAACGCAGAAGGCCGTGAGCGTAAACGCGAGAAAAAACATCGCGGGCATAAGTCTGGTAGCCGTAACCAAGACGGATCATCAACAGGTCAAAAAAATGGGCAAAATGCTCAGGTTGATCCACGTATCGGCAGCAAAAAACCGATCCCATTAATCGTGGAAGATAACAAACCAACCGCACGTCCAGTGGTGAAAGAGAAGCCAGTGGCAAAAGAAAAACTGACGCCAGAAAAAGAACTGGAAATGCTAGAAAGCAACGATCGCTTAGATGCGATTCTGGCACGCCTGGAAGATGGCGAAACCATCACTGCGCAAGAGCAGCAATATGTTGATACCTGCTTAGATCGCATCGATGAACTGATGAATATCCTCGGTATCGAATATGCGGACGAAGACGGTGATGAAGAGGAAGAAGAGAAATTTGATGACATTATGCGCATCTTAAAAAGTAAATAATCGCCTCTCTGTTTATTCCTCCTGTCTTTACGGGAGGAATATTGTCCAATTTCTCACCTATCTTCCTTTTCTTTGATGTTGCATCAGATCTGTTTTTTCTAACATCGCTATAATCTTTGCGGTATACACTCTTTACATAAATAGCTAAAAAATAATCTAAAGAGATATAATTAATAGTGATGCTTTCGAGCGTGTGGTCAATTAAGGAATATCAATGTCAGAGCAAAATATTGTTTGGGATCTCTCTCTCATCCAAAAATATAACTATTCAGGTCCGCGTTATACCTCTTATCCAACAGCCTTAGAGTTTAATCAAGACTACAACGAACAGGCTTTTATTGAGGCAACCCAACGTTATCCTGACCGTCCTTTGTCTCTGTATGTGCATATCCCGTTTTGCCACAAACTGTGCTATTTCTGCGGCTGTAATAAGCTAGTTACTCGCCAAAAACACAAAGCGGATGAGTATTTAGAAGTCATTGAAAAAGAAATTATCCAGCGTGCTGCGTTACTTAAAAATCGTACAGTGACTCAAATGCACTGGGGCGGCGGTACACCAACGTATCTAGACAAGGCACAAGTGAGTCATTTAGTTGGCTTGCTGAAAAAATATTTTCATTTTGCGCCGGATGCAGAGATGTCCATTGAAGTGGACCCACGCGAAATTGAACTCGACATGATTGATCATCTGCGCAGCGAAGGCTTTAACCGTCTAAGCATGGGTGTCCAAGACTTTAATAAAGAAGTGCAAGTTCTGGTTAACCGCGAGCAAGATGAAGAGTTTATTTTTGCGCTAATTAAACGTGCGAAAGAGACTGGCTTCACGTCAACCAGTATCGACCTGATTTACGGTTTACCAAAACAGACCCCAGAAAGCTTTGCGTTTACATTGAAAAAAGTGGCGGAGCTTGCGCCTGATCGTTTAAGCGTTTTCAACTACGCGCATTTGCCGAATTTATTTGCGGCGCAGCGTAAAATCAAAGATGAAGACCTGCCAACGGCGGAGCAAAAACTGGATATTCTGCAAGATACTATCGCAACGCTGACATCCGGCGGTTATCAATTTATCGGGATGGATCACTTTGCTCGCCCAGAAGATGAACTTGCCGTGGCACAGCGAGAAGGAATTTTACATCGTAATTTCCAAGGTTATACCACCCAAGGGGATTGCGATTTATTAGGATTAGGGGTATCTGCGATCAGTATGCTCGGCGATAACTACGCCCAAAATCAGAAAGATTTAAAAACCTACTACGCGCAAGTGGAAGAAAAAGGACATGCCTTATGGCGTGGATTAGTGCTAACAGATGACGACTGCCTGCGCCGCGATGTGATCAAAACATTGATCTGCAACTTCCAATTGAACTTTGCGCAAATTGAAGCGCTCTACCCAATTGACTTCAAAACCTATTTCAAAGAAGACCTAGAACTACTCAAACCAATGGCAGAAGATGGGCTGGTGGAAGTCAGTGAAACGGGGATAAAAGTCACGCCACGCGGGCGACTGCTGATTCGTAATGTGTGTATGTGTTTTGATGTTTATCTACGAAGTCAAATGAGATTACACCAATTTTCTCGCGTCATCTAAATGTTCGTCATACTTCACGCCGTGGCTTTGTTGTCTGCTCTCGGTCACTCGGGTCACATACTTTTGTATGCTCCCCGAGATAACCTCGTTTGACGCCTAGCCACAACGTGAATTATTTAGAACATTGGATGTTTATTAGATAGTTATTTAAAACATTCCAGATTCCAGATTCTGCATATTCCGCTGGGCTAGTGTTTCACTTTTTCGATTAGCTGGTAGGCTGCGTTGATGCGCTCAGGGATTGGGTACCATTGGTTAGAGAGCAGCACGATGCCAATTTTTTCGTCGGGAATAAAGGCTGCATAAGCTGCAAACCCATTGGTGGAGCCTGTTTTGTTATAGAACGCAGCAGACTCTGGTGGCAGTGGTGGTTGAATAGCTTCAACTTTTTGTGGTTTAAGCGCCATATCATCACGGTTGCCTTGTTGTAATTGAGCCAATGAGACTGGCCATGGATAACTTTCCCACATTAAGTCTTGCACAAAAGAATCCGTCATATACACACCCGTATGGGTATCTTCAACCGCTTCCTGCCAAGATTTCTTCACGTCGACAACTTGCATATTGATATCGAGAAAACGAATCAAATCCTTAGCTGTCGATTTCAAACCGTAGGCTTCATTATCTAAGATCTCTGGGGTTACGCGGACAGGTTGATGTTGCTTATTATAACCTTGAGCATAATTCTGTTGCTGATGTTGAGGAACCTGTAAATAGGTATGTTTCATCCCCAAAGCAGGTAACATCATGTTATCTGTCGCTTGCGAAAATGTCGTTCCCAGCTGTTTTGCTGTGACTATACCCAATAAACCCACTCCGAGATTGGAATAAGAACGATATTCACCAATCGGTTTTTCTGGAGACCATTGTTGGTAATACTGGATTAACTCGGCACTATTCGTCACGGTGTTGGGAACAAAGAGAGATAAGCCAGAAGTATGTGTGGCTAAATTCATCACTGTCACTTTATCAAATACCGTATTTTTTAATTCTGGCAAATAGTGGCTCACGGGCTGAGAAAAATCGAGCTTACCTTGCCCTTGGGCATAGGAAGCTAGTGTTGCAGTGAATGTTTTTGATAAAGAGCCAATTTCATACAGCGTATTATCGGTGACAGGGACTTTGGTCTGCTTGGATTGGATTCCATAATGGTAAATAAAGTGTTTTCCATCAACGGAAATTGCCACTGACATGCCTGGAATTTGCTGCTGTTTCATTAACGGCTTAATAATACTGTCCACGTCAGACTGTGTTAATGCCGCGCTAGATAATGACGTTAATGCCAAACTGACGGCGACAAGCAGCCGTCCGTGACGAAAAAGATTTTTCATACAGATATCCATTAAAATAAAAGTTTTAGTTATGATGAGTGGCAAGCAAAATATTACCACTCCAAACGTGAAGTGATTCTGGGGTCGGAGTATGCGGCTTTTCTCGCATGAATTAAAACGATATAAATTTCGATGAGGCAAAAGAAAATCTTATGGCTGAGAACGTTCGTTACCGTTTACCCCTCAATGCACTCAGAGCTTTTGAGGCATCAGCACGTCACTTAAGCTTTACGCGGGCGGGCATGGAGCTAAATGTGACTCAAGCCGCAGTAAGCCAGCAAGTTCGTGCGCTGGAAGAGCAATTGGGTTTGGAGCTATTTATTCGTTTACCAAGAGGGCTGGCGCTAACAGATGAAGGTTTGGCATTATTGCCTGTGGTTAGCCGATCTTTCGACCAAATCGAATCATTATTGCAGCAATTCGAAGATGGCCATTATCATGAAGTTCTGAATGTTTCTGTGGTGGGTACCTTTGCGATCGGTTGGCTGCTACCACGATTATCGCGTTTTTCTGAACGCTATCCCTATATCGATTTGCGTATTATGACGCACAATAATGTGGTGAATCTCGCAGGGGAAGGAGCCGATTTTGCTATTCGCTTTGGTGAAGGGTTATGGCCATTAGTCGAAAATACCCCATTATTTTCAGCACCACATACGGTACTTTGCGCTGAAAAAATTGCCCGTAAACTTAAGAATCCCATTGATTTGCAAAACTTTCCATTAATGCGCTCCTACCGAAAAGATGAATGGGATAAATGGTTTTTAGCTGCCAATGTAGAGCCGTGGCGAGTGAAAGGTCCTGTTTTCGATTCTTCCCGTTTAATGGTGGAAGCGGCATTACTTATGGAGGGTATCGCGATTGCGCCAAGTTGTATGTTTGAACAGGAGCTAAGTGCAGGGAGTTTGGTGCAGCCGTTTGATATTTCCGTGACTCTAGGCGGTTATTGGCTGAGTCGATTAAAATCCAAACCAATGACACCAGCAATGGCGATTTTTCAGCAATGGTTACTGGAAGAATCCAATAACGGGAATGGGTTATAGATGATAAATCGGTGCTTAAATTCTGAAGCACCGATTGCAAAATAAAATGAGCTGTGAAAAGTAGTCATTAAACAACCACTGACTCAGCGGCGTAATAACTTTTTTTACTGTCTTGCTCCTCGCGGTTGCCCGTTCTTTCATTAAACTCCGCAAAGAAATAGGCAGGATCGACTGAGAAAATAAGTGAAAAATGGTAGAGCGTATCCACATGAATATTCACATCGCCATTTTCGTAGCGTGATAAGTGTTGTTGGCTGATTCCCATTAGCTCACTGAGTTTTTTTCCACTAATACCGCGGCTCTCTCTAAGGGCTCTTATTTTTAAACCGACAGCTTTTGATACTATTTTCTCCATATCTTTAACTCCTAGGTATATTTATTATGAGAGCTATTTAGCGATGATTATTAAATAAATAAAAGATATTAAAATACTTATTTATCATTGATGTCTAAAAGACGGTTAAGATCAATATCAAAATAGTTTGCATATTGAGCTAATCTATCTAAATTAATTCTATTAACTCCTCTTTCATAACGTGACTGCTGTTGTTTACTCACGCCGATTGTATCAGCAAGCTTCTGTAATGTGACTCCATTCATTTTTCGATAATAAATGATCTTACTACCAATCATTTTAGATATGAGATAATTTTTAGACATATTGAGTATCCCTGTGAATAAAGCAATAATTCAAAACAAATCAATCTTAGTTCGATGATCTAATGAAGTATAATGAGCTCAATATGATTATCAACTTAACATTAATTACTCTAAGAAACTATAGTGTTAGATCAATAAATTAAAATTTTCCTCAATAAATGGCGATTATGCTTAAATTACTATTTAGTATTATCTTTATTAGATTGTTTTTCAATGTTCCGCTTTATATTATCGGCATCATGTTCATTGAGAACAAAAAAATCAATTAAGTCAATACTAAATATCCTAGCATACTGGTGAAGCCTATCTAAATTAATACGATTAACACCGCGTTCATAGCGGGATTGCTGTTGTTCACTGACATGAATCATTTTAGAAATGTCACAAAGAGACATTCCATTCATTTTTCTATAATACGTAATCTTCTTACCAATAATTCGGGAAATAGGATAGTATTCTGGCATCATTTACTCCTTTCTTCACTGTCTAATAGAATTTCTATTTCATAAAATATGTAATAAATAATCTATTTCCTATCTATTTATAACGAATATTTACAGTGGCATTCATATTTTCCATTCCCGACGTTACCATTGCTACCGTTTTAATATATTTTAATTTTCAACAAGAAATATAATTAGCCATTAGATATTCCTTACTTAAAACCGATATAAAATATAAATACCACTAGGCTATTAGAATGATATATTTACAATCACCTTTTATGGATAACTTAGTGAAAACTCTAAATGACTTTTAAAGTCTCCCGGCATGAACATCGGTTGAAGGCTAATCATCCTTGCAGATAATGGAATTTCAGCAGATTTTGTGGTGCTGTTGATAACGATATTTAGCATACTGCCATTCTTGATAGTGGCTTTATTACTCTTTTGCGCTAAATGGAGTAAACCGCCAGTCGAGCTACCAGTATTCACAAAATAGTTATTGTCGATAGCGTCGGCAGTGCCATTGACACTGAATTTGGCATTTTTGGTTGATACTGGGCAATCAACTAATTTGATAGAAAAATCTACCCACGGGCTTTGAGCGGGGCTACGATAATTCCAACGATTTATCTTACCAAGCTCCACGTTATAACTGGTATTTTCTACTTTGCAGGGCATGGTAACTACGTTACCGTGTACATAAATATTGACGCTTTCCGCCATTGCTGGCAGGGCGAACAAGCCAAGTAAACTGAATAATATTCTTTTCATGGTCAGCCCTTTATAAATAGGTAATGGTGGCAGTAATATTGGCGGATAAGGTGCCAGAGGTACCATTACCGAGCGAGGAAAATGCCCGTGTGCGTAGAGGGACACTCACCAAAGGTTGCCCGTTGGTTGGAATGGTTAATACTTTGCTATTCCCCAATGGTGTCGCGCCGTCACCACTCTGTAATTGGATGGCAATATTGGTCGCTGTCCCATTATTTTTGTATAGGCTTGTAATATCGGTGCTGTCCGCAGTCCCTGTAAATGTTAATCTCACGCTATTAATAAACGAGGAGCAATCTTTTAACTCGAGCGTAAATGGTTTCCAATCTGTACCACTTTGAGCAGAGTAAAAACTGTCTGCAGGCCATGTATTTAGATCAATATCTACACTATTTCCAGCAGTTAAATTACACGTAGCTGCTTTTATATTTCCCGTAAACTTTAAATAGACAGTATCACCTGCATTCGCTATTAATGGGATACAGAGGTTAATTATAAATATAATTAAATTTCTCATAAACTATTCCTATTCATAAAGAATATTAACAGTGGCATTGGCATTTGCAGTCCCTGGTGTGACCGTTGCGGCCGTTTTAATATATCGAGCTTTCCACCCGAAAATATAATCAGCTTGGGTTACGCCATCTTGTTGGGTAAACTGCTGATTTAATGTAATGGGGCTTCCTGCATTATTCAATAATTGTACTGCAATACCCTTGGCACTATTAGCACCAACTAAGCCTAATCGTCCATTTGCTGCATTATCGATATTATCAGATGTGACGGTAACCTTAATATTGGTACCTGATAAGCAACTTAATGAAATAGGAATGTCAACCGTTCCTTGTGTATCATTAATATTTTTAAATTGAGTATCATACCAATCACCCATATTAATATTATAAGTGTTTTGATTATTTTTTAGTGAACAACTTAGCACAATAATTTTCATTGTATTTGCTGGAAGTATTGCTGTAGTTAAATTCCAATTCCAGCGTGTATTGACACCATTTTCATTACCAAGCCCTTGTAGTGTTCCTATAGTTCTAGCATTCACAGTTCCACCAGTCCGGACATAGCCTGTTTTTTGTACTTTAATTTCCCATGAAGGGCTATTAATATTGAGTGATGTACCACTATTTTGCCAAACACTAATTGGTTGACTTACTTTTAATGCCGCAGTTTCAGCAGTGAAAGTGATGCCTGAAATTGAAGTAGATATCGTTGTATTTGTTATTGGTGGGCTGTTGAGTAATTGTAGCCCAATATTGTAGCAACCACTCGGATTCGCAGTTACAGGCAAAGGTGCAGTTCCATAAGTTAATTTGATGGTATCTAAAACTTTGGTGCTACTATCATCATATTGAATAGTATATGTTCTAGCAGGAATATATTCAGTTCGGTTATTCAAATTAGCGTTTTTAGCACAGGCTGCAGAATAACCGTAGCCAGAATATAAAAATAAGCATCCTATAGTACATGTGAATTGAATAATGAATTTTTTCATTTTATTTTTCCTTATTGGCAAACTGCGGTCGTTTTATATAAGCCAATATAATTCGGTAAGCCTGCTAAGTTATACGTCACTTGGCACTGCTGTTTATCGTTATATTGAATGGTAAATGAACCACTCTCTGGCATTCCCGACAGATAAATTTCCCCGTCATTACCGACCATAGCATTGAGCTGATTATTGTTCGGAAAAACCGCCTGTGCGCCGAAAGGCACGGGTTTACCATCTTTAAAATGTAAGGTCATGATAGCGCGATACCCTACATTGGCATTAAAGCTGGCTTTGGCAATGGCTCCACGGCTTGGCGCGACATTCTGGGTCGTTAACTCCACTTCGGTATCACTTGGTAATTTACTGGTATCAATCTGGATCCCATTACTGCGATAAGCCGTGATATAGGGGACTAATGCGTAGCCTTGCCCGTTAGTCTGTACGCCAGTTTGGTTCAATATTGGAACGTTAGCGGCATCGGGAATCTCCACTAAGGCAGCGGTTTCACCTAATTGTTGACCTAATACGACTCCTCCGGAATGCGCCACCACGCTGCCACTCGCACCGTAATACAGAGTGTAATTATTGGTGCTGTAGCCCGTTCCGCCTGAAATTTCCCCGTATTGCCCTCGATAACTACCATTCAAGTTACCGGACGCGCCAGAATCTCGGGTTGGGAAATTTTGCTGCGCGCTCCAATTCAAACGGTTATTTAGCTGAGTGGCTGAAATCCCCATACTGCCCGATGAGCCATTGGCGCTGCTGCTGGTACTGTTAAAGTTGTAATAGAAGGTGTCTTCGAACACGCTAAACGGCACACTGACCGTAAAGGCAAATTGATGATCATCCTCTTTATTATTACGTCCACCACTGTTCTGGTTCGGGTTGGTATTTTTGTTGTAACTGTAGTTCAGCCCGTAACTGATATTGTTCCAACTATTGTTATAGCCAATAGTCGTAGACTGAGTTTTGCGATCGCTGTTCCAGTAATCTTCACTCACGAACCCGACAGATAACGACCCCCAACGATCTCCTAAGCTCTGGCTTAGTGTGATTTCCCCGCGGTTGCGGCGGCGTTCGTACAGTGGGCTAAAACCATTTTTTCGATAACCGTCAAACACTTCTGCCAGGCTGTAAAAGCCTTGAGTTGAATAACGGTAGCCCGCAAGCGCGATGTTGGTGCCGATGTCATTCAGGTTTTTGTTATAACGAAAGCGGTAAGATTGCCCGCTTTCGCTGGTGCCATTATTTAAGGTGGAATTCGCGTGGGTGACGTCAATCGATAACGCACCAAATCGCCCTAAGTTTTGTCCTGCGCCAACGGAATAAGCTTGATACTTATCACTCACTTGACTCCCGCCAAAGGCAGTCAGCCCCCACGGTAAACCGTAGATCAATGTGAATTGAGCGAAGGGTTTTTTATCCACACTGCTATCATAGCTGCGGTATTGCCCGCCCGTCACACTGTAAGAGACATAGCCTTCACGTTGTAAAACCGGTAAAGAAGCATACGGAATAATTTGATACTGCTCGCTGCCGTTGGCTTCTTTGATCGTAACGTGTAAGTCTCCACTTCCCCCTGTTGGGTAGAGATCGTTAATTTCAAAAGGACCTGCCGCAACGTCTGTTTGGTAAATGGTGTAGCCGTTTTGACGAATGGTTATCTGCGCATTACTGCGCGCAATACCACGTACTACTGGCGCATAGCCTCGCAAGCTTTCTGGATTCATATCATCGTCGGTGGCAAGCTGGGCGCCACGAAAGGGCACACTATCAAAAATAGCCGAAGGCGATGTACTATCCCCGAGAATTAACTGGCTTTTTATCGCATTGATATTACGGCTCAAATAGGTGTATACCGTGTCCCATTTATTCCGTTGTCCGTCACTACTTTGCCATGTGGTGTAATTACGCAGACGCCACGGGCCGACATTGAGTCCCGGACGTAGGTTTACATAGTTAGAGTTAGAGCTATTTTTATTATTTTTACGATCCGTATTACGTGAGCCGTTATAACTATAATTGAGTAATAACGCATTGACCCCATCATCAATCGCGGCAAGATCGACGTAGCCTCGTGGGTTCATATTCAACGCAATTTGCGGAATACTTAAATACAGCCGCTGAGAACCAAATTCAAATTCACTGTTAGCATCGGGAATTGCAGTAAGATTGATACAGGTATTTTCCTCTGTGTGTAAATTCGGATAATCTGCAACTTTAACGCCGACATCTTTTAAGTCACTGAGCGTCAGGCACGGTTCTAGCTCTTTTTTAGCATTAGTCGAAAACGTGACACTTTTTGAACCAATGAGACTCTTATTAATGTAAATGTCGACATAATATTGACCTGGCAGCTGCTCATTACGCTCAAATTGACCTAAATCTACCGATTCTTTATTGGGCAGCTCAAGAAACTCAGGGTCAAAATAAGTTTCTGGTTCTGCTGAAGATGTCGCAATATAGCCTAAGGCGATAAATAGGCTAAGGCATATTTTATTTATTTTCATAGATAAACCTAATTGCCATTAAGGCTATATTTTTATTTCTGCTGGATGATTGGCGGACCCATAATCATTAATTACTTCCCATTTAATTGTGCCGTGCAGTTCAGGACTATGAATAGTGAAGGACTTGGTTGAAAATGGGGCGACGTACGAAATGTTTTCCGCTTTTTTGCCATTAAAGCTGATACTTTGAAAATTCATGTAATAAGGCGTCGGATTTTTAACGGTGATGGATGTACCCACTTTCGACCACGTTAATTTTTTTTGTTCTTCCGCAAAATCCACGTTGCTTATTGCACTCGGTCGATAAATGAGCTTCATTTGAGTTTTAAACGCAATTTTTAATGAATTTTCCGTTTTCTTTTCAGTCGCAGGAATAGTTTTAATATTCAGCCAAAATAAAGATTCCTTATCATTAGGCAGGGTGTTTTGGGTTAAAAATATGCGCAGTGCATTAGTTTTTTCTTGGTTTAAACGAAAAAGTGGCGGCGTAATAGTAAAATCCGTTTGCTTGCCTTCATTGGCATTTTCAATCCATGATTGAATTAAATAAGGCACTTTATCCGGATTTTCGACGCTAATACTGACGTCTTTATTTCCTTCTGGATAAATGACGCGAGTTCCCCCGATAATCACACCGGCATAGACCGACTGGCTGAGCGCAATTAGCATGATACAGACAGAAATTATTGTTTTCATATTGCCACCACTGAGTAAGAATAATTAAGGCTTATATCCGTATAAACCTTAATTAATAATTAGTTATAGTTAATCGTGAAGGTTGCAGTTGAGTTCGCTTGACCCGCAGTGACCGTGTCAGACATCGCGATATAACGCGCAGTAAAATCTAAGTTATTCACAACGGTTTCTTGCAATGTGTATGGATTAGAAATGCTATACAGTGGAACAGTTACGCCTTTTACGTCTTGAATTTGGATCCCAACACCCGTTGCAACACCTGATGTATTTGGATTGGTGACTTGTAGAACGTTGTTGTTACCATCATAAGCAACACCATCGAATTTTACGGTTGCGCTAGTGACTGCAGCAGGGCACTTTTCCAATTGGATAGTAAATTTGGTTGCAGCTGCTGTACTGCCTGTGCTTGGTAATGCTGTTTTAGATACTTTACCTAAATTCACTTGGATAGCATCAGAACCAGTTGCGAGTTGGCAGGCATTATCGATAATTTCACCAGTGAAATTAATATCGCCATCTTTTGCGAAACCGTTGGCAGAAATTAATAAGGTACTTGTTGCAATTAAAGATGCAATAACGTGTTTTTTCATTTTAACTCTCCGAAACTTAATTCGATATTCAATTTTATTGAGGGAATATATTTATTTGCTTATTTACACAAAGCACGAGTATTTTGTGACTATTTTTATAAATAAACAAGATGGTGGGTTTTTAGGTAAATATAATCAGTTTATAAATATTAAGTAATTAATTAATGAATAAACTCAACATGCGTTATTTTTAAGATTAAACGTTTTTAATTATTGTTTTTTACTGGTTTATCAGATTGGGGGATAAAGTGAAATAACGATATAAAACTAAAAATAATTATTTTGTAATTTTAAACTATAACGCATCTCTCATATGGTGATTATTTAAATTTAAAGTTTGGAAGAGGATGGTTTGATTTTTCTAATGTACAAATATGTATTATCTAAAAAAGAATGAAAGGGGGGTTAATGCTCTTAAATGAATAGTCTAAATAAGTATGAGAACGTTTTTTTATTAAGCTTTTTCTATTTTTATAAGTGGTCGCGTATTGATGTGTTAATTCTATCTACTGTTAAAGTAAAATTAATAGCAGATAGAATTAATTTGATTATTCATAGCGAATATTCACGGTGGCAGTGGAGTTTGCCGTACCGGGTGTCACTTTTGCGGCTGTTTTTACATAGCGGGCTTTCCAGTTGAAAATATAATCTCCGTTAGCAACATTATTTTGTAAGCTATTTTTAGTATTAAGCGGTATCGGTGAGTTATTTCTATCAAGCAATTGTATACCAATGCCAGTGGCAGAGCCTGTTCCAGAGAGTTTAATCTTTCCAGTTGCCGCATCCACGTAGCCTGCGCTGCTCGTGACGGTTGTTTTAATATTCGTGCCTGCCGCACAGCTAAGGGTGATAGGGATATTGACGTTTGTGCTGACATCCCCAATATTTTTAAATTGAGTATCGTATCGATCGCCAAGGTTAATGGTGTAGTTGCTCGATTTCGTAGAACATTTAGCAACATTAATTTTAATGGCATTGGCGGGAATATTGAGAGTAGATAAATTCCAGTTAACGTGATTAGGATTATCTTGGATTAACCGAGCCACACTGCCCGCCTTTAAGCTACCAGATTGAGGTACCGCGCCGGTTTTACGAATGATCATGGTCCATTGAGGTGCAACAATGGTCCAAGGTAGTCGTCCTTGAACAGGATAGCGACTGTAGACATTAATGCTGCCTATTGCAGTGGCTACAATTTCGACACTAATACCGGCAACATTGGTCGCCGCAACCTTATTCGCGTTAGGCACCCAGCCATTAACATAGCTGGCATAGAGCCGAGCTTGTCCGCATTGTCCATTTTTACCTGAATAGGTATTAATATCGCCATTGGCAAACGTGACAATAAATCGACCAAGTTCTTTAGATGAAGCATCATCATATTGAATGGTATATGTCCTGGTCGGGACATTAACAGTAATGTTGTTTAATCTAGGATTTTGAATACATGCAGCAAAGGAAAACCCAGAATAGACACAGAGACAAAAAGAAAAAGATATTTTTTTAAAATTAAAGTGCATGTTTGCTCCTGATTAAGAGTATCAAATACAGCAAATAGAATATGTAGACAGTGGTATTGGCAGGTCATTTCCTGCCAATATTGATTTGATTATTTATATAAAGAGAAATTTTGTTCTGGCGATAAGAGCAATTCGGCGACTAATAAATTGTCTTTTTCCTTTTTATCAGAGGTGCATGTACAGCTATATGAATCGATAAAATCACTCATTAACTCTTGGATATCCAGCTCCAGTATTTCTGAAATAGAATAAAGTGTATCAACATGGATCCGCATTTCGCCTAATTCATGGCGAGATTGATGTTGTTGACTAATACCCAACAACTTACTCAGTTGTTGGATACTCATATTGCGATCTTTCCTCAGTGTCCTAATTCGGGCACCGACAATTTTGGATGTATTTTTTTTCATCATAATGACCAGTAGGATTAAGTATAATTACTGTATTTCTAACTTTCTTCTCAGTTCTCTTTTTATTTTTTCCTTTTCGTGCTCATTAAATAAAAAGAAGTCATTAATATTAATATTAAAGTAAATAGCATATTGTTTGAGCCGATCTATCGATATTCGATTATGTCCACGTTCATAACGTAATTGCTGTTGCTCACTAATTCCAATAGTTTTAGCTACAGCAAGTAGGGATAACCCTTTTTCCTTACGTAGTTCTCTTATTTTATATCCAATAACAGCAGAGACCGGGTAGCTATTTTTCATTATTTAACCTCTTTTTATTATTTGCGATATGTTAAATGAATTAACAGAAGGCAAATGAATACCATTACCTTAAATATATATCTATCAGCTATTTATATTGATATCTTGACTTACATCACCTCAATTAAAGTTATTTATTTTATATGGAGATTCATAATTAGAATTTCAATTAGTGAACATTGTTTTTATCTAGTGAATACTCATCATCTTAATTGGCTTATTAAAATAAGAGTATCGTTTAAAGATTTATTAATTATAAATTAGTGTGAAGTCAAGATGACTTTTAAAAGAGCCCCCCGTCATTCCTGTACCATATCCTGCCATTCTTGCGGATAGTGGTATTTCAACGGTACGAGTTTGGGTATTGACTGGTGCCGTAATTTTTTCGCCATTTTTTACCGTTATTTTATTTTCGCCATAAGCTAAATTTAATGCGACATTTTTGGCACTGCCACTATTAATAAAGTAATTGGTTACGACATTATCGGGTGTTCCGTTAATTACCATCATCGCTTCTTGGGTATCTACAGGGCAATTTTTTAATTTAATCGTAAAATCTACCCAAGGAGATGTTTGAGTATCACGAATATTCCAAACATTGACCTTTTTTAGGTCAATAAGATAGTTAGCTTTTTCTAACTCACATGGTAATGCGGTGACATAGCCATGGACATGAATATTGGCAGCCTGCGCCATGACCGTTAAGGGAGATGTTAGGAGTAATAATGAAAGTATGATTTTTTTCATTGTTCTCTTCCTCATAGATAAGTGATAGTGGCTGTAATATTGGCAGAAACAGAACCTGCACTCGCATTACCAAGCGCACTAAATGCGCGGGTTCTTAACGGGATGCTGAGGCTGTTTTTTCCACCTAGCGGTACCCGTAACACTTTTTGATTGCCTAGCGGGGTTGTGCCATCCCCACTTTCAAGTTGCACTGCAATATTTTTTGCTGTACCCGTATTTTTATATAGGTCATTGATATTATTTGTATCTGCGGTTCCACTAAATGTGAGGACTATTTGATTCACATAAGAAGAGCAGTTATTCATATCGATGTTAAACATTTTCCAATCAGACCCACTTTGTGGCTGATTAAATAAATCGACGGGCATTCGTTTCAAGTCAATATCGATGTTATTTCCACCAGAAATATTGCAAGTTGCCGCTTTAATATTGCCTTTAAAATTAAGCGTCACTGTACTTGCAGAAAAAGCACCTACGCTGATGAATAGGCTATTCGCTAAGAATAAAGGGAGTATTAACTTTTTCATTATTTTTTCCTATTCATAACGGATATTCACAGTGGCTGTTGAATTCGCACTTCCGGGTGTTATTTTATCTGCTGTTTTAATATAACGAGCTTTCCAATTAAACATATAATCACCGGCAGGTACGCTATTTTGTAAACTATTTTTAGTATTGAGCTTTATGGGGACACTATTTTTATCGAGTAATTGAATCGCTACTCCAGTGGCTTTATCAGCACCAGATAAGGCTAATTTCCCAGTATTGACATCCACATAGCCAGCGGAACTCGTAATCGTTGCTTTAATATTGGCACCAGACATGCAGGTTAAAGTAATTGGAATATCTACGGCGGTACTGGTGTCACCCATATTTGCAAATTGGGTATCATACCAATCACCAAGTTCAATATTATAAACAGACTGGCTGTTTTTTAACGAGCAACTGAGTACATTAATTCGGTAATTACTTTGAAATCTAAGTCTAGTAGCTATGAATCGAGTTTTTGGAATCGTATTGTATTGAGAGATGATAGCAACATCTCCGCTACGAATTGTACCAGAAAGTGAAACCATTCCTGTTTTAACAATGTCGACGGTCCAGTTAACTGTGCCAGTATAACCCCAGCTCGTGCTTGCGGTTGTTGAGCGATAAGGAAGATAGCCTCCATTAAAACGTACTCTAATCCCTATTCCAGATATGTTTGTTGGCGCTGTATTATTTGAGCTGACTGACCAGCCATTCAAAAAATAGTTATCAATATATCCACCACAGTCTTCTTTTCCTTTAACGCCAAAGCCATATCCAGACGTAAATCCAGTAATAGAATGAGTTTTTAATACCGTGTTATTACTAGTTAAATTATCATATTGTAAATATATGGTATCATTTGGGATATACCTTATTTGATTATTTAATGGATTTTGTGCGCATGCTGCATTTGAATATTCCGTATAAAATAATGAGAATCCTAAGAACGGTAAAAGATAATATATGGATTTTTTCATTTTTATTTCACCTTACTGGCAAGTTGCAGTTGTTTTATATAAACCCAAATAATTCGAGACATCAGTCAAATTATAATTAACCTGACACTGCTGTTTATCGTTATATTGAATAATAAAACTGCCGCTTTCGGTTAAGCCGGATAAATAAATTTCACCATCATTACCCACCATGCCATTTAATTGATTGTTATCTTTAAAGATGGCTTGGGCGCCAAATGGTACGGGTTTTCCATCTGCAAATTTAAGTTCCATCATGGCGCGATAACCCACATTTGCGGCAAAACTGGCTTTAACGAGTGCTCCGCGACTTGGTGCGACCGTTTGGCTGGTTAATTCCATTTCGGTATTATCCGGTAATGCAGAGGTATCAATATCAATCACGTTTTTACGGTATGCCGTGATATACGGCACTAATGCATAGCCTTGGTTATTCGTGACGACGCCTGCTTGGTTCAGGATTGGTACATCGCCAGCTTCTGGGATATCCACTATCGCTGCGGTTTCACCGAGTTGTTGTCCAAGTACGAAACCTGTAGAGTGTGCGACGAAGCTACCATTCGCACCGTAATAGAGGTTGTAATTATCCTTGCTGTAACTACTTCCCCCAGAGACTTCACCGTATTGACCCTTGTATGAAGCATTCATATTCCCAGATGCACCTTGCCCTTGGGTGGTATAACCTTGTTGAATACTCCAGTTGAGGCGGTTATCCAATTGGCTAGCCGAAAGTCCCATATTTCCTGAGTTTGGACCGCCGCTACTACTGTTTGTATTGAGGTTGTAGTAAAAAGTACTATCAAATAGATTAATGGGAATACTGACGTTTAAGGCGAGCTGGTGATCGTTTTCACTTTGACCTTGGCTCTTCCCTTGATAAGCATATGTGCTGGTATCCCGGTTATAGGTGTAATTAATGCCGTAACTGATGCCTTGCCAGCTATTGCTGTATCCTAGTGTGGCTGATTGGGTTTTCTTATCACTATTCCAATAATCTTCATTTACGTAACCAATCGATAATGATCCGTAATTTTCCCCTAGGTTTTGGCTGAGAGTAATTTCGCCGCGGTTACGGCGTCGTTCAATTTCTGGCGTATAGCGAGTGTCTCTAAAAGTATCAAATACTTCCGATAAGCTATAGTAACCTTTTGTGGAATATCGATAGCCTGCCAAGGCAATGTTTGTTCCTATATCATTGATATTCTTATTATAACGGAAGCGGTAAGATTGCCCTTGCTCTTTGCTATCATCACTAAACTTGGCATTTGCATGGGTGACATCGATAGACACTGCGCCTAATTGCCCTAGGTTTTGCCCCGCACCAATGGAATAAGATTGATATTTTTCACTGAATTGACTCCCACCATAGGCGGTAATCCCATAAGGGAGACCATAAATGGCAGTAAATTGACCAAAATGGGTTTTATCCACATGGCTATCATAGGAGCGATATTGTCCACCAGTTGCACTATAAGAGAAATAGCCCTCACGCTGTAATACAGGTAAGGATGCAAATGGCACAATTTGATATTGCTCGCTACCATTCGATTCTTTGATAGTGACGTGGAGGTCGCCACTGCCACCAGTAGGGTACAGATCATTGATTTCAAAGGGGCCGGCAGCCACTTCAGTTTGGTAAATGGTGTAGCCATTCTGGCGGATAGTAATTTGGGCGTTACTACGCGCGATTCCTCGAACAACGGGTGCATAGCCGCGTAAACTCTCAGGGTACATATCATCATCGGTGGCTAGCTGCGCACCACGAAATGGTACGCTATCAAACACCATTGATGGCGATACGCTGTCTCCAAGTGTTAGCTGGCTTTTAATGCGATTAATACCGCGAGAAGCATAAGTGTAAACGGTGTCCCATTTATTGGATTGACCATCACTACTTGACCATGTGGTATAGTTACGCAGACGCCAAGCCCCGATATTTAAGCCAGGTCTTAAATTCACATAGTTTGAAGTCGTATCAGAGCCACCTTTTTTACGGTCATAATTTTTGGAGCCGCTATAACTGTAATTCAGTATTAACGCATTAATCCCATTATCAATATTCTCTAAATTGACATAGCCACGAGGATTTTTGTCTAAGGCAACCTGCGGAATACTCAAATATAGCCGCTGTGAGTCAAACTCAAAGTGGCTTTTCGCGTCAGGTATTGCGGCTAAATTCACACAGTCAGTGCCTGTACTTTGTAATTCAGGGTATTCAGCCGTTTTGACACCGAAATCTGTTAAATCAGCGAGAGATAAACAGGGGATTAATTGGTTATCCCTGTTTTTATCAAAATTAAGTTTTTTTGCACCGATTAAGTTAGTGTTAACGTAAATATCGACATAGTAACTTCCGGCTAATTGTTCATTATTTTCAAACTGACTTAAATCAACGGCATCTTTATTGGGTAGCTCTAAAAAATCAGGGTCGAAATACACATTATTATCTGTATTATTTTCCGCATACAGTGAAACCATATAGCCTAGATATAAAAATAGGCCAAAGCATATTTTATTTATTTTCATTGGGTTGTGACCTACTATTATATTTTCTATATTTTTATTTCAGCGGGTTTTTCGGCAGCACCATAGTCATTAATAACTTCCCACTTAATTGTTCCACTAGTTGCCATATCATTAATTTCAAAGGTTGTTGTTGTCAGCGGTGCGGCATAGGAAACATCATTAACTTTTTTCCCATTAAAAGTAATGCTCTGAAAATTCATGTAATAAGGCGTTGGATTATTAACAGAAAGCATTTTTCCTGATTTAGACCATGTTAATTTTTTTTGCTCTTCTTCAAAGTTAACGTTTTTAAAAATTGAAGGTCGATAAATTAGCTTCATCTGAGTTTTAAACGCAATTTGTAATGAGTTTTCTGTACGTTCAGTTGCGGGAATAGTTTTTATATTTAGCCAGAATAAAGATTCTTTATCCTGAGGGAGTTTGTTTTCAGTTAAAAAAATGCGTAATGCATTAGTCTTTTCTGGATTCAATCTAAATAATGGTGGTGTGATAGTGAAATCAGACTGTTTTTTTTCATCAATACCATCTATCCAAGATTGGATTAAATAGGGGATTTTATCTGGGTTTTCAACCGAAATACTCACATCTTTATTTCCTTCGGAATAGATAACGCGAGTCCCACCAATAATTACACCAGCATAAGCGGTATTAATAAGCGTGAATAAAGAAATAAGAGCGTAAACAATAAATTTCATATTACCACCATTGAATAGAATATTAAGGCTTAATTCCATTTAAACCTTAATCACTAATTAATTATAGTTAATTGTAAATGTTGCATTTGCATTCGCTAAACCCACATCAACGCTGTCGGTTTGAGCAATATAACGAGCTCTAAAATCTAAATTGTTTTCAACACCATCTTTTAAAGGATAAGCTTTAGATGCAGTAAATAGAGGAATAACGGTATTTACATCATCGGTAATTTGAATACCAACACCTTTAGCAACACCAGATTGACCCGCATCTTTAAGTTCAATAACAGAGTCATCTCCTGGGTAAGAGGTTGCATCAAATTTTACGGATGCTGATGTCACAGTTGTTGGGCAATTAATTAATTTAATAGTAAATTTTGTTGCAGCAGCTGTGCTTCCAGCACTTGGTAATGCTTTCTTAGATACTTTACCTAAGTTCACTTTTAATGCGTCAGAGCCAGCGGCTAATTCACAAGCTTGATCAGTGATTTCACCCGTGAAATCAATTGTTCCATCTGCGGCTAATGCACTATTTACAGCAAAAATAGAAGACGCAGCAATTAATGATGCCAGTAAATTCTTTTTCATTTATTTTCTCCGAGAGATATTTTATTTGAAGAATTGAGGTTCATTAAAATAATGAATTACCCAATTGACGGGTATTTTGACTTTTATTTTAACATTAAACAAGTTTTTGGTTTTTTAGATTTAATTAATTGTTTGCTTTGTTTTGTTCTATTTTTATCTTTTAAATCACGGTAGGAGTTGGATTTTATAATAGTTTGTATTTATAAATGTGGGTGTTTTTAAATGATACTTAAAATGAATATTTAAAATAAATATTTAATTTCATTATTTACATATTGCTAATGGTTAATTAAGGAGATACACCGTATGAGGGGGATGGGTGAATTAATGTTTCATTTGTTTTTCTAATGGTGGCTGGGAGTGTCGTAAAATAATAATCTAAATTATACTTGATTGTTATTCGATATGATTTAAATAAAATCTTGATGTGTTTGTTTATCTCATTTCAATAATCTGAATAAGATGCTTTATTAATGCGGGGCAACTCTGAATTTATTGTTTTAAAAAATAATCAGATTATGAGCCTGATTTTTTTTGTACATACGCCCTGATTGTTTTCTTTTCTTTCTCAGTAAAAATGAAAAAGGTTACCATGTTAATCTCGAAATAGTTGGCATACTGCTTTAATTTATCAATCGGGATTCGAGATTGCCCCTTTTCATAATGAGCTTGTTGTATTTCATCAATACCAATTGCATTTGCAACTTCCTGCAAAGATAATATTTTTCGCTCTCTAAGAAACTTTATTTTATGTCCAATGATTTCGGATATTGGGTATTTATCATGCATTTTGCACCTCTCAATTAATGTAAATGACAGTGATCGTTTTTTATGGGATACACTGTATGTAAAAAAATGGACTAGTTATAAGTGAAGGTAAACTCCACATGACTACGAAAAGTACCGGCTGTCATACCATTGTTTAAACCAGCAACACGGGCTGAAAAAGGAATCTGTACGCTGTGAGTTTGTTGGTTGATTGGCGTAGTGATTTGGGTTCCATTTTTCACTTGAGTGTGGCTATTTCCAGTGGTGAGATCTAGTGCCACATGAGTGGCTGTACCACGGTTAATAAAATAGGTTGGATTTGTCGGGTCTGGCGTACCGGTTAGCGTCATGATTGATTGACGGGAGCTGGTTGGGCAATTTTTCAAACTGACATTAAAGTTAACCCATGGCGATCGTAAGTTATCTCTTATATTGGCAATATTGATGGTTTTTAGATCGATAATATAGTCAGTTTGTTCAATCTGGCAGGGTGACGCTTTAATTGAGCCATTAAAATAGAGCGCAATATTATTGGCGCTATATGCGTAGTGGCATACTACATATGCACTACCAATCAATAATTTTTGAAGACTATTCATCATATTGCCTATTCATACTGAATATTGACCATCGCGCTGGAGTTAGCTGTACCCGGAGTGATGGTGGTCGCGGTTTGAATATAGCGAGCTTTCCAATTAAAAATATAATCTCCAGCAGGGACATTATTTTGCAGGCTATTGCGGAAATTGAGTCGAATAGGGCTATTATTTTTATCTAATAGTTGAATCGCAATGCCAGTTGCTTGCCCAGTGCCTTCCAGTTTCAATTTTCCTGTTGATTCATCCTGATAACCTGCATTGCTCGTTATTGTTGCTTTTATATTAGTGCCAGGTTTACAGGTCAATACGATAGGAATGCTCACCGAAGGGCTAGTGCTGCCTACACCACCGAACTGAGTTGTGTCCCAATCGCCCATATCAATATTATACGATGAGCTTTTTAAGGAACAACTTAGTACATTGATTTTTATGGAGTTACTAGGCATATTTAATGTGGTTAGATACCACGTTGAATTGGTAGGGCGGGTGTTCGTTTGGTAGAGGTATGCGACATTACCGGCAGTGAGCGAACCGGATTGTGTCACTTGACCTGTTTTCTTTATAATAATATCCCAATTGGTATGAGAAATTCTAAATCCTGGAATGCCTCCCGCTGGCGGCAAGTATGTCTCATTAAACCAACCTGAGCCTGATACTGGCGCCGCAGTGCGGACCGAGATGCTGATCCCCGGTAGGTTAGATGGTGCTATGCGATTTGAATTTGGCGCCCAAGGGCTCAAAAAGCGGCCATACATATAAGTCGCTCCACAATCATTTGCTCCTGTGGCAGGCGTATCTAAATATGCGCCTCCACCGCCATAGGGTATTGTGATAGTTTCAAGATCTCGTGTAGATAGATCATCATATGACACGTTATAAGTCCGCGATGGCACATAGGATATTAAATTCACGAAACGTGGATTTTGTAGACAGGCAGCTTGCATTGTCGGAATGAAGCAGAACAAGAGTAAAATACGGCTTAAACTTTGTTGTAATGTACAAGTGATCATATGGCTCCTCTCTACTGGCATATAGCGGTCGTTTTATATAGACCAAGATAGTTTGGTAACCCAGCTAAATTGTAGGTCACATGGCAGAGTGGTTGATTGTTCCATTGAATATCAAAACTGCCTTGTTCACTCAACCCGGAGACATACACCTTTCCATTGTTATCAACAATGCTGTTCACCATTTTTTCATTTTGAAAAATAACTTGAGCGCCATAAGGTACGGGTTCACCATTGGGTCGAGTCAACGTTATGAAAGCGCGATACCCTAGATTGGCACGAAACTCAGCTTTAACTAAGGCTCCTCGGCTTGGCGTGACTGTTTTGCTCGTGAGATCGACCTCTGTATTTTCAGGTAGCGTAGATACATCAACGGCTACCGTATTTTTACGATAGGGGGAAACATAAGGCACTAATGCATATCCTTGAGCGTTAGTGCTAATACCTGAATTATTTAATATATCGATGTTAGAAGCCTGAGGGATCTCGACTAACACTGCCGTTTCTCCTAATGGTTGTCCAAAGACTAGCCCATCAGCATGCCCGACGACACTGCCATTTATGCCATAATAAACCGTGTAATTATCTCGACTGTATCCGCTCCCTCCTGTGATGACACCGGATTGACCTTTATAGGTTGCATTGATGTTTCCAGCATTTTGGCGCCCATGTTTGATGAACTCTTGTTGGGCACTCCAGCTTAAACGATTATTAAGCTGTGAAGCTGAGATACCAATCGTGCTTGAACTTGTATTGTGATTATTTGAAGTGGTGTTCATATTGATATAAGCCGTATCGTCGAAAAACGTAAATGGAATACTGACTGACAAGGCAAATAAATGATTAGTTTGACCTGATTGGCTATCATTAGATGAATGATATTTAAACGTATTTTTATCGAATGTGTAATTCATGCTGTAATTGATCGCATTCCAATTATTGTTATAGCTTATATTGGCTGATTGTGTTCGACGCTGGCTGTTCCAATAATCTTCATTTACGTAACCAACTGAAATTGATCCATAGTGTTGCCATAAGTTTTGGCTAATGGTTGTTTCTGCACGGTTACGCCGACGTTCAATTTGAGGGATAAAATCGGTATTACGATAGTTGTCGAAAACTTCAGATAAACTGAAATAGTGACTGGTTGAGTACCGATATCCTGCCAGTGCAATATTGGTACCTGTCATATTCAAGTTTTTGTTATAACGAAATCGATAAGATTGACCTTGATGATGAGAATGATCACTGAGTGTTGAATTGGCTATCGTAATATCTGCAGAAATCGCACCCAAATCACCTAAATTTTTACCCAATCCAAGGGCTTGAGATTGATAGTCAGCGCTATGTTGTAAGCCACCATAGAGCGTCATGTCATAAGGCAGCCCATAACTAGCTGAAATTTGGTTAAATTTAGTTTTATCAATATGAGAGTCATAGGCACGGTATTGCCCGCCAGTTACACTGTAAAATAGGTAGCCTTCTCGTTGTAAAATAGGGAGTGAAGCGAAGGGAACGATTTGATGCTGCTCACTTCCATCAGATTCTTTAATCGTAATATAAAGGTCACCGCTACTGCCTGTTGGGTAGAGATCATTGATTTCAAATGGACCTGCGGCCACATTGGTTTGATAAATAATATAGCCATTTTGGCGAATGGTTATCTGCGCATGACTACGAGCTATACCTCGAACTGTCGGCGCATAGCCTCGTAAGCTTTCTGGATACATATCATCATCGGTGGAAAGCTGAATACCACGGAATGGCACACTGTCAAAAACCATGGAAGGAGAAACACCGTCTCCAAGAATAAGTTGACTTTTGAGACTGTTAATATTTCGAGATGCATAGGTGTAGACCGTATCCCATTGATGAGTATCATCATTATTTATCCAGGTTGAATAATTGCGTAGCCGCCACGCACCTAAATTGATACCAGGACGTAAATTGGCATAGCTTGTTGATGTATTCCCACTGCGGTGTGTTCTGCTGTTATTTTTTGAACTGCTATAGCTATAATTAAGCAGTGCAGAATTGATTCCGTTATCGATGTCTGTAAGGTCAATTGAGCCTCGAGGATGATCGACCAAGGCAATTTGAGGAATACTTAAATATAAGCGCTGATGATTAAAATCAAATTCACTATGGGCATCGGGTATCGCCGATAAATAGGAACATGTTTCTTTACTCTGTTGTAAATCTGGAAATTGTGCAGTGTTAACGCCGAACTCTGTCAGTTCATGCGTTGTTAGGCAAGGGATTAGCTTATTTTGAGCATTAGGGATAAATTGTACTTTTTTTGCGGTTATAAATTGTTGATTTAGATAAATATAAACAAAATAAGTCCCTGCTAATTGTTCATTGCTGTCAAATTGTGAAAGGTCAATCGATTGACCCTCGGGCAAATTTAAAAAGCTGGTTTCGAAGTACATTTCATCAGAAGGGTACATTGGCTTTTCACTTTGGTCATTTCCTTTGGCATAGGCGTTTGTCAAATTGAATAGACATACCAGTGGAAACCAATAACTTTTCATAAGCATCTCCAGCATTATAAAAGGCTATATCTTTTTCTGAGTACGTTCTGTCGTTGCTCCAAAGTCATTAATTAATTCCCATTGAACAATCCCGTGGTTTGGAGATGAATTGACGGTAAATGAGTTGGATGAAAAAGGTGCTACATAGCTGACATCATTCACTTGTTCGTCATTAAATATGACCTGTTGAAAATTAATATAATAAGGAGTTGGATTTTTAACGGTCAATTGGCTACCTGATTTTGACCAGATAATTTTTTTTTGTAACTCGTTAAAATTAGCTTCTTTTAACTTAGTAGGACGATAGATGAGTTTCATTTTCGTTCTGAAGGCAAGTTGTAAAGAGTTTTCTTTATGCTTTACAGCAGGAATTGTTTTTATATTTAACCAGAATAAAGACTCTTTATTATTCGATAATGTATTATCGGTTAAAAATATTCTTAATGTATTATTGCTCTCACCATTAAGTTTAAATAAAGGTGGTGTTATTGAGAAAATTTCTTGTGGCTTACTTTCACTAGTATCTACCCAAGACTGTACTAAATAAGGAATGTCATCAGGGTTATTCAAGTTAATGGTGGCATCTTTTATTCCTTCATTGTAAATAACGCGAGTACCTCCGATAATGACCCCTGCATGACTTATATTGATGATGAAAAATAACAATATAAAGCAGGAAAGTATTGTTCTCATTTTATTATCCTTTCGTAATAATAATCGCTATTTTTTGATTAGGTAAATTAGTTATAAACAATTAAAAAGGTCGCCGCACCATTTGCTGGACCGGGTGTGACAGGGCTTGCTTTTGCAATGTAATTTGCTGTGAAATTCAATGGATTATCAACATTTGGCAATAATGCATAGCTGTTCGAAGGCGTTAATAATGTAATAATAGCATTGGACTTATCTGTTAATTGAATGCCTACTCCAGTTGCAACGCCAGTATCTGCTTTTAGCGCTAAAACTGTATTATCACCAGGATAGGGTATTGCATCAAAGAGTACGGATGCTCGTGTTACCGTAACAGGACAATTAATGAGTGTAATGGTGAACAATACGGGTGTTGATTTGCTACCCACATTGGGTAAATTTGCCTTTGGAATACTTCCTAAAGGAACTTGTATATTCTTTGAGTCGGTTTTTACTTCACATGCTTGATCTATAATTTCACCAATGAATTCAATATTACCATCTACAGATACAGCGGACTGGCTTGAAAACAATAATATTATGGAAAATAGTGATTTGAATGTGTTTCTATTCATAGGGGATCTCCAAAATAATCGATGAGCTTTTCATGCTCTATTATAATTTTAGATTATTTTTAAGATATTTACTTTATGATTGTTTTGTTCTTAAAGATAAATGTGTATTTATCTCTATTTCTTTTCTTTATATGATTGCTTTTGTTTTTATTATTCTTTATTAATTGGTTTTTCTTTTCTTTTGGAATTATTGATAATTATATTTAGACAATCTAATGCTGAAGTTTATTTATGATATCGGGTAATTTGTTTATTACCCGATGTTCATTATTAGATCATTGCTATTTTTTCATTAAGTAAAGTTATTTCTCTATACCTAATTCTTTTAATTTTCTCGTTAAGGTATTTCTCCCCCAGCCTAATAAACGCGCTGCTTCTTGTTTATGTCCATCGGTATATTTAAGGGCGCAATTGAGCATCGTTTTTTCTAGTAATGGCATGGCATCATTAAACAGATCTTGCTGACCAGCGTGTAACGCGAGATCGGTCCATTTCTCTAAGAGATCACACCATGTGATATTAGGATCGACTGCGTTAGTGGATAATGAATGTGGATCTTTAGCCACTTTGGTGGATTCTTGTTTACCAAACAGATCGCTTGGTAAATCTTGTGGCAGCACTTCTTGGCTCGCAGCCATGACGGTTAACCACCGACAGACATTCTCCAATTGACGTACGTTACCTGACCAAGGATAGCGCTGTAAAAGCTTAATGCTGTCAGGGTGGAGAACTTTGCTTTCAACGCCCAATTCTTTGGCGGTATTTTGTAAAAAATAATGGGCGAGACGAGGAATATCTTCAACACGTTCGCGCAATGGCGGTAATTGCACGCGGATGACATTCAATCGGTGGAATAAGTCTTCACGAAATAGCCCTTCCTCTACGCGTTTTTCCAAGTTTTGGTGGGTGGCTGCAATAATACGGACATCGACTTTAACGGGGGTATAGCCACCAATCCGGTAAAATTGCCCTTCAGCCAGTACCCGCAATAAGCGCGTTTGTACATCAAGTGGCATATCCCCGATTTCATCAAGAAATAATGAACCTCGATTTGCTTGTTCAAAGCGTCCTTGGCGTACTTGGGATGCCCCAGTAAAGGCCCCTTTTTCATGTCCAAATAGCTCAGATTCGATTAAATCTTTTGGAATCGCAGCCATATTTAATGCGATAAATGGCTCATTGGCACGTGGGCTATGTTGATGAAGTGCATGGGCAACCAGTTCTTTACCTGTACCAGATTCACCATTAATTAGTACGCTAATGGACGAGCGCGAAAGACGACCAATAATTCGATAGACTTCCTGCATAGCGGGAGCTTCGCCGATCATTGTTGACGAAACGATAGCCGCTTGTGGTTTGTCTCCAGCGGTATTGTTTTGTTCACGGCTATGGTTAAGTGCGCGTTCGACGAGTGCGACAGTTTCATCGATATCAAAGGGTTTAGGCAGATAGTCGAATGCTCCAGACTGGTAAGCATTAACCGCGGCATCTAAATCCGAATGTGCCGTCATAATGATAATGGGCAGTAAAGGGTGTGACTGCTTCAACTGAGTGAGTAAGGCAAGCCCATCCATATCAGGCATACGAATATCGGAGAGCAACACGTCAGGGCGATCATTATTGAGGGCATCAAGCACGGCATTTGCGCTATCAAAACAGGTGCAATCCAGCTCAGCGCTATTCAGTGCTCGCTCAAGCACCCAGCGGATTGAACTGTCATCATCAACAACCCAGATTTTTCCCTTTTGCATGGCTATCTCCTATTTTTTGATGGGTAGATAAATAGAAAACTCGGTGTGACCCGGCCAACTGGTGAACTCAATTTTCCCCGCATGTTGGTCCACTAAACTGCGGGCGATAGATAACCCCAATCCGGTGCCATCTGGGCGACCGCTAACCATTGGATAAAATAGGGTATCTTGGATGGCAAGCGGAATGCCCTGTCCATTATCTTCAATATCAATCCGAGCCGCGAGTCTATAGCGCTCGCCTTGTAGCATGACCTGAAATGCCGTACGCGTGCGCAGGGTAATATTACCACCTGTTTCACCAAGGGCTTGTAAAGCATTGCGGGTGATATTGAGTAGCACTTGTTCTATTTGGTCAGGGTAATATTCAAGATCAGGCAGGCTGGGATCATAATCACGGATTAAGGTGACATTATTGGGTTTTTCTAACGCAACTAGGCGCACCACATTTTCGACACTATGATGGATACTCTGCTCAGTTTTAGGTCCGGGATATTGTGGACCTAGCAGCCTATCTACCAACGCGCGTAAGCGGTCAGCTTGTTCAATGATCACTTGGGTATATTCGTTTAGCTGCGGGTCGGGCAGCGCCTTAGACAATAATTGTGCTGCACCACGTAATCCCCCTAGTGGGTTTTTGATCTCATGGGCAAGTCCTCGAATCAACTCACGAGCGGCAAGTTGTTGGGCATTTTGCGCTAACTCTTGGCTAAGGCGTCGCTGGCTATCTAATTGGGAAAGCTCAACGAGGATAAATTGTTCTGATAGCGGCTGGGCACTCAGAGACATCATATGAGAATGGTTATTTAGTACTAACGTGACTTCGTTTTCTGTAAAGCTGTGACCGGTTTTTAAGCTGCTAAGCATCTGTTCATCATTTAATGAACAATAATTAAAGAGTAAAGGGAGTGGGGTGCCATACAACTTACGTGGGCTTTGCGCCAAAATCTGTAAAGCGGCGTGATTGGCATAATGAATGACTAAATCATAATCCAGCACCAATACGCTGTTGATTAAGGAATCGAGGAGATGTTCGGGGACAGGTAAATGCTCGGCTTTCATGTAATATTGCTCCTGCACTATTTTGGTGCATTATACGTTATTTACTGATTAACCGATACGTCGAAGCCAATATTTGCAGTTTATCACTCAGTGCAGAGAAAAGGCCCCATCAAAAGATGGGGCAAGTGCTTCACGGCAACAAAGACTATCAGTGGAACGGCGTGTTACGCACTGTAGTACATTTCAAATTCGAGTGGGTGTGGTGCCATACGAACACGTTGGATATCGGCACGCAGTAATTCGATGTAAGCGTCGATAGCATCGTCAGTAAATACACCACCACGAGTTAAGAACTCACGGTTTTTATCCAGTTCAGCCAGCGCTTCTTCTAAAGAGCCCGCAACCGTTGGGATTTCTTTCGCTTCTTCTGGCGGTAAATCGTACAGGTTTTTGTCCATTGCATCGCCAGGGTGGATCTTGTTGATGATGCCATCAAGGCCAGCCATTAACTGTGCAGCAAACGCTAAGTATGGGTTAGCCGCTGGGTCTGGGAAACGCACTTCAATACGACGCGCTTTCGTGCTAGCAACGACTGGAATACGAATAGATGCGGAGCGGTTACGTGCTGAGTAAGCTAACATAACTGGCGCTTCAAAGCCTGGGACTAAACGTTTGTAGGAGTTAGTCGTCGGGTTGGTAAAGGCGTTCAGTGCGCGAGCGTGTTTGATGATACCGCCGATGTAGTACAGCGCCATCTCAGATAATCCGCCGTATTTATCGCCTGCAAACAGGTTCACACCATCTTTAGATAAAGACATGTGGCAGTGCATACCGGAGCCGTTATCACCGACTAATGGTTTTGGCATAAAGGTAGCGGTTTTGCCGTATGCATGGGCAACGTTGTGTACAACGTATTTGTAAATTTGAGTCTCATCCGCTTTTTTCGTCATCGTATTAAAGCGAGTTGCAACTTCGTTTTGACCTGCGGTTGCTACTTCATGGTGGTGAGCTTCAACGACTAAGCCCATATCTTCCATTGTTGTACACATAGCGGAACGTAAATCTTGTGATGAATCAACCGGTGGTACTGGGAAGTAGCCGCCTTTTACGCCAGGACGGTGACCTTTGTTACCGCCTTCGTATTTAGTACCTGTATTCCATGCCGCTTCGATATCATCGATATGATAGTAGCTGCTGTGCATGCTATTGCCGAAACGAATGTCATCGAACACGAAAAATTCAGGTTCTGGTCCAAATAACACTACATCTGCAATCCCGCTAGAACGTAGGAAGTCTTCAGCGCGTTTAGAGATTGAGCGAGGGTCGCGATCGTAGCCTTGCATAGTGCCCGGCTCTAAAATATCGCAACGGATGATTAAGGTGTTATCTGCGTAGAATGGGTCTAACACTGCGGTAGATGCGTCTGGCATTAATACCATGTCAGATTCGTTGATGCCTTTCCAGCCACCGATGGATGAACCATCAAACATTTGACCTTCTTCAAAGAAGTCTTCGTCAACTTGATGAGCAGGGATAGTGACGTGTTGCTCTTTACCTTTGGTATCGGTAAAACGCAGATCAATAAATCTAACATTGTGCTCTTCGATTAACGATAAAACATGTTTAGCGGACATTCTCGGCTCTCCTGGTCGGGTCTAATCAACCCACGCAGCGTTTAAGATGTACATGGGTTGGTTTATCTGGCTTCGCAAGATGAATGATTATTTCATTAACAACATCGCAAGCTCTCTATGGATGGTATAAGCGAAAAGCGTGCCAACTTTTGAAATCATAGTAAAAGTGGATTATGACGAAAGGATGGCAACGTTGAGGCTAAAAAATAGTCTATCATTGCGCTGTATTGGTGCAAGTAAAAGATTTTTTGCACCAATGAGGTGCATTTTGGCAGTGGGTGTTAAAACACGCACCGCGCAGCGCCATTAATAGGCACAACGCGGCGGATTGTGGTAACAATATAAAGTTCAGAGCTACTCGTCATGACTGTCAGTTAAGATCGCATTAACTTCTTCAATCTGTTTGACGGCATCATTAATGATAGTGGCAATTTGGTGAGTTTGTTCTTCATTTAGTTGCTTGAGTACCATTTTGTGGCGCAATAGGGCTTTAAAGCGGCTAACTGCCATTTCGATATCTTCCGATAAATTACTGCCTTGCTGTAGTTCACGTGCTTTGGCTAATTTACGGGCGATAACCGTTTCAGTTTCCTTATTCTGAGCGAGATGTTCAGCCCCTTCAGGTGTAATAGAGAAACTTTTGCGATTACGTTCCACAATCTGTGATTCCAAAAAGCCTTGTTCTTCTAATAGCGTTAATGTTGGATAAATGACGCCCGGGCTTGGTACATATAAGCCATTGGATGCTTCTTGGATGTCTTTAATGATTTCATAGCCATAGCTAGGTTTTTTTGCCACTAAAGAGAGCACCATAATATGCAGATCCCCGTGGTCAAACAGGCGACGTAAGCCTTTACCGCGTCCACGACCGTGACGACCTTCGCCGTGGCAGCCTTCACCGCGTCCATGACTGTGACGACCTTCACCATGACAGCCTTCACCGCGTCCATGACTGTGACGACCTTCGCCGTGGCAGCCTTCACCGCGTCCACGACCATGACGACCTTCACCATGGCAGCCTTCACCGCGTTCATGACCGCGACGACCTTCACCATGGCAACATTCACTATGGTCATGACCATGATGATGTTCTTGACGCTCTTCATTGTGGCAGCAGCCACCGTGTCCTCGTTGATGTTCATCATGATGTGAGGAATAAACATGACGGCATTGATGTATTCTCATAGGAACCTCTGTTATTATTTCGATATATCTAAATTATTTGATAGGTTCACTTTATTCCGATATATCTAAACTGTCAAATTAGATATATCTAAATAATAAAAAATGCATTTAAAATAGTGATAGGCGAAGAAAGTTTATTTTTTATTCTTTTTTTCGGCTGCTAATATTTCCTTTTTAGCGTATTATCCTGCCACTTTGTGATTTCCTAGTGCTGATAATTGCTATTTTTTTAAGCATTTTTGCACGACGACGCAACTGAATGTTTTTTAGCTAAAAACTTTTTTAATAGTGATGGCTTTCACATTTATTCCACTTGTGTGGAAAAACGTGTAAAATAACAGCAAATTAAAGTAGAAAGTATGCTTTGAGCTATATAACGACTCAATAAGCATATTCCTTTCCTGTCAATGAAACGGTAAAAATCCTTGTCAATTCAAAACTTAAGAAACATCGCCATCATCGCTCACGTTGACCATGGCAAGACAACACTGGTTGGTAAATTACTGCAACAGTCCGGCACTTTCGGTGAACGTGAAACTGTTGATGAGCGTGTTATGGACTCCAATGACTTGGAGAAAGAGCGTGGTATTACAATCCTTGCTAAAAACACCGCTATCCAATGGAATGGTTATCACATCAATATCGTAGACACCCCGGGTCACGCCGACTTCGGTGGTGAAGTTGAACGTGTTATGTCCATGGTTGACTGCGTTCTGCTGGTTGTTGATGCGATGGACGGTCCGATGCCGCAAACTCGCTTCGTAACGCAAAAAGCGTTCGACCACGGTTTACGTCCAATTGTTGTTATCAACAAAGTTGACCGCCCAGGCGCGCGTCCTGATTGGGTTGTTGACCAAGTATTCGACTTATTCGTGAACTTAGGTGCTACGGATGAGCAATTAGATTTCCCTATCGTTTATGCATCTGCATTAAACGGTATCGCAGGTCTTGACCATACTGATATGGCTGAAGACATGACTCCACTGTACGAAGCTATCGTGGAACACGTTGAGCCACCAAAAGTTGATCTGGAAGGTCCATTCCAGATGCAAGTTTCTCAGTTAGATTACAACAGCTACTTAGGTGTTATCGGTATCGGTCGCATCAAGCGTGGTACTGTTAAACCTAACCAACAAGTGACTGTTATCGATAGCGAAGGTAAAACTCGCAACGGTAAAATCGGTAAAGTTCTGACTCACTTAGGTTTAGAGCGTATTGATTCACAACAAGCAGAAGCGGGTGACATTGTTGCTCTGACTGGTTTAGGTGAACTGAACATCTCTGACACTATCTGCCAAGTGGGCAACGTTGAAGCACTGCCTGCGCTGGCGGTTGATGAGCCGACTGTTAGCATGTTCTATTGTGTTAACACCTCTCCATTCTGTGGTAAAGAAGGTAAGTTCGTGACTTCACGACAAATTCTTGACCGTCTGAATAAAGAACTGGTTCATAACGTTGCTCTGCGTGTTGAAGAAACTCAAGATCCAGACGCATTCCGCGTTTCTGGTCGTGGTGAGCTGCACTTATCTGTTCTGATTGAAAACATGCGTCGTGAAGGCTTCGAATTAGCCGTTTCTCGTCCAAAAGTTATCATTCGTGAAATTGATGGTCGTAAACAAGAGCCATTCGAACAAGTGACTTTGGATGTTGAAGAACAAAACCAAGGCGACGTGATGAAAGCGTTAGGTGAGCGTAAAGGTGACCTGCGTGACATGATGCCAGACGGTAAAGGTCGTGTACGTTTAGACTACATCATTCCTAGCCGTGGTCTGATTGGCTTCCGTACTGAATTTATGACAATGACTTCAGGTACTGGCTTACTGTACTCTACATTCAGCCATTATGACGATGTTCGCCCAGGCGAAATCGGTGGTCGTCAAAACGGTGTTCTGATCTCTAACGGTCAAGGTAAAGCAGTTGCGTACGCACTGTACAGCTTGCAAGATCGTGGTAAGTTATTCTTAGGTCACGGTGCTGAAGTGTATGAAGGCCAAATCATTGGTATTCACTCACGTTCTAACGACCTGACTGTTAACTGCTTAACCGGTAAAAAACTGACTAACATGCGTGCGTCAGGTACTGATGAAGCAACAACACTGTCACCACCGATCAAAATGACTCTGGAACAAGCTCTTGAGTTTATCGATGATGATGAATTAGTTGAAGTAACTCCACTGTCAATTCGTCTGCGTAAGCGTCACTTGACTGAGAACGATCGCCGTCGTGCAAGCCGTTCTAAAGATGACTAATCATTAGTCTTTGAGTTAAATAGAAAGGCGCTGTAGAAATACAGCGCTTTTTTTATGCATAAAAATCGTGCAGAAGAGCGCCTCAGTAATATTGCGGAATAAAATTCGTTGATAAGCAGCAACGTAATCCAATTTGCTTAATCGATAAATTGAAAAATAACCCTAATAATCACCATTTAGGGCTGTTCAGTTGCCCCAATAATGATTAAAGTAAATTTAATGAATAACTAAGAGGGCAATGTATGCTGTATATCTTCGATATGGGTAATGTGATTATTGATATCGACTTCAATCGTGTATTTGATAAATGGTCTGAACTGAGCGGAACCCCAAGTTCAGAAATCAAAAAGCGATTCACTTTTGGCAATATCTTCCAGCTCCATGAGTGTGGCAAAATTTCAGATATCGAATTTGCTGAACTGCTTTGTGAAGAGATGGGTATCACTCTAAGCTTTGAAGATTTTGCAGAAGGCTGGCACTCAATTTTCATCTCACTAAGACCAGAAGTCATTGATATTATGGAACGTCTGCGTGAGCAAGGTCACCGTGTTGTTGTGTTATCTAACACCAACCGCCTACACTTGGATTATTGGCCAGAACACTACCCAGAAATTGCAGCTTCCTCTGACTTTCTGTATTTATCCCAAGATTTAGGGATGCGTAAACCAGACCCAGAAATTTTCAAATATGTTCTGGAATCTGAGGAATTTGACGCCGCCGATGCCGTTTTCTTTGATGATGTTGAAGAAAACGTCAAAGCCGCAGAAGCGCTTGGTATCAAAGGTGTCCATGTTCTGAATAAAGATACGGTGCCTGAATATTTCCGTACTTACGATTTTAGTGCAGAAGTCGAATAATCCCGTTCTTAATAAGGAGTAGCGATAACGTTACTCCTTCTTTTTTATCGAGTACCCATGATTGCATTAATTCAAAGAGTCACTCACGCGAGTGTGGTTGTTGATGAAAAAACAGTGGGACAAATTGGCCCCGGTCTTTTAGTTCTGCTGGGTGTTGAAAAAGACGATGACGAGCAGAAAGCAAAACGCCTTTGCGAGAAAGTTCTTGGATATCGTATTTTTAGCGACGAACAAGGCAAAATGAATCTCAATGTTCAGCAAGCTGGTGGAAGTCTACTCGTAGTTTCACAATTTACATTAGCAGCAGATACGAAGAAAGGAATGCGCCCGAGTTTCTCTGGTGGAGCGGAACCCACAAAAGCTGACCAATTATATCAATACTTTGTTGAGCAAAGTCGTACGCAAGGTATCACGACTGAAACCGGTGAATTTGCTGCGGATATGCAAGTGAACTTGACCAATGATGGTCCAGTCACCTTCTGGTTACAAGTGTAGAAAAATCGTTTAAGGGAGGGGGAGAGATGTACCATTTACGGACACCGAAAGATGAACTTGAATTCGCTGCATATTATCAATTTCGTTGGTCAATGCTGCGAGAGCCGTTCAAACAACCCCTTGGCTCGGAAAAAGACGGTTATGACCTAACCGCTCACCACCAAATGGTGGTCGATGAAAAGAATCGTATCTTAGCGATTGGTCGCTTGTATATTAATGCAGATAACGAAGGTGCTATCCGATTTCTTGCTGTGAATCCCGTTATGCAAGGTAAAGGTCTTGGCAAGCTCATTATCATGGCACTTGAAACCATTGCAAGGCGTGAAGGCGTCAAACGCATTGTTTCCAGTGTGCGAGAAGAGGCGGTACCGTTCTTTGCAAAAATGGGTTTTGAAAGTCGCGGAGAAGCGATAGGTGAGCTCAAAACGCCAGTTCGCCATTATTTAATGATTAAGCCAATTGAGACCTTAGATCAAATTCTTCATCGCCCTGATTGGTGCGGTGAACTTCAGCAAGCTTGGCACAAATACATTCCCTTGAGTGAAAAGATGGGCGTGCGCATTGAGCAATATACAGGTAAGCGATTTGTAACGACCATGCCGGAAGCCGGAAATCAAAACCCTCATAACACCATTTTTGCAGGTAGCCAGTTTTCTCTTGCCACATTAACTGGTTGGGGAATGATTTGGTTATTATTACAAGAAAATAAGCTAGGCGGAGAAATCGTGCTGGTGGATGCCAATATTCGCTATGCAAAACCGGTTAGCGGACGCCCAACGGCAGTCGCGGATCTTTCTCATCTCAGTGGCGACCTTGACCGTTTAGCTCGAGGTAGCAAAGCTCGAGTCAAATTGGAAGTGCATGTTACTAATGCAGAAAACCAAGTGGGTGCAGTGTTTAGTGGTGTATACATGGTATTACCTGAATCGAAGACAGATAAAAACGCCTAACTTAACCATGTAAAAATAAAAAGCAGGATATCTGATAGGATATACCTGCTTTTTTATTATCTATTCATTGAGATTACTGAGTCACAATAGTCGGCACGTGTCCATCAACAGGATAGGTGTTAGCCGCTGGGGTAGCTTGAGACTCTGTGGATGGCTCTTGGGAAGCCATGCTAGAGGTGACATACCCATCAACGACAGTACGGACAATACGGCTTCCCTGAAGGGGGACCGCGGTTAATTTTCCATTTAAGCTCGATGCAAGGGGCGATGCGAGTAAATCCCCTTGTAATGAGGCCTCAAAATCCCCCCACATCTGCGGTGAAAAGCCTGACCAGCCCCATTGATTCAAATTACCTAAATCAATGTTGGTGCCTGATGCACGTAATTCAAAAGGTACTTTATTCGGCTCTTGCTGTGCCAGTAAACCGATTTTTGCGATACCACGGTCAATGCTTCCACTGAGGCTGGCAGCTGCGCTGTTCTTGCTGCTCGCAATTTCGAGTAGTGGACGGCGGATCATCACTTGATTGATGGTACCTGCATCAGCATTGAATGTCGCTTGCCCCCGCCAAATTCCCCACTGTTTTTGCTTGATGAGGTCAACATAACGAATATTGCCACTGAGCGCCGTAAACTCAAAAGGAAACTCGGGTTGAATATTCATTAGCAAAGATTGCGTGATGGTGAAGTTATCAATGGCGAATGTGGATAACCACGCTGGCGCGGGTTGAGCAAAGAACGAGAGCCAATTATCTGGCAAAGTATACAGAACCCCAGCGAGTGTTCCCTCAGTGATGGTCAGTGATTTATCATTACGTTGCCAAATCGCACTTAGATTAAAAATGCCTTTATTGTAGTAGCCTGAGAGCTTATCAATATTGAGGTTATCACCGTCAATGCTCAGCTCACCGATGAGCGTATCAACCTGTTGGTCCTGAATAACCAATTGCTCGACATTGAAATTAATATGGCTTTTGGGGCTGCTCCAACTGCCTCTGACAAGGCTAATTTGATCAATTTCGCTGCTCAATCCAGAAAGCGCCCAGTCACGTCCCTGAATATCCACATTGGTGAGCTGTAGCTGGTTAATTTGTACTGTTCGATGGCTATTTATGGCATCAAATAAAGCATCAAATGTGAGGTCATTTTGCCAGCCAACTTTATTCATCGAAAGGTTATCTATCGTGATTGAACCGTCGGAAAACCATTTGCCTTTGCCCGCTATCGAGCCATTATTGAGATAGCCACTGACTTGGCTAAAGTCTGTCACTTTTTCCTGTAATTTCCCAGTTATTGCCACATTTCTAAAGGGGAGTGAATTAACCATCATTTGGTTGGTAGTAAAACGAAAATCACCGTAACCAAACGGGTTTTTAACGGTTGGTTTCCATGGCGTGATTCCACCTGTAAAACCCGCGACTTGTAATGTATTGGTCCCTTGGGTTAATTGGATTTGGCTATTTTCAAATTGCAGGACTTTTGCTGAAAGCGGTAGTGGCGTTGTTTTATCGGTAAAATTTACAGATAAGTTGCCTTGAGTAATCGTTAAACGTTGGATGGCTTCACCACTAAAAAGATGACGCCAATTAATATCTACAACAATCTGCCGAGCATCAAGATCAAGGTCTTTATTGTTAGATGCAATGGTAATGTCTTGGAAAATAAATTTACCCGGCTCAGAGAACTGGTGCCCCATGATGCCGACCTTAATATTATAAGGTGTAAATTTACTCAGGAACTGGCTTGCATAACTGGCACCCCAGCGGGTTTGTAAGGCAATATAGCCAGCGAGCAACACAATGAAAAGAAGCAGAAAAATATAACCGATAAACTTCAATAACCCTTTCACGTTTGTCTGCTCCCTTATCAATCAGATAGAAATAGAAATCGCCGATATGTTTAATATATCGGCAACTGAAGGATAGCATACAGAAGAACCGCCGACGTGTTCAACATTTGCGGCAGTATGGGAGATTATTTTTCGTGAGGGAAAATCAGGTTCAGTACAATCGCAGTTAAGCCACCGGCAGCAATACCGGATGAGAACAGGGTTTTCAGCCAATCAGGTGCGAATTGTAGAATTAAAGGTTGCTGGGAAACACCCATGCCGACGGCAAGCGACAACGCAATGATCATAATGGCGCGACGATTAAGCGGCTCACGTGAAACAATGCGTACACCCGATGCCGCAATGGTACCGAACATAACAATTGTAGCCCCACCTAGAACAGGCTCAGGAATTTGTTGCACAAAACCTGCCACTGCTGGAAATAGACCCAGCAGCACTAACATTAGCGCGACTAAGTAACCAACATAACGGCTAGCCACCCCAGTTAATTGGATCACACCATTATTTTGCCCAAAGCAGGAGTTAGGAAAGGTATTGAACACCGCAGAAACCATGGAGTTTAGACCATTTGCCAAAACTCCACCTTTAATGCGTTTCATATACAGCGGACCACGCACTGGTTGTTCTGAGACATCAGAGGTCGCCGTGATATCACCAATGGTTTCTAAAGAAGTCACCATAAAAATCAAGATCAATGGGATCAGCAAGTTCCAATCAAAAGAGAGACCATAATAGAAAGGTTCAGGAATCGTTATCAGGGATTGCTTGGCATCACTGGCTTGTGCTGTTGGCAGCATATCCATCCACCATGCAGCAAGATAGCCTACCGCCATCGCAATCACTAAAGAAGCAACACGTAGGTACGGATTTTTCTGACGAGTTAGCAAAATAATCACGGCTAAAACAATACCGGCTAGAATCAGGTTATCAGGGGAGCCGAAAGTATTATTACTCAGTGCGCTGTAACCACCACCGATAGAGGTTAAACCGACTTGAATTAACGATAAACCAATGATCATCACGACAACACCGGAAACCAGCGGCGTGATAACTCGGCGAGCCAAATGTAAAAAGCGAGATAAGATGACTTCAGTCAGCGCTGCGACCATTAAAGTGCCGAATAATGCTGCCATCATTGACGGAATATCGGCTCCGCCTTGCTTAAGTGCAACACCACCCATAATCAATGGTGCAACAAAGTTGAAACTGGTGCCTTGAATTGACAGTAACCCAGAGCCGATAGGACCCCAAGCACGGATTTGAATTAATGAAGCAATTCCTGAAGCAAACAATGACATGCTAATAATGCGCTGGGTATCGTGAGCGGGTAGCCCAAGTGCTTGGCAAATCAACATTGCAGGGGTGATAACGGCGACAAACATCGCTAATAGATGTTGCCCTGCAGCAAATAGAGCCTGAGGAAGCGGAGGTCTATCTTCAAGGCGGTAGATCAGTTCACTTTGATTTTGTACTGTTTTTTCAACATTTTGTTCTTCAGATGCCGTTGCGTTCATTGTTCCAGTTCCACTAGCAAAAAGCGCATTTTAAAGAGAATAATACAAAAAGCAATCGTTTGCGCAAAAAAATTAAGTTGGGTTTTAAATTAAGAGCGTCACATTTTTATATGTTTTAACTTGTATTTATCGCGATTTTTTTTTCTAATCCCTGCACCTGCTTTTGGCGTTTTAAGGAAAAAAATAACGTCTAATTAGTTTTAAATAATATTAACAACAGACGAGGTACGTAAATGTATCATCTCGATGTCTACGGCACACTGGTCGCAGCCACGCTAGTGCTATTACTCGGACGTAAACTGGTAAAATCGGTTTCATTTCTTGAAAAGTACACCATCCCTGAACCCGTAGCTGGGGGATTATTAGTTGCTTTTAGCCTGTTAGTGGTTAAGCAAGTTTTTGACTGGAGCCTTTCTTTCGACTTATCACTGCAAGAACCGATGATGCTTGCATTCTTTGCAACCATTGGTTTGAATGCCAACTTAGCTAGCTTAAAAGCTGGTGGTAAGGCATTGTTAATCTTTATTTTTGTCGTCGTCGGTTTATTACTGGTTCAAAATACAGTCGGTATCGCACTCGCGAAATTATTAGGTCTAGACCCTCTGATGGGACTATTAGCCGGTTCAATCACTTTATCGGGTGGTCATGGTACTGGTGCTGCATGGGGTAAAATCTTTACGGAAGATTACGGCTTCAAGAGTGCAACTGAAGTTGCGATGGCCTGTGCAACTTTTGGTTTAGTACTTGGTGGACTCATTGGTGGTCCTGTTGCACGTTTCTTAATTCGTAATATCCCAACACCGGGTACTGCGGATGAGGACAAAGATGTTCCTACCGCATTTGAAAAACCACAATCCAACCGTATGATTAACTCAATGGTGCTGATTGAAACTATTGCGTTGATTGCTATCTGTTTATTAGCCGGAAGCTGGATTGCAGGGTTACTAGCAGGTACGGCATTTGCACTGCCGAAATTTGTATGTGTCTTGTTTGTCGGGGTTATTTTAAGTAACAGCTTGTCTTTACTTGGTTTTTATCGAGTATTTGACCGCGCAGTGTCTGTCATGGGTAACGTTAGCCTATCCTTATTCTTAGCGATGGCTCTCATGAGTTTAAAACTGTGGGAACTGGCATCTTTGGCGATCCCAATGTTAGTTATTCTCGGCGTTCAAGCTTGTGTAATGGCGTGTTATGCGATTTTTGTTACCTTCCGAGTCATGGGCAAAAACTATGATGCTGCGATTTTGGCAGCAGGTCATTGTGGCTTCGGTTTAGGAGCAACACCAACGGCTATCGCTAACATGCAAGCCGTGACGGATAAATTTGGTCCATCTCACTTAGCATTCTTAGTCGTACCAATGGTTGGTGCATTCTTTATCGATATTGTGAATGCGTTAGTCATCAAGTTCTACTTGTGGTTACCCGTTTTTCCAACAATTGGCGGTTAACACGCAATAAGTGTTTAAGTAAATACAAACATATATAACTAAATGTATAAATAAAGCAGGTATTGCCGTGGACATGGATGTGTTCACGGCAATTTTCATTTTAGGTGGACGAAAAAATCGGTGAGATAAAAAGAGCTTAAGCGTGACTGTATTGCTCGCGTTCGGGAAGCCAGCGCTCAATAATCTTCTGAGCATGTTCAGGGTAGTTTTGTTGTATGTGGCGTGCGAGACGTTGCACTTCCGGCAACATATACTGATCGCGCAATAAATCAGCGACTTTAAAGTCAGCATTTCCCGTCTGTCTTGTGCCTAATAGCTCTCCTGGTCCGCGGATCTCCAAATCTTTTTGAGCAATCACAAAGCCATCGTTGCTGTCACGTAAAACCTGCAAGCGCTGCTTAGCAGTATGGGTGAGTGGCGTTTTATAAAGCAGTACACAGTGCGATGCAACGGAACCACGACCAACTCGCCCTCGTAACTGGTGCAACTGCGCTAGCCCAAGTCGTTCTGGGTTATCAATAATCATTAAACTCGCATTAGGAACATCGACACCGACTTCGATTACGGTGGTAGCAACTAACAACTGAATTTCGTTATTTTTAAAAGCCGCCATGATGCTCTGCTTTTCGGTAGGCTTCATTCTACCGTGTACCAGACCTACTTTGAGTTCAGGTAATGCAAGTGCGAGTTCTTCACTTGTGGCTTGAGCTGCTTGGGCTTCAAGTACCTCAGAATCATCAATTAATGTACATACCCAGTAAGCTTGTCGTCCTTCCTCTAAACAAGCTTGGCGAACACGTTCGACAATGTCGCTACGTCGCGAATCAGCAATTGCGACGGTGGTGACTGGTGTTCTTCCCGGAGGAAGTTCGTCAATCACTGATGTATCTAGGTCAGCATAGGCGGTCATCGCTAGCGTGCGTGGGATTGGCGTGGCGGTCATAATTAATTGATGAGGATGGAAACCTTGTTGTTCACCTTTCTCACGCAACGCGAGCCGCTGGTGAACGCCAAAGCGATGTTGCTCATCGATGATGACTAACCCTAATGAATGAAAGCTAACGTGTTCTTGAAAGATTGCATGGGTACCAATCACCATAGAAACTTCGCCATTAGCAATAGCATCTTGCTGCTGCTGGCGGGCTTTACCTTTCTGTTTTCCAGCCAACCAGCCAACTTTAATCCCTAAAGGCTCGAACCATTGTTTAAATGTGCTCGCATGCTGCTCTGCGAGGATTTCAGTCGGTGCCATTAATGCCACTTGTTTGCCATTTTCAATGGCGCAAATTGCGGCTAAGGCAGCGACCAAGGTTTTTCCTGAACCGACATCGCCTTGGATCAAACGCATCATCGGCGCATTTTTGTGTAAATCAGCTTCGATTTCCGCGACAACGCGTTTTTGAGCATTGGTTGGAGAAAAGGGTAAATTTGCCAGTAGCGGTGCTTTCAATTTTCCAGTGGAAATCAATGGCTCGGCATAGAGTCGTTCATTACCTGCTCGAATCGCAAGCATGCTTAAATGGTGAGCAAGTAGTTCTTCTAGGATCAAGCGCTTTTGAGCGGGATGATGACCTTTTTCCAACTCGTCTAATGAGACATCGGGCGGCGGGTTGTGCAGTAGCCGAATTGCGTCAGGTAAACTAATTAAGCTACGGCTAAATTCTTCAGGAAGTAGTTCCTGAATGTTACTGCTGTCTAACATGGCGATCGCTTGATCCATCACTTTGCGCAGTGTGGCTTGGCGAACGCCTTCAGTTGTCGGGTAAACCGGTGTTAAGTTTTCTTGAAGGGGGACATTCTCCGCTTCTTGGGACACTTTATATTCAGGGTGAATAATTTCAGGTCCAGTATTACCGCGCCGTACTTCGCCATAAGCGGTAACTTGGCGACCTTCTGCTAAGCTATTTTTCATCGCAGCAGAAAAGTTGAAAAAACGCAGAGTTAAATTGCCTGTACCGTCGCTTATCAGGCAGGTCATCATACGTTTGCGACCAAATACCACTTTGGTTTGCAGAACTTCGCCAGTGATAGTGGCGGTGGTGCCGGGCATGAGGTCTTTAATGTGGTATAAACGCGTATGATCTTCATAACGAAGTGGAAAATGTAGAAGCAGGTCCTGAACGGTGTTCAAACCTATTTTACGCATTTTTTCTGACTGGCTGGCACCAATGCCATGCAGTGAAGTCAGTGAAATGGTATTAAGTAGACCACGGTTCATGTCGATTCCTTAGCTGAGTTGTTTTCTCTTCATTTTTTCAGAAAGCTGCATGTGTGCCCACCAAATATCATCGGCTTCTATTTGACCCTGTTGGTTAATATATGGGCGAGGAAGACCTTTGCGTTTTGCGACTTCGGCGAGTACGGGATATCCCCCCTCAAACAGCCACTCTTGTTGTTCCTGCTCAGATAATAGACTATTTTCGCGATCATACATGCCTGCCAATTGGCGCTGGCGCTGGGCTTCATACAAAATAAGTGCAGAGGCGACGGAGACATTGAGTGACTGAACCATTCCAACCATAGGAATGATAATATGCTGATCTGCAAGGGCTAATGCTTTGTCGGAGATCCCCGTTTTTTCCTGTCCCACCATAATACAGGTTGGTTGGGTATAATCAATTTCGCGAAAATCAACGGCACTATCCGATAGGTTAGTGACTAGAATCTGCATTCCTTGGGATTTTATTTGAGAAATTGCGTTTTCAGTGGATTGATGGGGGATGACCTTTACCCAGCTATTGCTTCCCGCAGCGGAAGACACGGAAAGTTTAACGTGTTGGTCTGGCCAAACAGCATGAATATTGTGGATCCCCACGGCATCAGCACTGCGCACAATGGCAGAAACATTATGGGGTTTATGGATCTCTTCGAGGCAGAGAGTTAGGTCGGGCTGCCGCATCGCCATCATTTGGCAAATGCGGCGATAGCGGCGTTCATTCATAGTATGTTTTAGTATTTTTTTAATTATATCAATTAATTACGATTTCGACTGACACGAAGTACATCAGGCATAATACGAATTTTACGCATGACGTTTGCCAATTGAATTCGGTTTTTAATTGATAAGCGAATAAAGGCACAGTAAACACGACCATCTTTTTCTTCGGTATTCATGCTTTGAATACTTGAATTCGCGTCATTGATAGCTGCGGTCAAGTTAGCCAATGCACCTTGATGGTTTATCATATCGACTTTAATTTCAGCGATAAAATCAGTATCTGTCTCGGTATCCCACTCGACAGCCATAAATTTATCGGGTTCTTTTTGGTAACCGCGAATATTACGGCAAGACTCATGGTGAATAACCAAACCTTTACCTGGGCTAATATGCGCAATAATAGGGTCCCCAGGGATCGGGCGACAGCATTTTGCGAAGGTGATCAAGACACCATCAGCACCTTTGATAGACAGTTTATGACGGTTTTCTGTAATAACAGGCTCTTCAACTGCATTTGGTTGAGTACTTTGAGGGTTATTTTGTAAGTTGCGTGCAACCACAACACTCATGGCATTACCTAAACCAATCTCAGCGAGCAAGTCATCAACAGAGTGCAGCTTCATGCGTGCTAATTCAGCATCGATGCTTTCACGTGGAATATCGGTAATTTTTGTTCCTGCACCTAACGCATGATTGAGTAGACGACGACCTAAATTGACAGAGTCTTCGCGTTTTAAATTTTTCAGCAGTTGGCGGATTTTCGCACGAGCTTTGGAGCTCACGACAAAGTTTAACCATGCAGCGTTTGGTCGAGCTCCCGGAGCAGTAATAATTTCAACTGTTTGACCACTCGAGAGTGGTTGGGAAAGCGGGTAAGGTTGGCGATCAACACGTGCACCGACGCAGGCATGACCGATGTCAGTGTGAACAGCGTAAGCAAAGTCCACAGGGGTTGCGCCTGTCGGTAATTCGACAATACGACCTTCAGGAGTGAAAACGTAAATTTCGTCAGGAAACAGGTCTGATTTTACACTTTCAATAAATTCAAATGAGCTCCCCGCACTCTGTTGGAGTTCGAGTAAGCTTTGCATCCAGCGCTGTGCTTTTACCTGTGCTGTGGTTCCCTGCTCCCCTTGTGCTTTGTATGCCCAATGAGCAGCAACACCCATTTCTGCCATTTGATCCATGTCTTCAGTACGAATTTGTACTTCAACAGGAACCCCGTGAGGCCCGATTAAGGATGTATGTAGGGATTGGTAACCGTTAGCTTTAGGAATGGCAATATAGTCTTTAATACGCCCCGGACGAGGTTTATAGAGACTGTGCATTTGACCTAAAACACGGTAACAGGTATCAACGTCTTCAACGATGACGCGAAAGGCATAGATATCCATAATCGAATGGAATCGCTGCTCTTTTTGATGCATTTTTCGATAAATAGAATACAGATGTTTTTCTCGACCGCTGACGGTACAAGGTATACCTGCTTCAGTTAATCGACCGTCAATTTCCGAAAGGATTTTTTGGATCATTTCTTTGCGGTTACCTCGGGCGGATTTCACCACTTCCTTGATAACTCGATAACGGTTTGGATAAAGCGCTTCAAAACCTAGCTCTTCAAGCTCAGTTTTAATATGGTGGATACCTAAACGGTGCGCGAGGGGACTGTATATTTCCAGTGTTTCACGCGCTATGCGGCGACGCTTATCGGGTCTAAGTGACCCAAGCGTGCGCATATTGTGAGTGCGGTCTGCCAGTTTGATCAAAATGACACGGATATCTTTAACCATTGCCATGATCATTTTGCGGAAGTTTTCTGCTTGAGCTTCTTTCTTGTCGCGGAAATTCAGCTTATCCAGTTTGGAAACGCCTTCAACAAGCCCTGCAACGGTGGTTCCAAACAATTGCTCGATGTCTTGAAATGTCGCTGGAGTGTCTTCAATCACATCATGAAGTAGCGCAGCCATCAGTGTTTCATGATCCAAACGCATTTCAGCCAGAATGCAAGCAACGGCAACAGGGTGAGTAATATAAGGCTCACCACTGGAACGGGTTTGTCCTTCATGGGCATCCCGTGCGACAACATAGGCTTTTTTCAGTAACTCAACTTGCTCCTTAGGGAGATATTGCTGAATTATGAGATTTAGGCTTTCAAACAGATACAAGGCAGACCCACCTTAGTAATTAGCGACGACCTTCAGCGATCGCAGAAACTGCCTGCATTTCAGCGGCTTCTTGCTCTTGCTGTTCCTGGCGTTCACGCACATCCAAAATGTGACCGTTAATTAAACCTTCTTCTACTTCACGTAGCGCGATAACAGTATGCTTATCGTTTTCTTCTGGAACTAAAGGATCTTTACCACCAGTTTGTAACTGACGAGCTCTACGTGCTGCGACCAGTACGAGGTCAAAACGGTTACCAATTTTTTCTACTGCGTCTTGAACAGTTACGCGTGCCATAAGTGTGCTACTCCAAAGAAATAAAAAAATGACCTGATATGATACTGAAACTATTCTCAGTCTGCTAGTAATTTGCTGATTAAAGCACCATGTCGCTGGACTTGGCGGCTTAATTTCAAACGCTCCGCACGCATGATTGACTGTAAATCGCTCAGTGCAGTGTTGAAATCGTCGTTTACGATAACGTAATCGTATTCATTGTAGTGCTCGATTTCACCAACAGCTTGCGACATGCGCTTTTCAATGACTTCATCACTATCTTGCCCACGACCACGAAGACGACGATAGAGCTCATCTTTTGAAGGAGGTAGTATAAAAATACTCCGTGCTTCAGGCATTTTCGTACGAATTTGCTGAGCACCTTGCCAGTCGATATCAAGAAATACATCCACTCCGCTATTTAGGACTTCCTCAATAATAGGTTTTGAGGTGCCATAATAGTTACCGAAAACACAGGCATGCTCTAAAAAGTCATTATTATCAACCATCTGGAGAAACTCGGTTTCAGAAACAAAGAAGTAATGCTCCCCATGAACTTCACCTGGACGTGCAGCTCGAGTTGTATGAGAAACAGAAACTTGCGTGTCATACAACGGTTGTGTCTTCAATAATGCTTGGATAAGACTGGACTTACCTGCACCGCTAGGCGCAGAGAGAATATATAACGTGCCTTGTATCATGATGATTTCTTGAATATTTGAGGGTTAGACATAAAAGATAGCGATAAACCCTACATAGTATACACGTACTTAAGACAACATGCAGCGATATCAATTAACCATGAATTATGAATAAAAAAATTTTGGTAATTGAAAAACTGTGAACGCCTTCCAGAAAATAAATTTAACTTAATGAAAATACCATTTGTTTTGCGAAACGTTATGCATTTAACGGCATGACTTACTGTGTCCCTTGATTTAATCACTCAGAATACGATAGCAACGCAGCGCTATGCAGTTTAGTGCAATTTATTTAACACAAATATGATAGGGATATTATGTACTATTTTTCAGTCAGGAAGTTCTGGAAATTTGGTTGGTTTTGCCTATTACTTCAATACGCAGTATCAATAGCTTATGGTACAGAGTTCGTTGATTCCCAGAAAATATGTCACACATTAGATGATAAATTAATGGGAGCGGAACAATTACGGCTAGGGGAGCAGCTACAAGAGTGGGATCGGCAATATCAAATAGAGGGAGTAAGTGAGGTTAGTGATGAAGTTTATGACCAGATTCTGGCTCAGTGGCGACGTGGACAGCGCTGTCTAAATTTGCCTGATAGATTGCCACAACCAGTACAGCCTAATACGGAACGATTAGTGAAGCACCCCATTCCTCATACTGGGTTGAAAAAATTGGAATTTAAGGAAATAGCACCCTGGCTAGAGTCACGTCATGAAGTATGGTTGCAACCCAAAGTAGATGGTGTGGCGGTGACTTTGCACTATGAGAATGGGCATTTAGTGTCAATGATCAGTCGAGGTGACGGTAGCAAAGGACTTAATTGGCGAGAAAAAGCGGATTTTATTCAGGGGATCCCAAAAACAATTTCAATAAAGCAATCTATTGTTTTACAAGGAGAGTTATTCTGGAAGCTTAATGAACATGTGCAAAAAATAGATGGGGGACAAAATGCGAGGAGTAAAGTTGCGGGTTGGTTGATGCGTAAAGATATGCCTGCACAAGTAACGGATGATATTGGTGTGTTTATTTGGTCTTGGCCTGATAACTCGACGCCTATGAGTCAGCAACTTAGTGAGCTGGCAATGCTAGGATTCGATTTGGCGCAACGGTATAGCCACCCCATAGTAGAGAGCCAATCTATCGCGCAGTGGCGTGATCACTACTATTCAATCTCAATGCCATTCGCGACGGACGGTGTTGTTCTAAAAAGTTTTCCGACACCGTCATCATCAGCTTGGCGAGCAAACCAAAACAGTTGGAGTATTGCCTGGAAATACCCACTAAAAAGCATTGTTTCAGATGTTGTTGATTTAACTTTTCGGGTAGGAAGGTCGGGAGTAGTGAATGTCATTGCAAACATTGAACCAGTCAGGATAGATGATAAAAAAGTCAGTAAAATACGCTTAGGTTCACTCAATTCGTGGAAACAAAAAGATGTGTTAGTGGGAGATAAAATTCAGCTGACGCTATCTGGGCACGGTGCTCCATTAATGGAAAAAGTCATATGGAGACAGAAACCGCGACAATACCTTAATACATTACCATTGGAAAACTTTCATGCATTGAGTTGTTTATCTTATTCGACAGATTGTGCCTCTCAGTTTGTTGCTCGGCTCACTTGGTTGGGTAAGCAACTTAATATTCGTGGTGTCGGTGAAAAAACATGGATGGTGTGGGTAGAAAAATATGGGCTGTCGGAGTTACTCGGATGGTTATCTCCTGATTGGCAAAATAGATTACCTAAAACTCAACAAACCGCTAATGCTCTTGAACAACTTCAACAAGCACAACATCAACTAACGGCAAATTGGTTGAAAGGATTGGGTATTCCGCTAAAGTCTGAACAATTAGAAAAAATAGCGGCAATTACGACATTGAGTGAACCAGAACAGATAGAAAAGATGGCGGTATCTGAGACGAGGAAGCAAGCACTTCAACAGTGGCTGGCAGCGCCCGAAATTAAACAGGCATTACAAACTTTGCAGAATTTAGGCATCAGCCATTAGTTGTTAACGCTAATGGCTGATAGAAAATGAGGGCATTAATCTTGGCTTTCGTAATTGAAAATTGGTAACCCCAAGCGATAGCGAATGGCAAGTAACCGAGCGCTTAAACCAGCGACTAAGGTGATAATCACCACGATATCTTTAGGTAGCGGGGTATACAGCAAACCAATGTATAGCCATGCAGCGGCAAAAGAAACACCCGCATAAACTTCTTTTTGGAAAACTAGGGGGATGGTATTGCATAGCATATCGCGAAGAACGCCGCCGAATACGCCAGTTACCACCGCAGCAATAGCGGCAATGATAGGGCTATAATTCATATCGAGAGCAATTTGGGCACCTAAAATTGAGAAAACAATTAAGCCAATTGCATCGAGTATTAAAAAGAGTCGACGAAGGTGTTTCATCATTGGGGCTATCCAGATCGTAACAACGGCGGCACCAGCCACGGTCATAATGTACTCCGGATGAGCAACCCAACCGAGAGGGTAATGTCCGAGCAAAATATCACGAACAGATCCGCCACCGATAGCGGTCGCAGATGCGATAATGATCACGCCAAAGACGTCCATTTTACGACGTCCAGCAGCTAAAGCGCCAGTCATGGCTTCGGCAGTAATACCAATAATATAAAGAACACTTAATAACATGATGGTTTTATTCAATACTATAGTGATTGTTTAAGGGTAATATTACTTGTGTAACTTCTCGACTGAGATTTTTTGCTCTCATTAAGAATTGATTAGTTAAAGTAATCCGATAGCCTGTATTAAATGATGTCAAAGGATAACAGATTGAACAGTAAAATGCCTTATAAAGAAAAGCGTATTACCGATGAAGCGCGTAGTCATCAGCTTACAAATATTAATGTTTGGACACCAGATAGCGAATGGCTTGCTTATGATGTCCGACCAAGCGGCAGTTCATTTACTGGGCAAACTATAGAAAAAATTCATGTCACGACGCAGCAAAAAGTCGAAATCTATCGTAGCCAGCACGGATCCCACGTCGGAGTGGTGACAGTGAGTGCTGAAAATCCTCCTCGTTATGCGTTTATTCAAGGACCTGAACATCCAGATGAGTCTTGGCAGTATGATTTTCATCACCGCCGAGGTGTCTATGTCTACGATAATCAGCTTGGAAATGCACATCCCATCGATGCGATGTGTATTACTCCACCCTATATTGCAGGAGCGTTAAGGGGAGGGACTCATGTACATGTTTTTAGTCCAGACGGAAAGTGGCTCAGTTTTACCTACAACGACCATGTTATGCATGAACTCGATCCTAAATTAGATCAACGTAATGTGGCGGTGGCTATACCAATTGGTGCAGTGACTGTCGAGCCTATTGGGCACACGAGAGAGTACGGTGGTGATTTCTTTTGCTGTGTTGTAACAAAAACGACTCTGACTCCCACTCCAAATAGTGACGAAATTGGTCGGGCCTATGAGGAAGGGTGGATTGGTCAATGTGGGTATAGGAATCAAGAAGGTCAATGGCAACGGCGAGCCTTAGCATTTATTGGGGATACGCATCATCATAATGGTGAGGTTGTTCCAGAAATCTATCTGGTTGATTTACCTGAAGACCCAGAGAAATTCAAAATCCCAAGTCATGAGCCCCTGCAAGGCACTAGAAATTCCATGCCTGCACCACCTAAAGGTGTCCAACAAAAGCGCTTAACCTATACACATCAGAGAAAATTTCCGGGTTTAGCGAAACAGCCAAGACATTGGCTACGCTCATCACCAAATGGAGAGTTAATTGCCTGCTTAATGCATGATAATCAAGGCATTGTACAATTATGGACCGTGGGAACCGCAACCGGAGTATTGACTCAAGTGACCTTTGAAAACTCCCCAATTCAGTCTGCGTTTAGTTGGAATAATACAGGTGAGTATCTCTGTTTTGTTCATGATAACAGCATTGTGCGTTGCCATGTGGCGACGGGCAGCATCGAAAGGTTGACGCAAAGAACAGACGCCGCACCAGTTGCAGATGCGGTTGTGTTTTCTCCAAATGATAAATTTGTAGCATTTATGCGTGATGTTGATGGGTTTAGACAGATTTATATTGTTGAGACTGGGTTGGCGAATTAATTTTACTCTGAATTAACACTCATGAAGAATAAAGAGATAATGATTCATCTTTTTATTCTTCAGCAAAATAAAAGGCAAAAACTTTCATTAAATGAAATGTGCGATATGAAATGAAAAGTATTGGTTAAAACTAATCATCGCGGTATTAAATAGAATAGATTAAAGGAGATGATAAATCGTTCAATGAAAGAATAAAATATTAAGCCAAATTAAAACAACATTATTAATGAAACAGAAATATTATATTCCTAATTGGAGTGTCGAATAAATACTATTCAATAATGGGCTTTTCATTATGTTTTTTTGATTCTTGTTGCTTATCAAGTTGTTCTACGCGCTTTTTTGGTGATTCAGCGGTTTGAGAATCGCTGGAATGCATATAATCAATAGGGATTAATAATGTATCTACAACAGCTGTGAACGGTAAATCAATAATAAGTAACGGTTTAACAACCCAGCCAGTATCTTCATGTTGCAACATATCAATACTATTTTTAGTGCCAGGATAATAACTATCGGTAGGACCTGCATGAGTCATAATACTTGAGCAACCGCTCAATGTAAAAATCAATGATGTGGAAAATGCTAACGACCTAAAAAAAATCAAGCTTGGCATATAATGTTGACCTACATTGAGAGGGGCTTTGTCTAACTTGAGATCATGATAACTAAAAACAAAAAATTCACAATCTCGGGAACCTATTATTATTTAAGATACACTCTGAATAATAGTTCTTTTTTGTATTATTTTATGTCGGTCATGTTAATAATTAGCAATGGAATTGTTTTATTTGTGGAATTAAGCTGCGCGATTGAATTGCTGTGAACTGTGCTCTATCACACAACTTCCCTTGTATTTATTTGGCACAATCGATTCAGTTATAAATGTAATACTCCGTATGTCCCATATTTTGGTTACTGTCGTCAAAAGGATAGCGGTCTATGAGTGAATTAGCGCTTACAGTCAGTTTATTAGCCTTAGCTGCCGCATTAGGCTTATGGATAGGTAATTGGAAAATTCGCAATGTCGGTTTAGGGATAGGTGGCGTTCTCTTCGGTGGGATCATCGTTGGGCATTTTGCACGCAGTTATGGCTTGTCTCTCAATAATGATATGCTGCATTTTATTCAAGAGTTTGGTCTTATCCTGTTTGTTTATACCATCGGGATACAAGTGGGACCCGGCTTCTTCTCCTCTTTGCGCGTTTCAGGCTTAAAACTTAACGGCTTTGCGTTGATGGTGGTTATTTTAGGTGCGGTCGTTACCGCTATTATCTATAAAATTGCCGATATTCCTTTACCGATTATTTTAGGTATCTTTTCTGGTGCTGTAACGAATACACCTTCCCTAGGTGCGGGGCAGCAAATCCTTTCTGATTTAGGTTCTGATCCTAGTTTGATCGGTCAGATGGGAATGGGATATGCCATGGCTTACCCTATGGGTATTTGCGGTATTCTTTTAGTGATGTGGCTAGTGCGAATTATTTTCCGCATTTCAGTAGAAAAAGAAGCATCAGAGTTTAATAGCACAAATGTTCAGCATAGAGACTTATTGCAAACCATGAACATTGCGGTACGTAATAGCAATCTTGATGGTTTGATGATTCAAGATATTCCTATGCTAGGTAATGAAGAAATTGTTTGCTCGCGGCTCAAGCGTGGTGAAATGCTTGTTGTGCCTCAACCAACAACGGAAATCCATCTTGGTGACTTACTGCATGTGGTTGGGCAGAAAGAGGACTTAAATAAAGTTCGTTTAATTTTAGGGGAAGAGGTAGACGCATCATTATCAACATCTAGCTCCGTATTACACTCAGTCCGAGTCGTGGTCACTAATGATGCAGTGCTAAGTAAGCGACTAAAAGAGTTGAATCTGAAGCAAAAGTACGATGTGGTCGTGACGCGTTTGAATCGAACGGGTATTGACCTGATGGCGAACAATAATTCAGTGCTGCAATTCGGTGATATTCTGAATATTGTTGGGCGCCCAGAGTCGATTGAAGCGGTAACGGCTTTACTGGGTAATGCGAAACAAAAATTACAACAAGTTCAAATGTTACCTGTGTTTATTGGGATTGGCTTAGGTGTTGTTTTAGGCTCGTTACCAATTTTTGTTCCGGGCTTTCCTGCTGCATTGAAATTAGGTTTGGCAGGAGGACCATTGGTTGTGGCTTTGATTCTTGGTCGAATAGGTACTATTGGGCGGTTGTATTGGTTTATGCCACCAAGTGCAAACTTAGCATTACGAGAACTGGGGATCGTGATGTTCCTTGCCGTGGTAGGATTAAATTCAGGTGGCAGTTTTATCGAAACTCTTATTCAAGGTGATGGGCTCAGGTGGATTGGTTATGGGATATTAATTACATTTATCCCGTTGTTCATCACGGGTCTAGTTGCTCGTATCTTCGGTAAAATGAATTATTTAAGTTTATGTGGAGTACTCGCAGGTTCAATGACGGATCCTCCTGCATTAGCCTTTGCCAATAATATTCACCCAACGAGTGGAGCTGCGGCACTTTCCTATGCAACGGTTTACCCATTAGCAATGTTTTTACGCATTATTTCACCGCAGTTATTAGCCATTTTATTTTGGGCGTTATGACGATGCTTGAATGGGAAAATGAGATGTGGAGAAAAAGTATCCGTCTATATAAGGGTGTAATTGGGGCTTGTTCTCGCCATAACTGATATCAGAAAAGTGGTTTAATAACCGCGAATAACATTTGTCATAAACAAATATATTCGATTTCAATTATGGAGTTCTCGCTAATTTTGGCCCTTTCCTTGATGGAAAGGGCTTTTTTTAATCTATTAATTAGACCTAGCGTTCAGATTCTTGATAGGCTTTTTCTAACTCTTGAGCGAGGATTTGAATGCCTTGCTCAATTTTTTCTGGCTCAGGTACATAATTCATTCGCATACATTCATGTGCATGTTGCCAATCCTCTTCAAGCCCTGGGAAGAAATAGTGCCCAGGAACCATCAACACACCACGTTTTTTTAAACGACGGTAAAGTTCCAAACCGCTAATTGGCATATCTTTAAACCAGAGCCATAAGAAAATAGCGCCTTCAGGCTTATGGATGAGGCATCTATCTTCAGGAATGTAGCGGCGAATGATTTTAATAACTTCTTCAACACGCTGTTTATAAAATGGACCAACAATATTTTGAGATAGTTTAAATAAATCATCACGCTGTAGCATTTCAAGTGCGATGCTTGGACCAATACCTCCAGGGGCAAGGCTAATGATGCCATTCATATTGCTGATAGCATCAATTAAATCCTCACTACCAATGATGATGCCGCAACGTGTGCCCGGTAGACCCAGTTTTGACAGGCTCATGCACAGAATAATGTTTTCATTCCAAAATGGAGTGGCTTCACTAAAAATAATACCGGGGAAAGGAACGCCATAGGCATTATCAATCAGTAATGGAATGTTGTGCTGCTTCGCCAATTGATCGAGGTGCAGAACTTCTTCATCTGTAATCACGTTTCCTGTTGGGTTGGTTGGACGTGATACACAAATAACCCCAATGTCTTTCGTGATCTCTAGTGTATTGAAATCAACATGATACTTAAATTGTCCATCCGGTAAGAACTCAATTTGTGGCTTGTTAGCAACAAAAAGATCTTCATCCAGTCCTGAATCTGCATACCCGACATACTCTGGTGCGATAGGGAATAGAACTTTACGGGAGATACCATCTTCAAAGCGACCAGCAAGTAAGTTAAATAGATAGAAAAACGCACTTTGGCTACCGTTTGTTAGCGCAATATTTCGTGCACTGATATCCCAGCCTAGTTTCGCTTTTAGAGTTGCTGCTAGCGCTTTCAACATGGCATCTTTGCCTTGAGGACCATCATAATTGCATAATGTGTCGGTTAATTGACCATTTGCACACATCTCTGCAAGGAGATCCTGAAAGTATTTGTCCATTTCGGGGATATGAGCAGGATTCCCACCACCCAGCATAATAGCGCCGGGGGTTCGAATGCCTTCATTCAAGTCTTTCATTAATTCTGAAATACCTGAATTCTTAGCAAATTTATTACCAAATTTAGAGAAATTCATTGTGTTTTTTCACGTCTATTGATGAGTTTGTTAATGGAATTTCAAACATACCGCGCTACCATCTGGAGTTCAATAGCATAGTTACAGTTATTTTTCATATAAAATATCAAATATTAATAATAAATTGGTTTTTTGAATTAACTTGTGTGTTAAATGTAGTTTATTTGAATTGCAATTTATTCGGTTATTATGGATAAACTCTGATTTATTTATATTGGCAACAACTTACTAAATGATCATTAACCATACCAGTAGCTTGCATAAAGGCGTAGCAAGTCACTGAACCAACAAATTTAAAACCTTGTTTTTTTAGGGCTTTAGAGAGTGTTTTAGACAGTTCTGTTTCCGCAGGAACTTGGGATGATTCAGTCCAGTTATTGACTTTAGGTTGATGATTAACAAACGCCCAAATAAACGTCGAAAAATCCTCACCGTGGTTTTTCATGGATAGATAAGCTTTAGCATTGGAAATAATCGCATTGATTTTTAATCGGTTACGGATAATGCGAGCGTCTTGCATCAATCGTTCTACATCGGTTTCATTCATTAAGGCAATTTTTTCGGGATCAAATTGATGGAATAGTTCTCGATAACCTTGGCGTTTTTTCAAAATGGTATACCAAGACAGCCCCGCTTGTTGCCCTTCAAGGCAGATCATTTCAAATAGTTGGTGATTATCTTTGGTAGGTTTCCCCCATTCATTATCGTGGTAGGCAATATATTCAGGGTCTTGGTTAACCCAATGGCAGCGAGTGGGCAATGTTTCCATTTTTCATCCTTTTTCTAATTATGTTCAGCTTGTGAGCAAGAATAGAATCTTTATACTGTATAAAAATACAGTTTTAAAGGGGTGAAATTAATTTTTTTCTTTTTAGAATGATTACATATGTATTCATTGCTGTATATCTGGCGGTCAAAGGGTATACTGGTCACTTTCTTAAATTTCACGTATCGCGTGCGGATCTAACATGCAAAAGTTTGATACCAAAACCTTCCAAGGTCTTATCCTGACATTACAGGACTACTGGGCGCGCCAAGGCTGTACCATTGTTCAACCACTGGACATGGAAGTCGGCGCTGGTACTTCACACCCAATGACGTGTTTGCGCGCTTTAGGTCCAGAACCTATCGCAGCAGCTTATGTTCAGCCATCTCGTCGACCAACCGATGGTCGCTACGGTGAGAACCCAAACCGTTTACAACACTATTACCAGTTTCAGGTGATTATCAAACCTTCACCTGACAATATCCAAGAGTTGTACCTAGGCTCATTAAAAGAGCTGGGTATTGACCCTACAGTCCATGATATCCGCTTCGTTGAAGATAACTGGGAAAACCCAACATTAGGTGCTTGGGGCTTGGGCTGGGAAGTGTGGTTAAATGGAATGGAGGTGACTCAGTTCACTTATTTCCAACAAGTAGGTGGCTTGGAGTGTAAACCGGTTACCGGTGAGATCACTTACGGTCTTGAGCGTCTTGCGATGTATATTCAAGGCGTTGATAGCGTGTACGATTTGGTTTGGTGTGATGGCCCTCTAGGCAAGACCACTTATGGTGATATTTATCATCAAAACGAAGTTGAACAGTCTACTTATAACTTTGAGCATGCAAATGTTGAGTTTTTATTCAAATGCTTTGAAGAGTATGAGAAAGAAGCCCAATACCTGCTCGCTTTAGAAACGCCACTGCCACTGCCGGCCTACGAGCGTATTTTGAAAGCGGCTCACACCTTTAACTTACTGGATGCCCGTAAAGCAATTTCAGTAACCGAACGCCAGCGTTATATTTTACGCATTCGCACCCTGACTAAAGGGGTCGCAGAAGCTTATTATGCTTCTCGTGAAGCGCTGGGTTTCCCTATGTGTCATAAGAACTAAGAGGCTGTCATGACTCAACAGACTTTCCTTGTGGAAATCGGTACAGAAGAGTTACCGCCGAAGGCTCTTCGTTCTCTTGCAGAATCATTCGCAGCCAACTTTACGGCTGAATTAGATAGTGCAGATATTACTCACGGTGCGGTGAATTGGTTCGCTGCACCTCGCCGTTTAGCGTTGAAAGTAGAAAGCTTAGCCGCAGCTCAGCCAGATCGTGAAGTTGAAAAACGTGGTCCAGCGATTTCGCAAGCGTTTGATGCGGAAGGTAAACCAACAAAAGCAGCTGAAGGTTGGGCACGTGGTTGCGGTATTACAGTCGACCAAGCGGAACGCTTAACAACCGATAAGGGTGAATGGTTACTTTATCGTGCTCAAATGAAAGGGCAGCCTGTCAGTGAATTACTGATTGATATGGTAAGCCGATCTCTGGCGAAATTACCTATCCCTAAATTAATGCGTTGGGCAGATAAAGACACTCAGTTTGTGCGTCCTGTTCATACGGTCACGTTACTGTTGGGTAGTGATATCGTTAACGGTGAGATTCTTGGTATTAAGAGCGACCGTATTATTCGTGGTCACCGCTTTATGGGTGAAGCTGAATTCACCATTGATAACGCGGAGCAATACCCAGAAATTTTACGCACACGTGGTAAAGTGATTGCGGATTACGCTGAGCGTAAAGCGATAATTATTGCGAACGCAGAAAAAGCAGCTAAAGCGTTAGGCGGTAAAGCAGATCTCACAGACAGCTTAGTTGAAGAAGTCACCTCTTTGGTTGAATGGCCAGTGGTACTAACAGCAAAATTCGAAGATAAATTCTTAGAAGTTCCTGCTGAAGCATTGGTGTACACCATGAAGGGCGACCAAAAATATTTCCCTGTCTATGATGATGCTGGCAAGTTAATGCCAAACTTTATCTTTGTGGCAAATATTGAGTCATCAGATCCTCAGCAAATTATTTCCGGTAACGAAAAAGTTGTTCGCCCGCGTTTAGCGGATGCGGAGTTTTTCTTCAAAACCGACCGTAAACAGCGTCTAGAAGATAATTTACCACGTTTAGAAACTGTACTGTTCCAGCAACAGCTGGGAACCCTGCGTGATAAAACTGACCGTTTAGAAGCGTTAGCGGGTTGGATTGCAAGTAAAATCGGTGCAGATGTTAATCATGCAACTCGTGCTGGTTTACTGGCAAAATGTGACTTAATGACCAACATGGTCTTTGAATTCACAGACACTCAAGGTGTCATGGGAATGCACTATGCTCGCCATGACGGTGAGTCAGAAGATGTTGCTCTTGCACTGAAAGAACAATATCAACCGCGTTTTGCGGGGGATGAACTGCCATCTACCGATGTTTCTGCGGCATTAGCATTAGCAGAAAAAATGGATACCCTCGCAGGTATTTTCGGTATCGGCCAGCATCCGAAAGGGGATAAAGACCCATTCGCTCTGCGCCGTGCGGCATTAGGTGTGTTACGTATTATCGTTGAAAAAGGCTATCAGCTTGATCTTGTGGAAATGACCCAAGAAGCTGTGCGTCTGTATGGCGATAAACTAACTAACAAAAATGTCGTGGAAGATGTGGTTGAGTTCATGCTGGGTCGCTTCCGTTCTTGGTACCAAGAACTAGGCTACAGCATCGATACCATCCAAGCGGTATTAGCTCGTCGCCCAACTCAGCCTGCTGACTTTGATGCTCGTGTTAAAGCAGTGACTCACTTCCGCTCTTTAGAAGAAGCACAAACGCTGGCAGCCGCCAATAAACGTGTTTCTAATATTCTGAGCAAGTCAGAAGAAAAACTCGCCGATAGCGTGTTAGCTTCTGTACTGAAAACCCCAGAAGAAGTGAAGTTAGCAACTCACGTTGTGGTACTGCAAGACAAGTTAGCGCCAATGTTTGCTGAACGTAACTACCAAGAAGCATTGGTTGAGTTAGCCTCTTTACGTGAAGTGGTTGATGAATTCTTTGCGAACGTCATGGTAATGGATGAAGATCCTGCGGTACGTATTAACCGTTTAACCCTGTTAAGCCAGCTTCGCGAGTTATTCTTAAAAGTAGCAGATATCTCTCTGTTGCAATAGGTTGATTTTTAGTCAGTTATTTTTGATTAAAAAAATGATTGAATAAATATTGCCTTCCCAGTGATTGGGATAAATAAGCGCTAAATATTTTTAGCGCTTATTTTTTGTCCTAAAATAGGCTTAAAATTAAGAAACCATACCATTTTGATGGTTTTATCAGCATACGAACGGTTTTCACTAAAAATAGGGTTGACGATCCCCATTCTTGGCAGTATTATTCACACCGTTTTCGGCGAGTAGCGCAGCTTGGTAGCGCAACTGGTTTGGGACCAGTGGGTCGGAGGTTCGAATCCTCTCTCGCCGACCAAATTCCAAAACCCACCTCATAGAGGTGGGTTTTTTCGTTTATAGTTCCCTTCATTTTTCTTTTCTTTCTTCTGTTGTTCTTTGCACACAAATAAGACGATGTTTTTTCAGTCCATATCTTCAATTCAAATTCACTTCAAAGCACACTTTCATTATGCGATTGGTATTTTCACCCGCGATCCCGTGAAAATAGGAATATGATATATAAATTCGCTAATAATTATTTTTAGTATAAAAAACATGCAAAACAATCAGCTATCAAATAGTTTTATACAAATTCTATTTAGCGTTTTATGTTGCAGTTTTTTGTATTGCCCACCATTTCCGCTCAGTAATTCAGCACTTAATCACAAATATACAAATAATTAACGTCCCTATAAAAATCTATTCAGTAATGTTTCTGTGGTTATAACCGCTGGTTAATAAACATTTTCGTAACATATCAGGCTATATTTACACCAAAATAATCCGAAATGTGTCATTTAAGCCAAATTGTTACAGAGAATAATGCTATTGACGAAATGTATTCCAGTTGATTAATTGCACAGTGAATAACAAAAAAATACAGATACGACATCTGTCTTGTTCAAGGCGGATTTCAGTATTCGATAAAACAACATACACCACAGGAGCATTACCAATGACGCTCTCGATGAAAAAGACAGGTTTATTAACTGTAGGCTTAACATTAGCTGCTTTGGCTGTGTCTGCCTCAGTACAGGCTAAAACACTGGTTTATTGTTCTGAAGGTTCACCTGAAGGGTTTAACCCGCAGTTGTTTACCTCTGGGACAACTTATGATGCGAGTTCTATTCCTCTGTATAACCGCTTAGTTGAATTTAAATTGGGCACCACTGAAATTGAGCCTGGTTTAGCAGAGAGTTGGGAAGTGAGTGACGATGGCAAAGTGTACACCTTCCATCTGCGCAAAGGCGTGAAGTGGCATTCAAATAAAGATTTCAAGCCAAGCCGTGACTTGAATGCGGATGATGTTATTTACACATTCATGCGCCAGAAAGATCCAAATCACCCATATCACAAAGTTTCTGGCGGTAGCTATGAGTACTTCATGGGGATGGACATGGATAAGATCATCGACAAAGTTGAGAAAGTCGATGACAACACCGTTCGCATCACACTAACTCGTCCTGAAGCACCATTCTTAGCTGATATGGCAATGGACTTCGCTTCCATTTTATCTGCGGAATATGCTGATCAAATGTTGAAAGCGAAAACGCCTGAGAAAGTTGATTTAAACCCAATCGGAACAGGTCCTTTTGAGCTGCAACAGTACCAGAAAGATTCTCGTATTCTGTACAAAGCGAACAAAGACTACTGGGGCAATGTACCGAAGATTGATCGCTTAGTATTCTCTATCACTCCTGATGCATCAGTGCGTTATGCAAAACTGCAAAAAAATGAGTGCCAAGTTATGCCGTATCCAAATCCGGCAGACTTAGAACGCATGAAAGCAGATAAAGAAATTACGTTAATGGAGCAGCCAGGTCTGAACGTAGGTTACCTTTCTTATAACGTTGAGAAAAAACCACTGGATAACCAAAAAGTTCGCCAAGCGCTATCGATGGCCGTAAATAAAGACGCCATCATCCAAGCGGTTTATCAGGGCGCGGGTCAAAAAGCGAAAAACTTAATTCCACCAACAATGTGGGGTTATAACGACGCGATTAAAGATACCGAATACAACCCAGAAAAAGCGAAAAAACTGCTGGCGGAAGCGGGCTTCCCTGAAGGGTTTGAAATCGATCTGTGGGCGATGCCAGTACAACGTCCATATAACCCAAATGCGCGCAGAATGGCAGAAATGATCCAAGCTGACTGGGCGAAAATTGGCGTTAAATCGAAAGTTGTTAGCTACGAGTGGGGTGAATACCTGAAACGAGCTAAGAGCGGCGAGCCACAAACTGTAATGATGGGTTGGACTGGGGACAATGGTGACCCTGATAACTTCTTCGCGACATTGTTCAGCTGCGCAGCGAAAAAACAGGGTTCAAACTACTCTAAATGGTGTGATCAAAGCTTTGAAGACGTGATTCAACCTGCACGTATGACATCCGATCACAACAAACGTGTTGAGCTATACAAACAAGCTCAAGTGGTGATGAACGAGCAAGCACCAGCGCTGATCATCGCTCACTCCACGGTATTTGAGCCTGTGCGTAAAGAAGTGAAAGGTTACGTGGTTGATCCATTAGGTAAACACCACTTCGAAAACGTAGACATTGATAAGTAATTGTTTTTAATCTGTAAATGCCCTTCGTTGCCTCTTTGCAGCGGAGGGCGTTTTCTCCTCTGACATTCAGAAGAAACAGATAAATTTAGTTATTTGTGAGCAGATGAAAACGTTGTTTTTTCTGACCAGCCAAGCGGACTAAGAGCCGTCGACGGCATTATTAAAGAGACTCAGGATATGCTGCAATTTATCCTCCGACGATTCGGGCTCGTGATCCCCACCTTTATCGGTATCACGCTACTTACATTTGCTTTCGTTCATATGATCCCAGGTGACCCAGTCATGATTATGGCGGGCGAACGAGGATTATCCCCAGAAAGACACGCCTATTTAATGGCTGAATTAGGACTCGATCAGCCACTTTGGAAACAATATCTCCATTATCTGAACGGTGTACTGCACGGTGATTTAGGGATCTCCTTAAAAAGCCGCATTGGCGTTTGGGAGGAATTTTTACCTCGCTTCCTAGCCACGGTCGAATTGGCGACGTGTGCAATGATTTTCGCGGTTTCTGTGGGGATCCCTGTTGGGGTGTTAGCTGCGGTTAAGCGTGGTTCTATTTTCGATCACACAGCGATCGGTGTTTCATTAACAGGCTACTCAATGCCAATTTTCTGGTGGGGGATCATGTTGATCATGCTGGTTTCGGTCCAGTGGGATCTGACGCCTGTCGCCGGAAGGGTTAGCGACACGGTCTTCCTTGATGACTCTAATCCACTCACTGGATTCATGTTAATTGATACCCTCATTTGGGGGGAAGCTGGTGACTTCAAAGATGCGGTTGAACATTTGATTTTACCTTCTATTGTCCTTGGAACTATCCCGCTAGCCGTGATTGTGCGCATGACGCGTTCTGCCATGTTGGAAGTATTAGGGGAAGATTATATTCGTACTGCGCGCGCAAAAGGTGTCAGCCGTGCACGTGTGATTTTAATTCACGCGCTGCGTAATGCGTTGCTGCCGGTAGTGACGGTGATCGGTTTGCAGGTGGGGGTAATGCTTGCAGGGGCTATTTTGACCGAAACGATATTCTCATGGCCAGGATTAGGTCGTTGGTTAATTGAAGGATTACAACGTCGAGATTACCCTGTCGTTCAAGGGGGGGTATTACTCGTCGCCACCTTGATTATCTTCGTTAACTTAGTGGTTGATGTGCTGTATGGCATTGTTAACCCTCGTATTCGTCATAAAAAATAAGGAGCGCAAGAATGTCTCAAACAACTGAGTCTAAAGCTGTCAGCGCCCCGAAGCCGATGACACCCTTACAAGAATTTTGGCATTACTTTAAGCGCAATAAAGGCGCTGTCGTAGGCATGTTCTACATTATTTTGATGGTATTAATCGCTATTTTTGCTGGCGTATTAGCACCTCATGCTCCAGATGAGCAGTTCCGTCAGGCGTTGTTGACTCCGCCAGTATGGGAAGACGGAGGTTCATGGGAGTTTATCCTTGGGACGGATGATGTGGGGCGTGATCTCTTATCCCGACTGATGTATGGCGCAAGACTTTCTTTGTTAGTCGGCTGTTTAGTCGTTGTGTTATCCCTGATAATGGGCGTAACGATTGGGGTGATTGCGGGTTATTTTGGTGGTGTGGTTGATGCGCTGATTATGCGTGTGGTCGACATCATGTTAGCGCTGCCAAGTTTATTATTAGCATTAGTTCTAGTCGCAATTTTTGGTCCTTCCATTGTCAATGCCTCGATAGCGTTAACCTTTGTCGCATTACCGCACTACATTCGTTTGACGCGAGCCGCGGTGTTAGTAGAGGTTAACCGAGACTATGTGACTGCTTCTAGAGTTGCTGGAGCAGGTGCATTCCGTCAAATGTTCGTCAATATTTTACCTAACTGTTTAGCACCGCTGATTGTGCAGGCGTCGTTAGGATTTTCAAATGCCATTCTAGATATGGCTGCACTGGGTTTTCTGGGAATGGGGGCTCAGCCGCCAACACCAGAATGGGGAACGATGTTGTCTGACGTGTTGCAGTTTGCACAAAGCGCATGGTGGGTTGTTACGTTCCCTGGATTAGCAATTTTATTAACGGTATTAGCGTTTAACCTGATGGGTGATGGTTTGCGTGACGCCTTTGATCCAAAACTCAAGCAGTGATGAGGTAATCTAATGGCATTGTTAAATGTAGAACAACTCTCTGTTCACTTTGGTGACGAAGAGACCCCATTTCGCGCCGTTGACCGCATCAGCTATCAAGTTGAGAAAGGACAAGTGGTAGGAATTGTGGGTGAGTCTGGTTCCGGTAAATCGGTTAGTTCTCTTGCGATTATGGGGTTAATTGATTACCCCGGAAAAGTGATGGCGCAATCACTGCAGTTTGATGGGCGTGATCTCCTGTCCATACCAGAAAAAGAACGTCGTCAAATTGTCGGTGCAGATGTGGCCATGATTTTCCAAGATCCGATGACCAGTCTGAACCCTTGCTTTACCGTTGGCTACCAGATTATGGAAGCGCTGAAAGTCCATCAAGGTGGCAGTAGAAGCACGCGTAAACAGCGCGCCGTTGACCTCTTAAATATGGTGGGAATTCCCGATCCGCATTCTCGTCTTGACGTTTATCCTCATCAATTATCTGGAGGGATGAGCCAACGAATTATGATTGCGATGGCAATTGCTTGTCGTCCTAAGTTGTTGATTGCAGATGAACCAACCACGGCCCTAGACGTGACGATTCAAGCTCAGATCATCGAGCTATTATTGGAATTACAACAACAAGAAAATATGGCGTTAGTGTTGATCACCCATGACTTAGCTTTAGTCTCAGAAGCAGCACATCACATTATCGTGATGTATGCAGGGCAAGTGGTGGAGTCGGCAAAAGCGAAGGATATTTTTAAACATCCAAGACACCCCTACACACAAGCGCTATTGCGTGCGTTGCCTGAGTTTGCCAGTAATAAATCTCGCTTGGCGTCATTGCCGGGTGTCGTACCTGGTAAATATGATCGCCCTGAAGGGTGTCTGCTCAATCCTCGTTGCCCGTACGCGACGGATCGTTGCCGCCAAGAAGAGCCTGCATTGCAGACCATTGGCGACCGTCAGGTGAAATGTCATATGCCACTGGATGATATGGGGAGACCAACGCTATGAGTGAACAACATTCCAAAGGAATGCCGTTATTAAAAGCGGTAGATTTGAAAAAATACTATTCAGTGAAAGGGGGCGTTTTCTCAAAGGAGAAAACCCTGAAAGCACTTGATGGTGTCTCTTTTGAGTTAGAAAAGGGAAAAACATTGGCGGTGGTTGGGGAGTCAGGCTGTGGTAAATCCACACTTGGTCGCTTACTCACGATGATTGAGCAGCCTTCCGAGGGTGAGCTGTATTATCGCGACCAAAACTTGCTGATCAAAGATAAATCGGCGGAGAAGTTACGTCGTCAAAAAATTCAAATCGTCTTTCAAAACCCCTATGGCTCATTGAATCCACGTAAAAAAGTGGGGCAAATTTTGGAAGAGCCCTTATTGATTAACACTTCCTTGTCTAAAGAACAGCGTAAAGAAAAAGTGTTATCGATGATGGCTAAAGTTGGTCTAAAAACCGAACATTATAGTCGCTATCCACATATGTTTTCGGGCGGGCAACGTCAGCGTATCGCAATTGCTCGTGGCTTGATGTTAGATCCTGATGTGGTTGTGGCGGATGAACCCGTTTCGGCATTGGACGTTTCTGTGCGTGCTCAAGTTTTGAACCTCATGATGGATTTGCAGCAAGAATTGGGGCTTTCCTACGTTTTCATCTCCCATGATCTGTCAGTCGTAGAACACATTGCGGACGAAGTGATGGTGATGTATTTGGGGCGTTGTGTAGAAAAAGGGACGAAAGAGCAGATTTTTAATAATCCTCAACATCCTTATACTCAAGCGCTGTTATCTGCGACACCACGTTTGAATCCAGACCAACGCCGTGAGCGAATCAAATTAACGGGGGAACTACCCAGCCCGCTTAATCCACCTCCAGGGTGTGCATTTGCAGCGCGTTGTCGACGAGCGTTCGGTCCATGTACCCAATCTCAGCCTGCGTTGAAAAATTATCGAGAGCAATTAGTGGCGTGTTTTGCTGTCGAAGACGACGAAAAACAAGCAGTGGTCGTGAATTAACGACTTTAGACGGCAGAAAACAGACTTTCTGCCGTTTCCTCATCCTGTTTATACTCACTTTAGCGGTTAATTTGGAGCTTATCCTAAATATGTGATCTTTCTTTTTTAAAGATGCTCTTTTATACGGAAAATCAAGTATACTGTTCGTCCGATTTTTTTCTTTAAAAAGCAGCTTGATTAGGAAGGTTGTGGGAAATGAACACTCGTGTCCAACGTTCACTCACGTTTAAGAGCATGATCGTATTCTTTGTGATTACGTTGCTTTTTCTTGCACTTTTTTTGTCCATTCAATTTACTTACCTGTTAGAACAGCGCAAACAAGACTATTTAAATCAATTAAGTAATGCTGTAGTTCAAGTCCAAAAACCATTAACGGACTCGCTACTCAGTTCTGATTTAAATGAAGTCAAAAGGCTTCTTGTCAGCCTGAAAACCTCAGGAATTATGGGGAAGGCGATTGTGACGGTAGATAATGCGACGGTGATGAATCTCAGCTTCGCCACGCCAAAGCCGATCCCTGAATGGTCTTTGCCTCTTATCGGTATCCCTGTGGAAATGACGGTACCTTTGTATGCCTATGGCACCATGGCCCCACAAGCGAAACCTCAAGGTTATTTGACGCTACAAGTGGATTCTAATCGGGTATACCGTTTTGCTCTCAACACATTTGCACTGTTAATAACAACTTATTTACTGTTAGCGCTGATCATTGCTATTGCGATGACATGGTGTGTGAGCCGCATGATTGTACGCCCACTACGCAAAATTGCGGGCGAATTGCAAGCAAATCAACAGGTCGATCACCTAGAGGTTTCTCAATATCATCAAGATGATGAGATAGGGTTATTGGCGAAAGGTTATAATCGTCAAATAAAACGACAAAATTCAGATTAAGCCATGAACATGTTATAAGGTTTGTGGTCTAATATCATTACACATACCTATCATATTGTTAGCGACAAGATTCAGGCGGCTCTCGCTATTTATAGTGTTCAAAAATACAAAACATCCGCATTCGAGATGGCGGTGTTCAAGATGTATTTTAGTGATCAACGTAGCGACTTAGTGTAGTGAGTGCAGCCCAATGATCTCAATAACATGCAACGATGTTTTTTTCCGGTATAGTGATAATCAAATTTTTGATGAAGCCAAATTATATCGCTTAACCGAGTCAATTAGCGTTTTTCGTTAATTCATCTGTTGCTGTTTACGGTTAAATACAAGGATATAAAGAACATAGGGGTCTACATGCAGGGTTTGAAAGTGCGATATATCATCGGAGTGGTACTTTTATCAGTCACTGGTTTTGCAAGTGCTGAACCTTTACAACCCGATCCAGCATGGCAGCAAGGAAAGCTCGAGAATGGCTTTAATTGGCAGTTATTACAAACACCACAGCGTCCAAATGACCGAATTCAACTTCGGTTAGCCATTAAAACAGGTTCATTATCTGAGAAAGCCAGTGAAAAAGGGTACAGCTATCTGATCCCTCGGATGGCGCTACTTCATCAGTCTGACGCTTTTCCTGCTGCTACATTACAAAGTTTTTGGCGTCAGGCGACTGATCCTGATATGCCGTTACCTCCAGCCGTTGTCTCTTACGACTACACAATCTACAGTTTAAGTTTGCCAAACAACCGTCCTGATCTTATCAAACAGGCGTTAAGTTGGCTTGCAACATCAGTAGCTGGAGCGCAGTACACTGAAAACTCATTACAAAGTGGGTTAAACGTACCGAATGTCCCAGTGGCAACACTACCTGTCAATGCGAATGATCCTGTGTGGCGTGCACGCCTTAATGGTTCGGCGATGTTAGGCTACGATCCAGGGCAGAAGCCAAACGGTAAAGTAGATTTAGCGAGTGTGAACTCGTTTTATCAAAAATGGTATACACCCGATGTCATGACACTGTATGTGGCTGGGCATGTCGATGCGCGTATGTTATCTGATAGCATCACTCAAGCGTTTTCATCACTAGAAGGTAGACGTTCTGAACCAGTTTCAGTTGCCGTATTATCATCAGTCAAGCCGCAATCTATTAATATTCTGCAAGATAAAGCAACACAAGATACGCTTTCTCTGATTTGGGATATCGATTGGTTACCGATTAAAGACTCCAATGTACTGTTACGTTATTGGGGAAGTGATCTGGCGCGTGAAGCTATTTACCGCTCATTACAGAAAACCTTTAAGCAGAAATTTGTTGACGATGGTGTAACGCCAGGTCTGGATTGCCGTGTTCAATATCAAAAAGCAAGCTGCACATTAGCGATTTCAGCGCCACCAGAAAAAATGGCAGCTGTTTCGGATGTGGTTTTAAATGAGTTGGCGGCAATCAACCAAAATGGTATCGACCCAGAGCTATTCAACGACATGATGAAAGAGAAACAAGTGCAATTGTCACAGTTGTTTGCTGCGTATGCACGTACCAGTACCGACGTGTTGATTAGCCAACGTTTGATTTCTCAGCAAAATGGAGTGGTGGATATTGCACCTGAGCAGTATCAATTGCTCAGACAAGCATTCTTAGGCAGCCAGAATCTTGAGCAAGTCAACATGGAAGCTCGTCGTTTATTATCTCAAGAAGCCGCAATTGTTTTAGCTCAGCCAAAAGAAAAACAGACCATGGATGCAGAGCAGATTCGCCAAAAATTCACGCAAGTGTTATGGCCTGCTCCACCAGTGATTGTGGAACCTGCTCCAGAAGCTTCAGCAGTCGCAGAGCCGCAAGATGGAGTGCCTGCACCGGCACTACCAATACCTGCACCACTGACTCGCTAATACATTATCTTCATCAAAAAGCCCTCTATGAGGGCTTTTTTTTACGCTGAGGTTAAGAGGGATTCAACCACTTGAATCAAAACATTTCGCGAATCTCGATGATCAACAAACCCCGCGATGCTTGTTTGAGTTGCCGGTGAGTAGTAAGCGACTGAACCCCAAAAACCTAAATGAGAATATAGCATCATTCCATTGATTTCTTTTGCCATAATCCCAAGTCGATAATGACTTGCTCCTTCATGGTCTCCTGCACTTAACATGGTTTTCAATGTGTCTGGTTTATCAAATATTTTCCCGCAGAACAAAGCTTCAAAGAACTGCGCCATTTGTTTTGATGACATGACTAAACCTCCGCCGCCATAAACATCCATGGAAGGATCCATATCGGAGCAATCGAGCTTACCTAAGTATTGTTTCGCGCGTGGTACAGTTGTGCTTGGGTATTCAAACGTTTCCCAATAGGCTGACTGTAAGCCAATTACATTAAATTTTAGTAATTCTCGAACGGCTTCTCCCAATGTTTGTCCTGTTATGCGTTCAATAATATTTCCAAGCAAAATATAGCCTGTATCAGAGTAGATAAACATTTCAGAAGGCGGAAAAAACGGATGATCTTGCTGAACATATAACTCAATTTGCTCTGTTCGTGTCCATTGATAGTCTGGGCGCTTTAATACCTCTTTGAGGTACTCTTCATTGGCATGATCTAATAATCCGCTACTGTGGCTGAGTAAGTGGCGGATAGTAATAGCATCAGTATCATATTTAGGCGTGAGCAATTGATTGTATTTGGGAGAGATATAGTGAGAAATGCTATCATCAACGAACAATTTTCCCATCTCAGCGAGACGTAGAATCGCCACAGCGGTAAACGGCTTCGTATTACTGGCAATACGCAAAGGCGTATCGACTGTTAACGGTTCTCCAGAAAGATCGCTTCCACGTGCGCAAAATGTTCCAACGCAGTCTTGGGAGTGATTACGGACATACACCACAACACCACAAGGTAAATTTTCTAACAGAGAGATTTGCATGGACGGCTTCCTTAGGGATGGACTCTCTGTATCTTAGTGATGTTATGGTGATAACAGAAACGCTTAAAATGCGTTTAATGCGCTAATTTTATGATAGTCATGAGAAATGCGGTCGCTATCACATTCCGATAAACAGTTAGGTTCATTGGGAAAATATTGGGATAGAATGATAAAGATACATATTATATGCAATTTATTAACATGTCATTCATCTGTCGCGTAAGCATAAAAAGGAAAGGGAAAGTATGAATAACTCGAATGTATTGCGGCATCGCCTCAATCTACGTTATCCGATTATTCAAGCACCGATGGCAGTGGTTTCTACGCCTGCTTTGGTTGCTGCTGTTTGTGAAGCGGGCGGATTAGGCTCCCTTGCTTTAGGTGCGTGTTCGGTAGAGCAAGCTCGAACATTGATAGCGGCGACTCAAGCGTTAACGGATAAGCCCTTCAATGTAAATGTGTTTTGCCATGCGACACCACAGCGTAATAGTCAAAATGAGCAGGCTTGGCTGACACATTTACAGCCAAAATTTCAACAATTTAATCGCCAATCTCCGGAACAATTGGATGAAATCTATCTTTCATTCTTGGATAACCCTGCGATGCTACAGCTCTTCTTGGAAATGCAACCTGCGGTAGTGAGCTTTCATTTTAATGTGCCGTCTCGTGAAATTATCAACACCTTGAAAGAAAAAGGTATTTTCACGATGGCGACGGCGACCAATTTGCAAGAAGCGCGATTAATCGAAGATGCAGGTATTGATGCCATTGTTGCTCAAGGAATTGAGGCAGGCGGGCATCGTGGCATGTTTGATGTACAAGCCAAAGATGAGGAACTCACGACTAATCAGCTGGTGGCATTGTTAGCCAAGCATACCCAGTTGCCAATTATTGCAACAGGGGGAATTATGGATGGTGCTGATATTAAACAAGCACTTTCTCATGGCGCATCTGCGGCTCAATTAGGCACTGCATTTTTGTTGTGTCCTGAATCTGCGGCAAACGATGGATATCGCCGTAAATTAAAGAGTCAAACCACAGATAATACCCATTTAACGGCTGCAATATCCGGTCGACCTGCCCGTGGCATTTTTAATGAGTTTATGCAGACAGGGCAGCAGTATGATGTGAGTAAATTACCCGATTACCCCATAGCTTATGATGTTGGTAAGCAGCTTAATGCAGCAGCAACCCAGTCTGGTAGTGATGATTATGCGGCTCATTGGGCAGGGCAAAATGTGGCGAAAGTGCGTGAAATGAGCGCAAAAGATTTAATGGAAACGTTGGTGAAAGAGATGGTGTAAGAGAGTTAGGGGAATGATGAACAGCTCATTCCCCTTTGTTGACGTTAAGACATGAGTACGTCTTGGGTTGTGCTTTTTGGCTCATCGGTGGCAATCCAAGCTGCACAAAATAACGTTAATCGGGCAAAAAAATAGAAAAATGCCATTAATCCCAGCACCGAACCGAAAGCTGCTCCTGATGGTGATGATGCTAAGGTAGGTAAAATCCACGTCATAATCGATTTGATAATTTCAAAACCAATTGCAGCTAGCAACGTTCCTTTTAATAGTGAACGGCGTCGGTGTTGCATGCGCGGTAATATCCAGAAAATCCACAAAAATAATAAGAAGTTGGCGGTAATGGAGATTGCTAAGCCAATCAGTGTCCAAACGGGCTTAAGCCACTCGATGCTGTCTAATCCAAGCGTACTAACAATCGTCGCTTGCGCAGAACCTGCGACAGACGTTAGGGTAATGGTGACAATAAGCGCAATAAGTAAGCCAATGAGGGCAAAAAAGTCACGAACATAACGGAAAATGATATTTTCTTGTTCTGCTTCGTTACGCTCCCATACTGTTCGAGATTGTGCCAAAATCGCCAAACGTAAGTTATTTACCCAGTTAACCCCAGAGTAAACGGCTAAGGCTAAACCAGTTAATCCCACGGTGGTACGCTGGCGGATTGCTGTGTCGATAGTTTGCTCAAGTGTATTGGCTAACGTCGGATCAGTGATATTTGCGGAAATACCACGAATGAGCTTCTCAAGTAATTCAGGATTACTGGCTAACACGAAACCCGCCGCAGCGAAGCTAAACATTAGTACAGGGATCAGGGATAAAAACGAGAAATAGGTAATTGCGGCACCAAACTGGTTGCCCATTCTATCGGTAAAACGTTGGGCAGTGCGGATTAAATGCGCAATAAATGGAATTGCACAAACAAAATCGACCACTCTCATTGAGAACGTTAGGGCTTTTTTACTACCATCTAGGCTTTTGTTTAGAGTGGATTTTAATTTGTTGGTCTCTTTTTGTTGCTCATCTTGCATGTCTGACATGCGTTCCCCTTTTCACTGCTTAATCAAAATATGCTTATAATTCACCATTCTATATTATTTTATACTATAGCCTATGTTTGTTGGTAATTTCACCCCATGCCGTTATTTATCCTAAATTAGGCATGGGGTGAGGTGAAAAATAAAATATAACTATTTGATTATATTTATTTTTCTATTAAAGCGTGTCTTTGTAGATATCCGCAAGATCTTGGGCTTCTTTCAATTCAGCTTTGGCTTCAGCCACTTTACGCTTATGTTTAGCGATTTTTTCAGGATCACCTTTTTGGATAGATTCTTGTAACTCAGCTTCGCGTTCAGCGACTTTTTCTTGTTTCTCAGCGATTTTCTCCTGGCTATCACGATAGAGTGAATCGGATGTGCAGTAGCGAGTCACATTGTCGAGAGCACGTTCAAGCCCATTGATGCGATATGTATTACCATGCTCTTTCGCATATTTGAGCTGAGTTTCAATCTTCTGTTTTTTAATTTCACAACCCTGTGATGAATTTCCAGCCATTGCAGAGTTATTCACTAAAAATAAGGTTAAAATGGAGGATATTATGAATACTCGTTTCATTGGTTTTCCTTGTTATGGTTTTAAATTTTGCTTAGGATAACTTTTCGGCAAAGAAAGGTCATGTGTAATTTTGTCATGTTTTGTCACTATGACAATCCCATCAAATTTTAGCTATAATGGCGCGAAAGAAATTATTCGGTCTATTTTTCATTCAACAGACCTTCTTTACAGACTCTATTTAACAGCGTTCACAATGGTGACCGCTGAATTCCTCAGGAAATAAACGCGACATGTTAAGTTATCGTCACAGCTTTCACGCAGGCAACCATGCGGATGTTCTCAAACATACGGTGCAAAGTCTGATTATTGAATCTCTTAAAGAAAAAGAGAAACCATTTCTGTATCTGGATACGCATTCCGGTGCGGGTCGCTACCAATTAACCAGCGAACATGCAGAAAAAACAGGGGAGTATCTCGAAGGGATTGCACGTATTTGGGAGCAACCAGATTTACCTGAGGAACTTCTCCCGTATATGAACATTGTGCGTCGTTTAAACGAAAATGGGCGCTTACGTTATTATCCGGGTTCGCCATTATTAGCGAAATATTTACTGCGTGAAGACGATAAACTGGTTTTAACCGAGTTACACTCTAGTGATTACCCATTACTGCGTACTGAGTTTTCTCGTGACAGCCGCGCGCAAGTGTCTCGTGAAGATGGTTACCAACAATTAAAATCAAAATTACCACCTCAAAGTCGTCGTGGTTTTATGCTGATGGACCCACCTTATGAGATGAAATCAGATTACGAAGCCGTCGTAAAAGCCGTTATGGAAGGTTATAAACGTTTCGCAACTGGCACTTATGCGATTTGGTACCCAGTGGTACTACGCCAGCAAATTAAGCGTATGGTTCATCAATTAGAAGCAACGGGGATCCGTAAAATTCTGCAAATTGAATTAGCCGTGCGCCCTGATAGTGACCAGCGCGGAATGACCGCATCGGGCATGATTGTGATTAACCCGCCTTGGAAACTTGAGCAGCAGATGAAAAATGTCCTGCCGTGGTTACATAAAACACTGGTGCCAGAAGGTACTGGACATACATTAGTTGAGTGGATTGTACCTGAGTAACAATAGACTCTGGCTATTGCAGTAACAGGCAATAGCTATCTTAAATGTTTATGTTTACATAGCATAATAAGAGAATATTAACGTATTCGTAATTCAACAAATGGGAATAACCAAGTTATGAGCAAACATTACGACTATATTGCAATTGGCGGCGGTAGCGGCGGTATTGCGTCAATGAACCGTGCCGCGATGTACGGACAAAAGTGCGCCCTAATTGAAGGCAAAGAGTTAGGCGGCACTTGTGTTAACGTCGGTTGTGTACCGAAAAAAGTGATGTGGCATGCAGCGCAAATTTCCGAAGCGATTCGTGCATATGGTCCAGACTATGGTTTTGACACCACCATCAATGATTTCAATTGGAAGAAATTAATTGAAAGTCGTACTGCTTATATCGACCGTATTCATCAATCTTATGACCGCGTGCTGGGTAATAATAAAGTTGACGTAATTAAAGGTTTTGCCCGTTTCGTTGATGCGCATACTGTTGAAGTCAATGGTGAAATCTACACTGCGGATCATATTCTGATCGCAACAGGTGGACGCCCAGTGATCCCCGCGATCCCCGGAGCAGAATATGGCATGACTTCCGATGGCTTCTTTGAATTGGAAGCGTTACCAAAACGCGTTGCTGTTGTCGGTGCTGGCTATATTGCGGTTGAACTGGCAGGTGTATTGAATGGTTTAGGTAGCGAAGCACATCTGTTTGTTCGTAAACATGCGCCTCTACGCGCTTTTGACCCACTCATCGTTGAAACGCTAGTGGAAGTGATGAACACCGAAGGTCCAACACTGCATACTGAATCCATTCCGAAAGAAGTGGTAAAAAATGCAGATGGTTCACTGACACTTAAATTAGAAAATGGTCACGAGCAAACCGTTGATGCGTTGATTTGGGCAATCGGTCGTGAGCCAATGACGGATAACCTGAACATTGAAGCGGCGGGTGTTGAACTGAACGCGAAAGGGTATATCAAGGTCGATAAGTACCAAAATACCAATGTAGCGGGTGTTTATGCTGTCGGTGATAACACGGGTGCTGTTGAATTAACGCCTGTTGCGGTTGCTGCGGGTCGTCGTTTATCTGAGCGTTTATTTAACAACAAACCAGATGAGCATTTAGATTATTCCAACATACCTACGGTTGTATTCAGCCATCCACCAATTGGTACAGTGGGTTTAACTGAGCCAGAAGCGATTGAAAAATATGGCTCAGATGCCGTGAAATGCTATAAATCTTCATTTACCGCGATGTATACCGCAGTCACTTCTCATCGCCAACCATGCCGCATGAAGCTGGTATGTGTGGGTGAAGATGAAAAAATTGTTGGTATTCATGGGATTGGTTTTGGTATGGATGAGATTCTGCAAGGCTTTGCGGTTGCACTAAAAATGGGCGCAACCAAGAAAGATTTCGACAATACCGTCGCAATCCATCCAACCGCTGCAGAAGAGTTCGTGACAATGCGTTAAGCATTTGCGTGTAAATAAGTCATAAAAAAGAAGGTCAGATAATATCTGGCCTTTTTACTTTTTAATTCCCTCGAAAGGTTCTTATCAGCCCCTATTAATTTTTACATTATTAATTGGGCGTGCTTCCTATTATCTTCCCTCCATCATTTATTTTTTGTGGAGTAGATATGGATCCGTTGCTTTCTGATGGTGTGCCACAATGTGGTGCAAAATACCATGTAATTCACAGCGTTCAACATGATGAATATGGCGATAAAGTCGCTTTAACTTACAGTGAAGACCCCGAAAAATGGAAAAAAGCGATTGGCGAATTATTGCTGTTCCAATTTGGTGTTTATGATGGTCCTTTCATTGCCAATGAAAACTATCTCGATGGTAGGCTCTTGTCATCGTTAGATAAATCAGGATTACGACATCTCAATCAGCAGCTTTTTCTGGCGGGTGTTACGGGATCCAACAGACCAGCGGTGGGACGAATTCTGGATCTAGGGTGTGGCTGGGGATATACGCTGAAATATTTAGCCGAATACTTTACGGAATGTGCCACCCTAGATGGCATTAATATTAGCGTCCAACAGCTTGATTATTGCGATCAACTCTATAGTGACGAGCGGCTTCGTAAGCGAATCAATCTGTATTTATGCCAAGCTCATGACCTCTCATTATTACCCGATGAAGAAAAATATTATGACTTAGCGATTATTCGCGGCGTCATTTCCCATTTCACCAACGATGTTTTCGAAAAAGTATTTTCTGTGCTATATCCAAGATTGCGTAAGGGTGGAAAAATTATCATTTCAGATAATTTATACAATATAGAATTGGATGAATATCAGTCAGATACCCCCGATGAAGTTGACCGATTAGCTTGCAAATACCGCAAAACTCCCAAGTATGTTCGGCAAGTTATTGAACATAGCGGATTCGTTATTAACGATTTTCGGGTGCTACCGTCAAATATTGATGTCGCCCGTTGGTTAATGGAATCCAAAGCCAATATTGAACGCCATTTCCCTGAAGGTGTCGATGGGGCTTTAGAAGAGCTACGGGTTTTAGCCGAAAACTTCTCTGTCGCGCTGTTAAAAAACAAAGTTTCCACTTACAGCATCATTGTCGAAAAAAAATAAAGAGGTCATTGCATGCCATTACAACTTCCTCCTCTACCTCACCCATTTTTACCCGCTATTCATCCTAGCTTTTATCCCAACAATCCCACACCTTATATTCAACTTGATGAGTATGACCATCACCCATTTGAAAAAGTCACTCGGGACTATGCTGACCACTTTGAGTTATACGCTGATGACACCCAACGAGCGCGGCTGGCAAACTGTCATTGTGCATGGTTTGGTTCGTTAATGTTCCCGGTCGGCAGTGATGAGCTACTGCAAATCGGCATTGATTTTTGTATGTGGTCAATTGCTTACGACGATGAATACTGCGATGAGGGGGAAGTCGCACATCAACCTGAAAAGCTGATTCAATATTCAGCAGAGATTTGGCGACAATTTGAGGTGCCGGAATACAAGCTATCTAATGATCGATACGCGCTTGCTGCGCGCGACCTACGTATTCGCTTAGATAAATACGCAACGGCAGAACAAACCGCGAGATTTGTGGAGTATATGCGGGTGTATATGATGGCAGAAATGTGGAAAGCCGTGAACCCAGCCCCTTCATTGAATGACTATATGACGATCCGTTTAACGGGAGGTGGCGCACTTGCTTTTCCGACATTAGGGCACATTATTGCAAATGTGGATATTGCTCAGCGTGACTATGAAAATCGTAAAGTTCGCGTGTTATTTGAAGCGCTAGCTAACTTAATGGTATGGGAAGCGGAGCCTCACGCTTATATCAAAGAATCTGTACGTGGTGCGACGGATGAAGAACATAATTTAATTCGTGTGCTGATGCGTGAGCGTCAATATGGGTTCGATGAGGCAATTCAGGAATATTTGGAGATGCGTGATCGGCTACTTGGGCTGATTTTGCGTTTGAAAAAAGATATTGAAAAAGAAGCCCCTGCGGGTGTCTGCGAATATATTGAAACGTTGATTCGCTACTATATGGGCGCGACAGTCTGGTCACAAAACACACGACGCTATAAATCTATCAGCGGTCAGGGCGGAGAGAGTGTATTTGAGGGAGGGCGTTTGACGGAGCAACTTCCAGAGTCACAATTTAATGCAACTCAGCCGATTGATTTTGATGCGGTTCGTTGGTGGTGGCATTACGATCCCTTGAATTCATTCGACATGTTTTCAAGGGATGCGTAGAGAACGTACTACATCGCCAGCAGCGCAGCAATCTCTGGGTGTATTGCTAAGTTATCCATATATTTTTGCATCGCAGGGGTGGCGGTATAGTTGCAATATTTAGTTAAAAACATCACAAAGCAGCCCACATATACGTCAACTGCCATCAATGTTTCACCGCAAATATAGGGCTTGGCACTGGCAAGGCAGACATCTAGAGTCGCTAAAGTGCGTTCAACGCTGCCAAAGCCTGACGACTTTTGCTGTTCTTCTGTTAATTCCACACCTAAATCAAGGACGGTAAACGCAGATTCAATCGGACCTGCGGTGAATAAAAACCAGCGGTAATAAGCACCACGCTCAGGGCTATTGAGTGCTGGAGCAAAGCCTTTTTCAATAAATTTATCGGCTAAATAAAGACAAATCGCCGCACATTCAGTAACAATGACATCTCCATCAACTAATGCGGGCACTTTTGCCATCGGATTAATGGCAAGGTATTCCTTGGTGTGCATCTCTGCACCATAAGCTAATTCAATGCGCTTATAGGGAACGTCCATCATTTTTAAGAGTAATTCAGCGGTATTGCCGCGGGACATTGCATTGGTAAATAGAACTAGCTCGCTCATCGTGATTTTCCTTAAATGAAGTAGAGCACTCACTATAGGCGAGAGCAGTGTCAGAAATTGTCAGGAGTGACACACAAGACTTCTTGTTGCCAACGGGTGAGTAAATAGCCTTTCGGGTAGGGAAGTGTCTCGCTTAACACGGTGTAAGATTGCATTCTATCTAAGCGGAAATGGCGATAGCTTTGGCGCAGCTCGCACCACGCGGCTAACACTTGGGTATCTTTCATATAGCCCACCGCAATCGGCCAAATAATCCGTTCACTGGGTTGCCCTTTAATATCCATATACGCTATTTTGGCTTTGCGCTCTTCCCGTAAACTCAAGCGCAAATTTTTAGCCACATGCTCGTCAACTTCATTAAGTTGAGTTGTCGGGGCAAATAAAGTATTACTGTTTAGGATGATCTGCGCCTCTTTACCCACCATGGCATTAATTTTATTGAGCGTGCGTAGCGCTGAATTTTTGAGTTCTGTATCAGCGTTACTTTTTACCCAGCGTAACCCTAAAATCAGCGCTTCCAATTCATTTTCATCGAACATCAATGGTGGCAGTAATAATCCGCTTTTTAACTGATAACCGATGCCAGCTTCACCAGTAATTTCAGCCCCTTGGTCGCGTAGCGATTCAATATCACGATAAATGGAACGAACACTCACTTCTAACTGACAGGCAAGGGCGTCTGCGGTAACCGGATAGCGATTCTCTTTCAGGATCTGGATCAGCGTGAGTAGGCGTTGGGTGCGAGTCATTCAGCTCTCAATTAGGATGTTATGCAAGTTATTGTCATCATACTAAAGAAAGTAGCAATGTAATGCTAATCGTCTTCACTACACTCCATAAAACCTTCACTTCTTATTCATCTCACTGTCATCTCCCCGCCGTAGCCTGCCATGGCAATTTGAACGCGCGTGCAAAAAAAATCACTTAACAAAAATTCGTACTGCAAAACCAAACACTAGGAGAAGCAAATGATTAAGCGCACATTATTGGCATCAGCTCTGATCGCCTCAACATTTGGCGCTAGCGCCGCAGAATTAGTTATTGCCGGTCGAGACAGTGGTTACGGTGATGCGATGCAGTTTGTTGTCGATGAATATAAAAAAAATAATCCAAAAGCAGAAATCACGCTAGTGAAGCGTCCAAGTAAAGGGTTATACGAAAGCGTCGTGCTCTCCATGCGCGAAAAGACGGGCAACTATGATGTGATTTTAATGGACGACACATGGGCACCTGAGTTCCTTGCTAATAAGTGGTTATCTCCGCTTCCTGATGCATTACACGATAAAGACTTTATTCAATCCACCGTGGATATTGGTCGCCAAGATGGTCAAGGGGCGACCTATGCGTTACCAATGGTAGGTAATGTGGCGATGTTCGCTTGGAATAAAGACCTCTTCGACCAGTACAAACTTCAGCAACCGAAAACATGGACGGATGTGTTGAACTCAGCGAAAACCATTAGCCAAGATGGCAAAGCCAATGGCGTGGTTTATCGTGGTGTGAAAGGTAACCCGATCGTGACGGGATTTTTACCAATTCTGTGGGGATATGGTGGCGATGTTGTTGATGCTAACGGTAAACCAACCTTAAATACTCCACAAGCCAAACAAGCGTTAGAAACGTTCTTGGCGATGAAGCAATATGCACCGAAAGGTGTCGATGTGTATAACGCCGATGAAGTGCGTGATGCGTTACAAAAAGGCACAGCGGCGATGGCAATCGAAGTGTGGCCAGCATGGGTGCCTGATCTTGATAATGCCAAGGTATCAAATGTGGTGGGTAAAATGGAAATGATGGCACCTCCCGCAGAAACAGGGCAGTCAGCACCAATGTTAGGTATTTGGCAGTTAGCCATTCCGGCGGATGCGAAAAACAAAGCAGAAGCCGAGCAATTCCTCGCATTTGCTAGCAGTGCAGCGATGCAAAAAGCCTTAGCGCTAAATTTTGGTACGCCACCTACCCGTCATAGTGTGTATGCAGACCCGCAAGTCGTAAATCAATACCGTTGGTACCCACAACAAGCCGCCGCATTAGAGGCCGGTAAAGCGCGCCCACGTATTCAAAATTGGGCAGAAGTGGAAAGTATTCTTGGGGACTTTTTACAAATGGCGATGATGGGGCAAATGACCGCAGATCAAGCTTTGGAACAAGCACAAAAACGTATTGAACGTAGCACCAAAAAATAGTGATGTTTTCATGGCGCTAGCTTCTAGCGCCTTTATGGAATGCTGAGTATGTTATTTGAAAATCGTAAACAGCTGTTTTGGCTACTTTTCCCCGCACTTATTATGCTGGGATTATTGACGCTGTATCCCATCGTATCCGTGCTGTATCACGCATTTGGGCAGGTAGATTATATCGATGATAGTTATCACTTTATTGGCTGGTCAAACTTTTCTGAATTGTTCGATGACTTTTTCTTTCTGGCTGCCATCAAAAATACGTTCATTTTTACGCTAGTAGCGTCCATCGCCCAGGTTCTCTTAGGACTGTGGCTAGCACTGCTGTTTAACCGTCAATTTGCTGGGCGAAAATTTGCTTTACCTATCATTATCTACCCAATGATGCTCTCCACACTGGTGTGTTCATCGATTTGGCGCTCTTGGTATAACTATGATTTTGGTTTTTTAAATAGTTTGCTGGTGGCTATCGGGCTACCCACCCAAGAGTGGTTATTCAATCCGAATTTAGCCCTGTATGCCATTGCATTAGTTGATACATGGCAATGGACACCGATGGCATTTCTGATCATTTTGGCGGGTTTACAGTCCATTCCTAAAGATATTGGCGAAGCGGCGATGGTGGATGGTGCAAAAGGTTGGAAATCCTTTATTTACATCACGCTCCCGTTAATCAAAAAACAGCTGATGTTGGCGTTTTTACTGCGTTCTATCGATACATTTAAGTTATTCGACAAAGTGTATGTGATGACAGGTGGGGGGCCAGGCAACTCCACCGAGACATTATCGATGTTTGTCTATAAATACGGTTTTCGATTCTTCGATTTAGGCATGGCGAGCGCGGCGGCATTAGTGATGCTGGCGATTTCATTAGTGATGACGTTGATTTATGCCCGTAACGTCATGAAAGGGCGCTGATTATGAAAGCAAAAATACATACGTTAATTGTTTGGATTGCCGTTTTTAGTATGACGCTACCCATTATTTGGATGTTTGGCACAGCGTTTAAATCACCCTCTGAAATTTTGCAATCGGGGGCTAAGCTATTACCTAGCCAGCCGAGTTTCTCGGCATTTAAATCCTTATTTGAAGGGGATTTGCTGAGGTTAATTGGTAACACCATTTTAATTTCTGTAGGGGCTACCGCACTCTCTGTGATACTCGCTTTTTTTTGTGCTTACGCCTTAGTGCGTTATCGCTTTCCCGCAAAGCTCGATAACGTGTTTTTACTGGGTGTTTTAATTATCAAAATGATGCCGCCCATTGTCATTGCTATTCCGCTTTATTCTCTGATGAATCACGTTGGGTTACTTAACACGCGTATCGGACTGATTTTGTCTTATCAGGTGTATACCTTGCCGTTTTGTATTTGGATGCTGCTTGGGTTTATCCGCGATATTCCGTTAGAAATTGAAGAAGCGGGCGCGATGGATGGCGCAAATCTATTACGCCGTTTGGGTTATATTGTTTTTCCTCTCTGTGCACCGGGGCTAGTGGCAACAGCAATTTTCTCCATGATCCTAGGCTGGAATGAGTTCTTGTTTTCACTGTTATTTATTCATACGCCGGACAAATTCACCCTCCCACTGTTTATCTCTAATTTTATGACAGAAGACGGCACTGCATGGGGTGAAATGATGGCGATAGGGATTGTTTCTTCACTGCCAATGCTGGCACTTGCGGGTTATATGCAGCGTTATTTACTACGTGGTTTCTCGATGGGATTGAAATAATAGGCACTTATCATGAAAAAACTTGAACTCATTCAAATTGGTAAAAGTTACGGGGGACACTGCGTAATCCCACAAGTCGATTTAACGATCGATGAGGGTGAATTTGTGGTGTTTGTGGGACCTTCTGGCTGTGGAAAGTCCACATTGCTGCGCATGATTGCAGGGCTGGAATCGATAACAGCAGGAGAACTGCGACTGAATGGTCAGCGCTTGAATGATGTGCATCCCTCGCTGAGGCATGTGGCAATGGTGTTCCAGTCTTATGCGTTATACCCCCATATGAGTGTCGAGAAAAATATGGGATTCCCGCTCAAAATGGCGGGTATGAGCGCTCGGGATATTACTCAGAAAGTTCGCGCTACCGCCGAAAACTTACAGCTGACGCATTTACTTGGTCGCTTACCATCAGCGCTTTCTGGCGGGCAACGCCAGCGTGTCGCCATTGGTCGTGCAATTGTGCGTGACCCCGAACTCTTTTTATTTGATGAACCGCTGTCGAATCTTGATGCTAAGTTACGCGGCGAGATGCGTATTTACTTGAAACAGCTTCATCAAAACCTAAAGGCCACCATGATTTATGTGACACATGACCAAGTTGAGGCTATGACCTTAGCCGACCGCATCGTCGTCTTAAATCAAGGGCGCATTGAGCAAGTAGGTACGCCAGAAGCGCTATATAACCAACCTGCGAATAAGTTTGTAGCGTCATTTATTGGCTCTCCGGTGATGAACTTTATGACACCACAAGTATTTAATTCGATAGATAGGCGATTACCGATTGAGGCGGCATATGTGGGGGTTCGTCCTAATCAAGTCGTGGTAGACAATCAACACCCCGATGCACTCATGCCAATTTCTGTCGTGGAGCCTCTTGGGCATTCACGTCTCTATTATGGTTCATTACAAGGTCAACACTTTGTGGTGGAAAGTGATCAGGCTTATGTTGCGGGTGATGCGCTGCCGATTAACGTTGGGCGCTCGGCGTTACATTTTTTTGATGCGCAGGAACAACGGATTGAGCCCCAACAAATAAGGACGAACCATGCAGCCTAGTTTTCAAATTACCGTCGTAGGAACGGGGGATGCTTATGACAGTGAGCGGACAAACGCCAGTATCTTGGTGGAAGAATTCGGTTACCAATTGTTAGTAGATTGTGGTCCGTCAGTTCCTCAAGCGCTGTTTGGAAAAATGCATGTGGAGGACTTGGACGCAATTTATCTGACGCATACCCATCCTGATCACTGTTTGGGATTAACGTCTTTGCTGAATTGGATGGATTCATACCAGCGTAAGCACCCACTGACGATTATTGCTCAGCGGGAACAATGGGTGCTATTAGCGCCGCTTCTTGCCTTTGCCCATTGGCCTAAAGCGCAATTAGGTTTTGAAATCATCCAACAAAATAGTGAAGAGATTCAATTTATTGGTGATTGGAAAGTGACAACGGCGTTAACGCAGCATTCGGTGAGTAATCGTAGCTTGCACCTGACGGCGAATTCGGGGCGCAGCCTGTTTTACTCAGGGGATGGTGAAATTTCGCCCCAAGGGGAACAACTGGCGTTACAAAGTGATTGGGTATTTTTGGAGTGTGAAACCCTCGATATTCATCCGAGTCATGGCTCTTGGGCGTCTCTACACCAGCGATTACAAAAGTTATCTCCAAAATCGAATAGCCAATGGCGGCTTTATCATATTGAGCAGCGTTCCCGAGATAGCTTGAGTGAACATATTGTCGAATATCCGTTTCTTCAGTTGGCTCAGCAGGGGGAATGCTTAGCATGATGCACAACCGAAAAGTAACGGCATCCGACGTTGCAGAGATTGCGGGTGTTTCGCGTTCGTCAGTATCTCGGGCGTTTACTGAAGGGGCAAGTATCCACCCGAAAAAACAGCAAAAAATCCTAGAAGCGGCGAAAAAGTTGGGGTATCAACCCAATTTTTTTGCTCGTACGCTCGGTATGCCCTCTCAGAAAAAACGTTCGAATATTGTGGCTATTCTGGTCAGTGATTTATCGAACCCCTATGAGTCTTATTTGTTTGAAGCGTTATCTAGCGCCTTACAAGGCCATGGGAAACAGCCTATGCTGCTGAATGTGAAACAGGCGAGCGATCTTGATGGTGCGATTCTACAACTATCGGGCTACCAAATTGATGGGGTGGTAGCGGTGGTAGGGTCACTTCCTGCGGAACATTTTCATCTGTGCCTAAAGCTCTCGTTACCACTCATTACCTTGGGTCGTGCTGATGCCACAGGGTTGATTCCGTCAGTGCAAACGAATAATCAATTAGCGGGGGAAATGGCGGCAAAATACCTATTAAGTTTAGGATTAAGCAAGCTAGGATTTATGGCAGGAAGAGGGGATGGTCAAGCATCAAATGAACGTTATCAAGGATTTAAGCGTTATTTAATGGCATTAGGTCAGCCAGAACCGATCTGCTTATCAGCAGGAAGCTACCGCTACCAAGCTGGATTTGAGGCAGCATTATTGCATCAACCGCAGATGACATCCTTAGAGGGACTCTTCTGTGCTGCGGACTCTTTGGCACTAGGCGTGATGGATTATTGCCGCCAAAGGTTAAATATCGAGATCCCACAACAATTACGGATAATTGGGTGCGATAATATTCCAATGGCGGGATGGGAAGGGTATCAACTTACAACGTTGGCGCAGCCAGTGAATCGCATTGCTCAGCAAGTCATGATTTTACTGGAAGGGATTTGGACTCAGTCCTGCTATCAACCAAAACTGATTCAGCTGGAACCGGAACTCATCGTGCGAAAAAGTGCATAAAAAACGCCTACAATGAGGCGTTTTGTGTATTTAGGTTACTGGCTTTTTTGCCACCAAGAGACAATGTAATCAGCTACTTGGTCTGGATTATTGATATCCAACTGTGGGACATTGGTATCGATGATTTCGTCGCTGGCGACTGCCACAACATACTCATCAATTAAGCCATTTAAGGGTTTACCAACATCGGATCGGAACAGTGCGATCTTATCGATAGGCTCACCTTTAAAGCCCTCAACTAAGATCAGATCTAATGAGGTAGGATCAAAACGGCTGGCAAGGTAATTCAGGTTCATATCATTGCATTCAGGGGTTTCGGTCATTAATGCCCAGCGTTGATTACTGGCGACTAACGTTTGATCTGCACCTGCTTTGCGTAATTCATAACTGTCTTTGCCCGGTGTATCAATCTCCATATCGTGATGCGTGTGCTTGATTAAGCCGACACGGACATGGCGTTGTCTCAGTAGCGGGATAACTTTTTTGAGTAGGGTGGTTTTTCCGGTTCCACTGTAGGCGGTGATCCCGAGTAAAGGTAACGTGTTCTGGCTCATGATTATTTTTGTTGCAACTCCCAGTTACGGCTATCTTCCGGCGTATTTAAATTAGCAAATGTTCCGGTTTCAGAGGTAAACATGACGCTTTTTGCATCGATTTCACGCATAAATAGCATCAATTTGCGATCCCCTCTTGCGAGGTAATCATCCAAGGTTTTTTGTAGAGACCGATGAATCAGAGTAAATGTGGGGTGTTCTCGCTCATTATCACAGGCGTAGCAGGCAAGATGCTCACCTTTTTCATGAAACATTTTCTCAGCTAAGTCAGTTGGAAATTCAGGAACATCGCAAGGGACAAATAGCAGCCAATCTGTCGTGGCTTGATGCAGTGCGGCTTGCATACCAGCTAACGGACCTGAAAAATCGGTCGTCAAATCGCTAAAGACAGGCAGCTGGCTTTGAGCATATTCGGCGTGATGGCGATTTGCGTTGATCAGTAACCGACCAACTTGTGGCTGTAAGCGTTCAATAATATAGCGGTACAACGGCTTACCCAATAAAGGTATGAGCCCTTTATCTTGTCCTCCCATGCGAGTGCCTTTGCCGCCTGCGAGGATAACGCCTGTAATTGACTGACGAAATGACATGTTCAATATCTCTGAAAATCTTAGCGAAAATGTTTCAACGAACTTAAATAATTTTTTGAGTATAGTTACAGCTAAAATCTATTCTATTTTCCTATAAAATCAATGAATATTAATACAAGAAACGGTTAAACTTTACTTAGATTGACAACTGTTCCCTTTTTCTATTGTAGGATTATTGGTAACTTGTATCGAATATTCGTGATAAGGAATAAACATGAAATGCCATCGTTTAAATGAAGTCATTGAACTTCTGCATCCAGTATGGAAGGACAACTCAGATTTAAATCTCGTGCAACTATTGCAAAAACTGGCTGATGAAGCGGGTTTTAAAGGCAGTTTATCTGAACTGACTGACGACGTATTAATTTATCATCTGAAAATGCGTGGTACTGATAGTAATGCGGTTATCCCTGGTATTCAAAAAGATTACGAGGATGATTTTAAAACGGCGATTTTGCGCGCGCGTGGCATCATAAAAGACTAAATGGATATGGATTTAACAGAACATTCGAGCTTTAACTTTAGTGGAATCTCCCCTGATGTGATCCTTGATGCGTTGATGGAAGCGGGTATTTATCCCGAATCAGGGCTCACTGAGCTAAATAGCTACGAGAATCGTGTTTACCAATTTCAGGATGAAAATCGCCAGCGCTATGTGGTGAAGTTTTATCGACCTGAGCGTTGGAACCGATCTCAAATTCAAGAAGAGCATGATTTTACCCTTGAGCTGCAAGATGAAGGTCTATCAGTCGCAGCACCGTTAGAATTTGCAGGGCAGACTGTTTTAGAGTTTGGTGGATTTATGTTTGCAGTCTTTCCGAGCATCGGAGGGCGCCAATATGAAACAGATAACTTATTTCAACTTGAAGGGGTAGGGCATTTATTAGGTCGTGTCCATCAGATAGGCAAACAACGAAATTTTGCATTTCGTCCGACTATCGGTGTGGATGAATATCTCGATCAGCCTAGAAATATTATTGCTACGAGTTCATTAATTAGAGAGCGTGATAAAACACCATTAATTGATTCGTTAGATAAGTTGATTGCTCAAGTTAAAATGCTGTGGCCTGCTCAGCAATCGTTTATCCGCCTACAAGGAGATTGTCATCCCGGTAATATTTTGTGGCGGGATGAAGCTTGGCTGGTGGATTTTGATGATGCTCGCAATGGTCCTGCGGTACAAGATTTATGGATGTTGCTCAATGGCTCACGCCAAGAGCAAATTATTCAACTGGATACGTTATTAGAAGCGTATAACGAGTTTTGCGATTTTGATGTACGTGAGTTAAAGCTGATTGAACCGCTACGTGCGATGCGTATGGTGCATTACTTAGGATGGATCCTTCGTCGCTGGCAAGATCCTGCTTTTCCGAAAGCATTCCCATGGATCCAATCTGCTGATTTTTGGCAAAAACAATCAATTGAGTTTGCACAGCAAACCGAACGATTGTTGGAAGTTCCTTTGCAATTGAACCCGCAATTTTAATATTTAAGACTGTGTTTTTGGAGAATGTTTTCTATGAAAAAAATCATGTTGGCTTTGATTGGTATTGCCATGTCTTTTGGTGCCGCAGCAGCAAATTATTCAGAAGGTAAAGAGTACTCTGATGTTAAACCTCCGGTACAGGATTTACCGCAAGTACTAGAGTTTTTCTCATTTTATTGTCCACACTGTTATCAGTTTGAAAGCATATATAAAGTACCACAGACCGTTGAGAAAAACCTGCCAGAAGGCGTGACTAAAGCACGTTATCATGTTGATTTCTTAGGTCCTTTAGGTGCTCAGCTGACTCAAGCATGGGCAGTCGCGATGGTGTTGAAAGTCGAAGATAAAGTAACCCCAATTCTGTTTGAAGGCGTTCAAAAAACGCAAACTATCAATACCCCAGCAGATATCCGTAATGCGTTTATTAAAGCGGGTGTGACTGGCGAAGAATATGATGCAGCACTGAATAGCTTTGTTGTGAAATCGTTAGTCGCGAAACAGCAAAATGCAGCGCAAGATTTAAAACTGCGCGGCGTGCCAGCGTTATTCGTCGATGGTAAGTACCAAATCCGTAATAATGGTATTTCTGTGGATAACGCAGATGACTATGCTAAAGAGTACTCAAAAGTTGTGAACTTCTTAGTCAATAAAAAATAATCCAAGAAGATAGCGGTAACTTGCCGCTATCTTTTTATTTACTGATTGTCCGTTATCAATATCCACAATTCGACTATCCCCCCTGATTTGTGATACATCAAACCTCTAGTCGCTAACTCATTGATTTTATTTTCTTGTTTTCTTGTTGCAATTCTCTTACTTATTGAATCCGTTAGATAACCAAATTTTACTCACAAAGTTATCCACAGGATGTTCGCCAGTATAAAAAACGATAACTGTGTGGGAATTTGAATCTCAAGGTGTATCTGAAGCCACAATGTGGCATCCTATTCCCCATTCATTCCCGATAAACAAGATGATGACAGATTATGGCTCAGATTGCTGAAAATCCCCTTATTTTGGTAGATGGCTCTTCCTACCTGTACCGTGCTTATCATGCATTCCCTCCATTGACCAACAGCGCTGGTGAACCAACCGGAGCGATGTATGGCGTGTTGAATATGCTACGTAGCCTAATCATGCAATACACCCCAAGTCATGTGGCTGTTGTCTTTGATGCCAAGGGAAAAACGTTCCGTGATGAATTGTTTGAAAGCTACAAATCCCATCGTCCGCCGATGCCAGATGATTTACGCGCGCAAATTGAGCCATTACATGAAATGGTTGCTGCGATGGGACTTCCTCTGTTGGTGATCCCCGGAGTGGAAGCAGATGACGTGATTGGTACGTTAGCGCGTGAAGCGAGCAGCAAGGGTATGCCGGTGTTAATCAGTACAGGTGATAAAGATATGGCGCAATTAGTCGAGCCAAATATCACGCTAATTAATACTATGACCAACACCATTTTAGGACCTGAAGAAGTGGAAGCAAAATACGGCGTTCCACCAAGTTTAATTATCGACTTCCTCGCGCTAATGGGTGATTCATCGGATAATATTCCGGGGGTCCCAGGCGTTGGCGAAAAAACCGCACTCGCGTTGTTACAAGGTATTGGTAGCTTAGAAGATATCTATAAAAATTTAGAGGCTATTGCTCCATTAGGTTTCCGTGGTTCTAAAACCCTTGCGCCTAAAATGGAAGATAACCGCGAATTAGCGTTTTTATCCTACCAGTTAGCCACTATCAAAACCGATGTTGAACTTGATAAGCCTTGCGAAGAGTTAAAAGTTGCGGAGCTCGATGCGGATAAACTGCATGCATTATTTAGCCGTTATGAATTCAAACGTTGGCTAGCAGATGTTGAAAATGGGACTTGGATGGACGGCAAAGGTGCAAAATCTGCAAAAGCCGCTGAAAGTTATCGTGCTCCAGAAAGCCAGCCAGCAGCAAAAGCTAAGCCAGCAGTACCGACGCTGAGTGCTGAAAATTATGAAACGATTTTAGACAAAGCACAGTTAGACCGTTGGGTAAAAAAACTGAGCGAATCGACGTTGTTTGCCTTTGATACTGAAACCGACAGCTTAGATACTCAAGAAGCTCGCTTAGTGGGAATGTCTTTTGCTATCGAAGCAGGTCGCGCGGCGTATTTACCTGTCGGGCACGATTATCTTGATGCCCCTGCCCAGCTATCGTTGGACGAGGTGATCGCAGTTATGAAGCCTATCTTGGAGAATGAGAAGATTGGCAAAATCGGTCAAAATTTAAAATATGATGCCGAAGTCCTGCTAAATTACGATATTGAACTAAAAGGCATCGCGTTTGATACGATGCTGGAATCGTATGTGTTGAACAGTGTGGCGGGTATGGGACGCCATGATATGGACAGCCTCGCCGATCGTCATCTCAACCACAAAACCGTGAGTTTTGAAGAGATTGCGGGTAAAGGTAAAAAGCAATTAACCTTTAATCAAATTCCATTAGAGCAAGCGGCGAATTATGCTGCCGAAGATGCTGATGTGACGTTGCTATTACATCAAGCGTTATATCCTCAACTGGAGTCTGAACCAAAATTAGCCCATGTTTTCCAGAATATTGAGATGCCACTCGTCCCTGTGTTGGTGCGGATGGAGCGTAAAGGTGTTCTGATTGATGCCGCTGTATTGACGGCTCAATCTCAAGTCATTACGGCGCGTTTAGCTGAATTGGAAAAACAAGCATTCGACTTGGCAGGTGAAGAGTTTAATTTGGCATCGCCAAAACAGCTACAGACGATTTTGTTCGAAAAGCTGCAATTGCCTGTTATTAAGAAAACGCCAAGTGGCGCAGCTTCAACCAATGAAGAAGTGCTTGAAGAGCTAGCCTTAAACCATGCACTACCAAAATTATTGTTAGAACACCGTAGCTTAGCGAAACTCAAATCGACTTATACCGATAAACTACCACTAATGATTAACCCAAGAACGCAGCGTGTGCATACGTCCTATCACCAAGCTGTGACTGCGACGGGACGTTTATCTTCACGTGACCCGAACTTACAAAACATTCCAGTGCGTACCGAAGAAGGTCGTCGTATCCGCCAAGCGTTTGTGGCTCGTGATGGTTATAAGGTCATGGCTGCGGACTATTCACAAATTGAATTGCGTATCATGGCGCATCTTTCCCAAGATAAAGGCTTACTGACCGCTTTTGCGCAAGGGAAAGATATTCATAGAGCAACAGCTGCGGAGGTCTTCGGTGTTCCATTAGAGGAAGTGACCAGCGACCAACGTCGTAGTGCAAAAGCGATTAACTTTGGCTTGATTTATGGTATGAGCGCATTTGGACTGGCGCGTCAGTTAGGGATCCCTCGCGGAGAAGCACAGCGTTATATGGATCTCTATTTTGAGCGTTACCCGGGCGTATTGCGTTATATGGAAAATACGCGTTTGCAAGCGTCAGAACGCGGCTATGTCGAGACATTAGAAGGGCGTAGATTGTATCTCGCAGACATCAAGTCGAGCAACGGTATGCGTCGTAAAGCGGCAGAGCGAGAAGCAATCAATGCACCAATGCAAGGTACCGCAGCCGATATTATCAAAAAGGCGATGATAGCCGTGGATAATTGGCTTGAAACAGAAAAACCAAGTGCGGACATGCTAATGCAAGTACACGATGAATTGGTTTTTGAAGTCAAAGAATCCGAGCTAGAAAAAGTACAAGCAAAAGTGCAGGAGTTGATGGAACAGAGTATGACGTTGGATGTTCCCCTCAAAGTAGAGGTGGGTGTGGGCTCAAACTGGGACGAAGCCCACTAATACTCGTTTACTCATCATATTTCAGGCTGTAGGGGGGGCACTCGGCCACCCTAGTCACATACTTGTGTATGCTCCTAGGGATATCCTCGTTTGCCGCCTACCTACAGCCGCGAACTATTTAGAGTATTGATTGGGAAAGAAATAAAAATAGAAAAATGTTTAATAAAACGGTGGGCTATTCAGAATATTGGTTAGTCTGGGTTTTAAAAGCAAAAGATAATGTAAGGCACCCCAAAGGTTGGAGACAATGTTTGGGGTGTTTTTTTATCAGTGGAACATGCGTTAATCTTTCCGCCATTTTATTCTCTTTAAATTGCAGTTAATTCGTCGGTAAAACACTGAATTTTAAAACTATCAGCGAAATGACGTAAGGGATAATTATGCGACTTAGATCTCATAAATATGTAGTAAAAATACGTTTTATGCGAGTTTTTAGACGATTCTCGGGGCTGAATCGTAGTAAGCTTTGAAAAAAAACTACAAAAAGCCTTTTTTTCGAGCGAAAAATAAAGTACATTATCAGGCGTAGGGTACAGAGGTAAGATGTTCTATCTTTCAGACCTTTTACTTCACGTAATCGGATTTAGCTGAATATTAGCTGCTCCAGTCAAGTTTTTGACTGGAGCATTTTTTTTGCATAAATTCTGATGCGCTAACGGCATAGACCGTTGTACGCCGCGATTGGCGTACAAGGAACGAAAAGATTATTCTGCGGAAGTACTGTACCAGCTATCGAGTTTGATACGTAACTTATCAATACCTATCTTTTTCAGTGCCGAGAAATATTCCACTTCAATATCGCCTTCAGCTTCAAGAGGTGCTAATGCTTGGCGAACTTCCATTAATTGTTTCTTTCTCGCGCCAGAAGCCAGTTTGTCAGCTTTGGTGAGTAGAACGAGGACGGGAATGTTCATCGCAACTGACCATTCGATCATTTGCATATCAAGGTCTTTCAGTGGATGACGGATATCCATCAAAATTACTAACCCTTTGATACATTCTCTTTTTTGTAAATATTCACCGAGAGCTTGCTGCCATTTGCGCTTCATGTCTTCAGGCACTTCGGCATAACCGTAGCCCGGGAGGTCAACTAGGCGAATGCCCTCTTCAACTTCAAATAGGTTGATAAGCTGAGTTCTTCCCGGTGTTTTACTGGTACGCGCTAAGCTTTTTTGCTGTGTTAATGCATTTAATGCACTGGATTTGCCCGCGTTAGATCGGCCAGCAAACGCCACCTCAATGCCCGTATCTTTTGGCAGATGACGGATATCGGGGGCACTGATGACAAATTTTGTCATGTGATAGTTGTGGTTTTTAATTGCCATTGGTGGTTCTCCCTGAGTAGCCTCAAAAGGCTGGGGGATTATAGCGACTGAATAGCATACAAACAACAAAAGGGGGATATTTGATGCTATATCTATTTGAGAATGACATTATGCGAAAGCTTTCTCATTTAAATGTCCTACAATTAATTATATTTAGCGAAATTTAACTATTCGGCGTAAATATAGGTAAATCTTTAGCAATTACCCCCGCTTCGCTCTAGAATTGGGCATTAATATGTTTTTGGGTATTAACAAAAGGGATCTTGAATGTTGAAACGAATTTTTGTGCCATTATTGGCAGTCTGTGCGATGAGCACAACTTCTCTTGCATTAGCAGCTGGTGAAACTTACGTTAAATTAGTGACGTCAGCAGGTAATATTGAATTAGAGCTAAATAGTAAAAAAGCCCCTGTTAGTACTGAAAACTTCCTGCAATATGTTAATGAAGGTTATTACAACGGCACCACTTTCCACCGTGTGATTCCCGGCTTTATGATCCAAGGCGGCGGTTTTAATAAAGAATTGCAGCAAAAACAAACTCGTGCACCAATTGCTAACGAAGCTGATAATGGGTTACGTAATTTACGTGGAACCATTGCGATGGCGCGTAGTGCAAATAAAGACAGTGCAACAAGCCAATTCTTTATTAATGTTGCTGATAACGCATTCTTAGATCACGGACAGCGTGATTTTGGCTATGCCGTATTTGGCAAAGTGGTTAAAGGAATGGATGTCGCGGATAAAATTTCGAAAGTCAAAACAGAGAATGTCGGACCATACCAAAATGTTCCTGTTGAACCAATCACGATTATTTCTGCTGAAGTGATTAAAAAGCCTTAATATCTTTCTCATGAAGAGGATGGTTTTCGTTAATCATCCTCTTTATTTCGTTTAAAACCCCTTTCTTTGCATTTTTTCTTATTTCCTAGCTTGCGAATGCATGATTTTTTCGTGGGTTAACCGTATCTTCTGATTTTACCCATCTGACCGTTGTGATTTTACTTTATTGTATTTAAAGCATTTCTTGTCCAATTATGAAATTGTTATATCTCTGTGAATATAATTCCATGATTTTTATATGGAAATTTTTATATTGAAAATAGATTACTTGACTTAAATAGGCTATTTTCCTGTCTTGGCTGTGCTATGATAGCCGCCCTTTGTGTAAATTTATGGATTTTGGGTGGCGCTCTGATTGCTAACCGCTATAAATTATGCATAAACAAAAAACTTATAATGATAAAAATCAGTCGGATAGGCTACTATGCTTTTACTTATTGATAATTACGATTCATTTACATACAACTTATACCAATACTTTTGCGAACTAGGGGCTGAAGTGCTGGTGAAACGTAATGACGAAATTACCATTGAAGAAATTGAACAATTGGCTCCAACCCATTTGGTCATTTCACCCGGTCCTTGTACGCCAGATGAGGCGGGGATTTCTCTGGAAGCGATAAAATATTTTGCGGGCAAAGTACCTATTTTGGGTATTTGCTTAGGTCATCAAGCGATTGGTCAAGCATTTGGCGCATCTGTTGTAAAGGCGCGTGAAGTGATGCACGGCAAAACTTCGTCTATCCATCATAACCATCAGGGGGTATTTAAAGGGCTTAACCGACCTTTAACTGTGACCCGCTACCATTCTCTTGTGATTGCGGCTGAAACACTTCCTGCTTCTTTTGATGTTTCTGCTTGGTCATTGAATAACGGGGATATTGATGAAATTATGGGGATCCGCCACAAAACCCTGCCAATAGAAGGGGTTCAATTCCATCCCGAAAGTATTCTCAGCGAACAAGGTCATGAGCTGTTGAGTAACTTCCTCAAATACTAGTCACTATATTTTCCGGCTAGCAAAATTAATTATGCATATTTTACCCTTTCCTCTTGCTCTTTATTGATTTTTTATTCATATTTGATGCTTATATTTTCACTTAAGCATTCGATAAAGAGCAGGTGAGGGGTATGTCAGAACAACAAGCAGTCAATCGGCAAACTTTCGATCAGGTTATGCTACCTATTTTTTCGCCAGCTGAATTTATTCCAGTTAAAGGCGAAGGGAGCCGCGTTTGGGATCAGCAAGGTAAAGAATATATTGATTTTGCAGGCGGGATTGCGGTTTTAGCGCTAGGTCATTGTCATCCGAGTCTAGTTGCGGCCGTGCGTGACCAAAGCGAAAAACTGTGGCACGTGAGTAATGTTTTTACGAATGAACAGGCGCTAAAACTGGCTCAAAAATTAACGAAAGCAACGTTTGCAGACCGCGCGTTTTTTGTTAATTCAGGTTCTGAAGCAAATGAAGCCGCGTTTAAGCTAGCGCGTCGATATGCCATCACCAAATATAGCCCATATAAAACGAAGATCATTGCATTTAAGCAAGCTTTCCATGGCAGAACATTATTTACGGTGTCAGTTGGTGGGCAAGCAAAATATGCAGATGGTTTTGGTCCAAAGCCTGCAGATATTATTCATGTGCCTTTTAATGACCTTGATGCCGTCAAAGCGGTCATCGATGAAAACACGTGTGCAGTCGTGCTGGAACCCGTTCAAGGAGAAGGAGGGGTGACACCTGCCACTCTAGAATTCCTGCAAGGAGTACGTCAACTTTGCGATGAAAATAATGCATTGCTTATTTTTGATGAAGTACAAAGCGGTATGGGGCGTACAGGGAAGCTATTCTCTTATATGCATTACGATGTGACACCTGATATTTTAACCACTGCCAAAGCGCTCGGTGGCGGCTTTCCAATCAGTGCGATGATCACCACTGAAGATATTGCACAAACGATGGAAGTAGGTTCTCACGGCACGACATACGGTGGAAATCCATTGGCATGTGCAGTCGGTAATGCAGCATTCGATATTATCAATACAGATGAAGTGCTTGATGGTGTTGCAAAACGCCGTGAGTTATTTATCGCACACCTAAATAAGCTAAATGATCAATATGGAATTTTTGCTGAAATTCGTGGAATGGGCTTATTAATTGGTGCAGAGCTCAAAGGTAAATTACTGAATCGCTCGAAAGATGTGTTACAAGCCAGTGCAGCAGAAGGCTTGATGATGCTCAGTGCAGGAGCCAACGTGTTGCGCTTCACACCATCACTGATTATTTCTGAGGAAGAGATTAACAGTGGGATGGCGAAACTGACGGCAGCAATAGAAAAGCTATTAGATGAATAATTAACTCAAAGCTCAAAGAGAGTGATACCTCTTTGAGCTTTAGACTTATTTTCGGGCGGAAATTCTCTGTTTGATAATTTCTGCTTTCTGTTTTTTCACGGCAATATCGGTCTTCAATGCTTCTATTTGCTGTGCATTTCTTACCATTTCTTTGTTGATATTCATAACAAATTCATCTTGTGACTGCGGCATTATGGGTTGTTGAGTTCGATGATTTTGTAATCGATTAATTGATTTTTCTTGTTCTAATCGAGAGTTGAAGGTTTTTGTCGGCGAGATATTTTTCTTTATTGGCTGATTTTCAGTGCTCCTATTTTTCGTCATGTCAGTTGTCGACTTGACTGTACTTCCTGATGTGTAAAGTCCGATCAAATTGCCATTAATTTTCTTCGTTTTTATCGTTTGGGGCGTAGATTTTGTCTCCTGTATTGCTGGGCTTTCCGGTTTTTTATAAGAAAATTCATTTGGAACATTTCTCTCTTCTAATATCGGATTGAATGATGTTGACGCTCGAGTTTTTTCACTGGCTGAATTCATTCTGGTGTGTGTTGTTTTTGATATCACATTACGAACAGGTTTGATCGTCGATTTTGGTGTATGTCGGGTAACGTGTTCTTTCTGACTATTTTTTGTTAAGTTTACCGGCGTTAAATTCGACGATTTATGCTTAGATAGTCGGTCACTGGATGCTAATTGTTGTTTGACGCTTACCAGAGTGCCATCTGAACGGAAGACCGCTGGTTTTACTGTTGTATTAATCTGTTTCTTTTCTTGTTTCACTGTTTTTAATTTTCGAGATAATGCAATGGCTGGAGGCTGGGATATTTGTGGTGTGGTTGTGTCTGACGGTGTTCGCGTGAGGGAGGGGCTATTTTCATGCTGTTCTTCTTTAGCATTAAAATATTGAGCAAATACCGTGCCATCGTAATGATTATGGATTAATGGTTTAGTTTGTTTATCCCATTTTTTAAATTTATTTGATGCAAAATCATCATAAATTTCTTGTTTCCAAGCAGGCAACTGTTCACAAGATTCAAATGCTTCATCATCCCATGATGCATCATCCATTGTGGTCATAATAAAATCGTGAGTGGTGTTTTGGTCTTTTAATTCTGTTTCATGATTTTTTAAATTAAAAAAATCATGACGACTTTTTATTTTAGCAATTTGATTGGCAATTAATGAAATTTTAGTCTCAGAACTTAATGAACCTTGGTTGGTTTTTTGGATATAGAGTTTGAGTGCGGAACTGGTGTCACATCGAATTTTTGGGAATGAAATGGGCATATGATACCTCACCTTGATAATGTAAAAATGAGGCTAGTTTATTCAGTAATATGTACTTGCAATATAAAAAAACGACTTTAGATAATTAGCTAATTGATAAAAAAAGCCTAACAAATAGCGGTTAGGCAAAAGTGTGGCATATTCATTAAGGTGCTACATATGGCAAAAATTTGGAATGCTATTTGTTCGTAAGATTCTTAAAGAATGCGAAGCTCTTATTAAATTCAATTGAATGGGTATCAATGTTTTTGTTTGAATGAGTACCAAACATAACCGCTACCTTCGGCTTAGAAACATGCTGGGTAGGTTGGCTATTAGGAACTAAACGACCAATACTCAATGAAGATACAAAACGTGTTTGAGGCAAATTGTTGACTTTTTCCAGCGGCTTTTTCGCTAATGCGGGGCATTTTGTTGTTGAGCGATTTGCCGCATCTAAATGTTCGAAAAAAGCCTGCTTTTTCAAGAAAGTGTTAATACAGCGTTTTTGGTATTTCTCTAAATGCTGAAGAGACTCTGCATGGCTTAGATTATTAATGTGTCTCATGAATGAAATCCTAAATAATTATTGGTTAACTATTCAGTATTCTATATAGAAGAATGTTTTCTATAATATCAAAAAACGCGGTTATTTTTTGTTCAGGCGAAAAGGTTATATTACTGACATGTATAAAAAAGGGTTTATATCACTGATACAAACCCTTTTTATTCAGAGTCCAGCTAATAAGCTAGACGGAAAAATAAATTATCGTGTGCCGTAGACAACAATTGTTTTACCATGCGCGGAGATTAAATTTTGGTCTTCTAGCATTTTTAAAATACGACCCACTGTTTCACGGGAACAACCGACGATTTGACCAATTTCCTGACGGGTAATTTTAATTTGCATGCCATCAGGGTGAGTCATCGCATCAGGTTGTTTTGCTAAATTTAACAATGTTTGAGCAATACGACCAGTAACGTCTAAGAATGCAAGGTTACCTACTTTTTCGGAAGTGGTTTGCAAGCGATTCGCCATTTGCGCAGAAAGACGCATCAGGATATCTGGGTTGACTTGAATCAGCTGACGGAATTTCTTATAGGAAATTTCAGCGACTTCGCAAGCAACTTTTGCGCGAACCCATGCAGTACGTTCCTGTCCTTCTTCAAATAACCCAAGTTCGCCAATGAAGTCTCCCTGATTTAAATAAGAGAGAATCATTTCTTTGCCTTCTTCATCTTTGATTAAAACAGCCACTGAACCTTTAACAATGTAGTAAAGGGTTTCTGCTTTTTCACCCTGATGGATCAGAGTGCTCTTGGATGGATACTTATGAATATGGCAGTGTGACAAAAACCATTCAAGAGTAGGGTCTGTTTGTGGCTTGCCGAGAACCATTAGCGTTATCCTCTGTATGTTATTGCAACCTTTCGAAAAGTAGGGAAAGGCTGACTTTAAAGTGTCTAGCTTAGCATATTAAGTCACATTGATGCCTATTATTAATGCTGCTATGGACCAATGCAAATTAATATCAATTGTATAATATAATCAATTGAAACGTTGAGTTTTGATCTTAATCCTATCAACTAAGCATTGTTTGTATCATATCCAATGTCGAATGTCTTCCCTGTATCGCTTCAGCCTAATAATGCTGATATAACATTGTCTAGATATATGGAACAATGAGGCGATAAACATCACTATTTTTTGAGAGGAATAAAAATGGAAGCACGCGTAAAGTGGGTAGAAGGACTCTCTTTTTTAGGTGAGTCAGCATCAGGTCACCAAATTATGATGGATGGTAATGCAGGGGATAAAGCGCCCAGCCCAATGGAGATGGTTTTAATGGCGGCGGGTGGATGTAGTGCGATTGACGTTGTTTCCATCATTCAAAAAGGTCGTCAGGATATTCTTGATTGTGAGGTGAAATTAACGTCACAGCGCCGCGAAGAAGCGCCTTGCTACTTCACTGATATCAATTTACATTTTATTGTCACTGGTCGTGAATTAACCGACAAAGTCGTTGAACGCGCCGTCCAACTCTCTGCGGAAAAATATTGCTCCGTCGCAATCATGTTAGAAAAAACGGTGAATGTGACTCATAGCTTCGAAATTAAAAACGTATAATCGTGTTTTATATTCAGATGCTTATCTATAGTAAAGATAAGCATCTTATCATTAATTTATTTTAGTAGAATACCGCGTTATTCATTACGCTGTTTCATGAGTTTTTCCACTAATGGCATCATAATCAGCTCCATTGCGAGACCTAATTTCCCTCCTGGCACCACAATGGTATTCATTGCTGAAATAAACGAACCATTTAGCATGGATAATAAATAGGGAAAATCAATCTGCTCTAATCCCCTGAAACGAATCACAATAAAACTTTCGTCCTGTGAGGGAATCGCTTTTGCCGAAAAAGGGTTCGAGGTATCAACCGTCGGAACGCGCTGGAAGTTAATATGGGTACGGGAGAATTGTGGCGTAATATAGTTAATATAATCCCCCATTGAACGGACTACGGAATCCATCACGGCTTCCCGAGAATGCCCCCGTTCGGTGGTGTCACGAATAAGCTTTTGAATCCATTCAAGGTTGACGATAGGTACAACGCCGACCAGCAAATCAACATGTTGTGCCACATCGTGTTCTGGCGTGACAATACCACCATGTAACCCTTCATAGAATAACACGTCGGTATTGGATGGCAGTGGCTCCCACGGCGTAAAAGTACCGGGTTGTAACCCATAAGGCACGGCTTCATCGTAGGTATGGAGGTATTTACGAGACTGCCCATAACCGGTTGTCGCGTAGTCAATTAAGGTTTGTTCAAGTAGAGAAAAATCATTGGCTTCAGGACCGAAATAACTAATATGGCGTCCTTGTTCGCGGGCTTTACGGATAGCCATATCCATTTCAGGGCGGGTATAGCGATGAAAACTATCCCCTTCAAGGGTCGCAGGGCGGATATTTAATTGATGGAATATCTTACGAAATGCTTGGCTCGTTGAGGTTGTTCCTGCGCCACTCGAACCCGTCACTGCAATAATCGGATGCTTCTTTGACATAGTGGACTCCCTGTTTTACGCCATGACCACTATTTTTGAGAAACAGCGCTACGGGCGAAACTGGTTATTAGGCATGAAATTTACCGATTCATGTAACTCAGACCAGACTAGCACAATTTCGCCAGAAACTAACTGCCGTTTCACGTCATTCACTTTATCCTGCAAGCTTTTCTCATGGGTGCCATAATCGGTGCCTTCGCGTAAAACATAACTTTCGATGAGATTTTCTAGAGTTTCAGGCGCGAGATCTTTCCACGGAATAATCATGATTTTTGCTCATTCAAATACGATGTTAACCACAACGGAATACGTGTTTCCAACCACATTTGCGGCTTTCTAAAACTGCCACCGACAAATCCAACATGCCCACCATGTTCCGTCATTTGGTATTCAATATTTGCAGGTAAATGACTTAAATCTGGTACCACTTCTGGCGCCATAAATGGGTCATCTTTGGCGTGGATTATCAGTGTGGGTTTTGTAATCTGTGATAATTTAGGTAGCGCACTGCATTTTTGATAATAATCCGCCGCATCATCAAAGCCGTGGATGCGCGCAGTAATGACATCATCAAATTCGCGAATACGTTTAAGCTGCTTAAGTTGCAATAAATTAAGCGGAAGCGAGCCGGGGTAGCGTACCAACTTGCGCGTTGCATTGCGTTTTAACCCGTTAAGTAGGTAGCGCTGATATAGTTGAGAAATACCTTTTTCCATTTTGATGGAACAGGCTTCTAGCATGAGTGGTGCAGAGACAACAACACCCGCATCCAATTCGGCATTCTCACCATTCTCTGCTAAATAGCAGGCTAACATATTACCGCCAAGAGAGTAACCGACTGCTGCAGTTGGAGCATCCCCCCAGGTTTGTTTCAACCAATGTAAAAAATAGCGAGCATCGCTGGTTTCACCGGAATGATAAATACGTTTTTGGCGATTAGGTTCTCCGCTACACCCTCTAAAATGCATAATTACGCCTAGCCACCCTTGCTTTTGGGCGCTTTCTAACATCCCATGAGCATAAGGGCTTTTAAAATTTCCTTCCAATCCGTGAAAAATCACTAAACGAGGCTTTTTACTTGCTTGTTCTGGGTTTTCGCTCCATGCAAGATCGATAAAATCACCATCAGGCAATTCTAATCGCTGCCATGTGGGGACAATTTTCGGGGTACGCCGAAAGATCCTTGGTAATAAGGTTTGGAGGTGTGGATTTTTTGCCCAACTCATAGGGCGGAAATTTTCTGACATGGCCTTATTTTTTATTTAGTGGGAACGCTTGAGAGTCACATAACATACTGTTATTTTTCTGTGATGCAAGTAAACATATTTAGGTTGAGGAACATAGTATAAATGACTCTGGGGCTAATTTTTTCGCTTTTTACGTTTTTATTCATTGCCGCAGTCACGCCAGGCCCTAACAATATGTTGCTGACCTCTTGTGCCGCTAACTACGGATTCCGTCGTAGTATCGGATTATTATTAGGAATAATGCTTGGAATGCAGTCAATTCTTTATTTGTCTGCATTCGGCGTTGCTGCACTCTTACTATTATATCCAGCAATTCATATCGTGCTGAAAATCGTTGGTAGCATTTATTTATTATGGTTGGCATGGAAAACAGCGACTGCTAGCTATGAGCCGTTGAAAACAGATAGCAAAGCCTCTAAAAGTGTAACCTGGTTCCAAGGCGGGTTATTGCAGTTCTTAAATCCGAAAGCCTGGATGATGGGATTAGGCGCAGTAGGCAGTTTTAGTCTGCCTGGAGAGCTATTTACTCAATCCATTATCTTGATGAGCATCGCTTTTGTGGCGGTGAACTTAACGGCAGGCTTGATCTGGATGGGATTTGGTTCTTTGATTGGTGTCTTCTTACGTAGCCGACGTGCATGGTTTATTTTCAATTTGGTCATGGGGATATTAACTGCCGCTTGTGTGCCATTAATTTGGCTGGAGTAATCCATTTCCAATAAATAAAAAAGGCACGTTAAGTGCCTTTTTTATCGTTCAATTCAAATCATCATCTAATCTAAATCGACATTTTTACTACCAAACAGGTAGGTGAAAATGAATCCACACAGATACGAAACTAAGACACCGCCAGCATACACAGCCATGGCTGGAAGCACGCCTTGGTCAGAGGTCATCAGTGGAATCGCAATTAATCCGGAAGGTCCGAACACCGTATTTAAACCAACAGGTAAACCCATCCAGGCTACGGCACCAATAAAGAACCCACCGGCAGCACCACCTAAACAGGCTGTCACAAACGGTTTTACTCGCGGTAGTGTGACACCATAGATCAATGGTTCACCGATTCCTAAGAAGCCTGGGAATAACGCTCCACCAATTTGGCTACGCGTCACGGAGCCTTTTTTCGCTTTTACATACAAGGCTAATGCTGCGCCGACTTGGCCCGCTCCAGCCATTGCTAAGATTGGAAATAGTGAGTTAAAGCCTTGGGCTTCGACTAATGCCACATACACAGGAATAAAACCTTGGTGGACACCGAACATGACCGCAATTAAGAACAAGCCTGCTAATACCGCGGTTCCTATCGGGTTGCCATTTAAGTGCATGAACAGCCAAGACATTCCTTCGAAGAGCCATACGCCGATAGGCATGATGAAAACAAAGGTAGCAGCCCCAACGATGAGCAGTGTAATGGTCGAGGTTAAAATAATATCTAAGCTTGCAGGAATAATTTTACGAACTTGTTTTTCGACCCAAGCACCGAAAATACAGGCAATCAGGATACCGATAATGTTACCTCTAGGGTCGATATACCAACCAAAGAAGTCTGTCATACCAGAATAGAAGCCTTTAGTGGCAGCCGGATCGTAGCCTAAAATAAACAGTGCTGCGATAATCGCCCCGTTCACACCACTTCCGCCAAAGGCTTTTTGTGCATTATAACCGATTAGCAGTCCCATAAAGGTGAATAGACCTTTACCAAACACGCTCATATAGGCAATTAAGCTTTTTAGATGCTCCAGCTGAGTTGAATCCGCAGGGAATAAATTTTGGTTTGCTGACAATAATGTTAGCAATGACGCTAATCCCATTAACAGACCTGCGCCGATAAAGCCTGGAATTAATGGGGTAAAAATGGTCGCGAACTTAGATAAAAACCGATGGACTGCACTGGTTTGTTTCTTCTTAAGTTGCTGTTTATTCGCAGAGGCGATCTCTGTCAGATCTTGCGTCGCCGACGCATCGTGAAGATCATCGGCTTCGCCGCTCTCTAGCATCTGCTTCATCAGATCTGCGGCTGCTTGAGCTTTACCAGGACCAAGAACAACTTGTAGTTGGTCATCACTTTCAATCACACCAAGTACACCCGCAATTTGTTTGATTGCCGCTTTATCCACGAATTGGTCATCATGTAATGTGAGTCGCAAGCGGGTCATGCAGTTGCCGCATTGCTTGATATTACGACCGCCACCTACGTGTTGCAGGATCTGCTGTATCATTTCATTGGTTATTTTAGCCATACTGTTTCTCTCATAAATATCCGTTGATTAGACGGATTTTGCGATGTTGAGGGCAGTGCGAATAAAGCCATGGTTTTTAGCGAGTAATTGACGAGCTTCATCGGCATTTAAACCCGATAAAATCATCAAAATCGCTGTCTTACAGTGTCTATCACATTGTTGTAATGCAGATTCTGCGGTCTGGCGGTCACATTCAGTTGCTTCCATCACAATCTTGGTTTGGCGTTCGATAAGTTTGGCATTCGTCGCTTCGACATCGACCATCAAGTTACCAAACACCTTGCCGATGCGGATCATCGCTCCGGTGGTGATCATATTTAGAATGAGTTTTTGAGCCGTTCCTGCTTTCATTCGTGAAGAGCCTGTGACAACTTCAGCGCCAACAATAGGGGTAATGGCAATGTCGGCGGCTTGAGAGACAGGGCTGTCAGGGTTACAGCTAATCGCCGCGACGGTAGCACCTAAGGCGCGAGCGTATTTCATGGCTCCCAGTACATAGGGAGTACGCCCACTCGCCGCGATCCCAACGAGAACATCGTTTTGATTAAAATTGATATTTTTTAAATCCTGTTCACCGAGTTCGGGTTTGTCTTCTGCATTTTCAACGGCACGAAAGATGGCTTGGTGACCACCGGCAATCAGCCCAATCACTTGTTCATGTGGGGTTCCATAGGTAGGAGGACATTCACTGGCATCGAGGATCCCTAAGCGTCCTGATGTGCCCGCACCGGAATAGATTAAGCGACCACCACGTTGGAAGGCATCGGCAACCTTATCGACCAATTGTGCAATTTGCGGTAAGGTTTTTTCCACAGCCAAAGGGACTTTTTTATCTTCATTGTTAATCACTTGAAGCATTTCAAGGGTAGACAATTGGTCAATGTGGGTGCTGGCTTCATTGCGACTTTCCGTGACCATCTTGCTTAAATCAATCGACATAGTAATAACTCCTTAAACGTATCATGAGGGGTATGCTATGGAATTATTTATTCCTTTGATGTGATGGCTATCACGGTGCAATCTATTCTCTCTTGCCAAAATAAGCGAATAATCTTGGTTGCTTATTACTCGATAAAATAATAATTATTTGAATTTAAATAATTAATTTTCAAGCATTGAGTTTTTATTGCAGGAATAATTTATTTGTAAATTTATTCTGTAGATAAAGGTTTACCTTCTTGAGGGCTATTATGACGTTACTTGATACCATCACGTACCTATTACCACGACTCGCGGAAAATCAACGTAAAATTGCGCAATTTATCTTAGAAAGTCCTGAAAAAGTGCTGAAACTGTCCTCTTCGCAATTGGCAGAACAGCTTGGAATCAGTCAATCCGCTATTGTGAAGTTTAGTCAAAAGTTAGGCGTAAAGGGGTATCCCGCGCTGAAACTGGCATTGAGTGAAATTATTGGTCGCCAGCAGCTCGATATAGGAGAACCCCATAGTGCGTTGCATAACCGAATTACTCAAACGGATAGCTTGATGGTGGTCGCCCAGAAGCTGGCATTAGAGAAAAATTATTCCATCACCGAAACAACTAAACGCCTTGATTTTAAACAGTTTGAAAAAATCATTCAGCGCATAGACAGTGCGCAGCGTGTGCAAATTGTCGGGATTGGAGGCTCAGGTCTCACTGCGAAAGATTTAAGCTATAAGCTCCAGAAGATTGGAATTACGACACTGGTGGAGCCTGATCACCATGTTCAAATTGCCGCGGCATTAACGTTAACACCACAAGATGTACAAATTGTCATTTCCTTTTCTGGAAAGCGTAAAGATATGCTCACTGCCGCCAATATTGGACATCAAAATGGGGCTTGTGTTATTGCGATTACGCGCTCGAAAGATTCTCCTCTAGCGCAAATGTCGGATTATATGTTGGAAAGCGTGGCGGAAGAGAATGAATGGCGGAGCTCTTCTATCTCTTCAAGAACGGCACAAAATACCCTTACCGATTTGTTGTTCATGGCATTGCTACAAAAACGGGAAGATAAAGCGAAAGCCTTGGTGATGAATGCAAAAGTGATGATAAATAAACTTGATGAATAACGATTAATGCCTCGATAACTTTGCAAAATAACTTTATCTGCGTTAAGACTAAAGGAGATATTATTTCGCTTAAAATAATTAATTGAGGGAGAGTCCATGAGGGCGTTGATCGTTTATACCGAGCTAACAGATGAAGATTCTGTGATCAGCCATGCGGTAGCACGGCTGGCAAGTGAACTGAATGACGAGCATGTAGAAACGGTCATTATTCGTGATTTCGAGGATGGTCTTGCCTATATCCGCTCAAATACCAGTATTGACTGCTTGCTTTATGGGCGAGATATGTCTGATAAGGAAGAGCAAGCGCAAGCCCATCGACTAATTACCCAGCTTCATCGTCGTCAAGAAGATGTGCCTGTTTTTCTCTTGAGCGATCGTGAAGAAGCTTTAGTGGCTTTTGACCGAAAAATGATGGAGCAAGTGGATGAGTTTGCGTGGATTTTAGAAGACTCAGCCGACTTTATTGCTGGGCGAGTTCTCGCCGCAATTATTCGCTACCGCGCTCAATTACTCCCTCCATTAATGAAAAGCCTAATTAAATACAGTGATGTGCATGAACATTCATGGGCTGCGCCAGGGCACCAAGGCGGAGTCGGCTTTACGAAAACGCCAGCGGGGCGTATTTATCATGATTTCTTTGGTGAAAACTTATTCCGTACGGACATTGGTATTGAGCGGGTTGCCGTGGGATCACTTCTTGATCACACTGGCGCATTCGGTGAATGCGAAAAAAATGCCGCACGAATTTTTGGCGCAGACCAGTCTTACTCTGTGGTGGTGGGCACATCAGGCTCGAACCGTACAATTATGCAGGCATGCATGACGGATGAGGATGTCGTAGTTATTGACCGTAACTGCCATAAATCCATCGAGCAAGGTTTGATTTTGACGGGAGCAAAACCAGTTTATATGGTTCCAAGCCGTAACCGCTATGGCATTATTGGGCCAATTTATCCAACCGAAATGTCTCCTGAAGCTATCCAAGAAAAAATCGCTAACAACCCGTTCACCGAGGATAAACTGGGCAAAAAACCTGCCTATAGCGTAGTGACAAACTGTACTTATGATGGCGTTTGCTACAACGCACGCAAAGTCCAGAATTTACTGGATAAATCTCTCGATAGGATTCATTTTGATGAGGCATGGTATGGCTATGCCCGATTTAATCCCATTTACCGTGACCATTTTGCGATGCGTGATGAAGAACGTAAGGATGACGATCCAACGATTTTTGCGACTCACTCGACCCATAAATTACTGAATGCGCTTTCGCAAGCATCGTTTATTCATGTCAGAAATGGGCGTAATGCCATTGATTTTAATCGCTTTAACCAAGCGTATCATATGCATGCAACTACCTCTCCACTGTACGCTATCTGTGCTTCTAACGACATTGCCGCGGATATGATGGATGGAAATAGTGGGCGCTCATTAACTGACGAAGTGATTCGTGAAGCCATCGACTTCCGTCAATCACTGGGTTATCTCTACAAAGAGTTTCAAAATGATGGGGAGTGGTTTTTCAAGCCGTGGAATCAGGAAACCGTGAAGGACCCTGCAACAGGTGAACGTTACGATTTTGAGTTCGCGCCTGTTGAGCTTTTGATGAAAGAACAACGCTGCTGGGTGATGAATCCGGAAGATACATGGCATGGATTCAAAAATATCCCTGCTGATTGGGCGATGCTTGACCCTATAAAAGTGAGTATTCTGGCGCCGGGTATGGGGGATGATGGTAAATTACTGGATTCTGGTGTACCCGCAGCCTTGGTCACAGCATGGCTAAATCACTACGGTATTGTGCCAACGCGCACCACAGATTTTCAAATTATGTTTCTGTTTTCTATGGGGATCACCAAAGGTAAGTGGGGAACATTGGTCAATGCATTGCTCTCTTTTAAACGCCACTATGATGCTAATACTCAGTTAAAAAAAGTGTTGCCGGAAGTGGTAGAAGTCGCACCTGATATTTATGGTGATATGGGGTTGCGTGATTTGGGCAATAAAATGTTTGCGTATTTGCAACGTAATAACCCTGGCAGTCAGCTTAATCAAGCCTACTCCGAGTTACCGAATGTCATGATGAGCCCCCGTGATGCGTATCAACAGATTGTTGCTAACCGTGTTGAAGCCGTACCGTTAGACAAATTGGCTGGACGTATTGCGGCGAACTCGATTATTCCTTACCCGCCGGGGATCCCAATGTTGTTATCGGGCGAAAGCTTTGGAGAAACCGACAGCCCACATATTGGCTATTTGCGTAGTTTACAAGCGTGGGATAGCGAATTTCCGGGTTTCGAGCATGAAACGGAAGGCACAGAAAAAATTAATGGCGAATACCATGTGATGTGCGTGAAAGCTCGATAGTGAGAATGTAATTAAATTTAGGGGTTAATACCGAAAATAGATCCTTATCAGGGATTAGCTAAGGATCTATTGTGTCTTTCTGCCGGTTACTATGAGCGGAATTAACGCCTAATCTGGTGTGAGAATGTGTGGTTAACTAATGGAATGATAGGAATTTTTTGTTTATTAAAATAATCGTTATCTTCAATAAAGCCTAATTGATGGCAATATTGTGAAGCATAGCCACTGACTAAAAGTTTCCAATTGAATTTAAAGTCTGGATAAGTTTTTTTTGCGATTTTATAAATACTGGTTGTGCAGTTATTCCACATAGAATGATATTTTTCATCATTTTCTTTCAATGAATTGATTTTATCCATGTAATTGATAAACAATTCAGTAATAAGTGGTTTATCTAAATTTAAGGGATAAATATAGACTTGCTCATTGCGTAAATTAACCCGCGTACCAATCAAATCCTGCTCATCCGCGACCACATAGATAATATCGTAGTTATAGAAAAAACCTTTCCAAACCGAAAATTGCTGATGTGATTTTCGCCGTGTTTCAATGGAAAAAGAGACATAGTCTCCATTGGAAAAACCAAAACTCAAAAAAACATGGGCAATCATTTTACCAGACCAATGTGACTGTACTAAATCGACACTTTGCAGATCAGACAAGTTGTAATGTTTGGTACCCCATATGTATTCGTTTTTATCTGTGAATTGAAACGAACGAAAATTGTGGATGGCAACCTCTGAAGTATCGCGGTTAAAATCCATAGAGGATTTATAGCGATACTCCGTTCTCCACTCGTCTTTAGGAAGTAAATTACTCATCATCGCATTTTCAATAGAACGGACATGGCTCGGGAGTAATCTAAAACAATCCCCGGTGTCCACGTCATTATACTTGCATGTTTTCTGAGCTGGGACATGACCCAAAGTTCAGGGCTAAAGAGTAATTTAAGTAGCAACATGAAGCCGCCTTTTTTCTCAGTAAAATATCCTTCAGTACTTTTTATTAGCGCTAAAGAGACAACGGTTGAGCAATTACGGTTAGTTAAATTGTAGGTCGTGTCTTTGCTGTATTCACGCCAAAAAGCATCCAGTTTTTCTTTACTGACCCCTTCAATGGTTAATTTGAAATTAGACGGCGGCGCAATTTTCATTTCATCAAGATAACTGATTTGAAAAACGCCAGTGTCATTGTTTTCTTCCGTGGATTTTAATATCTGTAAGAATTGCGCCGTATCGCGGTCAATATCTTTCTCTGGGTAGTGGCTGATATAAATCTCATCGAGTTCAAAGGCGACATGCCCTGTACTAATGACCCCCTGAGAATTGCGGGAGACAATGTAGCGCTGGATAATTTTAAAAAATAACGGTAGTTGCCCTGTGGTTGTCCAAACATGTAGGGTGCCGGATTCTCTGTCTGAAGATGAGTGATTACGTACAAAAGTTATTTGATCCACATCATCGGATATCCGGCTACTGACGACAAAATAGTACACAAAGAATGAGTCTAGGGAGAAGATCATAATCAGCGTACCGACATCCCAATAGACTTGGCGGGATGAATAGTCAAAAGACCATGGAATAAAATTCCATAAGCCAAGTAAGAACTCAATAATGGATACGGTAAACATCAGTTTCCAGCGCTGAAACTTTAAAACCACGCTGTTGGACATTTTCCAGATAGCGCTGACCATCAGATATAAGCCAGTAATAAAGCCAGAAAGAACGGTTTCCCAAGCATGTATTTTGGAAAATAACACAATGTAGACCATAAACAGCAGCACTAGCCCACGGCTGATTCGTAATCCTCGAGTGGCACCTTGGCAATATGCTGAGCAAACAAAGGAACGAATGGCTTCCAATAAAATTGGAATACATAGAAAAATCATGTACTCATGGGGATCTGCAAAAAAAGGTAATAAGAAAAAGCAGGCGCCAATAAACACACCAAAGAGTGTTAATGCGAGAATAAACCAAAAATATTTTTTTGCTGTGTTTCTGCCATAGAGCATTGTCATTATATAAATCATGCTGTACCAACCATAGAATCTAGATAAGTGCTAATGCCTTATCTTTATAGGTTTTTATTTTTTAATTTGTCGGATAGGCTTCATTATAATGGGGATATTACAGTGACAAAATAGATGCTCGCTGAAGTGTTTTACTATGATTTTAATCTATTGAAGAATAAGTGTTATTTTTAATATTACACTTTCTTTGATTGGTTTTAACTGCTTGAAGTTAATGATATGTTAATATTTAAATCTATTAATTACACCTCAAATCTTCAGATTATTTTTTAAAAAAACTATAAATAAGATTTTTATGTGTAATTTAAATTTTTAAAGGTTTTGCACTAATTAAGAATATCTAATTTGGTCTTATTGTAAAAATAGCCCTTATTAATATGACCTTAATAAGGGCTTATTCATTGAAATAAATTACCGATTAACCTGCTTCAAACTCATTGGTCATGGTTTCTAGCTGTTCTTGTAAATCCATCCACTCCATTTCAACGTCTTCGAGTGCGGATTTTTGTTCTGTCTGTTTCTTCAAACAGTCAGTGAGCTCCGCTTTTTTATCTTGCTCATAAATGGCTGCGTCAGATAATTTTGCCTCTAATTCTGCCAAGGAAATCGAATACTTTTCCATTTTCTTTTCCAATTCCGTAATTTTTTTACGGATGGGTTGAGTCAGTTGACGGAACTCGGCTTCTCGGCGTTTTTGGTCTTTTCTATCTTGTGCCGTGACGGTTGAGGTACTGGCTGGTTTTTCTTTATCAAGCAGTTCCCGTGCTTGCTGCAATTCCATTTTGTTTTGTTCGGCTAACCATTGTTGGTAATCTTCAAGGTCGCCATCAAATTGCTCGACTTTTCCACCATGAACCAGATACAGCTCGTCGGTTGTGGTACGCAGTAAGTGTCTATCATGGGAAACCACCACTAAGGCCCCTTCGAAAGCCATTAATGCTTCAGTCAGTGCTTGGCGCATGTCCAAGTCTAAATGGTTGGTTGGCTCATCGAGTAACAGTAAATTAGGGCGTTGCCAGACAATCAGCGCTAATACTAGGCGAGCTTTTTCGCCACCGGAAAATCGCCCACTAGGATCAGTCACTTGATCGCCTTTAAAGCCAAACCCTCCTAAATAGTCACGTAACTGTTGTTCTGTTTGCTCTGGCGCTAAGCGGGCAAGATGCTGCAACGGGGATTCATCAGCGTGCAAATATTCTAATTGGTGCTGGGCGAAATACCCCAGTTTAATGCCCTTGGCGAGGGAAATTTCACCGTGCAATGGGGGTAAATCTCCCGCTAACATTTTGATTAATGTTGATTTACCTGCACCATTTCGCCCAAGTAAACCAATGCGTGAGCCGGGGACTAAATTCAATTTAATGGATTCTAATACCACTTTTTCACCGTAACCAGCACTGACTTTTTCCATTTTTAATAATGGGTTAGGTAAGCTTTCTGGTTTGCGGAATGAAAAATGGAATGGGTTATCCACATGTGCAGGGGCAACCATCTCCATACGCTCAAGCATTTTAATACGGCTTTGAGCTTGCTTCGCTTTCGTTGCTTGTACTCTGAAGCGGTCAATGTAGCTTTGTAAGTGAGCGGCTTTGGCTTGTTGGCTCTCATACAGAGCCTGTTGTTGTGCCAATTTAGTGGCACGTTGACGCTCGAAAGAGGAGTAGTTACCCGTGTATTCGAACATCGTTTCTTGTTCGATATGCAGCACTTTATCGATAATAGGATCGAGGAAGTCCCTATCATGGGAAATCAAGATCAGTGTGCCTGAGTAGCTCTTAAGCCATTTTTCCAGCCAAATGACGGCATCTAAGTCTAAGTGGTTCGTTGGTTCATCGAGCAACAATAAATCAGAACGGCACAATAGGGCTTGCGCTAAGTTCAAGCGCATACGCCAGCCACCCGAAAAGGATTTTACTGGGGACTGTAGTTGTGCCTGACTAAAGCCTAAACCATGTAGTAGGCTGGCCGCACGGGATTGAATCGTCCATGCATCAATGGCATCTAACTGTCCGTGAACCACGGCAATGGCATGACCATCATTTTTTTCATTCGCTTGCTGGAGTTTTTGTTCTAGGGCACGAAATTCGCGATCGCCATCAATCACATACTCAATACAAGGCACATCAAGGGCTGGGGTTTCTTGATTAACCCATGCCATTGACCAATTGCTTGGAAAGGTTGCTGATCCTGCTTCTGCTTGTAATTCACCTTTTAGCAGTGCCAGCAATGTGGATTTTCCGCAGCCGTTTTTACCCACTAATCCGACTTTCTGTCCCGGATTGATAGTCGCAGTTGCATTGTCCAGCAGAACACGTACACCTCGGCGAATTTGTAATGAAGAGAAAACAATCATAGAAACCGTCTATTGAAAATATGTTAAATTATTGAGTTAGATATATTCGAATAAAAAAGTTATTACTGAAATATATTAAGCTTAAAATACATTTAGCAGGCTGCATGGTAACGGAAAATTATCCGCCTGACACGCCTTTGAGGAGGGAAAGATGTCAAATTCGCTAAAAGTACTGGTGGTCTACGCTCACCCAGACCCCCATGAGTCAGTTGCTAATCGTCTGTTATTAGATGCGGTGCGTGATTTTGATAATGTCACTATCCATGATTTATATGCAACATACCCCGATTATTTTATTGATGTCACCGCAGAACAAAAGCGACTTTGTCAGCATGATGTCATCGTATTTCAGCATCCTCTCTATACTTATAGTTGCCCCGCTTTATTAAAAGAGTGGTTTGACCAAGTGCTGACTCGCCGGTTTGCCACAGACCAAGGTTATCAAAAGTTAAAAGGCAAATATTGGCGTTCGATTATTACGACAGGGGAGCCAGAAGAGTCTTACCAGCATGGCGGCTATAATCGCTATCCGTTATCCGAAATTCTTCGCCCATTTGAATTGACTGCGTTGATGTGTGATATGCAGTGGCTAGAACCGAGTATCATTTATTCTGCCCGTCGACTGAGCAAACAACAATTACAGCAAGCAGTTGAAGAATATAAACAATGGATGAAGCAGCCCCTCAATATGGGAGATATTTCAAATGGATGAGTTGAATCTATTTGAGTCGGTGATCATATTTTTATGCGCCGGTGTTGTGATGGTGCCAATTGCCCAAAAAATCCGATTGGGTGCGGTGTTAGGGTATTTACTCGCTGGGATCATCATTGGTCCTTTTGTGTTGGGTTTTATCCGCAATGTGAATGATATTCTGCATTTCTCTGAGTTAGGTGTTGTCTTCTTAATGTTCTTGATAGGGCTCGAGCTGAAGCCATCTAAATTATGGGAACTGCGTCGGTCAATTTTTGGTGTGGGAACCATCCAAGTGGTTGTCACTGCGGTGCTAATGGCAGGGGTGCTCATTTTGGCACAATTTTCTTGGCAGGCTGCGGTAGTCGGTGGCTTGGGCATGGCGATGTCCTCGACGGCGATGGCGCTGCAATTGATGAACGAAAAAGGGATGTCTAATCAAGAAAGTGGGCAGCTTGGTTTTTCCGTTTTACTGTTCCAAGATATGGCCGTTATCCCCATTATGGCGTTGATTCCGTTATTAGCCGGTGATACGGGGAGCAGTGATTGGTACAAAATTGGTTTGAAAGTGGTAGCGTTTGTAGGGCTGTGGGTTGTCGGTCGCTATTTATTACGTCCACTATTTAGACTAGCCGCCAAGTCGGGGGTGCACGAGATTTTCACGGCAGCCGCGCTGTTAGTGGTATTAGGTTCGGCACTGATTATGGAAAGCCTAGGGTTCTCAATGGCTTTGGGAACATTTATGGCTGGAGTGATGCTGGCGGAAACAGAATTCCGCCATGAACTAGAGATTAATATCGAGCCGTTTAAAGGATTATTGTTAGGGCTGTTTTTTATCTCTGTTGGTATGTCTCTGAATCTACAAGTGTTGTGGACTTACCTTCCACAAGTCTTGATCGCTGTTGTAGTATTAGTCGCGGTGAAAGCACTGGTGTTGTATGCGCTAGGGTTTGTGGCTCGCTTACGTAATGGTGCTCGCGCACAGTTTTCTGGGGTATTGAGCCAAGGTGGGGAGTTTGCCTTCGTGATTTATGCCACCGCGTTTGGCGCGAGTGTTATTGATGAACGTCAAATGGACCTCTTGTTGGTTGTGGTGACTTTGTCGATGATGACAACGCCACTTGTGATGCAGCTGATAGATGCGTATCTCAACCGCCGTTATAATCAGCAAGCGACATCGACAGAAAAACCGTTTGTGGAAGATACTAATCCTCATGTTATTTTAGTGGGATTTGGGCGCATGGGGCAGGTGGTTGGTCGTTTGTTGATGGCGAATAAAGTGAACATTACGGTGCTTGAACAAGATGTCACGGCAATTAGCACGATGCGCCGCTATGGATATACCGTTTATTATGGGGATGCGCGTGAGCTGCAACTTCTTCGTTCGGCAGGCGCGGATAAAGCGAAATCGATTGTGATCACCAGCAATGTGCCTGAGGAAGTGATGGAAATTGTGCGTATTTGCCAAGAAAATTTCCCTAACTTGCATATTATTGCACGAGCTAAAGGGCGTTTAGAGGCACACGAATTATTGCACAGTGGCGTGACGGATTTCAGCCGTGAAACCTTCTCAAGTGCGCTGGAAATGGGCAGTAAGGCGCTAGTTAGTACCGGTATGCACCCTCATAAAGCTTATCGAGCCAAGCAACATTTCCGCAGACTCGATATGCGTATGTTACGCGATATCATTCCTGAAAATGAAAACAGCGACAGCGGGCAAATCTCACGCATTAAAGAGGCGCGGCGTGAACTTAACGAACTTTTCGAAAAAGAGATGCAAAGAGAAAATCGCCAACCGCATAGCTGGAATAACGAACAGTAAGGTAGAAAAATGGCAGCAACACGTAAGCGTTTTATTGCTGGGGCAACTTGCCCTAAATGCAAGTCTCAAGACACCTTAATGATGTGGCGAGAAGACAAAATTGATGTGGTTGAATGTGTGAGCTGTGGGGATCAACAGCGCCAAACCGAAGGTGATGCCACTGAGCATGTGAGAAAGCAAGAACAAGTTATTGGGATTTTTACCCCAGAATAAGAGAATTTTGTCAATTCTCAATACAGCACAATTGTTTTCCGGTACAATTGGCAAAAATTTTTCCCTTACGGGTCGTAGGAGATGTCATGAAAGTAGCAAAAGACTTGGTTGTAAGCCTCGCTTACCAAGTAAGAACAGAAGACGGTGTTTTAGTTGATGAGTCCCCGGCAAATGCGCCAATGGATTATCTGCATGGCCGTGGATCTTTAATTTCTGGTCTGGAAAAAGCATTAGAAGGTCGTGAAGTTGGCGAACATTTCGATGTCGAAGTCGCTTCAGACGATGCATATGGTCAATACGATGACAACTTAGTTCAACGCGTACCAAAAGATGTATTCATGGGCGTTGACGAGCTGGAAGTGGGTATGCGTTTCTTAGCGGATACTGATATGGGTCCAGTTCCTGTTGAAATCACTGGCATCGAAGGCGATGAAGTTATCGTCGACGGTAACCATATGTTAGCAGGTCAAAACCTGAAATTTAATGTTGAAGTCATGGCTATCCGTGAAGCAACAGAAGAAGAAATCGCACATGGTCACGTCCATGGTGCTGATGGTCACGACCATGACCATGATCACGAAGGTGGTTGCTGTGGCGGTGGCGGTCATAGCCACGGTTCAGAAGGCGGTTGCTGTGGTGGTGGCGAAGGTCAAGGCCACGGACACAAGCATGGTGGCTGTGGTTGCCACTAATCTCTAAAAAAGAGATTCAATAAAAAGTGAACTCGCTTTTTATTTCGAAAGTAGGCTCAACATTTTATGTTGGGCTTTTTTTTACTCAACATTCAGTCTCAAGTATTCACTGTTATTAAATTTAATAATTACTGAAATTTATTGTAAATCAGTTGGTTATTTTTCTAACTTATAATTCCCATGATTTTTATCGAGATTAATTTCTTTGTTTATCTCGTGTCATTGTCTCAATTATCGAGGAAAATCATTATGGGAATGCCCTCTATTTACCCTACAAAAACAACCATTTATAAACCAGATAAAGCCTGGAATGGTTATACATTATTTTCAGTGGCTAATAAGGGCGCTGTGCTTATTGATATGAATGGCAATGAAGTTCATGTTTGGCAGGACAGTAATGGAGTGCCTTGTAAAATGTTACCTCGAGGCAATCTGCTGAGTTATGAATGGTCAAAAGAAGGTGATAAATATCGCGAATATACTCGGTTGGTCCAGCGGGATTGGGACAATAACGAAGTTTGGTCATTTGATCGTGTCGAATTATTGACGGATGATGCTGGGGAGCAATATTGGTCTGCAAGAGCCCATCATGATTTTCAACGGGAAGGAAACCCCGTCGGGTATTATACGCCTGACTTGATATCCCCTATCTATGAAGGCAAAACATTATTACTTTGCCATCGAAATATTCAAAATCCTCAAATATCAGATAAGCCATTACTGGATGACGTCTTTGTTGAGGTTAATTGGCAGGGAAATATTGTATGGACTTGGGCGCTTAGTGATCACTTTTCAGAGCTCGGTTTTTCTGAAACCGCAAAGAATGTTTTTTATCGTAATCCTAATCTCATATCTGATGGTGTGGGGGATTATTTACATATCAATAGCCTATCTCTGCTTGGCCCCAACAAACATTATGATAATGGCAATACTGATTTTCATCCTGAGAATATAATATGGAGCTCTCGGGAAGCGAATATTATTGGAATTACCGGCCGTGAAACAAGAAAGATTGTATGGCAAATTGGACCTGATTATACCCATGATAATGTTAAACATTTAGGGGGGATTATTGGTCAACATCATGCCCATCTTATTCCTCAAGGGTTACCGGGTGCGGGGAATATTTTACTGTTTGATAATGGCTGGCAAGCAGGCTATGGGCAAGCAACGCCAACCTCGCTTTATGGATTAAAAAATGCGGGTCGTGACTATTCTCGAGTCTTGGAGATAGACCCGATCAGTTTAGATATTGTTTGGCAGCATTCTGCAAATGAGCAGGGATTTAAAATGCCGACAAATCGTTTTCGATTTTTTAGTCCGCATGTTAGCAGCGCACAACGACTCCTCAATGGTAATACATTGATTACAGAGGGCGCGGATGGACGAATTATTGAAGTTACTAAGGAAAATAAAATTGCTTGGGAATATATTTCCCCCTATACCGATGAACAATACGCCTGGGATAACATGATTTATCGGGCTTATCGAGTTCCCTATGAATGGGTACCTCAATTGGATAAGCCCGAAGAGGTGGCTTTGCCTGATATTGATATCTCCCAATTTCATATCAGGGGGAAAAGTTGAGAGACTAATAATGGGGAGGGGGAGTCTCTTCTTCAGGACGCGCTAGGTGAGATGATTGCGACGCTTTCAATCTTTCCGCAACGATACGCAAATGTTCCTGCATTTTTGACAGCTGCATTTGTTGTTCTGTGATCACTTGGTTGAGCTGTTCAATGGTTAATTCTTGAAAGGCAACTTTGCTTTCCAAAAGTTCTAAACGCTGTTCAAAATTGTTTGATGAATCCATTTTAGGATCTCCTTATGGGTTCTCACCATGAAAAAAACATCATAATAACCGAACATTACAAATCAACAGATAAGTTTTATTTAAAGGTGTAGGCGTTGAAACCTCTTTTTGTTAATGTGGTCTAAGATATTCTTATATTTATTGTGTTAACTGACAGCTTGTTTTTTAAGATAAGGAACAGCTATCAATAAAAATGAGCGTAATAGCTCGAATAATAGCTATCGGAGATTAGGATGAAATCACTGTTTAAGGCAAGTCTATTAGCAACAACATTAGCATTCGCTTTCACTGCACCACAAGTTATGGCAGAAGAAGCAAAAACACAAGCAAGCGCGTTCAAAAATGCAGAAGAGCGTAACGCGTATGCATTAGGTGCCTCTTTAGGTCGCTATATGCAAAACTCTTTAGAAGAGCAAAAATCTATTGGCATTAATCTGGACAAAGCCCAATTATTAGCTGGTGTGCAAGATGCATTCAGCGGCAAAAGTAAAATGACAGATGCGCAAGTTGAAGAAACGTTACGCCAATTCGAAGGCCAAGTGAAAAAAGCGGCTGAAGATAAAATCAAAGCTGAATCTGCTGCTAACGTGAAGAAAGGCGAAGAGTATCGCGAGAAGTTTGCGAAAGAAAAAGGTGTCGTGAAAACTAAGTCTGGTCTGTTGTACAAAATTGAAAAAGACGGCACAGGCGCAAAACCTAAAGAAGACGAAACAGTGGTCGTGCACTATAAAGGGTCTCTGGTTGATGGAACAGAATTCGATAGCTCTTATTCACGTAATGAACCACTGACTATCCCATTGAATTCAGTCATCAAAGGTTGGACAGAAGGTTTAGCTAACCTGAAGAAAGGCGGCAAAATGACATTAGTTATCCCGCCAGAATTAGCGTATGGTGAAAACGGTGTTCCAGGTATTCCTGCGAACTCAACGTTGATCTTTGATGTTGAATTATTAGATATCAAACCAGCTGCTAAATAATGTTTGAGTGAGCGCTACATCATGTAGCGCTCTTCGTATAAGGGAATAAATGACGACCTAAAAAAGCGTTGTTTAATCGACCCAGCCTCTTAAAGATAGTTCGATATCATACGTATCCGCGATTACTGCAAGATTTTCATGAAATTCATCACTGGCTATTGATTGTTTACGGTGATTTTTTGTGTAAAAAACCATATCAGAATCAATTAAGTACAGTTTTTTATCTGAACCTTCCTTTACATTACCTTCCGAGTCTATGTCGTACATGACTCTGTCTTTTGAATTCATAAATTCAACAACTTTTTTACCTGTCACGGAATGACCTTGAATAAATTTAGACACTAAAACATGTTCACCATTACTTAAGTTGGCTTCTCGTGAGTAATCAGAACCATTGAATTCATTGGTAATTCGAGAGGTTCGAGTACAATTAGAATTAGAACCTTGAAAGGAATCTTCAGTTAACGCTATTTTTATGACATATGATCCTAATTTATAGGCTCGACCATAATCGCCTTCACCGATTAATGCTCCATAGGTAGAAATGTACTCTTTACTGTAGTTTTTTAATGCGTTGGCAAAAGTATCAATATCTTTGTTTGTATCTTGGTTTATATAGGAAAAGTAGAGCTGATTGTAGGTGTTTGAAACGGAGGCTAGGCTGTGGGTTAGACCTTTTTGTGTCTGTTCGACGAAGTAAGTTGAAGTTTTTTGCAGGATATCTAGCATGCGAGTATGCGCATTTATCATTGGCATTATTTATGTCCATATCTAATATTGCTAAGACTTTGAAGGCTATTACTTAAACTCCGTAACATCTATTATAAAACGCGGTTAATATAAACACAGCCATTCGGCTCTTGTGTAGCGATTGATTTACGTAAAGATTGTGATAAAACATACTCTCTTGCATTCATTCGCTTGACGGCAACGCCTCGGAGTTTTAACTTCAATAGATTCGTTTTTATTTTTAATCATCACATCCGTTGACTATGTACAACAGAATGAAGGCAAATGAGTCGAATAATGAATGCCTCATTGGTTGACTGGATGAATTTTATACACTTTAGAAGGATGACGTTGAAATGTCTGATGCATTACAATCCCAAGACCTCAGTGATATTAATATTCTAGATAACCAGCCGTTTACTGAGACTGACCACGAAATTTTGAAATCATATGAAGCTGCGGTTGACGGGCTCGCTATGCTAATTGGTGCGCATTGTGAAATTGTTCTTCATTCTCTAGAAGATCTAAAATGTTCAGCAGTGAGAATAGCTAATGGTCAGCATACAGGGCGTAAGATTGGCTCGCCTATTACTGACTTAGCGTTAAGAATGCTCCATGACATGGCCGATGCAGAATCAAATGTATCCAAAGCGTATTTTACGAAAGCTAAAAGCGGTGACCTAATGAAATCCGTGACGATTGCGATTCGTAACCGTAAGCAGCGTGTTATTGGTTTACTGTGTATTAATATGAACTTAGATGTACCATTCTCAGAAATTATTAAATCATTTGTTCCTGAAGAAAAACAAGAAGTGACTTCAGATGTAAACTTCGCATCTTCTGTTGATGACCTAGTTGCTCAAACATTGGAATACACCATTGAAGAAGTCAGTAATGACCGTAATGTTTCGAACAATGCGAAAAACAAGCAAGTGGTTCTGAATCTATACGAGAAAGGAATCTTCGATATTAAAGATGCAATCAATCAAGTTGCTGACCGTCTGAACATTTCGAAGCACACCGTCTATTTATATATACGCCAATTTAAGAGTGGTGAATGAGTAAAGCAAACCCGCTAACATATTGTTTGTTAGTGACAGGCCCTACATATGGTACTTCGCAATCAGCGAGTGCCTATCAATTTGCCAATGCTCTTCTTGAAGAAGGGCATATATTGAAGTGCATTTTCTTTTATCAAGATGGCGTTCTTAACGGCAACACCTTGACTTCTCCCGCGACTGATGAATTTGATTTAATCAAAGCATGGCGTAAACTTGCACAAGAATCTGGGTGTGAAATGAACATTTGTGTTGCTGCGAGTCTGCGCCGTGGTATTACCGACGAAGAGCAAGCACAAGCATTGTCATTACCAGCCTATAACTTATCTGAAGGTTTTGTCATGAGCGGCTTAGGCAGTTTAGCTGAGGCGATGTTGACAACAGACCGAACTATTCAGTTTTAAGTCTGAACACCATGAACAGCACAACGATATAAGGTATTTTGTGAAAAAGATTGCGTTTGTTTTTACGACGATGCCTCATGGCAGTGCCAGTGGACGAGAAGGGCTGGATGCATTATTGGCAACTTCAGCATTGACTGAGGATATTAACGTATTCTTTATTTCGGATGGTGTATGTCAACTACTTGCGCACCAGCAACCCAAAGAAATTTTGGCTCGAGACTATATCGCGACATTCAAAGTCCTACCATTGTATGATATTGAAAATATTTACCTGTGTTCTGAATCATTACAGGAAAGAGGGATTAGCCAGCAGAATGATTGGGTTGTCACTCCTGAATTTTTAACGCCACAACAAATTCAAGCACACTTATCTGCTTGCGACGTCGTGCTTAAATTTTGATCTTGCGTTCAATTTTTGATCTGTAGTAGGATCCCGCCTATGTTATACACCTTAGCCACTTCTCCATTTAAAAGCGATTTTTCCGCAATGCTGCGGTTAGTCACAAATGAAGACGCTATATTGTTGTTCCAAGATGGTGTTCTGGCTGGTATTTCGCGGTCTAAATATCTTCTTGAATTACAAAATAGCGGAGCTCAAATTTATGCCTTGGATGCAGATATTTACGCCCGAGGGCTGCAAAATCAGATCGCTGATGGCGTTTCTATCATCTCATACCAAGGTTTTGTAAAGCTAACTGAAGCTCATAAGCAACATTTTGCCTTATAAAGTCACTAAAAGTTGTATATTTCTTGACACCCGAGCCAGTCGGCAATAAAATTTCGCGTCCTCGTGTATCGTCATGTTGGCGAACGAGGTCAAATCCGTGTTTACGAAGCAAAAAACCAGGAGCTTTTTTAATAATGGCAACTATTAATCAGCTGGTACGCAAATCTCGTAGCTCGAAGGTTGTTAAAAGCAACGTTCCAGCACTGGAAGCTTGCCCGCAAAAACGTGGCGTATGTACTCGTGTATATACTACCACTCCTAAAAAACCAAACTCAGCATTACGTAAAGTATGCCGTGTTCGTTTAACTAACGGTTTCGAAGTTTCTTCCTACATTGGTGGTGAAGGCCACAACTTGCAGGAACACTCCGTAATCCTGATCCGTGGCGGTCGTGTTAAAGACTTGCCAGGTGTGCGTTATCACACCGTTCGCGGCGCACTGGACTGTTCTGGTGTTAAAGACCGTAAGCAAGCTCGTTCTAAATACGGCGCGAAAAAACCTAAGGCTTAATGGATTTCCGTTAAGTAAGGCCAAACATTTTAATCTTAATGTCAAAATACTCTCGTAGAGTTTTGGACAAACCTGAATTAACAACGGAGTCATATCCATGCCACGTCGTCGCGTAATTGGTCAACGTAAAATTCTTCCAGATCCTAAGTTCGGATCAGAATTACTGGCCAAATTTGTAAATATCCTGATGGTAGACGGGAAAAAATCTACTGCTGAAGCAATCGTATACAACGCACTTGAAACCCTTGCTCAGCGTTCTGGTAAAACTGAACTTGATGCATTCGAATTAGCACTTGATAACGTGCGTCCGACTGTGGAAGTTAAATCCCGCCGTGTTGGTGGTTCAACTTACCAAGTTCCAGTTGAAGTTCGCCCGGTTCGTCGTAATGCCCTGGCAATGCGTTGGATCGTTGATGCTGCTCGTAAACGCGGTGATAAATCTATGGCGCTTCGCCTGGCAAACGAATTATCAGACGCTGCTGAGAACAAAGGTTCCGCTGTTAAGAAACGTGAAGACGTTCACCGTATGGCAGAAGCTAACAAGGCGTTCGCACACTACCGTTGGTAATCTCTTACCAATCTTAGTGATGTATCTCAGGGTAGCTTTCAGCTGCCCTTTATATGAAGAATTGAACGCCCACGAGAGAGGAAAAAATGGCCCGTCAAACGCCCATAGCACGTTATCGTAACATCGGTATCAGTGCACACATCGACGCCGGTAAAACCACAACTTCTGAACGTATTCTGTTCTATACTGGTGTAAACCATAAGATCGGTGAAACCCACGAAGGTTCTGCAACAATGGACTGGATGGAGCAAGAGCAAGAGCGTGGTATTACTATCACTTCCGCTGCGACTACTGCATTCTGGTCTGGTATGGCTAAACAGTATGAACCACACCGTATCAACATCATCGACACCCCGGGACACGTTGACTTCACAATCGAAGTAGAACGTTCTATGCGTGTTCTTGATGGCGCAGTAATGGTTTACTGTGCAGTTGGTGGTGTTCAGCCACAGTCTGAAACCGTATGGCGTCAGGCTAACAAATATAAAGTTCCACGTATCGCGTTCGTTAACAAAATGGACCGTATGGGTGCGAACTTCTTACGTGTTGTTGAGCAATTAAAAACACGTTTAGCAGCTACTGCAGTTCCACTGCAATTACCAGTCGGCGCAGAAGAGTCGTTCACTGGTGTTGTTGACTTGCTGAAAATGAAAGCAATCAAATGGAACGACGAAGACCAAGGCGTTACCTTCGAATACGAAGATATCCCTGCGGACATGCAAGAGCTGGCTGAAGAGTGGCACAACAATCTGATCGAATCCGCTGCAGAAGCATCAGAAGAACTGATGGAAAAATATCTGGGCGGTGAAGAACTGACTGAAGCTGAAATCAAAGGCGCTTTACGTCAACGTGTTCTTGCAAGCGAAATTATCCTGGTTACCTGTGGTTCTGCATTTAAGAACAAAGGTGTTCAGGCGATGCTGGATGCGGTTGTGGATTACTTACCAGCTCCTACAGATGTACCGGCAATTAACGGTGTTCTGGACGATGGTAAAGATACTCCAGCTGAACGTCATGCAAGTGACGAAGAGCCGTTCTCATCTTTAGCATTTAAAATTGCAACTGACCCATTCGTTGGTAACCTGACATTCTTCCGTGTTTACTCCGGTGTTGTTAACTCAGGTGATACTGTTCTGAACGCTGTTAAAGCGAAGAAAGAGCGTTTTGGTCGTATCGTACAGATGCACGCTAACAAGCGTGAAGAGATTAAAGAAGTTCGCGCTGGTGACATCGCGGCTGCTATCGGTCTGAAAGACGTAACTACAGGTGATACTTTATGTGCAGTTGATGCACCAATCATCCTGGAGCGTATGGAATTCCCAGAGCCAGTAATCTCTGTTGCAATCGAACCAAAAACTAAAGCTGACCAAGAAAAAATGGGTATCGCATTAGGCCGTCTGGCTCAAGAAGACCCATCATTCCGCGTATCAAGTGATGAAGAGACTAATCAGACTATCATCGCTGGTATGGGTGAATTACACTTGGACGTTCTGGTTGACCGTATGCGTCGTGAATTCAAAGTTGAAGCGAACGTTGGTAAACCACAAGTAGCTTACCGCGAAGCAATCACGACTAAAGTGACTGACATCGAAGGTAAACACGCGAAACAGTCTGGTGGTCGTGGTCAGTACGGTCATGTCGTTATCGATATGTACCCACTGGACAAGAAAGACAAAGATGGTCTGCCAATGGACTACGAATTTGTCAACGAAATCAAAGGTGGTGTAATCCCTACGGAATACATTCCTGCGGTTGACAAAGGTCTGCAAGAGCAGCTGAAATCTGGTCCATTAGCGGGTTATCCAGTAGTTAACATGGGTGTTCGTCTGCATTTCGGTTCTTACCATGATGTTGACTCCTCTGAATTGGCGTTTAAACTTGCGGCATCAATCGCATTTAAAGACGGCTTCAAAAAAGCGAAACCAGTTCTGCTTGAGCCAATCATGAAAGTTGAAGTGGAAACTCCAGAAGACTACATGGGCGATGTAATTGGTGACCTGAACCGTCGTCGTGGTATGATTGAAGGTATGGATGACTTACCTACTGGTAAAGTTGTTCGTGCACAAGTACCATTATCCGAAATGTTCGGTTATGCTACTGACCTGCGTTCTCAGACACAAGGTCGTGCTTCATACTCTATGGAGTTCCTGAAGTACAATGAAGCGCCAAACAACGTTGCACAAGCTGTAATTGAAGCTCGTAACGCTAGATAATCGATTTTTATCGATTTAACTACTTTAATTTAAGTTCCTTCTCATCGTGAAGAGGGAACTCCATAAGGAATAGAGTCGTGT